>JADJFA010000009.1 GCA_016708875.1 Lewinellaceae bacterium
GCACATGACCGGGGCCACCCGCGCCGATTCCTGGGTGGACATCGAAGGCGGCATCGGCAACCTATTCGCCAATGCCAGTCTCCGGCGCCGATTCCCCAATGAAACCTACCATGTGGAAGGTGAAACCATTCGGCTTTCCAAAGAAAACACCTTCGTTGGGCACCATATTTTGACGCCCAAACGCGGCGTGGCCGTACACATCAACGCCTTCAATTTCCCAATCTGGGGAATGTTGGAAAAAGTGGCCTGTAACCTCATGGCTGGTGTACCTGCCGTGGTGAAACCCTCGGAGCAGACCTCGTTCCTCACAGAAGCCATTTTCCGCGACATCATTGAATCAAAAATTTTACCCGAAGGCGCCCTGCAACTCGTGGTCGGCACCGGACGCGGCATCCTGAATTTCGTGGACAGCCAGGACGTAGTCACTTTTACCGGCTCTGCCGAAACCGGACGAAAACTCCGCACCACGCCCGCCATTTTGCAAAACTCCGTGCCTTTTACCGTCGAGGCAGATTCTTTGAACGCCGCCATTTTAGGCGAAGACGCAATGCCGGGAACCCCCGGAATTTGATATTTTTATCAAAGAATGTCGGCGCGAAATGGTCACCAAAGCCGGGCAAAAATGTACCGCCATCCGGCGCATCCTAGTGCCTGGAAATTATGCTGAATGAAGTTAAGGACGCCCTTTCAAAGAATTGGCCAAAACCGTCATTGGCGATCCATCGGCGGAAGGCGTTCGCATGGGCGCTTTAATCAATCGAGGTCAAATGGCGCGGGTACGCGAGCATCTGGATATGTTGATTCAGGAAACGCCCATTGTTTTTGGCGATCTGGAACAGTTTGAGACAGTGGGCGCTTCCCGCGAAAAAGGCGCTTTTATGCCGCCGATTTTGTTGTTGAACGACAACCCGTTTTCCAAAACACTCAGCCACGAAACTGAGTGTTTTGGCCCCATTTCGACGTTGATGCCGTACTCTTCTCTTGAAAATGCCATCGAATTGGCCAATATGGGCAAAGGCTCGCTTGTCAGCACCATCTGTAGCCACGACCCCAAAATCATGCGCGAATACTGCTGAAGCCGGGGCGTTCCATGGGCGCATTCACATCCTAAACCGCAGTTCGGCCAAAGAAAGCACCGGGCATGGTTCGCCATTGGCAACCCTCGTGCATGGCGGCCCTGGTCGCGCGGGTGGGGGAGAAGAGATGGGCGGGATGCGCGTTCTGCACTATGCAGCGCACAGCCATCAGGGGCATCCGACGGATATTACCGCGGTGACCAACCAGTTCAAACCGGTGGACAACAAACAGAAACGCCCGTTCACCCCTTCAAAAAACACTTCGAGGATTTGTTTGTCGGAGAAACACTCCTGACTGCCAAGCACACCGTTTCGGAAACCGATATCCACAATTTCGCCAACGTGAGCGGCGACAATTTTTACGCACACATGGACGCGACCGCCTTAGAAGGCACGCCGTTCACAGGCCGTGTAGCGCACGGTTATTTTGTCCTTTCGAAAGCCGCCGGTCTATTTGTGGACGCCAAAAAGGCCCTGTACTGCTCAATTACGGATTGGACGAATGCCGGTTCACCAAACCTGTTTATCCAGGCATGACCATCGGGGTAAAGTTGACCGTAAAAGAAAAAATCGAGCAAGAATTCGACCCCTTAAAAGAAGGCGTGGCGGCTATTCCACGCGGCATTGTCAAATGGTTGGTGGATGTATATGATGAAACGGGGGAAACGGTGGCGATTGCGACGATTTTGACTATGGTGGCAAAGCGGAACCTTGATTTTCAAATTTTTTCCTGTAACTTCGTAAAGATTGATATTAAACCTGCCGTCGAGTCTCGTTAAGCACCTATCCAGGACAGGTTCCTTCGTATTAGCGAAGCGATATCCTGCGTGCAAGGTTTCCGTCGGACCCTCGGGTTCTTCGCTACGCCTCAGAATGACACTACTGCATCAGAATGCGCCTGTTACATTGATAGGCTGGAACTTCAGTCCCCTACAAAAAAAAAAAATTTAAACTTTTTTTCAAAAATTTCCCTCAAATGTTTTGACAAAACATTTTGTTTATTTTTGCGGCGCCAATCACCTGAACGAGGTACTTGTTCTATAAAAATAAAAAATTTAAGTCCTTGAAAATCAAACAAAAAACCGCCCCAGATTCACCAAATCCTACCATCCATAAACTAAGCAACAGCATGGCAGACGACAAAACAGAACGCCTTAAAACCCTTCAATCCACGATTGATCGCCTCGACAAAACCTATGGACGCGGCACCATCATGCGCCTTGGCGATAAACAAGCAGTCGAAGTAGAGTCCATTTCTACGGGTTCCCTGGGCCTCGACATCGCCCTTGGTTGCAACGGTCTTCCAAAAGGCCGTATCATCGAAATCTACGGTCCTGAATCTTCGGGTAAAACCACCCTGGCCATCCACGCCATCGCGGAATGTCAGAAAAAAGGCGGCATTGCGGCCATCATTGACGCTGAGCACGCGTTCGACCGCTTTTATGCCGAAGCCCTCGGTGTGGATGTGAACAACCTCCTCTTCAGCCAGCCCGACAACGGCGAACAAGCCCTCGAAATCGCAGAGAACCTCATCCGTTCCGGCGCGGTAGACATCCTTGTGATTGACTCCGTGGCCGCTCTTGTGCCACGCTCAGAAATCGAAGGCGAAATGGGCGACTCCAAAATGGGTCTCCAGGCCCGCCTGATGAGCCAGGCCATGCGCAAACTCACCGGCAACATCGGTCGGACCGGCTGCTGCTGCATTTTTATCAACCAGTTGCGCGAAAAAATCGGTGTCATGTTCGGTAATCCCGAAACCACACCAGGTGGTAACGCCTTGAAATTTTATGCCTCCGTGCGCCTCGACATCCGCAAAAGCGGTGCTGCCATCAAAGACAAAGACGGCAACCTGGTGGGCAACCAGGTAAAAGTAAAGTGGTGAAAAACAAACTCGCTCCACCTTTCCGTGGCGCAGTTCGACATTGTTTTTGGTCAAGGAATTTCCAAAGTCGGCGAGATCATTGACCTCGGCTCGAATATGATATCATCCAGAAAAGTGGCGCCTGGTACAGCTACAACGGCGCTAAAATTGCCCAGGGACGTGACGCAGCGAAACAATTCCTGCTCGACAATCCAGACAAGCAGACGAAATAGAATTGAATCAAGGAGAAAATTGCCCTGGCATAGCTGCTAAGCCCGCCACCGCCTCCAAGTTCGTGGACGATGACGATGACATAGAAGATTGATTATTAGACACTTGAAATATACAAACGGGGCGACCCTCATTAGAAGGTCGCCCGTTTTTTTTGCCTATCAATTATGGAGTTATTCTTCGTTGAGGGACCAAACATATTCGGGGTGCGACCAAGTCGCACCCCGAAGACCTCTAGACGAAACGAAGGTCTTCCGTTTTTGCCTATCAATTTTGGCACTTTTCTTCGTTGGTGACTCCAAACCATTATTGGGGTGCGACTTGAGAGCACCCCGAACCTCCAGAGCGAATCAATTCATGTTCAAAGGCTTACCCAAATAGAAATCAAGAATTTTCAATTTGAAAACATAGTCATACTTCGCCACCGTCAGGTCCGTTTCGGCTATATCCCGGTTGTTGCGGGCCGTTGTTAGATCGAGCGTATTGATGGTGCCGAGCGCATGGCGTTTACCGTGTTTTGGTAGGCAATGTCCGTGGCATCAAATGTTTTTTGTGCGGCATCGAGCGTCAAGCGGGCGGCACGTGCGTTGGCAATGGATGTTTGAATGTCGTTTTTAAGCGTTTGCTGGGTCTGTATTTGCTGCATCTGAGCCGTTAGCACCCCCAAACGGGCACGCTCCACATTGAGGCGGGTGCGGCCATTCTGGTAAATCGGGATTTGGATGCTGGCGCCAATGCCCTGACCAAAGTTCTGGTCTATTTGATCAAAATAGGACGTTTTTGGAAAAGAAATCGGGGTGTCATAAAAACTGACGGGGATATCCATACCATTCCAGTTAACAATAATTGGATCTCCCAACACCGGATCACCCATAATAGGATCGTTGAAATTCCGCGCTTGCGAAGAGTAACTGCTGCTCAAATTGGCATAAGCTGAAATGGTAGGATAATAGCCAGATTTAGCAATAGCGATGCCTGTCTGAGCGCTTTTCACCCTAAAATCCGCCGAACGGATATTTGGCTGGGTTCCCATGGCGGTTTGATACACCGGAGAAAGCGTTAACGCATCCGGATTGGCATCAGCAGGAATGGGCACCTCCGGGCGCTCGATTTGAAGATCGAAATCGGGTTCGAGTTGCAGGAGTTGTTTGAGCGTCAAATAAGAAAGTTCGACACTGTTCCGAGCCTGCACCGCTGCTTGTTCGCCCTGGGCGAGCTGTGCCAGGATATTGTACTTGTCGGCCATAGGAAGCGTGCCCGCCTCAATAAGCTTCGTGGTCACATTGAGTTGTTCCTGCGTTTGGGAGATACGCTTTTGCGCGTTTTCCGTTTGTTCCTCGCCAAGCAGGATACTCAGGTAAGCCGAGGCGATTTGCAGGCCGAGGTTGTTTTCCAGTTGTTCGGCATCTGCATGGGCTGCCTTGAGATCCCAGCCGGCCTGTTTGATGCTGTGGTTGATCGAGCCCCCGCTAAAAAGGGTGATACCTGCATTCAGTCCGAGGCTGTTGAAGCTCGTGGCTACTGTGCTAAACTGGTTGGTGGTTGGGTCAATGGTACGCCCAAACTGCTCCCCCACGCTGGCGCTGGCGCTCACATTGGGCAGGCGGTTTGCCTTGGCTTGTCGCTCTGACAGCATGGCGGTGCGCACATTCGCTTGCGCTTGTTTCACAGTGATGTTGTTGTCTTTTGCATACTGGATGCAGCGTTCGAGCGACCAGGTGTCTTGTGCTTGAGCGGTGCCTGCCGTGGTTAAAACCAGAAGGGGCAAAATGGCCAGTATGACCATGGTTTTGGACAGTTGTTGCATATTGATACTGTTACAGTTAGCCTGCTTTCAGCAGTTTTTATCCGGGCGCAAGAGTACGCTGTTGGACGTTAGCGGGCTGAAAAATTTATATGAAGGGGGGGGATTGGTGGATGAAAGAAAGAGCATTACAAGATCAATCCTTTGGCGACTGTTCACACGCTTCGGCATTCCTTTGCCACCCACCTGCTCGAAAAAGGGGTGGATTTGCGTTACATACAAGACCTCTTGGGGCATGAAAGCAGCAAAACGACAGAGATTTATACCCATATCACCAAGAAAGCTTGGGGAAAAATCAAAAGCCCGCTTGATAGTTTGAATATTTAGGGTGGATGCGAAAATTAATTTGGTAACAGGGTTGGTAGATTAGAATTGGGCCTATACATTTGCTCTGCCTACGTCAAAATGAAACAATATGCCCGCCAGCCCAAATGCTCAAAAGATATGTGCCCCCTGTCCGCTTCGTGCATTTGCGCGAGTGTTCAGGGGGCATTTTACATTGGCTGCATACCCGCAATGGACGACTAAGTCAGTAGATGGCGACAACAATAAAACTGAAAACATATAATGCAAAAAGAACAAAAGTGATTTTCCCACAAAAATTTCCTATCGGCCCCGATGAATTAAGCGGGGATAAACTAACTCGTATTCTTGAAGAAGAATTGACGGAATGGAAAATAATAAGTTCGCCATTGCCGGAAAACCCTTTTATTTTAAGAATTGAATTATATAGAGAGTATATTTTCGAGGATTTTGATAAAGTGCTTGAATTTATGACAGAAGTTGCAATTGGATGTAATATTTTCCCACACCATCCTCGTTGGGAAAATACATGGACTACTTTGCGAGTATGGCTCACCACTTGGGACATAAAGCATATAATAAGTTACAAAGACATTATGCTTGCAAGGTACATGGAAAGAGTATATGAAAAGTATGTTTTATCTTCGGAAAACGTACATACAACAAATAGAAGAGAAAAGAAAATAGCAGAATTCTTGGAAAGGATAATGCAGTTGATAGCAAAAGATGAAATTGAGCAAGCATTTGAACGCTAACCGAATATTCCGCATTAAATAGAGAAAAAATATTACAGAAGAATTAATTTTATTAACCAGTAGATTTAATAGTATCCAAAAGAAAAAGGCAAGATAGAATGGCCTGGGAAAATGCGGAAAGAGAAACAAACAAAATCAGAGTTTCACTTTTTAGAACTTCTAAAAAATTTTAGAATGAAGAGTTATACTAAATCAGAATTGCTGTTAAATTAAACTCACTTAATGGGTGGAAGCATGAGGACAATTTTATTGTTAAAACTTTGTTTTTAAAGATTTTAGTGAAGCGTTTGGATTCATGGGACGAGTCGCTTTGATTTCGAAGTTATTGCTCATCATCCTGATTGGTCAGGCGTTAACAATAAAATCACTATTAAATTGAACACCCATGGAGTTGGAGGTATAACTGAGAATGATTTTGACTTTGCCGAAAGAGTAGAACAGTTATTCAGATAAAATAGCCGCCATCTCTGCGTGGCTGTCAACCGCCCGCTAAACGCAGCGGTTTGACAGTCACGCTCACGTTATATGGCATTAAAACAAACCAATATGGTTAAATTTACAATTGATACATGTGTCTGGTTGGACATTACAAAAACAGCCAAAGGAGAAAAGGTTTTAGATTTGCTAACTGAATTTATTGAAGAGAAGAAATAAAATTACTCTTACCTGAAATTATGGTAACTGAATTTGAAAGAAACAAAGAAAGAATAATCGAAGACGCTGGTAAAGCCTATCAAGCCATTTAAAAAAAAGTCAAAAGAAATGGTTGTTGCTCATGGTGATCAAAGTTTAAAGGATAGCATTTTGTCACAACTTGACAATATTGACAAGAAAATTCCGACTTTAGGAGAAAATGCTATCAATTCAATTCAACGAATTGAAGAAATGATGGGGAAATCTGAAATAATAAATATTACAGATGAAATCAAACTAAGAGCAACCTAAAGAGCCATTGATAAAAGCCCATTCATTTATCAAAAAACAGTATTGGGGATGCAATTATTATTGAATCATTCTATGATTATAAGATGAGAAAAACATTGAACAAGAATTCAATCTCATTTTCATAACTCATAACGTAAATGATTTCAGTGTAAAAATGGTAACCAAAAACTTCCACATGAAGATTTCGTGGATATTTTGATTCTCCAAAATCCCAATATTACATAAATCTTCCAGAGGCATTAAACTCAATTAACCCAGAATTAGTAAAAGAAATAGAATTTGAAAACGAATGGGATTTTGAACTTAGAGGGTTTTCAGAAATAATTGAAGTTGAACAAGAACTTGAGCAAAAAGTCTGGTACAACAGACATAAAGTTCGAGAACATTTGATCGAAAAAGGGAAAATCAAAATAATAGATAAAAAAGACTTCAACATAAAGACTTCAAACAAAACAATCGTGAAAGATATTTGGGAAGGTGCTCTTAGTTCCGCCAAAAAAGTTGAAGAAAGATATGGCAAGGAGAATCTTATCTTTGATGACTTTGAATGGGGGATGATAAATGGAAAGCTATCGGCATTAAGGTGGGTGACTGGAGATGAATGGGATAATTTAGACACATAATAAAATATAAACGCCAGATAACCACTGCTTCCTGTCAACCGCCCGCTAAGCGCGGCTGTTTGGCAGGAAGCAAACGTTGTATGTAATCTAATGAAATGACAAATTCATATAAAAGCACTAAATCACTTCTTTGAAAAACTTTTTATTGACACATAAGTGGCCGTATTAATGATGTATTTCAAAAAGATAAAAAATCCATACTAATGAAGCGCAATCAACTTTGGATCGTTAGCCATATGATTGGATTGGATCAAACTGATAAAGTTGGAAGTAAACTTTCACACTGGAATTGTTACTGAAAACAAAAAAGCAATTACGAATTAGAAATGAGAAAATATATTCAAACAACTTTGTCTTTTATATGCTCAATCTTTTGAAGCACTTGAAAGGTTCAAAAGGATTGTCTCTTCATTAGAATAGGCTGTGATGATGCAATCAGAGAATACACCATTTCTTTGCTCCTCAAAAATCAACTGCCATCAAAATAGGGAAAAATGCCAGGTGGAGGCAATCTTTTAAAATACTCAAAAAGCAGGTGGCGAGACTTTTAAAAAATTCACGTTGAAGAACAACCTAAATATCAAATTCAGCGAAGCATGGACAGTTTTATCAGAAGTAAGACATTCACAACGCATAAGGAATCATTAATTGAATCTAGATTGACTAAACAAACACAGCATCACACCGAAATCTTCAAATTATTATTTAATTCAAGAAGATGAGTCCACTGACTTATTATCAATTCAACTGGATTATGATAATTACATGTTTAATCAAGCGGTTTTCTGAATTTGCTTACCAAGTTTTCAAAATTTTCAGTATTGAGGAAAAAAATTAGAATGGGAAGATAATAAATAAAAACTACACGTTATCAAACCACTTACCTTCTCATGCCACCTAACGTCTGCACGTCAGCAGTGGTCCAGTTAGCACCAATTTAAAAACTAATAAATTGACACGACAACGCTTTATCCAAACGGTTTTTCTCAGCTTGACGCTTCCGTTCGCTTCCTGCAATGGACAAGTGAGTACAAATCTTCCACAGGACAGCCTTAGCGAATCAAAAACAATGATAAGCGGCAACAAAAAATTCTAAAGAACCATTTCTTTCCACAATATCCAGATGATTTTTTTTTTGTTCAATGTGGGCTGAAGGACAAGACAGGAAACATGTGGTTCGGCAGTGCGGGTGATGGTATCTATTATTATGATGGTAAATCCTTTACCAATTTTACCCGTAATGATGGCTTATGTCATAATGATATTCTTTGTTGCTTAGAAGATAAAAATGGAATAATCTGGTTTGGCACAAGAAATGGTCTCATGAGGTATACACCGTCAGGTAAACAACCAGAAAAAAATAATTTTGAGTCCTTTTTAATTGCTGCAAATACGATCAGCAATTCCACGCAAAAAAAAATACCGTATACTTATGTAGTTGCTGATAATTTTGTTTGGAGCATGTTGCAAGATAAAACTGGAAAAATATGGTTTGGTACAAATAATGGTGTCTATATCTATAATCCTTTGACTGGCATGGATCATGATACACCAGTTTTTACGCATTTTTTGGACAACGATAATCTAATCAATAATAACAACCTACATTTAAAAGAGGTAACAAGTATGGTGGAAGATAAAAATGGAAATATTTGGTTCGTGTCAGGCTATTCTCAAGGTGAAGGCATTTGCTGTTACGACGGCAAATACCTGACTAATTTTAAACCTGACAGTATTAACTCCTTTCGTTCAATTATTAGAAGGAAAAATGGAAATTTATTATTCCTCAGCACATTTCATGGTGTCTATTCGTACGATGGAAGTGCGTTCACCAATCTCACTGATAAAATAGGGATTAAAAATGATACGCTTATTACTATGTTAGAAGATAAATCTGAAAACCTTTGGTTCGGTCATAATAGCGAGAATATGAAAAACGGCGGAGATGGCGGAGTTTGGCGTTATGACGGTAAGTCTTTGAAACTTTTGACAACAAAAGATGGCTTGAGCCACAATTGTGTTTTTTGCATAGTAGAAGACAGAGATGGAAACATTTGGTTTGGCACGAGAAATACTGGCTTATGTCGCTATGACGGAAAATCATTTACTGATTTTACGGAATAGACAGTTCTTTTCTTGGTGGACTACCGGACAGAAAAACTGTTACTAACTCTGCCTGGCTATCAACCGCCCGCTAATCGCAGCGGTTTGGCAGTCACGTTAACGGTTCGCACCAATTATAGGTACTGATTAGATATGTATGCTGTCACTATTTGATAATCATGCTGTATTTCGATGGCTGATATACAGTAATATTGGGTATAGCCCAGCAGGAAACGAGGTCGTTCTTTTTTAACCATAACTTATGTGAAAACAAAAGATGAACCCTTGTCGCAAGCGGCGACTGCTCTTGTTTGCACATTAAACCATTTATTCTTTCCTTTGCCTTCATAATAAAAATTTTTGCTTTCCGTACACGCATTTTTTATCATTCAAATCTTTCAAAATGTTAACAATAAGAATTTTATACATTGTAATATGTTTGTCTGCGTGCATATTTTCTGAGATTAAATCTCAAAATGTGGTCACGGATGATTTTATCTATGCGCCCGCCGACAGCCTTGAAGGATTGGGCAATTGGTATCGAAGCGGTCTCAACACGGCGTTCAATATAAAAGTGGTCGCTCCGGGGCTCGTTTATACAGGTTATTCGGGAAGCGCGCTGGGCAATAGTTGCCAGATCGCCAATGCAGGAAACGGCGATATTGTTTATACTAATTTTAGCGATCCAATTGTTTCCGGCGCCGCTTATCTGTCCTTTATGGTCAGGGTAGATGCCCTTCCTTCCTCGGTGACCGAAGGATTTTTTATTTCATTCAATCCCAATACGGGAGGCACCAACCTTAATACGGCATTACATATCAAAAGGCTTACTGCTACGACCTTTAACCTTGGCGTTCGAAAGCAGAATCCTCCGGCTTATTCAAATTCAGTTTTCGACGTCGGCAAGACCTATTTGGTTGTGCTCAAATATTCGATCATAGCTGGAATGAGCAACGATTCTTCAAGCCCTTATGTCTTTGAGAGCGGAGTGCCCACTCAAGAACCCGCTTTACCAACCGCGGGAACCACATCAGGCGACGATTATACGGGCCAGGCTTCCGTCTATCTGAATAATAATTATGCACAAAATGGATTGCAAGGCTGCGACATTAAAGTTGACGGCATACGAGTAGGAAATTCATGGGCCACCAGTATCCTGAGCAACCCAATTTCTGCTGTCTCTGAAAATTCGGAAAGCAAAATCCTGGCCCGAAATTTTCCCAATCCGTTCCAGTCGGAGACTACTATCAAATACCAGGTACCAGACAGGGGTTTAGTCAGCATCGATATTTATGATGCATCCGGGGTGCATTGCGCAACGCTGCTCCATGATTACCTGGAAAGCGGGGAACATGAAACCATTTGGAATGCAGGCAAGTTTCCGGCCGGTATGTACACTTGCAAGGTTCAATTCAAGGGAGCTGTTATAAGCAATAAATTGCTGAGGATTAATTAGGTTCTGACATATGCTTGCACTGGCGTCGCACATTATTCGGGAAAGCCAAACGCAGTCTGTGAAATAATTCGCCCCGCAATTTACGCCCGCCGTTTCGTTTGGGCAAGATCTATGCTCACGCGACGGGAAGGCTCATATCGCTCAAATTCGATTCAGTGCTCTGCCAACCGCCCGCTAAACGTAGCAGGATGGCAGGGGATAACGGCTCCTTGTAACATTATAAAAATGAAAGAAATACAAAACACAATGATTGCACTACTCCTTTTGGCAGGCCTAAATAGCAATGCCCAAAATCTGACTGAAAAATCAGATTTTGAACAAATAACCGAAACCCTCATGGATTATATTGATGGAACCGCAAATGGCGAACCTGAGAAATTAAGGAGAGCGTTTCACCCTAGTTTTAATCTGTACACGGTAACAAAGGATAGTCTTTGGATACGATCTGGAGAACAATATATTTCCAATATTAAGGTGGGCGAAAAAAACAGTAGAATGGGGCGTATAATCTCTATTGATTATGAAAAAGATGCTGCTATCGCAAAAGCAGAAATAGTGGTGCCTAATTGGAGAATTTTTACAGATTATTTTTTACTGCTAAAATATGAGGGTGCCTGGAAAATAGTGCAAAAAAGCTATACGTGGCGTGAATACCCTAAATGTGAAGATGAAAAATAGAAGCAGACCAAATCATGCTATTTGACCTGATTTCAGGTAAAAATAACTCAATAACATTTAATCTTGAACCTTCAGTTTCATGAATATCAGAAATATTTATCGAGTATTCCTCTTTCAAGGTCTTTGGCTTTTTTATTACAGTCCGCTGCCCCCTGCCCAAAATGTGCTTTGTGACGCCACAACGCTGGAGGATTTCTTTAACTGCTATGGAGGTCAAAGTGCATTTAGCACGCACTCTGTAGCTGCTGTTACCACTTTTATTGAAGCCGACAATGCCCTGCAAGCAGGAAACTATGCCCAGGCAAAAACAATGCTTGACAACCTGTTCAACACCTACCCAAGAGGCAGCAATATTTGGTGGAATGTATTCAACGACCCCAATGGCGCAAATTTAGGCACCCCTCACGCCTATTATGGCCTGCGGATGATGGAGGATATCATTGACCATGGGCTTAATGGCGTCCCGAACGTTCCAGCCAAAAAGGCTAAAATGAAAATCGTTTTGGTGGGTTGTTCTGAAGGCATTCAGCCAACTACAGAGGCGGAATTGCAGAACGGAACCGGCCCTTTTGTGACACACGAAATGGACCCCGCATTAAAAGAAAACGATTATCGCATTGTCAGACAGTCGTTTGATTTATTTTCCAGATATGTCACAGCCATCACCAAGGGAGCCTTGGCGGTAGAGCTCGAATTTGTTGAACTGGATGCGCTTTGTCTGCCAGTGGCCGTAACTACCACGCTGCCCCATTTGGCATATAGTGGCATTCAGCCAGTTTGGGATGCAATGACGGAAGAAGCAAAGGATAGTACCGATTGGTGGTGGATTCTATACCCATCGCATGTGCCAGAATTCCCGACTTTCGACGATGAGGCTTTCATCACTGGCGGTATGGGGGCCGATTATAAGGGTGGCCCGGTATTTATTATTGATGATAAATGGGTCGTTCGCAAGCCTGCGCACCTTGGCAATGGCCTATATAGTGATATCGAACGGCGGATATACCTGCCGCAATGGCTTCAACACGAGTTTTTCCACCATCTATATCGTATTTATCCTGAATTGGCTTTGGAAGTAAATGGCCATGATTGGTTTGACATTAACTTTTGGGCCTCCGACTTTGAAGGTCAGTTTGAATCGGATTATTATTCAGAGACCTTGCATAAAAGGTTACAGGTTAATTGTACTCCCTTAGCTACGAAATTGATTACCAGGGTACAAGATGATTTGGCAGCACAATACAGTACATTTTCGATGGATGAATTGACGGGCCCTTATTCGCTGGACGTCATCCAAAATCCCTGGCACGAAGGGAATATCATCGAAGAAAATGGCGAATATTTCTGGAAAAACAACGCAAATGTTCAATGGAAAGTCACCCCTGATTTTGTGGAAGGCAGGCTGGAAACCGGGAATGACTGCCCTTATCCCGGCGAGGATTTCTTTATTGAACTTTACCGAACCGTCGAAGGTGATTACGTCCCAGGTGCAATTTCATTGAAATTCAATACAGAATCCTATAAAAAAAGATCTAAGCTCATTCGCGAAACGGCGCCGATAGAAATCGTTTTGGGTGATTTTGAAAGGGTGCCCAATCTGAATTTACAACATACGGGAAACATCCTGAAAACAGCTGGTCAGTTTAATTGGCAGAATGATGCTGGTGATGACTGGTCGCTGTCACCCAATACAACTGATGAATGTTTTAGTCTTGGTATTGATAGCCCGACTCCTGGCGAAAAATTTCAATTGGTACTTGTCGAAACCGAATGTGATATCCATGCTTTGGGATTTAAATATTTGGGACATTATTATTGGAAACCCAAAAGGACTGCGTCGAACGGCGCTCCGATTTTAGTAAATGGCATAGCTGATTTGGAACTAATTGAAAATTTTGGAACACACACTATCAACCTGGCTGATGTGTTCGAAGACCCGGAAGGCGATTCTTTGCTGCTTTTTGTGACAAGCGAGGATCCGGCTTTTATATCAGCCGATATTACCTCCCAACAACTCTTGTTATCAGGAGGTGCCATAGGTACTACTTCAATTTACGTGATGGCATTGGATGCAAACGGTGGCTTGGCAGTTGACGAATTCAAGGTGCAGGTGAACCCAGTTTCATCCACCAATGAACCAGCGTCAAAAATCAATGTATATCCACGCCTGACACAGGATTTTATTCATGTAGATGGAGCGACTGCTGATTATAATATCACCTTATTCTCTGTTGATAAATCATACCAGCAAAGCATCCCTGTATCAGGTACTAATATGAGTATTGACCTTGGCCAATTACCTGCTGGAATGTATTTGTTGGCGCTTGCCAATTCCAATACTGGAAAAATAAAAGTGCTTAAAATAATCAAGTATTAGAGCATGTTTAAAACCAACAAAAATTGACTGATTCAGCCGTTATTGCGCAAACTACCCAGTGGATAAATTCCGTGGTCATTGGATGCAACTTTTGCCCATTTGCGGCAAAAGCAGTGCTTCGCAAGAGCATTCGATACGTGGTATTGCAGGAGACTACCTTGGAAAGCGCCCTGGAGACCCTTGTTGATGAATTAAACTTCCTCGACCGGACAGAGGACATTGAAACAACCCTCCTCATTTTCCCCAAACATTTTGCTGATTTTGAGGACTATCTCGATTTGGTGGAATTGGCTGAAAACTTATCCATTGAGCAAGGCTACGAAGGCGTGTATCAGATCGCCAGTTTTCATCCCGATTACTGCTTTGAAGGTGCTGATGCGGACGATCCGGCGAATTATACCAATCGTTCCCCTTATCCAATGCTACACCTATTGCGGGAAGACAGCATTTCCAAAGCGCTGGATCATTATATAGACCCGGAGGGGATTCCAGAGCGAAATATTGCGTTTGCGCAGGAAAAAGGATTGAGGTACATGCAGTTATTGCGGGCGGCTTGTTTCGAGATTTAAACCACATAGTCCACATAGTACACATAGTTTTTAGATATGGGTTTTAACCACATTGTTATTTTAAACACAAAAGGCACATAAGGACACAAAGTAATGATTATTGACCTTTGTGTCCTTATGTGCCTTTTGTGGTTAATAAAACCAATTATGTGTTCCACTTAGCTACTTGGCAAACATAGTTTTAAGACCAAAATTATATGTGCTTCTGCACTATGTGTTTAATAAAAAACCTGTCCTACTTTTGTTGCCCGAAGATTAATCATCAAAAAAATCCTCCAATTGTTGGATTACGACTACATCATAATCGGAAGCGGCTTCGGCGGCTCCGTCAGCGCGCTTCGGCTTTCAGAAAAAGGCTATAAAGTGCTGGTCATCGAAAAAGGGAAATGGTACCATACTGAAGATTTTCCCAAAACGAACTGGAGCCTCTCCAAATGGCTTTGGTTGCCCTCCCTGCGTTGGTACGGCATCATGAAAATCACGATCTTCCGGCATGTGGGCATCGTGTCAGGTACAGGGGTTGGCGGCGGATCGCTCGTTTATGCCAATACGTTGCCAGTGCCCAAACCCGCGTTTTTTCATTCCGGCTCCTGGGCCAAATTGGCGGATTTGCAACAAGAACTGCTCCCATATTACGAACGTGCCCTGCAAATGCTGGGAGCGACTAAAAATCCGCGTTTTTTTGATGGAGAACACGCATTGGAACAACTCGCCGAAGAGATCGGACAAAAAGAACATCTCAATGCCACAAATGTAGCTGTCTACTTTGGTGAGGCGGGTAAAGCCCAACCTGACCCCTATTTCGGAGGCAAAGGCCCGGAGCGCAGTGGCTGCACTTTTTGCGGTGCTTGCATGACAGGATGCCGGCACAATGCCAAAAATACATTGGACAAAAATTACCTCTACCTGGCGCAGCAACTCGGGGCAGAAATCCTGGCCGAGCAGGAAGTGACCGATGTGCGCCCCATAGGACAAGCAGACGGTTCGGATGGATATGTAGTTGAATACCAGAGTGCTACTAAATTCTTTAAAACCAAAAAGACGATCCATGCCAAGGGAATTGTCTTCGCTGGCGGGGTGCTTGGAACTGTCGCTTTACTGCTGAAATTGAAAAAAACATCCCTGCCGCGGCTCTCCAATATGGTCGGAAAGGAAGTGCGCACCAACAACGAAAGCCTCATTGCAATAACGCAATTGGACAACTCCTCCGACCAATCCCAGGGCATTGCCATTGGTGCGATTTTGCACACAGACGAGCACAGTCACCTTGAACTGTGCCGCTACGGTGCAGGTTCCGGCGCCTGGCGGCTCACGTTTCTGCCTTTTGTGGACGGGTCGAATCTCATTGTACGTTTGTTCAAAATGCTCTGGGAAGTGCTCAGTCATCCGCGCCAATACTGGCAATATCTGCGGGTAAAAGATTGGGCTAAAAGTTCTTCTGTCATGCTTTTTATGCAAACGCTGGACAGCACGGTAACCTTTACCCGTTCCTGGTGGGGGGGCATGCGCACAGCCGTGGTTGGCAAAGAAAAGCCGACCGCTTTCATTCCGCGCGCCATCGAATTGGCGCGCAGATTTGAGGTAATTTTGAAAGGGAAAGCCGTGGCGTTTGGGCTTACACCTCTAATGGGCATTCCCGGAACCGCGCACATTCTCGGCGGCGCGGTCATGGGCGCGACACCCGAAGAAGGCGTGATTGACCAGAACAATCGCGTTTTCGGTTATGAAAATATGCTGGTCTGCGATGGGTCAATGATTTCGGCAAATCCGGGGGTAAATCCGGCGCTGTCCATTACCGCGATTAGCGAACGGGCGATGGATCAGATTTCACACTAAAAGCTCTCCTCTCGCCCCAAATACCCTCCCCGTGCCTGCCAAAGCGGGTCGGCATTGTACAAACGGTGGCGCACGATTTGATCATAGTTTAGTCGTTCATACTTTTCGGCACGAGCACGCACCTGGGTGTTGAAATCGTAATTTTTCAAAGTAGGATAACGATCACCCAAGGCTTCTGGCACGTCAGGCAATACGTACAGGACAATGCCATTGGCCGGTTGGGTAATCACCTCCCATTGGATATTAGGGGTGCCGGTTCGATTGCGCGAAAATGCCAGCAGGTCGAAGTTGCCAATGCAGGTCACCGCCACCGCCCGATTGTTGGCCAGAGTGGTAGCCGTAAGGTCGAAAGTAGGCTCTGGCAGCGAGGAGGGCACGGCTGGATAAAAGTTGTCACTAATATAAGTGTAACCGTCAGCAAGGCCGGAAGGCCCATTGGTTTGCAGTCGAAAAAGGTCTGTGTAAGGCCGGTTGGGGTCAAAAAGGTCGTTGTTCACGGGTTCAAAAACCTTTTGCGAATTGTACACTGGTACGGCCCCGCCTGGCGCGCGGATATAATCGCTGAGCGGAAAACATTTCAATCTCGAAGTATCCATCACTCCGTCGAGTTTGTAATCCCAGGTGGTCACAAAGGCAATCCCAAATTCAGCGGAGGAGCAAGAATGTGAAGCAGTTGCATCGCATTGATCGTGCTGGCATCCACGATTTCGCCCGCATCGTTGAAGATCAAGAATCTCCAAAAAGGCTCGCCGTTCACCAGTACACGCATCCAAAAACTGCCTGTGTTGTTCACGAGATATTCACCGTAATAGTTGTTGTTGGCATGTGGTCGGGAGAAGGTGAGTGCATCAGATACGACTACCGAATCAAGCGTTGTAAAGCCCGTAAGTGTGAAACTCAGCTTCGTTACCTGTTTGAAAAAAAGGTCTCTAAGGTTGATGTGTTCTCCACTCCCCAGCTGGGTGTAGGTGGTAAGTGTCAGGCTCGTATCCTTGATTCCTGAACCAGGAGCTTCGAGCGTGGTTACTTTTAATATCGTGCAATCAAATCGCTCGTTTGGGTTGCTGCCGGGCACTTGCACATGGGCGGTATCTTCGCTTGGAAGCCAGCGGAAGGCAACTACATCTCCATCATCATTGGAAAGGAAAATCGCATATTTTGCCTGAATTTCAAAATAATCGTTTTTGACGAGTACCTCGAAAACGGGGTCTGGATCAACGGGCGATTTGGCTTTATTACAGGAAAAAGGCTGAAAATCGCGATCGCGAAAATCGCGGAGCGTAGAATGTTCATGTGTGGAATCGGTTTGAGTAAAATATGCGAGGTTTGCGTCACAAAATTAACGCATTTTCTCGTATGAAATCAATAGCAGTCTATTGTGGGGCAAACAAAGGAAATCACCCTTGGTTCGCAGAAGCCACCACCGAACTTGGCAAAACCCTTGCCAAACGTGGTATCCGTGTCGTTTTTGGCGGCGGCAGTGTTGGACTCATGGGTGTGCTCGCCGACGCAGTGTTGGCGGAGGGTGGCCCTATCACCGGCATTATTACCCACCAACTCAATGGCCTAGAGCTCGGCCATCCCGGGGTGAAGGACATGATCGTGGTAAATACCATGTCAGAACGCCGCGACCTGCTTATACGCGACACTGACGGGGTCATCACCCTGCCGGGCGGCTTTGGCTCCATGGACGAGCTTTTTGAAGCGCTCACCCTCGCACAACTCCGGCAATATGAGCGGCCCATTGGGCTGCTTAGCCTGCGCGGTTATTACGATCCGCTGCTTCACATGCTCGATAATATGGTGGAAAATGGCTTTCTAAAGGAGCAAAATCGCCGCCTTTGCATCGCCTCCGATACCGTCGCCGGCTTGCTCCTGGCTATGGAAAAGTATGAACACCGGGCGCTGGATAAATGGCATTGATTGGTTATTTGGTTATGTGGGGATTTGGTTATTTGAGGTGCCAAAGCTTGGTATTCGTTCCTGCGGTCAAGAAAATTCGGATACCAAGCTTCGCCACCTCAAATAACCAAATCCCCTTATAACCAAATAACCAATCTACAACACTCCATTATGCGTTTGATACAGCACCGCAGTCATGGTTTGGCCCACGGCTTTTAGCACGTTTTTGTCAATAATATTTATGTTGTCGGCATGGGTATGGTGGTGGTCGCCAAAGGGGTGTTCGCCGCCTTTGGGCATGCTGATGATGTCAATCATTGGAATTCTTGCCTCACGGATGACGAAAACGTGGTCGTCTGTGATGCCTGGGCCGTTTTCATTCACGAAATATTCGCCAAACCCGAGCGATATAGCCAAATTCCACACCGTATCTACGGTTTGGGGTGCAACTTGCCTCGAAACACCCTCCTTGTAAAAACGTGCCCCTTTTGCACCTACAAGGTCCAATAAGATGGCATAATAAGGCATATAACCCGGGCGGTGAAGGTTTTTTGCCCAATGTTGTGAGCCAAGGCACCAGGTTTCGGGGGCATTATTGTCGTCGTCGCCATTGTCTTCCAAATCAAAACAGATCAAATCCACCCCAAGATCCAATGGGTTGTTGTGAAGGGTGCGTGCAAGTTCGAGCAGGATGCCCACGCCGCTTGCGCCGTCGTCGGCGCCGTCAATGGCTTTGTTGACATCTTTTGTGTCTTTGTCCGCTTCGTTCCGGCTGTCCCAGTGTGCAGCAATTAATATCCGCTTCTGAGCCTCAGGTTTGTATTGGGCGATGATATTCACCCCGTTGAATGTGCCGCCTTTGTAGTAGGGCGCCTGCACTTTTTGTTCAATGACTGTAAAGCCGTAGCGTTGGAATTCTTTGACGAGCCATGCCCCGCATTTTTTGTGGGCAGGCGTATTGGGCACACGAGGGCCAAAATCCACTTGTTTTTTTACAAAGAGAAAAGCCGAATCGGAATTGAAATCCGGTACCGCAATTTGTGGAATATTGGGTTTGGGCTTTTCTACTTGAGGATTTGATTTCGGGGTTGGCTTGTTGTCTAAAAAGGGTTTAATGACATAAATCACCGCAAAAAGCAGCAGAACAGCGATGAGGGCGTAGGCCAGTATGGGGCGCTTTGACTTATTTTGCATGGAGAAATTTGAATTTATGCCGCAAAGAACGGAGATTTCACATTCCTATTTCCAAGAGCGTGTTCGGGATTTTGGATTCGGGCTGCAAGCGGCAAATTTTGTCTCACTTCTCGTTAATATTTTCGTCCCGCAAGCGCGGGACTATGGCTGCAAATTTTGCCTTAATTGAAACAAAATTTGCTCGCTTTCGCCGCGAACCAAAATCCCGAACACGCTCTAATTCAACGCCATATCCGTTCCCAGGGCCAAAAAGGTTTGATTTTAACCACTTCAATGCCTTCAGCCACCTGTTCGAACCAGCGCAGCGGCGCCTGTATTTTGTCGCCTGTCTGAGTGTCGCACTTAAAAAACAAGTAGTAAAGTTGAAGGCAATGCCCCACTCGGGAGAGCAGAGAGTCCAGTTGGCTGTGTGGGGAGGGTCGGCGGCGTTGGGCGAGCCATTTATAATAAGCGTCGTCGTGGGTTTCTATGACATCCAAAACAGCTGAATCGCTCGTATATCCTTCCAGGAACTGGCGGGCTAGCAAGCCGTGGCGTTTGGTCCAGTCGCGGGGCCGGCTGCGGCTTTCAGCGTGTTTGAACGTATCGTGGACGATTGCGATGAGGCGGAGGCGGTCGCGATTTTCGGACGAGAGATTTGGGAGGATTTCGATATTGTCAAGCACTTCGCGTACGTGGAGCACTACTTTACCTTCAGGGTGTCCAAAACGCGGCTCGCCCCAGAGAAGCCCCTTGCGAAATTCGGGCATGACCACCAGCTTCCGTTCCAGATCGTTTTCGGGACGGATCAGGTGTTCGATGAAATCAATTTTGTGCAAATAGCGGTCAGTCACAGGCGTTTGTCTAGCTGGTTTGGACGTTTGTCGTTGGCTCAAAACAATGGTAAGGCGAGTACGTTTAATCGTTCTTAAAATCAATTTTCAAGAACTGGCTATTGGCTGGTTAACGTGCCGTTAAATCAAAACTTTCTGACAGCAAAGAAGCATCCTTCTCGTTTAACCGAGGTTTTTACATCAAAATTTTAAACACAGAACAATGAATAAATTGTGGTCAACTCTACTCGCAGGCGCTACGGGCGGACTTGTCACCATGGGCGCAGTGAAAATGCTGGATACCCCTCAACTGCCCCAGATCCCGGAGACGCAAACTTACTCTAAACAAGTGAATTACGGCGGCGCCCCAGTGCCTTTCGATTTCACCAAAGCTGCTGAACGGGCCATGCCCTCTGTAGTGCATATTAAAGCAACAGAAAGCAAGGAGTCTGCTATCCAACGGCAGCGTGAGAATCGCTATTCCAATCCTTTCCAGTATTTTTTTGGAGACAGTTATGGCTTTGAACAGCAGCCACGTTCCGGTACAGGCTCAGGCGTAATCTATACTTCAGACGGCTATATTTTGACCAACAACCACGTGGTGGAATTTGCAGACGAGTTTGAAGTGACGCTATACGACAACCGCGAATTCCGCGCTCGCCTGGTGGGCCGCGACCCAAACACCGATATGGCTGTCATTAAAATTGATGCCAATGATTTGCCGCCTTTTGAACTCGGTGACTCCGATGATGCCAGGGTTGGAGAATGGGTACTTGCTGTGGGTAATCCTTTTGACCTTACTTCTACCGTTACGGCCGGCATCATTAGTGCCAAGGGCCGCGACATTAATATCATTAAAGGCGGCAAGGCCATCGAATCTTTTATCCAAACAGATGCTGCCGTTAATCCTGGAAATTCTGGCGGGGCCTTGGTGGATGTAAACGGCAACCTGATAGGCATCAATTCGGCCATCGCTACGCCTAACGGTGTATTTGCAGGCTACTCCTTTGCTATTCCAATCAACCTGGTGAAGCGCATTGCAGATGATTTGGTGAAATACGGTGAGTATCGCCGCGCTTATCTTGGCGTAAATGTTATTACAATGGATAGCCATGTAGCCCAAGAATTTGACATTCCGTACACAAAGGGTGTTTTGGTTGCCAGCCTCGACCCGGAAGGCTCGGCTGCGCAGGCAGGAGTGGAAGAAAACGATGTAGTGACAAAAGCAAATGGCAAAAATGTGACAACCTCCTCTGAACTAATGGAACTGATCGGGCGTTCTAAGGTGGGCGAAACGCTGACGCTCAACGTTGTAAGAAGCGGAAACTCCCAAGAGATCCCGGTCCGCCTTAAGACACGCAGCAACAATTGACCGAAAAGGCCGTTATATAGCCTTCTAAGATAAAAAGTTGGTTTTTCGTTTTGTTTTGATGTGCCGGCCCTTGCGTAATGCAGGGGTCGGCTTTTTTTTGCAAAAAAATCCAGTTCAACCACACCAATGCGCCAAATCCAAGCTGCAACTTTGCCCCCGCTTTCCACGCCAATGCGCCTCTACTGTGCTCCCTTTTTACGCATTGTCACAAAAAGTGTGGCACACCTAGCCAACTACGTTTATTAGGTGTGCCACACTTTTCTGAACACAAAATCAAAAATTTATGAACAGAACACTGCTCTTAGTAGCGCTATTCCTTGTATTGGGCGGCGCTGTCTGGTACGCACTTTCAAACAAGAAAAAACAGGCTGGCACCCATGTTTCATGGGACATGGATTTTGCTGTAAAAAACACTGAGGAGATTGGCAAAATCTTCATTGCAGATCGAAAGGGCGGCACTGCTACCCTTGAACGAAAAGGAAAACAATGGCTTTACAATGGCAAATATCCTGCCCGTCCATCTGCAATTGAATCGCTGCTTGAAACCATTTCAAGTGTAAATGTGCTCAACATCCCGCCCAATGGTGCTGTGCCCGGAATGATCAAAGAATTGGCAGCCTCGGGTATCAAAGTCGAGATTTATGCCCGCGATGAAAAACGACTGAAAACTTTTTACATCGGGGGCGTTACCAACGACGAACGAGGCACCGTGCTGATGATGGACGGCTCGGAACAACCGTATGTGGTACACATCCCAGGGTTTATCGGGCAAGTACGGTCGCGCTTTCTTATGGGCGACGATGAATGGCGCGACAAAGCCATTTTTCTGGAAAAGCCAGAGGAGATTCAGTCGGTATCAGTAGAGTATCCGCAACGCAAGACCGAGTCGTTCAAGTTAGAAAAAACAGGTGAAGCGGCGTATGAAGTAAAGCCTTATTTCAGCACCACCTCACCCATGCGCAGCCCTCGACGAAAAGGAGTGGCAGAGGCTTATCTGGTTCAGTTTGAGCGCATGGTGGCGGAGGCCTTTGAAACGCAAAATCCACTGCGCGATTCTGTAAAAGCCTTGGTGCCTTTTGCCATCGTGACGATGAAAAAGACCGATGGTGTGGAGAAAAAGGTTCGGTTTTGGCCCGTGCAGGTAGAAATGAATAGTGAAGGAAAAAATTTCGTGGCACGTTATTTCACCGATGTGGACAACGAGGATTTTATGCTGACGCAAGATCGTGTGTTCGGAGGCATTTTTCGCGGCTACGGGTTTTTCTATGAGGGAATACCAGAGAAGAACAGGCTGAGAAATTGAGGCGTTGGACAAAAGAAAAAGACCTCGGAGGTTTTCAAAACCTCCGAGGTCTTTTTCTTTTGTCCAACGCCCAATATCACTTCCCCCTCTTGGGATTGTCTTTCAAAAACCCTTTCCAACCCGTATAGGATTTTTTGCCAGCCAGGCCCGGGCTACTCGATTGATACCAATGGCATAGGGCAGTTGCAAGTGCGTCGGTGGCATCGAAGTATTTTTCAGAAAACTTGGTATGGAGGATGTTCTCCAGCATTCCTGCCACTTGTTCTTTGGAAGCGTTGCCGTTGCCCGTCACGGCGCTCTTGATCTTTTTTGGCATATACTCCGTGATAACGAGGTGGTTTACCATTCCTGCGGCAATGGCTACCCCTTGTGCTCTGCCTAATTTGAGCATTGACTGCACGTTTTTGCCAAAAAAAGGCGCTTCGATGGCCATTTCTGTAGGTAGGTGCTGGCGAATGATGTCCTGCACCTGTTCGAAAATATAGCGGAGTTTCACCGTGTGGTCGTCGCTGCTGATGTGCGCGAAGGTTACCACTCCGATTTCGATGACTTTTATCGCTTTTTTGTCGGCATCAATAATAGCAAACCCCAACACGTTGGTGCCGGGGTCAATGCCGAGTATTCGTTTGGGATTCCATTTGTTTTATTATAGATCAGCCCGAAATTTTAGAATGCAGCATTAAACCGCAAAATGTAAAACAGGAAAATATAAAACCGCAAAACCAAGAAGGATCACGACTCGAATAGGTCAGAAATCTTGCCCTAATTCGCCAGCAAATATCACGGTTTTAAATTTTGCGGTTCTCCTGTTTTAAATTTTGCGGTTTAATGCTGCCTTCTAAAAATTTCGGGCTGACTCATACTTTACATGATTCTAGCGCCTTCGGGTATCATTGCCCCTTTTTTAATCACCACCAGACCATCGCGAATGACGTATTCGTCGGCATCGGTGGCGGGCAGGTGGAGGCCGCCTTTGATGACGACGTTGTTGCCAATTCGGCAATCTTTGTCGAGGATGGCGTGCTCGATGTGGCAATAATGGCCCACGCCAAGCGGGATGTCCTCTTGTTGGGTGGCGATTTCCTGCAAGGTTTGGTACACGTCATTGCCCATCACGATGGAGTCTTTGATGACGGTGTTTTCGCCAATACGAGACCGCAAACCGATGATGGAACCTTCAATAACACGAGCATGGATGATGGAGCCTTCTGCAATGAGGGCGCGGTTGAGTTGGGTGCCGCCGTAGAATTTGGCGGGGGGCAACATACGCCCCCGGGTGTAAATTACATTCTTGGTATCGAAGAGATTGAAAGGCGGTATGTGATCAGTGAGTTCGATATTGGCCTCGAAAAAGGAGCGGATGGTACCGATATCGGTCCAATACCCTTCATACTGGTAGGCCGCCACCTTGCGGCCTTCAGCGATGGCGGCAGGGATGATTTCTTTGCCAAAATCCGTGGCTTCGGGGTAATTATCGAACAAATCGGCGAGTGCTTTCCGATTGAAAATATAGATGCCCATGGAGGCGAGATAATTGCGCCCGCGCTTCTTGTTGTAAGGACTGACTTCGCTGGCCCAATCGGGTAACACGTCGGCATTTGGTTTCTCGATAAAACGGGGAATATAGCCTTCGTTGTTGACTTTCATGATGCCAAATCCGGTAGCATCACGCGCATCCACGGGCAAACAAGCGATGGTGACATCGGCGTTTTTTTCGATGTGGTGCTTCACCATGGACTCAAAATCCATCTGGTAAAGTTGGTCGCCCGAGAGGATGAGGATGTAATCAAATTCGTGGCGCTCATAGTGCTTGCGGCTTTGGCGCACAGCATCGGAAGTACCCTGGAACCAGCCAGACTCACCAGGCGTCTGCTCCGCTGCGAGGATATCCACAAAGCCCTGGGTAAAATGGTCAAAATTGTAGGCGTTCTTGATATGCGCGTTGAGCGAGGCAGAGTTGTATTGTGTGAGCACGAACATCCGCTTTACACCAGAATTGATGCAGTTGGAAATAGGGATGTCAATCAAGCGGTATTTGCCGCCAATGGGCACGGCGGGTTTGGAACGTTTTTCGGTAAGGGGGTAAAGGCGGCTTCCGGCGCCCCCGCCGAGGATTAGGCAGATCATCTTTATCATGGCAGGTGTTGTTTTTTCTGTTTGCGCCGAAAACTATGGCTAAGTACCCTTACGCTGTCAAGATTTAGATGGATTATTTTTTCCTCAAATCACTGTTGGTAGGGAGATTGACATTAATGGGAAGGATTACAACGGTAACAGCAAACGATTCTATTTGAGTTCGCGAATATTATTATAGCATAACTATAATGAAAAGGTATATAATCAAATTAGCTGAATCTCGAACACTCCAACGCTGGGCCATTTTGTTCATTTTCAATGTTTTTTGATTTCCCTTAATATCAAACGAAAATCACTTCCAAAACTCAACGTTCAAAAAATCAATATTGGCAAAATGTTGGTCCCGGGTAATCAGTTTGAAACCATAAGTATGTGCGGTTGCTGCAATCCAAATGTCATTTTCAGGGATAGGGCGGCCTTTGGCTTGTAGGTGTTTGCGGACTTCAGCGTATTGTTGGGCAACATTCAAATCGGCAACTAAAATCCGGCTTCGGCTTATAAATGCTTGTGTCTTTTCTTGATGTTTTAAAGGATTCCCAGAGATCGCTGCACCAAATAACAGCTCTCCACAAACGATTACAGGCAGATAAATTTCATGGTAAATCTCCACTTTTTTGACCGTGTCATCTTTGTTGCGGAGATAGTCAACGACTATGTTTGAATCCAAAATTGCTACCATTCCCCTTCAATGCTTTGAAATTCACGAGACATGATTTCGGCAAGTTCATCTCCGTCTGGTCCGGCAAGAGAGCCAGCAAGATCTGCTAAGAAGTGAGGCTTGTCGTTCCCCTCTGAAGGCGTTGGCAAGACATTGTCGGTAATTTGTCGTGGCGGTTGCGCCACCTGCACATAATTGAGTGTTTGCAAAAATTGCAAAAAGACCGCCATGCGCGATTCTTCAATGTTGATTACAATCTGTTGCATAATCGTATTTTTAAGAGCGAAAGTAGGCGTTTTTCTGCTTTATCTGTTGACCAAGGCTTTTTAGAAGTGACGCTTTTTTAAAAAGTGTCACTTCTTACCACGCCCCTTCTTCTTCGCCACAGGTTTGCTCGTCGAAGTTTCAACGAAGGCGGATTGCTCTTTTCGCACTACTTCCACCCTTCCCCCAATCCGCTGATACACACTAAAATATTTGCCTACCGTCTTTTCCCAAGAAAAATCAACCGCCATGATGCGCTGGCGCAGCCCTGCCACGATGCCGGGTTCATTGTACCACATCGCAGCGCCTCGATGGATAGCGTAGCCAATGTCGTTGAGCGTAGGCTCCGCAAAACGAATCCCGCGCCCGGAGCCATCCGGCTCTGCAATGTCTGGCACAGTGTCTTTTAGTCCGCCTATGGAACGCACGATAGGGATGGTGCCATAACGCATGGCGTACATTTGGTTCAGCCCGCAAGGCTCCACCCGCGAGGGCATGATCAGAAAATCTGAGCCTGCATAGATTTGGTGCGCCAGGGCCTCGTTGTAATCAATCACAGCATTCACGCGACCCGGGTATTGGTGTGCCATACTGCGGAATTGGTTTTGGGTCCAGGTCTCGCCCGTGCCCAATATCAGGAAGCTGGCTGAACCTCCGGCATGGAGGTAATTTCTAATAGCATCGGGGAGCAAGTCCGAACCTTTTTCGTTCACCATACGCCCGATGAAACTTACCATCGGCAAATGTTCGGGCAATCCAAACCACTCGCACAATACCCGTTTGTTCTTATACTTAAATTCCTGAATCGCGTTGATATTTGATTGTTGGCCATCATCCAATTGAAATTGGATCGCCGTATCCTTGGCCGGATCCCATACTTGTGCGTCAATGCCATTTATGATGCCCCATTGTTTTTGCCATTCCAGCCGGAAAAGCGGTTCCAAACCGAGGCTGTTTTCGTGGAGTTCGTAGAGGTAACTTTCTGATACTGTGGTAACTGCCCAAGCACATTTGATGGCAGCAGCCATCGGATTCACCGCGCCGTTCCAGTCCAGGTAGCTCCGCGCCCAGGCATCGTAGTATGGCAGGAGGTTGTGGTTTTTCCAACTAAATGCGCCCTGATATTGTCCGTTGTGGATGGTAAAAACCGTGGGCATTTCTGCCAAAGGCCGGAAGTCGGGGGAGTACTTTGTCATAAACGGGATGAGCCCCGTATGGTGGTCGTGGCAGTGCAGCACGCGCGGTCGTTCGTGTTCGGGAAACGAAATCACCCATTGCAGCACGGCTTGTTGAAAAACCAGATAGCGCTCTACTTCATCGCCATAAGGCCAGCCATTGGGGTCGTTGTAAATACCAGGTCGGTCATAAAGCCCGGGAATGTCTACCACAAAAAACGGGAAGCCTAGTGCATTGCTCTTTTCCTGTTGCACGGAAAAATGAATCGTCCGCCAATCAGAGCGAATCGCGCCGTTGTATACCGTGACCCACTCGCGACCATGAATCCACTTGAGCGCGTATTTGGGGATGACGGCTGCTGAAAGCACCCCGGCTTGGGTCATGTACTTAGGCAAGGAGCCGACCACGTCGCCCAAACCACCCGTTTTGGCTGCGGGATAACACTCGGCGGAAATGTGGAGGACTTGTATCATAATAGTTTCAAGTTGGAAGTTTCAAGTCACAAGTTGGAAGTTAAAAGTTACAAGTTGAAAGTTACAAGTAGCGCACCGCTTTCAACTTGTAACTTGTAACTTTCCACTAGTTACTTGAAACTACTTTACCCTAGTTTCTTATCTCCGAAGATGGACTCTACGAAGGCGCGTTTGTTGAAAATCTGCAATTTATCAATGCTCTCACCCACGCCGATGTATCGGATGGGGATTTTGAACTGGTCGCTGATACTGATGGCCACGCCACCTTTGGCGGTGCCATCAAGTTTCGTAAGGGCGAGGCAGGTAATGGGGGCTACTTCTGTGAATTGTTTGGCTTGTTCCTGGGCGTTTTGACCTGTGCTCGCGTCGAGTACCAATAGTACATCATGGGGTGCTCCGGGCAGTTTTTTGTCCATGCTGCGGTGAATTTTTCCCAGTTCCAACATCAAATGGCTTTTGTTGTGCAATCGCCCGGCCGTGTCAATAATGGCCACATCGCAATTATTTTCAAGCGCATATTGAGTTGTCTCAAAAGCCACCGCAGCCGGGTCGGCATTCATTCCTTTGGAGTAAAAATCGCAGCCAACGCGGTCGGCCCAGATTTTAAGTTGATCCACAGCGGCAGCGCGAAAAGTATCGGCGGCGCCCAGCACTACTTTGTGGCCGCGTTGTTTGAACTGCCAGGCCAACTTGCCAATGGTGGTCGTTTTACCCACCCCGTTCACGCCAATGACAAGCAATATATAAGGCTTTTTACCAGCCGGGATGTCAAAATCTTCCAGGTCTTCGGTGTTGTTTTCTGCCAGCAAGTCCACTATTTCATCGCGAAGAATCTCGTTCAATTCTTCCGTGTTCACATATTTGTCCCGACTGACACGGGCCTCGATTCGGTCAATGATTTTTACTGCGGTATCTAATCCCACATCGCTCGAAATCAGGATGTTTTCCACTTCGTCAAGCACCTCCACGTCCACGGTGCTTTTGCCTGCAATGGCTCTGCCCAATTTACCGAACAGTCCTTCTTTCGTTTTTTCAAGTCCTTTGTCGAGGTCGTCCTTCTTTTCTTTGCTAAAAAATTTGTCAAAAAAGCCCATTATTTAATTGATTCGATTGGTACGATTGATTCGATTGGTACGATTGGTTAGATTCGATTGGTTAGATCGGTACGATTGATTAGATTGGGTCATTTCCATGTTTCCCCATGCGTCCGTTTGAGCGCATCCATTAGGTTCACTTTTTGGCGGCGCGACACTTCAATGCTGTCGCCGTTTTCCATGATAAGGTAGCCGCCCTCGCCTTTGATATAGGTTTTCATGAAGTTCATGTTCACGATATGTTTTTTGTGTACACGTACAAAATTGAAACTTGTGAGGGCGTCCTCGTATGCTTTAATGGTACGGCTGGCGGTGATTTTATTGCCGCCATTAAGCAGGAAATGCGTGTAATTGTTTTCTGCTTCCAGGCGAGTGATATCAGCCAAACGCACAAAATGAACCCCGTCCATGGCCGAAATGCCAATCTTGTTGAAAGCATTGGGCGCGTTGGGGTTGTAGGTTTGCTGGAGCACTTCCAGGCGAGCCTTGGTTTCCGTGTTGCGGGGTTTTATTCGGCTAACGGCACGGATAAGTTCTTCGCGCTCAATGGGTTTTGTGACATAATCAATGGCCGCAAATTCAAATGCCCGAATGGCATATTTGTCAAAAGCTGTGACGAATATGATGTCAAAAGGAACTTCGTCGAGTTGTTGGAGTGCTTGAAAAACGAGTCCGTCAGGCAGGCTGATGTCAAGGAAAGCTACATCGAACCGATTGCTTCGGTCGTCAGCCAGGCGGAGCAGGTCGGCATTGGAACCACCTTCTGCCACAACGTCCACGTCGGGGCAACACATACGGAGCAGGTTTTTGAGGTTCTCCAAGCCTTCTGGCTCGTCTTCGATGATAAGGGCACGTGTAAGCATGGCGGAAAGGTATATAGTTGATTAGTGAATTGGTAATTGGTTATCGGTGGCCCTCCTTCGCTACCAAAGCTACGGCGGGTAAAGGTGATTGGTGGCCCTCCTTCGCTAAAGCTACGGCGGGTAAAGCTGGGAACTGCATCTGCCAACTGCCAACTGTTCCCCGTGATGCGCAAAATTCCGTTATTAATTTAAAAAAGCCCCCCGAAGTTCATGAAAACTTCGAGGGGCTCCATTTTTATTTTAGAAAAGGCTGAGGTGATCTTGAAATTTACGATTTACGATTTTGGATTTACGATTATTTCGATCCGAAAAGAGTGCGATTTTGTCCTTTTTCGGATCGAAATAATCGTAAATCCAAAATCGTAAATCGTAAATTGAAATCAGAACTCTCTGATTCTCAATCGCGCTCCAAATTTTACACTGTCTAGTTTGTTCAATTTGCGCAGACTTTCTACTGAAGTGGCGTACTGCCGGGCAATGTCTTCAAGCGATTCATTGCGACGAACGGTATGGTATTGATATTGTTTCTCCCGTGGCGTAACTGGTTCTTCTTGAAACACTGCCGAAGCGCTGCCACCAGGTTTGGGTTTGCTGGTGGGCGCACCGGTTTTCTTTGGTGCAGCAGTTGGCTTGCTGGGCGCCATCGTGGTGGTGGTGGGTGCTTCGATACGGATTCCAGAGTGTTTTTGCACAAAAACCGGGCGATAGAGTTTGAGCATTTGGCCAGGCTGCACATAATTGCTTTCGAGATCGTTCCAGGATTTCAACTGAACTCCCGAAATGCCGAGGCGAGCCGCAAAACGGTCAACGTGCTCTACCTCTTTCGGCTTCGCATTGCTGATCCAATAGCGACCATCGCCGATGTCTGCGCTGGTGTACTTTTCGATGCTTTCCAGTTTGTACTTGCGCGCACTGCTCACCGAATTGAGGTAGCGAATGAAGGCAGGCATAACGCGCTCTGGTACTACCACAAAATGACCATCGTTCGTGGGTGGCACATAGTCGCGCTTGAATCCAGGGTTAAGGTCTTTGATGACTTGATATGAGATGCCTGTCGCGTCTGAGATGTCACGGAACGAGATGCCCTCGTAAACGTTGACATAGTCGGTCAGTTGTTGATCTAAATCGGGGTTGTTTGGCGTAATACCGTGTATTTGAAAGTAGTTGCAGATATAGGTGGCAGCAATGAATGCGGGCACATAATTGCGTGTTTCTTTTGGCAGATAGGGCATGATTGCCCAAAAATTGCGACTTCCGGCGCGACGAATGGCTGCATTCACCCGGCCTGAACCACTGTTGTAGGCGGCCAGCGCGAGTGCCCAATCGTCAAAATGGTTATAAAGGTCGCGCAAGTGGCGGGCGGCAGCATCGGTGCTTTTCACCGGGTTGCTGCGGTCTTCCACGGCCGTATTGGTACGGAGTCCGTACTCGCTCCCAGTGCTGGGCATAAACTGCCAAAGCCCGGTTGCTCCTACGCGGGAAACCGCCTTTGCGTTGAGTGCCGACTCCACAACAGAGAGGAATTTCAGGTCTTCGGGCACACCATATTCTTGAAATTTCGCTTCATAAAGCGGGAAATAGGTGAGCCGCTTGCCGAGCATGTTGCGCGTTTTCTCGGTCTGGATCTGCACATAAGTCTTGATGTAGCTTTTTACCACGGCCGTGGTGCGCAATTCGAGGCAGCTACTCAGCGAGCCGAGCCTTTCCTTCAGTTCGGCATCAGTGATGGTAATGGGGTAGGCTCCTTTGGCGACCAAAATATCAGTGGTGTCACTCGGTTCTTCCAGGTCTGAAAGTTGTAAGGGTTCTTCCTTTTGAGCGAAAACAACAACATTCGAAAAAAGTGTAAGGGCAAGTACCAGGCTGTAACTAACGGATTTTTTTAACTGCATTTTTTGTTCAACGTCTAAACGGTTTGCGGTTGAAGGTCAGCATATTTTGACCGAAAAAAGTGCTTGTTTTCGAGGCAAGGCCTTGAAAACCGGACTACTAAAAATGGTTGAGCAGAAAAGGAAAGGCGTGTTAACGCCGGCAAATCGGTTTTATTCTTTGGGGAGTGGTAACTGGCAATGCCAGGATACCGATTATAGTGTTTGCCAAAAAGGGTGTGCAAAAGTCGAGATTGCAATCCGACTTTTGCACAGCTTGGGTGTTAAAATTAAAATTCGTTGGGAAATTAGTCTTTAAAATGACAAAGAAGGCAAGCCATTATGGCGTAAAAACAAGCTTACCAGTGTTTGTGCCCAACCGCCAAAAATACACCCCAGCTTGTGGAAAAAGCCATTTTTCGAGATGTATTGCTTGTTTTGGAACCATATTTTTCGAAAACAACAGTTTCCCACTCACGTCAAAAACCTCTAATTTTTCAGAAGCTGTCGAAGAAACCCAGGTTCCGCCCATACCAAAAGGGTTTGGCGCTATCGCAACGGCCTCATTCTCGGTATCCCAATCCAATACAGGCCGCAATGCTGTGCCATCCTTTTGGTAAATCAGTGCGGCTGTGGGCCAATCCACAAGGCTAATTTGTTCGTTCAATGGAATATTCCCTTTCGTCCGAAAAAAGATTTTGAAAAGCGCCGCTTCGTCAGACGACTTCAAGTCGTCTGACGAATAAGCAAAAGTCATAAGCCCCTGTCCCGTTCTGTTCAGCCCAAAATTTTCCAGGGAAATTCCGCTTGCGAGGGGTTCAATTTTTTCAAAGACTAAGTGCTCTGTGTTGAAACGAAGGGTAAATTGAGCAGCGATTGGCGCGGGGTCGTAAGACCCTCGCGCGGGGTCATAAGACCCTCGCACGGCGAAAACAGCAGCCACCATCCCTTGATCTTTTGAGTTATTAGAACCAATCACCTGATCACCAATCCACCAATCACCTTTACCCGCCGTAGCCTTAGCGAAGGAGGGCCACTGATCACCAACCAACCAATTAACCAACACCGGCCATTCTCCCACAGTGCGTTCATCAGCAGAAACAGTCAGGTTCGGTATAGCCGTGTTGTTCACGTCGCCGATTTTGATGCCCGTGAAATCAAGATTGGCAAGCGGATCGGTCAGAACCTGGACGGCCAGTGTTTCTGGAAATGCTGTTTCAAAAGGATTGAGCGGGTTGACAAATTGGTGGTTGGCCGGGACAAAACGCCAGGAAGTATTATTGGAGAATGCGGTGTCAATGCCAAGTATAAGTTTGCGCAATTGCACCATGTCGAAGGTCGTGATACTGCCCGACCGGTTTGCGTCGGCAGCGATCATTTTAAGGGGCGAATCGAAAGGCTCTATGTCGAGGATGTGTTTGGAAATCAACACCAAATCATAGGTGGTGACTCCGTTCAAGGGATTGTCGTTGCGGTAGGGTGCAAGAGTGTAAGGGGCGCATCCAGGCACGTTTTGGAGGCTGAATGCTCCGTCGGTGTCGCTTAAAGTTCCGTCAAGATCCACTTCAATTACGCCATCGCCCAATTCGTCGCGAACAGTACCTGCGAGGCTAACCGTGACAGGATTTTGTTGCACAAAAACAGAATCGAAGGGAAACGTCCAGATGCCACGGGCGAAAGTGGCAGCCACCAATTCCTTGCGTACAGGGTTTCGCTCCAAATCAAAAACGGGGATATAGGGCATATTCCCGCCCAATCTGCTCCAGGAAACGCCTCCAGTGGTTGTAAAATAAACCCCACATCTGTGGCAGCAAACAGCACCTGGTCTGAATAGCCGGGCAGGACTAAAAGATCATTCACGGGCACTTGGGGCAAATCGGAAGAGATGTCTATCCAGGTGCTCCCGTTGTCGTCCGAACGATGGATGTGTGGGATATGCTCGTTGTCGCGAAAGCCGGAATGGCTCACAAAGAGCCGGTTAGATAGGGTAGGGGAATAGGAGACAGAAGTGACATAGCGCTCAGGCAAACCTGCCGTGATGTTCGTCCAGGCACCAGCAGCTTCGCGGCGCCACACATTGCCGTCGGAGGTGCCAGCAATCAGTTTGCTTTGGGTTACAGGGGATTCATTGATGCAGGAAATAGTGTGGAATCGTGCGCCAAAAATAATTCCATCGGTGAGGTCGCCAGAAATTGATCCCCAGCCACCTCCTGCATCTTTAGCGTAAGCGCGGAAGGTGCCAGAATAAAGCCGGTTGGGCACATGGGGACTCATAAATAGCGGCGTGTCCCAATTGGTACGATCTGAAGTGCCGAGTGCCGGGAACCCGAATTGCCATGTATCGCCATCGTTGTTGGTTTCGTGGATGGCGCCATTTTGAGTTTCAACCCAAAAATGTTCGGGATTGCCCGGGTCAAAAGCGCAGCTGAAACCATCCGCCGAAAAAACGGATTGCCAGTTGTTTGGGTTCAAGCCATTGCCCTTCTGGATACCGTTGTCCTGGGCGCCTGCCCAATATTTGTCAGGCTGGTGGGGATTGTAAGTAGTTCTATAAAACTGCGTGACAGGCAAGTTAAGCGCCTTGGTCCAACTTGGTTGTCCGTCGTTGCGGTACACCCCGCCATCGTTCGACCAATACCGTCGTCCACTTTGGGTAAAAATGAGGTCGTGGCTATCGGCGTGCCCGCTCCCGGCATTGAACCATCCGTTGTTTCCGGCGGGTTTTCTCCACAATTGAATAGCGTGAAAGTAGAGTTCTTCGTCGTCGGTTGGGTTGGTGCGGATTTTGCCAAAATACCAGCCAAAGTCGCTACAAGCATCCTCCAATTGTACGATGTTCACTGGCGTCCAGCTTGTGCCGCCATTGGTGGTTTTGAAAAGCCCGCCAGGTGTGCTGAGCGAATCAATGTACACTACATACACCTTGTCGGGATTTGTCTGCGAAATGGCGAGGCCCGTGCGGCCCATGACGCCCGTTGGCAATCCGGTGGTGAGTTGTACCCAGGTGTTGCCTCCATCTGTACTTTTATACACCTTGGCGTTTGGGCCATAAATGACTGATTCAAAATTGTTGCGGATGCGGTCCCAGAAAGACGCATACATGATTTGTGGATTTACGGGCGACTGCACCAGATCGCTTGCACCTGCCTGGTTGCTCACAAAAAGCACTTGTTGCCAGGTATTGCCTCCATCGGTGCTTTTGTAAACACCGCGCTGGTTGTCCCGGACATACGGGTTGCCCATAATGGCCGTCCAAAGAATGCTCGGGTTGGTAGGGTGTACGATGATTTTGGAAACGATGGCTGCGGGGCTGTTGACGAGGTGCTGCCAGGTTTCCCCAGCATCGGTGCTTTTGTAAATGCCGTCGCCATTGAAAACATTGGATGGCATATTTGGGTCGCCGGTTCCAGCGTACACAACGTTGGGATTGGAAGGATCGAAGGTGATGTCGCCGATAGCGAGTTCCGGGTTGTCGTCAAAAACGGGATGCCAGTTTACCGCGCCATCCGTGCTTTTAAAAATGCCGCCCCCGGAAAAACCTGCCAGCACGGTGTTTTCATCATCGGGTTTAGTAGCCAGGGCATTACATCGCCCTCCGACGTTCATGGGGCCTTGTACGGTCCAGTTGGTGAGGTTGTTCCCACAATTTAATCCGCGTGATTGGGCTGTTTCGGAAGTGCGGGTTTTTTGGACCGTTTTGCGCCAGCCTTTCCAGTCAAAATCAGGGTATGGATACGAGCGCTGGAAAGAAAACAGGTCGTAAGGCTCGCTTTTTTCGGCAAGTTTGTCACGCTGCGGCAGTGCGTTTTTCCCACACGCGCAAAGGAGCAAGGCGATAAAGAGCAGAAAGGAGGAATGCTTGGCCATGGTATCGGTATTGGTCGGTTTTTGTGGTTGGGGGGGATGAAACGGGGTTGTGTCAAAAGCAAGAATGCCATCAATTTCTTCTTCGATTCCGCTCCGTCGTTGTTGTTGGCGAGGACGCCAACAACGGAAAACGCCGAATAAATTGTTGATAATCAATGGTATATTGAAACGCCTGCCGTTGTTGGCGTCCTCGCCAACAACAACGACGGAGCCCAATATAATGCAAAAAGTGTTGGTTTTACTTTTGACGCAATCCCATTACCCAGCCAAAATTACGCCAAGTTGTTTCCTCACTACCGCACCACCGCCATCTTCCGAATAAACACCTGATTTTCAACCCAAACGCTGAGGCTGTACATCCCTGCCGGGCTTTGCGTCAGGTCAATGGAAAGATCCAGTACCTCTGTTTTCAAGCTCGGATTTACCCAAATTAATCGCCCTGCCAAGTCGTGAATTTCGACACGGATATTGGCCGCCTCGTGCATTTTAAGCGAGAGCAAAGCCAGACCTGTAGTAGGGTTGGGGGAGAGCAGGAATTGCTCGAAAAGGGCGGCTTCTTCCGTACTCGAAGTCGTAGTTACCGTGAAAGAAGATGTAGCAGTGCAGGGGGTGTCGGCATCTGTAACTGTGACAGTATAAGTGCCACCACTCAAACCATTAATATCCTGTGTTGTCGCGCCATTACTCCACAAATATGCAAACAGCCCTGTCCCACCGGATGGTGTCAGATCAATTGCACCATCGTTTGCATTGGTTGCAGATTCATTGGTCACGGCACCAGAAACAGCGATCGCTGGAGTTGAAACATAGTTAAGATCGTTAAGTACAAAGAAACAACCCACGGCATCCGTGATCGTTCCATTTATTACCCCAGAGATAATGGTTGTGCATTCGCCCACATCTCCATTCGACCAGGCAATAGAATAAGGAGGAACCCCTCCATTTACAAATAAGCATAGCTCGCTTGTGCCGTCACAATCCTCGTCAATGGTAAATGCTCCACTTAATGGTGGTGACACCACAACACTCTGAGTAATCGTTACAAAACAACCACCAACATCGGAGACCAGCACCGTAAAAGTTCCTCCTCCAATGAATGTTGCACAACTTTCGGTGCTGCCATTCGACCACAAATAAGTGTAGGGCGCTGTGCCTCCGCTTGCGTTTACGCAGGCTTCCACAAAACCATCACAGTCCACTTCGGTTGGCAGGGATGTCACCACCAAGGCAGGAGCCATAGTTACCATTACCCCTCCCGCAGCATTACAGGTACCGACCGTCACCACTACCATATAATTGCCAGGGACGGAAACGGTGGGATTGGGCAAAGTAGATACAAAGCCATTCGGTCCAGTCCAATTATAACTGGCGCCTGGGTCGCTGTTGCCACTGTTCAATTGGACCGATTGGTTGGAGCAATTGAGTTGGCCGCTGGCGGTAGCATTTACCACGGGTACGCTGCCGTCTGAGAATACTTCCACCTGAGTGCTGGCAGTGCAACCGTTTTGTGTGTTGGTGACAAGGAGGGTGTAAATACCAGGAATAAATACCTGCGGGTTGGGGATGTCGAAGGTAAATCCCCCCGGGCCTGTCCAAAGCATGGCGATGTTTGGGCCTGAACTGCTTCCTGCACTCGACAATTGGGCTGCGGGTACGTTGCAGGAAATCATACCGTTTGCCACAGCGGTTGCAATGGGGATGGTAGCATCTTGCATAATGACAAACTCAGCAGTGGCGGTACAACCGTTTCCTATGGATCTTACGGTAATTATATACGTCCCTGGTTGACAAAGCTGGATAGAGGTGCCCGATGGAACCAATTGTGCCCCGACGTAAATTTCCATTCCGGGAGAATTGGGCGCAGTAAATGTGACGCATGGGTCATCGCAGGTCAGCAAAGCAGGTGGCGGGAAATCGAAATTTTGCAACACTACATCTTCCACAATAAGTGCTGTAGTACTGCTGGAGCAGCCGTTATCAGGGTTAGTGACAACCACCGTGTAAATACCAGCACAGGAGGCCATGGGTGGAAAACCTGATATTACACAAGGCCCATTCCATTGAACAACCGCGTTGGCGGGAGTCCAGTTAGCAGTTAAAATCATGGTAGGGTTGTCACAGGTAATGATGCCATCTTGCGCAATAACTGTAGGGAGCGTCACATCAGCCTCCACAATAGTGCTGGCAGCATTGGAGCAACCATTTATGGGATTTGTAACGGTAACGGTATAAGTGCCTCCACAACTTGCGGTTGTTCCATTTAAACAAGGTCCAAACCATTCAAAAGTAACCCCCGGCACATTTGAACTGGCCATCAGTTCCGAGCTTGAATTCGTGCAATCAATATTGCCTGAATTACTGACCGTCACACTTGGAATGGCCATATCTGAAGTGATGCCAAATGTCTTAGGCCCAAGGCATCCATTGCTTGCAGTATAAGCAAAAAAGGTATAGCTCCCAGGCTGCGTCAATACTGCCGAAAAACCGTCCGCATGGAAACCACCTGGCCCGCTAATAAAGGCAGACGAATATCCTGCCGGAGATATGGAGACCGTGGTGGTCGGATTGGCGCAAGTAAGTACGGAGTTGCTTATAGTAACAACGGGAATAAGGGCGTCAAAATCACCCACGAGTGAGGCTGTTGCCGTGCTTGAACAACCCGAAACAGCAGTGGCGGTTACGGTATAGGTTCCCAGATCAGTTACCAAAGGGTTTTGCTCATTGCTGGTAAAACCGTTTGGGCCAACCCAACTCCAGCTGGATATGGGACTGCCATTGCTGTTGGCAGTTAATAAAAAAACGCTTCCACCATTGGTACAATTTGCGGTATCGCCAGTGGTTGTTATCGTTGGCCCACCAACACCGGAAAATACAATGGACTTGATAGGCCCAATGGCGTTGTTCGCGTAGGTTCCGCCGCCGGGATTGGTCACGTTTTTGATCGCCCGGACCTGGTAATAGAGCGTGTCTCCTGGAGCTGCATTGTCCGTATACGTTGTACCTGTAATCGGCGCGTTGGTCAGGAGGGTGTACGGTCCGTCTTGCGATAAAGCCCGATATACATGATAGCCCGTCACCACATCGGCAGAGGCTGTCCAGTTGAGCTCAACGCTGGTGCAATTGGATGCTGAAACGGTCAGGTTTGTCGCGGGCTTCACCACATTTGCCCGGAGCGTGGGGTCGCCGAGCAATGCCACATACGCGCCGCTTTCACCTATTGGGGAATAGAAAAAACCGTTGTTGAATTGAGTGTTCATCGTTTCCCGGGTGCTGTAACCGATGGTTTCGCAGGAAGCAAGTGCCTGACTGAACCAGTGCGGCCTGCCTGCCCAGGAACAAGTAAGAATGCCTCCGCGAGAAGCCAATGCGGAAGGCATAAACGGGTTGGTTTCAAAGTCCCAATCGCCAAAATAAGCACCAAATAAATTGGAGAAAACGATGTTCACCGTCTCGGTGGCAAAGTTTGCGCTACTGCCCACACCTTGCGCCTGGGTGTAGTTGCCGGCTCCGCAACCATACCCTAAAAGATACGAATCAGGGTCTGAGTCATTGAAAAAATCAGCCTGCACCACATTGGCTTCTCCCACAAGCGGATACGCGTTGCGAAAGCCGTCGGCAGCAAATGCTTCCCCGCCGGAAAAACCTAAGTTGTCGTCTACAATCGCTTTGTTGTCAACCGTGTAATCTCCAATGCGCCAGTCGTGGTTTTTGTCCAAATATCTTTTCATCAGCCCAATGTGGTCGGCAGCGCCAAAAGCAGGGGCGTTGATGCGGCGAAAATCTACCCGGCCTACCTGTAGTTCTACCAACGAAGGCAAAAAGCTTTGGTCAAATTTACCGTCACCAGGGATGTTGTCGTTCGCAGCGCGGGCAGGTGTGGTGTTGTTCACCGAAACATCCGTCCAGATACCGTTCACATCCCCATAATAGGCATCCGAAGGCCAGGCGCCAAGGTGGTCGGTTTGGTTATCCCAATTGGCTTCGCCGGAATAAGGGATGGGTACGGCGCCAAGCAAGAGCACCGCTTTTACGTTGAGCGGGTCGGCATTGTAGGAGGCAACGATTTGATCCTTAATGGATTGCACCGTGGAAGAAGGATCTGTGTGGAAAGGAATGGGCCACCAGCCATCACCGCGCAAATCATTTTTCAGGCGCACGAGTTCTACGCCCAGCGAATCAGCCGTAGCAGAATCAACAAATATCAGGATTTTGCCTCTGCTGTCAACCGGACTGGCATTGAGGGCGACGTGTGCGTAGCCAAAAGCATCAATGGCACTGATTGAACGCCTGATTGCATACTCGTAAATCTGCCCCTCTACCACAGCGGTGTCGGTCAGGGTACTGAGGTTTGAGGCGATCACATTGAGTAAGGGTATCCATTCATTGCCTGCCTGCCCTTTGGTGCGGCGCAGGATTAGCAGGTCGGCATTGCCAGGATTAGGCCAGTTCAGTGTGATGCTTGCGGGACCGACGCTGATGGTAGCCGTAAGCGGCACCGTAACATCTTTTGATACCTGTCCTTGCAGAGCGTTGGAGCTCAAGCACAAGAAAGCGAGCATGCAAGTAGTAAGTAGCCTCATGTGTAAAAGGTGGTTGGTGAAGAGAGGAGTGTCGGTCATATTTATTTCACACAACGCCACTACGGCACAACGTTTAAAATTTCTGATAATCAAAGCGTTGTGTCGTTGTGGCGTTGTGTGAAATTATTCTACTATGACAATCAAAGGCGCACCGACATTTTGACCCTACCGAATCACTGCCATTTTTCGCACAAAGACCTGATTGTTAACCCTTACAGAAATGGTATACATTCCAGTAGGGCTATTGCTCAGGTCAATAGGCAGATTCAGGGTATCCGTTTCTACGCTTGATTTTTCCCATATCAATCGGCCAGCCACATCGCGGATTTCGACTCTGAGTGCTGAGGATTTGTGGAGTTTCAGCGAAAGTGAGGCAATGCCCTTATTTGGGTTTGGCGAAAGCAGGAATTGCTCAAAAATGGCGGCTTCTACCGTATTAGAGGTGGTATTGACGGTGACAGAACTTGTGATAGTACATCCTACAATATCAGTTACAGTAACCGTATAAGTGCCACCCGTAAGGCCAGTCAGGTCTTGGGTCGTAGCGCCATTGCTCCACAGGTAAGTGAAACCACCAGCACCACCTGTTGCGGATAAGTTGATCGCACCATTGTTCGCGTTGGGCGCCGTTTCATTTGTGACGTCAAAGGATAGGACGATATCGGGATAAAAAGCGATGGCGATGTCCACGCTTTGAAAAACACAGCCTTTAGCATCAGAAATCTTCACGCTAGCAATCCCCGTACCACCATAATTTGCACAAATTCCGGTGTTCCCGTTCGACCATAAATAGGCAAAAGGCGGTGTTCCCCCACTTGTATTCACACAAATTGAGAAAGAATCGCAGCCTAATAAAGTGGGGGCAAATGTTGCCGAAAGCGGCTCTTGTTTGTAAACGATTGACTTGATAGGGCCGATCGAATTATTCGCATACACTCCGCCGCCCGGAGCACTGACGTTTTTAATGGCTCTAACCTGGTAATATAATGTGTCTGGTATGGGGTTATTGTCATTGAAATTGGTGTCCGTGATCAGGTTGGTACTCAATCGAGTATAAGGCCCATCCTGTGATGGGGCACGGTAAACATGATAACCCGCAACAGTATCCACCGAGGCCGTCCAGCTGAGTTCGACGCTTTGACAATTTAGATCGGAAAGCACCAGATTCGTGGCAGGTTTTACCACATGGGCGCGGAGTGTAGGATCGCCCAGCAAGGTCACGTGTGCGCCGCCTCGGCCAGAAGATGGTGGATAGGCACTGTTAAATTGTGCATTCATCGTTTCTTTCGTACAATATCCGATGGTTTCGCCAGAAGCTAGTGCCTGGTAAAAATGGTGTGGCCTGCCAGCCCAGGAACAAGTCAGAATTCCACCGCGGGAAGCCAAAGCCGAGGGCATAAACGGATTGCTCTCAAAATCCCAGTCGCCAAAATAGGAGCCGAAAAGGCTGGAAAAAACAATATTTATCGAGTCAGTGGCGAAGTTTGAACTTGAGCCTACGCCGCCTGCCCCATTATAATTGCCGCCGCCACATCCGTATCCGAGCAGGTAGCTTTGGGTTTCGGTGCCTTCAAAAAAATCTGTTTCTACTATATTGGCTTCTCCCACCAGCGGGTAAGCATTCCGAAATCCATTGGACCCAAAAGCTTCGCCGCCGAAATACCCAAAATTGTCGTCCACCAAAGCCTTGTTTTCCACTGTGTAATCCCCAATGCGCCAACGGTGGTTTTTGTCCAGATACCTTTTCATCAGTCCGACATGATCAGCGGCTCCAAAGGCGGCGGCGTCTATCTTGCTGAAATCCACGCGGCCCACTTGCAGTTCTACGGTGCTGGGTAAATAGCTTTGGTCAAATTTACCATCGCCCGGTATGTTTTTGTTGGCGTCACGATTTGGCACTGCGTTATCCACCGTAGCGTCCGTCCAGATACCGTTCAGTTCCGCGTAATAAGCATCCGAAGGCCATGCACCAGTGTGGTCTGGAGTGTGTCCGTCCCATGCACTGTTTCCTGAATAAGGGACCGGGATGCTGCCTAGCAAGAGCACCGCTTTCACGTTGGCCGGGTCTTCATTATAGGAAGCAAGGATTTGATTTTTAATGGATTGCACGGTTGAAGAAGGCCCGGTATGGAAAGGAATGGGCCACCAGCCGTCGCCGCGCAAATCGTTTTTCAAACGAACGAGTTCCACGCCCAACGCATCGGCAGTGACCGTGTCCACGAAAATCAGGATTTTACCCCGGCTGTCCACAGGATTGGCATTGATGGCTACGTGCGCATAGCCATAAGCGCTGATATTGTTGAGGCTGCGAAGAATGGAGTATTCATAAATCTGGCCTTCGGTTACGCTGTTGTCCGTTACGGTGGTAAGATTTGAGTTGGACACGTTGAGGACTTGTTGCCATGCAGTACCGCCCTGCCCTTTAGTCCTGCGTCGGACGAGGAGGCCGGCATTGCCGGGGTTGACCCAATTAAGCGTCACGCTGGCAGGGCCTACCGTGAAGGTAGCGGAAATTGGCACCGTAACATCTTTGGAGGCTTGTGCCTTTACAGCGTTGAAAGACAGCAATAAAAGAAGGAGTGTAGCAAGAAACTTCATGAAAATGCGGTGGTGGTTTAAAAATGACGACCAATGACCCAATGACGATCAATGACGAATTAGCCAGCAAGATTCAAAAAATTGAGCGAAATGTGCTTTTGAAGTGGAAGGAATTTGCCAATATTCAACAAATTGAAGTTCGCTTCTGCTCTCCAGTGACCCCAAGATTTGTCATTCTGTCGGAACCCGTCCAAATCAAGTGCGCTTAGGCCGAGTATTTGCACTTTTGAGCACTCGGGAGGACAAATACTCGGCCTAAGCGCACTTGATTTGGACGGGTTCCGACAGAATGACAAAGCCTGGATTTGTACTTAAGGCTTATTTACTTACCAATAAAAAAGGCTGGCAATGCCTAAGCATGCCAGCCTCCATTTTGTAAAAAATACAAGATCAATTAGCAACCAGGGGTCACAACACAGCAGCCGGTCATACTCAAAGTAACTCTGAAAATCCTTACGCCACCTGCCGGGATCGTGGCGACTATACCAGCGCATGTACCAGCAAAGATGCCGCAAGTGATGTCAGCACCAGTAGGATTCGTCAAGGAGATGACATTGCTATTCAAGAACGGGAACGCCGCCGCATTGGCTACAATCAACTCGGAGGTGCTTGGAAGAGCAGTACATGGATTGGAACAACTCCCTGCGCCATTATCTATACCACAGATAACAAGACCGACGCCATTGGCTATATTGATTGGGGAGCAAGGTGCGGCACGGTCCCCTACCTCTTGGTTTGTTGTAACAGGAACGGCTGTCACAACATGCTCTTTTTGGCAGGAGTAAACAATAACGTTGGCAAGGATGAGGACAACGAGGGCGGGATAGAAAAGTGCTTTTTTCATGTGTTAAAATGATTTAGAAATTGTGATGAAAATAGGATGATCGCGCAATCATTGAGACAAAAGTGTGGCTATAGTACCCATAAAAAATAGGACACTTTTGGCAACTTATTCCAGAAAGAAAATGAATATGACCGAGACGGTGTTAAAATCCCACCACAGGCCGGGCGCGCCCCACAAAAAAGGAAAAACAAACAAAACCCAGAACAAAAAGGACCCCCCCCGGCGGGCGGAAGGGAAAGGGGGGGGGGGGGGCCGATTAAAATGAGTGTGCCGTGGCGACAGTTAGTCACCACGGCACCTCCGTTATTCAATCCGAATTATGAGCCAGTGGGCATTGGAAAATATGTCCAAAGCCCCCTATCTCATCACGGTCAATTTCCGCACAAATACCTGATTATCAATCCAAACAGAGACGGAGTACATCCCAGCTGGTTGGTTGCTCAGGTCAATCGGAAGGTTCAGCGCGTCGGTTTCAAGCGTCGGGTTCTCCAAAATCAGGCGTCCGCTCATGTCGTAGACTTCAATGCGTATTTCCTCAGACTGGTGCAATTTCAGCGAGAGCATGGTCAGTCCCTCAGTTGGGTTCGGCGAAAGTTGGAACAGCGCAAAATACGCGTCTTCCGTGGTGCTGGAAGTGGTCAATACTGTATAGGATCCCGTTTGCGTACAACCATTTGCATCTGTGACAACCACGGTATAGGTACCACCTAGCAGGGCTGTTAGGTCTTCTGTGGTCGCGCCGTTACTCCAGAGGTAGGCAAAGGGAGCCGTTCCGCCGACAACGGTCAGGTTTATTGCGCCATTGTTTGCATTGGGAGCAGATTCGTTGGTAATTACTGCGGTGGTGGCAATTGCCGGAGGTATTTGGAGCGTTACGCCAAAGACAGCGGTACAACCTGCCGCATCGGTCGTCGTCACGGTGTAGCTGCCACCGTTCAAAAATGTTACACACGGGGTGGAAGCGCCGCCTGACCATTGATACATGTAAGGGGCAACACCACCGCTGGCAGCGGCGCAAACTATTGCAAATCCCGTGCAACCCACAGAGGTTTGGATCCCAACCGTCAAAACTGGCGGTACAACCACCGTTGCCTCCTGTATAAAACTGCAACCTCCAGCATCGGTGACAGAAACTCCTATTGTGCTGGTGCCTGTGTATGTTGCACAACTGCCTGTACTTCCATTAGACCAAGCATACGTGTAGGGAGGAGTACCTCCGCTTGCAACAACACAGGTTGAAACTTGCCCACTACAATTGATTGTCGCGGGTGAGGCCGTCACCATGAATTCAGGCGCCTGCCCAACTTCCACGACGTCAGAAGCCGTGCAAGCTCCAATGGTTACCACGACTGTATAGGTACCCGGCTCCGTTACCAAAGGGCTGGGCTCGTTGGAAATGAACCCATTAGGCCCAATCCAGCTGTAAGTTGCACTTGGATTATTGTTCCCGCTATTCACCAAAACCGATGTATTGGCGCAGTTTAGTACACCGCTGGCCGTGGCGTTTACGGTAGGAAGGCTGTTGTCAGCTGTCACGCTTGTTTGATCGGAAGTGGTGCATCCGTTGGCAGGGTTGGTCACCGTAAGGATGTAAACGCCTGGTAACGAAACACTTGGGTTTTGTTCAGAAGAACTAAAACCACCTGGGCCGGTCCAGAGAAACGTTGCTCCATTCGTGCTGCTGTTGCCCGAAAGTTGCACCGTAGGAGTGCCGCAAGAGAGGATCGCATCCGGACCTGCATCTGCGTCGGGCGGGGTGATGTCTTGATTGATTTGGACATCAACATCCGTGGAGCACCCGTTGGCGACAGACACCGCTTGAATGGTTATTACACCTGGTTGGCAAATCATGATGGGGAATCCGGGCGGCAACAATTGTCCCGCCAGGAAAAGTTGAATGCCCGGAATGCTCGGCACGACAAAGTCTGCACAAGGCATAACGCAGGTCAGCGTAGGCAAGGGCGAAAGGTTGACGCTGGGTGGCGTCGTATTTTCTGTAACGGTAGTTGTCGCACTATTGGTGCAACCATTGACGGAGTTGGTGACAACCACGGTGTAATCGCCTGGACAGCTCGCCATAAATTGTGGGCCACCGGAAACACAAGGGCCAGTCCATTGGAACGTGACACCACCTACGTTGCTCGTTGCAATCAAAGGAACTTCCGTGACAGCACAGGTGATTTCACCCCCTTGGGCGGTCGCGCCAGGTATTACCACATTTGCGACCACAGTGGTGCTGGCCGTGTTGGTGCAACCGTTGTTCTGGTTGGTTACCGTTACGGTATAAATCCCTGCGCAAGTAGCTGTTGTGCCAACTACACAAGGCCCGTCCCAGGCAAAGCCTGCAGAAGCAGCATTGGAAGTTGCCATCAGTTCAGTGGAGGTGTTTAAACAAGTGATATCCCCGCCGTTGCTGGCAGTAAGGGTTGGAATAATCACGTCGGAAATGACTGTTACAATCTTATTTCCGATACAACCATTAGTGGCCGAAGTTGCGGTTATGGTGTAATTACCCGACATGGTGGCTGTTGCCGTAAAACCTTGCACGAAGAACCCAAGTGGCCCCGTAATGGTGCTAAGGGAAAGCCCGGCTGGATCAACTTCGATGGTGGCCGAAGTATTTGCACAATTGATTGAATTACTGACAGTTGCGTTAATGGTTGGCCCGGCAAAATCGCCCACAACCGCTACGGTAGCTGTGCTGCTACAGCCTGCTGCGTCGGTGCCGGTAACAGTGTAGGTGCCGACGTTACTCACTGTGGGATTTTGCAGGGTGCTGGTAAAATTGTTGGGGCCTATCCAACTCCAGTTGGTGATTGGGTTGTTGGCATCGGCGCTGAGCAGGGTGGTCAAAGAAGTACAGGTGAGCGTTCCGCCCGTGGCCGTTACGATTGGGCCTCCGGCGCCGCTGAAAATGAATTGGGCAATAGCCCCGGTGGCGTTGTTCGCGTAAGTCCCACCACCAGGTGTGGTCACGTTTTTGATGGCGCGCACCTGATAGTACAGCGTGTCGAGTTGTGGGCTGAGATCAGTATAGGAAGTTCCGGTCACCGGGTTCGCGGTCAGGCGTGTGTATGGCCCGTCTTGAGACAAGGAACGGTAAATATGATAGCCCGTAACCACATCGGCAGAAGCGGTCCAGTTGAGCAAAACACTGCTGCAAGTTGGCGATGTGACCACCACATCTTTGGCGGGTTTCACGACGTGTGCCCGGAGCGAAGGATCACCTAGCAATGACACATGCGCGCCACCTTCGCCATAAGACCCAAAATAACCGTTGTTGTACCGAGCGTTCATCGCCTCCCAGGTTACAAAACCAATCGTTTCGCCGGATGCAAGCGCCTGGTAAAAATAGTGTGGTCTGCCTGCCCAGGAACAAGTGAGAATGCCGCCGCGTGAAGCCAATGCGGAGGGCATAAATGGATTTGATTCATAATCCCAATCGCCGTGGTAGGAGCCAAAAAGGTTGGAAAAAACGATGTTGACGGAATCGGTGGCAAAGTTTGCGCTGCTGCCTACGCCGTCCGCACTGCTGTAGCCACCTGCGCCACATCCATATCCCAACAAGAACGACTGATTGTCGGTATCGTTGAAAAAATCACCTTCCACGATATTGGCTTCGCCCACAAGCGGATATGCGTTTCGATAGCCATTAGCAGCAAAAGCCTCTCCGCCAAAGTAGCCAAAGTTGTCGTCAACCAGTGCTTTGTTGTCCACGGTGTAATCTCCGTTACGCCAGCGGTGGTTTTTGTCCAAATATCTTTTCAAAAGTCCGATATGATCCGCAGCGCCAAATGCAGCGGCATCGAGGCGAGTGAAATCAACACGACCTACCTGCAACTCCACTTGAGATGGGATACGGCTTTGGTCGAATTTTCCGTCACCCGGAATGTTGTTGTTCGCGGCGCGTCCGGAATTGGTGATATTCGCCGTGTTGTCTGTCCAGACGCCGTTCACATCTGCGTAATACGCATCGGAAGGCCAGGCGCCGTTATGGTCTGGATGGCCGTCCCAGATGGTGGTGTCTGCGAGGGAGTTACTGCCAGAGTATGGAACTGGGATATCACCGAACAGGAGCACCGCTTTCACGTTGGTAGGGTCGGCATTATAAGATGTCACGATTTGGTTTTTAACCGATTGCACCGTCGAAGATGGGCCAGTTTTGAAAGGAATGGGCCACCATCCATCGCCACGCAGGTCGTTTTTTAATCGTGCAAGTTCCGGCCCTAATGCATCGGCGGAAGTCGAATCCACGAAGATCAGGATTTTGCCACGGGTGTTCACTGGGTTGGCGTTGACCGCCACGTGGACATAGCCAAAGGAAAATATTCCATTCACAAATTGCTGTAATACATACTCGTAGGTCTGACCATTGGAAACGCCGGTATCAATGATGCTGTTCACGTTGGAACCGCCCAGGTTAAGCACCAGCTGCCAGGCATTTCCAGCCTGCCCTTTGGCGCGGCGGAGCATTAGCAGGCTGGCGTTGCCGGGATTTGGCCAGCTAAGGGTGATACTGGTAGGGCCTGTGCCGAGGGTCGCCGTAATGGGCACGGTGGCATCTTTGGCAAATTGTGCCTGCGACGCAGAGAAGCACATGAAAAAGGCGATGAAGGTAAAAAATAGCCTCATGAGAAAGCGGTGGTTGGTGAGAGAATGTGAGTCAATGACGAATCGGCCAGCAAGATTCAAAAAATTGAGGAAAATGCTGCTTTGAACAGCGTAAGAAATTTCAATGCAAATCAGCCGTGCTGGCGTGCTTGTTGAAAACACCTACGATATGCACCTATCTTTTTCCGAAAACCAAGTAATTATAAAGAGCGGTACTTTAATCACTTGGCAACCCTACTTTTGCTTGATGAAATGCCAGTTTCGGATCGCTTTTTCATTAATTTTCTGTGTTTTTTTTGTCACACAAACCTCCGCCCAGCCCAACTACAGCGGCGCTCGCGTAGCCCTTTTTGACGTTCAAATTCTGCAACAAAAAAACCAGACCCTCAGCCTCCGTTGCCGCATGGCGAACACGGGGCGTCAAGTCATTGGGGTAAAAAAAGCAGCCGAAATGGTGGTAGAATTTGATACCATCGCCTTGCCCAGCCTCTTACATGGCCATGAATCCGCCATCGCGACGGCGGCGCGGAGCAATTGCCCGAAACTCAAGCCGGGCGAAATTTCCGAAGCTATTTGGCTGAATGTGCGGCTTAAACCCCGCGAATACGAAACAGTGGCTGGCACGGGCGCCTGCGCTGAAATGGTGTTCGATACCGCTTTTGTAGAGGAATGGGGCGAGCGCACGATGCGTCTCCGTTTTTTCCTGAAAAACACAGGCAATGCCCCTGCTCATTTTTTCTCCAAAAATGCCGAACCGCTTGTGAATCTGTACTTTGTGAGCGGCACAAAACTCACCCGAGGCGCCATTCCAGCAGGAACCACCAGCATCAAAAAAGGCCGCGAAACAGTGGACGGACTGCTCTTGCCGGGACAAGTTTTAGAGGGCACGGTGGAAATAAGTTTGAAAGACCGCAGCAAGTTTTCCCCCAATATCGCGCTCGATTTCGACCCGGCACAAGCCGTGGATGAGTGCGGGCGGACTGGGAATGTGTGGGTGGTCGGGCTGAGATATTAGGATATTGGGGTATTGGGACATTAAGTTTTCGGAAAAAAGCCCCGCCTTGCTGTTTTTACGGCAGGGCTTTTTTACTTTTGCAGAAGTTTTTTAATCCCTTTGTTTTTTCTGTAATCTCATGACTGTTTTGGCACTCCGCCGCTGACTTTTCTTCTGTCTGGCCACCGCTTTTTCTCCCCCCCCCAGTGTGTCCGGCCTAATTTTTGCTTTCGGAGAAGTAAGCCCGTTTTCCAATAAGTCATTTCCCAAATGCTGGTTTGTCTGAAACTGCTCCAGAGCAGGTTTTTGGCATTTTTGGCAACCGAACTGCTAAGGTTTTTGAAACCTTATAGGTTTCGAAGTTCGCTTTTTATTCTTAATAATCAGATTCTCATGAAAAAAGGATTTACTACCACTTTTGGAACATTTAAAGGGCTTTCCCCTCTTCCATTTCTTTTGTTCCTATGTTTTTGCATTCCAACCGGCCTTTTCGCCCAAAGTGGCGTGGCTTCTCAAGGGTTTTGGCAGGAAATTAAAGACGCAGACGTCACAGCGGAGAGTACGGCCCGCCTGATTGTGCCTTCCAAATATCGTGTCCTGCGACTTGATCTGACGGCCATGAAATCCGCGTTGCTCTCGGCGCCGATAGAAAACAACTTAGTTACCTATACCAATGGCATTGAATTGCATTTCCCTATGGCAGATGGTACATTCGGGCGTTTCAAAGTATGGTATTCGCCTGTTATGGCATCGGAATTGGCGGCATTATATCCCGAAATTAGAACTTACGCCGGTTTTAATATCGACAATCCGGCCAATATCATCCGCTTGGATGTAACTCCTACCGGATTTCATGCCATGACTTATGGCACTGAGGGCATCCGTGTTTATTGACCCTTACGCAAAGGGCAACACGAAGGACTATATCTGTTATTTCAAACGTGATTTTGTAAAAAAGAAGGAGAGCGCATGACTTGTTCGGTCGGCGACGATGTAACAATAGACCTGAAAGATACCCAAGGCAATCAGGATTTTGCAGGCGACTGTGGCACGCGCCATGAATACAGACTGGCGCTTGCCTGCAGCGGCGAATACGGCACTTTTCATGGTGGCACGGTGGGATTGGCACTTGCGGCTATGAACGTGACCATGAACCGCATAAACGGCGTTTTTGAAAAAGATTTTGCCATCCGGATGATCATTATCGGCAATAACAACCTGATTGTTTATACCAATCCCGCCACTGACCCCTATACCGATCCATTAGATGATGGTATCACCATTGATGAAAATCAAGCCAATATTGATTTGGTGATTGGTACTGCAAACTATGATATCGGCCACGTATTTACCAATAGTGGGAGTGGCTTGGCAGCAACCCCAGCCACTTGTATTGCCGGGAATAAGGCACGCGCCACAACCGGATCCACTAACCCTATTGGCGACCCATTCGACATTGATTATGTGGCGCATGAAATGGGCCATCAATTTATAGGAAAGCACACCCAATACAACGATGCCTGCAACCGCAACAATACCACCGCCATCGAGCCTGGCTCCGCGTCCACCATTATGGGTTATGCTGGCGTTTGCGCCCCTTTTGTGCAACTGCACAGTGATGCCTATTTTGCTACCTCCAGCGTTGTAGAAATCAGAAATTATGTCGCTACAGGATTCGGAAACACCTGCGACAACGCTGTCGCCGTGGCAAACACAGCACCGACTGTTACTGCATTGACCAATTATTCTATTCCCATTTCCACCCCATTTGTACAGACCGCTTCGGCTACAGATCCGGATGGCAGTTTGACCTATTGTTGGGAACAAATTGACGCTTATACGGCGCCTACTCAACCCATGCCACCCACTGCCGGCAATCTTCATGGGCCAGTTTTTAGATCCTTGAACCCGACAGCGTCCACGACGCGTTATTTTCCCAACCTCACGGATTTGTTCAACAACGTGACACCCACCTGGGAGGTTTTGCCTAATATTGGTCGTGCGATGAACTTCCGGGTGACGGTGCGTGACAATGTGGCTACAGCAGGTTGCACAGGGGAAGCCTCCAATACAGTGACCACTGTTGCGGCGGCAGGGCCTTTTGTAGTGACCTCTCCGAACACAGGGGTCTCTTATCCCGTTGGCTCCACACAGACCGTGACCTGGAATGTGGCCAATACTACTGCTGCACCGGTCAGTTGCGCCAATGTGGACATTTTGTTTACTTCTGATGGCGGGGCTAACTTTACGACCTTACTGGCCAACACTCCCAACGATGGCACTCAGGCAGTGACCATGCCAAATACGGCTACAAAAACGGCGCGTATCGTTGTAAAATGTGCTAACAATATCTTTTTTGATGTATCGAACGTCAATTTCAAATTGGTGGGCCCATTGGTTATCAATGAGGTTGACTACGATCAACCCGGCGCCGATGCAGCTGAATTTCTTGAGTTGAAGAATATTTCCGGGAACGCCGTCAACCTCAATGGCTGGACGGTTGAGTTGGTCAATGGCAATGCAGGAGGTGCCGCGATCTATCAAACCATCGCCCTTCCAAACGTCAACCTTGCGGCTGGCGGCTACTTTGTTATCTGTGCCAACAATGCCAATACGCCTAACTGTGATTTGGATGTGGCGCCCAATACCGATTTGATTCAAAATGGCGCTCCTGATGGTATAGGGCTTCGGAATGCAGGCGTTTTAGTGGATGCGGTCAGTTATGAGGGAAATACAGGCGCCCCTTATACCGAAACCTCCGGGGTCGGTCTTATTGATGGGGCTGGCGCCGCAAATCAGGGCATTTCCCGTTTCCCTGACGGAACGGACACAGACGTTAACAATGCTGATTTGCTCAGTAACGTATGCGTGTCTCCAGGCTTGGCCAACCTCAACACTACTGTGAGCTGTGTGCTGCCCTGCGATATCAGCGCCATCAGCTTCTCCAATGTTGGAGTATGCAATGACAACGGCACTCCGGGAGATCCTTCAGACGATTATTTTACAGCGAATATCACGGTGACATTTGTGAACCCACCAGGTTCCGGCAATCTGACCTCAGTGGAGATGTGCTGGCTGGCGGCGGGGCACTTTTTGTTGCAGCCCCTTTACCAGTCCAACCGTTTTTGCCGGCATACGCCTGAAAGCAGATGGCACACCAAGTGTTGTAACCGCTACTTTCAGTGTTGATCCGCTTTGTACGTTTACCGTAAGCAATGGCCCAACTGTAGTGAGCCGTCCAATGCAATTTGCGACCTGACCGGCACAGGCCTCGCCGATGTACACTGCGAAGACACTGAAGAAACAGGCAACGACGACACGGACGATTATATCTTTTCCAACTGAATCCTACAGGGGTTAACCTTGGCAAGTTATAGCCTGACTGTCAGTAGCGGTTCTGTCTTTTATGCCGGTGGAGCTCCCGCCGTTAATGTGTCTTATGGTGGCGCTAGCTTTTTCCGATTGCAGCTTGGCTCAGCGGGTAGTGGAGATGTGACCGTAACAATTACCGATGATGGGGATGACAATTGTACCATTGATGCCCTGATCGAAGATCCGGGTTCTTGCTCTGTTCCGTTATGTGATCTTACCGATGCTGGCCTCACCGACGTGCATTGCGAAGACAACAACGAGAGTGGAGGCGACGATACAGACGATTTTATTTGGTTTCAACTCAGCCCAACTGGCACTTCTTTGGGTTCGGGTTACAATGTCACAGTAAGCAGTGGCTCTGTGCTTTGGAATGGAAACACGCCCGCCAACAACGTCCCTTATGGCAACCTAGAATTTTTCCGCCTGCAACAAGGCTCAGCAGGTGGGGGCAACGTGACTATCTTTATCGCGGATGCAAATGACGCGGATTGCACTTTCTCAGTCGAAATCGAGGATCCGGGAAGTTGCTCCGTGGTCAACTGTGATATTGCCATTACGGATATTCAGGTCACCCATGAAACTTGTCCCGGCGACGATGACGGCAGCATTACCATTACGGCTACTTGTACCACCTGTTTAGACATCGAATATTCCATTGATGGGGTCAATTATCAACTAGGCAACGTTTTCTCCGGCCTTTCTCCAAATACCTACTCCATTTTTGTTCGCGATACAGGAGATCCAGATTGTTCCGATGGCGGTGAAGCAACGATCAATCCCGGCGACGGTGTCCCGCCCGTTTTTGACCAAGACCCATTGCCACAAGATGCCACTATCGAGTGCTCCGATGATGTGCCACCGGCAGCAACCTTGACTGCTACCGATGCCGTTGACCCCGACGTGCCAGTTGTTTTTGAGGAAGATGAAACACCCGGCGATTGCCCACAGGAATACACCATTACCCGCACCTGGACAGCGACCGATGACTGTGGTAATAGCACCCAGCACATCCAGGTCATCAGCGTAGAGGACAACACGCCTCCCGAACTGAACAATCTGCCAGATATCAGCGTGACGGTGGAATGCGACCAAGACCTTCCAGGTATCCCAGACGTTACGGCCACCGACCTTTGCGACACGGATGTTTCCGTAACATTCAACGAAAGCACCGAATCGGGCACTTGCCCACAAGAGTACACGCTGTATCGCACTTGGGAGGCCACGGATGACTGCGGCAACACAGTGACATTCACCCAAACCATTACGGTTACAGACAATACTGCCCCGACATTTAATCAAAGCCCACTCCCGGAGGACATCACCGTTTCTTGTTCGGATGTTCCAATGCCAGAGGTGTTGGATGGTACCGACAACTGCGACCCGGGCATTCCAGTACCTGTTATTTTTATCAATGAATTCCACTACGACAACACTGGTGGAGACATGGGTGAGTTTATTGAAATTGCCGGAACGGCCGGAACAGACCTTTCCCAATATCAAATTGTATTGTACAACGGCTCAAACGGCGCTCCTTACAACACCTTGATTCTGAGCGGCCTGATTGACAATGAAGGCGGCTCCGGCTTTGGCGCGGTCTCTTTTGCATATCCAGTAGACGGCATCCAAAACGGCGCACCAGATGGTATCGTGCTGGCATCTACGGCTGGCATGGTGCTGCAATTTTTGAGTTACGAAGGCGCTTTTGTAGCCGTAGGCGGCGTAGCCAATGGAATGATGTCCACGGATATTGGAGTGCTTGAAGTTGGCACAACGCCCATCGGCCAATCGCTCCAACTCACGGGCACAGGCCAGCAATACGGAGACTTTACCTGGGTAGGCCCGCTTGTTGCTTCGGCTGGCGTTTTGAACGCCGGGCAAACCATCAATCCGCTCCCTGGCGTGATCCCTGCCATGTTCAGTCAGATGATTGATGGTGGCGATTGCAATGGAGAATCTACCATCACCCGGATGTGGCAGCTTTCCGATGCTTGCGGAAATTCGATTACCCACACCCAAATCATTACAGTTACGGATACGGAAGGCCCTTCGTTCTCTCCGCCACCGCTCCCAATGGACATGACCCTGAGCTGCGAACAGCCGGTGCCACCCGCACCCACGCTTACCGCCGCTGATCTATGCGACGTGCCGGGAATGCAGACAGAAGAGGTCTGGATCAATGAATTCCACTACGATAACAATGGCGGTGATATGGGTGAGTTCATCGAAATCGCAGGCACAGCAGGTACCAACCTCGCCAACTATACCCTGGTGTTGTACAACGGCTCCAATGGTTTGTCTTACAATACCCTTGTGTTGTCTGGCATTATCCCAAACCTGGCAAACGGCTTTGGCACCCTATGTTTCAATTATGGTCCCGATGGTATCCAAAACGGCGCACCTGACGGCATAGCATTGATACACAATGTGATGGGCGGCATGGTGCTGCAGTTCTTGAGTTATGAGGGCGCATTTGTGGCCGCAAATGGCCCTGCAAATGGCATGATGTCCACCAATATTGGGGTGCAAGAAGTTGGCACCACCCCCCTTGGTTTTTCGGTGTACCTGACTGGCAATGGCGATGAATACTCCGACTTTACCTGGGCAGGCCCTTTGGCTGCCACCAATTGTGGCGTAAACACTGGCCAGACCTTCATTCCGGCATCACAAGGTCCGGTTGTGACCTTTGAAGAAAGCGAGGAGCCAGGCGATTGTCCGCAAGAACGGTTTATTTACCGGACATGGACAGCCACCGATGATTGCGGTAACCAAACGACGCTCAATCAAACCATAACCATCGTAGACGAAACGGACCCTACGGTCAACTGCCCTGCAGATTTTGTCCTTGATCTGGATATTTTCGGCAATGCTTCGCTCGATATTTCAGACATAAACTTCACATATTCAGACAATTGTGCCACCGTAGGCGAGCTTACAGTGATTCCCTTCCCCACCCAGTTTTTTGATTGTGATGATGAAGGCACCACCACTCCATTAACCATTTCGGTGGAAGACCCCTGTGGAAATGTCGGCTCCTGCACATTCAACGTGACCATCTCGCCCTTCTCCCGCTGCACCCCGGTCATCCTGATTACGGATCCTTGCGTTTGCAAAAACAACGCTACGACCTTGAGCAACGGACAGTTTGGAGAAACCATTAAAATCGAATCACTGGCTGGAAAAACCTGGACGGTGATTGCCAATACGGGCTTTTATTTGGCCAACAGCCCCGCCCCTCCTGCCGCTCCAATTTTGATTCCGATTGGAACTGTTTTCGTGGAAAACCCCGTCCCCAGCGGAGATTATTATTTGTCGGGAGTCCATGTAGACGCATTAGGATATTCCATCACGGTCCGGAGTGAAAGAGGAGAAATCCTCACGATAGGCAATTCCTGCCAATACCCCAACCCGACCATTACGGCTGACCTGAGCGGGCCATTTTGCTTGTTCTCTGCCCCTGTCGCCCTTACTGGAACACCGGGCGATGCAAACTTTATAAGCGAAGGGTTCACTGTAAATGGCGTGCCGGCTACCATATTTGACCCCGGTCAAGGCGTTGGCCAATACGTGATTGTCTACCGGGTGGACGGCGGTGTGCCAAAAGCCTTTGGCCCGAACGATCCAGGCTGTGTCCAAACCATTACGGTGTTTGTGAACGTGCTCGCTACACCTTCTAACCTCAGTTGCAACAACCTCGTATACATCTCACTCGCCGACGACAACTGTTCGCTGGTAATAACGCCCGACATGATTTTGGAAGGCGCTTATGGCTGTTTTGATGACTACATCGTGGAAATTGACAAAACCCTCCCATATGGCAACGGCCCCTGGGTACCAGGTTTTATTGACGCGAACGATATCGGCAAAACCTACCAGGTGCGCATCACACACCTCGTGAGCGGCAACATGTGTTGGGGAAATATCAAAATTGAGGACAAACTCCCGCCAGTGCTTAGCTGCGAGAATTTCTCTGTGCCTTGCAACACGCCCGACCTATCGGCAGAATACCTGTTCAATACCCTGGGAATTCTTGCAGCATTCCCGGTAGCCACGGACTGCCAGAGTTTCGACCTGACTTATATTGACTTAGAAGTCAACCAAAACTGCGCATCAGGCTTAAGCAAAATCATCACGCGCAAATGGACGGCCATTGACGCTAGCGGAAATACCTCCACCTGCGAACAAACCATCGGTCTACTCCGCCCAACTTTTGCCGATGTGACCCTGCCACCCGACTACGACGGCTTCGACGCACCAGGTTTCAACTGCGTGGCCGCCTATCCTTCTCCAGATTGGATTGAAGCTCAGGGTTTGCAAGGCTACCCACACGTTTTTGGCCTTCCGAGCGGTTGTAACATCAACTGGGAATACCACGATTGGAAAATTGAAATCTGCGACGGCACCTATAAAATCCGCCGCGAATGGACCATTCTAGACTGGTGTATTGGCGACGGAATCATCCTTAACCAGTTGATCAAAGTTGAAGACACACAAGGCCCAACGATGGTCTGCCCACCGAACACCACCGTTTCGGTGGACCCCTTCCAATGCTGTGGCACGATTGACCTTCCCGATCTGATCATCGAAGACCTTTGTTCCCGGGTGAATAATATTAGCGGCATGGTGGTGACTTTCGACCCCCAGACCAACGAGCAAACAGGGATGTACACCTTTGGTGGCACACTCCAGGATTTTGCCGGCAACAACTGGTGGGACCGCGACACGCTGGCTGCTTTCGGCGTTACGCCATGCTTGCCTATTCGGAACCAGACAGTTACCTACATTGCTGAAGACGATTGCGGGAACACATCCTTCTGCAATTTCAACCTCATTATTCGCGATTTAGTGCCTCCGGTAGCCGCTTGCGACCAGACCACTACAATTTCCATTGGTATAGACGACCCGTTTGACTGTTATGGCCCGGCTGGCCCGAACGGTAACCCAGCTGCGTTAGACGCTTGCGAATTTGGTGGCGTAACCTGGATAAAAGCCTCCAGTTTCGATGATGGTTCCTATGATAATTGCAATGGAGTCAAATTCACCATCCGCCGTATGGCGCCTTACTCCAGTTGTATTGAAGGTTTGAACGCGTCCCATGGAACGCTGCCCTGTGATGCCCCTTCACCGATATTCCCATCAGAATACAATATCGCCACCATCGAACAGGACTCGATCAAGTTTTACTGCTGCGAGGTTGGCACCACCCAAACCGTTATATTGACAGCCTATCAGGTTGACATCAACGGCAACATTATGGTTGGCCTCGATGGAGGAATTATCCGCAACGAGTGCATGATTCAAGTGGAGGTACAAGAAAAACTGAAGCCTATTTGCGTCCCTCCTGCCAACGTTACAGTGAATTGTGAGAGCTTCGACCCAAGCCTTTGGGCATACGGCAAGGCACAGGTTACTGACAACTGTTGTTTGGACGACCACGAATACCAAGGCCAATGCGGCCTGTCCCACTCAGCAAATTACTCGCTCTTCGACACCGTTTGCAACCGGGGCACGATCACGCGGACTTTCCGCGCATTTGACTGTCATGGGCAAAGCAGCCTATGTACCCAGCGCGTCTTTGTAACCTACGAGCAGGACTATTACCTGAAATTCCCGAATGATGCAATCGTAACGATCTGTAACGATTCGGCACGCTACGACGAGCCTAAATTCTTTGGGGAGGATTGTGAGTTATTGGGCGTTAGTTATGAAGATGAAATTTTCACAGTTGTCCCTGATGCCTGTTTCAAAATCGAACGGACCTGGACGATTATAAACTGGTGTACCTACAATCCGAACCTGGATTGTATTTACGTTCCGAACCCGAATCCGAACGCGATTACCAATCATCCGACCAATTTTCCCGGCCCGACCGTTTCAGCTTGTGGAACGCTTGCTCCCTGGGCGCCCACCGTTGTGCGGATTAATCCGACGGACCCAACGACGACTAACTTCTGCACATTCTGGGAAAAGGATGCGAACTGTTACAAATACAAGCAGATCATAAAAGTCATTGACGGGCATCCACCTGTCATTGATCATTGCCCAACCGACACCCTCTACTGCGACGTGACGGTGAACGACGCTGGATTGTGGAACCACATGGACTGGTGGGACAATAATAGCCAGCGCCACGACCTCTGCGAAGGCCCTGCTGACATGACAATTGTCGGCAAAGACCTCTGTTCCGGGCCAAACATCACCGCGCATTACCTCCTTTTCCTTGACCTTGACAATGATGGTACGATGGAAACGGTCGTGAACAGCCTGAACCCGCCCCCGCCCGGAGTCATTTATTACAATAATATCAACACGCCCAACTACGGCGGCGGCACACCCCGTCAATTTGACAATCGCGGGTTACCACTCAACCAGAACTACCAGTTCACGTTGCTGGGGCGTTACAATTCCACAGGCACGAAACGTATGTTCTCTGTGCGCTGGAGCACCCAGCAATTCCCGAATGTGTACACCATTCCTGAATTCCCGCATGGTACGCACAAAATCAAGTGGTTTGTAAAAGACGGCTGCGGCAACGAGACTTTCTGCGAGTACACGTTCACTGTAAAGGACTGCAAACCACCTACAGTGGTCTGCCTCAATGGCCTCTCTGTGAACATCATGCCGACTGGTATGATTCAATTGTGGGCATCTGACTTCTTGCAATATACGGAGGACAATTGTACCCCAGCAGGGCAGTTAAAAATCGGCGTTCGCAAGTGCGGCTCAGGTACCGGATTCCCGCTGGACTCCAATGGTGATCCAATTACTTCCGTGAATTTTACCTGTACAGAAATTGGTACACAATGCATCGAACTTTGGGCAATAGATGCGGCGGGCAATGCCGACTACTGCGAGACGTATCTCATTGTACAGGACAATATGGGCAATTGTGGCACCATTGATCGTATAGACGTTGCAGGGGTGATTAAAACAGAAATGACGGAGGGCGTTGAAGAGGCTATGGTCATGATAACAGGCACGAGCAGCTTCACTCCGCCGTATTCCTTCTTCGATCTTTCTGACGGTGACGGCGAATACCAGGTGATGAATAATGTACCCGTGGCTTCTACCTTCACCATCGCGCCTGAAAAAGACGACAACCCGCTCAATGGGGTGACGACCTATGATTTGGTGCTGATCTCGAAACATATACTCCACACGGAAGTGCTTGACTCTCCTTTCAAGATGATCGCTGCCGATGCCAACAAATCCGGCTCTATCACGACCTTCGATATTGTAGAGATTAGAAAACTGATTTTGGGCATTTACCCAGTACTGCCTAACAACAAGTCGTGGCGCTTTGTGGACTACAACTTCACGTTCCCGAACTTCAACAATCCATTCGAGACGCCCTTCCCCGAATCTATTTCGATAGCGGATGCGGTGACCAATCACATGCACGAGGATTTCATGGGTGTCAAAGTCGGTGATGTGAACAACACGGCCATCGCAAATGCCACCATGCAGGCGGAGGAACGTACGGTTGGCACGGCACTCTTTGACATCGCTGACCACACCGTAGGCGTGGGCGAAACAACTGAAGTGACATTCAAATCCGCCCAGGCATTGCTTGGTTTCCAGTTCACCATGACTTTGGATGGTTTGGAGATGATTGGCCTAAAAGAAAGCGATCAAGTGAGCGCGAATAACTTTGGCAGATTTGGTGATGCGGTGACGGTTTCTGTGGACGACGCCCAGGAATTCACGCTCCAGTTCCGCGCATTAAAATCGGGCAAATTGAGCGAAATGCTGGGCGTGTCGGGTTCGATTACGAGGGCAGAAGCATACCCACTTGCCAATCACCAGTCACCAATGACCAAAATGGGCATCGCCTTCCGTTTCGATGGCAAGACCATTAACGGCCTAGGTTTTGAACTCTACCAAAACCAACCGAACCCGTTTGTGAATAAGACGAGCATTGGTTTCTATTTGCCTGAGGCAACAGAAGCCACCCTGACCGTTTTTGACGAGACAGGCCGCGCAGTGTACCAGCAAAAAGGGCAGTTCGCCAAAGGCGAGAACTCAATCGCGTTGGATCGCGCCTTGCTGAATACGACGGGGGTTTTGTACTACAAATTGGAAACGGCGATGGATATGGCGACGAAGAAGATGGTACAGGCAAAGTAATGAGCGGGGTCGTAAGACCCTCGCTCGGTGAGACTGCGGCGGCGGCATGGAAACCAATCCATGCCGCCGCTTTTTGTTGCGCCAATTGGCGACATTTAGAGAAATTAACTCGCCGGAGGCTTTGTACTTTGGAAGACATTGCTATATTTGCCCTGCCTTGACACGAACCTAGCCAAATGGTTCTTGGTATATTTATAGTGTATGTATGATTTTATGACCGCATAAAGCGGTTTTTAGCAACAGCCCGACAACTACCGACGAGAATTTGGGACCGCTCTCAGTGGTCTTTTGTTCATCCGAACCGACGCTCATCCGTTTTCTTCGACCTAATCTGAATTTAATGCGCAAGCGTTTCTAAAGTTCAGCGCTCGTTCATTCAGCATGATTTTTCGATGCTATTTTCCGTGTGGCGCACCGCGCTGCAGCGCTGGTGTCTTGCCCCGAAGTCAAGGTGGGGCAAGTTATTTTTCTCTTTTCTCAAACCATTGCAACCGATGTTACAATGAGTAAAAACAATCTTTTTTAGATTCTAAAACCGTTCAACTATGCTATACAAAACTTTCTTTTGTAAGAAATGGGGGGGGGGCAACGATGCTTCTGATGTTCCTTTCATTTTCACATTTATCCGCCCAAATGACACTAAGTGAGGTCAATTGCGGACAACTTTCAGTTGAGGTAGACCCTGTTGGATACACCGGCAGCAATCATGGCAGCTATTGCAGCTACTGCTGCGGAGCCGGGCTAATCTCCTGCCAAAGGATTTTTTATAACGTTTATCTGCGGGCAGAGAACATAACAGGTGGAATATCCTTGCCAACATCGGGCAATTTCAACCTTCTTTACACAGATATCTATATTACCTTGAAACTGAATAGGGGCTCTAATGCTGTAGCATCCTATATTGATTCAACCCAGACTGAAAACTGCCTGGCAAGCTACTTTTCAACTCTCCCTGACGGCAGCTTCGAGACCAAAGTAGAAGAAGACGAAGTTACCCTCCACATCTATCCCGATGCTGGCGATGCAACACCAACAATCCCATTCTCGAATTTCCTTAGCAATGGGGCTCTTTTTGGCATCGTTGTAGAGGGTTTTCCGGGGGAGAGCCTCGGTATAAGCTGCATTGAGTTCACCTACATAAGTGCAGAAGAATGTGAGGATGATGACTGTACTGGCGTTAACAACGCTAATTTCCCCGCTCCGGGCACTGCCAACAATAAAATATCCATTTCACTGGGCGACATAGATTGCGACCAGGAAGAGTATATTGATCTGCCCATCTTGATAACTCCCAATAGCACAGAGCACGATTGGCTTTTTAGATTTTGCGGTCGTGGTCAGCAACGATGCCCCGGACGGCTTTTTTGCTGCACCAGAATTTATTGACATCCTGGGGGGCACCAGCCCAACTGTATCCATTGTTTTCAACCAGAGCACCTCGCAATATATCGCCCACATCAGCTATTATTCCCCTAGTTGGTCTGTCCTTTTTGGGACTGACAAACAGTTGGGAGTCCTTAGGATATATCGCCCTCCACTTCTTTGTCAAGCCTATACCATAGCATCGTCCCTCATCCCGGGAAGGGTTATCGTGCCTGGTCAATCCAACTCTAACTGTATGTCCCTCTCGTCAGGCGCGAGCATGTTGGCCTTTTGTGAAGTAGAAGAGATGGACCTTTGTGACGAATTTCAGTTCGACATTACCACCGAAGAAGACCTGCCGGACTGTAGCACACTACAAGTCAGGGCAACCTTAAGCTGGGACCCAGGGGATTTTAACAATGACACTATTCTGAATTTCAACCAGATAAGGATAATTCTGGAATTTCCTCTTGAAAACGGGGTCATGATCACGAATGCAGTTCTAGAAAACTTCAGTTGTCCCGGCTCTGGGAACGACCCTGTCACCTGTGCGGCTGGCTGCAATGTCTATGGTGGTAACCGTGTAGAACTCTGTATTAATGTAGTCTCACCAATCTCGGTGGGAAACAATGCGAGCATACTCGTCACTTTCGACGCACCTGTAGGGTGTATTTCGGATGCGATAGTTCGAAAGGTACTTCTTAGGCGTCCGAACGAAGATCCTTGCCAGCCTTCTATCAATGAACCCGAAACGGGAACCTTTCCTTATTGCAGCCCGGAAATGGAAGATTTCATTCAAGGCAACATTTCTACAGAGCTTCATTGTTGGGTTGATGAAGTGGAGGTATCCATAATAGCAGACCAAGGCTCGAATTGTGACAAGATATGGCTTGCAGGTGACGAACAGGGCGAATGGTGCTTGCCCTATACCAGTGGGTGCCTATGCGATATTGGAACAGCAGAGGAATATACAGTTACTTTGGAAAAAGACGACAACCCCCTCAATGGCGTTACTACTTATGACCTTGTGCTCATCAGCAAACATATTCTCGACATAGAGCCGTTGAACACTCCTTACAAGATCATCGCCGCCGATGCGAATAAGGGCGGGAGCATAACCCCGTTTGATATCGTTGAGATCAGGAAACTAATCTTGGGCATTTACACAGATCTGCCAAATAACACGTCTTGGCGCTTCATCGAACAGGCATTTGTGTTTCCCGACACCGCCAACCCCTTTTCGACAACATTCCCGGAGGCAATAGTTGTGACTTCTCTTCCCGCCTTAAATGTGGACTTCAGAGGTGTCAAAGTTGGAGACGTGAATTATACCGCCGTTGTTTCATGTGACACCTGTAGTGCGCCCAAACCCCAAGCTAGTAGTTACGTCCTTAGAGAGTCAAGACGAAAGGCTTTAAAGACTGGTGACTATTACACCCTTCCGGTTCGGGCCGGGGGAGATGCCTCATTGATCGCTTTGCAGTCCGCATTTAGGTTCGACCCAAACCTGTTGGAGTTGATAAGCCCTTCTTTGGGCGATGCCCCAAGCCTTTCCTTGGACAACTTCAACCTGGCACAAGCAAACGAGGGCATCATCCGAATCTCCTGGTTTGCCCAGCCAGACGCATTGGAAGAAGAGGCCTTGAAGCCCGGACAGTCGCTGTTCAACCTGACTTTTCGAGTCAAGCAGGACTTGCCCGAAAACGAACAAATATTGAGCATAGACGAAAACCTGATGCCCAATCTGGGTTGGACAGATGATGGGACAGAATATCCGCTCCAGACGGCTACCAGCAGCCAGCGAGACGAAACAGGACAGCCTGATATGCCTGTTTGGGTGCACTGTCGCCCCAATCCCAGTCCCGGTGAAGTGGTGTTTGATATTGTGGCCCTACCGCAGCCTCAGCGGGCACAGTTGACGATCTTCGACGCCTTTGGCCAAAGGGTTTGGTGGCGCGACCTTGGGAAAGAAACCGGCCCAGTGCAGGTCAACGTGCCGGAGGCAGCATCCTGGCCAAAGGGAGTGTACCATTGGGAACTTCGCTTTGACAAGCAGAAGTCTACTGGCACATTTATCCGGCATTAAAGTAATTGGTATGCTATTCGTCCCGTCCTGCGGCTCAAAGCCGCAGGACGGGTATTTCCCATCTTTCGACTACCATCTCATGAAAAACATATTTCTCATTATTATAGCCCTTTGGGGCATTTCCAATGGGGTTTCTGCCCAAAACCGCTTGTACGTCCATGCATCCGCTGTCGGCGCAAACAATGGCAGCTCCTGGGCCGATGCTTTTGAAAACCTTCAGGAAGCCCTTTTATCTGCCCAGGCAGGGGATGAAATCTGGGTGGCAGCGGGCACTTACCTCCCCACTGCCGATACCAATCGCGACAGTTCCTTTAGCCTGCCCAGTGGAGTAAAACTCTATGGCGGCTTTGTCGGAACGGAATCAAGCGTTGACCAGCGCGACTGGCAGGCGAACCCAACGGAATTGAGCGGCGACATCGGTATACCTGACGATAGTACAGATAATGCCTACACCATCCTTTATCTGGACAACCCCGACAGCCTGACCGTGGTGGACGGTTTTGTCTTTCGTTTTGGCAATGCGGGGTATCTTTTGAACGACCGGGGCGCGACCTCGCCTTCTCGTAGCGGGGGCGCGATCTACATTATGGCCGACTGGGAGGCATACGCCACCGTCATCAATTGTCGCTTTGAGCGCAACAGCGCGCGCAACCACGGCGGGGCAGTGTACGTGAACGGGGCTGGCAGTTTTGCTACCGCACCTACTATCAAGGGATGTATATTTGAGCGCAACACAGCAGGTCAGGACGGCGGGGGCGTGGCCCGCGTGGGGAACAGCGACCTAGAGCGGCCCGATTTCATAGACTGCATGTTCCGCGAGAACTGGGGGGGCGTCACGGGGGCGGGCTGTATTTTCAAGATGCCAATGTGGACAGTTGGGTGGATGTGCAGGGTTGTTCGTTTGTAAGAAATCAAAGCCTGAACCGGGGAGCGGGAGCGGCACTGCGAATCGGCCGCCCGGCGGGAGCTAAAGCCCGGATCATTGGCTGCCATTTCGAGGAAAACAAAGCTTCTGCGACACTGGCCTTCCTGATCCTTACAGGGCAAAACTGCCAGGAAGTATTGGTTCAAGGTTCAAAGTTTATAAATAGTCAAGGTTATGAAATTGACTATGGTTTGTTTGGAACGCCTTCAAGCAATATGCGAATTATAGGATGCCGCTTTGAGAATTACATATCGTTAAATGCGATAATTATAGGGGATATTATGTCTAACTTGATTTTTGAAAAGGATACATTTTGGAATGTTCCAAATCAGTGGGTTGCTCAATCAAATGGTGACCAAAAAACTCAATTCAGTAGCTGCATTTTTAAAAACATCAAAAGTCTTGGTCATTTTACACTAGGTTCAACAATCTTTTCAAATGTATTAATTGAAGATTCCGTTTTCCCTAATGGGATTGCAACTATTAGCACTCCCAACCTCCCTTTGATCTTTAAATCCAGTAGCTTTGTTAATTCTAATATTAATTGTTTGGCCTATGGTAGTCAATTAACAGAATCTAATGTTGTGATTGAAAACTGCTTGTTCGAGAATTGTCAAATTACTTACAACTACAATGGAACTGTTGATATTATTGCCGAGGCGAATTACTGTAGTTTTGACAATGATTTGGTATGTGAAACGAATGATAGTGATTTGCTTACAATTTGCGGCCCCAATAACCTTTACGGACTCAACCCCCTCTTCCGCGACACCGCCAACCACGACTACTCTCTCCTTCCCTGCTCTCCCCTCATCAACGCAGGCTCCAACCTCGCTGCTTCGGGTATACTCACCGACCTCGCGGGCAATCCCCGCATCCTTGAAGGCACGGTGGACATAGGCGCTTACGAAGCCCCGGCATTCGCTTTAGCTGCGGAGCCGGAAGTACATCCGGCTTGTGTCGGCGCCCCCAACGGCAGCATTGCCATAAACCCTGCATTCGGCTGTGAGCCATACAGTTACAATTGGTCGCCCAATGCAGGCAACGGCCCGGAACTCAACGGCTTGCCTCCCGGGAACTACCTGCTCACTGTAACCGATGGCAGCGGTCGGCAAATACTGGACACAGTAGCAGTAGCAGCAGCAGCTTCTCCCGACCTGGCACTTGCTTCCACCGATGTGCAGTGCGGAACCACCGCAGGAGGGTCGCTCTCGGCCTCCGTCACGAGCGGTACCGCGCCCTACCAATATACTTGGCTGCCCAACGCTGCGGATACCGCGCTACTCTTTCAGCAGCAGCCAGGAGATTACGCGATTACCGTGGTAGATGCCAATGGCTGCCAAGACTCCGCCTCGTCGAGCATCGCACTGCTGGGCATGCTTACAATCATGGTGGATGGCAACACCATCTCCTGTCACAATGCTGCCGACGGCTGGCTCTCTGCTTTGCCCGCTACCGGGGCGGCTCCCTTCTCCTGGGACTGGCAGGGATGGCCGGGCATGGATTCTATCGCACAGCCGCTTGGACCAGGCAATTATGCGGTCACGGTCAGCGATGCCTTTGGCTGCACGGCGGCATTTGCTTTTCCACCTATGGATCAGCCCGATTCGCTCTGGGCCACGGTCGGCACGAACGCCCAGACTGACCTCGTCATGCCCAACGGCACGGCGGTGGTGACCACCATCTCTGGCGGCACGTCCCCGTTCGACTACCTCTGGGAACCTGGCGGCAGCACCACACAGGCCATCGCGGGCCTCACTGCTGGCACATACACCGTGACGGTAACAGACAACAACGGCTGTGCAGTGGTGGTGCAGGCGGTGGTGGATCTGATGGTCGGCACAGAAGAGGCGGAAGGCCAGGCATTTCTGGTGTATCCAAACCCGGCGGTGGATTGGGTGAAGGTTGTGTTGCCGGAACAAGCGGAAGCATGCCGGATTGAATTGACGGACGCTGCCGGGCGGGTATTGCGGTCTGTGATCCTGCGCTGCTATCCCCACTGCCAACTGGACTTGACGGGGGCTGACAAGTGGAACGTATTTCCTGATGGTGAAGCGGAACGGCCAATTGGTGTTTACAAGTCAGGTGATAAAGGGGTAAGGGTTTTGCATTTATCCAGCCGCAGCCAAATTCCTGATACCGCCGAGCCTCGGCTACGCATATTAATCTTTGTATTGCCCCGAGGGTCGGTTTACCTCTTTTTCGTTTCGGAAAATTAAGTGGATTGTCGCTTTTCAGGTGCCGTTTTTCTGGTTTGCTGGCCGCGTTCGCCACCTTTTGGAGTCGTTGGTCGCCGCTTGTTAGACTACTAATCAATGGCCTAAAACGGTTGTGTATCATTGTAGGTGACGTGGTTTTTATCGTTTTGTGAACAATTCGAGGGTTAAGCTTGAGGAATTGATCCATGAGAATTGCCATATTTCAGAAGGATTAGTCAAAGACAGGGATATTTTAATTTTACAAGACAGCACGGCTGTTAGCTTACGATCAAAATTAAAGAAGCGGGCTGCTTGGCTCATTGGTGTTCGAGACAATCGGACTCCTGGGTTTTTTTGCATTGTTCTTTGTGATTGATCGGGCCAGCCACTCGGTAAAGGCTGGGAGATGGTTGTTTATGTCCCTAATATGGGGACGAAGGAAGGCATTTGGGCGGAGGTCGGTACCTTAGAATCTTTGTGGTTGTCTGTGGTGGTCAGGAGGAGAATTGAGGTGGGTTTTGGTTTGTGGCAGGGGCAGGTGGTTTGCGTTCTGGCCCAATGTGTTTGTCTCGGGTTCGCTTGATCACTGGGTGTTCGTCTCAATGTTTGGTCTGTGGGGGTAAAATTGATAGAGCATGTTGAGCAAGGCAGCACTCTTCAGATTTAAAAACAGGCTTGTGTAGAAGACTCACAGATAAAACATCCCCAATCAATTAAAAAACAGGCAGTTATGGCATTGAAAATCGCTACCAAGGCAATGCAATTAACGCTGGCTAGAGACGGAGAGGAATTTATCCCTATTGAAACAATGTTTGATGACAATCAACAGCAAGCGCTGATAAAACTTAATGAGAAACTCAAGGGTACCACCCAAAAGCAGTCTAATCCTCTTCGTGGGGGGTTGGCGTGGGAGGTTGGAAAGGGTATAAAAGTCAAAGACCTCCAGGTCCAATTACAATGAAACGAGGTTTACAAGACCTCGAAAAATTTATCTGGGCTGGAGATTGATTAACGATACGTAAAGATGTGTGTAAACCGTAGCCCGAAGGGATTATAAATTTATAGCACAATCGCCACGAGCGGTTCAGAATCCCGAAGGGGTTGTATGTCAATCTTTGTGCATAACATATAATCCTTCGGGCTGGTTTACACATCTTTACATATCGTTAATCATGGACAAATTAAGATGGATTGTCGCATATTTCATCCAACGAGTAGCCAAGATTTTATCCCTGGTTTAGCAATAGGCCAGCGATATCGCCACACTTTTGGAGATACCCGATTGAGTCGCCGCTATGTTAGACTACTAAATCAAATGGCCATAAAACAGAGCGTTGTGATACATCAATTGTGTACAAAACGACGTGAACAGGCTGGTTTTTATCGTTTTGTGAACAATTCGAGGGTTAAGCTTGAGGAATTGATCCATGAGAATTGCCATATTTCAGAAGGATTAGTCAAAGACAGGGATATTTTAATTTTACAAGACAGCACGGCTGTTAGCTTACGATCAAAATTAAAGAAGCGGGCTGCTTGGGCATCAAATATTGGTGTTCTTGAAGACAATCGGACTCCTGGGTTTTATTTGCATTGTTCTTTAGTGATTGATCGGGCCAGCCACTCGGTAATAGGCTTGGGAGATACGGTTGTTTATACAGTCTTGGGGCGAGGGAATTTGGGGGTGGTTGAGATTTTGTTTGCCCGGGCGATTATTGTCGGTTGTGGTCAGTTGGTTGTGGTTGGGTTGTGGTTGGAAGGTGGTTGTGCGTTGGTGCGGTTTCGCGGTGATGGGGTGGTTCCGGGGTTTTGTGGGTGGGGTGGTGGGTAAAGAAGCCTCTCACGTCCCTGAGGAGCAGCGATTCATTGGCGATTAATAAGTTCGGTCAAAATATAGACACGGCGTGTTGAATCTACAGTTGGCTAGAGCAACTCTTCAGAGTATTTAAAAAACAAGGCTTGTGTGTAGAAGACTCACAGATAAAACATCCCCAATCAATTAAAAAACAGGCAGTTATGGCATTGAAAATCGCTACCAAGGCATGCAATCGCGGCTAGAGACGGAGAGGAATTTATCCTATTGAAACAATGTTTGATGACAATCAACAGCAAGCGCTGATAAAACTTAATGAGAAACTCAAGTCGTCAATCTCTCGGGGGGTTGGGGGTGGAAGTAAAAGTCAAGCCTGGTTTACAGAAACGAGGTTTACAAGACCTCGAAAAATTTATCTGGGCTTGGAGATTGATTAACGATACGTAAAGATGTGTGTAAACCGTAGCCCTCGGGATTAATATTTCTGTTCTGCCTGGTGCTATAAACATGCAACCCCTTCGGGGTTTTTTAGTTTGGTTATGCTTAGCCAAGGCTCAGCAGTATCGGGAATTTGGAAGCGGCGGATTGATTAAAACAATGAATAACCCGGCAAAAACCCAAATATTCGACAAAGTCGAATGTCTTTAGCCGACATTTTTGACCAAAAAGATAACGTGACTTGTTTGCTTGGTTACATTTGCGTGCGTTTTTCACAACTATTAATTTGCTAAACATGATGAAAAAGTTATCCATCCTTGCTTTCGTTCTTTTGTGCGCAGCCGTAGTGTCGGCTCAACACCAGCGCCGTGTGCTCATAGAAGAGTTCACCAATGCTTCTTGCCCGCCTTGTGCCGCATATAACCCGGCTTTCAACGCCACTATTGCTGCCAACATCCAGTACCTGACCCCCATCAAATACCAAACGAACTGGCCGGGCGTCGACCCGATGAATGCGCAAACACAATCGGACGTTTCACCGCGCGTAGACTACTACAGCGTGAACGGTGTACCTTATGGCAACCAAAACGGTACGCTCGAAATATCCCCGGTGTCAAGCTACTCACAAGCCCAGATACAAACGGCGTACAACTCACTAACGCCCGTGACCATAAACCTGAGCCACAGCTTCAACGCTGCAGTTGACTCGGTGCTGATCAATGTATCCGTAACTTCTGATGCTGCCATTACTGGCAATTTCCGTCTCCACGTGGGTATTGTTGAAGATGAAATCCTATTCGCTAAGGCTCCTGGTACCAACGGAGAAGCAGAATTTTTCCAAGTCATGCGCAAAATGTTGCCCAACGGCAATGGTACCACCACGGGAAATTTTACAGCAGGCCAAACCAAAACTTACAGCTTTGCCTGGAAGATTACCAATATTTACAACCTGCAAACATTGAGCGTGGCCGCTTTCTTGCAAAACAATGCCAACAAAGAAGTTTTGCAATCGGAGCGCTCGGAACCAGTTCCAGTTGAGCATCATGGCGCCAAAATCGCCTCGAATACGGTGTTTGCCTGTGCTGCAGGCTATATTCCTGTATTGACAATGACCAACACAGGAAGCGCTGAACTTACCACGGTAAATATGACCTATCGTCAAGGAACAGGCCCATGGTCGAATTTTACATGGACTGGCAGCCTCGCTCCAGGAGCAACCACGGGCGTTCCACTAACTGACATTGTGATCAATACAGCCGGAACAGTCAAATTGGAGGTAATCGTTTTGAATTCAAATCTTGGTTACCAAACCAACTTTGTCAATCCATTAAGTACCATCAATATCAAAGCCGTGTTCGATCCAGGTCAGGCAACGCCTTTTGTACAAGAGTTCCAAAGCGCAGCATTCCCTCCCCCTAGCTGGTCAGTAACCAACGCTGGAACCAATGGCTGGAAACTTGCCACCAATGCTGGTGGTGCAGGGAGCACCCGCTCTGCCCGTTGCAATATGTTTGATATGGAGAAAGGACAAGTAGCCTCCATGGTAACACCTAAACTTGATCTGAGCGCCACTACTGGTGGCACCACGCTGCTCACCTTCGATCATGCCTACGCTACCCGCAACTTCTTTTCCTTTGACAGCCTCCGCATACTTATCTCTTCAAACTGTGGAGAAACTTGGGAAACCATTTTCCACGATGGCAAAAATGGATTGGCAACTGCTCCAAGCCATGCCACCAGCTGGCTGCCAGAAGACACTGAATGGCGTGCCAATCAAATTGATATTTCAGCCTACAACGGATCTCCTGAAGTGCTCGTCAATTTTATGGCAGAAAGCGGTTTTGGTAACCATCTGTTCATTGACAACCTGAACGTAACGAGCACAGTAGGTACGAAGGAACTGTTACTCAGCAACTTCAACCTTGTGCCAAACCCTACTCGCGACTACGCAGAGGTTCGTTTTGGTCTTGAAACAGCACAAAACATCCAACTTTATGTGTACAGCTCAGAGGGTGCACTCGTGCAGTCACAACTACTCGGCGACCTCGCTACGGGCGAACACCGCATTGTGATGAATGCCAATACACTCGCATCTGGTAGCTATCGCGTGGTGCTGCAAGGCAGCCAAGGCCTGGCTCAAACCCAATGGGTGGTGGGATAATTTTGGATTTACATTTGGGATGATTGAGATTATCTTGAGTCCGAAAGACGATTGCGGATCAAAAATCGAACAATGAAATCGCAAATTCTTATGCCTCCAAAGGTCGGCAGCCGCGTTTGTGGCTGCCGACCTTTTTTTGAAAATAATTTTGAAAAACCAGCATATAAAAAAGCTTGCACACTTACCTTTGGCTCAATGAAGCGTGTTTTGATGATAGCGGTAACCGCGTAAAGCGGTTGCCGCTTTTTTTTGTTTCTATATTATGCGATTGTATCTCATCGCCGGAGAGGCTTCCGGCGACTTGCACGGCTCCAATTTGTTGAAGGCACTCTATGCTCAAAAACCCGATCTCTCCTGTCGGGCCTGGGGGGGCGATATGATGCAAAACGCAGGGGCTACCCTGGTGAAGCACTATCGCGAACTAGCGTTCATGGGCTTTGTAGAGGTGGCAAAAAACTTGCGCACCATTCTTCGGAACATCGCTTTTTGCAAGCGTGATATCCTTGATTTCCAACCCGATGCATTGGTACTGATTGATTACCCCGGATTTAACCTGCGTATTGCGCGATGGGCGAAAGCACAGGGCATCCCGGTAGTCTATTACATCTCTCCGCAACTCTGGGCCTGGCATGCGTCAAGGGCACACGCCATCCGCCGCGATGTGGACAAACTGCTGGTTATTCTTCCGTTCGAGCAAGATTTTTTTAGAAAATACGGCATCGAAGCCGAATTCGTCGGGCATCCGCTGTTGGATGAAATTGGGATATTGGGAAAATTGGATATTGGAAATTCCGTCCCGCTTCCCAATATCCCAATATCTCAATATCCCAATATCCCAACCATTGCCCTACTCCCTGGCAGCAGGAAACAGGAACTGAACCGCATTCTGCCAAGGATGCTGGAGGTGACGGAGGATTTCCCGGACTATCAATTTGTAATTGCGGGTGCATCCTCGCTGCCGGAGGAATATTACCAGACGTTTTTGGCAAAATACCCGAACGTGCGCCTGGTGCGCGGACAGACATACGAAGTGTTGCGAAATTCAAAAGCCGCGCTCGTAAAATCCGGGACTTCAACCCTGGAGACAGCCCTGCTGGACGTTCCGCAGGTTGTGTGCTACGCAGGAAACTGGCTTTCGTACAAGATTGCCAAACAGCTCGTAAAGGTGAAGTACATCTCATTAGTGAACCTCATCATGGACCGCCCTTTGGTGCGCGAACTGATTCAGGATGAACTGAATAAGAAAAATTTAAAGGCCGCGCTTACCGAAATTTTAAGCCCGGAAAAATCAGCAGAAATACGAGCCGCTTATGCAGAACTCCGGGAACGGCTGGGCGGTGGCGGCGCCTCGGAGCGGGCAGCGGCGGCGATTTTGAAAGCAGCAAGAATGGGGATTTGAGGAATTGGTTATTTGGGGTCGGGAGACCTCGGAGGTCTTCGAAGACCTCCGAGGTCTCCCGACCCCAAATAACCAAATTTACAACATCACCAGTTTCCCGCTCACACTGCCACGGCTACCGCGCAGCGTAAACAGGTAGGTGCCTTGGGGCAGAGCTTCCCGTTCGATATTGATGGATTCGCCACGTAAATCGCTGAACGATCGAAGGGTACGACCCGTCAAATCCGACAGGATGAACGTCATCGGTTCTGCGTTTTTGTTTTCAAAAAAAATGGTTGTGTTTTCGCGCATCGGGTTGGGCTGCACGAATACGGCAAAGGGCGCTTTATTCGGCTCATTTAAGCCCACAAAAGTTACGGGCACACAATTTGGATCAGCGAGTACGGCGTTGCTTTGTTGGTACTTGTTGTTCACCACTGCCGTGATTTCGGACACGCACACCATGTGATCCGTCAAAGCGGAATAGTGAACCCGCAGAAAAGTGCTGGGTGTGAAGTTCTTATGGATACTCGATTCATCTGCCGCGAGTGCGAGTATTTTTCCCTTGGCAGGGTTGAACAATGGCACAACATGATGCTCTGACGCGAGATTTTCTACAGATTCGATCACGAGGCCGCTCACCGAGAATTCATAAGCCATGATCTGATGGTAGGGGTTGGCAATCTGGATATCAAAGGTTTTTGCCACCGTGTCAACTGCTCCTGGCTGTATGGTCACCAGGTCTTGGGTATTGAGGAAGCCCGTTGGGAATTGGCATGGAAAACGCTGGATCCAATGCTGCTGACTATCGGCATATATGTTGCACTCCTGGAGCAAGGCAGCATCGAAGACATTTATTTCTCCGTCTTCATGCAGATCATTGCAGGGAGTACTCGCGCCATTATCAGCAAGAGAAGCAACGAGATAATCCATGATATCCACCTCGTTGCGCAGGGTATCCTGGTTCCAATCCCCGATAAGTGCAGGACCGTTACAGACGCCGTTACAATCAATGAGTGCATTGCCAAAGACCTCGCCTGTGCAGTCGGTGAACTGCTTGCAGGAGTCGGCATTAAAAAGCACTTCGGGCGTGTTTCCATCGTACGAAAGATTGAAGCAAGCCTGTGCCCAATTGTTATCGTAACGCTTCTCCACACGGCCAATTTTATCGGGGCTTTTATCCCAGTTTACCCGGACCACCATTGTATAATCGTCGGCAGGAATGCCTGTGATGTCTATCCACTGACAAGGGAGGCCGACTTCATATACATCTCCACAACCTGCCGTGATGCCCATATTGTTGCATTTGTATTTGGCGGTAATTCCGGGGTCGCACACAAGGTCAAGCACACAAAAACCCGCTTTTGCCCCAATTGGAATACGCTGACCAGCTGAATTGAAGAGGATGTATTCCGCGTAGCCCAGATAGTGCCAATGGTTGTGACAGGGATCCCACACAAACTGTGTGGTGGGTTCGGTGATATCCAGCGGAGGTTTCCCAATGTAGTAATCAGCATCCCCGATGTTGGCAATATAAGTTGTAAATTCAATGAGGTAGCGTGTACCAAGTCCACGCATACAACCCTCTTCCACGGTACAGGGGTTCGCATTTTCCATATTGGAAAATAAGAGCGAACTGTTCAAAACATCTTCATTCACCACAAAGTCAGGCGCATAAGGGCATGCGGGATTGCCGGGATAAATGCAGGTATCGCTGCTTACTGTTGCGAGTGGTTCATAATTGCAAGCCGCAGGGTCCATACAGCCTACCAGCGGCCCAAGATAGACCAGGTTGTAGGGGATTGGATCGGTGCTGCAATCTTCGGTTTGGTAGCGGATACGGAAGAAATATTCTATTCCAGCTTCTAAATTGAGATGTGCCGAAGCCGCCCCACTGGGGCAGCCATTTTCGGCATAGTAAATGGTTCCCAGTTGGTTTTCTGAAATGAAGATGCCCGTACAACGGTCATACACCCAGATTTTAGTGGGGCAAGTGGCGTCGCAGGTAGCAATGACGTACATGCCCGTATCGGCTGGTGTAAAACTGTACCAAACCTCATCGGCTGTGGGAGAAACCCCCGAGCCGAGACCGAGGTAAATTGGACTTATACAAGAAGCACCCGGCGGGCAATTAAAATCCACGCTTTCGGTTATAAAATAGCTTCCAGTCTTGCTGGTGTATACCAAGGTGTCATTCACGAAAATCCGATACCAACCATCCGCGAAAAATCCATCTCCAGCGTCATCAACAATGGTAAATCTTGCACATTGATCGGGAGGCACACAATAGTTGAAGCTATGAGTAGTTGAATCTGGCAATGTCCCAGTTCCATACACCACGGTACCGTCCTGGTTCGCAATCGTCCAACTTAATTCATAGAAAGCATAATCTGCGTTGATTTCGAGCCGAACATCGTCCTGACCCGGAGGGCATTGAGCGTTGGCCTGAAAAACCGTGAACCCAAAAAAGAAGGCAAGAAAAAGTCGTAATAACTTCATACGTGGGGGAAAATGGATGTTTGGAAAACCTTACTGCAAAGAAAGTATAAAACAAGGGGCAAGTGAGGCTTTCTGCTGTGAAAAAAAACAATTGGTCGTTGATGGTCAAATGATCGGCTCGGCCTCATTTTTGCAGTAGATGGAACACGGATGGCACGGAGTAGACACGGATTCATGTCTTTATACTAGAAAAATCCGCGTCTAATCCGTTTCATCCGCGTTCCTCCTGCAACGATTTTGGCGAATTGCTGTTTTTCGATTGCTTGAAATCCAAACCTATCGACTTCTCATCGCCCTAACCATATTTTCACCACCAGTTCGTAAATTTTTATGCAGAAACAAATCCTGACGTTCCTCTTCCTTGCATGGCTATTGCCAAATTTTCTTTTTGCCCAAAACACCGATGGCTGGATTTTCAAAAATGAAAAAGAGGGAGTCAAAGTTTATTACCGAAAGACATCCGATGTATATGAATTGAAACTCATCACCTCGCTCAAAGTCAGCCTCTCCGGGCTCGTCACCCTGCTTTCAGAAGTAGACAATTACCCAAAATGGGGTTACAAAGTAGCTGAATCCCGGGAACTCAAAAAGGTTTCGGACCACGAAACCTACTACTATTCCAAACTAGACTTCCCTTGGCCTTTAGACGATCGCGACATCGTGGTGCATTCTAAAATGGAACAAGACCCTGTCACCCGACGCATTACAGCCACCAGTATTGCCAAGCCAGACTATATTCCGGCCACTAAAGGAGTGATACGAATGCGCAATGCCCACACCTCCTGGACCCTTTTGCCCGGGCCCGGTGGTTGGACTTATGTGGAATACTACATTTATTCCGATCCCGGCGGCAGTTTGCCCGATTGGCTGGTGAATATGGCCCTGGATGTAGGCCCACGAGAAACCATCAAAAACATTCGTGGATTTGTGCAACAGGAGAAATACAAGACAGCTAAAGTGGCTTATTTGAAGGAATGATTCCCTGCTTTTAAACCTCGTAGGTTTTCAAAAACCTACGAGGTTTTCAAAGACGAAATATCTTGTAAATCCTCTCTCACATGAAACTCGGTCTCTTCGGTTACGGCAAAATGGGCAAAGCGATTGAACAAATCGCTGAAAAACAAGGCATTGAAATCGTCTGGCGAATCCGTCGTGGTGATACGCCCAGCCCTTCCCTGCTGCGCCAAGCCGATGTCGCCATAGAGTTCACCCGGCCAGAGGCTGCTTTTGACAATGTGATGCATTGCCTTCGCGCTGGTTTGCCCGTGGTAAGCGGCACCACAGGCTGGCTCAACCGACTTCCCGAAGCCCAAAATTTTTGTCGTGACAACAATGGGGCCATGCTCTGGGCTTCCAATTTCAGCGTAGGAGTCAACCTCTTTTTTGCCCTCAACCGCCGACTCGCCGAACTCATGGCTACCCGGCCAGAATACGCCGCCTCCCTCACCGAAACCCACCATATCCACAAACTCGACGCGCCCAGCGGCACTGCCCTGACACTCGTGAACGAATTGATCGAACACACCGACCAGTACACTGGCTGGTCGCTCGCACCCGATGTTCCGGCGTCTGATGAAATTCCGATCACAGCCATCCGCGAGGGCGAAGTCCCCGGCACACACCTTGTGCGCTGGCAAAGTGCCGTGGACGAAATCAGCATTGAGCACAAGGCGTATTCCCGTGCAGGTTTTGCTGCCGGAGCTGTTTTGGCGGCGCAGTGGTTGGTGGGCAAGCGTGGGGTGTTTGGTATGGGGGATGTTTTGGGTGTTTGAAGCGCCGTGCTTGGTGTTTTCACGGCAGTTGTAGTGAAAACACCAAGCAGGACGGAAGGGGTAAATTCAATTCCCCGTCACCACCAATTTCCTGTAGGTTGTCTTTCCTCCATGCTCAAGGAAGACAAAATAGAAACCAGGGGCCAGATTCTGAACTTTTGTGGTTTGGCCAACGAAAGAGAAATGCCGGTGAATTCGGCCTGCAATGTCAATAACAGTAGCTTGCGAAGTATGAACATTGGCCTGATCGAGCCATTCAATCCAAAAATCTCCAGTATTGGGATTGGGGTACACCCGTGCAACCAGGGCATCTTCGGTCACTTCAGCTGTACCCGAAGAAGGCAGGGTCTCGACCAATACATTGAGCGTAGTATTGGTCACGATGGCGGGATTGAAATCAAAGTAAATATGCGCGGTGTTGCGCACAATAGTTGGGTCAGGTAAATCGTCTTTGGATGCGATGCGGTACTTTACAAATCCCTGACTACCAGCATAATCTACGGATTCCCACAGCAGATTGATGTTGTCAAAAACAAAGGTCAGTACGCCCTCTGCGCTCAGGCTTGTGCGCATTGTATGACTGGAGGACACGATTTGCAGGGTAGAAAAATCCAGGCTCGTATCCAGGGTGTCCCGGAGTACCACTGTAAAGGCTGTGTCGTTGCCAGAATTTTGGAATCTTATGGTGAAATCAAGGGCATCGTTCAAAAGCGAGTACTGGTCCAGTGATGCCCCTGTGGAGGCTGATGCTTTGTCGTTTGGATCGAATGAGCAGCGCACTTCAGCCCTTTCGTCCTTTCCCGCATAGGCTGTCACCACACCACCGTTCAGCACGGTTGCGTCCGATTGGAGCGATAATATTTGACCCACGGCATTTACGCCAGGCACCTGGAACACGATATTGAACTGTTGCAATTCATACAAGGACAAGCCTGAATAGTGCCAGGTGAGCAAGTTGCCTTGTACCAAATCTGGTTCGGGGCTGGCGTGGAGGTAAGTCAGCGCCGGGTCGAAGAGTAAAGTAACGTCGCCCGATGCTTCCAATAGCCCTTGGCCCACGAGAGAAAGCCAGACATTGGCTTCTCCATTACAGCGAAGGAGCCCTACGTTCATATCGAGTGAAATGCTGTCCTCTATATTTTCTGTCCACGCGCCATAGTTGAACCCGTTTTGTTCATTTGTGCCCATGATTAAGGGCAAGGATTGTGCAGAAGTCGGGGTGAAATCCTCACTGCCCGTGTAACGGAGCTCATAATTGCCGGGCGGTGGAAAAAGGGTGTAGTTGCCGTCGTAATTGGTAAAGATGGCGGTATTGTTGGGCTGTAGATATACTTTTTCGTTGGGTATACCAGGTTCGGCGGAGGCTTGCTCTTGTTGTCCGTCCTGGTTGGCATCGAAGTATACTTTCCCATGCACGCCAGCGGTCGGATTGATTATTTGGTTGGAAATGCCGTTTTCGTTAAAAACTGTTGCTCCTGCAGCGCCATTGTGTACCAACCATTTATTCCCGAAAGGGTCAATACGTATACGCCAAACAAACCCACCGGCAATGGGATGGTCTATAAAATTGTATGACTCAAAAGTGCTTCCATCCCACTTGTGGACACCCGCCCTGTTCGCGAGCCAAAAATTGTGTTCCTGATCCTGGACCATCCTGTAAACGCCTTGTGATGAAGTACCTGGCACAGGGAAAGCCTGCCATGATGAACCGTTAAAACGCAAGAGCGCATCTTTATTGCTGGTCCAGATCATGCCTGCATGATCTACATATACCCAGTGGGAATATCCCGAAACTGGGGAGTTGGTCTCGTCGAATTTGAGCCATCCGCTACCGTCCCAGCGCATGATCGCATAGGGATAGCTGGTGGATATCCACACATTTTGCGAATGGTCAATGGCTACACTATTCACATAGTCACTGAGTGGCGAGTTTTGCTCATTGTACCAAGTCCAGGTGCTCCCGTCAAACTTTCCCAGACCTGAACTGGGCGCAGCGACCCAAACTGTACCGTTTTTTGCAATGGCAATTTCACGCACAGAGGAGCCTTCGGGTGTCGAATAAGTGGTGAAAGTGGTACCATCAAATTTTGCAAAACCGATTGGATCAGTTGTGTTTTGGTTGAAAGCAAGCCATAGATTACAGTTTGTGGTATCAACGGTAAAGGACTCAATTGAAAAGTAGTCCGTATTAAATCCCATGTCTTGCATCGTGTAGTCTTTCCAGGAAATGCCGTCAAACTTTGTAAGCATATCATTACCACCAAACCAAGTATTGTTATCACAATCAAAGGCTACATCTTCACAATAATTGCCATAAAGTGGGTAAATCTCGGTAATATGGCTTTTCCATACTTGCCCGTCAAACTCATATACCATGGGTTTGTGTGGGCCTAAATAGCCCATAAACCAATAATGGCCCAAGTCGTCTACAGCATGGAGTGTAGAATTTAAGGGTGGAAGTGTGCCAGGCATCGCTGCAATTTTAGTGTACTTCCAGACATTGCCGTCAAATTTTGCAAAAGCCCCAGGCTCTCCATACCATGGGGAAAAAGAGAGATAAAAATCTCCTTCAGCATCGTTAATCATTTTTCCGACGGGTAAAATGTCTCCCCCGATGGTGGCTTCATTTAATTCTGACCAGGTATTTCCATCAAAATATCGAACTCGGTAAACATAGTCCTGTGAACCTGAAAAGTATTGATAGGTACCCACCCACAGCGTATTGTGTCGGTCGAAACCTATGTCTGTAATACTCTCATTGGTAAGCAAGGGTATGTCAACATCTGTGGCAACACTGCCTTCATAACGGACAATTGTAAATGCGTTAGATGCCCACAATGTCCCGGATGTGTCTAAGGTTAATTTGCGAATATAATTAGTACCAACTGTGGGGATTATGGCATCCTGATGTTCAGAGAAATTGGCACCGTTGTAGTGGAAAACTTTGGTGCAACCAGAGCACGACCCATTTATGTTTGAAATGAACCACAGTTTTCCATCTGGGGTGATTTCCAATTCCAATATTTGTACAAAAGGAGTTCCGGTGGTTATATCGTAAAACTGTTCCCATGTTTCCTCCCCATCAAAGCGAAACAAGCCTCCTTGATTGCCTGACACCCACATTTTGCCATCAGGCGCAGTGGCAATCGCTCCCACATCAATGCCGCGAAGCCCTGAGTTCCAGGGTTGGTATATTTTTCTTTGGCCCGTATTACGGTCAATACGTTCAACTCCGCCTTGTGTGCAAACCCAGACAAAGTCATTGGCAGGCATTATGTCCCATACAATGAAATCGTTGGCGTAGTTCAACCATTGCCCAGGCTGAGCAGCCAGAACTTGGCTCAAGAATAAAAAACCGAAGATCAAGGAGTGCTTTTGCATTTTCTGAAATTTTGGTGAAGGAATGCACAAATGTAATCTGGGAATCAAGTAAAAAATCAAGTATTCCGGGTTTTGCCCAAAGCCATACATTTCGGCAATCCCATTCCTTTTCTACCTTCACGCCAGAAAATCTAATTCATTATTCATGAAACAATTGACCCGGCTCGGCTTTCTGCTTGCCTTAGCGTTCCTCCTTCATAGTTCATCGTTAATAGGGCAGCAAACGTTCCCAACCTCCGCGCCCTCCGATGAGCGCACGGGTTTACATGCCTTCACCAACGCGACTATTTATATTGACTACAAAACCCGCATAGAAGGTGCTACGCTCCTTATCAGCGACGGGAAAATAGTAGCCGCCGGTCTCAACGTGAGCGTTCCTAAAAACGCAGCTACCCACGACTGCACGGGCAAAACCATCTATCCATCTTTTATTGACCTGTACGCCACGGACTTTGGCCTCCCAGTGACTCCACGTGTAGAGGGTGGCGGCGGTTTTGGAAGGTCCGCACAACCTTTGTCCAACAAAAAAGGCGCCTACAGCTGGAACCAGGCGCTCCGCCCCGAATACAACGCTGCCGCCGAATTCTCCCTTGACCCAAAAGCCGCCGAGGAATGGCGAAAACTGGGCTTTGGCGCCTTGCTCACCCACCGTGCTGATGGTATTTCTCGCGGCACAGGCGCCCTCGTGATGCCGGGCGATCTGCGCGAACACGAAATGATTTTGGCCGAAAAAGCCAGTCACCACCTCGCGTTTAACAAGGGAACCAGCACCCAGAGTTATCCCTCCTCGCTCATGGGCATTATCGCCCTCTTGCGCCAAACCCATTTGGATGGCCAATGGTATAAAACAGCGGGGTACAAAGAGGAGGAAAACCTTTCGCTCGACGCATGGAATGCGGTGCAGGGCCTGCCTCAGATTTTTGAGGCCGGTGACAAACTTGACATCCTTCGAATGGCCCGGATTGGGCAGGAATTCGGCACTAAATATATCGTCAAGTCTGCAGGAAACGACTACCAGCGCCTGAGCGAAATTGTGCTCACTGGCTATCCGCTCATCGTACCACTCAACTTCCCGGAAGGGTACGATGTGCGCGACCCCTACGATGCGCTCAATATCCCGCTCAAAGACCTCAAGCACTGGGAGCTTGCCCCGGCAAACCCCGGCTTTTTGCAATCTGCAGGCGTGTCTTTTTGCCTGACAACCAATGGATTGAAAGACAAATCCAAATTCTGGGAGAACCTCCGCAAGGCCATCGAATACGGGCTGGATGAAGAAACTGCCTTGAAAGCACTGACCTTCAATCCGGCAACATTTGTGGGCGTTTACTCCCTCCCTGTTGGGGAGGGTCGGGGTGGGGCGGTTGGAAGCCTCGAAACAGGCAAAACCGCCAATTTCATCATCACCAACGGAAGTATTTTCAAGGCAGAAACCAAGATTCAACAGCACTGGGTAAAAGGCCGCGCCTTCGATGTCGCGCCGGATAAATCCATCCCGAAACGCAGTATGGGAACCTACGATTTGAAAATCGGAAACGATTCCTATTCCCTGGTTATTAAAGGGAAACCAGAGGCTCCAGAAGCACAAATCATAAAGGCCGACAGTTCAAAAGTCAAAGCGACTTTTACGTACAATCCCAGCGGACTGGTCACGCTCTCTTTCCAGCCCGACACCCTGAAAAAAGGATATATCGGGCTTTCCGGTACGGTAGTGAACAACGGGTGGGCAGGGACTGGTACGCTCCAGGACGGGGCCTGGGTCTCTTGGTCGGCCACCTTCGCCAAAGCTGCCGATCCAGATAGGCCTAAAAAACAAGACCCCATTCCAGTGCCCCCTACCTTGAGCGATGTGCTGTATCCATTTACTGCTTTCGGTTGGAAGGAAAAACCACGGGCGCAAACTGTTTTGATTCAAAATACAACCGTCTGGACAAGAGAAAGAGAGGCCATTTTGAACAATACCGACGTGCTGATCACCAACGGAAAAATCCAAAGAATTGGCCGCAATCTTCCCGTTCAAGATAACGCCGTCATCGTCAACGGAGCGGGCAAACACCTCACCGCCGGCATCATTGATGAACACTCACACATCGCCGCTACCCGCAACATCAATGAAGGCACCCAGGAGTCTTCCGCTGAGGTACGTGTGGGCGATGTCATTGATTCTGAGGATATTGACATCTACCGTCAATTGGCGGGCGGGGTGACAAGCAGCCATATTTTGCACGGCTCGGCCAACCCGATTGGCGGACAAACGCAATTGCTAAAGTTGCGCTGGGGTTACGCACCAGAGGAATTGAAATTCCAAAACTGGCCGGGTTTTATCAAATTCGCCCTGGGCGAAAACGTGAAACAAAGCAACTGGGGGCGTGAAGGCGGCAGCCGTTATCCTCAAACCCGAATGGGGGTGGAGCAGGTGTACGTGGATTATTTTGCCCGGGCGCAGGAGTATTCCAAAATTAAAAATTCGGGCAAAACTTTCCGAAAAGACCTCGAGCTAGAAGCGCTGGCAGAGATTTTGGACTCCAAAAGGTTCATCACCTGCCACTCCTACGTGCAATCTGAAATCACCATGCTGATGCGCGTGGCCGAGCAATACAAATTCAAAGTCAACACATTCACGCACATTTTGGAAGGCTATAAAGTGGCAGATAAAATGGCAAAACACGGTGCGGGCGCTTCCTCGTTTTCCGACTGGTGGGCATACAAATTCGAGGTGTACGATGCCATCCCGTACAACCCCAAAATCATGGCCGACCGGGGAATTGTCGTGGCCATTAACTCCGATGATGCCGAAATGGCCCGTCGCCTCAATCAGGAAGCCGCCAAATCGGTGATGTATGCAGGTATGAATGAACACGAAGCCTGGAAAATGGTAACGATCAATCCCGCCAAATTGCTCCACGTGGACGACCGCACCGGCAGCATCAAAGCCGGCAAAGACGCAGACCTTGTCTTGTGGAGCGATCACCCGCTTTCGGTCTATGCCAAGGCTGAAAAAACCTGGGTGGACGGTATTCTTTTCTTTGACCGTGAGGAAGATGTGAAACGTCAGGACGAGCTTCAAAAAGAGCGTGCCCGCATCATTCAAAAAATCCAGTCAGAAAAAAAAGGCGGAGAAGGCGGCGAAAAACCGAGTCGGCCAAAGCAGCATTATCACTGCGATAGTGACGAAGATGAAGGCTAGGGAATGTCCAATGTCCAACAAGGAATGTCCAATGTCCAACAAGGAATTTCCAATGTCCAAATAGGCGTTGCGCTTAGGATTCGTTGTCATTAAACACAAAATGGTCAACGTGAGTGACCCAGCCCGAAGCCTACTTGGACATTGGACATTCCCTTGGACATTCCTTGTTGGATATTGGACATTTATAGCGAGAGCACCAGTCCCTTCAAATACGAGCCTTCCGGGTGAAACAAACTCACCGGATGATCTGCACTTTGCGACAGATGATGTAAGACCCTGACTGGTCGTCCCACTTCCATGGCTGCCGCTGCAACGGTGTGGTAGAACAATTCCCGGTCCACCACCTGCGAACAGGAAAAAGTAAACAAGATACCACCCGGCGCTACCCGGCGCATGGCCTCGGCATTGAGGCGTTTGTAGCCTTGCACGGCATTGTGGCGTTTGTCGAGACTTTTCGCGTAGGCGGGCGGGTCAATCACCATGACTTCGTAATCGCGTTCCGAGTTTTTCAGGAATTTCAGCACATCATCGGCGAAGCCCTCGTGTTGGCCGGGGTAGGGTGCATTGAGCGCCACATTCTCATTGCAAAGCGCAATGGCTTTTGGCGAAACATCCACGGAATGAACGAGGCTTGCCCCGGCCTGAAGTGCAAGACAGGAAAATCCGCCGGTGTAGCAAAAAGCATTCAGCACGGTTTTGCCCGGCGCGAATTCGGCCAATAATCGGCGGTTATCTCGCTGATCGAGAAAGAAGCCGGTTTTTTGGCCTGTCACCCAATCAACGCGGAAACGGGCGCCATTTTCTGTACTGATAGCCGAGTTTTCGGGGTTTTCGCTGGCCGACCAGAGGTATCTATTCGCTTGATTTTCAGCGTATTTTGGGCGGCAGGCTTTCGGCGCTTTTATCGTACACTGCCGTTAATTTTTTACCCAAAACTTTCCGGAGCGCGGAGGCAATTATTTCGCGTTGCCGGTGCATACCGATGCTGTGGCATTGCATCACGGCCACGGTTTCATACACATCCACAATGAGGCCCGAAAGTCCGTCGCCCTCGCCGTGGACCAGTCGGTACCCAGGGGCTAGTGAACTTTCCGAAAGTTCAAAACTTTCGGAAAGTTGTGGTATCGCCAACAACCTCACATTCAGTGCATTCTGCAGTTTCTCTACCCAAAAATTTTCACTTTCAAGATCGGCTGCGCCGAAACTAAGCAGCCTCACCGCGATGCTTCCGTGGTGAAAATGCCCGACGCCGAGCAAGTTGCCTCGCTTGTCAAAGACCTCCGCAATGTCGCCGTCTTCGGGTCGGCCTTCCGCGTGTGCAATTGCGCCGGAGAACACCCAGGGATGGAATCGGAGGATGGGGATTTCTTTGCCGGGGCGGAGGAATACTTTTATGGGTATTGTCATTAGAAAAAAGAAGGGCGCAAAATCGGGCTTTTTCCGATGTTTGAGCCAAGAAAACAATTCAATCTTAGAACTTTAAGAATATCGCAATATCCCAATTTCCCAATATCATTCAATATCCGACCTTATGGCAAAACAAGAAAACACCGACAATCAAGACGCCTCTGCATCGCGTATAGAAGAGGCTTTAAAACAAGGTTCCTTAGAGCACGGGTTTGAGCGTTTTGATGCGCTTGTGAAGATGTTCCAATCCATGCAGACCAATGTGCTGCAACAAATGGGGCGATTGAACACCCTGAAACAGGAGCAGAACCTGGGTAAGATTGACGAAAAAATTGCCACCATAGAAGAGAATCAGGTCAGGCATAGTTTCCTGTCGGAATTGGATGCGTTCAAAAGCCAATTGCCGCTGTACCTGGATATGTCGCGCCCGGAAATACTGTTGCGCGGCACTGACAATCAGATGAATATCATCAAGGAAGTAATGGCGGCACGGCTTCGCGGCCATTACGAAGTAGAGGATCTGATACGCGAAGGAAACTCCGCCGTGGTGTTTAAATTGAGCGATATTTTTACAAAAAGAAGGGCGGTGGCGAAGGTGATGAAAGTGCCTGTTTTAACTTCAGAAATCAGGGACGAGATCGGGAAAGTGTCGGAGCTAAAACACCGCAACCTCATCAAACTCTATGGCGAATCTTTAGACCGCTTCCCGTTTTTTGTCATTTGTGAATTTGTGGACGGCCTCGTGCTTTCGGAAGTACTTGAGGAGGCTGGTCCACGACCACCCTCGCAAGCCTTGAACTGGCTTTCCGAACTTTGCGATGTGCTGGATTATCTCGGGCAGAAAAACATTGCCCATTCAAATATCCGACCCTCCAAAATTTTTATTGACCGGGAATACCACCCCATGCTTTCTCCCTTCGACATCATCAAGGCGGGTATGGACGACCGCTCGCTGCGCAAATTCCGCGAAGACTGTCAATACCTCAGTCCGGAACTGCTGATGAGCGACGGGGAAAAACTTGACAAACGTGCCATGAAAGCCTCCGACCAGTTCACCTTGGGATTGGTAGCTTATAAAATATTGACCGGCAAGGATTTGTTTCACGGAAACTCGATCAAAGAAATCATAGAAAACCGCAATCGGTTTTTAGACCCGAAAAACAAATCATACCGAAAGTCCTTGCTTTGTGCCATTAAATCACCAGATTTGATTGAATTGGTGGGCACAACACTTCAAGAAAACCCCGCCAACCGATTCAAAGACCTGCATATCCTGGAAAGTGAATTCAAAGCGTTGAAAAGCAAGTTGAACAAAGAGCAGAGCATCGTACGCAGAAGTTATATCCGGTGCCTGAAGATTGACAATGAGTTGATTAGAATCTTTTACGATAATTTGCTGGCTAAAATTCCACCTGAATTGAGGGGGCATTTTAAGAATCGGGAGCGTCAGGCCTATATGTTCCAAATGGCGGTTGACGCCCTGCTGGAAGAGAACCACGGGGCCGACAAATTGAGCACGCGGGTGTCTGACCAAACCCACAGGCACTTTGATATTGCCACTTTTGAACTCTTTTTGGATACTTTTATCTGCACCTTGCGTGAACTTCATCAGGAATATCATTACGAATGGGGAGATGAATTGCAGGCAGCCTGGGACGATGTGAGAAACCAGGCCCTTGCCGTCATCAAATACGCACTCGCCAAATAAAGCCATGTCAAAAGCCTCCCGCATCGCATTTCATGTTTACCTCATGCTTACCTTGTTTGGCATGTCGGTTGGAGTGCTGTATTTTCTGTTAATGCGCAACGATTTTTTGACGCAAAACCCTGACATTGAGCCGTATTTCAAGTTATATGTTGCTTCTGCGGTGTTGACAGTTGTGGGCGCTGCAGCATTATTGAAAGGTCTTCGTTGGGGCTTTTGGGCAATGTTGGTCGGGCTAGCGGCGGCCTTTGGTATCGAGATCATGTCGGGATTCCCTTGGGAAAGAATCATCAGAATCCCCCTTGCTGCCCTGGTGCTGTACCTTTTAATGCGTTGGAACAGAATGATTTAAACCATATTTTTCGAAGGTGTGGCACACCTTTTCAAACCTAATTTTGGTGTGCCACACTTTATTTTTCATCCAAACCAAAACGAATTATGCCAATCTCTTTTGACTGGTCGGAAACAATCTCCAGCTTACCCTCAAAACCTATTCCGGCTGACTGGCTTGCCACAAAGGGCAAGGGAGTAAAAGTCGCATTCATTGACACAGGAGTCAACCTCGGCCTCCCTTCGCTCACACACCTCGGTATTGGAGGGCGCAAATTTTTCACGGGTGCGCCCGGCTTTTCTGTAACCAAATTGGTGGGACAGGACTTAGTGGGCGAGGCATTTGGGGGCACAGGGCCTGGGCACGGCACGCGCTATGCCTCACTGTTGGCCGGAAAATCGCCGGATTCCTCCACGGACGAAATGGAATTGGTGAACGGAATTGCACCAGCTGCCGACTGGTACATCATAAAAGCCCGTAACCCGAACGACAGAAAAACGACCATCCGAAACCTGCTGGATGCACTCGAACTTTCGGCTAATTTAGGCATCGAAATCGCCATCACAGGACAGTGCATTTCTGCCTCCGAAATGCCGTTCGAGGGTCTGAATAATGCGGCATTGGATCGTGTTTTTGGCTTGCCAGGGGTAAAGAAAATGTTTGTTTTCGCTCCTTTGAAAAACCTGGAACCGACGGATACCTGGGACCTCATTACTTCGGAAAACATCCCAAGCCGCCGACCGGAAATTTTCAATGTGGCCAAACTTCCCGACAATTTTGGCCCGGTGGCCGATGTCATTCAAAACCAGCCCATTCCTTTTTTACTCTCGGGTTTTCAGGGCAAGGTGCTTTCCAAAACAGGTGATGCGATTGATTTGGCGTTTTCAAACTCCGGTGCTGTGGCTGTTATGGGGGGAATCGCGGTGCTTGCTTTGAGTTTTTTCAAAAGCCAAAATGGGGGCGCCCTTCCAAATCGCGATGGAATGCTGCAACTGTTGGGCAATAATTGCCAATCGCTCAACAATGCTTCTTCCAATTTTGCCCAGCCTGCTATTTTCAAAAACTTTTAGCCCTGACTAAATATGAAACAATTGATTTTTGTCCTGCTATGTTGCTCATTTTCAGGACTTTTGCCAGCCCAAACCCTGTTGCAAGACGCCCTCGTCCTGCGCCAGTTTTTCGATACAACCGATGCAGGCGACTTTGACAAACGCCTGATTTTCCAGGGAGGGGATTTCAGGGTTTCTGACCTCAATGTTTTCAGAAAATATGTTCCCGTAAAAGACTCGCTTACCACGGCTACGGTCGAACAGGCTTTCAAAGGAAATCCGTTTCTTCGGGTGGAGGTGACCGACCAAAACATACTCTCCTTCCTCCCACCCAAAAGAGGCGACGGCGGCGGTCCGGGCGGTGGCCCGGGCATTTCTTCAGGAGCGGGCACGGGTCTTTCGGTGGCAGGTTTTGCAGACGGACTTGCGCGTTTTTTGGTGAATCGCACCAAGCAAGAACTCTCTCAAGCGTTTTTCGAGGATTTCAAGGAAGCCATCAACGAGCAACCCCTGCTGGGCCATTTTTGCCCCGCAACAAAGCAGCACTTGCTGTTTATTGACCAGGACGTGTATCAATTCAACGACTATCTGGAAGGCTTGCGCGAGACTTTTACGATGGATATGACCGCCCTGCCTGGCAACACGGAATCTTACCTCCGAACGAACTATTCGGACAAAGAAGCGGGTAAAGTCTCCATTGACCTCTTGCACCTCTCGCAACAAATGGTAAATGGCGAATCGCCGATTGACATGATAGACTACCTCGCCCGCGACGGCTCGGCCATTCAATCGGCAAAGATGACCGAGCCAGTGCTGTACGATGTTGCGGGTGGCCTGCGATTTTTGAACATCGTTTCTGAATCCTTCATACGACCAAATTTTGACGATCCAAGCGCACCCGCTGCCTGGTACACTGGCCGCGAATTGCGCGAATTGTTTTCAGACCCATCGGTGTTTCGGCTTTATTTGGGGCTTTTATGGCAAAAATCAAATGGAATTGCTTTTGTCGGTAAAGACGGAGCAAAGCCTTTAAATATGCGCAGCATACTCGGCGAGGCGGGTGCAAGTGCAGATTTGTTCGCCGAATGGCGCAGGTCTTTGGAGTCGCTTGGAGAAATGACGCATGCCATTCAACGCTCCACGAAAGGAAGCGGCCCAGCCGTAATTGACCGCTTTGGGAGGGCCACCGCCTCGGCAATACCCGACGATTTCTTCCGGTATTCGCAATCGTTCAACGATCTGTTGCAAACGCTCAATCAAACGGGAAGGCTCGTACTCCAACGCCAAAATGACTTGATCCCGCAGGACTACCTTGCGCTCATGCGTCAATGCAACTCCTTGTATTTCAACATCCGGCAACGCAATTACACCGGGGCCATCAGCAATGTGATCTACTGCCTCAATGTATTGGGCAAGGATAAAAAGGAAGTAGCCACAATGCTGAAATATACCAATTTCGTGGCCTGTATCGCCGAAGCGAATTCGCCCGAAGAAGTGGAACGCGCCATCGAACTCTTTGCGCTCCCTCCCGGCAGCAGCCGGATGAAAAAACAGCCCGGGCGTTTTTCGGTGGCCTTGAATGCATACACTGGTTTGGCTGGCGGGAGCGAGTGGCTTGGCGGCGACAAGTCTCCCAAAACGATAGGAGCCATTACCGCCCCCGTTGGTTTGAGTTGCTCTTGGGGCTTGAAAAAGGGGAGTTTAGGCTTTTTTGTACCGCTTCTTGATGTAGGCGCGGTAACAGCTTTTCGCTTCGATGACGAGAACTACCAGAATTTGCCCGAACTCAGTTGGAGCAACATCCTTTCGCCGGGGCTTTATGCGGTGTATGATTTTCCGGGGAAATGGCCCATTGCCCTGGGCGTAGGCGGACAAGCCGGCCCCGCGCTTCGGAAAGTAAGCGACACAGGCCTCACCATAAACAATTCAGGCGGGATGCGGCTTGGTGCTTTCGCCACGGTTGACATCCCCATCACCTATTTCTATTTAGGGAAAGGTAAGAAGTAGCGCTTTTGCAGATTTATTTCACACAATGCCACAACGCCACAACGTTTAATACTTTTGATAACCAAAACGTTGTGTCGTTGTGGCGTTGTGTGAAATCCACTTTTTTCCAAAGTCCGGGATGCTGTTCTGACATTGTTTCGCTCCGTTCACGGAAAGTCTGGAGGTGTTTTTCGAAAATTACAATGCGAGGTGTTTAGTCGGCGTACTTTTCTCAAAATCAATAGTACATGACCATTTCATTTTTCTCCCAAAAACTACTCCTCACAACGGGTATAGCAATACTGTTTTCCAGCTGCGCCATCTCCCAAAAAAAGGGCACAACAACCGATAGTTACCCCAAAACCTTTGAAAATATCCTCATCGCTGCCGCCGCAAAAGGCGACGGCCATGGCCCCTGCGAACCAAGTATTGCTATCAGTCCAACAAACACGCAAAATGTGGCAGCGGGCGCTATCCTCGACCGCTATTATTGGAGCGAAGACGGCGGTCGCACATGGAAAAACGGCAAACTAATCTCCAAATCCTCGGGTGTGTATGGTGATCCGGTTTTGATAGCCGATTGGAAAGGCAATTTTTACTACACGCACCTTAGTAACCCGGAGGGCAAGGGTTGGGGCAGTGAAAAACTGCTCGACCGAATAGTCATCCAAAAAAGCACAGACGGCGGTAAAACCTACGATGATGGCGCCTGGTGTGGCCTTAGGCACCCGAAAGACCAGGATAAGCCCTGGCTTTGCGCAGACCCTGCCACAGGAAATATTGCCTGTACCTGGACGGAATTTGACAAGTATAGCTCTAAGGATTTGGAAAAAGACCACAGCCGCATCCTTTTTTCTCAATCCACGGATGCCGGCAAAACCTGGTCAGAAGCCCTCGCAATCAATCAATTTGACGGCAACTGCCCTGGACAGCGACGACACCCCGGAAGGCGCCGTGCCCGCTTATGGCCCCAATGGCGAAATCTATGTGGCCTGGTCTTACAAGGAAAAAATCTGGTTTGACCGCTCCACGGATGGGGGCAGAACCTGGCTCGAAAAAGACATCGTAGCTGCCGAACAACCCGGAGGTTGGGACATAGAAATTGCCTCGTTAGGCCGCGCGAATGTGATGCCAGTATTGGTGTGCGACCGCTCGCCCGGTCCTAATCGTGGAACGCTTTATCTCTGCTGGGGAGATCAGCGCAACGGAGTGGAAGACACGGATATTTTCTTTGCAAAAAGCCTGGACGGGGGCCTCAGCTGGAGCAAGCCGCTAAGGGTAAACGATGACAAAAAAGGCCACCAACAGTTTTTCCCCTGGATGGCCGTAGATCAGGTGACAGGGCATTTGTACACCGTGTTTTATGATCGCCGCAACCACACCGATGGGCAAACCGAGGTGTATGTAGCGGTTAGCCGCGACGCTGGGAAATCGTTTAAGAACCTGAAAGTCAGCACGGAACCATTCAAGCCAACAAGCGGTGTGTTTTTTGGTGATTACAACCATATTTCTGCCCACGACGGGGTGGTAAGGCCTATTTGGACGCGCCTGGATAAGGGGGCTTTGTCGGTGTGGACGGCGATTATGGATTTTAAAAAGCCATGAAAAAAAATCAAAAAATATCCCGCCTAATTTAAACCTTTACGCATCAAAACCTCAAAGTGTCGGCTTCCTCCCCGTTTTTCCAGCATTTTGTTTCTAAATAAGTCGCCAAACGCCTATAGATTTCGACTTTAACATGAAAAGAAGAAACTTTCTCCGCCTTCTCCCTGCTGCCGGGGTCACTTCCTTTGCCGTTAACGGCTTCTCGATGCGTCCTTTTGCCAACAGCCACATGGCGAATATCCTCGGTTCTTGCGACGGGGTACAAGACCGCACCCTCGTGCTCATACAACTCAAGGGGGGAAACGACGGTCTCAATATGATCATTCCAGCGGCCAATTATGACCGCTACGCCGAGCTTCGGCCTACCACCAAAATAAACGACTCCGGCCCCGGGTCTTTCATCCCTATTGACAATACCCTCCCCACCGCCGATCAGGCGGGCCTTCACCCTGCCATGACCGCCATGAAGGATCTTTACGACCGGGGCTGGCTCACGGTGGTGCAAGACGCTGGGTATCAGAGCATGAACCAAAGCCATTTCAAGGGCACTGACCTTTGGCTCTCCGGCGGGGGCGGTTCTGCAGGCCTCAACAACCTGACTTCGGGCTGGATGGGTCGCGCTTTGCAGGCATTTTATCCGCACATTGAAGGTGTGCCCGTGGCCGATATGCTTGATCCGCTGGGCATCCAGGTCGGCGACCCAACTACTTCACTCGGATTTCACACAGATACGGAGCATCAAAACGTCATCAACCTCAGCGGTCAGGATCACTCCGGGTTTTATTCGCTCATCCAGACCATCGGAGGAGCACCGATTATGAATGTGCCTGACAGTGATCACGGTGAGGAATTGGAATACATTATGGGCGTTGAGCGCAGCATTAACCTGTATGCACAGCGCATCACCGATGTGTTCAATGCCGGTTCTAATTCAATCACAACTTATCCAGCCGGTTCGCTGGCTGCTCAACTGAAAACGGTTGCACGGATGATAAAGGGCGGTTGCAAGACCAAGATTTTCCTTTGCCAAATTGGTGGTTTTGACACCCACTCGGCTCAGGTAGATTCGGGCGACACCAGCCTTGGCGCGCATGCCAATTTGCTTGGGCAGTTGGCAAACTCCGTCAAAACATTTCTGGACGATCTTCAAGGCATGGGCCTGGCAGATAATGTACTGGGTTGCACGTTCTCCGAATTTGGCCGTTGTGTAAAAGAAAACGGCTCCTTCGGCACAGACCACGGTACGCTCTCACCTATGATTGTTTTTGGCAAAGACGTAAAGCCGGGTGTGCTTGGAACAAATCCTGATTTGTTCAACTTGACGAATGACAATCAGTTGAAAACCATGCAGTTCGACTACCGTCGCGTGTTTGCTTCCCTGCTACAGGATTGGCTCGGCGCCAACCCATTCGTGATGGAACAAACCATGTTCGAGGGCTACGACAAATTGAAATTAGTAAACCGGGATTACCGCGTGGATCCAGCCTGCCAATGGGGCGGTGCAGAGATCGTAGTAGACAATTTCCGGCCTATGAGCCTTTACCCCAACCCGGCCAGTATTTCCACCGAAGTGGCGTACGAAAATCGGGGCGAAGCCTTCGAGGCCTACCTCACGTTGCACGGTTTAGGCGGCACACTCATTGCCGCCCGCACCGAAATGGTGCATCCGGGTTTCAATGCATTTTACTTTAGTGTGAACGCGCTTGCTGAAGGCATGTACTTTGTACGCCTGGAGGACAAGCGCAATGGCAAAGCCGAGGTGAAGAAATTGAGTGTGGTGCATGGTGCTGGCGCGAGGGACGGAATTGATGGCGGTATAATTTGGAGGCAACTTCAAGTTGCCTCCTAAATTCCTTAGTCTAAAACAAATGCCCAGCAGGTAATTACCTGCTGGGCATTTGTTTTTTTGTTCTGGAATGGTGGCACGAGTTAAAGTCGTGTTGCCATTCGTCGCAATTAGCCTCACATCATACTCGCTGACTTAAATATCCGGTCCCAATTGATCCCGTCGCGCATGTTGCCGTTTTTGGTAGAGAACCAGATAAAGAGCGGTTTGCCAACGATGTGATCTTCAGGCACATAGCCCCAGAAACGGGAGTCTTCAGAGTTGTGGCGGTTGTCACCCTGCATCCAATAATAGTCCTGTTTGAAGGTATAGGAGCTGGCCTCCTGATCGTTGATGAAAATTTTTCCACCGCGAATCTCCAGTTTGTTTTGCTCATAAACCTGGATGACGCGCCAATAAAAAGGCACATTGGCGAGTGTCAGAGGAGTGGTAGCCCCTTTTTTGGGTACCCAGATGGGGCCGAAATCGTCCACCGTCCAGTTGGTATATTGCTTTGGGTCATTAGGGAATAAGTCTCCGAGAACACGGTTTTCGTTTTTGAGACGAACCACTTCAAAACCCCAGGATTTGATTTTGGCCACTTGGGCGTCGTCGAGGTTAAAATAACCACTTTTTGCTGCCGCGCCACGGGAGCTCTTGACTGGTCGAGGTCATAAATGTTTACCCCAAGATCTGCCACTTTTTGAACGTTTAAGGGTGTGGCGCCGAGTTTGACTTGATAGGTAAATTGACGGTGGGTAGGATTTTGCGCCGCTTGTCCGTTCACAAAAACCTGACCGTCACGTATTTGTAAGCTGTCGCCGGCAATGGCAAGGCAACGTTTGATGTAATGGTCTTTTTTGTCAACGGGTCGAGTCACGAACGGTACATCCATGCCCTTGTATTCAGTATTAGCCAGGTTCTTGCGCTTCCATTGCCAACGTCCCAACTACGGCCAGTGACGATATTTACCCTGTCGCCCGCAGGCCAGTTGAACACTACTGGCTCGTTGCGGTCTATTTTTTCAATAGCTGGTAGACGGTAATAGGGTAGGGAGGGCTTTTCCAGATAGGATTCGTTCCCAGTAACCGGCATTACATTGTGCATCAATGGAAATTGAATTACCGTCATGGGTGTACGGATGCCATAATGGGCCTTGCTGACAAACAGGTAATCGCCCACTTTGAGCGAGCCTTCCATCGAAGAACTGGGAATGACGTAGGCTTCGATGAGGAACATCCGAATGAACGCCGCTGCAAACACCGCAAAAACAATCGCCTCGGTCCACTCCCGCGTAGCTGATTTTTTGAACTGCGGGTATTGGCTATCCAGTTTTTTCAGTCCCAAAACATCCTTTTTTTCCAGGGCTTCATGGTGCAGACGATGGAATTCGCGCTCTTTATCCAGAATTGGTCCTTCGTATTTCGCATCGGAATCTCTCCCAACTAAGAAAAACGCAACAGGCGCGTACACCACGGCCAAAACCGAGTCCCAAAATCCATGCCTCCCAAAAGAGCGCACCATATCTATCACCAAACCTGCGTAAATGAAAAAATTGACCACAGGGAACAAAAACCATAGGGCATATTGCGGTTTGCGGCCTACTATCTTGCACCATTCCATGGCAGCGACGCCCGGAACAAGCGCTTTCCAGCCGGGGATGCCCGCTTTTTCAAACAATTTCATCATGCTTAGGCCAAGCAGGATGTAGAGTACGATGAGGAAAATGAGAACTGACATGGGTGGAAATGTGGTCAATGAATGAAGCCCGCCTTCGCGCTTCGCGCTATGGCGGGTAAAAAAACACAGGCGAAGGTATTTTAAGAAAAAATACCTTCGCCTATCATTAGATTTTCAGCCCAAATACTTCGATGAACGAATGTCGGACTACTTGGACATTGGACATTTTACCCGCCGTAGGCTTGCCGAAGGAGGGTTGGGTTACCCGCCATAGCGCGTTCGCCGTCGCCACAGGCTATTGCGAACAAGAGCGCGAAGGCGGGACATTCCCTACTCTTCGTCTTCCGACTTTTTACGCCGTTTGCGCCGGGTCTTAAACAACTCTACCACCTCTTTGTCGGTCAGGAACTTGAAGTCTACAAACTGAGTAGAAACAAAGCGCTTTACATCCTGATAGTCCTTCGCCCGTTTATCGGTAAATACTTTGAGGAGTTTGCCCACATAGCTGAGCGAGAGTTTTTCTACGTCCTGGTTAAATTGCTGGTTGCCAAAGATTTTCATGTAAAGGCCAAAAATCTTGGTCAACTCGAAATAATCCATGTACTCGCGCTCCGAAAGCCCTTTCACGAGCCGTGTAAAATAGGTAATCACCAATTGACGCAGGCATTCTGTCTCAACTGCAAGCCCTTCGTGCCCGTTGTAAAAATCCTGTACGGCTTCGATCGAATCGGGGTGTACATAGCCAAGGCTGTGGATTTTGTCAGCAATGCGGTAATAGTCCGAAATCCTGTCTTTGTAGACTTTGTCCACCACCTGGCTCATGCGCTCGTCGTTGGTGGAATCAATTCCGGGTGATTTGTATAGTCCGACGAGGAAACGCAGGTAACGAAGGTCAAACTCCTGGAAGGAGCGGCGCTCCCGCTCGAAATGGGTTGCGAAAGCCTTGCGTTCTGCAGGGTCGAAGTCCACGAAATTGCCACAAATAGCAAGCATTTCGAGGTATTCTTCGGTAGCGAAAAATTCCTTGTTGTTTAAGAAGTCAATGATTTGATTTTTCAGGCTGTCGTTGCCGGCGCCGGTTTCGAAACGTTTGAGCAGGAACTGGCGCAGCGCCGAAAAATTCGGCTTCATCTCGCCCAAAGTCTTGGGGAAATCAGCTGAGTGGTACTGCTCATTGCGGAACTGGTTGGAATAACGGCGGTAAATATCCTCGCGGTCTTTCAGGTCGCGAAAACGGTCTTGCTTCAGCTGTTGCAGGAAATAGCGGATGCGCTTGTTTTCCACAAGGCTCATCAGGTTGGTGATCCAGATGTCGCTGCTTAAGGCAAAACCTACGGTAATGCTTTGCCCGATGCGCTTTTTAAGTTGTTCAAAATGAACGCTTTTACAAATGGCAATCAGGATTTCCTTAAAGTGGTCGTTGGGACGAACATACTTGTATTGGTCGTTGATTTCGCCCCGGAGCACGGCATAACCCAAAATACGAGGCAGGTAAAGCCCCTCAAAAGGCGGCTCCAACAAGTATTTTTCAAAGGTCACCAACTGCAAAGGCGCCTCGGAAGCCACCTGGTGGTGCAAGGTGGAGAGCAGTGGTTCGAATTCTGTGCGCAATTCGTTGTAGAACTCGTCTTCTTCCTCTTCGAGGTATTGCGCGAGGTTATCGGATTCTTGAATGGCTGCCGCGATCTCGTTCAAGCGGTCGAAATATTGGTCGTCTAAAGCCTGCATAATGTGAGAAGAGTGAGAGGACGTGAGAGGAGTGAGAGATTGGCAAGGAGGATTGAATCAAATTCTATTTTGAAAAAGACCCGATGAAGCCACCAAGGGCTTCATCAGGTCTTTTCATCAAAACACGCTTCGAGGGCAAATGTAAACAGCCTCTTCGAAGATGGTATATTATTCTTCTGTTTTTTCTTCTGCTGCTGGAGCGGCTTCTTCTGCAACTGCCTCAACTGCCTCTGCTGCTGGAGCGGGTTCTTCTGCGACTGCCTCAACTGCCTCTGCTACTGGAGAAGCTTCTTCTGCAACTGCCTCAACTGCCTCTGCTACTGGAGCGGCTGCCTCTGCTACTGCCTCTTCTGCTTCAACGGCTACTGCCTCCTCCTCAGGAGCGGCTTCTACTTCAACCGGAGGTGGCACTGGCTTCACTTTTACTTTGGCGGTGCCGTCCACTTTTGCCACAAATTTCTTTTTGGCGTCTTTAGTTTCCTCGCGTTGTTTTTCGATGCGGGTTTCTTTTTCCTCAATCCATTTAGCCAACATCTCGTCGGCTTTTGCTTGATCGAATGCACCTTTTGCTACGCCTTTTTGAAGGTGTTTTGCATACAGAACGCCTTTGAAACGGAGAATAGCGTTCACGGTGTCGGTCGGTTGTGCACCAACGCTGATCCAGTGAGCGGCGCGGTCACGATCCAGTTCGATGGCGGCGGGAACGGTGAGTGGGTTGTAAGTGCCGATCTTCTCGATGAACTTACCGTCGCGGGGCGAGCGGCTGTCGGCGACTACGATGTGGTAAAATGGGGCGGCTTTGCGGCCTCTGCGTTGCAGGCGAAGTTTGACTGCCATGGTGTGGAATTGAAAATTTAAATGAGAAATTCTCGCCCGGCTACTTATGTGAAATAGCACCGGGCTTTTCGAGGGGCGCAAAGGTAGAAAAACTGCGCCCAAATTACCAAGCAGATTTTAAAAAATTACATGGATCATCCCGAATTTTGAGATAATTGGGTTTGATTGATGATTGACGAGTACATGAGTGTTGATTTTTGATGTGCATGGACGATGTTATTATTGACGATGGCGGCACATCGGCCATTGTCAATCCACCATTACATCAAAAATCAACACTCATGTACTCGTCAATCATCAATCAAACAAAATCAGAAAAACCTCAAATTTCGGGATGACTCATGCGAATCAGGGGTTAAAATCACTTAAAAGCCACGTAGTGGCGACTCCGTTTATAGAAAACGAATTCAATCTATGTTCAGAGCCGCGTAGCGGCGGCACCGTGTCACCGCTACGCGGTTCTGATCAATTTTCATGGTCGTTTTCTATAAACGGAGGCACCACTACGTGGTTTTTAATACCTTTTTTAACCCTGATTCGCATGACTCAAGTTGGTAAAACTTGACGACGAAATGAATTTCGCCCTACCGCCAGGCACTCAAAATGCCGCCCATGATCGCAAGTGTCACCATCCAATAGCCAAGATTGGTAAACACCCAGCCCCAGCCGCGCTTTTCAAAAATAGACATGGTGCCAAGTACGGGCAACAGTACGGTGATTGAAACCAAGATTCCATGTACCACGCCATGCCCGAATGTGGCATAACTCTGGCCTTCAGGCCCAACATCCTGCCCCGGGCCGGTTACGTTGACGCACATGAAAAAAGAAAGCAGGAAAGACAGGCCTAATGCTACCACGTACAAAATAGGGTTTGGGCCTTTGCCCAGGCTTTCGAGGGTGAAGCCATTGGCGCGCATCCAGGGCCCGCCAAGCACGGCGGGGTGGTAATAAACGAAGCCGACGATCATCGGCACGAGGGCTGTTACGCCAATTGCAAGAAAGTTAGGTTCCATAAGTAGTGAAAAGTTTTGTTTTGAAAATGTAGGCAAACGTACAAATGGAATTCGAATTTGCAGATTATAAAACAAAAAATTTTATAAATTTTTTTGTCCGTATGATCAAGATGTGCCCAAGGAGGCAAACTTCCCGAAAGTTTTAAACTTTCGGGAAGTTCAAAGCCCCGCAAATCAACGCCTGATTTGCAAAGGTTTTGCCCCCATCTTTCCGTCGTTTCCAAGGACTTGAAGGATGTAATTCCCATTAGGCAAATTGCCCAATTGGAGGGTTTCTTCGCCTTGGCTGTGCAGGTTTTGCGAACGAACTGGACGACCCTGCTGGTCAAAAACCATAGCCTGGGTCAATCCCGCTCCTTGTATGGTGACAGCGCTGTTGGCAGGGTTGGGGAAGATTTTGAAATCTGCAACTGCAAGCGCATGCGTAGAGAGAAGCACTGCATAATAGTTGTTACGATAACTGACTAAAAACCAAGAGGTTCCATCCCACGATTCTGACCGTTCACTCATGTAGTTGTTCTCTTGGTTGAAGACGCCAAACTGTCGGTAAGAGCCTTGCCAGGTGTTGTTTATCCAATTCGAAGCAATCCAATAAGTGAGGTTGTTTTCTGCATCGTACGTGTAATCAGTCAGAGAACTGTTTACCCAAGTTGCGCCATTCCAATCCTGCGCGAGGTCCTGAAGGACGTTTCCGTTTGCATCGTAGTTGTGTGAAGTTTGATAGCTGTTTGCCCAAGCTGTGCCGTCCCATTGCTCAAATAAGTATTGAATCATGTTTCCACTTCCGTCAAAGGTCTCGGTGGTGCGGCTATATTCTTTCCATGTGAGGTTTTCCCAAGTATAGGTAGTTTCGGTTTTGCTATTGGGTGAGTAAGCGTAATCAACACGAGTATTATCTATCCAATTGCCAGCGTCAAGTTGTTGAGAGATTGACATTAGCAACAAGTTTTGGGCATCATAAGTATAAAGGATTCGGATTGAACCTTGTGTGTAACTCAGCATATTCCCGTTTGCATCGTATACATAAGTTGTCAACGAATGCATAACCCAAGCCGTGCCATTCCAATTTTCTCGCAAACCGGAAAGCAGGTGGCCCTCATTATCATAGGTGAAAATGAAGCGGTGTGAATTCGTCCACCCATTGATATCGTTTCCGGTCTGGGAAAGCTGATAAAGCAGGTTTCCATTTGCATCGTAGGTAATGTCGGTGGCGCGATGATCCAGGTACCAACTGCCCGTAGAGTCTATGTTCCAAGTTTTCTTTTGGTTAACCAACAGTTGGCTGTTGTAGGCCAATGTTGTGGAATCCCCATAATAGGGAACCCCTGCTCCATCCACAAGGGCATAAGTTTGGGCAATAAGAAGGGAGTTCTGCCCGTATGCGGGCGATGAGGCCAGAAGGCCAAGAAGCACGAAGATTGTAGCGAAGTGTTTCATAAAAATAGAGTTTGGTTTGGCAAATTACCAGCAACAAAACTATTCATTACTTATCATACGCTTACACTTAAAATTCAACGCCTTATCTGCAAAGGTTTAGTCCCCATTTTTCCATCGCTGTCAAGGACTTGGAGGAGGTAATTCCCGGCAGGCAGATTGCCCAATTGAAGGGTTTCCTGGGCTTGTCCCTGAAGGCTTTGCGAACGAACGAGACGGCCCTGCTGGTCAAATATATTGGTGTGTGTAAGGCCCTCGCTTTCGAGGGTGACTGAGGTGCTGGCAGGATTGGGGAAAATCGTGAAGTTGGCAGCGCTTGGTGTATTGGTCGAAACTGGCGAATAATAGTAATAGTGATAAGTATTTCTTTTGGCCCAAAACACCGTCGAGCCAATAATCTGTTTGCGAAAAAACAATGTCAGCTTCTGAGTCATACTCGAAATTTGTTTGACTGCTGTTTACCCATGCGCTATCAATCCACCACTCCTGTAATAAATAAATAGGGTTTTGGTTATTATCGTAAACCCAAGAGCGTTTCGTGTTTAGCTCCCAAATTGTATCATTTTTCCAAGTTTCCCAAATGTAAAGTGCAAGGTTTCCATTGTTGTCAAAAGTTTCAGTGCTTTTTGAGAAATTATCCCAATCGCTACCTGACCATTGTAATTGCAATTTCGTAATGGAGTTGCCCCAGGAATACTATTGTATGAATAGACACTACGTTGATTATTTATCCAAATTCCATTGGTATAATATTGAGATGTGATCGTATCAAGTTTATTTTGGTCATTGTAAGTATAAAAAGACCGTGAGGTATTGCGCAAAATTGTCAATAATTGTCCATTTGTATTATAGCTGTAATAAACACTGGTACCCACAACCCAGGCATTATTTTGCCAGTTTGAGTAGTTGAGTGTCAATAAAAGGTTGTTAGAATCGTATGTGTAAATTTCTCTGGTTTTGTTTTCCCAGATAGCGTTCTCTAAAAGCTGCTCTATTTGGGTTAAAACATTGCCTTCATTATCAAAAGTCCTCAGGTATCGCTTGGCTCCGACAGTTTGAAGGAAATAAATATTCTGCCAATTGGTTTCTTCCAAAAGATTGTTTCTCGTGTCATAAACGAAGAGCGTTGAGTCTTTTACCGACAGGCTATCATTCAAGTCCTGGAAAGAGCGGTAAACGCGGTTCTTCAATAACTTGCCATTCCCACCCTGCCCGAAAACAGGCGAGGCGGCCAAAAGACCAAAAAGTGCAAGCGTAACGAAAGTCTGTTTCATAATATATTGAGCGTTTTGAACTGGCACAAAGATCATCGAAATCGATCGTCGTAAAAAAGGACACTTTTACGTTTCCATTCTGAGGAAGCCAAGTTGCTTGTACGATGTTAAAATCTGTCTCGTTCCGGTTAAATCCCCGCACGCCCCAACTTTTTGTCCAAAAATGAGTTTAATTTGCCCCCCCTAAACAACCTTTGGCAATCCTGAGTGCTCTTTTGAAATGGTGACCAAACTTTCCGAAAGTTTAGGACTTTCGAGAAGTTGACAACCTCCTACGCTTTCGGCTTCGGCGGTTAAAACGACTGAAAATTATGCAACGCGACAACTATTCCCTCCTCATCGAGAAGCTCGACGGCTTCATTCGCAAATTTTATATAAATCAACTCCTGCGCGGAGCCTTGTACACCGTAGGCGTGGTGCTGGGCCTGTTCATACTGCTCAACGTGGCGGAGTACTATTTCTACTTCAGCACGGGCGTCCGCACCGGTCTACTGTGGGGATTTTTGGTCTTGAGTGCGGTGACGGTGTGGCAATGGGTGGCCCTTCCGCTCATGCACTATTTCCACCTGGGGAAAGTCATCAGCCATGAAAAAGCGGCCAGCATTATTGGCGAACATTTCACGAACGTGAAGGATAAACTGTTGAATATCTTGCAGTTGAAGCAGCAAAGCAACAACGCTATTTACGCCGAACTCATCAACGCGAGCATCAACCAAAAAAGTGAGGAAATCAGGATTGTGCCGTTTCAGGCTGCCATTGACCTGGGCAAAAACCGCAAATACCTGCGCTACGCCCTGCCGCCTGTAATGCTGCTCCTGTTCCTGATCCTCGGCGCACCCAATATTCTCCGTGAAGGCACGATGCGTCTTTGGAACAGCAGCACCAAGTTTGAAAAACCAGCCCCCTTCAAGTTTTTGATCAATCCGGACTCGCTTCGGGCCGTGCAGTTTTCCGACTTTGTGCTGAACGTGAAAGTGGATGGCGCTGTCTTACCCAACGAGGTGTTTATCTCGCTTGGGAATGTGCAGTACCGTCTCGAAAAAAACGCGGCCAATGAGTTTTCCTACAAATTCACGAACGTCCAGAAAGACACAGAATTCAAATTGTTTTCCGCCGGCGTGGAAAGCCGCGACTACACCCTGAACGTCCTGCGCAAACCAAACATCCTGTCGTTCAATACCAAACTCAATTTCCCGGCCTACATCGGGCGCGCCAACGAGGAACTTTCCAATGTGGGTGACCTTGTAGTGCCGCAGGGCACGGATATTGGCTGGGTGTTCAATGCTCAAAACACAGACAATCTGCAACTTCGCTTCGGATCGAACGCCGGGGAAGAGGCCAAACGTTTTGATGACGAACTTTTCCAGTTTCGTCGCCGTGCCCTCAAAGACGAGACCTACAAACTTTTCCTGAGCAACTCGATCCTGCAAGGCGCCGACTCGGTGGCCTACACCATCACGGTCATCCCTGACCTGCACCCGCAGATTTCGGTGGAAGAATTCAAAGACAGCTCGAATCTGCGCCTCGCCTTTTTTGCCGGCGATGCATCGGATGATTACGGCATTCACACCCTTACGTTCAATTACCAGATCAAAAAAGCGAAGGGCGGGCAATTGCCGATGAATAGTAGTAAAATCGGAAATCCCAAAGGCAAGCAATCGCAGTACGATTACTCCTGGGACATCAGCAACCTCAACCTGGAACCAGGCGATGAGGTGCAATACTATTTCGAGGTCTTCGATAACGACGGTGTAAACGGATCCAAAAGCGCACGCACAGGGCTAATGACCTATAAAATGCCCACGCTCGACGAGTTCCGTCAGCAGCAAGCCGACAACTCCGAGGAAATCAAAAAAGACCTGGAAAAGGCCCTGAAGGAGAGCCTGAAAATCCAGGAAGACCTGAAAAAACTCCGCGATAAAGTGCTGCAAAAGAAGGAGATGGACTGGCAGACCCGCAAGGAAATGGAAAAACTGATGGACCGCCAGAAGCAACTCCAACAGGAATTGGAACAGGCCAAGCAGACTTTTGACGAGAACAAACAACAGCAAAAAGAATTCAACCAGGAGAACCCTCAATTGCAGGAAAAGCAGGAGAAGTTGGACAAGATGTTCGAGGAAACCATGAACGAGGACATGAAAAAACTCCTCGAAGACATCCAGAAACTGCTCGAAGAACAGAACAAGGACGAGATGCTGGAGAAAATGGAAGATATGCAAATGAGCAACGAGGAACTCAACAAAGAATTGGAGCGCCTTGAAGAGCTTTACAAGCAACTTGAAGTCGAGCAAATGCTCGACCAACAAATAGAGCAATTGGAAGAACTCGCCAAAGAACAGGAGGAACTAGCCAAGGAAACCGAGGAAGAGAAAAAAGGAACGGAAGCGCTTGAAAAGAGCAACAAAAACTCAACGAGAAGTTGGAGGAATTGGACAAGAAGATGGACGAACTTTTGAAAAAGAATGAGGAACTGAAGCGTCCAGAAAAGATCGAGGACAACCAACAAGAAATGAACGACGCAAAGCAAGAGCAGAAAGAGGCGAAGGAAAATATCAACAAAAAGACAACAAAAAGGCAGGTAAAAAGCAGAAATCAGCGGCCAACAAAATGAAGGAAATGGCCAACAAGATGAAGCAGGGCAAGGAAAGCGGCGAGCAGGAACAAATGGAGGAAGACCTCAAAACCATCCGCCAATTGTTGGAAAACCTCGTAGGGCTATCATTCGCACAGGAGCAGAACAAAAAGGACGTGGAAACCACCACACCCAACACGCCACGATATGTCGAACTGGCTCAGCAGCAGTACAAAATCAAAGACGATTTCAAACTCGTGGAAGACAGCCTTCAGGCCCTCGCAACACGCCAGTTCCAGATTGAAGGCATTATTACAGAGAAGGTGACAGAAGTAAAAGCCAATCTCAAAAACAGCCTCGAAGAACTCGAAGAACGCCGCACCAACACCGCCAACGAATACCAGCACCGCACCATGAAGGGGCTGAACGACCTCGCGTTGTTACTTGCCGAATCTATGCAGCAGATGCAGGAGCAGATGGCCGCCGATATGCCCGGAAGCCAGAGCTGCGACAAGCCCGGTAAAGGCAAGGGTAAAGGAAAAGGCAAGGGCAAAGGGGACGGAGAACCCAAAGACAAGATGAGCAAAGGGCAGGAGGACATCAATAAAATCATGAAAGACCTTAAGGAGCGGCTTGAAAAACAGGGCAAAGACGGGAAGGAGAAAGGTGGCAAGGAGAAACCTGGCGGCGGCGGTGGCGGCACCAATCCCGGCAACAGCAAAGAGTTCGCGCAACTCGCTGCCAAACAAGCAGCCCTCCGCGATGCGCTCCGCAAACTACAAAAAGAAAAACAGGAGCAAGGCAAGGGCGACAAAGCCCTTGACGATATCATGGACGAGATGAACAAGATCGAGATTGACCTCGTCAACAAGAAACTGACCAACGACATGCTGCAGCGCCAGGAACAAATCCTGACCCGCCTGCTCGAACACGAAAAAGCCGAGCGGGAACGCGAGCAGGACGAACAACGTGAAGCCGAAGTGGCCCGCCAGCAGCAGCCAAAAATGCCGCCAGCCCTGGAAGAATATTTGAAAAAACGCCGCGCTGAGGTGGAGCAGTTCCGCACGGTTAGCCCGGCTTTGAAGCCTTATTACAAGCAGCTGGTGGAAGAGTATTTGAAGGGGAAGCCGCACGGCAGCTGGGCAGTAGAGTAGGCAGTGGCAGCAAAACGGGCATTTCGCGTAGAGTGGGATGCCCGTTTTGTTTATTTTCTATTGAAAATTAGGCACTTGTAAAAACTGACAATTCAGGATTTATGGTAAAAAAGTGAATATCCACAGAATGAACCCTTTCAGGCACAATTATATAATATTGACTTTTACGTTTCTCTTTTCTGTTACCACATCCTACGGACAGGTAGGGAGATGTGATACTGTTTACAGCAATCCAGAAACACCACCCCAATATTACCAAGACACCAAAGGGCTTTTCGATTACTTTACAAAAGCGTTGGTTCCAACTATTAGTGATTGCATAAAGCGTGACACAGGAATTATAGCAAGTTTATATATCATCTTGACAATAGACAATAACGGTAAAATAATTGATGCAACTTTTCCAAGACAGAACTTGACTTCAACTTGCAAAGCCGATTTAAAGAAAAAACTTTTAGCAATGAGTGGCTGGAAAGCAGGACAAGCAAATGGTCAACCTGTTTGCAGTAATTTTATTTGGCCAATTGGGTGTTTGAAATGGGAGTGACAGGATGCCCAATATTGATTTTTCATTTTTAAAATCAGGTGTTTATAGAAACTTGACAGTATAGGATTTCATGGTAGAAACAAATTTTCATCCATGAAATCCTATGTTTCATTTTTGAAATTTCATGGTAAATATGTAATATGAACCATGAAATATTGTGCGGGTCATAAGCCCCTTCGGTATACACACTTCTACTATTGATATTCAACCAATAGTCAAGCATTTAACGATCAAAAGCGTTTGGTTCGAGCACAATTCCCCGGATTTGTCATCTTGACGAGGCCTGTCCGCATCACGTGCGCTTTATCTGAGTGCATGCGCTTGCAGGCACTCACAAGGGCAAATACTCGGGTACGCGCACTTGATGCGGACGGGTCTCGTCAAGATGACAAAGCTTGGTTACTCGATTGGCAAATAAGGGAATGGTACATAATTCATAATCAACCTATTTTGTGTAGATACCGCAAGTAATAAAACCCGCGCAAGGCATCTTTTGCCATGAAAATGAGCAATTCCAGTTACCATTTTTCATGATAAGCACTCACCCCAACATCGCCAAAAACCACTCCTTCTCCGTCAAAATCTCCGCTCCCACAATAGCAGCCCGCAAGGCCTCCACTACCTCCTTTTTCTTGAAATCCAGGGCCATCAACTGCTGCGTATAGGCTACGATCAGGCCGTAATTCGTGCGGTGATAGCCGATGCTTGTATGCCGTTTGATGTAATTTTTCATGCCTTTCAAGTGGCTCTCCAGGAGGTCAAATTCACCGGATTCGTAGAAGATTTTTAGTTGCAAAGTCTTGACGGTTAGGTTGTTAATCAAGTCCTTGTAATCGGAGCGTTTGCAGGTTCAGGAGCGCAGTTTTGAAATCGCGGCGAGCATAGGCCACACGGGCGAGACCGAGGCTGGCTGTTATTTCTCGCCATTGGCGTTCGAGCAGGTTTTTATGCTCGAGAATGAAACGCTCCACCCAATCCAACTCCCCTATCCTGAGCGCGATGGCGATGATGTTGTTGAAGGCAAATCGTGAGATCTGTCCGTTTTCCAGCAATAGATTGCGGGACAAGGCGCCTTGATACAAATCGAGCGTGGCCCGAAGCCAGCCTTCTGCTGATTGGTTGATTTTCTTGATGCCGAAATTGATCGCCAACAGGTAGAGTGTGCGCAACTCATTGGGCGGAAAGACCTCGGCATGGGCATCGAGTATTGCTCTGAACCGTTCAAAATGTCGCTCCGCCGCAGACAGGTCCGTCTGGAATTTATAACAGTAATAGTACAAGCCCACTGCTGGGGTTTCCAAAAGATTCCCAGATTCAACATGAACTAAAATTTCATTCAGCAGCCCAAAATGATAATCTGCTTTGAATACGGTTTGATGGGAAACAGCCGCACAAGCCAAACGCAACTTCCGCGCAATAAAGGCCGTATCCATCAAGTCGGAAGTAGCCTGAAGATTAAAAACTTCCGTCCGCAGTGTAAGCGTATCAAACTGATAGCGTTCCCATTCCACCAGATTCAGGTCGTGGAAATAATCGGCATGGCGCCAGGGTTGCTGCTCGCGGTTTTGGCGGGCTTCCCGGAGGGTGATGTTGAAGTGTTTGCCCAGATTGCGCTTTCGGTAAGCGGCGGCAAGCCTGATCTTGGCGCGTCCTTCGTCCTGGAATTTCTCTGAGTAGGCGAGGTATTTTTCCAACAGAGCCAGCAAGGCCGAATTGGTTTGACGTGTCTTGACCCCGCCTTCGGTCTTGTTTAAAACGGCGGCTGCTTCCGCATCTTTGGGCAAACGCCCGGCTCGACGGCAGGCATCCAGATAATCGAACAGCAAGACGGGCTGCTGGCGGGCATTGAAAAAGGGCGAGCGCACAAACTTGCCGAATTCGCGGGCTTCCGCTGCAGTGAGCGAGGCAAATGCTTCCCAGAGGAGTGTTTTTTCCATGGCGTCGTTGTTTCGGGTTGCCACTAATTGCACGAATTTCACTAACAGAGAACCCAATTCGTGTAAATTAGTGCAATTAGTGGCAAACAAATTCACACAAAGTAAGCATGATTAAATCATTTATTTTATTTTAAAGTATTAATAATCAATTATTTGAATTTTTTTTATAAAAATAGAGGGGAACAAGTTTGAAAAAATGTCTTTGCACAACCGGGCAGCAAGCCCAACATTTGTAGCATCAAAGGACTATCAGGGGCACACCTAAAATATAATGTTGATAAAGGGGTGGGGGTGGGGTGCCCCCCTCCGCTACAACCCAGAAAATTCGCTCCCTGTATTTCTCTCATCAGCACAAGGATTTCAATGATTCGATGTGCGACAAATTTGAAAAGCCACTTAATATGCCAACCATGCGCTACACTTTTTTACTCCTGCTTTTGTGCCTACTGGTGGGCGCTCGTAGTAGCCAGGCCCAATGCAGCGCCGATGCTGTGGTGACAAACATTACCTGTTTTGGACTGAACAATGGCAGTATTGACTTAAGCACCACCGATGGCACTGCGCCATACACTTACGTCTGGTCGAACAACCAAACTGACGAGGACATCTCAAGCTTGGCCGCCGGCACTTACACCTGTACTGTCACCGATGCTTTGGATTGCGTGACAGTCGTAGAGGCCATGGTAACAGAAGCACCCGCGCTGTCTGTCTCCGCATTTGGTGGCATATTAACCTGCGTTGCTCCAAGTGTTGTAATCCCAACTACGGTGAATGGGGGAACCTCACCCTACATTTACCTATGGAGCGACGGCGCAACAACAGCGGAACTTACGGTGAACAGTGCCGGTTCTTATGCTGTAACTGCAACGGACTTCCAGGGTTGTACAGCCACCGCACAAACAAGTGTAAATCAGGACGTGAACATGCCAACTTGCTCTGTTTTACCGCCAGATATTTTGACATGTGTCTTTCCTGTCGTTTCATTGGATGCCACGCGGTGGCGGGCCTGATTTTATTTATCAATGGTCAACCACCAGTGGCAATATTGTAAGCGGAGCGAATTCCGCCAACGGCTACGGTAAACGCGCCAGGAACTTACGATTTGGTCACGCTCAACCCTGTAAATGGCTGTTCTAATCAAGTCACGGTGCTTGTATTTCAAGATCAGAACCCACCCATTGCCAATGCAGGGCCAGACAGGTGCTTAACTTGTATCAGTCCAAACCCGCAACTGCAATGGGTCAGGTTGTTCCGTATGGCCCTAATTTACTTATATTTGGGCAGGCCCCGGCATAACTCCAGCAAACCAATTCGTCATTAACCCCACCGTTAACGTAACAGGAACCTATACGCTAATCGTAACCAACACTCAAAACGGCTGCACCGCTACGGATCAAATGATGGTAACTGGAGATCTCAATCTTCCAATAGCCGATGCAGGGCCAGCCTTGGGTATTCCTTGCGGAGGGGGAACGGTTACCCTTTTAGGAAGCGGAACTGGCGGGCCAAACCAGACTTTTCTCTGGGCCGGACCGGGTATCACCGCCTTTAACCAAAGTTTATCCAACCCAATTGTTGATTTGCCAGGCACTTATTCAGTCACGGTAACAATCCCTCAAAACGGTTGCACCGCCACTTCTGTGACCACGGTGTTCCCCCGGTCCGATCATCCCGGCTCAGCAATTCGCCGTCACCCCTGTATCATGCTTCGGAGGAAATACCGGGGCCATTGACCTTAGCGTCAATTTTGGCACCCCACCTTATACCTATACCTGGAACGGTGGTGTCACTACAGAAGATCGCACAAACCTGACAGCCGGAACCTATACCGTGACCGTTGACGACGCAAGCACTTGTAACTATTATGCCCATGTAGCTGTGACCCAACCATCGCAAATCAATGTGGGTCTCCAAAAGACCAACATCACCTGCAATGGCGCAGCAACTGGCAGCATCAATTTGACTGTAAACGGCGCCACACAGCCCTATAATTTCCTTTGGAGCAACGGCGAGACCGCGGAGGATATGAGCAATCTGGTTGCCGGAACTTATACTTGTACCATAACTGATGTAAACGGATGCACCCGTTCAACAAGCACCACCATAACCCAGCCTGCTGCAATCGTGCTTTCAACCGTTTCCGTAGATGTACAATGCAATGGAGCAGCGTCTGGTATCATTGACCTGACCATTACGGGTGGAGTGCTCCCATATACCTACGATTGGAGCAACGATGGTCCGGAGCCCCTTGATAACGACCCTCAAGATTGGTTAAATATTGTGGCAGGCACTTACACCGTCACCGTTACGGATGCAAATGGTTGCACCAATACCAGAAGTGTCACCCTTACGCAACCCCCTCCATTCGTGCTCAATACAACAAGCACCCAACCCAATTGTCTTAGCGCTGATGGAGCCATTGACCTTAGTCCGAGCGGAGGCCAAGGCCCTTACAATTATGTATGGAGCAATGGTGCGAACTCGCAGGATTTGATCAATGTGCCAGCGGGCACCTATAATGTAACCATAGTAGATGCCAATTTTTGCCCGCAAACCTTTTCTATCAGCCTTTCCGATTTAGGCATGGATGTCAGCGCTGTTGTTACCCCTATCAATTGTTTTGGTAGCACAGATGGGAACATAAATCTGGATGTAACTGGCGGTTTATGTCCTTTCACATTTGTGTGGACAGGGCCAAACGGCTACACATCCAATACGGAAGACCCGACTGGTTTGAGCCCAGGAGATTACACTGTTTCAGTCACTTCCGTAACAGGCTGCCTCGCAATAGCTGGTTATGTAATAAACCAGCCCCAGGATCCTATATCTGTACAGGCTGAAGGAAACATATTTTGCTTCGGCTTGGACGACGGTGTAGCAACTGCTGACCCGATGGGTGGAACGGCACCTTATACATATCTATGGTCGAATGGTGAAACGCTGCAAAACTTAGCAGGCCTTTCGGAGGGGGTGTATACTGTTACGGTAACAGATGCAAATGGTTGCTCGCTCGTAGCAGGGCCTATCGTCCTTTTGGAGCCTTCTGAAATAGAAATTTCATTTACAACGCTTTACAGCAATTGTGAAAGCACCGTGGTGGCGCCGAATGTTGTTGGAGGCTCTGGCGGGTACCAATTTGCCTGGAACAATGGCGCGCTGGATTCACTGACACAATTTTTCAGTTCTGGCGACTATACACTTTCCGTCACAGATGCGAATGGTTGTGTGGTTTCTGCAAACTATACAGCCCAGATAACAAGTGGATATTGCAGTCTGCTCCAGGGCCGTGTTTATCAGGACACATTGGAAAACTGCCAATTTGATACCGAGCCGTCCCTCAGCGGCTGGATTCTGCGTGCAGAAGGAACAGGAGGCACTTTTTACGGTGTAAGCAATTCAGATGGAACCTATTCAATTGATGTCGTAACAGGTGATTATACCGTATTCATAACACCCCCGAACCCGCTTTGGATTCCTTGTTGGCCAAGCATTCCGGTTGGTACGGTACAGGTGGACGATACGCTTGGGGGATTCGATTTCCCTGTAAAAATTGACCTGACTTGCCCGGTGTTAACGGTGGATATTTCCTCCAGCAATTTAAGGCGTTGTTTCTCCACCAACTATTATCAAATACAATATTGCAACACTGGCACAGCACCGGCTCAAAACGTATACGTCACGCTTGATCTGGATGATTTTTTGGCTCCTTTAAATTCCAGTTTGCCCTATATTGATCTGGGCAATGGTTTGCTTCGCTTTGAGGTGGGCGACCTTGACGTGGGTGAATGTGGCTGGTTTTTTCTGTATGTCAAAGTCAGTTGCGACGCTGTATTGGGTCAAACGCACTGCACAGAAGCGCATATTTATCCTGACGACTCCTGTTTGCCAATTGATCCGCAATGGTCTGGGGCAAGCCTTCGCCTAAGCAGCGAATGCCTGACCGACTCCGTCCGATTCCACATCGAAAACGTGGGGGGCGGCAATATGACCAACGCACTTGAGTACATCATAATCGAAGACCAGGTTATGTTGATGAGTGCTCCTGTGCAGCTCAATGCAGGCGAATTGGTCACAGTCAGTGTACCCGCCAATGGGAGCAGCTGGCGATTGGAAGTGGAACAAGTGGCCTTCCATCCAGGTGAGTCCTCGCCCGCCGTTTCGGTAGAGGGCTGCACTACTGAGACTACCTTCTCGACGGGTTTTGTGACCCAGTTTCCCACGGATGATGCTGATGCTTTTATTGACATTGATTGCAAGGAAAACACAGGCTCCTACGACCCGAATGACAAACAAGCCTTCCCTAAAGGCTATGGTACACAGCATTATATCCGCCCCAGCACCCCGCTAGAATACCAAATCCGTTTCCAGAACACTGGCAACGACACAGCATTCACGGTAATCATTGTTGACACGCTTTCTGCCTGGCTTGATCCTGCAACGGTTCGCCCTGGTTCAAGCAGTCATCCTTATTCCTGGGATTTGACAGGCGAAGGGGTGCTCTCATTCTTGTTTGAAAACATCTTGTTGCCAGATTCCAATGTGAACGAGCCTGCTTCGCACGGTTTTGTAAAATTCACGATTGACCACGAGGCAGCCGCGCCGCTGGAAACCGTGATTGAAAACACCGCTGAAATCTATTTCGACTTCAACGACGCCATCGTGACCAACACTACTTTCCATCGCTTGGGAGAAAACTTTGTAACCGTCGGTTTGTGGCAGCCCAGGCGGCCGGAATATGAAGTGCTGGTTTCGCCCAACCCATTTTCAGATGCTGCAATTTTGGAAGTAAAAGGACTTCGTCTAAACACTCCGCTTCGTTTGCAAGTATTTGATTTACAGGGAAAATTGCAGTTGAAGATGGATTCTGGTGGCCCGGTTTTTCATCTCAAAAAGGAAGATTTGCCTACAGGGGTTTATCTTTTTAAAATAGACCAGAAAGGGAAAAGTGTGGGCGCCGGGAAGTTGATCATTCAGGACTGATCATGTGCGGGGTCGTAAGACCCTCGCACGGCACGATATGCGGGGTCATAAGACCCACGTATGGCAAAATGCGGGGTCGTCAGACCCGCGCATGGCAGCACACAAGAACATTAAACACAAAAACTACGAGGGTTACACGGTGCATGTTGACCAGGTGTCTTTGAGCCACCCGATCAATATGCATCGTGCGCCCCACTTCATCATTAAAAAAAACTACTCATTATGACACCCATCCGCTTCCTCTACTTGCTCCTGCTATTTTGCCTAATTGTTGGAACAAGAACCGCACAAGCCCAATGCTCCGCTGATGCCGTGGCAACCAACGCAACTTGTTTCGGCCTCAACAATGGCAGTATTGACCTGACTGCCGCCAATGGCACTGGCCCGTACACGTACCTCTGGTCAAACAACCAAACCACTGAAGACCTTTCCAATTTGGGCCCCGGCACTTACGTCTGCACCGTGACGGATGCCTTGTCATGCACGGCAACGGTTACGGCGCTCGTTATGGAACCTACCCCTTTGTTGGTCACATTGGATGGTTTAAATGTCCTTGATTGCATCAATACAAGTACCACTATAAACGCCAACGTTTCCTGCGGCACCCCGCCATATACCTACCTGTGGAGCAATGGGGAGACAAACAGTTTGGTTCAGATACCATTCCCAGGCAGCTTTGCACTAACGGTCACAGATGCCAATGGGTGCAGTGCCACCGAAAGTTTGGATATTGTCGTTAGCCAAGATGTACCTGTAGCGATTGTAAATCAGCCAAATACATTGACCTGCGTGGTTACAAGTTTAGTGTTGGATGCAACCGGATCCTCTACCGGGCCAAATTTTGTCTATACATGGACAACGCCCAATGGCAACATCACCGGCGGAATAAATACGCTCACACCAACCATTAATGCTCCGGGAATTTACGTTCATTGTAACCAATGTTCTTAATGGCTGCACGGCCATTACGAATGTCGTGGTGACAGAGGATGTTGTGCTTCCTGATTTTAATGCCGGGCCAGATTTGGCACTCCCTTGTGGAGGCGGTCTGGTTACGTTGGCGGGTAATGGTGAGGCTTTCCCAAACTTTACGATTTCATGGTCCGGGCCGGGAATTATCAGCGGTGCCAATACGCTCAATCCGATTGTGAATGCTCCGGGAACCTATGTTCTATTGGCAACAAATACCGTCAACGGCTGTACTGTAACGGATGCGGTCAACGTCACCGCCATTGGAAGTGGTTTGTGCAGCACGATTGAAGGCCGGGTTTTACAAGACACTTTGGAGAATTGCACCACCGATGCAGGTGAACCACCGCTGGTCGGCTGGATTGTGAAAGCAGAAGGAGCACTTGAAACCTTTTATGGCGTCACGGATTCAAGCGGCAATTATCAAATCTATGTGGCAACAGGCTCTTTCTATGCTATTTCGGCAGTACCTCCCAGTGTATTATGGGAGCAGTGCACACCCTTTCAGGCCATAAACGTAGCCGACCCCAATGTAACATATTTTGCAGCTGATTTGAAAATTCAAAAACTGGCTGGCTGCCCTTTGCTTTCGGTTGATCTCAGTTCTGGCAATCTACGCAGGTGTTTTTCCAACAATTTTTTCAATGTTTCGTACTGCAACAACGGCACAGAACCCGCTGAAGATGCGTATGTGGTGATCACGCTGGATCCCCTCCTTTCCATTGTAAGCTCAAATATCCCGTATACAGATTTGGGCAGCGGAGTTTTGAATTTTGAAGTGGGCGATCTGGCAGTAGGGGAGTGCGGTTCCTTCTATTTCTACACATTGCTCAGTTGTGATGCAGCATTGGGCCAAACCCATTGCACAGAGGCCCACATTTATCCAGATACTACGTGCATTCCGACCAATGCGCAATGGTCGGGCGCCAGCCTCAAAATTACGAGCGAGTGCGATCCTGATTCCGTTCGTTTCCGCATCGAAAACGTGGGAGGCGGTAATATGACCAACGCACAAGAATACATCATAATCGAAGACCAGGTTATGATCATGACAGCGCCGATACAACTTGACGCAGGCGAATTCGTCACGGTGGGTGTGCCCGCCAATGGCAGTACCTGGCGACTTGAGGTGGAGCAAGAGCCTTTCCACCCTGGTCTGTCTGCACCCGCCCTTTCAGTGGAAGCCTGCACTACCGGCCCTACCTTCTCCATGGGTTTTGTGACACAATTCCCCCCTGACGATGCCGACGAGTTTGTAGATATTCATTGTCTTGAAAACACAGGCTCGTATGATCCGAATGACAAACAGGGATTTCCAAAGGGTTATGGATCAGCGCATTACATCCGCCCGGGCACACCATTGGAATATTTAATCCGTTTCCAGAACACGGGCAACGACACGGCATTTACGGTACGAATCGTGGATACCCTTTCTGCCTGGCTCGACCCTTCCAGCATCCGCCCCGGAGCAAGCAGCCATCCTTACACCTGGGATTTGACGGGTTATGGAGCCTTGTCGTTTTTGTTTGAAAACATCCTGTTGCCGGACTCGAATGTGAATGAACCCTTGTCGCACGGTTTTGTAAAATTCACGATCAACCACCAGGCAACCGCGCCACTGGAAACCGTTATCGAGAACACCGCCGAAATCTATTTCGATTTCAACGATGCAATCGTCACCAATACCACTTTCCATCGCCTCGGCGAGGATTTTGTCACCGTCGGTTTGTGGCAGCCCAAGCAACCGGAATACGAAGTGCTGGTTTCGCCCAACCCATTTTCTGACGCTGCAATTTTGGAGATAAAAGGACTTCGTCAAAACAGCGCGCTTCGATTGCAAGTATTTGATTTACAGGGAAAATTACAGATGGAAATGGATTCGGAGGCCCCGGTTTTCCAGTTGAAAAAAGGGCGTTTGGCCGCAGGGGTTTATCTATTTAAAATCGAACAAGGAGGAGTGACGGTAGGGAACGGGAAATTGGTGATTCAGGACTGATAACGTCCTTAGATCAATGCGTCTGCGGGGTCTTGAAGACCCCGCATTGCAGCACTCAGGTACCGCACTCATGGGACGGGTCTCGTCCAGATGCACGCCTGATACAGGCAACGCCGTTCTGAAGATGACGGTGCCTCGGCCCGTCAATCTCCCAAAAACCATTTTCAGAAAATTCCCAAGCCTGCGCTTTGATTTTTAAAAACTAAGTTTACCTTTGCGCTCCGTTTTTCGGACAGAACAAATTTTTATAGAGCAGCGATGAAACGTACATACCAACCCTCGCGTCGGAAGCGCATCAACAAGCACGGTTACCGCACGCGTATGGAGTCCAAAGATGGACGCAAAATATTGGCCCGCCGCCGCAAGCAAGGCCGTTGGAAACTCACCGTTTCTGACGAGCGTCGCCTGAAGGCAAACGCATAATTTTTGGAGTCCCGATTTGATCGGGAACAACACTCCAAAAGTGGCTGAACAAAACAATAAAGACTTCCGAAGCCCATGCGGCCTCGGAAGTCTTATTTTTGTGCCAAAACGGAAGGAGAGCCTACTGCTCCCGCCTACGCTAAGGCTTCGGCGGGTAAAACTGCCTACTGCAACTGCTTACTGGTCCTGCCTCCTGCCACCGCCCTCTGCCACTGAAGAAAATGCCAACATTTACCCGAGTAGAACGACTCAAAAGCCGCAAAGCCATCGGCGGCCTTTTCAAAGGCGGCCACTCTTATGTGGCCTATCCGTTGCGGGTGGTGTGGAAGGAATCTTCGCCTTATTTGGCAGCTCAGAGCCGTATTCAGGTTTTGATCTCTGTGCCAAAACGCAATTTCAAAAGCGCCGTGGCGCGCAATCGCATCAAACGCCAAATCCGCGAAGCATACCGCCTGCAAAAGCAGGAATTATATGACAAACTCGAGGCCTCTGACCTTCATATCTCTGTGATGCTCAGTTACATCGCGAAGGAAGCGCTGCCGTATGCCGAGATTGCTGTTGGGGTGAAGAAGGTGATTCGGAAATTTCCTGGTAAGGGGTGAAATAGCGAATCAGGCGTTAAATATGGGACATTTTGAAGTTTGAATTTTCTTTGAATGATGATTGACGAGTCCGATGTTGATTGTTGAAAATGGCGGTTGATAATCCGATGTCATCCTAATCATCGTCCATTACATCAACATCACAATCATGTACGGTCAACATCAAAAATCCCAAAACAGGGACTCATTGACCCCTGATTCGCATGAAATCTCTCAATCTCCCAAAATCTCCTGCGCCTGAACGTAATGCGCTTCTCCCGCCGCGATTTTGCTGAGTTCAGCCTTGCAAGCCTCCAGGTTATTTTCCTTCAAATAACTGAGTGCAACATACCATATCGCATCGGCTTTAAGCGCCGAATTGCCCGCTGCCAAGGGCTCAAAAACTGCTCGTGCCTCAGCAGTGCGATTGAGTTCGAGCAGGCAAATGCCCCGGGATAACTTTGCTTTGATGTTGTCAGGCTCATCCGTCAGCACCTGATCCAGCGCCGTGAGTGCTTTGCCGTAATCTTTTTGGTTGAAAGCAGTTTCTGCATCCGTTTTGGCTTGTTCGGTATCGCCCATCACAGTCAGAGAGAGCGGTGTATGCTGCGCGTATTGTTGGTAAGTAGGCTTTTCAGCGGATTTTGTGAAAAACCATACCGCCGCCGCAATCAGGGTGACAGAAGCCGCCAATGCGATCCAACGCCGGACATTGTTCCGGACGATTTTGATTTGCGGTGTTTCAGTTACTTCATCTTTGAAATAATCCTTGCCCACTTCCTTGAGCAAATCAAGCAAGGCATTCCTTTCGGTCTCTTTTTTGGGAAATGCCTCCATTTCTTCCCGCAAGGAAAACTCCTCCCTGAAGTCAGGGTCAGAAGCCACGCGTGCCTGCACATCGCGCGCCTCCTCGGGGGCCAAAAGACCGTTGAAATAGTTGTCTAGTAGTGTAGAATCGCGTTCGTTCATAGTCATGAAGTGATAAAGCGATGAAGTGATGGAGTGATGGAGTGATTTGTACTCACTTTATCACTTTATCGCTTCATCACAAATTAAATCCCCTTATACACCTCGCGCCAACGCTCGGTGCAGGCGTTTTTGCGCCTGTAGAGGGTGTCCACACTGTTCATTTGGAGTAGTTCCGCAGCCTCAAGAGGCTTCGTTCCATTGGATAGAAGGGTGAGCAACCGTTGGCAGAGTTCGCTGATTTGCAGAAAAGCTACGCGCAAACGCGTATGTCTGGCCTGTTCAGTCAATATTTCTTCGGCTTCAACCAGCACATCTCCTTCGGCTTCAGTTTCATATCGGATCTCCTCTTCTTTCCTTACCCCTGCATCACGATTTTTTTGTCGGATCCGGTCAATCCACTTGCGCGAACAGATAACATGAAGCAATGCACCAAGTGGGCAAGTGAGCACAAAATCAGCGTTTTGTGCTTTTTCAAAAATAGCCACAAGGGCTTCTTGAAAAATATCCTGAGCATCGTCGGAAGAACCGCCGCGAGCCACCACCCAGCGTATGGTTTGGGTAGCATGTAACTTGTAAATCTCGCGGATGCTGCGTTCGTCGTTGCGGCGTAGTGCTTCGATATAGCGGTGGTCGGAGTGCATTATTGATTGATTTGATTTTTCGATTGAGATGATTGATTCGAATGTTCGATTGGTGAATCACTTTATCACTTTTACCCGCCATAGCCGTGGCGAAGGAGGGTTATCACTTCATCACTCCATGATTCCGGTTCCACCAATAGTAGAACGGCACACCTGTGAGCATCAACACCACACCAAGTCCCGCTTCACGAGGATGGGTAAAGCAGGTGACGATGATGAGTGTAACACAAAACAGCACGAACAATGCCGGCACTATCGGGTAACCCCACACCCGGTATGGCCGCTCCGCATCCGGTTCCCGCTTGCGCATGATGAATACACCAAACGCTGTGGCGCCATAAAAAAAGAACGCCGCAAAAATCAGCATGTCAGTCAATTGGTCAAAACTGCCAGACAGCACGAGCAGGCAGGCCCACAAGCCTTGCATCCAAAGGGCCGGATTGGGCGTGTGGTATTTCGGGTGGATTTCTGCTGCGCGCGGGAAAAACAGCCCGTCTTTTGCCATCGCGTAGTACACCCGTGGCGGCATGAGAATGGTAGCATTGGTACAGCCAAGGGTAGTAATCAGGATGACAATGGAAATCAGCGTTGCGCCAAAACCGCCCGCAAAATGCCGCACTACCGCCACTGCAGCGATCTCGTTTTGGGCCTGATGAACGCCTACGATCTGGTCAATCGGCAACACATAGAGGTAGGTGAAGTTCACCAAAAAATAGGCCCCTATAATAACCATCATGCCTGCGAACAGGGCAAGCGGCAGATTTCTCTTTGGATTTTGGATTTCACCACCGATAAACCCGAGCGTGTTCCAACCCTCATAAGCCCAAAATGCTGCCAGCAACGCTGTAAACATGGCTTTTATGAACAAAAAATCCGTCCACTCACGCTGTACAAAGCTGGAGGCCGGGGTTTGGAAATTTGCCATGCTCCCACCGCCAAAGGCCAGGCCAGAGATCACGATACCAATGAGTCCAACGATGACAAGTCGAGTAGCCCAGGTGCTCAGGGCGGCGGCTCCTTTCAGGCCACGCGTGTTCAGGAAAGTAAGGGTCAAAATCAGGGTAATGGTGAGGGCTTTTACTCCGGCATTTTCGAAAGGTTTGAAGATGATGAATTCAAAATTTTCGATGGATTCGGGCAAATGCGGCAGTGGAAAAATCGCATTAAACGACTGCGAAAACACGTACGCTATGCCTGCAACTGCCGCCGTTTTGATCACCGCGAACGTGCTCCAGCCCCACAAAAAGGCCATAAAACGACCATAAATTTTTCGAAAATACACATACTCGCCGCCCGCGTCGGCCATCATGCCCGCAATTTCGGCATTGCTCAAAGCGCCGCACAGGCTAATGATACCCGCCAGTACCCACGCCCAAAGTACCAGATCGGGCGAGAGCAGTTCTGCCGACATCGGCGCGACTTTTTTATACACGCCAGACCCGATGACGGAACTGACGACGAGAATGGTAGCAGCAGCAAGTGTTACGCTGCGAACGAGTTGGCCTTGTTTTTTTTCCATGATGGGGCAAACTTATGGAAGATATTGGGATATTCAGATATTGGGATATTGGTTGACTTAAGTGCTTGAATGGGTTTATTCCAATTCCCCTAAAAGCCAATCTCTTTCCGTCAGCACGGGGGCAGCCATGATTTCTTCCCGCAATTTTATCCTTTGGGATGCACTGTTCATATTGACTGTCAGCAACTTGCGTATGAAGCGCACGATGGCCGAATAATTTTCCCGGTGATATCCCAGCACCTTTTTACGCCGCAGGTAGATTTGAATGCTGTCGAGTTGGTTCTCCAGCGCGTCGCTTTCGCCGAGCCTGAAGTAGATTTTGCAGAGCATGGTTTTGGCGGCCAAATTGTGCAATACATCGTCGTATTCGATGTGCAAGAGGTGCTGCATGGCTTCTTGTAGCGAGCCAGTATCATAATGGTAGCGGGCCAGATTGAAGTGGACCGCCCCCTCACGGTGGCTTTCGCCCAGCAATGGTGCATAGGTTTCCAGAAAACTTTTTACCCATTCATACTCCCGCAAGCGAAGCCCTGTGAGGGTAATATTGTTGTAGGTCCAACGCGAGAGGATGCCATTTTCGAGCAATGCACCGTGCTGAAGTCCTGACTGATAGAGGTCAAATATCTCGCGAAAAAAGCGCTCCTCTTGTTGGTTGATCCGGCGGATGCAAAAGTTGATCGCCATCAGATAAAGGTCGTGCGTCTCTGACACCGAAAAGTGCGGGGTGTGCTCCTGTAACAGCGATTTTAGCCGGGCAAAATGCCCATCGCTTCCATCCCCACCCAATTGGGCAAAATAGCCGTGGTAATAGACCGCAACTGCCGGGATTTCCAGATACCGATGACCGTTCAGGAAGGCCAACACATTGTCCAGCAGGCCTTTATCGTACGTTTGCTTGGTCACTTGCTGGTGGCTGAGCAGCAGGCAGCCCGTTCGTAGCTTGTCGCAAATAAAGGCGACATCCTGTGCATCAGACAACTCCTGTGCATTGGATGTTTTGGCCCGGCCCTGCTGTAGGGAAAGATGGTAGGCTTCCCAATGGAGCCGGTATTCAGCCCGGTGAAATTCACTTCCCCGCAGTTTATCGAGATCCAGGCGCTTGCGGGCATAGCGGAGCATGGCTGTGGCGGGATCCCCAAGGTGGAGTCGGCGCAAAGATTCCACGGTAGCGGCGTTCCGCTGATGTTCTTGTTTTTCCCAATCTTCCAGGGCAAGGAATTTTTCTACTGTTTCCAGGAGATAATTGGTGAGGTGATACACTCTTCTAGGGTCATGCGCCCCTCCTGAATTCAAGTGTGTTTCCAGTTTTTCTTTACTCAAATCCCCGGCATGCAGGTTTTCCTTCAAAAACTCGAACAACTGGGCCACCCCTGCATGGGTGACATGGAAAGGCGAACGGACGAATTTTTCCAAAGCCCGCATACGGTCTTTTGGCAGTGCGCGAAGAATGGAAAGCAGCGGAGCGTTCAGCATTTCAGTTCTTTTTTGCAAAAATTTTGCTTGCAAATAAAGATTGTTTTTGAGAAATGATGGCAATTATTTTAATAAAATAATTGATTATCAATAATTTATAATAATAATTGTAAAAAAACAATCTGAAAACACTGTAAAAATGTCTTTGTCTGCCGACAAATGGCACTCCACTTTTGTACCGTGAAAGTTTGTGAGGCACGAAAGCCAACGCATCCTTGCACTAGGTAATCCCCCTCCATTTTCACAGAAAAAATATCGCACATGAACATCTACCGCATTCTGTTTTTTTTCGTCCTTTTGGTTTCTGGTAATGTAAACGCTCAAGGCTTCCTCCGCTCCTATACCCCTGCCTCCTCGAGCCTCGAAGCGGTGCTTCAAACGGCCGATGGTGGCTACTTCGCGGCAGGACGTGTGGCGGCTGACACCAGCATTTTTTTGCTTCGCACCGATGCCGCTGGACAAACCGTATGGGCAAACCAAATCTCGCTCAATGGGGCAAAAGCCATTGCTGTCTGTTCCGCAGCAGATGGAGGTTTTGTGGTACTGACTGACCAATACCAGGAAGCCGGCATCCAAAAAAACGCCGTATTGAAAATCAATTCAGCGGGAGGCCAGGAGTGGCAAACTGTGGTGGATAACAATGCCTTTCCCAATGGTTTGCGCGATATTGTGGCACTTCCTGATGGCAATTTCCTTGCAGCGGGCAACAGCTTCGACCTTTCCTTTACAGTCAGAAATCAGTTGGTAAAAATCGCAGCAGACGGCGCCATTATTTGGCAAAAACCGTTTGGCGCACTTTCGAGGAACATCAAGCGCTTGGCGCTGCTACCCACTGGAAATGTGGCGGTGGCTGGCAATGGAAACGACCTTTATCTCGCCCAATTAACCCCTGATGGCGACCTTGATTGGGAGCAAAGCTTCCCTCAGCCGGGAAATCAAATCTGCTATGATCTCCTTGCAAGCGCCGATGGCAACATCGCAATGCTTGGAACCTCCACTTCCACCTTGGCGAATGGAGCAAATGTGCTCAATATCTGCGTCCTTAAAACAGACTTAAACGGGAACATACTTTGGTTCAAAAACCACTATCCGTTCCCGACGCCCTTGCCTACCGAAACGGCAAGCTTGCCAGTACTCAACTGTTTTGCCCAGGATGATACAGGCAATTTCTATATCCCATTCTGGGGTTTTATTGACGGCCCTTTAGACTCCATCCTCGAAATATTGAAGCTCGCGCCCGATGGCTCGGCACTTTTGAAAAGTATGCCCCAGATCTCGGCCAATGTCCGGGGTATCATTAAAACTGCCGACAATTATTTTATCCTGGCAGGCGACAACAATGGCTTTCCAACCAACGCGATGCTCCTAAAAGTTGACACGGATGGCGAATACCTGAGCAACCGAATTACGGGAAGTGTTTTCCGGGACAATGATTTGGATTGCATCCTGAGTTCCGGTGAACCAGGTTTGGAGAATGTTATTGTAAAGGCTGAAAACCAGGCTGGCGAAGCATATTTTAAAAAGGCAAACCCTGACGGTTCGTATGAAATCCGCGTATCGGAAGGGGTATTTGACTTGAGCGCTCGACCGATATATGGCCCAAGCAATGCTTACTTCGTGTGCAATACACCAAGCGTGACGCTGATTGGTACAGGGCAGATTGCAGCAGCCGATGCTATCGGAGTGCAAGTGTTGGCCGAATGCCCTTTACTAGACGTAGACATCAGCGGCGGAATATTGCGTAGATGCACCAACACCTCGTACTGGGTGAGTTGGTGCAACGTGGGCAATCAAGCTACGGATAACGCGTCGGTGCAGATAACGGTAGACACCATGTTGGAATATGTGAGCAGCAGCTATCCCCTAAGCACTCAGAATGGCAATGTGTATACGTTTGATATTGGAACAGTGCCGCCGGATAATTGCGGGACCATGCAGATAGTATTCAAGGTTTCTTGTTCGGCTGAGGTAGGCAACATTCTTTGTGCCGAGGCGCACATTTTCCCGGACACTTCCTGTGCGCTGAGCGACCCCGACCTGGATGGTTCGAAAATCGAAGTATCGGGGGTTTGCAACGGCTCCGAAATCGAATTTGTCATCAAGAACACGGGCACGGGAGACATGACGCAAGTGGCTGAATACGTGATTATTGAAGACCAGATCATGTATATGCAAGCGCCTATTCAACTCATCGCAGGTGGTGAAATCACCACGGTCCGGATTCCAATGCCAGACGATTCTTGCTTTGCGTTGCGGGTGTTCTCAAACCAGCGGACTGTAATGAGCAAGCCTGTAGCAGTGGTGGCAAATTGCACATCCGACGGTAATTTGAGCCTCTTACTCTCACTGCCCAACAACGAAAATGATCTTGCAATTGCTACCCATTGTGGCGAAATAATTGGCTCCTTTGACCCCAACGACAAAATTGGTCTTCCGCTCGGACTTACTCCAGCGCACTATCTGGAGCGCGGCGATGACATTGAATACACCATTCGCTTTCAAAACACTGGCAACGACACAGCATTTCTTGTTGTACTGCGCGATACCCTTTCCAGCACACTCGACCCGGCAACTATTCGCCCTATCGCAGCCAGCCATGCCTACACTTGGGATGTCACAGGGGATGGTCAATTGATCTTCACTTTTGCCAATATCCTGCTGCCCGACAGCACAACGAACGAACCTGAATCGCATGGTTTTGTCTCCTTCCGCATCTCCCAAAACCAAATTTGCCGGACGGGACGCTCATCGAAAACACCGCTCATATCTACTTTGATTTCAACGAGGCTGTGGTGACCAACACCTGGTTTCACACCATTGGCAGACCCGTTATGGTGGCTACTCAAGACCCTGTTGGCCGGGCGCAAATGCTGGAAGTACTGGTCTTTCCAAACCCGATGGAGGATGAAGCAGTATTTGCGCTTCAAGATTATGTGCCCGAAAAAACCCTGCGCTTTGCACTTATTGATCCCTTGGGGAAATTGCTGCGTGAGGAGGGTTTTTCCGGAAATGCTTATTCATTCAAAAGAAAAAATTTGCAAACAGGGCTGTATTTCTGGCAGATTATGGAAGGCAGAAAAACCCTGGCGCGCGGGAGATTGGTGGTGGAGTAGTTTGAGGTTTTACCCGCCGTAGTTTTAACAAAGGCGGGGGCAGTTGCAGTAGGCAGTTGCAGTAGATCGTTACCCAATATCCCAATATCCCAATGTCTAAATATCTCAATCTCCCCCTCCCAACCCGTTCATCTTCAAAATTTTAAAACATGAAAAATATACTCGCTTTCATCTTGTTGTTTCTGGCCTTCGGCCAAATTTCTGCCCAGTGTATTGTACTGGAGAACTGCCCCAACACAGCCCCAATATGCGATTACAGCAATAACAATCCCGAACTTTGGAATGAAAGCTACTGGTGGGACGCTGCCAATGCCACTCAAGATCTCAGCGACGCCTCCGTTGCATTGAGCGTTACGGTAAGAGATACTTGTCCCGGAGCCAATGTGACCCTTCGTTACCTGCTGTTCCTCGATTTGGACAAAAACGGCACTTGGGAAACCGTGGTAAAAAGTTGGGAACCACCTGCACCCGGCACGGTAAACTTCAACAACTGGAACAACCCAAACTTCGACGGTGGCGATGTGCGTGTGTTCGACGAGCGCCCCGTGCCTGCCAATGAAAAATACCAGTTCACGCTTGAAACCACCGCCAATGGCGACACCACACGGGGCTACCTGCGCTGGAACACGCCTTCCGTCCCTGGCACATTTACAAATCCCGAACTGTCCTACGGAACCCATAAAATCCAATGGTTGATAGATGACGGCATAGGCAATGACGAGGTTTGTGAAACTTCCTTGATTGTGAGAGATTGCATAAAACCTACCATCGTTTGTCTTAACGGTCTCTCTATTAATATCATGCCGACTGGGGAGATCACACTTTGGGCGCCGGATTTTTTGAATTACGCAGTGGACAATGCTACCCCTGCTAATTTGCTCCAATTTGCCATTCGCAAGGCGAATACAGGTACGGGATTCCCGTTGGATGGCAATGGCGACCCGGTGCAGAGCGTGACTTTTGACTGTGATGAGCTCGGCACTCAAGCTATTGAACTTTGGGCCAAAGACGCTGCTGGCAATGCCGATCATTGTCAGACCTACGTAATCGTTCAGGATGCCTTGGGCAACTGTGGTGATGGGGAGGATGATGTCCCCACGGTTGTCTGTCTTAATGGGCTGGCGGTCAATATCATGGCTCCTGGCCAGATAGAATTGTGGGCCTCAGATTTTCTGCTTTACGCTGAAGATGACAGTACGCAGGCAAATCTGCTTGAGTTTGGGCTTCAAAAATGCGGTTTTGGTGCTACGTTTCCGGTAGATGGCAATGACAACCCGATCCAAAATCTGAATTTTGACTGTACCGAACTGGGCACTCGATGCGTAGAACTTTGGGTTCGTGATTTGGACGGCAATACCGCTTTTTGCGAGAGCTATGCGATCGTACAAGACAACTTGGGAAACTGCGGTAGCGGAAACCCTGGGGGCCCCGACAGTTGTCTGCCTCAACGGCTTATCGGTCAATATTATGCCGACGGGTCAGATTTATTTGTGGGCTGCAGATTTCCTCCAATATGCGGAAGATGACAATACTCCTGCCAACTTGCTCGAATTTGGTATACGCAAAAGCGGCACGGGGGCCGGGTTTCCTACAAGCCAAAAAGTAACTTTTGGCTGTACGGAGGTGGGGGTAAATACTATTGAATTATGGGCAAAGGATCTGGACGGTAATGCAGATTATTGCGAGACCTATGCAGGTTCAAGATAACATTGGTCATTGTAACGGCACAGGAGTTGAAATCACCACTTGCGCAATTAGTGCCTGTAATGGCTCGCCAATTTTGGGTACCAGCGTGAGTATCAACGACTTCTATGTCGGTGACATGGGTCAGGTGGATGGAAATGGATGCGCGCTGTTCCCTAGCAATGGTCCAATTGGCAGTAACATCGCAGTAGCACTTGCGAAAAGCAGCTTTCCTCTCAATGGCGTAACTGTGCTCGACCTCATCAAAATCAGGCGCTTCATACTTGGCATTGACACAGATCTTTCGCCCTACGCCCTGATCGCTGCTGATGCTAACAAAAGTGGATCTATTACAGGTTTTGACATCGTTGAGCTGCGCAAACTCATTCTCGGCGTCACGGATGAACTGCAAAACAACAGCTCCTGGCGTTTTATTAATGCAGGTTTTGTGTTCCCAAACCCGCAAAACCCTTTCCAAACGGTACTTCCGGAAACATTAACCATCCCCAATGCGCAAGAGTCCTCCTATCAAGTCGCGTTCAAAGCCATTAAAATTGGCGACCTTGACTGCGATGCCTGGCCGGGCCTGCAAGCTCCCAGCATTGACCGAGGCCTTCCAAAACGCAGTCTGACACTGCCCGACCTTACGCTACTACAAGGTGAAACCGCAGAAATCACCCTCCAAATGGCCGAAACAGGCGATTGGATTGGCTTGCAAATGGGGCTTCAATTCGACCCGGAACAAATAGAAATTATGGAGGTGCTGGCAGGCGAATTGAACGGCCTTGATGCCGATGCTTTCCACCAGCCAGCGCCGGGTACCCCTCAATTTTGTTTGGGCAAATGACCAGGCACTGCGCATTACGCCCGGGCAGGATTTGCTAAGACTACGCATTCGAGCCCTGGAATCGGTAAAGATTTCGGAAGTTTTCAAGGCCGCTGCCAATTTTGAAAACCTCGGCAGCCTTGGGGATGCGCCGCAAACCCTTACCCTCGATTTCCGCCAAAACGAAGCCGCCGTATCGTTCGCAGAAACCACCATTTTGATCCCGCAGCCCAACCCCACCAACGGAGGAGCCAGCATCCCAGTACGGCTTGCCAAAGCCGAGCAAGTGCGGGTCGAAATCGCCGATATTTCAGGTAAAATCCTTTGGGCGAATTCAGTAGAATTGAGTGCTGGAACCCATTTGCTCGAAATTGCACCACAAGCGATGCCTCAGCCTGGCGTGTATGTATGGCGGGTGCAAACAGGAGGAAAGACGGCGAGTGGGAAGTTGGTGAAGATGTAAAGTTGCAAGTTGCAAGTTTCATGGCAAGTATCAAGTATCAAGTATCAAGTATCAAGTATCAAGTATCAAGTATCAAGTATCAAGTAAGTGGGTAAGTATCAAGTGGCAAGTGCTTGTTGCGATGTTCGGCACTTGTAGGCTTAAAAAATGAGACAGGTCTAACATGATAATGCCCGGCATGCCAAAAGCGTGTCGGGTTTTTTTAATTTTCTTTAATAGCTGTTTAATTTGCGCCCAACATTTGCTTTTACAACTTTGCTGCGCTTAAAGTTTTGATGCAAACTGGGGGCCTCCGTACCTTGTTGGGTCAATAAAGGCATTAACTTGATTCATTAAGCAATTATGAACGACAACCAAAACGGCAACCAAGGCCCCGCACCCTTTTAACCATCGTAATCTTGCTACTCATTTTGAGTATAGGAGCATCTATCTTCTTTTGGAAAAAAGCGAAAGACGCGGGCAGGAAACATAAGCCTAACCGAAAACGTCGAATCGCTTCAAGCACAGAAAGCAAACTTGGACCAGAGTTGGACAGCCTTAAGCCTCGCCGCGGCTTATGACTTGCGGGTGGAAAATGAAGACCTGCGCGGGAAAGAAGCGACTACTGCCGGACTGATAGCGCAAAAAGACGCCACCATCAAAAAAATCAGGTCGCAAAACAATCGCGAGATTTCCGAGCTGCGCACCCAATTGGAGGAACTGCGGCAACTAAAAATAGAATACGAGACCTTAATAACTGCTGTTCAAACAGAAAATGAACAACTGAAGGCAGAAAACGAGCGTCTCTTGGGCGAAAACCAGGAACTGCAAAGCGAAAATACCAGTTTGAGTGGACAGGTGGGCGATCTTGCCAAAAAGCTGGAAGAACAAATCCGCAAAACCCAGAGCGCGAAGTTCAAAGCCACGGCATTCCGGGTGGAGATCGGGCGCCGGGGCGACAAGCAAACCCTGCGAGCTAAAAAAGCACGCGAGATTACGGTCAGTTTTGATCTCGTGGATGTACCCACAAGTTATCATGGCGACCAGCACCTTTATCTGGCAATAACCGACGAAAAAGGCAAGCCCATCGCTTCAAGCAAACCTATAAAAACTACCGTGGAGGCGCCCTCTGGCAATTTGCAAATCGAAGCGCAACAGGTAAAAGCGGTTTCGCTGGGCGAGACACAACGGCTTTCGTTCACTTATAAATTGGACGAAAAGCTCAAAAAAGGGAATTACGTGGCAGCAATCTATTGCAATGTGGGCTTGTTGGGCGTATCGAGTTTCCGCTTAAATTGAACTCCGCACTTCTGGTGATGAAAAAGACCAATGTTTTGCTTGTGGAAGACGAGCCTAAGGTGGCTGCCTCGGTAAAAACTTGGCTGGAAGAAAACGGGTTTGAAGTAGAGATCGCACCAGATGGAGCGGTCGGTCAATTTCTGGTCCAAAACAACTTTTACGACCTTGTCCTGCTCGACCTCAACCTGCCTTTCGTGAGTGGTTACGAGGTTTGCAAAACGATTCGTGCCAGTCACCCAGGTTTGCCCATTATTTTGGTGACGGCGTTGGGTAGCGTAGAGCAAAAATTGACGGGTTTTGATGCGGGCGCCGACGACTATCTGGTCAAGCCTTTTGACTTTCGCGAACTGCTGGCAAGAATGCGAAATCTGCTAAAGAATAAGCCCGCCCTCGCCGACCCCAACAGAGCAGAGGAGATGCTGCGAGTGGCTGATCTTGAAATAGATACAGGCTTCAAAACCGTGCGCAGGTCAGGGAAACCCATTGACCTTACAGCCAAGGAATATACATTGCTGGAATACCTGGTGCGCCTCAATGGTCGTGTGGCCTCCCGGCATGAAATCGTGGAAGCCGTCTGGGATGTGAATTTCGATACTGGCACCAATGTCGTGGAGGTTTACATCAATTTTCTCCGCAAAAAAATTGACCGAAACTTTGAGCCGAAACTCATACACACCAAACAAGGGCTTGGTTATTTTATCAATGCCCTCCCAGCTGCATGAACATACGGTCCAAACTTGCCCTTCGATTTTCGGCCATTGTTGCTACCATCCTGACCGTGTTTTGCATTGGGGTGTATTCCCTTTCTGAAAACTACCGTCGTGAAGAATTTTTCTCACGTTTGGAGAGTCGGGGTCTCACCACCGCGAGGCTTTTTGTGACTGTGAAAGAGGTGGACAAAGACCTATTGCGCATTATTGACAAGAATTCTATACACGCGCTTCCCCAGGAAAAAGTGCTGGTTTTTGACAATCAGGACAGTCTGGTTTACACTAGTTTGGACGATTTTGACGCAGGTTATTCTCCTGAATTGCTGCGCAGTATTCGGGCAAGAGGAATAATGGAATTTTCAGACGATCAGTTTGAACACGTTGGGCAGACTTATCAAGGCCAACAGGGCGAGTTTGTGATCATTTCTTCTGCTTTTGATCGTTATGGAAGAAGCAAACTCCAAAACTTGCGCAATGTGCTGCTCGTGGGTTTCCTGATTGGCATTTTGCTCATCATCATATCCGGGTATGTTTTTGCGGGCCAGGCGCTCCAACCACTCGCCCGCATCAATGAGGAAATATCTGACATTGGAGAGGGCAACCTCAACCGGCGCGTAAACGAGGGCAATGGCCGGGATGAAATCGCGCAATTGGGGAAAAACTTCAACAACATGCTCCACCGATTGGAGACTGCCTTTGGGGTACAGCAGCAATTTGTGAGCAGCGCCTCGCACGAACTGCGCAACCCGTTGGCTTCTATCACAAGCCAGTTGCAAATGATGCTCGAAAAAAGGCGCACTCCGGAGGAATACGAAAAATCCCTGCGCTCCCTTTTGGAGGACACACAAACCCTGGTCGCGCTCACAAATGGGTTACTGATGCTGGCGCAATCCTCCATTGACAAACAACGCCTGCTCTTTTTGGTCGTCCGCGTGGACGAGGTGCTTTTCGCCGCTCAAAACGAACTGCGCAAGGCCCAACCGGACTACCATTTCCTATTCGAGTACGATGCCCTTCCCGAAGATGAATCTTCGCTTTCCATCAAAGGAAACGAACATTTGATCAAAACGGCCTTTTTAAATTTTATGGACAACGCCTGCAAATTCTCAGCAGACCGCACCGTCCGGATTCGTATTGGGGCCAGCAAAAACACCATCAATGTTAGCTTTGCTGACAACGGTGCAGGCATTCCTATAGAAGAACAGACGCTGATCTTTACCCCCTTTTTTAGAGGGGAACATACCACCTCTACCGTGCCCGGTCACGGCATCGGACTGGCCATGTGCCAGCGTATCATCCAACTTCATAATGGCAGCATCCTGGTCCGTTCTGAAAAAGGGAACGGCAGCGAATTCATTGTTTCCATTCCCATGAGCTGAGGTGCTGCGCATTTTAATTTTCTTTTAATGTCGGTTTAATCCGCTCCCCTGCAGAGCAGGTGAGATTTGCTTGGCTTTACATAAGCCATACGTCCCCTTATTGCCGTTGAAAATGCAATCCTTTTTTTCAACAATTTTTCCAACAACAATTTAATCTGTTATGTTTCAACAAATTACACCCGCCTTTTCTTCTAGACAATGGGCAGAATTTTTCTCAAGACCCAACTTGGCAACCCGATTTTTGCTTTTGTTTGTGGCCAGCGCCTGGCTTTTTACTTTAAATGCCAGCCCTGTTTCTAACAGCATAGACGGCATGAATTCAGTGACAGAAATGGCTGGCGATACGATTATTACAGCCAGGATCTGTGCGAACGAAAGCTACGTTTTTGATGGGCAAATCCTCAACACAACCGGAGAGTATGTGGCCACCTACATAGGGTCAGACGGCGCCGATTCGGTCGTGACCTTGCAACTAACGGTGCTCCCTTTGTCGCTGACCAATCTCAACGAGACGATTTGTGAGGGACAATCTTTCTCTTTCAATGGGTTGGACTTAAACCAGTCGGGTACCTATTCGGTCACCCTGATAGCAGATAATGGTTGTGATTCAATCGTAAACCTGCAACTAAACGTGCTGCAGCCCTCCAAAACCGATTTGGGCGCGACCATTTGCGTGGATTCTTTCTTTGTGTTTCAGGGAGATACGCTTACCCAAAGCGGCGTTTACAGCATTGTATTGATTTCAAATGAAGGCTGTGATTCTATTGTAACCCTGACCCTTAAAGTGGTAACTTTCTTTGATGTGCAGATCAGTGCCACCATTTGTGCGGAGGATTCCTACACATTCGGGGACACCGTTTACACCGATGCAGGGGTTTATGTGTACGTTCAACCTACTGCAAGCGATTGCGATTCTGTAATAACCTTGACCCTCACCGTACGCCATGCTATTTCCACGAACTTAAGCGCAACACGCTGTGAAGGTTCAGAGTACGACTTTTTGGGTGATTTACTGACAGTAGATGGCATTTACGAGGGAGTCTTAACTGCTGAAAATGGTTGTGATTCTACGATAGTGCTGGACCTGAAATTTGTGGACTTTTATGAAACCAATATTGAAGGCACGATCTGTACTGGCGGGGTCTATGTATTTGACACCGATTTGCTCAGTGCCGAAGGCACGTACGTACGTGACTATGTTGCAGTGGGAGGGTGTGATTCTACGGTCACGCTCGTGCTTACCGTTTTGCCAGTGTCTTTTGGAACCGAACAGGCCACCATTTGTGCAGAAGGGTCCTTTGAATATCAAGGAGAAGTGTTGACGGACCAAGGAGATTATACCTTCATTTTGGAGGCAGCCAACGGCTGTGACTCCACGGTAACTTTTACGCTAAATGTGTTGCCCGCCATTGCCACAGCAATTCAAGCGAGCATTTGTGATTATGAAACGTATGCCTTTGGGGGCGAATTATTGAACGACTCAGGTACTTACGAGGCCATCCTGACTGCCGAAAATGGTTGCGATAGTGTCGTTACGCTCACATTGAACGTTTTGCAAAGCCAACAGACTGATTTGGTCGCCGAGATTTGTGAAGGCGACGCTTACAATTACCTAGGCGCATTGCTGACGGATGCGGGCAGTTACACTTTTGTCTTCATTGGTGCAAACGGCTGCGACAGCACTGTGAACCTGATGCTTACAGTGAATCAAGCCCAAAGTGTTACGGTCAACGCGAACATCTGTGACGGCGAAACCTATGAGTTTGATGGTATTTTGATCTCAGATGCAGGAGTTTATACCGCAGTCTTCACAGGAGAAAATGGCTGCGACAGCGCAGTTGTACTCGTATTGGACGTATTGCCCGTGCAAAATGTAGCCATTGAGGCCACGATTTGCTCCAATGAAACGTACGATTTCAACGGTGGCTCCCTCAGCGATCCTGGAATCTACACTGCGGTGCTGACTGGAGAGAACGGCTGCGACTCTACGGTGGTGCTCACCCTGACTGTATTGCCGACCCAGTCAACGCTGATTTCTGCTACTATTTGCGACGGCGATGCTTATAATTACAACGGCTTTTTACTGACAACATCAGGCAACTTTGAATATGGCTTCGCAGGCGAAAACGGTTGCGACAGCACCGTTACCATTGCGTTGACCGTGCTCCCGGTAGCCAAAACCCTTATAGAAGCCACCATTTGCGACGGCGAAACCTATGATTACAACGGTGAATCGCTAACCCTTGACGGTGACTATGACTATGTTTTTGATGCTTTTAATGGATGTGATTCAATTGTAACCATCGCGCTTACGGTACTCCCATTGTCTTCCTCTACCACCATCGCCACGCTTTGCGAAGGCAGCAAGTACGTTTTTAACGGGGACACTTTGACCAGTTCCGGCATTTATTCCTACTTCTTCACTGGCGCCAACGGCTGCGATTCCACCGCAACACTGTCGCTGGATTTTGTAAGCTTCTTTGAGACAAACCTTCAAACTTCGATTTGCACAGGAGAATCGTATGTGTTTGGAAACGACACATTGACCCAAAGCGGCGACTACAACCTGACGCTCATTGCGCAAGGTGGTTGTGATTCAATCATTAATCTGGCCTTAAATGTGCTTCCGCTCAACGCAAGCACCACCGATGCCAGCATTTGCGAAGGCGAAACGTATTCGTTCAATGGCCTTGACCTGAATACTGGCGGCACTTACTCCGCGACACTCACAGGCACCAACGGCTGCGATTCCACTGCAGTGCTCAACTTGACCGTGTTGCCATTGCTGAATTCTTCGGTAGAGGCCACCATTTGCTCCAATGAATCGTATGATTTCAATGGTCTGACACTTAGCGACCCTGGTACTTACACCGCTGTGATGACTGGCGAGAATGGTTGCGACTCTACGATAGTCCTGACATTGTCGGTACTTCCAGTTCAGAACAGCAGCCTTTCCGCAAGCGTTTGTGCCAATCAAAGTTATGATTTCAATGGGCTAAGTTTGTCGGTCGCAGGCGTTTACACAGCAGTGCTTCAAGGGGAAAATGGTTGCGATTCCACTGTAACGCTAACGCTGGATGTGCTTCCGTTGGCTCAATCTGCCTTTTCGGCCTCTGTTTGTAATGGCGAACCCTTTGAATACAATGGCGAAGTATTGACTCAAAGCGGCGAATACCAGTTCATCTATGTTGGTGCAGCGACCAATGGCTGCGATTCGGTGGAAACACTCTTCCTGACTATTTTCCCGCTCATCCCAAATACTAACATTTCAGCTTCCATTTGCAGTGGTGACAGCTATGATTTTTACGGCACGTCACTTACAACGGCTGGCACCTATACGGAAGATCTGTCTTCTACTGTGGGTTGTGACTCTACCATAGTACTTACGCTGACGGTATTGCCCAACCCAGTGACGAATCTCAGCGCCACCATCTGCGAAGGCGAGTCGTTCCCATTTAATGGGCAAATCCTTACAGATCCAGGAACGTATACCGTGGTACTTGAATCTGCAGCAGGTTGTGATTCAACAGTAGTGCTCACCTTGTTGGTGAACACCGTGGATTATGCTCTGATATTGGACGCATTCAGCATTACGGTTGCAGCGGACAACGCTACCTTCCAATGGATTGACTGCGCAACAAACCTGCCCATTCAAGGAGAAACGGGAAGTACGTTTGCCCCTGCTGTTACGGGCAATTATGCCGTTGTGGTGACCCAAAACGGTTGCACCGCCACATCCACCTGTGTGTTTGTGCAAATAGTAGCCACCAAAGAACCTTTGGGTGGTGCAGCCTGGGCCTTGCAGCCAAACCCTGCCAGTTCCTTTACCCAGGTGATGTTCAGTGTAGAAGCCGACGAAAACCTTTCTTTGGAAGTGTTGGATTTGGCTGGACGTTCCTTGCAACATCAAATTGTTTTGCCAGGCACTCGTCAAATTGATCTGACGCTAAATACCCTTCCTGATGGAATTTTGATAGTGCGTTTGGCAAATAAGAACGGAGTTAGTACCAAACGGCTTGTGAAAGGGCAGCATTAACTGTAGCCTTTTATTAGATGTGTGGGTTTCGCATAAGCCTCGTCGGTAAATGTTGCCGACGGGGCTTTTTTGGGTTCAATTTTTCAGTGCTGCATCCACCACACTATTTCAGGTCATTGTGTAAAAAAGTGTAAAAAACAATCAAAAACCATTAAGCCTGGTGTGCCTTTGGCATACCGGGCTTTTTTATTCCACAACATATCCTCATCTTGCCGCAGCTTGAAAATGAAGTATTTGCGTCGCATATTGCGCCCTTTTACCCGCCATAATTTTGGTGATAGCGAGCCTGTTGCCCAATCCGTGCGAGGCGCAGGGACAGCGCTATATTTTTGAGCGACTGAAAAGCGTACGGCATAAATTTAGTGTGAACACCCTTGCTACCGACGAGCATGGCAGGCTCTGGTTCAGCACCATGGGTCGCGGGGCTTTTTGTTACGATGGCTACAATTATTTTCGCTACAAAACCGATAGCAACGATTCAAATTCCCTGAGCAATGACCGGGTGTATGCATTGTTGCCCGACAGCAAGCAGCGGGTGTGGTTTGCAACCCTCAACGGTTTATGTTACCTCGACCGGCATACGGATAAAATCCATCGGTTTATGTCGTATCAGGATTCTGTGCGGCAGTTCAATGCCTTGTTTGAAGACCGCAGCGGTACCATCTGGATAGGCTCGAACAGGGGGATGTTTCGTTTCGAGGAAGCTTCCCAGTCCCTGGTGAAAATTCCAGTCGTGCCGGAGAAAAAGATGCGTGGGCTTGCACTCTGTTTTTATGAGGATAAAGCAGGCATACTTTGGTCGGGCAGGAACGACGGTATTTACAAGTTTTCGGCGGACCGTCAGCAGTATGCGCAATTGCCCTTGGAAGTGCCAGAAGAAAAAGGGAAGAAAATTCCAGCAGACGTCCTTTTTGAGGACAGTCAAAATGTTTTTTGGATCGGCGGGGTGCAGGGGCTTTTCGTTTTTGACCGCAATCAAGAAAAAGTGTCCCGCGCATCGTTGCCTGATTCACTGGCTTTCAGGCATGTCAGCACCATCATCGAAACTCCTGATGGTGTACTTTGGATTGGTTTTTTTGGAGAAGGACTGGTGCGTTGGGATCGTGAAAACAACAATTTCCAGCGTTTCAGGAACAATTCGCGTGATCCGTACAGCCTGCCGCAAGATTATGTAATGTCGTTGAAACCAGATGTTTTTGGGAACCTCTGGGTAGGCACAGCCTACGAAGTAACGCGACTCAATTTGTCTCAACAGGCTTTTACGTTGTGGCCAATAAACATTCAAGATCCCGGTGCGCGCGAAAATTCGACTTATAGGATGGCAGAAGATCGGCAGGGTGGTATCATCGTGAGTTCTACGTCAGCGCTATGGTACTATGAAAAATTGGGTGCAAAGCCACAACCGATTCTTGTAAATGGTCAAAAGGTGGCTGCACCCGATTTCTTTACCGGAACCGACAGCACAGTTTGGGCAATTATCAAAGGCAAGCTTTGGATATGGAATGTAAAAGATCGAATGTTCGACCCATTTAAAACGCCGCCTTTATCGGGCAATATTTTAAATGTGTTGGTGGACCGGGACGACCCGCAAGTCCTATGGCTTGGCACCCAAAATGGGCTTTCGCGCTTCGACCGACGTTCCGGCGAATTGCGCTCGTTCACACAGTTTTCCCCGCCGCCGTTTGATCAATATGTGCAACGTTTTGTGGATGATGGACGCGGTGCGCTTTGGCTCGATCTACCTAATTTTTTGGGAAAATTTGACAAAAAGACGTTTAAAACAACCCTTTTCAACAACAACACCCCGCCGCCGCACCAACTGATCAACGACGAAATACTGGATATAAATGTCGCGCCAAATGGCTGGATTTGGATTTCAACTTCTGGTGGAATAACAACTGTAGACCCCGAATCAGGCAATTTTCACAATATCTCGGGGAGTGACAAGTTGCCCGACAATGTGGTGAATACGGTGCTTTTTGGTAAAGACCAAAACATATGGGCGATTTTGCCCGAATTCATTTCGCGCATTGAACCGAATTTGAGCGGCATTCGCAACATCAGCACAAATGCCATCCTGCAGACCTCCAGCTGGACACGAGGGCGTTGCCAGCTCCGGGACGGGCGAATCCTGTTTGCCACAGTTACTGGCCCGGCTCAAATTGACCCCTCGAAACTGACAGAAGGCGCACCCGTATCGGCCATCCTGCTGACACGATTTCAGATAACGGGCGAAACCAAAAAACTTCTGACTGGCCTCGAGTTTTTGAAGCACATCCCACTTTCCAGCACAGACAATAATATCACCATTGAATGGGCGGGCATCCAAACTGCCCGTCCCGATGAACTGCGCTATGAATGCAAAATGGAGCTCAAAGGCGAAAAAATGGAGTGGGAGCAAAAGGGGGCAGAACATCAGGTCGTGTACGCCAATCTTGAACCCGGCGCCTACACTTTTCGGGTCAGAATTGAAGGGAGCGAAAGCCCTGAACTAACGTTGAAAATTGCCATCGCACCTGCCTGGTGGCAAGCAGAATCCTTCAAAATGCTGCTGATGGCCCTCCTTACTACTGCCGCCTACCTCTTCTGGCGCAACCGGGAAAACCATCGCGAACTTTTAAAACAAAAGGAACTCGCCGAGCAAACCGCCCATTATAAAACGCGCTTTTTGGCCAACATGAGCCACGAAATCCGCACGCCCATGAACGCCATCCTCGGCCTCAGCCGACTGCTCACGGAAAGCGAATTGCCACCCAAACAAGGAGAGTATGCCGATGCCATTCGTCAGAGTTCGGAGAACTTGCTCGTCATCGTCAACGATGTGCTCGACCAAATGAAGATCGAATCCGGGCAGTTCAAGTTTCAGCACAAACCTTTTGATTTGGAACTGATTGTGAGGCATTTGCAAAATACGCTCGGCTTCAAGGCAGAAGAAAAAGGGCTTCGGTTTGAAATAAAAATCGAACCCGAAACACCCACACGATTGGTTGGTGATCCCGTTCGGCTCAATCAAATACTGACCAATCTTTTAGGCAACGCCATCAAGTTCACGGACAGTGGCAAGGTGCAATTGGCAGTATCAGTTGGCAGTGGCAGTAGGCAGTTGGCAGTAGCACCCGCCGACCGCCAACTGCCACTGCCCCTGCCCACTGTCCCTGCCCACTGCCAACTGATTTTCACCGTTTCTGACACGGGTATCGGCATACCACCTGAACAGGTGTCGCGTGTGTTTGAGAGTTTCCAACAGGCCGACGACGATATTTCGGCCAACTATGGTGGTACTGGCCTGGGGCTTAGCATCACCAAGGATTTGGTAGAACAGCAAGGAGGAAAAATCGAACTCGAAAGTGAAGTTGGAAAAGGCACGGCCATTTCTGTCACTATACTTTTTGAATTGGACAAAAATTTGGAGGCAGACCCCCAACAAGTAAAAATTCAAAAAAATGCCTTTGAAAACTTGCGCATCCTATTGGTTGAAGACACGTTTTTCAACCAGATGCTGGCCATTGAACTCCTTAAAAGTCGAATCCCCAGTGTAGAAATCGAAGTCGCCGAAAACGGCCGGGTGGCCCTGGAAAAAATCGAATCCGGCGGTACATTCGATCTGGTACTCATGGACGTTAAGATGCCCGTGATGGATGGATTAGAGGCCACACGCCAAATACGCGCTCAAGAAAAATGGAACAAATTGCCCATAATTGCCCTCACCGCCAACGCAGTTCAGGGAGAACTCGACAAATGCCGGGAAGTTGGCATGGATGCTTACGTTACCAAGCCTATTGATACCGAAGAACTTTTTGATACGATGATGAAGGTAATTAGTGCTTAGTGCGATTCAGGGGTTGAAAGGGTGTAATTCGAGTTGAAAAAGCCACTACGTGGCTTTAAAACCATTTTCACCCCTGATCCGCAGATTAGTTTTTAGACTGAAATTTTTTATGAAATGAACATAAACACGGAATACCTCCGCAGTCTGCTCGGCAGTGAAGAAGCCGCGCAAAAATTCGTCGTCATGTTTCGGGAGCAGTTGCCGGGCCAATTGCAGACCCTGCGTCAAGCCCTCTCTGACAGCGATTGGGAAACCGCCAGTAATACAGCACATGGGCTCAAAAGCCAGTGTAGATATTTGGGTTTAAATGAAGCAGCAGAATTACTGCAACGATTGGAAAATGACCCTTCGGTAAATATCAACGATGAATTAAGCGCGATGACTGCTATGCTTGTTCAGCTATAACTCATGCAGAGACAGACTTAATTAACGTGAGTTTTGGGTAGGTGTAATTTTCTAGAATCTAAAAAAGCCGCATAGCGGCGACATTATGGTAGCCCAAGGGGCGGTAAGGTGATAAGAACCGCGTAGCGGTGACATTATTACAACGAACAAAATGCCACCGCTACGCGGTTCCGTAAATTTTTGACGCTAACGCTACCATAATGTCGCCGCTATGCGGCTTTTTGCGAATACGGGATCGATACCTACCCAAATTCACGATAATTAATAGCCCAACAGGATTAAAAGCCACAACATCTATGCTTTATCATTTCTCGAAATACCAAGAGCGGGTGTCATCCTGAGCGCGGCGAAGGATCTGATTTGGAGCGATGTTTATATTCCTAATCAGATCATTCGCTGCGCTCAGGATGACACCCGCTCTTGAGATTCGCTCCTCCGATTATTATAGTTCTTTGTTACCGTATCACAAGTTGATACCCCTCCCCGTGCACATTGAGAATCTCAATGCGAGGTTCCGCTGAAAGGAACGTGCGTAGCTTGCTAACGTAAACATTAAGGCTTCGCCCCTTGAGCATATCCTCGTCACCCCAGATGCGCTGGAGGGCGGTGTCGCGGCGAATAATGCCGTTGTCGCTTTCGCAGAAAAGTTGAAGTAGTTTGGCTTCGATGGCGGTGAGTTTCACCATTTCCGGGCCACCGTGGAGCTCGCGGGACGATACATCGAAGCGATAGAGGCCAATTTCGTGGACGGCTTTTTCGCTCTGTTTTTGTTGGCTGCTGCTGCGTTTGAGGGTATTGCGCACACGGAGGTAAAGTTCTTCCATGCTAAAAGGTTTGGTAATATAGTCGTCGGCCCCAAGCGCCAGGCCCCGAATCCGCTCTTCTTTTTGCACGGCCCCGGTGAGGAACAGGATGGGGATGTTGGGGTTCAGCTGGCGGATGTCTTCGGCGAGGGAGAACCCATCTTTGAGCGGCATTTTCACGTCGAGGATACAGCCATCGAAAGTGCCAGATTTGAACGCTGCCAGTCCTTCATCGCCGCTGTGGCGCATCGTAACAGTGAACCCCTTTGCTTCGAGGTATTCCTTCGTGAGCGGGCTAAGGGTAAGATCGTCGTCAACAAGGAGAAGGTGCATGGTGGTGGTTGTTTACCCGCAGAAGCACGTAGTGCGAAGGAGGGGGAATTGGTTTATTGTTTACCCGCCCTAGCTTTCCCGCCTGCCGAGTCTTGGCGGGCAGGAGCGAAGGAGGGGGATTTGGGTAGTTGGAGATCTGGTGATCTGGCCCCCCTCCGCACTACGTGCTTCGGCGGGTAAATTGGCGCACAAACATCGGCAAGTGTGGTGGTTTTCAGATGCAAGAAAACAGAATGGGCCCCAATTTTTACACTTTTTTACCTTTTTTGAGAAAATGACACATGCAAACTACCGTTACAGGATAGACCTTTGTACCTGAATTAATAGCAATGAGCAATTTTACACCCTTATCTTTTCTTAGAAAAATCGCAACAGGCAGGAATGTGTTGCTGCTTTTTGCGCTCTTTATCGCTTTCACGGGCTTTATCATGCCTTCTCTGGAAGCGGATATCAAAGCCCTTTCCGGAGGGGTGGGTGTTATAGATTTGGAGTTTTTTTATACCCCTGCAAAAGCGCATTCTATGCTGAGCGCGTATGGGCCAGAGGGCATACATCTTTATCTCATTGCACAATGGACGGTGGATTTGGTTTTTCCAGTTATTGGCGGACTTTTCTTTGTCACCTGTTTGACTTGGTTAGGGGCCAGGCGTTGGTGGTGGTTGGGTGCATTACTTACTTTAGCCGACTGGACAGAGAACATTTTCGTAACGATCTTACTGATGCAATTTCCCGATTTTTCACCTTCAATTGCTGTAATAAGTTGTGTATTCACCTGTCTTAAATGGGCGACCATTTTCTTTTCCAACGGCCTGATTCTTTTTCACGGCGGGAAAAAATTGCTGGCCAGCAGCAGGATTAAAATGGAACAAAGCAGCAGTCTACTGTAGTTACTTGCGCTTTAAGGCTAGACTAAAATCCATAATTCAGCATTGGCTTTTCCAAAACTGTGTAGTTTTGAGGTGTACTTAAAACTCAGGCCATGTTGAAATTGCTACTCGTACTACTTCTCAGTCTTCCTTATTTGGCAAGCAGCCAAAACACCCCTGCTGCCAATAGCGGGGAAAAAAGCATAAAGCCCATCCTCCAATCGTCAATTACCTGGGCCGTCGTCATCGGCATCTCCGACTACCAGGATCCTGCCATCCCCGACCTGCGTTACGCACACCGCGATGCGGAAGCCTTTGCCAATTTCCTGCGCTCCCCGGTAGGTGGTTCACTCAATGCCGACCATCTAAAGGTATTGACCAACAATCAGGCCACCGCCGGGCATATCGCTGAAGCACTTGATGCTTTGGTTGAGCAGGCTCAGGAGGGTGACAAAGTCATCATTTACTTCTCCGGGCATGGCGATGTGGAGCGGAAGACCGTTTCTCAACCGGGCTTTTTGCTTTGTTGGGATTCGCCTTCACAGGTGTATATGGGCGGAGGGACTTATTCGCTGGCTTTTTTGCAGGAAATCCTCACGACCCTTTCCACACAAAACAAGGCCAAGGTTTGGTTTGTCGCGGATGCTTGCCACGCTGGGAAACTGGCAGGCAGTCAAATCGGGGGCGCACAGGCTACCTCCGCCAATCTCGCCAAGCAGTATGCCAACGAAATCAAAATCCTGAGTTGCCAGCCCAACGAGTTCAGCATCGAAGGGGAACAATGGGGCGGTGGACGCGGCGTGTTTAGTTACCATTTTGTGGACGGGCTTTACGGACTGGCTGATGGTAATGGTGATCGGGCAATAACACTTATGGAAATGGGGCGTCACCTCGAAGACCGGGTAAGCACCGAAGTCGCCCCGATTGGTCAAATGCCCCTGGTACTTGGTAATCGAGCAGAAAAACTGGCGGATGTTGACTCCAGGATCCTCGCGGATTTGCGCTCTGGAAAGCTCCTTCAAATGGCAAATCTATCAGCCATTGATTCCAGGGGATTGGAAGACGAGGTACTCGCAGGAGTTGACACTTCAATACGCGAATTATATCGTCTATTTAAACAAGCCCTGCATAACAAGCAATTCCTTGAGCCTCAAAATACGTGTGCAAACTATTATTACGAAAAACTTGCTGCCGAGCCTGGCCTTGCCCGCCTGCACTCTACGATGCGCCGAAACTTCGCTGCCTGTCTGCAGGATGATGCGCAACAAGTGATGAATACAATGCTTAAAACCGGTCTGACGCCGGAAGTCCTTAAGGCTGCGAGAGCAGGAACGATTTATAAAAATTACCCGGCCTATCTCGAAAAATCCGCAGCATTATTGGGTAAGGAGCATTATATGTACGCCACTTTGCAAGCACGAAAGTGCTTTTTTGAAGGAAAAATTAAACGAAAAAACCAGGATAAAAAAAGCGCCTTTTTTCAAGCGCTGCAATGGCAGACAGAATTGCCCCATGCTTATGTGGAATTGATTCACACCTATACGGCGGAACAAGCAGACTCGGCATTTTTTTATGCCAATAAAGCAATAAGCGCGGCTCCGGGTTGGGTATTGCCTTATGTAAAGCTTGCCTCTTTTTCTGAATTTCAACTGGGGCAGATTGAAAAGGCAGATTCCCTGTTGAATCTAGCCTCTAAGTTGGATTCTAACGCCGTCATTGTGTGGTATGAAAAAGCAAGGTTTTACCAAAGACAGTGGAAACTTGAAGCCTCAGAACACTGGTTCAAGAAAGTTATATCCAGTGCAGCAGAGGGCATTTGTTTCCCCTGTGCCCACAACGAATTTGGGTATACTTATTTATACAACAATCAAATATCAGAAGCGGAGCAGGAATTCAAACAAGCCATCCAATTAGATTCAACTGTTGCAAATTTTCATAACAGCTTGGCAGCGCTCTATTTGGAAACAAAGCGCTACCTCGATGCAGAGCAGCCAGTAAGAACTGCCATAAAATTGGATTCGACCTTTGTCAACGCATACATCAATTTGGCACATGTTTTTAATGCTTCAAACCGCTATTTGGAAGCGGAACGAACCATTAAACTAGCACTTCAATTGGATTCATCTCAGGCCATATCTTATTACCACTTAGCGGTTTCTTATGTTAAAACAAACCGTGCGGTTGATGCAGAAAATGTTGTTTTAAAACTAGTTCAAAGGATTCCATCAGCAGAGTCATATTATTATTTAGCCCGCATACAAAGCATTATGAACCAAATAGATAAATCTTTTGAATCGCTCGAGAAATCACTTAAAATTGAAGCATCTTATTACGAATATATAGTGGAAGACCCCGAGCTCGTCCCGCTCCGGGCACGAACGGAACAATGGAAGGCGCTTATGAAAAAATACTTTCCAGACAAGGTAAAAGACTAAAAACCAAAGCTATGAAAAACACCCTCTTGGCTACTGCTTTGTTTGTGCTGCCTTTTTTGGCGTTTTCTCAAACTGAAAAACCCGCCTCCGCTTCTGCCCGCCCCGCCTGTCAAGCCTTGGCGGGCAGGAAGACTCGGAAGGCGGGAAAGCTACGGCGGGTAAAAGCATAAAGCCTTTACCCGCCGTAAGCTTTTAACGAAGGAGGGTGTCCCCCAATCGTCAATCGTAAATCCAAAATCGTCAATCACAAGAGCTGTCGTAATCGGCATCTCCGACTACCGCGAACCACTCATCCCCGATCTTCGATTTGCTGACCGTGATGCAGAGGCATTTACCCAATGGCTTCGTGCTCCTGCCGGACTTGCCCTGCCAGATTCAAACATTGTTTTCCTGAAAAACGCCAAAGCCACCAATGCCCAAATGATTGTTGCGCTCGATTGGCTGATCGAGGCCAGTAAACCGGGTGACCGGGCGTTCATCTATTTCAGCGGCCATGGGGACGTGGAAAATGTCACGAAATTCAAGCGCGGATTTTTGCTCGGCTACGATTCACCGCCCGCCGTGTATGGCGCGGGCGCGTTTTCGCTGAGTTACCTGCAAGACATTTTGTCCTCGCTTGCTCAAAATGAGGTACAGGTTTTTGTCATCACGGACGCTTGCCGGGCGGGAAAACTGGCGGGCAACAGCATTGGGGGCGCACAGGTGACTGCCACCCAATTGTCGCAACAGTTTGCCAACGAGATCAAGGTCTTGAGTTGCCAGCCCGATGAGTTTTCGCTCGAAGGCGAGCAGTGGGGTGGGGGGCGCGGCTGTTTTTCCTACCATTTGGAGGATGCCCTTTACGGTTTTGCCGATGCCAACGCAGACGAATCGGTGGATTTATTCGAACTCCGCCGATACCTCGAAGACCATGTCAGCGTGGAAGCCTCCCCACAGAGCCAGGTGCCGATGGTGCTGGGGCCGATGAAGACCGCCATCGCGACGCCCCAAAACGAGACGGTGGCTGCTCGTAAAGCAGAGAAAAGTGGCAAGCCCGTGCCATTTCTGGACATCGAAAATCGGGGTTTAGAAAGTGCATTTCTGACAAAGTCTGACAGCAGCTTGCGGCAATTGTATGAGAAGTTCCTTGTGGCGGTAGACTCTGGGAGGCTCCTATCGCCGCCGGGGAATTGTGCCGACGACTTTTTCAAACAACTCGAAAGGCGCCCGGAAATGGCCGCTCTGCGGGGCAGCATGAAACGGCGGCTGGCGGCTGCGCTCATTGAAGAAGGGCAGACGATTGTCAATAAGGTGTTACAAACAGACCCGCAGGTTTTGGACAATATCTGGGCGAACAGGGTGAACTATGATCATCTGCCTGCCTATTTTGAGCGGGCGGCGGAGATATTGGGAGAGAAACACTACATCTGGCGGGATTTAAAGGCGAAGGAATTTTACTTCCGGGCAATGACTGTTCGAATGGAAAATTATCCTGACAGCAGTGCAGAATGGATAACCAAAGAGAAGCAACAATTGCTACAAAGGGCTTTAGACGTTGACAGTACGATGGCAGTAGCTCAGTGGTCGCTTGGGGGCACCTATCCTGCATATTCCAAAGAACGTTTAAACTGTTATCAACGAGCAGTAAACCTGGTGTCAAACTGGGCCTTGCTTCATTGTTTCCTGGGGATAAATTCCCAGGACCCAACTACCGCCATACGTTATTTCAAAAAGGCTATGGAATTGGATTCCAATTACTTGACCCCTTATAGTTGGATTGCGTGGCCGTACTTTGACCAAGGGCAAACAGATTCTTCCACATATTGGTGGCGGCTTTACGTGGAAAAATTCATTCAAAAGTTGGAGAAGGATTCAGCCTCCCTTACCGCATACGAATGTAACAATGTCGGAAATGCATTGTGGATGTTGAAGGATTATGCCAGAGCAATAGATTTTTTAGAATTGGGCATAAAAATTTCCAGAGGCAAATACTTCCCGGTTTATGGAAATCTGGCCTGTGTCTATACAGATTTGCTTGAATTCGAGCGAGCAGTTCAGGCATCCGAGCAGGCATGGAATTTATATGGTTGGCATGAATCCAATGGTGATCTTGGAACCATTTACTTCAATTTTTTATATGATAATAACAAGGCGATAGCTGCCTATTCAAGAGGGAGGGATGTGGTTCTTTATCAGCAAGTACAGGCGTGGTTTCAATTAGATAAGGCAAAAGCGTTCGATCTTGCGAGTCAAGGCTTTTCCAGCGCAGACCTCGACCCTGGATTCGGGCAATTATCCTCCATGATGGCTTACTACGCTGGAGAGGCTGCTCGGTTGATTGGCCAATCCGACAGCGCTGCAAATTTTTTTAACTGGATACTCCAGCAACCCGATATTCCAGTACGACGCAGTCAGGCTGTGATGCCACACTACCTGTTTGTAGCACTCGCCTATGACCGACTCGGAAGGAAAGAAGCCCTTCAAACATACATGGAGGCAATAATAAATGAACTTGCTGGCGATCCTTGGCTGTATTTTAACCTGGCCCGCTTTTACGCCAATACCGTTCAAGAACAAGCTGCCATCGTTTCCCTCCAAAAAGCCATCGAACTCGGCTGGCAACCCAACCCATTGATTTGGTTGGAGGGCACCCTCTGCGATCCGCTGCTAAACCCGATCCGTGAATCAGAAGCTTATAAAGACCTGGTGCGCAAGCACTTCCCTAAGTATTATGACATTGCTACGCGGGTGCCGGGGAAGTGATAGTCTCACTCTAAGTGCGACTATCACTTTGAAGTGACTCCCCAATCTAACATCGAAAAACTCAAGCCATGTTTAGACTGATACTTGTTCTGCTTCTTTGCCTTCCTTATTTGGCAATCGGCCAAAATGAAAAACCAGCCTCCTCAATTTCGACGAGCAAGAGCATCAAGCCTTTGCCCCAATCCACCAATCACCAATCCACCAATCACCAAACCCGTGCCGTCGTCATCGGCATCTCCGATTACCAGGACCCTGCCATCCCCGACCTGCGTTTTGCCGACCGCGATGCGGAGGCATTTGCTGATTGGCTACGTTCGCCCGCCGGGGGAAGTCTGCCAGAATCTTCCATCCATTTACTGCTCGACAAAGACGCCACCACCGGCAAGATCATCGCTGCCCTCGACGGGCTGATCAGCGCCAGCAAGCCGGGCGATGTGGCCATCCTCTATTTTTCCGGGCACGGAGATGTGGAGAGAGTCACCAAATTTCAGCGCGGGTATTTTCTCACCTGGGATTCGCCACCGGCGGTGTATGCAGCAGGGGCTTTTTCGCTGGTGTTCTTGCAGGACATTATTTCGACACTTTCGGAGACAGGGGTACAGGTGGTGGTGGTGTCCGATGCCTGCCGGGCGGGCAAATTGGCGGGCAGCGAGTTTGGTGGAGCACAGGCGACCTCGGCGGCGATGGCGAAACAGTTTGCCAACGAGATCAAGATTTTGAGCTGCCAGCCTGATGAGTTTTCGCTCGAGGGCGAGCAATGGGGCGGCGGGCGCGGCGCGTTTTCCTACCATCTGGTGGATGGCTTGTACGGTTTGGCCGACGGCAACTCGGACGGCACGGTTAGCCTGCTCGAACTGGGTCGCTACCTTGAAGACAAAGTGCCCGGCGAAACGGCTCCGCACTCGCAGATACCGTTTACCGTGGGCAGTAAGGCAGCCCGCGTGGCAAGTGTGGACGCTGGAATGCTCGCTTCGTGGCGCGAAAAAAAGAAGGGCGAAACACAAACGTTCGTCAAAACAGACGGGAAAGGACTGGAAGACCTTGCGCTGGCGAAGGCCGATTCGAGTATCCAGGAAATGTACGTTGCGTTCACTGCCGCCATAGAACGCGGCGAATTGATGCCGACCGATTCTACGGCAGGAAGGTCGGCCAACGATTATTACGAGTTATTGATCAAAGAGCCCGCGCTGGCTGATTTACACGGGCTGATGACCCGGAATTTTGCGGCAGCGCTGATGGATGAGGGGCAGCAGCATCTCAATTTGTTTCTGAAAACAGACCCACAACTTTTGGATGATATATACAATGGTCGTGTAAATTACCAGCGCATCGCAGATTATATTCAAAGGTCGGCTGAACTTCTAGGGCCTAAACACTATGTATATTCCTCTCTACAGGCCAAACTCCATTATTTTATTTCGCAGACGTTTTATCCCGCTAATTTCCCAACAGTGCCTGCTGATTCCTTATCAAAGATGCGTAGAAAGGTGCTTCATACTGGCCTGCATTTCGCGCCAGATGCACCGTATTTGATTGTACATCTGCTGTTTCTAGTGAATAAAGATAGTGCCTCATTATTAATCGAACGCCTCGATGAATTAACACCGCATTGGATACTAGGCCTTTACTATATTTCTGTTTATTTTGCTGATAGAGGCGATCTGGATAAAAGCATACAAATCCTCAAAAAAATAGTGGAAATTGATTCTACATTTTCACTCGCCTACAGCCACCTTGGGTTTGTTGCTGAGAATAAAGGCGATTGGGAGGAGGCAAATAAATGGAGGCAATTATATGTCAAACAAATTCAGAAGAAAATTGTGACCGGAAACCCTCCCAAATATGCATTGGAATATTTCTCGTTCGGTTACGCGCTGTGGCAACTTAGGCAATACGAAAAGGCTAGGATTGCCTTTTTGGAAGGGAACCGAATTGCAAACAACAAAAACCCTATTATTCACTGTTATTTATCCGCCGTATATGCAGATATGGGAAGGTATGAAGTCGCTTTGCAGGAGTGCGCTGTGTTGCGTCAAATGGGAAATGTAAGCTTCTCGACATCCGTTGAAGCCACCATTTCTCATTTTCTCATTGGGGACTTCCAAAGGGGTGAATTCGTTTTTAACAAAATGCTGGAGTCCGACAACTTGGCTCCTGACGACTATTATTACGCGGCGATTGCCGCTTTTCGTAGGCAAATTTAAAAGAGCAGACACTTTACTTCAAGCAGGGCTTGGCTCGTTCCCCAATGAAATGTCACTCTTGTTTTGGAAAGCAGAAGTCAATCGTTTGCTGGGGGTAACTCAGGTTGCAGAAGATACGTACAAGAATTTGAAAAGTCAAACCGCACCCGTTTTTAGAAATCACGATAATTTAAACCCGGTATTGCTATATTACATTTTAGCATCGGAGCGTCTTGGACAGCAAAACGAAGCTGAGTCAATAATTATTAAAGCAAAGGAGACACTATCCGCAGACGCATGGTTTCATTTTAACCTGTGCCGTTATTATTCAATGACCGGAAAGTTAGAGCAAAGTCTTTCTTCATTGAGCAAGGCGGTCGAACTTGGATGGGAGCCCAATATTTCCATGATTATTTTCGGTACCGTCAAAGACCCGATGCTCGACCCGCTCCGCAATCTTCCCGAATTCCAGGCCTGGGAAAAACGCTGGAGCCCGCCGTACAAGGATTATTCAAAAGAGTGAAAAACACTAAAAAACTCAAGCCATGCGTAGACTGCTGTTCGCCCTGATCCTCGCTCTGCCCTATTTGGCCTCTGGCCAAAACACCCCAGCCGCCATTCGCGGGGAAAAAAGTGTCAAGCCTTTACCTTTACCCGCCGTAGCTTTAGCGAAGGCGGGCGCCACCCGTGCCGTCGTAATCGGCATCTCCGATTACCAGGATCCCGCCATTCCTGACCTGCGTTTTGCCGATCGGGATGCAGAAGCCTTTGCCGATTGGCTGCGTTCGCCCGCCGGGGGAAGTCTGCCAGAATCTTCCATCCATTTACTGCTCAACAAAGACGCCACCACCGGCAAGATCATCGCCGCCCTCGACGGACTTATCAGCGCGAGCAAGCCGGGCGATGTGGCCATCTTGTATTTTTCCGGGCATGGCGATGTGGAGCGGGTTACCAAGTTCCAGCGCGGATATTTTCTTACCTGGGATTCACCTCCAGCGGTGTATGCCGCAGGGGCTTTTTCGCTGATCTTTTTGCAGGATATTATCTCGACGCTTTCGGAGACCGGGGTACAGGTGGTTGTGGTGTCGGATGCCTGCCGGGCGGGCAAACTGGCGGGCAGCGAGTTTGGTGGGGCACAGGCTACCTCGGCAGCGATGGCCAAGCAGTTTGCCAACGAGATCAAGATTTTGAGTTGCCAGCCGGAAGAGTTCTCGCTCGAAGGCGAGCAATGGGGCGGCGGGCGCGGCGCGTTTTCCTATCATCTGGTGGATGGCTTATACGGTTTGGCCGACGGCAACTCGGACGGCACGGTCAGCCTGCTCGAACTGGGTCGCTACCTTGAAGATAAAGTACCCGGGGAGACCGCTCCGCACTCACAGATACCATTCACCGTGGGCAGTAAAGCAGCTCGCGTGGCAGGCGTGGATGCTGGAATGCTCGCTTCCTGGCGCGAAAAAAAGGAAGGGCAAACCATAACATTTGCAAAAATAGAAGGGAAAGGACTGGAAGACCTCGCGCTGGCAAAGGCCGATTCGAGTATTCGGGAAATGTACGCGGCGTTCATCTCCGCCATGGAACGCGGCGATTTGATGCCGACCGATTCAACGGCAGGAAAGTCAGCCAACGACTATTATGAGATTTTGATCAAAGAACCCGCGCTGACAGATTTGCACGGATTGATGACGCGGAATTTTGCGGCTGCGCTAATGGATGAGGGGCAGCAGATTATTAATCAAATTCTGAAAGGCGACATGAGAGCATGGGAGAAATTGGAAAATGAAGTTGGCATTAGTTATCGGCAGATTGCTGATAAATTCTATCGCGCTGCAGAACTTGTCGGGGAGCGACATTACTATTATAATCACCTGAAATCCAAAGGCCTTTACTATGAATCGTATGCAGTATATAATCTGCCTATCTCTTCAGATTCAGCAGAAATCCTGGACCTAAAATTGATGAAGGAGGCCCTTGTATTAGATCCTGAGGCCGCTTATATTTGGCTCAATCTGTGCTATATCTCACCCTTTGACAGTATTGATATCTACATTAAAAAACTCACTGATCTCACTCCACGTTGGTCAGTTTGGTATGCTTTGGTGGCCGACCAATATATAGGACCAAACCCAATTAAGGCCATTCAATATTATCAAAAAGCAATTGATCTGGATTCTACCTATTTGAAGCCTCGTATTTGGATTTCTAATGCCCTTTCCCGATTGGGGAAACAAAAGGAAGCTGATTTACAAATCCAGAAAGTCATTTTGCTTGCACTGGCTAAAGCGGAAAAAGATTCCTTTTCTCTCGCCGCTGAAGAATGGAACGCGCTAGGAAATGCACTCCGATTGAAAAGGCAGTATGTCAAAGCAGAATGGGCGTTTGGCCAGGCCAAAAAATTGAACCCCTGGGTTAATGATCAATGGAATATGGCTTTTTTTTTATACCCGGATTTGGGAAAGTATACTCAAGCTATAGAAGCATTGGAAGTTCAAATCAAGAACAGTAGTAAACATTGGGGATATTCACTCTATGGACGCTGCTACTATTTGATGGGAGATTTCATCAGGGCCGAGCAATCCTTCAAGATGGGCTTGATTGACAGTCTTAGTTTCAGATATACTTTTGATTTCAACCGCCAATATTTGGCGATGCTTTATCGAAAAACAGGAAACCTGGTGGCTGCTAAAGAGGTACTTGATGCAGTCGAGATAAAATCTCCTGCAATACTTTTTGCCTTAGGTGAAATCCAGCGTTTACAAAATAAGGAACAAGAAGCCCTTCAAATGTTCGACAGCTTGCTGACGAAATGGCCGATCAATATCAATAAGATTCCCCAAAATTTAGTTGAGGAAAAAACCCCCTTGAATTATGTTTTCAGAATCATGGCATTCCACCGCCTCAGTAAAATCGACTCAATGCAGCAAACCATTGCATTGGCAGATCAAACTATGGATGGCGACCCATGGCACCATTTCTGGATGGCCTGTGTATTTGCTCAAACTGGTCAAAATGAACAAGCATTGGAGCGTTTGAACTTGGCAGAAAAAGCAGGTTGGTGGCCAAACAAGGTGATTGATATATCAGGCACTGTTTTCGACCCTTTTCTCGACCCTCTCCGCCACCTCCCCGAATTCCAGGGCTGGGAGAAACGCTGGAGTCCGCCGTATAAAGACTATTCAAAGGAGTGATAACGGCGTCAACATTTACATGGGTATATCTTGTAGATTTCTCCAACTAAGTACCTGTGCTACACTCCTTTTTTGCACTTCATCGCCACCATATACCAGGTAACTTTCCTCCGGCAATGCTCCTGACAAAGGCTGAAAATATTGAAGTCCATCGAAGAAGTGAGGGCCGATGGTTCGGCCTGATTTGATTTCAATAGGGAACAAGCGACCGCCCTGATCGAGTAACAAGTCAATCTCGTGCGATCCGGCTGCATTCCAAAAATATTGTTTGGGGTAAAGGTTTTGGTTGAGTCGGTTTTTCATCACTTCGTTGACGACAAAGTTTTCAAACAAAGCGCCTTTGGCAAAATGGCGGTTCAAATCCTCTACTGAGCGGAGGTTTAAAAGGGCGCAGGCAAGTCCTGTATCATAGAAATATATCTTTGGGTTTTAACAATGCGCTTGTTGAAGTTTTGGTGATATGGGCGCAAAGTGTACACAATGAAACTGGTTTGTAGCACGCTCAGCCATTTGTTGGCCGTCTGATAGGACACACCCACCAGGTTGCCGATGTCAGAAAAGTTTACCAACTGCCCGATGCGCCCGGCACAGATTTCCAAAAACTGTCGAAATGCGCCCAGGTCGCCCACGTTGATCACCTGCCGGAGGTCGCGCTCAACATAAGTCTGAATATAATCCAACAACCAACTGGTCGGGTTCAAGTTGAGATCATATATGCGTGGGTAAAAACCTTTAATAGATAGTCTTCATAATCAGGAGTGCAAAGTGAGTGTCTTTGATCTCTTCCAAAGAGAAAGGGAGCAGATTGAAAATGGCAACCCGTCCTGCTAAACTTTGTGATACGCTCTCCATTAGCAATAGGTTTTGCGAGCCGGAAATCACGAACTGCCCCGGCTTTTTTTCCCGGTCAACAATCACTTGAATATAGGAAAGCAAATCTGGAGCATACTGAACCTCGTCTATCACAGCCTTTCCTTTTAGGCTTTGCAGGAAGCCCTTTGGGTCGTTTCTGGCAAAGGTCCGATGTTCTACATCTTCCAGGTTGATGTAAGAATGATCGGGGAATACCTGTTGGACGAGGGTAGACTTGCCGCTTTGACGTGGGCCGGTAACGGCAATTACCGGCATCTTTCCAGCAGCCTCCCTGATGTGCCGACTAAGAATTCTTTGAATCATTTTTTGCAGATTAGAAGTTCAATTTCTAATCTGCAAATGTAAAACAGGGTTTAGGAAACTCCTATTTCGTTTCACCCTTTTTTGTTAAAACTTTGAGTAAATTTACTCAATACATTGAGTAAATCATTTTTCATTCTTCAATGGCCTCATTTTCAAATACTTGCAAACAGCTAGCCGAACCCCGTTCGCTCAAAAAGAGCATACTAACTAACCCTTCTTTTTCCCGATAGCCGGCCTCCGCGTCGGTTTCCCAACATTCCGCCGCTTTTGATCCGGCAGCATCTCCGGACGATATTCGAAGTGCATGGTATCGTAATGAAACCACTTGCCGCCCCAGATGAAGCCGTGCCGTTCAAAAATCTCCACAATTTCAAGGGGCACAGAGTTGCGCCATTTAAGGTTGATCTCCACAGAATCCAGTTGCCAGTTGTCCTTGTGGTCCCATTTCCAGTATTCAGAGCGGCGGGTGTTGAGGTCAATGGCAATGCCGAAGGAATGTGGGCTCATTCGCTGGGTGCCCATGATCGGACGCCAGTTAAACGTCCCCCCAATATTGGTCACATAAGGCCGTAAATGTGGATAGGCTACCAGTTCCTGCGCAACGGCTTGCAGGTGCTCGTTTACCCCGTTGATGGACGTGACCCAGATGCGTTTGGTCTGTCCCGCTTTGGGCGCGAGCCAGGTGACAGGAACGAGGTGACTTTTTGCCGCTGCTTCTGTGTTTCCGTACATCTTCATGAAAAACTCCTGACAACGCAGGGTCCCGGGGTCGCAGTTATAGCCGGGTGTATCCACTGGAAGGCCGGGCGGGTAACTCAGGGCGTTCATTTGATCTTCCAGGTCTGTTGAATCAAATGCTTCTTCCTCGGTCTTAAAACGGCCATCGTCGTATTGCATTAAAGATCCATCTTTCCATCGGATATAATTGTCCTGATAAGCTTCCAGGTGATCGGGATAGGCATCCAACAAGCGTTGGACACTTGGCGGAATGGAGTCGGCCTGTGGTGAAAAAGCCTTTGGATTATGGAAAACCAAAATGGCAAATAAACAATATCGCATAAGCCTTATTGGATTTTATTGGGATAATGGGATGAGCAGATCCGCCAAACAGTTCAGTGTCCACAGAGTTGCCACACCGCAAGGATTTTAGATAGCGGTCACCCAAAATCCCCACGCAAAATTCCGAAGTACTCGCCGTACCTTCGCGCTCCATTCCCTTACTTCAGTTATGACTAAACGTGGCAAAAATCCTCAGAGCTATTGCTCTTTCTGTGGCCGGACGGAAGAAGAGGTAATGATACTTGTTTCCGGCATGGAAGCGCAGATTTGCGAGGCTTGTGCCGAAAAAGCGCAAGATATCATTGATCTGGAACTCGAAAACGCTGGCGTGAAGCGCGAGGACAAAAAGCAAAAACAAGAACCGCAGCCTGGCGCAGGCAAAAGCGAACGCTATGGCGGGCCGCTCCATCTGATCCCGCCTCGGGAGATAAAAACTTTTCTGGATCAATATGTTATCGGTCAGGATGACGCAAAAAAAGTGCTTGCCGTAGCGGTGTACAACCATTACAAACGCTTGCAAGAGTTGGAAAAGAACAAGGGTAAAAAGCGGAAAGACGATGATGTGGAAATTGAGAAATCCAATATTTTGCTCGTAGGTCAGACTGGCACGGGCAAAACGCTGCTCGCCAAAACCATTGCAAAAGTACTGAACGTTCCCTTCGCCATTGTAGATGCCACCGTATTCACGGAGGCGGGCTATGTCGGCGAAGACGTGGAAAGCATTCTCGCACGCCTGCTCCAAATGTGCGATCAGGACGTGGAAGCCACCGAGCGCGGCATCGTGTACATTGACGAAATTGACAAAATCGCCCGCAAACAGGACAATCCCAGCATCACCCGCGACGTATCCGGCGAGGGCGTACAACAAGGCATGCTCAAAATGCTCGAAGGTTCTGAAGTGATGGTGCCTCCTCAGGGTGGGCGCAAGCACCCGGAGCAGAAAATGGTGAAAATCAACACCGAAAATATCCTGTTTATCTGTGGCGGTGCGTTCGATGGCATCGAAAAACTTATCGCTCGCCGGGTGAATACCCAGGTGATCGGCTTCAACAAAAAATCTACCGCCCGCATTGACCGCGACAACCTCCTGCAATACGTCACCCACGCCGACGTAAAAGCTTACGGACTCATCCCCGAATTGTTGGGCCGTTTGCCCATCTGCACTTACCTCGATCCGCTCGACCTCGATGCCCTGCGGCGTATCCTCACGGAGCCGCGCAACGCCATCACGCGGCAGTACCAAAAACTTTTCGCCATGGAAGGCGTGGAACTCATCGTTGAACCATCTGCGCTTGATTTCGTAGCCGAAATGGCCCTGGAATACAAACTCGGCGCCCGCGGCCTGCGCTCACTCTGCGAAGCCATTTTCACCGATGCGATGTTCGACCTGCCTACTGTTGGTGGCCGGACGGAGAAAAAACAGTTGGTCATAGACAGAGAATATGCTGCCGAGAAACTGGAAGGATCGAGGATTGGGAGGCTGAAAGCCGCTTGAGGAATATCCAATGTCCAACAAGGAATGTCCAATGTCCAAATAAGCCCTGAGTTTGGCATTTGTAGTTTTTAAAGGCCACGAATTTAAGGTGAATGACTATGCGCAACGCCAACTTGGACATTGGAAATTCCTTGTTGGCGACATTCTGGACATTCCCTTGGACATTGGATATTCAAATAAACAATCCATGCACACCTTCTTCTCCTCCCAATCCAACCGCTTGTGGACCATCATGGCGGGCTTTTTTGTGGCCAATGCCTTGGTGGCCGAGTTCATGGGCGTCAAACTTTTTCTTTGGAAAAAAACCTTGGCTATCAACCCGTTGACTGGTCGTTCCTGGGTCAAAGCGGGTTGTCGTTTACACTTACGGCGGGGGTACTGCTCTGGCCGGTGGTCTTTGTGATGACGGATTTGATGAACGAATATTTCGGCCCGCGTGGGGTGCGCATGATCTCTTACCTGACGGCTGGTCTGATCGCCTATGGTTTTGTGATGTTGTATTTTGCCATTGGGCTGGAGCCGGCAGACTGGTGGCGTACTGCGCACATCAAGCCCGGTCTCACGCCTGAAGCAGCGATCGCATTGCGGGCGCAAGTGGGCGACTATAACACGGCTTACTCGGTGGTTTTTGGGCAAAGTCTTTGGATAATCATTGGTTCCTTGTTTGCCTTCCTGATCTCGCAGGTAGTGGACGTGGCAGTTTTTCACCGCATCAAAGCACGCACGGGAGAAGGTAAACTTTGGCTGAGGGCAACTGGTAGCACCCTGGTGTCGCAATTCCTGGACAGTTTCGTGGTGGTATTCATTGCTTTATACATTGGGCAGCAATTGCCGTTTGTGCAGGTGCTGGCCATTAGTATTATGAGCTATTTATACAAGGCAATCGTTGCCTTGTTGATGACCCCGGTTATCTATTGGGTACACAATGGGATTGACAGTTATTTGGGCGCGGATTTGGCGACGGAGATGAAACGGGTGGCGCAGGGGGGCTAAATCCGACCAACTCTTGGCTTCTCCCCGCCAATGTCGTGCAGCAAATTAACCAGCTCCCTACCTTCGCCCCTCAATTTTTTTGCTATGAAAACCTCCTTCTTTGCCGGGCTTTTTCTGCTTGCAACCCTGCCCTTATCAAGCCAAAACAACGCCGAAAACTACCAAATCAAAGTAAAAAAGTCCAGCGTAGCCATCCACCTTGACGGTGCGCTCGACGAGGCCGCCTGGCAAACGGGCGAGGAAAAAGCCGAAGCTTTCAAACTCTGCTTTCCAAACGACACAGCCTATAGCCCTTGGACTACCGAGGCCCGCCTGACCTTCGACGACCGAAACCTGTATGTGGGTGCAATCTGTCGCCAGCGCCGTGTGGATTACACCGTGCAGAGTCTGCGCCGCGATTTTGGGGGCGGCACCACCGATGTCTTCAACGTGATGCTCGAACCTAGTAAAGACGGCCTCAATGGCTTCATATTTAGCGTCAGCCCACTCAATGTGCAGCGCGAAGGCCTCATTTCCACGGGCGAAACCATGTCTTTGGAGTGGGATAACAAATGGTATTCCGCCGTGCAAAACTTCGACGATTACTGGACGGTTGAAATCGCGATTCCTTTCAAAACCTTGCGCTACAACGTGTCGGAAGGAGAAAATTCCTGGGGAATTCAGTTTATCCGCACCAAAGTCAAAGAATTCGAATCGAGTGTATGGGCGCCCGTTCCGTTCCAATTTTCTAACACCAACCTTTCCTTTAACGGGCGGCTTTTGTGGGAAACACCCCCGCCCAAACCCGGCGCAAACATCAGCCTGATTCCATATGCCATCGGCGGCGCTTCGCTGAATTATCTGCGCGACGACAACTCCCTGGAAATCAAAGAAAGGAAACAGGATTGGACGGGCGGACTGGGCGGTGATGCCAAAATTGGCCTCACTCCCGGCCTGAATTTGGATCTGACCATCAACCCCGATTTCAGTCAGGTAGAAGTAGACCGTCAGGTGCCGAACCTGAGTCGTTTCGAGCTGTTTTTTCCTGAAACCAGGCAGTTTTTTCTCGAAAACCGCGACCTGTTTGCCATGTATGGCTTCCCTGACACCCGGCCTTTTTTCTCCCGCCGCATCGGTTTGGCCTACAACCCGGTAAAAGGCCAAAACGAAAAAGTGCCCATCCTGGCCGGTGCTCGGCTCAGTGGCAAACTAAGCGATGGCCTGCGCATCGGCGTGCTCAATATGCAGACCAAACGGCAAGATTGGGACACTACATCGGTATTGCCTGCGGCCAATTTCAGCGTTGTCACCTTGCAACAGAAAGTGTTCAGTCGCAGCATCATAAGTGGGTTTGTGGTGAACAAACAGAATTTTTTGGACGATTTGGGCGATACGCAGCGCGAAGGCTGGCAGCCCTGGAATCGGGTGGCTGGACTTGAATTCAACCTTTATTCAAAAGACAACCGCTGGGAAGGCGAGGCATATTACCACCGTTCTTTCTCGCCCGACGAGGCAAAGCAAGGGTCTACCGCAGCCGTTTTTCAAGGCTATCGCGACCGGCATTTCAGTGCCAATTTGGGGTACATGCGCGTAGATTCGACTTATTCTGCAGATGCAGGTTTCGTGCCGCGAACGGGTGTTCAATCCGTTTTTCCAGGAATCGGGGGTAGGATTTATCCCGAAAAAGGCTGGGCTGCCCGACATATCACCAATTACGTCTATGGCACTGACGGCTCGCTGACCTTTGGCCTCAGTGGCAAAAGCACTGACCGTGACTTGTCTGCCTATTTCGGAGCGAGCTTCAAAGACCAATCCTACGTAGGCATGGCGGCTTTTAATACCTATGTGTTTCTTTTTGATCCATTCGATCCCAGCAACACGGGCAAGGCCCAACTTCCTGTGGGTGGGTACACCAATTACGGCGTGCGGGCGGAGTATCTCACCGGCACCTCCAACAACTGGCAAGGGAGCGTGGAAGTGTCAAATGCAGGCTTTTTCAATGGAACGATATTTAGCAGTGACGGGCTTTTGGCTTATCGCTGGCAACCTGTGGGGCGGTTTTCATTGCAATACAGTTACAATCGAATCCGGCTGCCAGAGCCTTATGCCTCGACGGATTTTTGGCTCGTAGGGCCGCGGGTGGAGGCATCTTTTAGGCGGGATTTGTTCCTCAGTGCATTTTTGCAGTACAACACGCAGGCCAATAATTTCAACCTGAATGCCCGGGTACAATGGCGGTTTGCGCCGGTTTCGGATGTGTTTTTGGTGTATACAGACAATTCTTACGCGGAATCAATACCGAACACGCCTATCCGCGTTTTTGCACCGAAAAACAGGGCGGTAGTGTTGAAAGTGGTATATTGGTTGAATGTTTAAAGTTGAATATTGAGATATTGCGAGAATATCCTAATATCCCAATTTCCTAATTTCCGAAGTCCATGAATCAACGCATCGCACACATCGCCCTTGTCGTAAACGACTACGATGAGGCCATCGAATTTTACACGCAAAAACTGGGCTTCGATCTGCTCGAAGATACGCCTCTTAGCGAAACCAAACGCTGGGTAATGGTCGCGCCCAAAGGCTCCGGCGAATGTTGCCTGTTGCTCGCCAAAGCTGCCAACGACGAGCAACGCAGCCGCGTAGGAAATCAAACTGGCGGAAGGGTTTTCCTCTTCCTACACACAGATGATTTTTGGCGCGACTACCACAAATTGCTTGAAAACGAGGTTGTTATCGTGCGTGAACCTTCCGAAGAAGTGTATGGCACGGTGGCTGTTTTTCAGGACTTGTACGGCAATTTGTGGGATTTGATCGGGCCTGCTCACTAGTTAAATACGCCCGGATTTCGCACAAAATTCTTCTTATGTTTGCTGGTAAGAAGTGACACTTTTTTAAAAAGTGTCACTTCTACACACAATTTCGACTATGAAAAAACTAACCTCCCTTTTCCTCATAATCTCTTTTCTATTCGCCTGTTCAGGCAGCCAAAAAGCCCTGGAAGGCAATACCTGGATGTTCAAATCCATCGAACGGCTAGATAAGCACAACCCCTTGATGGAGCCTGATTCCCGCCCTGAATACTACTGTCCCATTCGAAAAAAGCGGGTAGACTGGGAGGAGAAGGCAGTGTTTAATCCCGCAGCAGTGATAAAGGACAGTCGCGTGTGGATGCTTTACCGTGCACAAGACGAATATGGCACTTCGCGCATTGGAATCGCAAACAGCCGTAATGGCACAGAATTTCGCAAAAACCCCTTGCCTGTGTTGGCTCCCGACCACGACACCATGAAAGAGTACGAGTGGGAAGGCGGTTGTGAAGATCCGCGCATTGTGCTCCGTGACGATGGGCTTTATGTCATGACTTACACCGCCTACGACAAGGAGGTCGCCCGGCTATGCCTTGCAAGTTCACGAGACCTGACAAGTTGGGAAAAACACGGCGTGCTGTTCACCGACCGCAAATACCGCAACTTCTGGTCAAAATCCGGCGCCATTGTTTGCGAGCGCGACGGCAATCAAATCATCGCCAAAAAGATAAACGGGAAATACTGGATGTACTGGGGTGACACCGATATTTTCATGGCTACCTCAGACGACCTCGTATCCTGGCGGCCCATGGAAGACAAAAACGGAGACCCTGCCCGTGTCATGATGCCCCGCCCCGGTTTTTTCGACAGCCGCACAATAGAGCCAGGGCCATTTGCCCTTTTAAGGAAAGGTGGTATTGTACTGCTCTATAACAGCAGCAATAGTGCCAGCAGCGGCGACAAAACCCTTGGCGCGGATGCGTATTCAGTAGGTCAGGCTGTTTTTTCCGCCAAAGACCCCTGGAAACTGCTGGCCCGTTCAGACAACTACCTGCTCACTGCCGAGCGCGATTTTGAGCGGGAAGCCCTGGTTCCCAATGTCTGTTTCCTCAACGGCATGGTGTGGCTGAATGGAAGGTGGATGTTGTATTATGGGGCGGGGGGGGATAAGGTTGCGGTGGCGGAGATGCGGGAGTGAAAAAGGTAATTTCATCTAAAATGATATAGTGAACGATGCTGTATCATTTCGAATGATGTCAACTGCTCCTTGAATGGGTAAGTTTTTCAGAGTATAGGGTAGGGGAGAAAGTCCCCAGTAGAGGTTAATCCTTTGGTTTGATGCTTTTAGGATGCCATCTCTGGGGGTTAGTTTAACAATTATATCGTTGGTTTCACCTGAATTGATCTTCGGGATACCATTATCAAGTCCAGAACCACTTAGCAGGTAACCAATTTTATAGGCACTAACAATTGATACGCGCCTAACAGGGCGGAATTCAAATTTACCATTTTTATCTGTTTCAATATATTCAATAGGCCCTGATTCGTCATAATATATCTTATACTCAATCCGCACACTATCTAACGGCTCTCCTGTTACCTTATCTATTATTGTCCCTTTCACGATAGTAGGACCGTCTTTTTGACAAGAAGCAAGACAAAACAAAAAACATGAAAAGGAAAACAAGGAGGAGCATAAAAGCAAACGGGTCATAATTGAAGGAGAATTTAGTTTAACTGAAAGTACCTGAATTCATCTGCTACAAAAGTAACCCTGCCATTAGAAAGAAAATGCAGGATTATCGCCCAAACTGGCCAATGCCTGGAAAAGCAATAACAGTCGGTAACTGCGCAATGCCCCGGCATGCTCCCCATTTTGTCGAAAAACCCGCGCCCGCCCGCAACCATCCGTTCCCTTTGCTGTCCGCTTCCAGCGTAATTAAAACACAGCAAATTAAGCATGAAAATCTTAAACACCCTCCTGTGGCTCTGCGCCACCCTTTCCCTGTCGGCCCAAACGGCCAGTATTCGCGGACAATTGCAAAGCAAAGGCGGAGAGGCCATTGCCTTCGCAAGCCTGGGTCTGTACGCTGCTGCCGATGGCAATCTCTACAAAGCCGGAACGAGCGATGAAGCCGGCATTTTCGATATACAAGGCATAAGCGCCGGAACCTATTTGCTGAAAGCCAACGCCCTGGGCTTCGGTAATTTGGAACAAACCGGTATCCAACTCCTGGAAAATCAACGCCTGGATTTGGGTGTGCTGGCCCTGACGGCCTCTGGTATTAACCTTGAAGAAGTGACGGTCACGGCTTCGCGGGTTATGGTGGAAATCAAACCCGATCGCACGGTCTTCAATGTGGAAGGCACCATCAACAGCACGGGTTCCGACGCCCTCACATTATTGCGAAAAGCGCCCAGCGTGACGGTAGATAACAACGACAATATCAGCGTGTTAGGACGTTCCGGGGTACTTCTCTACGTGGACGGCAAACGCCTCCCATTAACCGGCGACGACCTTACCAATTACCTTCAAAGTCTTCCCGCCGAGCAAATTGACCGCATCGAAATCATTACCAACCCCGGGGCCAAATACGAGGCGGAGGGCAACGCAGGCATTATTGACCTTCGGTTGAAAAGGGACAAAAACCTCGGCGCAAACGGTTCGGTCAACACAACCTACAGCCAGGGCCGTTATCACCGCGCCAACCTAAACGGCAGCGCCAATTATCGCAACAAACGATTCAATGCTTTCGGTAACGCCGGGGTAGGAGATGGCAAGGGCTTCAATAACATAGAAGTTATCAGTTACCTGAACGGCATCGCACAGGAGGAATATAACAGGCGTCGCAACGATTGGGATCACTACAATTATCGCGCTGGTGCAGATTTTTTCCTGGCGGATAATCACACGGTTGGTTTCCTGGTCAGTGGTGCAAACAATAACCGCATTGGTCGCGGCATCAATCGGATTACTTTGGCTCAGGAAAATACACCCACATTGATTGACAGTATTTTAGTGGCCAACACGACCGAAAACAACCAGCGTCAGCAACAAACCTACAACCTCAATTACCGCTTTGACAACACCAAAGGCCGCAGTTTCAACATGGATTTGGACTTCGGCAAATACCAAAACGACAACAAACGCTACCAACCTAACCGCTACTACAATGCTGCGGAAGATGATGTGCTCACCGAGATTATCAATAGTTTTGACACCCCGAGCGACATTGACATTTTCACGGTCCAGTTGGATTTTGAGGATAAACTTTGGGGCGGAACAATGGGCGCGGGCAGCAAATTCAGCCAGGTGATTTCCGACAATACCTTTTTGGTATTTGATGAAACCAACGGCATTCCCACGCGCAATGACCGACAATCCAACCTGTTCAAATACAACGAAATGGTCTATGCCGGCTACCTGAGCTATGCCCGCGACCTGGGAAAAAAATGGAAGTTCTCGGCAGGCCTTCGCGCAGAACAGACCGATGCAAGTGGCGACCTGCAAGCCTTTTTGCCCGAATTGCAGGAGCCGCCTGTGTTGTTCAACTACCTCAATTGGTTTCCGAATGCGGGGCTGACCTGGGATGTTGCACCCAATCACAGCCTCGCACTCAACGGCGGCCGACGTATCAACCGCCCGGATTACAATGTGCTCAATCCATTCAACAATCAAATCAGCCAACTTTCTTTTGAAAGAGGCAATCCTTTTCTGAAACCAGAAATCGTGAACAATATGGAATTGGGCTACACCCTTGCCCATCGCTATAATTTTAAACTGGCATACAGCCGCACCGACAACCAGATCACCCGTCTCATCGAACCAGACTCCATTGACCCTCGGGCAGGATCCGTCAGTTGGGCCAATCTGGCTGACCAAACGGTGATCAGCTTCAATGCCAGCGTGCCGGTGCAAATCTTCAAATGGTGGAATGCCTACATCAACGCCAGTGCCGCCCACCAGGATAATCAGGCCGATTATGGGGAAGGTGGCATTGTAGATGTGCAGGCGTTCACCTACAATATTTTCCAACAACACACCTTCGACTTGCCGCTGGGCATAAAGGGCGAAATTTCAGGGTACTATTCCGGCCCTGGCATTTGGGGTGGGGTATTCTTGTACGAATCCAATTGGGGCCTAAACCTTGGCTTGCAGCGCAAATTTTTGCGCGAACGCCTGAATGTTCGCCTCAGCGCCGATGATATTTTTTATGAAACAGGCTGGGACGGATATTCCGATTTCAATGGCTTGTACTCCTACGGCAGTGGTCGCTGGGACAGTCGCCGTGTGAGCCTGAGCCTCGGTTATCGTTTTGGGAACGACAACGTGAAATCGAGGAAGCGGAGTACAGGGATGGAAACGGAGGCGGGAAGGGTAGGAGGGGAATAGGGAATGTCCAATTTCCAACAAGGAATGTCCAATGTCCAAATGCAACGCCTCCTTGGACATTGGACATTCCTTGTTGGAAATTGACATTTACTCCACCGCTATCTCATCCGCAAAAACCCAGCAAGCATGCCCAGCCCCTTTATGCGTTGCCGGGCATTGTCCCAGCGACACGGCGACTACCCGCAGATACCGCGCTTTCTTTCCGGTCAATTCGATGCTTAATTCCTTTTGCAAAAAGCCTGTTTCCGAAGGAGGGATATCGCAAAGCGCTTCTCCCGCGGGCACAAACGTTTTCCCATCATCTGAAATTTCCACCTGCAATTTGGTCGGGAAGAAAATCCAGGAGTTCTCGTCTTGCAGGAAATTGGCGCGTACCCGGTTGATTTTCTGTTGTTTGCCCAAATCAATCACCATATCAAGGTTTGCGCCTTCAAAACCCTGCCAGCCTCCGGTGCGGAAATCCGAGCCGCCCCGAACGCCGTCCACAAGGCCATCGTCGCCACCCGCAGTGTATTGTGAAGAATAAAGGGTTTTATATTCCAGCACCTTCATGTTGCTGCGGATGCGGCGGAATTCCACCATCACTGTGTTGCTTTTATCGTTGCCTCGCTCGGCGTTCAGGAACATCCTTTGACTCCTGTCTACGGTGATCTTACCTGTGTAATCGCGCCAATGCACCTTGCCCACGATATCGGCAAACATGTAGCGCATTTTGACTTCCGGGTCTGCACAACCGAGTTCAATTTCCGTTTTGTCTTTGAATATCGTAGCACCAGATTTCACAAAAGGCACGGGTACAATACTGCGGCTGGTGATGGCCGAAACCGGGCAATTGTTTTCATCGGAACCCCAGTTGCCAGGCTTGCTGTCCATGTCAAATTCCAAGGTGCCGCCTTCGGTCAGCATTTCGTGGGTCAGCCAGGATTTGGAATAGTTTTTACCATTAAGCAGCACCTTTTTGACATAAAATTTCTTGGCAGAAACATCGGGAGCATTCAGCACAAACGTTTTTCCATTGTCCAGATGAATCGTCGTTTTTTCAAACCAGGGTGTCCCAATGGAATACGAAGGGTCGCCACCCGGCACCACTGGGTAAATACCCATAGCCGAGAGCACGAGCCAGGCCGACATTTGCCCACAATCTTCATTGCCGCTCAAGCCATCGGGCTGGTCAGAATACATAGCATCCATGATCTGCCGAACGCGCTGCTGGGTTTTCCAGGGCTGCCCGGCGTAGTTGTAGAGGTATGCCATGTGATGGCTTGGCTCGTTTCCGTGCACGTATTGACCGATTAGACCCGTGATATCGGCCTGTTCGCGTCCGGTGGTTTTTGCGTGGGCAGTGAACAGGCTATCCAATTGATTGGCAAATGCTTCCCGCCCCCCAAGGAGTTTCATCATGCCACTAACATCCTGTGGCGCGGCAAAACGGTATTGCCAGGCATTGGCTTCCGTGTAGTTAAAATTCACCTCGAAAGGATCAAAAGGAGCATGCCAAGAGGCTCCTCGACGGGCGCGGAAAAAGCCGCTTTGTGGGTCAAACAGGTTTTTGTACGACTGCGCCCGGCGGGCAAAATCATCAGCAATGTCGTTTTGTCCCATGCTTTTTGCCGTTTGGCTAATGCACCAATCATCATAGGCATATTCGAGGGTTTTGGACACGGATTCCGCTTCCCGGTCGCTCGGGACAAAACCCATTTCTCGATACCAACGCAGGCCATAGCGGTCGCTATTCGCATTTTTCATCATCGCTTCCAAGGCCAATTTTCCGTCGTAGCCTCGGATGCCTTTTGCCCAGGCATCGGCGATAACGGGAATGGAGTGGTTGCCGATCATGCAGTCCGTCTCATTGGCAGCCAATTCCCACACGGGTAAAAGCCCGCTTTCATTGTATTGATTTAGAAAGGTTTGTACGAAATCATTGACCCGCTTAGGTTCCAAAATGGTGTACAGTGGATTGCAGGCCCGGTAGGTATCCCACAAGGAAAAGACGGTGTAAACGTCGCCCCTGCGCCCCCCCCCTCCCTGAAGGGTGGGAGATTGGTGAATTTTGTTGTCACGCCCCCGATACCGGCCGTCCACATCGTTCCAAAGATTAGGTACCACCATTGTATGGTATAGCGCGGTGTAAAAGGCAGTTTTTTGCGCAGCGCTTCCCCCTTCGACTTCTATTTTGGAGAGTTGTTTCGTCCACTTGGCTTGGGTTTCGGCCTTGACTTTTTCAAAATCATAGTGGGGACATTCAGCTTCCAGGTTCTTTCGCGCGCCTTCGATGCTCGTGCCAGAAATGCCGACCGTGATGACCAGCGGTTCGCCATCATTGTAAAAATCGAGCAGGCCCACGATGGCTTTGCTGTTGACTGTAGGATTTGCCTCGCGGGGCGTTTTTTGCATGTCTAGCAGGACATTGGAAAAAAACGGCTTTGAAAACCGCGCCACGAAATACACATGCTGCTCCTTGGCCCATGCTTTTGAAATTCGGTAGCCGGCGATCTCATTGCTGCTCACAACGCTCAATTGCGCGTCTAAAACCTCATCGCGGTGGCGTAAATCCACCAAAACCTCCCATTTTTCGGCATTTCCGGGATAAGTATAGCGGTGTACGCCCACGCGCTCGGTGGCCGTTAGTTCGCACTTGATCCGGTCACGTTCAAGGAAAACGGAATAGTAGCCCGCCTCGGCTTTTTCCTTTTTTTTCTGAAATGGAGAGGCGTATTCCGAGGGCTCCAATCGGACACCATTCAGGAATGGCATGAAAAGAATATCGCAATAATCGGCAACGCCCGTGCCGCTGAGGTGGGTATGTGAGAAGCCGTAAATAAGCGAATCAGAATAATGGTAGCCAGAACAGCCGTCCCAATCCAGCATCGAAATGCGTGTGTCGGGACTGAGTTGCACCATGCCAAAGGGGGCGGTTGCGCCGGGGTAGGTGTGCCCGTGCCCGCCTGTGCCGATGAAGGGGTTAACGTAATTAAGTTGGCAGTTGGCGGTTGGCAGTAGGTAGCAAAGCGCGAAGCAGAAACTGAGAATGCGGAGAGCGTTCATGTATGAATTGGTTTTAAAACGCTCCAAAAGTATGAAAGCTTGTAAACCTCGTAGGTTTCTAAAACCCTACGAGGTTTAGAAACCGCAATCACCACACAAACTCCATCACCTGCTCCACCCCTTCCGCAAGGCTAAACGACACCGGGCAGGTCCGCGCCGCTTTTTCCAAAATCTGTTGCTGTGTGTCGGTGTAATCATTTTGGGGCATTACAAATCGGAGTACCACTTTGGCAATACGCCTCGGATCAGCGGCCATGATTTTAGTGACCTCGACGTAGGCGCCATTCATGTCAAATGCATGGTTTCTGGCGCTGATGCCCATGATGGTGAGGGCACAAGAGGCGAGGGAGGTGGCGCAGAGGTCGGTGGGCGAAAAAGCCTCTGCTTTGCCTTGGTTGTCCAGCGGCGCGTCGGTGATGATTTTTGTGCCTGAAAAAAGGTGCGTGGCTTCGGTGCGGAGTTCGCCCAGGTAGGTGACGGTGGATGTCATGGTGAATATTGTTGGTTTGTGGATTTGGTTATTTGTGGATTTGGTTATTTGGGCGGCCAAGCTTTGGTGCTCGAATAACCAAATCCGCAAATAACCAAATGTACAAAATTACAGCGTGGCTTTACTTCACCCCCTCCTGCGTCAACACCTTCGACCACATCTCCTTGCCTTCCGAGTTGATAATTTTCACCTCCAATTCCCGCTTGGTGCGCGGCCCGGAGAAGCGCAAGAGGCCAAAATTGTGCTCAGTCACTACCGTCCCAGGCACCCTAAAATCATTTACCTCTTTGGTTGCCGCATCGGTGAACACACCGGAACTCAGCGGCGAGGCTGTGAGATCATATACCCAGTTGCCAGCAGCATTTTTAAGGGCGCTGAGCTCAGTGTAATGCTTGTCGCCCGTCAGGAAAATGACGCCTTTGATATTTTCCCGTTCAATAAATTTCAAAATGCTGTCTCGTTCTTCAGGATACAAGCGCGAATAAGTCTCCCCGTTTAGGCTGGTAGTGAGCACTTGCCCGCCTACAGCAACGATTTTAAAGGGCGCACGACTTGCCGACAACGCTGCTAAAAACCATTGCAGCTGCTCCTTGCCTAAAGCACTTCGTTCAGGACAAGTTTTGCAGTAATTGGGCGTGCGAAAATAGCGGTTGTCCAAGAGGAAAAAATCCATATCGGCGAATTGAAATTGTGTTGTGCAACCCTTTTGCCCGCTCACACCGAATGTTGGATTTCCCCAAAAATCCCGGAACACCTCCCACGCGGTTTCCTTGTGCACCCAGGTACCATCAGAATCATTTGGCCCAAAATCGTGATCGTCCCAGATAGCATATTGCGGGGTAGATGCGAGTAAGGGTTGGAGTTCGGGCGTGGCTCGTGTGTGCGTATAACGATGTTGCATTCCGGATCGGGTGTACCAGTCCACTTCGCGGAGATAGGTATTGTCGCCAAGCCAAAGCATGAGATCGGGTTTCTGATTGGCTATCTGGGTATAGGTTTGATAATTAGAGCCGTATGGTTTTCCCGGGCGGTCGTATTCCGGCTCATTGATATAAGCGCAACTGCCTGTGGCAAGTGTGAATGCCGGAGGATCCACCCGCCATTGCCAGAGCGGCTGTGTCTTGAAAGTAGTAGGGTAGGCGAGCAGTACTGAATCGCCGTTTATTTCCACACGATATTCATAACTGCGGCCCGGTTCCAGTTGGTCGGCAATGCACTTGGCTGTGAACGCGCTGTTTTTGTAGGTCTGCACCACATCCGTGCGCCATTTTTGGTCTGGTTTGCCAGCCTCCCAATATTCCACCTGCACTCCGGCGAATGTTTTGGTTTGCACCCACACCAGGGCTTCTTTCATTTCCACATAGCCGAGCATGGGGCCATTTTGCAGTGCACCGTTCCCGCTCAAGGGAGCCGTTATTGGCATGATGGGCTTTAAGTCCGCAGGAGGGATAGATTTGGGGGTGCATCCTAGTGCGAGGAGAAAGAGGAGCAGGAAAGGATTTTTCATATGTCTGAAAATGTTTGTCAGAGGCGAAGGTAGATGGCTCAAGTGAGATAATTTTTCACTTCGCCCAAAACATGAGTCACCCCGAACTTTTTAACAATATAAAATCGTACAAGTAAAAACATCAAAAAAGCACTACTTTTCCCATGTAGCGTAATTTGAACCACAAAAGGCACAAAAGGACACAAAAGACCGTATCGTGCTACTTTTGTGTTCTTTTGTGCCTTTTGTGGTTCAAATTATGTCAAGTTTGATGTTGCAACGGAACGGATCATTAATGATATAAAATTCAGGGTGACTCATGTTTAGCGAAAAAAATGCGACACGGCATTATGCCGTGCCGCATTCTAAGCACCCGAATTGTTTTCTACGGTATGTTAATTCATTCCACAAGAGGAATCATGGTATCAATAATCCCGCCTTACCTGATAACTTCCACTGAGCGTGTGTGTTATGCCAAATTGGTCAATAAACGTTCCGTCAAATGTGCCGATGATCGGGTCGCCTACGGCAAAGCCGGGTTCAACTACTTCAATGTTTACACCGCTTGTCCCTGAATTCCAGGTCAAGGTGTTCACATAAAGGTTGGAAAGCATGAACGTGCCTGGCTGACCGTTGTTAGGGAATTCCATGGAAATGCCCACGTCTTGTTGTGCACTGCTGTAACCGTTCAGGAATGTGCGCATGCCCAGGCTGTCAATGACGCCACCCACGGGAACCGCAATCACATAATCGTTGTAATCAAGGCTGAAAAGGATGTATTCGCTGAGTGAATCGCAGACGCTGAGATCACCAATGGCCACCGCATTGGGTGGTACGGAGATGGTATCAGGCGCACTCTGTTTTTGGTTTTGCAGGTCGAAACCGATGATTGTGCCGGTTCCCACGCTTGTGTCGCAGCGAATTTTGCTGATGGTAAAGGTTCCGTCTGTGCCCGTAAATCCTACCCATTTAGAATTGCCCAAAAACACCTGAGCGTAACCATTTTTAATAGGAGCACCCGCGCAGTCGAGCAAGCGACCAGTTACATCTACCGTATGGGTGCCATTGTTCGGCACGATCACATCTGGCATCGTAGTATTTTCATTGTACGGGCCTACATTTTGCGTAAAAATAACTTCGCCGCATTCGTTCTGGATTTCCATGATAAAGGTTTCGCCCATCGGGACAGGCCCTTTGAATATCCCATTTGAATTGGTACTTGCGTAACCCTTGGAAGAATCAGAGGTCATTGTAAGGCGAATGACGGCTCCTCTCAATGTGTGCTGATCGTCCACTAAAAATACTTGTCCGTCCAATAGCACCACGTTGTAAGCGGTGCTGTAACTCCAGAATGAAAAGTGTTTCACTCGGCCAACGTACTCATTGCCAACACGTTGTGCTTTGCCTTCCTCCAACCAACGAGCCTGTAAAATATCGTAATGCCAAAGCGTGATTTCCGAAGGAGCAGAGGCGAACTGGGAGGGGGCAATTGGCAAACGTATTTCAACTTCATTGCCTTGGCGGATACGCAATTCCTGACCTGATTGACTTTGAAGTTCCACGCCGATCATGCCGAAATTGCCGAGCAATTGCTGTTCGCCTGTTTGGTTGATGCCCCGTAAATCGCCGGGCATATTCAGCGCAAAATCAGGGGAAGCAGGGTCAAGTCGCCGACCAAAAACCCGGACTATGCCGTTGTACGAATTGCTGCGCTCATCCACGAATGCACCGGCCGGGAACACCAGCGTTGCACCGCCAGGCAATTGTATCGTACCTCCAGAGGAGGCACTTACTGTGCCGATTTGTTCTTTTTGGAGCAATTGAATGGTGACGACCTGCAAGGCATCGTCTTCCACATAAAAGGCGCGGCTGAACTCGAAATAGCCGATTTTGGTGACCATCAATTTGGCGTTGTCAGAAGGGACGCGCATGGAGCGGAGACGGAAAATGCCGTTTGCATCAGTAGTGGCGAGTTCGCCTTCCACTCGGACTTGTGCGCCGCTGATGGCTTGACCATTTTCGTCAATAACCTGACCCGCAAAAGAGGCATTGACCGTTGGACTGCTGGAGAAAAAGCTGTCTTTGTTGCAGGCAACTAAGACAAGGGCTAACAAAGCGACAGGCAGTAAGAATTTAAAATTATGCATAAAAAAACAGGAGATAAGATGAATGATTGTGAAGGCCAAGTTAACGACCCATTAGAGAAAACAGGTAGGCGAAGCCGGGTGTAAATGCTAACAAGACCTTAAAATCAGGCTTTCTACGGGCAGGTTTTTAGGGGTAAACCCGCAGAATTCCCGGTTTACGATTTTACGGTTTACGATTTTTGGGGCGACCCTTGGCTTTCAACGATTGGCTCCAACAATCGTAAATCGTAAATCCAAATTCGTAAATCAAATCCATACTTTTGCGGACTTATGTTGCAGCATTATCCCGAACGAGTTGTCGGTACATTCGAGGGCGAATTGCCCGGCCCGCTTATCATCGTCATAGCGGCTTTACACGGCAACGAGCCTGCAGGGGTGCAGGCTTTGGAGATGGTTTTTGAAGCCTTGGAGCATGAACGCCGGGACAACCCTGACTTTCATTTTCATGGAAAATTGATTGGTTTAATTGGTAATACGCAGGCTTACCTCTTGCGCCAACGTTACATGGAGCAGGACATCAACCGGATGTGGAATGCGGAATTGTTGGAAGACATTAAATCGTCTGAACAAGAAAATCTAACCGCAGAGCATCGCGAAGTCAAACATCTTTTCGAGCGCATTTCGGCTGAGTGTCAGTCCACTACCTCTGAATCAATCGTCTTTCTTGACTTGCACACCACTTCTGCCGAAGGCGGTGTATTTAGCATCCCCACTGATGAAGGAGAAAGCCTCCAGCTTGCCAAACACCTAGGCGCCCCTGCCATCGTGGGCTTGCAAGCAAGTATAAGAGGAACCTTGCTGGGATTTGCAATAGAAGGCGGCTTTACCAATTCCCCCGCCTTCGCTCCTGCCCGCCAAGGCTCGGCAGGCGGGAAAGCTATGGCGGGTAAACAATCCACCAATCCACCAATCACTAATCCACCAATCACCATCCCCCTCTGCGTCGCCTTTGAGGCTGGCCAACACGAATCGCCTCACTCCGTTTCCCGTTCGGTCATTGCTGTGGTGCGTTGTTTGCGGGTAATGCATTGTGTTGCCTCCAATGACTTAGCGGAATTTTCAGAGAACCTTACGCTGCCCTTTTTGACATATGTCCCGCCAGTAGTTCATTTTCGATATGCCCACCATATTGAAGCATCCGATGAATTTAAAATGCGCCTCGGGTACTCCAATTTTCAGCCCATTCAGCAAGGCGAACATCTCGCCGATGATGTACACGGGCCAGTGCTTTCGCCAGAAAAAGGATTGATTCTCATGCCGCTTTACCAGCCAAAAGGCTCTGACGGTTTTTTCATTGTGCAGTAATTTTCCAGATCATTGCCAGCCTGTCGTCCCCGCAAGAGACGAGGCAATCAGACAGCCAAAGCAGTCGGTTCACCGAACGTGTGTGGCCGCCGAACCGCAACGTGTCCAACACTTTCAGCAGTTCAAAAGATTGTGCATCCCAGATTTTAATGGTGCGGTCGCGGCTGGCTGTGGCAAAAAGCAAACCATCGGGAGAAAAGACCAGGTGGTTGATCGTGTACCAATGCGCGGGCTGTTCGGAGCGCAGGGCGCAATCATTTTCCAAATCCCAAACGCGCAGCATGGCATCTCGACCACCGCTCAAGAGATATTGCCCATCGGACGAATAGGCAAGTGTAAAAACGGAATTGGTATGCGCCTGCTTCAAAACCCTTTTGAGGGCAAGTGTTTCAGTGTCAAGGAAGTAAATGGATTGATCACTGGCCCCAATTGCGATTTCCCCTCTTTTTTCTGAATAAGCAAGAGCTCGAAGGGGCTGGTGGGAAAGTTGCAAACTTTCAATGGTACGGGCGTTAGCGCTGTCCCAACGCGTCAGAAAACCATCGCCGCCCGCGCTGAAAAGGTAGTCGCCAATGGATTCAAGGGCGTAAATCCCCTTTTTATGATGTTGAACATTGCGGGTGAGTTCTGGCAATTGACGGTCAATCCAGTGTATGCCGCCGTTCATGTTGCCAGCTACAATTCGGTTGCGATCTGGGAGCGCGCAGAGGGCAAAGCACTGCGTCTCTACAGATGCCACAAGTTTGCCTGTTTCAGGGTCATCCATATCCCATTCCACTACCCAGCCGTCGCCGCCCGCAGACAGAAAATGCCGATCCGTTCGGCCCGGAGCGAGGGCGTAGAGTGCGGCATTGTGGCCGCTGCATGTGTGGATTTTTTCGACCTGAAGGAGCATTGAAAGGAATTTTAGATTTACGATTTACGATTTTGGATTTACGATTTTGACGATAGGCTTGGAAGAATGCCAAGAGCAAGTCCCCATTCGTAAATCGTACATCCAAAATAGCAAATCCCTATCCGGCCACTGGAAAAATCTGCGCCATGGTATAAGCGAAAATGCCAAAGAGAATACTCCCGATAATCATACCTAATGCGGAGGCACGGTCATCGCTGGTCTTTAACATAAAAATCCCTGCGATTGCTCCCGCTCCGGCAAGAATATACCAGGGAATAAAATATTGAATTCCGCAGGCGACAACAAAGACCAGGAGGCTGCGTAAAAGAATGGGTAGAATAGATTTCATGTGAGATTGAGCGAATCTGAATTTGTGAGTGGTCAAAGGTAAAACGTCCTTGGAAGAACAGCTGCTTGAAAATCCCGCTCAATGTGTACATTTGCCCCTCATTTTTACAAAAACAACGCATCACCACTCATGGGCAAAGGAGATTTCAAATCAAAGCGCGGCAAAATTCGCCGGGGTACCAATGGCAAAAGCCGCCCCAATCCGCGCAAAATGCGGGCTGCACAAAAAAAGACAACGGCCTAATGCACCCAAAGCCTTGCTCGTAGCAAACCTTGCCGAGCAAGGCTTTTCTTTTTTTCTACTACACGAAGGATACCAGCCAGCTGGCAAAACACCAAACGTCTATGAAACAAATCCTAACCCTCTTATTTCCCTTTTTAGTGCTCGGCGCAATTCATTCCCAGTCCATTACGGGCACATGGAAAACCATTGACGATGAAACCAATGAAGCCAAAAGCCACCTCGAACTTTTTGTCGGAGACGGCAAATTGTATGGGAAGGTGTCAAAACTGCTCAAGTCTTCTCCTGACAGGTTGTGTGACAAATGCCCTGGCGAACGCAAAAACAAGCCCATCCTGGGCATGATCGTTTTGGTGGATATGAAAGAAAAAGAGGGCCTCTGGCAGTCTGGCAGTATCCTCGACCCCGAAAAAGGAAAGTGGTACACCTGCAAGATGTGGCTGAAAAAAGGCGATCCCAACACGCTCGTTGTGCGGGGCTTCATCGGGCCGTTTTACCGTACTCAATATTGGTATAGATTGTGACCCCACCCCCATCCCCTCCCCCTTAAGGGAGGGGGGCTAGCACTCATTTTAATTGTTGATTTTGGTTGAGATGAATAACTAAGTTTGAGAACAAGGAAAAACCTGAAAAATTTTTTCGGGCTGCCTTGCACACGAAAAATAGTAAGCCTACCTTTGCACCCGCTTTTGAAACCGCGCCTGTTCATTCAACATGAGAAGGCTTTTTGAAAGGATGGTATCAATAGCGACCATTGGGTCATGGTGTAATGGTAACACAGCAGATTTTGGTTCTGTTATTCAGGGTTCGAGTCCTTGTGACCCAACATAAAATGAAAGCGGCGATGAGATTTCATCGCCGCTTTTGCTTTTTATCCGGCAAAGATTATTGCCCCTTGCTTTTCTTTTCGGCCTTTTTTGCTGCTTTATTTTGCTGTTTTTGCGCTTGTTTCTCTTTGCGCTTCGCTTCTTTCTGAGCCAGCATCTCATCGTATTTTTTTAGTTGTTCAGGCGAGAGTGTTGCTTTGTGCGCACGGATTCGTTCTTCCCGCAAACGCTGCATCTCCTCTTTTTTTGCATTTTTTGCCGCTTTTGCCTTGGTTTTATACTCCTGGTTTGCCTTTTTGAAGGCTGCCTTTTGGTCTGCCGTCAAATTTAAATCCTTGGAATATTCTGAGTCCTTTACATCATCCGAGGCTTCGATTGCATCTTGACTCAAAGGTTTCGCTGTTCTCGAAGAAGCAGGGTCTTTTTGTGCGTTGAGTGTAAAAGCGAATAAAAGTGCTACAAGAGTGGCAGGCAATGACTTGATCAAAAATTGAAATTTCATACTTGTTAGGTTCATTGTTTTAGTTGAACTAATGTTGAAACGAGGATATCTCTATTTGTATCACAAAGAAATTCTTATAATTTAGTTAACGGAAATTGCATGCGTTTGCACCCGCTACAGAGTGTTAATTTTTTAACACCCACGGGTTGGCATCCAATTTAAAATGGGCCGCTCTATTTCAAAAAATTCCTTTAGCCCAAGGCATTTCCAAAGATTGACTCCGAATTATGCAAAATTGAAAAACCAAACATCCTTCTGAAGGACAGGCTTATCAATAGGAATGCGAAAATCTCCGCCATGATTCCCTTGGATTCATAAAACAAGATTTGGAACATCGTGAACTTAGGTAAATCACCCATGCCTGAAGTGCAATGACAAAGCCATACACCCGTTTGCAAAACTTTAACCTCAAAATGTTAAGACGTTTTAACTTTCTCTTAACTGCCGTTGTTACATTTGCTGCGCTTTAGGAAGGGCAAAAGTTTGTAAGCCAGGCCTCACATCGTAGAATGGAGTTAAAAACAAAGATTGACGTGCTGATTCCGGCCTGGAATGAAGAAAAAGCATTGCCGCTGGTCTTGAACAATCTCCCGAAAACATGGGTTCGACAGGTTATTGTTTGCGACAACGGCTCGACGGATCAGACAGCAGCAGTGGCAACAGCAGCAGGAGCAGTAGTGGTTAGTCAACCAGAACGCGGTTATGGGAATGCCTGTCTTGCCGGGATGCGTTACCTGGAAAATCTGCCGCCGTCCGAACAGCCCGATATTGTGGTTTTTCTGGATGGCGATTATTCAGACTTCCCGGAGGAACTGCCAAAAGTGGTGGCTCCGATTTTGAACGACGGAAAAGACATGGTCATCGGCTCACGGCGACTTGGCGGAATGGAACGAGGTGCCATGACTTTCCCACAACAATTCGGGAATTGGTTGGCCCCTGCCATGATTCGTTTGTTCTTCGGATACAGGTTTAGTGATCTAGGCCCTTTTCGGGCCATTCGTTGGGACAAACTTAAAGCCTTGGGGATGCGTGACAAAAACTTTGGCTGGACAGTGGAAATGCAGGTTCGGGCAGCAAAAATGAAATTAGATTGCGCTGAAGTGCCGGTGCGTTATCGAAAAAGAGCCGCGGGGCACAGCAAGGTTTCAGGAACGGTACGCGGGACGGTTTTAGCAGGATGGAAAATCATAACGACGATATTTCGACTGTTAAATTGATAAAATGTTGATTCGGTGATTTGTTGATTTGGTTATTCGAGCCGAATCCAGAAATAACCAACTCAACAAATAACCATTAAAAACAATTCACCAACTCAAATATGTTCGGTATTCATTCTCTTTTCGAAGCATTTCAGTATCAAGCCTTTGTTGATTTTGGCTACCTGATGCTGCTTATCTATTTCCTCGCCATGAGCGGGGTGACGGTGTATGCGCTTCTGCAATTCCATTTGTTGTACCTCTATAAAAAGTACCACAAGGAGAACCCGGAGATTCGATACAAGCAATACGGTGCAACCGACCAAAATGCGCCTTTCGTGACGGTACAACTTCCAATGTACAACGAGATGTACGTTGCGGAGCGCATCATGGACTATGTGGCTGCGCAGGAGTACCCGAAAGATCGTTTCCAAATTCAAGTCCTGGACGACTCGACAGACGAAACTGTAGGCATCGTAGCCGCAAAAGTAGCCGCACTAAAAGCACAAGGATTTGATATTCAACACGTTCACCGGGTGAACCGTCAGGGTTACAAAGCCGGAGCGCTCCAAGAGGCAATGCCTTTGGTACGGGGTGAGTTCATCGCCATTTTTGACGCTGACTTCACGCCTCGCCCCGATTTTCTGCGCACCACGATGGCATATTTTGAAGACCCTAAGGTCGCCATTGTACAAACGCGTTGGGAGCATATCAACGCTGATTACAGTATGTTGACCAAACTTCAGGCACTTCAATTGAATGTACACTTCACGGTAGAACAGGCAGGCCGTTCATACGGCAACCTGCTCCTCCAGTTCAACGGCACTGCCGGCGTGTGGCGCAAAGATGTTATCAATGAAGCGGGTGGTTGGGCTAGCGATACGCTTACCGAAGACCTTGATCTGAGCTTCCGCGCTCAAATCCTCGGCTACAAAATCCAATATTTGGAAAAACTCGGCAGCCCTGCTGAATTGCCAGTGGACATGAACGCGCTGAAAGGCCAGCAATTCCGCTGGAACAAGGGTGGTGCGCAAAACGTGCGCAAGCTCATGAAGTTGGTTTGGAACACAGACAAACTCTCCGGCATCCAAAAGATGCACGCAATCAGCCAGTTGACGGCATACGGGGTGTTCTTGTGGGTGTTCATCGCTGCGGTGAGCAGTGTGCCGCTCGCATTCGCTTTTAGCGAGTTGGGTATCTCCACACACTTCTTGTCGTTCTCGGTGTTGGGCTTGTTTTCGGTAGCGGCCATTTCCTACACAGCAAACATCACTGCTGCACTCCACCGGACTGTGCCTGCAACTTTCTGGGAAAAAGTGCGCTTTTTTGGCCTGTTTCTTTCCTTTATGCCTATGTCCCTGGGGCTATCGCTCTACAATGCGGTGGCAGTAGTGGAAGGGTTGCGTGGCAAGGTTTCGGCCTTTGTGCGGACCCCGAAATACGGTGGAAATGGAGGTCAGCAAAAAAGCTCCTTGCAAAAGGCCTCTTACATGGCGCGCAAAATTTCCTGGGTAACGATTGCTGAAGGTGTAATGTCTTTGGTCTTTTTATCCTCGGCAATTGTTGGTTTGGCAACAGGCAATACTGCTTTTGTGCTTTTCCACTCCATGTTGGCATTTGGCTTTGGCACGATATGCTACTACTCAATCAAGCACCTGAATTTTGGTAATTGAAGTTGAAATTGAATAAAAAAAGCCGCAGCCCGGTTCGGGTTGCGGCTTTTTTATGATTCAATCTAATTTTTCAATTGTTCAGCCCAGCTATATCCAGCAATTCATCCAAGTCTGCATCCGCAATTGTTTCTTTTTCCGACTTTTCGTAGAGCGCAAGTAAAAAGACACTTTCATACTCAATCTTGACACAAGTAATAACACGCCCTCCACCGCTCTTGCCACGACTTTTAGAACTGATGGCTAATCTAATTTTGTAGCAATTTTTGCCTATTTGGACACCAATTGTAGGATCATTTTCCAAAACTCCGATCAGTTTTTCCAAGTCGGATATAAGGGAGGGGTATTTTTTTCTTAGGCGTTTCACATTACGCAAAAATGCAGGAGTTGCAACAACAGAAATCATAGGTTTTGGAGAGCCTGCCGTGCATTAGGTAGGATTTTTTTTCCGCTCAAATGTAGATCTACATCTTTTATGGCCTCTTTTAAGTCATCTACAAATAACTGCTGTTCGGGCGTCAGTACACTTTTGCTTTTGGCTTTTGGGAGCCTGTTCTGCGGGACGATTTCTATAAAATCAAGGCTGCCCAAGATTTCAAGCAGAAAATTACGCTGACGAGCGTCTTTGATTTTGATAACTAATTCTTCCATATCGGTAGTAAATTGGTTGCAAAGTTAAGTCTGGATTTCTGTCAATCCAATCCAATCATCCTGTCCTCTACTCGCTTTAACCGTGTCCGCAGTTGCGCCAGCCAAAACCCGATTCCCGTAAAACCCAGAATAGCCGGGTAAAAAACCAAACGCATCGTATTGTCTAAATCCTCACTGCCAAAAGCAGGGCTACCCGTCGAACCTGGGTGCAGGCTGGCAAACATCCGTGGTACGATGTAAAGCAATGGAATGAGCGACGCGAATGCAAAAATGTTGTACACCGCCGAAAGGCGCGCGCCTTTTTCCGGTTCATCGAAGGAGCGGCGCAGAATGAAATACGCCAGATAAATCAACAACAACACCGCAGTCATCAATTGCTTGATATCATTGCTCCAGGGAGCGCCCCATGTGTAATTGGCCCACAACATCCCGGTTACCAAACCCATGATGCCAAAAAGTAACCCTGCCTCCGCAAGCGATGAGGCTCTGCGGTCATAATCCAGTTTTTTATTCAATAAAAACATCACGCTATACACAACTGAGGCCGCAAACAGGAACATCAGCGCAAACCACATGGGTACATGGTAGAACGTGTTGCGGATGCTTTCGTAAATGACGTTTCGATACGGGAAACTGAAGTCTTTTATAATGTGGAGTTGCGTGACAGGGTTTTCAGTCCAAGAAGCAGGTTTACCCGCCATAGCCAAAGCGAAGGAGGGGGCAGTATCCCGCACAAGCTCCACCGCAGACGGCAAAAGCGAAACACCATCAGAGGGATGATCCAGAATGGCATTGAGCATAACCGATGGACTGGGGCGCGGCAAATCCGACGGAAAGTAGAAGCTGGCTTCTGCAGTGGTGTCATTCAGCACGCTGAGATTCTGTCCCAGCACTGCATTGGCAGAATCATACTGTAGCCACACGCGAATGTCCTCGGTTCGGCTTCGGGTATAAAAGGTGTTGTAGCCGTGAATAGTCAGGCGCATCGTGTCGCCGGATTTGGCAGTTTCAGGACTGACATAGGCAATGCCAGGCTTGAGTGGCACGAACATTCCCACAGCAAGGGAATAAAGGACGAGCAGAACGGAGAGGGTTTTCCACCACATAATTTGAAATTTAATATTTGGAAATTGGGATATTGATGGAATTGTGCACTGGTGAATAATATCTCAATATCCTAATATCTCAACTTAGTCTTTCCAAATGAACGGGAACAGCACAAAAGTCAGTGTCAACAATATCGCATCAATCGCCAGCAGGTTGACAATGTCGCGTTTGTAGGAGGTGTCTTGTATGAGTCTGAGGGCAATTTGCGAAAGCCGGATTAGGGTAAGTAAAATGGGCAATATCACCGGGAAACTCAAAATCGCCATCAGCGTGGCCGAGTTATTGGCCTTGGCCGCTATGCTGGCAATGAAGGTGAAAGCAATGCTGAAACCAACACTTCCCAAGGCCACTGTGAGGCAAAAAAGCGGCATGTCTTTCACAGGATTGCCAGCCACGAGGCTGTACGCGCCAAACGAAAGTCCACTTAACGTCAACAGTAACAGGGTGTTGTAAATAATTTTTGCCAGCAACAGCATTGAAGGATCGGCAAGCTGGTAGTAATACAATTGCCTCGACCCGCTTTCCTGCACAAAACTTTTCACCACAGCATTGATACTGGCAAACAGCACAATGAGCCAGAAGAGTATGTTCCAAACTTGTGCATTCACTTTGACACTCGCGACATATACCACGAACACCATGCTGAACACATACAACACGATGCCACTTAGGGCATAGCGCTGACGAAATTCAAGTAAAAACTCTTTGTGCAGGAGGGTGAGGAGCATGGGGGCGAAGATAAGAGGATTGATTCGATTGGGACGATTGGAGAGATTGATTCGATTGTCTTTCCATAAAATGAACCACTTGTAGAGCCTCCTAATCAATCGGCTCAATCGTACCAATGCCCAATCGAATCAATCGCTCCAATCGGTTCAATCGCACCAATTCCTATCAATTTCTCCGCCACCACCACGCCAACCCCATGCCCGTCACCAGATCCCAAATTCCCCACCATGCAGCGATGAGCGCCATACCGCCCAATCCTCCAAAGAACTTGAAAATGAGCAGCAGACCGAGTGCGGTGTTGTGTACTCCGCCTTCAAAAGCCAGGGTACGACGGTCTAATTTGGGCAAACGAAAAAGCTTGCCAAGCAGGTAACCGTTGGATAGCGCGACAGCATTGTGGACGGCCACTATCAAGAAAATAAAGCCCAGGTATTGCACCAGATTATCGCTGTTGCCCAATAAGGCCAACACGAGTATGGAAAAAAAAATCAGCAGCGAAATACGTTGCACCCAAACCCGGATACCCGCCACAAACTCAGGTTTTCGTTCGTGCAACCAAATCCCCAGAAGTAAAGGCACTACGATCAACTCAATGATGATCAAAGCCATATCCAAAAATTTGATCTCAAATGATTGGCGCAAAGCCTCAGAGTCCGGAATGAATTTGGACCAAAACAAAAAACCCGCTGGCGTGATAAAGGTGGCAGTAAGGATGATAATGGCATTGAGCGTGACGGAGAGCGGCACATTGGCTTTGGCAAAATGGACCAAAAAATTCGTCATGTTGCCCGAAGGACACATGCTCACCAACACCATGCCCATGGCCACACTAACAGGCGGCTGAAACACGGCGATGATGCCCAGGGTTAAGAGCGGAAATACCAGATATTGTGCCAGCAAACCCACCCCAACCGATTGCGGAAAATCTACCACTTTCCGAAAATCGGAGAACTTGACATCCAAGGCTACACTGAACATGAGAAATGCCATCGCCATGTTCAGCACAATCATTTGATTGGGGTTGAAGTGCAGGTGCAGGGGGTCAACAGGGTGCATGATGGATGTTGGACGTTGGATTGTTGGACTTTGGACAAATATAAGCCTGGGAAAAGTCGTCTGACAAGTAAAGCCGAACAAGGGCAAAAATGCGGCTTCCTTTCGAGACGCCATCGCAAAAGTTTTATCCAACTTTGCGGCCCAATTGGTTCGCCCATGGATTACAAACAAACGCTCGATTTTCTGTATGCTCAATTGCCGATGTTCCATCGAATCGGTGCAGCAGCCTATAAAAATGACCTGACGAATACCATCGCACTTTGCGAGCATTTGGGCAATCCGCACCAAAAATTTCAGTCCATCCACGTCGGGGGCACCAATGGGAAAGGCTCGGTGAGCCACATGCTGGCTGCGGTTTGCCAGGCTTCCGGTATGAAAACGGGGCTTTACGTCAGCCCGCATTACAAGGATTTTCGGGAGCGCATAAAAATAGATGGACAATACATTCCGCGCAGACAAGTCGTTGATTTTGTGGGACTTCACCGCGAAGCCATTGAGCGAATCCAGCCCTCTTTTTTTGAACTTTGCGTTGCCATGGCATTTGATTGGTTTGCACGTCAAAAAGTAGACATTGCCATTATTGAAGTCGGATTGGGTGGCAGGCTCGACAGCACCAACGTGATCACCCCTTTATTGAGTGTTATCACGAACATCAGTTATGACCACCAAAATTTGTTGGGCGATACGCTGCCCCTCATTGCAGCCGAAAAAGCGGGCATCATCAAGCCTGGCATCCCGGTCGTCATTGGTGAAACGCATCCTGAATCCGCGCCAGTTTTCTTGAAAAAAGCAGCCGAAGTTGCTGCCCCGATTGTTTTTGCCGATCAGCATTTTCGGGTGGAGGAATGTAACCCGGCACAGCGTTCTGGTATACATAACGTTTTCAAGGACGGACATTTGTTCCTCGAAAACCTTGAAGTAGATGCTTCCGGGCCATTTCAGGCGAAGAATGTGGCGACGGTGCTACAGGCTTTGGAAGTCTTTGGCAAACGGTTGTGTATTCGGGTTGGGAGACCTCGGAGGTCTTCGAAGACCTCCGAGGTCTCCCAACCCGAATACACAACCCTTATCCGCTCAGGCTTAAAAAACCTCCGCTTGCTCACCCGATTCATGGGTCGCTGGCAAATAATTGGCGAAAACCCCATGATACTTTGTGATAGCGCGCACAACGAGGCAGGGCTTCGACTGGCGTTTGAAGATATTCTAAAAACCTATAAGGTTTCTAAAAACCTTATAGGTTTCAAGCAACTCCACATCGTCACAGGTTTTGTCAATGACAAAGACGTAGACAAGGCGCTCGGATTTTTCCCGCAGGAAGCACGGTATTATTTTGCTAAAGCAAACATTCCCAGAGGATTAGAAGCACAGGTGTTGCAAGAAAAAGCCGCCGGGTTTGGGCTACAGGGCAGGGCATACAGTTCGGTGCGCAACGCGCTTAGAGCAGCCAAACGTGCCGCTAAACCAAATGATATGATTCTTGTAATCGGAAGTATCTTCGTAGTAGGGGAGGTTTTGTGATTTGTGAAATTCAACTTTTGACTGCCGACTTAACGCTACATTTGCCCAATCCAACCAATCGAATTCAATCGAAAAATCGAACCAATCGAAAAATGCAAGCATTACTTTCAAAATACAATTTCCTCTTCGACTTTGGCCGCTACCTGATCATGATGAAACATGCATTTGGGCGGCCTGAGAAGTTTTCGATGTATTGGAAAGAGACCATGCGCCAGATGAATGATATTGGCGTTGGCTCGCTTATCATTGTGTGCCTTATCTCGATTTTTATCGGGGCGGTGGCTGCCATTCAGTTTGCGTATCAGTTGGATGGTCAGCTGGTCCCGCGTTATTATATAGGTTATATCGTCCGCGATTTGGCGCTGATTGAACTTTCTCCCACCATTAGCTGTCTTGTATTGGCTGGTAAAGTAGGCTCCAATATGGCAGCTGAAATCGGAGGGATGCGCCAAAAAGAACACATTGACGCGATGGAGGTAATGGGCGTAAACACGGCGGCCTACCTCATTAGCACCAAACTGATTGCTGCATTGGTGGTCATCCCTATGCTGGTGACCTTTTCGGCCTTTGTTGCTAATATAGGTGGTTTTTTAGCCACTGTCCCTACTGGAATTATCACCAGCGACGAGTATACCCAAGGGCTGCGCTCCTTTTTTGTACCGTATAATGTGTTCATGATGTATGTAAAAGCGGTTGTTTTTGCATATCTTCTTACGACCGTTTCCTGCTATCAGGGCTATTTTGTTCAGGGAGGCAGCATCGAACTCGGCCAGGCCAGTACGCGCGCTGTGGTTTACAGCAGTATTTTGATTTTGCTAGCGGATTATTTGATCGCTGTATTGTTGACGGGATGAGGGTGTCGTCATTGGTCATTAAGTCATTTTTACCCGCCGTAGTCCCGAGTGCTCGGGACGAAGGAGGGGGGCATTAGCAGCCCAATCCAATTTGGAAAATTACATTCAAATACAAACTGAAAAACAAAGAATGGCAGACCTGAAAGAAATCATCGAAGCCGCTTGGCTGGACCGCTCGCTCCTGCAAGGTTGGGAGACGAAAAAAGCCATTCGCGAAGTCATAGAATTGCTGGACAGAGGCGAACTCCGCGTAGCAGAGCATTTACCCGCCGAAGCTGGAAGCGAAGGAGGAAATGGTGAGGGCGCCTGGATCACCCGCGAATGGGTCAAAAAAGCCATTTCGCTTTACTTTCCCATTCAGGAAATGCAGACCATTGAGGTTGGGCCATTTGAATATTACGACAAAATCCCGCTCAAGTCTGGCTATGCAGCAAAAGGGGTACGGGTAGTGCCGCAGGCCATAGCGCGGTACGGTTCGTTCATTGAAAAAGGTGCAATCCTGATGCCTTCTTATGTCAATATCGGGGCCTGGGTGGGTGCCGGCACCATGGTGGACACCTGGGCCACGGTCGGTTCTTGCGCACAGATTGGCCGCAACGTACACCTCGCAGGGGGCGTGGGCATTGGCGGCGTATTAGAGCCACCACAAGCCACGCCAACCATCATTGAAGACGAGTGTTTTATCGGCTCACGTTGTATTGTAGTAGAAGGTGTACACGTTGGGAGAGAGGCCGTGTTGGGAGCCAACGTAGTGCTTACTCAAAGCACCCATATTATTGACGTTACTGGTTCAGAACCAATCATATACAAAGGCAAAGTTCCGCCGCGCTCGGTAGTCATACCAGGTACCTACACCCGAAAATACCCGGCAGGTGAATACCAAGTAGCTTGTGCCCTCATCATCGGCCAACGCCAGGAAAGCACGGACAAAAAGGTTTCTTTGAATGAGGCGTTGAGGGAATATGCGGTCTCCGGGTAATTGGTTTATTGGTGATTGGTGGACTAGTGATTGGTGACTGGAAAACTACGGTTGATTTCATTGCAATCACCAATTTACAAATCACCAATATACAAATCACCAATCACAATTAAACCAATCACCATTAAACCAATCACCAAGAAATGAACAAAACCATCGAGATCCGAACCACCCAAAATGTCACCATCGAGTACGAACTCGCTGGGCTGCGTGAGCGGGCATTGGCCTGGATGCTGGATACAGGCATCGTTGTGGTCGGGTATTATATTTTGATTATTCTGATGATGGTCATTTTTGGGGAGGTAGGCAATTGGTGGGGCGTGTTTTTTGGCATCATGCTTTTTTTGATCTACTTTCTTTACCACATCCTTTTTGAAATCCTGAGACGCGGGCAAAGCCCTGGGAAAATGGGGCTTGGGATCAAAGTCGTCCGACTTGACGGCAAGGATCCGGAATGGAGCGACGTGACCTTGCGCGCATTGCTGCAATTGGTAGACTCCATTTTCTGCCTCGGCATCGTCGGGGGCTTACTGATACAGACCACCGCTAAAGCCCAACGACTCGGCGACATGGCCGCCAATACCACCATTATCAAACTCCAAAGTACTTACCACTCCTTCCGCCTCGCTGATATCCTTAGCATCTCCTCGTTGCAGAACTATCAGCCCGTGTACCCGCAGGTTCGCAACTTAAGCGAGCGCGACATGATTTTTGTCAAAACCGCTCTGACCCGACTTGGTACTTATCCGAACCAGGCCCACGAAGAACTGCTGGAAGACCTGGTGACGAGGCTTATGCCGTTGATAGGGGTGGAGCAAAGGCCCTTCAACCGCGTGGAGTTTTTGAAAACTTTGTTGAAGGATTACATAGTGCTAACAAGGTAAACGCTTATAATGAATTACATACTCCATCTGCTGCATCTCTCTCGGGCAAAGGAGATACTTTTCACGAAGAAAAGCCGGTTGGAGCATTTCCTCAGCGCTATTCGACGACTACGATTTGCACTGATGCTGCTGGTAATTGCAGTATTGATAGGAACTTTGGGCTATCGGATTATAGAACACACACCTTGGTTCGACGCCTACTATATGAGTTTGGTAACGCTTTCCACCGTAGGTTTTGGAGAGGTTATTCCTTTGAGCCATGCCGGACGCTTTTTCACCTCCTTTCTCATTATTTTCAACATAGGCTTCTTTGCCTACGCCATTTCTACGGTCACCAGTATATTCGCAGACCCTGAAATTCACGCTTTTTTTTCGGACTTAAAAATGATGCAGCGAATCAACAAATTGCAGCAGCACACCATTGTCTGTGGCTTTGGTCGCCATGCCGGAGAAGTATGTAAGGAACTGGCGAAACAAAATTTGCCTTTTTTGGTCATTGAAATTGATTCTGAAAAGACAGAGCAGCTGAAAAGCGAAACAGATTATTTGTTCCTAAGAGGCGACGCCACCCTGGATGAAGTCTTGCACGAGGCTGGTATTGAGCGGGCTACTTCTTTGGTAGTGACTCTGCCTTCGGATGCCAACAATTTATTTGTCGTGTTGTCTGCCCGGCAAATCAATCCTGGACTCAAAATCATCAGTCGGCTCAACAACGCTTCCGATGAATTAAAACTCCGTCGGGCAGGCGCCAACCATGTGGTGATGCCCGAGCAAATTGGCGGTTATTACATGGCCACTTTGGTGAAAAAACCAGACCTGGTTGCATTCTTCAACTTGATTTCCAATGTGGGGACAAATAATGTGGTCTTTGAGGAAATAGCAGTAGCTCGCCTAAAAGACAAATTTCGGGGATGTTCCATTGCCCAAAGCCGTATGCAGGCGGCTACACATGTGCCCATTATGGGACTGCGATACCCCGACGGACATTATCAACTCAACCCTCCACCAGAAACGGTGCTCCAGCCCGATATGCAGATTGTGGTATTGGGCGATGCCGAACAGATCAAACGATTTTGTTCGCTGGTGCTGGCTGATGAAGCCTGACGCAACAAATTAAATTAAATGAAACACATAGGCACAATAGAACACATAGTCCTGATTTTCAAAACTATGTGTCCTATTGTGCCTATGTGTTTCATTTAACCCCGCTCCACTGAGTTCATATACTGCAACACCATTTTTATCTCACTGTAAGAGTATTTCTCCTCGAAATGCGCCTTCGCTTCGCCGCTCGCCTGGGTGTTGTGTGCTCGAAAAAACTGTTCGATCTCTTCTACCGTTTCCCGGCTCATAAGACTGAAAATATCAAGTTCTCCCAAGGCAACGAAAGTTGCCAAATGGCCTTCTATCGTGGTGCGCACAAAGCCCCGCGCTTGTGCAATTTCGTCAATCGTTTTGCCTGCTTTGAACATCTCAAAGCTCTGTAACTTAGTATCGGTTTTGGCCTGTTTTTCTACTGTTATCTCTGGAAGTTGATCTACTTCAATTTTGTTTTCGGTACAGTAGTTCTGGATGATAGCAATCAACTCATCTCCAAACTGCTTGATCTTGACATCGCCAATCCCTTTGATTTTTTTCAAAGCAGGCAGGTTCTGGGGCAGGAACTGAACGATTTCGAGCAAGGAACGTGTGGGCAACACTTCATAAAGTTCCAGTCCGTTAATCTCTGCTACTCCTGCTCTCCAATTTTTCAACAACGCGAACAATGCCGGATGTGGTGTATTTAAAGGTATGCCGCTTCGCTCGGGAGGCATAACGGTGTTTTTTGCTGCACGGAAGTCTAGTTCGGCATCTGCCTTGGCTCGGAGGTAACGGGTGGCTGAAAAGCCATTTTTGACGTTTGCGAAACATGCGTTTTTGATAAAAATTTCTTTCTGAAGCGTTTCCAAAGTCTCCAGCGCCGCTTTTCGCACAGATTTATTGTCGGTCAAAACCTGAATACTTTGGGTGGCGGGCAACAGCGTTTTGCCCAGTTTCTCTTCAAAATAGGTCCCCGCTTTTTTGAGGCGTGCCTGGAGTTCCTCGTTGTTTTCGGGCAAAGTGGATTCGTTGAAATACTGCCAGATTTGGGGCTTGAATCGCTCCGCTATCCCGATAACCTGTTCGAGGGCTTGGGCTTCTAAGGCTATTATTTGTTGTCCGGCCTCTGGATGCAGCGTCTTTTCGTGTTCCAGAAACAAGCGGTTCATCTGCGTAAATTGTCGCCGCAGGCGGCTGAAATCGAACAATTCCTGCACAAGCGACTGCTGATAGTCGGCTTTGGAGCGACTTAGGTGGGCTTCGTCGGGAGCGTTTTTATCGGCTTCCTCGGAGTAGTTTTTCACCACAGAATCGGTCTTGACACTCGATGGGACGATTTTGGAACGCAACACAATGCCTTCAAAACTTTTACAACGGCTCAGCGCCACATACACCTGCCCATGAGCGAAGGCCGCCTGAGCGTCAATGATCGCGCGTTCAAAAGTGAGGCCCTGACTTTTATGGATGGTAATGGCCCAAGCCAATTTGAGCGGGTATTGGGTAAAACTGCCGAGCAATTGCTCTCCTACCTCTTTGGTTTGTTCATTCAGGGTATATTTCACGTTGGTCCACTCGACGGCTTGTACCTCAATGTCTTCTTTTTCACCGGGACAGCGAACGTAGATGGTGTCTTTTCTAAAGCCCGTTATTTTGCCAATTTTGCCATTGTAGAAGCGTTTTTCACGGTTCATATCATTTTTGACAAACATCACTTGTGCGTCTTTTTTGCACTCAAAAACCTCGTCGGCAGGGTAGGCGAAGGCCGGGAAATCGCCCTCAATACTTGCCTTGAAGCTTTGCAGCGGCTCTGCAATGGCGGCTAATTTTTCGCTGTTGATTTCTTGCGCCGAGGCGTTGTGGGCGGTCAGGGTGATATACGGTTCTTCCTCTGTGGGTTTAAAATTGGCGACAAAACGGCTGTTGAGCAAAGCCAGCACGGATTCGTCCATAAGATTGTTGCGCACCTTGTTTAGCAGGTCAATGAACGTGGTGTCTGACTGCCGATAGATATGTTTCAATTCAATGGAAACAGGTTCCGTTTTTCCAAGTGCCTGACTGCCAAAGAAGTACATCGTCTGATAATGCTCGCGCAGCAGATACCATTCTTCATCCTTAACGATGGGCGGCAACTGGTGGAGGTCGCCAATCATCAGCAATTGCAGCCCTCCGAAAGGTTTATAGCGGTCGCGGTAACGGCGCAGCACATCATCAATGGCATCGAGCACATCTGCACGCACCATGCTGATTTCGTCAATCACGAGCAGGTCAAGGCTCTGAATCAAGCGTATTTTTTCGCCTGAAAACCGCCGTTGGCGAGTCGGGTCTGGCGCACTGCCCGGCAAAAAAGGCCCAAAAGGCAATTGAAAAAAGGAGTGAATGGTCATGCCGCCCGCATTGATGGCAGCCACGCCCGTGGGCGCTACGACGACCATTCGTTTGGGCGTTTCTTGCTTAATCTGGTGCAGAAAGGTGGTTTTTCCGGTGCCTGCTTTTCCTGTCAGGAAAATGTTTTTGTGCGTGTTGCGCACATAATCGAAAGCGAGTTCGAGTTGTGGATTCGTTTGGAAGGACATAGCGTGTTTTCATGGGGCTTTGCGTGGTTAAATGATATACGAATGTACGGCAAAGTGCGCAAAGATGCAACGAAAATTTATTTACAATTTTTATTAAACTTTTTGTTTTGAAGTTGAATTTTTTACTTTTGCATCATTCTTCACATCAAAATAATTATGACATGAAAAAACAACTTATCGCAATTTTTGTCGGCGGATTGATCCTTTTCATTTGGCAATTTCTCTCCTGGGCTGCCATTCCAATCCACAAATCGACGTATGGCTACACGCCAAACCAAGATAAAATACTGGAAGTCCTGTCGCAAAACCTTACAGAAGACGGCGTTTATCACCTTCCCTATCCAGCACCTGGCACCAGTCAGGAGCAGGCAGAAGCCGAGATGATGGCCCGCGTAGGCAAGCCATGGGCCAGCATAAATTACCACAAATCCATGGACATGGATATGGGAATGAACATGTTTCGTGGTTTTTCCATTAACTTACTGGCTGCCTTTTTGTTGATTTGGCTACTCATGAAAATCCCTAATCTCAACATGATGACAGCCCTGCAATCTTCGATAGGCGTAGGCATCATTGCATATCTTACCATTCCTTACCTCAACAGCATTTGGTTTGAAACAAACTCATTGGAGCACCTTATTGATGCAGTTGTTCAATGGGGACTTCTGGGAGTTTGGTTGGGCTGGTGGCTACCAAGGAAATAAGGATTGGTGTCGAAGTTGCTATTTCAATGGTAGTTTAAACCGCAAAATTTAAAACCGGAAAACCGCAAAATTTAAAATCAAGATGGGCGATTGGATCTAAATAGTTGATTTTAAACGTTATATCCTCGATTGGTTTTGCGGTTTTAAATTTTCCTGTTTTAAATTTTGCGGTTTATACTACTATTGAGACGGCCTCTCCCGTTCAACCCAATCTACATGCGCTCATTCACCCTTTTTGTTGCATTTTTACTTTGCCTTTCCGGTTCTGTCCTCCCCGCTCAGGAATCCAATATTTACCGAATTTTAAGTAAGGAACGTGAAGCCCTGCAATGTCGTTTGGACCTCATCCACCAGGCGCGCAAAGAAGTCCTGATCTCTACGTATGCCCTTAAAAACGACGCAATTGGCCTTGCCACCCTGCAAATGCTGATCAAAGCCGCAGAACGTGGAGTCTCCGTCAAGTTGTTGATAGATGATTTTGACAATCACCTGCCCGACTGCCTGTTTAGCTATTTGGAGGAACATGGTGTAAGCACGAAAGTGTTTAATATCATGAATTTTTTGAAATTTCGAACCATCGTTGACCGGATGCACGGCAAAATGCTCATTACCGATGGCAAAATGCTGATTGTCGGGGGGCGCAACCTTGCAGAGCGATATTATCTGCTTGATTCTGTAAGCAATTTTTTGGACCGCGAGGTGTATGTCGTTTCCGACAGCACAGCGCAACATGCACGACGACACTTCGAAGAGCTTTGGAACAATCCAAAGCTTAGTGGTCGCAAATACGCTGCTTTAACCAATGTACAGCGGAAGTGCTGGCAGCTTGCACTTGAGAAGGCGCCCGGCATTGTACAAAAAAGGCTGAATCTCGCGCCTGTCAGTCATAAGGACTGGAATGCCGGGTATAATAAGACTTCCCAACCGATTCATTTCATACACGATAATTATACCTTTTATCAAAGGCGAAAAGGCCGACGTTGGCGCGCACGAAAAGACCATCAGGCCACCACTGAATTGATTGCCATGGTCTCAATGGCAAAAAGCACTATTGATATTGAAAATCCGTACTTCATCCCCACCTTTCGCTGGCGGCGAGCCTTTAAAAAAAGCATTGAAAGGGGGGTGAAGATTCGCCTGCTTACCAATTCAAGCTATTCAAACGACTTGCCGCTGGCACAAGCAGTGTACCGAAACCGTCGCGCCAGAGCATTGCGAATGGGGATAGAAATATGGGAATATCGGGGAGTCAAGATGTTCCATACCAAGGCCATGGTGATAGATGGCCATATTTCTGCCATCGGTAGTTACAATCTGGATAAACTTTCACATAAGCACAACTCCGAGGTTATGGTTTGGGTAGATGACCTTCGACTGGCTGGCGAACACGCCAGCATAATGCGTGACGTACTCAAATCATCGGTTCGAAAGGGCGATAAATCGAGTATTTCCGCAAGAATCTCCCTGCAGCTAGCAAAATCCAGCGAAAACGCCACCGAAAAGTGCAGTTTTTACGCTTTACGCTGGCGCCTTTGGCTGGTATAATTATGTGATCACTTATTGACTCGTCAATTGCTGCCGGATGCCAAGCAAGTCAATCTCGTTCCAACTTTCGGCAAAGCGACCGTTCTCTACCCGGTGGATCACAATGCCCGAAAATTTGACCCGCTTGGCAGTAGGCGGAATCCCCATGAAATCACCCTGGTGTGTAGCTTCCGCCGTGAAGCGAAAAGTCACGATGTCTTCTTATAGTTGGACGTCTTGAATGATGATAAAATATACATCCAATTTAAATACAAAATTATTGAACAAAGTCAAATTTATTTCGAAAAAACAAATTTATGTATTGGCATAAGGTTGGTCTATTTTCCAATTGTGCCACAAATTGAAGAATTGGCCAAGGTTTGTATCTACACGCATGTCTCCATTACCTTGCATGATGTTGTGGTGTCTATCCCGGAACAGCGTTCCGAGGTACATTTATAGAAATCGTTTGCCTTTGAAGCAATTTGCCAAAAACAGGAAGACCGCTATCGAAGCGAAAAAGCAGATGGAGGACGAGGGTCGGTTTTTCATACTTAAAATTGTCAAGAGATTACCGCCGAGCGGTTTGCACCCAGCCCGGCGGCTGCTCACCCGTCCTAATTTGCTATTTGCTCATTTGAAAATCATCCAAGCCACGGAAGTAGGAGATCTTGCCGTTCATGACTTTGAAATGATGCGTGTAGGTGGAAGCGTACATTTTCCCCGTTGAAGCAAGTTTGTATTCAACATCAATGAGAACGAATACATCATCGCCGTCGGATACGAAGCGCATTGGTTGGAACTTGGTGTATTGAAACTTACTGTTCAACTCCTGAAAAAACTTACCCACTTCAGCTTTTCCTTTGAACTGACGGGCCTTGGAGTCGAACATACGATCCTGAATATCGAACATCACGTCGTCAGTACTGATTGCAAGAATACCCGGCACATCACCTTGGCCGAATTTGCCGTAAATTTCCATTACCGCTGCAGTGCTTGGGTTGGCGAGCGAGCCATAGCCAATTTGGTAAAGTGCTCCGTTGGGGTTGGCGCTCCAGTGCGAAATGCACTTTCCGGCGGCGTTGAGTTCCACGATGTCCATGTCATGTACAAGGATAGATTTTCCTGTAGCGGGCAAGCCCATGAAAGGAGCGGTGTTGGTGCCGGTCAAGGTTACATCCAGGTAATAGCGATTGTTGCCCGCAGGAGCGATCTTTCCAATATTAAATTTCAAATCCGGGAAAGCATTGAGAAACGCTTTGTATTGCTCAATGGCGTTCCTAACGCCTTTAACAGGCATAGGAGCAAGACCCAACTCGGAGAAGTCGTCAGCACATAAACTTGCGAAAGCATTGTAATCGCGGTTTTCGAGCGCGGCGTAGGCTTTGCGGATGTCGGCTTCAACCTTGCTTTGCGCGAATGTTGTTGCATTGGCGGCAAAAAAGAAGAGGAGGCTCAGGGTGAAAAATTTGATCTGTTTCATTGTGTTTGAAAATTTTAGTGATGGATGTTTTATCATTTTTGATGATGCAAAGGTGTCCACCCCACACCCCCTCCGGCAATCCACCGAAACGAGGGTTTTCTTCTCCCCGAAAAAGGGGATTTTGCTGTTTTTTGAAAAAAATGCTAGGAAAATGACGGAAAATGGGCAAAGATTTGACCCGTGGGAATATCCCTGCCTGCCGGCAGGCAGGCAATGTCCAACAAGGAATGTCCAATTTCCAAGGAGACGCTGGGCATGACCACTCACATTGACCTTTTGCCATTGGAAAGCAACTAATCCCAAGCGCAGCGCTTATTTGGACATTCCTTGTTGGACATTGGATATTCCCTCGGACATTGGATATTCAAAACTCTGCCTATGAAACAGCTACTGCCCCCTCCTTCGCTCCAGCCTTCGCTAAGGCTTCGGCAGGTAAAAAAGCTACGGCGGGTAAAACTGCTACTGCTACTGCTACTGCCACTGCATTTACTTGCACAAAACACTGCCAAACGCGACAGCCTTCTAAACCTCGCTGCTACCGCTCCGGCAGATACGGTCCGCGTGTGGGCTTTAATGGAAGTTGGCAAACTTTACACCCAGTCAATGCCCGACACCGCCCTGCGGTACTTCGACCAGGCGCTGGCATTGGCAGAAAAAGTCAAATTCGAGCGCGGCATCGCCAAATGCCGTATCAATCGCTCTGCACCATACAACAACCTGGGCCGTTACCGCGATTGCATTGCTGATTGTCAGGTAGCTATTCCTATTTGCGAACGGCTGGGCATGAAAAAGGAGTTGGTGGCGATCTACAACAACATGGGCAATGCCTGGGATTTTCTCGGCAACCGCTGGCAGGCCATTGAGGCATTTTCAAAAGCCCTGCGGGCTATGGAGGGGGTAGCACTGCCGCCACATTTTCCACTCGTGGTGCGCAACAACATGTCGCGGCAATACGGCGACCTGGGTTTGCACGATAAAGAATTTGAATACGGTCAAAAATCCTATGAGGAAGCCACTGCGCACGGCGATTCGGCGCAAGTGGCTGCCGCGCTGCACATCATGGCCGCGGCTGCTTTAAAAATGCACCGCGACGATGAGGCGCTTGGCTACTGCCGCCGCGTGGAGCGTCTTGCACGAGCCGAAGAAGACCCCACGCTGCTCGTGTTCGCCCTCAATAACATCGCCGTCATGACCCATGACGAGCAGCCCACAGAGGCAGAAAAAATGGTACGGGAAGCATTGGATGTTTCACAGAAAGCGGGCGATCTGTTCGGAGAGGTCAGTGCCTTGGAATCTATGGCGCGATTTGCACTTTGGAAAAAGGATTTCAAATCCGCCCAAAAAAACGCGCAAGAAGGACGTGAAAAAGCCCAGAAAGAGGGCATGAACGACGAGGTTGCCAATTGCCTGCTCATCCTCTCCGATGTAGCCCTCGCTAAGGGCGACATCGGACAGTATCGTGCACTGCGCCAGCAGTATTCTGACATGAGCGACACCCTCGCCAACACCAACCTTGTACACGCAACACAGGATCTTGAAACCAAATACGAAACCGAAAAGAAAGAACAGCAAATCGTATCGCTGGAACGGGAACGAGAATTGCAAAAACTGCGCCTTCGTCAAAAAAACGGTCTCATCGGTGGCCTGGCAGGGCTTTCGGGGCTGCTGTTTTTAACGGGGTTCCTCACAGTTCGCAACCTCCGCCACCGCCGACGTTTGGCGGAACAAGAAGTCAAAATCCAACAACAACAACTTACTCAACTTAAACAGGAACAGCAACTCAGCGTCGCCGATGCAGTACTACGCAGTCAGGAAGACGAGCGCAGCCGCCTCGCCCGCGACCTCCACGACGGACTTGGCGGGATGCTTTCCGGTGTAAAACAATCTCTGAACGGTATGAAAGGCAATCAAATCCTCAGCGAAACCGGGGCAGTGGCCCTCGGCCAAGTCATCGGCGACCTCGACCGCTCAATCGGCGAACTTCGCCACATTGCCCGCAACATGATGCCCGAAGCTCTTGTGCGGTTTGGCCTCAAAGATGCGCTGCACGACTATTGCGACCACCTTCGGCTTACGAGCGGCTTAGTCGTTCACTATCAGGCTTTTGGCCTTGATAAACGTCTGCCGCAGCAGACAGAAGTCATTCTTTTCCGCATCGTGCAGGAGCTGCTCAACAACATCGTCAAACACGCCGATGCCCGGCAAGTGCTGGTGCAACTTATGGAAAACGACGACCGTGTGAACCTCACAGTCGAAGACGACGGCAAGGGCTTTGATCCCGAAAAATTGAAAATTGCCCCTGGTGTGGGTTGGCTCAATATCCAATCGCGGGTGGAGTACCTTGGAGGTACGCTGGATTTGCGGACAGAGCCGGGCAAGGGGAGTTCGGTGAGTGTGGAATGTGAAGTTAAGTAGCAAGTTTAAAGTAGCAAGTTTAAAGTAGCAAGTTTAAAGTAGCAAGTTTAAAGTGGTTCCACAGCTTGGAATTTGAAACTTGCTACTTGAAACTTGCCACTTGAAACTAATCTATCTCCATCTCATAAAACCCCAGCACAATTCCCGAATAATGGCTCGGCAGCGCTGAGGGATCCGCTGGAGCAGCGTTGCCCAGAAATTGAAACCCGTTGCGTAGATAGATTTCTTTCAATTTCAGATTTTCGGCCCATGTGTCGAGCCGGACAAATTTTTTGCCCAATAATGCGCCATGTAGTAAGGCCCATTCCACAATTGCTCCCACAAAATTCCGGCCTCTAAAATCAGGGTTCGTCACGATGCGGTGGAGGTATACGGAAGGGTCACGGTCTTTCTCTCCCCAGATAGCAGCGTCAGTATAAGCCGTTACAAAAACACAGGCAACCTGGCCGTCCACTATGATTTTCCATTGCCGTTTCTCTGCGATTTCGGATTCAACCAATTGGGTATCGAATGGCAACCAATGCATCTGCGACACTACTTTCTGATGCGCAATGGCAGCGTCGTAGAGATTGAAAATGGTTTCTAAATCGCTGTGGGCGCTATTGAGAATTTCCATTGGAATTGTTTTGAAAATATTTCACACAACGCCACAACGCCAAAACGATATAGTTTCTTGATTTTCAAAGAGTTGTGTCGTTGTGGCGCTGTGTAAAACTTACATTGATTTACAAATTGGAACACACTTCACCTCAAAATTTACAGAATTGGCGATGTAGCATATTTCATGTGCCTTATGATGCAATTCAATTGCTTTTTCAACCATAGAATGTTCTGCAACCGTGACGATTGGATTTAAAGTTACTTCTTTAAACTGCCCGCCACCTTTCGATTCTTCAATCATAATACCCGTTGCATTATCAATATAATCCACCACAACCACCCCTTCCATTGCACATACGTACAGGTACGAAAGCATGTGGCAGGATGATACGGCCGTAACCAACAAATCTTCGGGATTGAGCTTTGTCTTATCGCCCACTGCCGGGTTATCCGTGGTGAGATGCAATGCTGGTTTGTTGGCAATGCTTACGGTATGGCTTCTGTCATAATCCCGCACACCACTGGTGCCAGTGCCTTTGTTGCCATGCCATTGGGCTGTGAGTTTGTAATGGTGTTCTTTGTTCATGATTGGATTTAGTTTTGAGAACGTGTGGCACACCTCAAAGGTGTGCCACACGTTAAGTGTCATTCACCTAACCCTTCCTTATAAGCACCACGGCCGCCAATATCCCCGCAATACTCAGGGCGTGAATCAATTGAAACTGCTCGCCGTCCAGGATTCCCCAGAACACGGCTACCACGGGGATGATGTACGTCGTCGAACTTGCAAACAGGGCGGAAGTATCTTTGATGAGTTTATATTGAATCAATTGTGCAATGGCCGTACCGAAAACGCCCAAAACGACCAGTGCCAACAGGGGCATCCACTCAATTTGACCGGGATGATAACTACCGATATTGGGCAAAAAAGCAAGAAAAAACGCCATCAATCCAGTAATCGAAACAGTCACTGTAGACAACACTACTGCCGGGATGTGCGACAATCGCTGCTTGATCAAATTGATGTTGAACCCATAACAAAGCGCCGCCAAAATAATCAACCCTGCGTGCCAGTTGAAAGTAATAGCCGTGTTAGAGCGCTCTACTGCCAGTAAAATCGCACAAGCCAAGCCAAGCAGCAGCCCGAAGACCTGATTGATTTTGTAACCAATATGGAAAATGAAAATCGAAAAAACAAAGGTAAAAACCGGGGTCAGTCCATTCAACATTGCGGCTACAGAACTTTGCACCTTCATCTGTGCCAGACAAAACAAAAACGCTGGAATGAACATACCCAACAAAGCCGTCAGCACTACGTAGCCATATTGTCCACGAGGGATTTTCCCGAAATTGCCCAGACCAAACGGCAAAAATGCAAGACCCGCAGACATCAGTCGTATCGTGGCGGCTTCAAAATACCCAAAACCAGTCAGGCCCTTTTTGATCAATATGAAACTGCTGCCCCAAATCAGAGAAAGCAGTATCAGGTAAACCCATTTGGCAAGTGATTGATTTTTATTTGCGAGTGCGAGTGTAGTGGGCATTTTGTTTTATAGATTTTTTTCACACAACGCCACAACGGCAATACGCTTTACCAAAACGTTGTGTCGTTGTGTCGTTGTGTGAAATTTTTCACCGCTGATAGTTAAGCAGATAATCCGGCAAGGGAATTCCCTGCTTCCCGTTTTCATCCACCACAGGTTCAAGTGTACCAAGTTTCAACGGGACTACCCCCGCCCACACATTCAGATCCATGTCCTCCGGATCGTCCATCACGCCATGCGCCCGAAACTTGACGGACGCTTCCTCGATTTCCACGGCGATGAACATCGTTTTTTTCATGTCGCTCGCATCTGGTTGCCGGGCATCTGCCCAGCGCCCAGGCATCACATGTTCGGTGAATCGCTCGGCGGCCAACCAGCGCTCGGCATCAGTGTCCACCAGGCGCGTTTTGCCAAAAGCCACCACCGAACGGTAATTCATGGAATGATTGAAAACGGAGCGGGCCAGCACCAGTCCGTCGAGCAAAGTCACACTTACACATACCGGAATCCCCTTGGCCATTTGCATAAAAAAATGACTGCCAACGGAGCCGTGCAAATACAGCGTATTGTCTACACGGCAATAGCCCGTTGGAATGATAAATGGCTGTCCCTCAAGATTAAATGCAACGTGGCAGACCAGGCCTTCGTCCAAAATGGCATCTCGGCTGGCGGGTTGCATATCATAACGTTTGGGGTAATACCGACTGCCTTCGGTGCGGGTTGTTTTTGCTTTCATAGCTTAAAAATTAAACGGTTTGAAGCAAAAGAAAATACCGCTCTTCCATGATTCGGAAGTGGTGGTTTTGATGTCCGACGAGGGTAAACCCAATCGCCAAAACGCTCAATTCAGATTTGAACATAATCCCGGTTCGACGCAGCGCAGTTTCTTCGAATGAGTCGAAAAGCATCCTGGTGCTCTCTCGAACACAGCGAAGTTCAGCCAACACATCCTCTAAAGAGCGTCTGTTTGCCCCGGAGTTATCGGCAAACAAGTTTTCATCAAAACCCGGCAGCGCTGTTTTGTCGTTGCGGGCAAAGCGCATGGCGCGGTAGGCGAAGACGCGTTCACAGTCAGTGATATGTTGGAATATATCTCGAATCGTCCATTTTCCTGGCGCATACACTTGGTCGCCGATGGCATGGAGTTTTTCGAGATCAAGCGCATCGATGGCAGTAATACTCTGCTGTAATGCTGCTGAAAGATCAAGATCGCCTACTTGATTGATGTAGGTGTCAAAATAGCACGGCGTGTGCGGCACATCTGAAATTTTCATAAAAATGGATGTTTTCAGGGTGCAAAATTAGGATGTAATTGGACTATTCAAATCGGCCAGTTTTTAAATATTAGATAGGCCGGTTACTAAAAATAGCCATCTATGCAATTTCTTTGTGGGACAATTATGTCCTTGTCTATGTTGCCTTACTCCACGCTTATTTCCTTGGATAAAACAGCTAAAACCCCTGTTTTTCTGCAAATCGCCGCTGCGTTGACTGAGAACATCCGGCGGGGCATCATCCCCTCTGGCGCACGACTGCCCGGCACACGCAGCATGGCCGAGGCCCTTTGTTTGCATCGAAAAACCGTGGTGGCGGCCTATGAGGAATTACTCGCCCAAGGCTGGCTAGAAACCCAAAATTCCCGTGGCACTTTTGTCAGCCAAAAATTGCCTGATATCAGGCCTATTTCGTTTAAAAAAAGCGCTATTTCTGCGCCTTCACATGCGCCACCCAAAGCGGGCTTTCCGTTCAAAGCGGATCCTTTGCTAAAATTACCCCTCGTCAAAAGTTCGAATGCGCTGGCTTTCAACGACGGTTTCCCAGATGTACGCATCGCACCCTGGGATGCGCTCAGTCGTGCTTACCGGACTGCCCTTCGGCAAGGCTTTCGCAAAAACCTGCTCTTTTATGGTGAAACCACTGGCGAACCCTCCTTCGGATGGCCATGACCGAATACCTCCGTGAAAGTCGCGGACTGCCTATAACAATAGATAATGTGTTGATTACCAGAGGAACTATGATGGCCATACACCTTGCCGTGCAGTGCATCGTACAGCCCGGCGAAGTGGTGGTGGTCGGCGAGGTTTCGTACACCTCCTGCAATCTAATCATCAAACAGAGTGGTGCAAAGCTAATGACCGTGCCCGTAGATGAACATGGGATTGACGTGGAAGCCATTGAGCAGCTTTGCCAAAAAACGCCCATTCGGATGGTCTATGTCACGCCACATCATCAGCATCCGACTACCGTAATCATGCCTGCCGAACGACGGCTTCGCTTGTTGCAATTGGCCAAAACACACGGCTTTTGTATCCTTGAAGATGATTACGATTACGATTTCCACTACAACAGCAATCCGATTTTACCGCTCGCAGCGGCAGATTCGGGCCGAAATGTGGTCTATGTTGGTTCCTTGAGCAAGGTGTTTTCCCCGGCCTTGCGCGTGGGTTATGTGGTTGCTCCGGCAGAAGTCATTGAGGCGATGGCCAACCTGAGGCGCATCATTGACCGGCAGGGCGACAACCTTTTGGAAGCAGCCGTAGCGGTGCTTTTTCGGGACGGCGAAATGCGCCGCCATTTGAAAAAAGCACAAAAAATTTACCACCACCGCCGCGATCTGTTTTGTGAAATGCTGAAAACGGAATTGGGAAACGAAATCGAATTTTCCAAACCTACTGGAGGCTTGGCGGTGTGGGCGCGATTTGACCCTGCAATCTCCCTTCCCGAAGTGGCGCAAAAAGCCGTGAAAAAGGGCTTTGGATTTCGGACGGACTGCATTACGGCCCTAAACTCAACGCCACGCGCCTGGGCTTTGCTGCGGTCAATGAGGAAGAAATCGAGCGCGGGATGAGCGTTTTAAAAAGTGTGATACGAAAGGGTTAGTGGTCGACGACTTGGAGTCTGTTAGCCCCTTGCATTCACAAAAAGCCGCGTAGCGGCGACATTATGGTAGCCCAAAGGGCGGTAAGGTGATAAGAACCGCGTAGCGGTGACATTATAACAACGATTAAAATGCCACCGCTACGCGGTTCCGAAAAATTCTTCGACCGCTAAAGCTACCATAATGTCGCCGCTACGCGGCTTTTATGCATTGGTAAAGTAAACCTACCATAACACACGTTAGTTATCAATTGCCTTAAAAAAATATGTATGGGAAAATTTCACGAATCCATCCTCCCAACCCATCAGGAATTCATCAAAAAGCAACACCTGTTTTTTGTCTGCACAGCCCCGCTGGATGCAAGCGGCCACATCAATATTTCCCCAAAAGGACTAGATACTTTCCGGGTTTTGTCAGATAAAAAGGTCGCTTACATGGATTTTATCGGCAGCGGCAACGAGACTTCGGCGCATACCCTTGAAAATGGACGCATCACGTTCATGTTTTGCGCTTTCCAAGGCCCGCCGAACATCTTGCGTCTGTATGGGAAAGGTGTCACAGTGTTGCCTGGTACAGAGCACTGGGAGGAATATGCACAACATTTCAATCTTTACCCCAGCACTCGCCAAATAATCGTAGCGGATATTGACCTGGTCGGCACGTCCTGTGGGTATGGCGTTCCCTTATATGAATATTCAGGAGAGCGTCGGATACTGTTCGATTGGGCGGAGCGAAAAGGGGAGGCGGGACTGAGCACCTACATTCAGGAAAAGAATTTGAAAAGTCTGGATGGGCTGCCGACAGACTATGCATTGAAAAATAATTAAACCGCAAAACCGCAAAATTGAAAACAGGAAAACCGCAAAATCAGGCCAAGCAGCAGGTCTCTTGGCGTCTTGATTTTGCGGTTTTACATTTTCAATTTTGCGGTTTTGCGGTTTAACTCAGAAGCCTATGCTCCAACGCCACCTTCACCATTTGGGCGGTGTTTTTCACGCCAAATTTGGCTAGCAGGTTTTTGCGGTGGCTATCCACGGTGAGCGGGCTGACGAAAAGTTTGGAGGCAATTTCCTGGTTGGTCATGCCTTCGGAAATGTGAATCAGCACCTCCTTTTCACGCGCGGTAAGCAAGGGCAAAGGCGAAGATTTGGCTACAGGCGAAGTCATTACCTCCGACACCTCAGCGCTCATAAACATCCGGCCACGCCAGGCGGCGGTGATGCCCTCCTCCAATTCTTCTTTCGTGGCGTTTTTCAGCAGGTAACCCGATGCGCCCGCTTCCAGCATCCGGGTGATATAACTGCGCTCTTTGAAAGTGCTGAGTCCCAGGATCTTAAGTCCCGGCTTTGCTTTTTTCAACATCCCGCAAAGTTCGATGCCGTTGAGGTCGCCGAGGTTAATATCGGTAAGGGCCACCTCTGCATCAGAATTTTTCAATGCTTCGAGGGCATTATAGCCGTCGGTGGCAGTGCCTGCGATTTCGACAATGGAAGAATCAGCCAGGAGGGATTTGATGCCGGCGAGGACCATAGGATGATCGTCAATAATAAAGGTGCGAATCATAGGGACGGGTTTGATTTGATGGGACAAAAATCCGACACGTCCTTGCCCAAGCACCAGTCCAAAACCTGCTCATTTCTTGTTCAAATCTGCTCAAAACTTGATTTTTACAAAAATGCTCCCCGCCACAAGCACTATGAACTCGAACATTAAAGCAACCAGGTAGCCCATCCCACTTCCGGGGCCGGGGTTGCTGTAGGCGGAAAACGTTTTTTCGATGACAAAGTGCCCGCCGACCAGCCCGACCATCCAAACCCGTAGCAACAGCCAGTTTTTTTCAACCGACGGGATCCACCACAGTCCAAAAACCAGCACCGACACTGCAGGAATGTAGAACCAGGATGTATCTATGAAATTGTCTACGGCTTTGTTTGGCGGGGTGTTCATTTTGCCGACAATGATGGCGGCGAAATACAGCAGCAGCCAGAAAAGTTCAGGGCCGAGGAGGTATCTCATGGTTTAGTTATTTTGAAAATTTTTGTCTGCTTCATCTGAGCATCTTTTGAAAATCTATTTCTAAAGCGCGAAGAAGTAACGGGTGAATAATTTTCGCTTCAAATGGGTTCAAAGATACCTTTTGCCATTCGTTCTGCACCCGACAAATCCTTCCGTAATTCCACTTTTGAAAAGCCTTTTTGCCGCAGCATATTTGCTACTTCGGTGGCGTTGAACTCATTGCACTCAAAAAACAACACCCCGCCTGGGCGCAATTTTTCCAACGAAAAATCAGCAATGGTACTGTAGAAAAGCAAGGGATCAGGGTCGTCTACAAACAAGGCCAACGCGGGTTCGTGGGCCAAAACGTGTTCTGGAACAAGACTTTTTTCCGAATGGGGAATGTAAGGCGGGTTGCTTACCACCACGTCGAGCGGAGGAAATAAAGCCCAATCGGAGTGGTTCAGAATGTCGCCTTGGAGGAGTTGAATATTGGGAGATTGGGATAATGGGGATTTAAGGATTCGTTCTGCATTTTCGATGGCAATGGCAAGGCGGAAGGGCTTTTTTCCAAGCCAAACAATTCCAGGCCGGGCATTTTCTTTTTCAAAGTAATGCCAATGCAGCCGCTCCCAAGTCCTATATCAAGCAAACGGGGCTCATGAACAGGAGGAAAGGTTTTTAAATGTTCCAATACCCAGGCCACCAGTTCTTCGGTCTCTTGCCGGGGAATCAACACGTCCGGGCTGACTTTGAATTTCAACCCAAAAAAGTCGGCCTCTCCCAACACATATTGCACCGGCTCACCAGCCAAAAGCCGCTGGAGGATTTCTGAAAATCGAGCCTCCTCGAATGCCCGTCCATGGTCAAAGGCATCTTCAAAAACTATTCTTGCAATTGCCTTGGCTTCTCCTTCGCCATAGCGCGGCGTGAGTTGTTCGACCAGAAAAGAACGTGATAATGCTGATTTCATGGTAGGATTGAACTCATATTTCAACGGTAAAAACCGTCCCCTTTGGCAAATTATCGGCAATACTAATAGTCCCCCATGGGCTTTAAGCACCTGATTTACAATATACAATCCAAGTCCTGTACCTGTGCTGTGCCGCGTTTCTTCGTTGCCCATCCGATAGAATTTTTCGAACACTGATTGCTTTTCTGTATCGGGAATGCCCTGCCCTTGGTCGGCTACATGGAAGCGGAATTTATCGTCTTTATGCTCCGCAAAAAGTTCGATGGGGCTTCCTTCGGGGGAATATTTCAGGGCGTTTTCTAAAAGGTTTCGCACAATAGCAGAGAGTCCCATTTTGTCGGCTTGCACGGGTGGGAGCTCAGGGGGGATTTTTAACTTGAAATCAGCGTCTGGAAATCGAACGCGGAGGCTTTCCACTATTTCTGTTACCAGTGTGCCAAAATGTACCGGTTCATGCAAAGGGCGCCAGTTATCCTCCAGGCGAGCCGCAAGCAGCAGGCTTTCTACCAGGTCCTGGAGCCGGTCGGCGTCTTTGAGACCGTTGGCGAGGAGTGGTGTGCGTTGTTCCGGCGTGAGATTGCGCTTGATAAGGGTTTCGAGCACAAGGCGTAAGGAGGCGATGGGAGATTTTAGTTCGTGGGTGATGCTGAGCAAAAAATTGCGACGCTGACGTGTCAGTGAAACTTCCCGCGCTGCGCTGCGCCGGATCACCCATAACCCCCAGACCAGACAGGCTGTAAAAAAAAGCCCTTCCGCGATTACCATCCTCCGACCGCTTTGCCAGGCTTTTTGGGCAATTTGGAATTCAGTGGTGGCTTCCATATTTGCTTGTGGAAACTGCAACGCCGCAATCTTCTTTTCGCGTTCAAACAAGCGGTCATTCTGTCTCCAAAGGTGAAAAGACCACCACCCAAAGGCCAATATCATGTAGCCAATGACGAAATGGGAGAGGGTGGTGATGGGAAGACGCTTCATGTTTAGTGGCAGGTTGCAGTAGGCAGTTTGCAGTAGCAGTAGGCAGTGGCAGTTGGCAGTAGCAGTGGGCACGCTGCCTACTGCCACTGCCTACTGCTACCGCCTACTATTCACCATTCCTGGCTCATTGGATGGATCATCAATTCGTCAATAAGTACGTGAGGAGGGGTATTCAGGATGTAGGAAACCGCTCCTGCAATATCGTCCGCATGGAGAAACTGGGCCTGTTCTGGCTCGCCTTGTTCCACTTGATGGAAGTAGGTATCCACCAATCCGGGATACACGACACTTACCTTAATGCCTAAAGAACGAACCTCCCGGCGCAGGCTCTCAAAAAAAGCGTGCTGGGCGTATTTGCTCGCAGTGTAAAGGCTGCCCGTTGCAAAAGTGCGCTTCGATACATCCGACGCAATGGCAAGGATATGCCCTTTTCCGGCGGCTTTCATGTGTGGCAACACGGCGCGGGTAAGCAAAAACGAACCTTTCACGTTCACGTCCATCACACGTTCCCAATCGTCGGCAGTGATTTCTTCGGCGGGTTTAAAAACACCGATGCCCGCGTTATTTACCACGCAATCAATACGTTGAAAATCGCGAATCACTTCCGCCACGGCATTATTTACCTGCTGCTCATCGGAAATATCACACACAAAGGAGAGGGCTTTGCCGCCCGCCTCGTCAATTTCGTGTTCCAGTTCACCGATTTCTTCGGCATTACGCGCCAGCACCACTACGAAATGGCCTTCGTGTGCCAGCCGAAGTGACACGGCCCGGCCAATGCCGCGCGATGCGCCGGATATTAGGGTGATTTTTTTCATTTTATCAGTTTCAAGTGGCAAGTTAAAAGTAGCAAGTTAAAAGTAGCAAGTTTCAAGTGGCTCCACAACTTGGAACTTGCTACTTGCTACTTGAAACTTATTATCTCTAAAACAGCCCATGCAATTCCGCCTGTACCATTTCCAGCACCTTGGCGGCGTGTTCTTTATTGCTTGTAAAATCCAGGTTATCTACGTTGATAATCAGGAGTCTGCCTTCGCGATAGCCATTGATCCAGCCGTCGTAACGGTCGTTGAGGCGCTTGAGGTAATCGAGGCTTATGCTGCCTTCATAATCGCGCCCGCGCATCTGGATATGATCCACCAAGGTGGGTATGCTGGCCTTCAAATAGATCAATAAATCGGGCGCTTTCACCTGCGACACAATGGACTGAAACAGCGTCATGTAATTCTCAAAATCGCGCCGTTCCATCAGGCCCATGTCGGCAAGATTTGGCGCAAAAATGAACGCGTCCTCGTAAATCGTGCGGTCTTGAATCACGGTTCGGCTGCCCTGTAATATACGGAGCACCTGTTGGTAGCGACTCGAAAGAAAAAACACCTGAAGGTTGAACGACCAGCGTTTCATGTCGAGATAAAAATCGGACAGGTAAGGGTTGTTTTCCGTGTTTTCGTAGTGTACGTCCCAGCCAAAATTCTTGGCAAGCATCTCGGTGAGGGTTGTTTTGCCCGCGCCGATATTGCCGGCGATGGCGATGTGTTTTACAGTTTTTTTCTCAGAAGGCAATGCAGAGGTCATTGTCGAATGTTGATTTTTTACCCGCCGTAGCATCTCGCCGCCGCCAAAGGCTAATGCGAGTAAAAGCGAAGGAGGGAGTGATTCGTTGATTTGGGTATTTGGGGATACGTTGATTTGTGGCGAAGGTAGAAAACCCTCAAAACCTTTCTGAATCCCTTTCAAATTCCCTGGTTTTTAATGCCATTCGTCTCAGCGATTGTGGGGTGGTTTCCGTACAAAGTTCTTCGATGTGAACCCATGCAATCGCCTTGGTTTCCAAAAGGTTGCGTTCGATTTTAGCATCTTCTGGCGCGACAAAAAGAAATCTCAAATCGTAGTGTAAATGTGAAGGCTCGTTGCCTCGTGCAGGAATTTCATGGACATCCAGATCGAAAATTGCTGGTGAAATCAACGTCAATCCCTCAATTCCGCACTCTTCCATAGCCTCGCGCCTGGCCGTTTCAGCCAATGAAGCATCTGCCTCGTCAGCATGACCGCCCGGCTGTAACCAGCGATCCAGTTTGGCGTGGTGAAGCAGTAATACCGAGTTGCCATCTGCAGAAAGTATCCATGCCGACCCCGTCAGGTGTCCCTCTAAAGTGCTGCGTTGCCAAAAGTGGTCGTTCCGCTCGACAACGGCGATCGTTTGTGCCAAAAACAAACACTCTTCTTCAAATTCCGATCTGTGTTGTTGTAGCAAAGCAAGTGTTTCGAGTTTATCCATATTCACGTTCAGCAGGTTCTGAATGTTTGGTTTTTAATTTTCCTGTTTTCCTGTTTTCCTGTTTTCCTGTTCTCCTGTTTTGCGGTTTCATCATCGCTCTATTTTTATCAAAACCTCCCTAAAAACCTTCCGCAGCCGCTGCTCTTTTTTCTTTTCCAAAATCTCCCCTGCTCGGCGTATTCCCCCGCCATAATAGCGAAAAAGCCAGGGTGTCACCGTGGCAGCAGCATCCACAAATGTGTAAGAAATGCCCGTGGCGACAAACCAATATCCCAGCAAAGCATTGAGCAACAGCGAGTTCAGACCATTTTTGATATCACCTGCATAAAACTGTCCGGCTCCTGGCAAAACCATACTGAGCACCCGGGCAATCTTTGGGCTTTTGCGGGAAATACGCTTTGCCTCCCTCATAAGCCGCTCAAATTCCGCCCGGCCCTGCACATCCGATGCTGCAAAAAGAGGCAGCAAATCCGCTCGTGCTAAATCAAATTCCCGAATGCCAAAATGCGCCGCACCGAGGTAGAGCCGTTTTCTGCTCATCCATGGTTCTGGCAAATTATTGGGCAAGGAAAACAGTTCCAGCAAGGCTTTTTTATACTGATTTTGGAGCATCAACATGCCCGTCTTGCTGAATAGCGCTTCATAACGCAGGCTATCTGTGTCGGCACTTTGATAAAGCAAGTCGCAGTAAAAAGCCGATTTTTCGAAATCCCCCTGATCGGCGTAAAGCGCGGCCAATTGACGCTGACACTCGTCACGGTATTGGTCGCCACTAAAGAAAAGTACCCGCTGGTAGGTTTTCAGCGCGAGTGGTTTGTTCCCCGCAGCCAATTGCTCGCGGGCAAAAAGCAAGGTCTCATCCGCCGTTTGAGCAGGCAGAAAAGAGACTGCGCTAATCCAGCACAGGAAAAACAAGAGCCTCTGTGTCATGTTGCAAACGGTTGAACTTCTTTTGATTTTGCCGCCGAGCGGCTTTGTGCGAGCCATAAAGATTGCCGGTGTAGAACCCAAGCGCGAAGCCGCCATGTATCCAGCCCCAAAAGGTATCTGCGCCTTCTTTGTCGAAGCGACGATAAGCTTGCCAGGTATTGACGCCCACGAATAGCAGGCTGATAATACCATCCTTCCATTCGCCCGCGTAGGCTTTCCCTAATCCGGGCACCGGCACAGAGAGCGCAGTAGCGACCCAGGGGTTTTTCTTTTTGCTGCGTTCTCCTCGTTTGATGAGATTTTCCAAATCGGCACGGCGGGGAATTTTTTCTGCAGCCGGAATGGCCTCGATGGATTGCCGTGCTTCGGGCCATTTTTGCTCCAACATATTGGCGTACAACACTGTGCGCTTCATTTGGGTACTGTCAAACATAGCCGATGCTGACACCAAATTGCGTGCTCGATCCGGGTATCCACCTCTAAGGAGGAGTCTGGAATATTCCGTGTAAAGCAAGCGGGTTTTGGGCCTAGGCTCGAGCTGCCATTTTGCCCATTGTTCAAGACCACGCTGAGGGGTATCGCCTTTGCGGTAAGCGCGGAGCAGATCAGCACGGAGGGTATCGTTATCCGGGCGGAGAAAAATCAAGCGTTCGTACTCTTCAGCAGCCAGTGTATATTGCTGTGATTGAAGCAAGTAGCGAGCATAGGCGCGGGAATGCGTATAATCGTAAATGTCTTGGGCGGAAAGGGCATTTGCCAGAAAAAGGAAGAGGAAAAAGGGAGGTCTCATTTGTTTAAACCGCAAAACCGCAAAATTTAAAATGTAAAATCATAACAGAAACTGCAAAATTTAAAATGTAAAACTGCAAAACCACGAGATGAACCCACAAAATTGGAAATACAAAATCAAGTCGGCAGGCACGAATCAAAGTATCTTTATTTTACATTTTGCGGTTTTCAATTTTGCGGTTTTGCGGTTTAAAAATTACCAGCCAACAGGGTCTTTCAGCACCCTTTTTTCCAGGTCAATTTCATATTGCCGGGGACTAAAACCATTGCAACGGGTAAGACGGTCGCAGGTGCAAATAATCCCGCGCACCACGCCGAGTTTCTTGACTGCTTCCAGGCCGAATTCGGAGCAGGACGGGTGAAAACTACAGCGCTGATTGTCTTGCGAGGAAAAGAAGGATTTGTAAACCAGAAACAGCCCCGAAAGCACGGTCTGCAGCTCGTTGGGATTTTCGCGACTGAGGGAAAACTGCTCCGAGAGCCGCGGCTTGGGGGTAGCTGCGAAAGCCTGACCCAAAAGCGCGATGTCGCCTTTAACGTGTGGCACACCTCGAAGCTGTGCCACACGTTCAGGCTGAGCAAAGAGATTACCCGCCAGCAGGAACAACGAAATCGTAAGTGCTATCTTCATCGGCTTGGTTAATAATGATGTTTTTAAGGGTCATGACGCGCACAAATTCTCCTGCTTCGCGGTAAAATATCTGGTAGATTTTCCCAGGGATAGGAAGGCCGTTTTCCATAGTATAGTCCTGGAAATAGAATTTGGAAACCAGTTTTTTCTCCTTGTCGTAGAAAGCGGCAGCGCTGAGTCGTTTGTTCTCCTGCGCCATGGTCACTGGTCCGAGGTAGGCTTTAAATTGCTCTGGCGGCAACCACTGGGATATAACTTGATTGCCGTCTTGTTGGACATCGCCTGGGGTATAGCCAACTTTGGCAAGTCCAAAATCGTTGAGTTGTTGACTCAGGATCATGTTGAAAATGGAAAATTCTCCAACGGGTGGCACGATTTGTTGCGAGGCGAGCGTGTCCGCTTTCATGCGGTACATAAATGTGTCGCGCACGAGCCACTGCTCCGGCTCTGGAAAACGGATATTGTAAACCGTTTTGTGCAGGTTTTTATCGTAGTAAATGGCGCCTGTGATAAGTCGCCCCTGATCTTTACCCGCCTCCTTTTCTTTGATGGAAAAGTCAGATTTGAAACGATAAAATTCAGTCTGGGCTTGAATGCCATTAATTGAAAATACTAACAGCAACAATAGCTTGCATCGGATTGGAATACTCATAGTGGGGCAAAAGTAGTGAAATTGGTTACTGCGGCGTAGCAGTGGTCAAATAGAAAACCGGGTTGTCACGCTGATGCGGAACAACCCGGTTTCAATAAGATTTCACAATATTCCTTAGCCGTTGGATGCAAACCATGCACCGCTTGCAAGGAGGCCAAACCAGAGTACAACCCAGATTACGGTCCAGATAGCACAACCAATAATGGCTTTTTTACCTTCTCGTTTTTTGGCATCGCCTTCAACGGCAACATAGACCAGAATGATACCAAGAATACCAAGGCAGAAGCCCCACCAGAAGCCGGGAATGCCGAGCAGGCGTTCGCCATCAGGCGCCACACTTCCGAGGAGCGAAGAAGCGATGTCGTTGTCGCTCGTCACATTGTTGAGCAGGGTGTTGTTTTCCGAAGCAAGTTCGGAGTAGGTAGCGTTGCGGCCTTCCACCAACTGCTCAAGTTCAGTCATGCCAGCAAATTCGTTGTCCAGACGGCTGAGATCGTCTTGGAACGGATTGGCAGGCGTGGTGCTGGGCGAAGCAGCCCAAAGTGCACTGCCAAGCAGCGCGCAAAATGCCAGAGTGAAAAGTTTCTTCATGGATTTTGTCTTGAATGAATTTAAGGTGTGAGTAAAATAAGTGTGGGCAAAAGTACCTGTACGTTTGGAAAAACAAAACTGCTTGTTGTTTTTTAACGGTGGATTTTTTAGTATTCCAATGTATAGAACATTCCGTTCAACGGGAAACAAACCCTGTTGAACGGGCAACACACGGCAAACTTCTAAGCTTTTTTTGCGCGGAAGAGGCTCTTCCGTATTTCGGGACTTGAAATCGGAAGGCTCAGCGCATCAGGTAAGATAAATCATCTAAAACAAAACAACCAACACATGGCACTTACAAACTCAAAGGGTGGCCTGCTCGCCATCATAGCAGTAGCTGGAATCGCAGCCTTTTTTGTACTCAAACTGTTTTTTCCGCAGATCATCGAGCAAATTGCGGCGGGTATTGTTGCATTTTTTGTCTTTTTGGCTGGGCTGATTTTTAGAAGAAAAAAAGGGTAGTGCCGAATTTCGAGTAACCACATTGACCACATTATCACATTGACCACATTTTTATCCGTCATAGCATCTCGCCGCCGCCACTGCCTTCGCTAAAAGCTCTGCAGTTTAAAAGGCTAAGGCGAGTAAAAGCGAAGGCGGGCTTCACATTGACTATATTCATATCATGCTGATTTCAATCAAATCCCTCACCAAAACATACCTCATGGGCGCGGAAATCGTGGAAGCCCTCAAAGACGTGACGCTTAACATTGAAAAAAACGAGTACGTCGCGCTCATGGGCCCCTCGGGTAGCGGGAAGTCCACGCTTATGAACCTGCTAGGCTGCCTTGACTCCCCCACTAAGGGAGAGTATTGGCTCAATGGCACAGAAGTGAGCACGATGGACGATGGCGAGTTGGCTGAAGTGCGAAACAAAGAAATCGGCTTCGTTTTCCAGACTTTCAATCTGATGCCTCGACTCAGCGCACTCGAGAATGTGGCGCTTCCGCTGGTTTATGCTGGCGTAAGTCGTGAAGAACGACTTGAAAAAGCCCGCAAAACCCTGGAATCTGTGGGCCTTGGAGACCGCGTGACACACAAACCCAACGAACTTTCGGGCGGTCAACGCCAACGCGTAGCCGTGGCCCGAGCCTTGGTGAACAATCCCGCCATCATTCTAGCCGATGAGCCGACGGGCAACCTGGATACCAAAACCAGCTACGAAATCATGGGGCTTTTCGAGCAGATCCACAAAGCCGGCAATACCGTTATTTTGGTTACCCACGAGCAGGACATCGCCATGCATGCGCACCGGATTGTACGCCTCCGTGATGGACTCATCGAAAGCGATCTGCCTAACGAGCATTTCATAAAAATGGAAAATGTGGTGATGAGCGAGGAGTAGAAGTATTCGTCAATGCCTACTTTCGCCCCCAAACGAACTTGGCATGAAACATCTTTCCGCTCTGTTTTTAAATCTTCTCTTCCTTGCGCCGCTCTGGGCCCAACCTGTGCTTAAACGCCAGGTGGATCAAATGACCAATGCGGTCGAAGCGAAAGTCATCGCTTGGCGACGCGACTTCCACCAAAACCCGGAACTCTCCAACCGCGAATTTCAAACTGCCGAAAAAGTGGCCGCTCACCTGCGGTCCCTCGGAATGGAGGTCCGCACGGGCATTGCCAAAACGGGTGTGGTGGGTATTTTAAAAGGCGGAAAACCTGGACCTGTCATCGGACTCCGGGCCGACATGGACGCGCTCCCTGTCACCGAGCGTGTGGATTTGCCTTTCAAGTCAACCGTGCAGTCTGAGTACAATGGGGAACAGGTGGGTGTAATGCATGCCTGCGGCCACGATATGCACGTCGCGATCATGATGGGTGTGGCCGAAGTCCTTTCCAAAATGAAAGCCCAACTGGCTGGCACCGTGGTGTTTGTGTTTCAACCGGCCGAAGAAGGCCCTCCCGGCGATGAAGAGGGTGGGGCGCCATTGATGATAAAAGAAGGTTTGCTGCGCGATACAAAAATGGAGGTCATGTTTGGCCTGCACATCAATTCGCAGACCGAAGTCGGCAAGATCAGGTATCGTCCAGGCGGGGCAATGGCTGCTTCGGACTGGTTTTACATCACGGTGCATGGCAAACAGGCACACGGTTCGGCTCCATGGAGTGGCATTGACCCCATTGTGGTGAGCGCCGAAATCATACAGGGTTTGCAGACCATCGTGAGCCGTCAGGTGGACCTCACCGAATTTCCAGCTGTGATCACCGTGGGCAAAATCACCAGCGGCGTGCGCGCCAACATTATACCTGAACTGGCCGAAATGGTGGGCACCATACGCACACTCGACACGGCTATGCAGCGATTGATTCACAAAAAAATAGAACTCACAGTCACGAAGATTGCCGAGAGCGCAGGAGCGAATGCAGAGGTTCGTATTGACAACAAAACCCCGGTAACGTACAACGACCCAGCGCTCACAGCCTGGGCTTTGCCTTCGCTACAAGAAGCAGCTGGGGCAGTCAACGTAGCAGAAAACAAACCTCGCACAGGCGCCGAGGACTTTGGATTTTTTGCTGAAAAAATACCTTGTTTCTACTTCTTCCTCGGCGGTATGCCCAAGGGTGGCGACGAGAAAAAAGCGCCCTCGCACCACACACCTGATTTTTATGTGGACGAAAGTGGGATGAAGTTGGGGGTTAAAACCTTTTGTTACCTGGTACTGGATTATTTCGCAAAAAAATGACCAACAAACAAATAGCCCTCGCGTTCGACGAACTTGCCAACCTCATGGAACTTCATGAAGAAGACCCATTTCGTATCCGGTCTTACGCCAGCGCGTACCTCACCTTGCGCAAGCTCGATTCACCTCTGGCCGAATTATCCGATACGGAACTCAAAAGCATCAAAGGCGTAGGTCCCGCCATTGCCGGAAAAATCCGCGAATTACTGGAGACCGGGCAAATGGCGACCCTCGAAAAATACCGCGCCCAAACTCCAGCTGGTGTTCGGGAAATGCTCGAAATAGGCGGCTTTGGACCTAAAAAAGTGCGGCAAGTGTGGCAGGAAATGGGCATCGAAAACCCTGGTGAACTTTGGTATGCCTGCAACGAAAACCGTCTCGTAGAGTACAAAGGTTTTGGCCTGAAAACACAGGAAGACCTCAAGAACAAACTCGCTTATTTCTTTAGCAGTCGTGGCAAACTTCACCTTGACACAGCCTTGGCTGAAGCGGAAGCGGTGTGCAATTTCCTAATATCCCAATATCCCAATATCCAAATTGCACCCGTCGGCGAAGTGCGCCGAAGATGTCCTGTGGTGGAGTCCGTGGAAGTGCTGGCTGCTTTCGACGGCGATTTAAGGAGCGCCTTTGAAGGGTCAGATTTTGTGGCCGAGAAACGCGAAGACGGAAAGATCATTCTGAGAAAGGGTGAGGGTGCTACGGTTGTTTTGCACCAATGCTCGCCGGAAGAATGGGGCTCTAAGTTGTTCAAACACACTGGCGCACCGGCATTTCTGAGGTTTTGTTCAAGAAAATCCCGGGATGGATTTCAAAAATTTGTCCAACGAAGAAGCGGTTTTTGAAAAGACTAAACAGTCTTTCGTCGTACCAGAATTACGAGAAAATGCAGAAATTCTACAAGGAAAAATTCAACCACAACTCATTCAGGGTCAAGATTTAAAAGGTATTCTACACGTCCACACTACTTATAGTGATGGCCTCCATTCCCTCCGTGAAATGTGTGAGCACACCCGCTCGCTTGGCTATGCTTACATCGGCATTACAGACCACAGCCAATCCGCGTTTTACGCCAACGGCCTCAAGCCCGACCGGGTGCTTGCGCAAATGGAGGAAATTGAAAAATTGAATGCCGAACTCGCGCCTTTCCGAATTTTTAAGGGCATCGAAAGCGACATCCTGAACGATGGTTCGCTAGACTATGATGATGCGTTGCTGGAGCAGTTTGACTTCGTTATTGCCTCCGTCCACTCCAATCTCCGCATGAACATTGAGAAGGCAACGGAGCGCGTAGTAAGGGCCATCGAGCACCCCTGTACCACCATCCTCGGTCACCCGACCGGGCGACTTTTGCTCAGCCGCGAAGGGTATCCGCTCGATTGGGATGCAGTGTTCGAGGCATGCGCCAAACACAAAGTGAGCATCGAACTCAACGCCCACCCACGCCGCTTGGATATTTATTGGACATTGATTCCCAGGGCATTGGCGCATGGAATCCGCATAAGCATCAACCCGGATGCGCACAGTAAAGATGGTATTTTGCACACCCGTTATGGTGTGATGGTGGCTCGAAAGGGCGGGCTGACAGCAGCGGGGTGTCTGAATGCGGAGGTTGGGATATTTGGAAATTAGTGGATACAGAAGTGACACTTTTTTAAAAAGTGTCACTTCTGTAATCAAACAAGTAATCAAAAAAGCCGCATCGCGGCGACATTATGGTAGCATGAACGTAATAATTACAGGAAGCACCGGCATGGTGGGCGAAGGTGTATTGCATGAATGTTTGCAGCACCCGCAGATTGAATCGATTCTGGTCGTAAACCGAAAACCTTGCGGTGTGAACCATCCGAAATTGAAAGAGTTACTACACTCAGACTTCTTTGATTTGAGTGCGGTGGAGTCGCAACTTGCTGGTTACGAGGCCTGTTTTTTCTGTCTCGGCGTTTCGTCCGTTGGGATGAACGAGGCCGATTATTTCAAAATGACGCACACATTGACCCTCCATTTTGCTGAAACGGTCAGCCAGCAGAACGCAGCAATGACCTTTTGTTATGTGTCTGGAAGTGCCACAGATAGCACCGAAAAAGGCCGTAGCATGTGGGCAAGGGTGAAGGGCAAAACTGAAAACGACTTGATGAAACTTCCCTTCAAAAGTGTATACTGTTTTCGTCCAGGTTACATGCATCCAACTCCGGGACTGAAAAACACCCTTTCTTACTACAAATATCTTTCCTGGCTCTACCCTGCGTTTCGGCTGTTGCTGCCCGGTTTTGTTTCTACGCTTTCGGAGTTAGGGCTGGCTATGATAAACGTTACTTTGCGCGGTTATGAAAAACAGATTTTGGAGGTGAAAGACATTGTTGCGTTATCGAAACACATAGGCACATAGGACACTAAGCATCTTGATTTTCAACAACTATGTGTCCTATGTGCCTATGTGTTTATTCAAAGATTCTTCTTACCTTAAATTGCTTTCCATGAAAAATTCTATCTTCATTTTACTTCTGGCATTTGCCTTCAATGCCCCACTTTTCAGCCAAAACCTCGTCTCTACCACCTTGCTCGGTCAAAAAACCAAGGCTGAGTTGCTTGCGGAGTTCGACAACCTCCCTTTCATTCAATACGGGGCGAAATATTACCGCATCACCTACACCACAAAAAGTGTGCAGGGCTTAGTGGACACGGCTTCGGGCTTGTTTTCAGTGCCGGACAATCTATCCCGCATTTACCCGCGCCTGGTGTATCAGCACGGAACTTCTGGGTCGAAGCAAGATGTGCCTTCCATAAATGTGGTTTCAGGAGGGGAGGGGAAAGTGGGGCTTTTGTTTGCCGGACTGGGGTATGTGGCATTTTTGCCAGACTATATTGGCTTGGGGAATACTTCCAAAGGATTTCACCCATATGTTCATGCGGAGAGTGAGGCATGGGCGGCGTTGGATATGCTACGGGCTGGGGAGGAGTTTTTGCAACAAAATCAAGTCGTTAGAAACGAGCAGCTGTTCATCACGGGCTACTCGCAGGGTGGTCACGGGGCCATGGCCTTACATCGTGCCATCGAGCAGGATCCTGCCGAAGAATTTCAAGTTACTGCGGCCGCCCCCATGTCAGGTCCATACAGCATTTCAGGAGTGATGCGGGATTTGATTTTGACGGATGCGGTGTATTTCTACCCGGCATACATTCCAAACACAGCTTTGTCATACCAAACGGTATATGGAAATCTGTTTACGGACTTGACAGAGGTTTTCAAGCCAGTTTATGCCGCGCTTATTCAGCAATTTTATGAGGGACAAATCACATTGTCCAGTTTAAACAGTCAGTTGATTACTACATTGATAGACAATGAGGGCGGCTCCCGTCCATTCAAAATGTTGCAGGAAAGCATCGTGCAAGAAATTCAGGCCAATCCCGACCATCCCATCAATGTCGCGCTAAATGCCAATGATACTTACGACAATTGGCTACCTATCGCTCCATTCAGGCTTTTCTATTGCATGGAAGACGACCAGGTGCCATACCGAAATAGCCTCCTTGCACAGGATTCATTCCTGGCTGCCGGTGTGACGAATTTTGCCATCAGCGACGTACTGCCTACAGGAGACCATGGCGAATGTTACGTGCCAGCCATGACCAGCACCTTGATCTTTTTCCTTGGTTATCAGCAAATTGGAACGGTGGGAACCGATGCTACGGTAGACAGATGGCAAATGCGTATTTCGCCAAATCCTGCACAGGACATGCTTTTCCTCCAAGACATGCCTTCGGACGGTCGGCTGGAAATTGTGGACTTCAACGGGAAATTGCAACAAACGGCTCGACTCAGCGCGGGTTCGCATTCCTTGAATATTTCGGAGATGCCGAGCGGTGTTTATTTGGTTCGGTTCTTTGCGAAAGGAGAAATTTGGGCAGAGAAATTGGTGGTGCGGAGGTAGTACATAATTGAACACGGATGACACGGAGGAGACGCGGATTCTTTGGCGGGGGGGGGGGGGGGGGAGAAAAAAGGGGGGGGGGGGGGCGGGGGGGTGGGGCCGCAAAAGCCCCCCGCCCCCCCGGCGGGGCGGGGGCGGACCGCCCCCGGCCCCGGCCCGGGCCGCCCCGGCCCCCCGGCGAGGGCCGCGGGGCCGCGGCCCGGCCCCGGGGCGGGGCCGGGGGGGGAAAAAGAGAAGCGGGGGGGGGGGGGAGAAGCGGCGGGGGGGGGGGCGGGCGCGCGGGCCGGCGGGGGGGGGGGGGGGGGGGGGGGGGGGGGGGGGGGGGGGGGGGCCGGGGGGGGGGGGGGGGCCCGCGGGGCGGCCCCGCGCGGGGGGGGGGGGGGGGGGGCCCCCCCCCCCCGCCCCCCCCGGGGGGGGGGGGGGGGGGGGGGGGGGGGGGGGGGGGGGGGGGGGGGGGGGGGGGGGGGGGAGGGGGGGGGGGGGGGGGCGGCGGGCCGGGCCGGGGCGGGGGCGGGGGGGGGGCGGGGCCCCCCCCCCCCCGCCACAAACAGCCGGACGCCGGCCCGCCCCCGGGGGCGCGCCCCGGCCGCCGGGCGCCCCCCCCCCGGGGGGGGCCCCCGGGGGGGGGCGCCCAGGGGCCCCGGCGGGGGGAGGGCCCGGCCCGCACCGCGGCCCCCCCCGGCCCCCCCCCCCCGCGCCGCCAAGAAGGCCCAAACACAAACGGGGGGCCCCCCCCCCGGGGGGCGCCGGCCCGGCCCGGCGGGGCGGGGGCGGGGGGGGAGGGGGGGGGGGGGGGGCGGGGGGCCCCGCGCCGCCCCGGGACCCCCCGCGCCCCCCCCCGCGCCCCGCGGGGCCCCCCGCGGGCCGGGCCCCCCGGAAGCCCGCGGGGCCCCGGGGCGGGGCCCCGGCCGGGGGCCCCCCCGGCGCCCGCCCGCCCCCCGGCCCCGGCGCCGGGGGGGCCGGGCCCCCGGCCGGGGGGCGGCCGGGCCGGGGGCGGGGGGGGGGGGGGGCCCGCGGGGCCGGGGGGGGGCCCGGGGGGGCGGGGGGCCCGGCCCGGGGGGGCCCCGGCGCGGGGCGGGGCGCCGGACCTCTTAGATCTGTGAAAATCCGTGTCTCATCCGTGTCATCCGTGTTCCCTTACACCTTCCCCAATTCCCCCTTCAAAAACTCAATCACCTTAATCTCCACAGGATCCACATTCCGCAATTCAGCCAGATAGACCGACACCCAATCGCCTAAATGAACCAACCAAAGGGCTTTTTCAATCTGCGATTTTCCTTTGGAAAAGACCTCGATGGAAGTCTGCGTGTAATGTTCCACAATGTCTTTGTTGATGTCCGTCCGGATTGCAGTGCGTTGGTAATCATCGTGGTTGCGAAGCCAGATAACGGCCACATCGGGTCGTTGGTCGCGCCATCCCACCAGTTCGTTGTGGTTCATTTCGGGGATTACATGATGCCAGCAAAGCATCTTGGCGTTCTCGTTGATCTGCTGCCGCCAGCGCACAGCCACCGCTTCTGCATGATCGGCGATATAAAGCACAGGTGTTTTGCCAACGAGGAATCCAGCGATTTTGCGGGCGTGTTTTTGGATGGAGACCTGGTCTTGAGTGAGGCGTTTTTGGGCGGCAGCCACGTTGTTCAGCAATTTACCAGGTATGAGTTTGGCTGCGCGGAAAACACCTAATTGTGCCACTACCGAATAACCGAGGCAAGCCAGAGGACTACTCCAGCCACCGGGCAATTGCACATAATCGTATCCGTGTTTTTTGGCGAGCTCGATGAGTTTACCACCGGAAGCGATGCAGACTATTTTCGCGCCCGTACTGGTCAGTTGTTCAAAAGTGCTGAGCGTTTCCTCTGTGTTGCCGCTGTAGGAAGAGCAGATGGCGAGCGTGTGTTTGTTCACCCAAGTGGGCGCCTGGTAGCCTTTGCTGACCACTACAGGAAGTTTGCAGGATGTGCGCACAAAATCCTGTACAAATCCGCCGCCAATACCACTACCGCCAAGGCCGGAGATAAAGACAGAACGGAAGGGAGCACTGTGTTTTTTCAGTACAATTTTTTGGGCAATTTCGAGAGCTTCCCCCAATTGGGCCGGAAAGCGAGCGATCATTTTATCCATCAGTATGAATGTGTGAATGGGTGATTGAGTGAAACAGATACCCTGATTTGAAGAAGTAATGGGCATTAAAAGCGACGCAAAACTACGCGTATGTTCAGCATTTGTCATCAAAAGGGGGGTGGGAATGGGAGGTGAAGCCAATTACTTAACCGCAGCAGACGGCCGTTTTATAACTTTCCATTTGAAAGCCATCTATAGATGCGCTCAAGTATTGATACAAATTAGCTTGCGTAACTCAGTGGCCTTCCAGATAAACGGCAGTCCTTAATCGCAATCTACCCGACACAAACCTACATTCGAAAAAAAATTAACAACCACAAATCACGATATTCACCACAGAAGGGCCTACTTTTGCTAAGCATAAGACACCAAAGTTTTTTAATCTCTCGCCTTTTTCAATCCTTCCCCTCGTCTACGAAGTAAAATTCGGGTCACACCTTTAAAGTGGCTCGGCTTTTGTCGCGTTTAATCCTGAGTGTCATAAATATCCGATTACAATTTAAAAAAATGTTGTTTCCCATGGGACAAACGTCTACCGCAACCTATCTCAAAAATCGAATTACCCCCCTTGTCTTTTTGCTGGCATTTTTCCTGCCCGCCTTATCACAGGCGCAATTCCAAGTCACCGTCACAGGTACCAATGTCACCTGTTCTGGTTTCAACAATGGTACCGCAACAGCCACCCCATCCGGCGGCTGGTTTCCCTACACTTATCTTTTGAGCAACGGTGCTACCACCCAAACGATTACAAATCTTGCACCGGGCAACTACTGTGTCACGGTAACAGACATTGACCTTGCCTTTGGCACGGGTTGTATTACCATCACGCAACCGCCTGCTTTGGGGGTTGATGTGTATTGCAACAGCCAAATTTGTGGTTTTGTGCCGGATGGTACGGCCGCAGCAGTTCCAAGCAATGGAACTCCTCCTTACTCCTATCTTTGGAGTAATGGTGCGGTGACACCAGAAATAACCGGGCTTTCACAGGGTATTTATACAGTGACCGTTACAGATGCAAATGGCTGTACGGCCGCAGATTTCTGTGAGGTTGGTTTCTGGAACGAAGGGATTTGGCTGATGGATTCTATTTACCATCAAATCACCTGCTTCGGTGCCAACAATGGCTGGATACACGTTAGTGTGATGTCAGGCGTTGGCCCTTATGCTTACATTTGGAGCAATGGCGGTACGACTGCCGATATCATCAACCTAGGACCCGGCAATTATACTGTGACGGTGACAGATTTGGGTACCGGATGTTCCAATATAGCATCTGCAACCTTGATTGAGCCTGCATTATTGGTGTGTACACCCTCTTCTATTCCTGCCAACTGTGGCTTGAATGGTACTGCTACCATCACCGCCACAGGTGGCACACAGCCCTACAATTACAACTGGAGCAACGGGCAATCCAGCCCCAGCATTGCAGTCCCTGCTGGCACATATTCTGTGACGGTGACTGATGCCAATGGCTGTTCTTGTTCTAGCAGCGTCATTGTTCAGAGCAACAGCAGCGCCTTGGTCGTCAATGTGACACCGACCGTGCCTGCTGGATGTATAGTAGGCGGTAGTGCTTCTGCCACTGTAACTGGCGGGTCGGGCAACTATGCTTACTCTTGGGATAATGGCAACACCACTGCAACGGCAACCAATCTTTCTGCTGGTCCACACAGTGTAACTGTAGTAGATATCGCCACCGGGTGCCAGGGAGTTGGCAACGTCATTATCGTCCCAGCTCCACCGCTCATCCCAACCGCAAACGCTACAGGACCAGCAACCTGTTTGGTAGGCGGCACGGCTTCTGCTTCAGCCTCAGGTGGTATTGCACCATACACATTTCAATGGGATAACGGCCAATTAACAGCCAACGCCACAGGCCTGTTAGCCGGGCAACACAGCGTGACTGTAACGGACGCTTCTGGTTGTGTGGGCATTGCCTTGGTGACCATCCTTCAATCTCAAGGGCCTGGCGTAGACGTAACCATTAATTTACATGCAACTTGTATTGCGGGCGGTACTGCTACTGCCATGGCTAGTGGCTCCACGGGACCTTATACTTATCAATGGTCTGCTTCGGCAAACAATCAAACAACGGCAACTGCAACGAACCTTCCTCCTGGTACACACAGTGTTACTGTAACGGATATTAATGGTTGTAAAGCAGTTGGAATGGCAACGATCCTTCAGCCTGGTGCACCAACGGCAATTATTTCTGGCAGCAGCCCATCGGCTTGCGGCAGCAATACTGGTTCGGCCACTGTGTCGGCTACTGGAGGTACAAGCCCATATACCTACAAGTGGAATAACCCTGGCATGAGCACGACTGCTACCGTGAGCAATCTATCCGCTGGCACCTACACTGCTACGGTCACGGATGCTGCTGGTTGTACTGCCACCGCAGTTGTCAGCATTGCTGCATCGCTGCCTCCCAATGTGGTCATAACGGCCTCTACCAATGCCAACTGTTCAACACCGGGCAGCGCGATGGCCAGCGTTTCTGGTGGTACGCCAGCCTACACCTATTCCTGGAGTAATGGTGAAACTACGGCTACTGCCGTGAACTTGCCCGCAGGCACCTACACCGTGACGGTAAAAGATGCAAACAATTGTACTGCAACGGCTTCTGTCACCATCGGTTCTACCAACAATGGCATCAAAATCGGCGATTGGGTTTGGTACGACGACGATCAAAACGGTTTCCAACATCCTACGCTCGAAATTGGTGTGCCCAACATTACGGTCATGCTGATGAAAGCCGGTCCTGATGGGATTTTTGGCAATGCGGACGACGTGACGGTTGGTACCACCACCACCAATGGGACTGGCTACTACTATTTCGATTGTGTTACTCCCGGCACTTATATCCTGATGTTCACCGGCAAACCTGCCGGATACCAGTGGACGAAAAAAGACTGGGTCAACAACGATTGCAAAGACAGCGACGTGAAGACCAATGGCAAAACCGAGCCATTCACCATTGTTGCAGGTCAACCGGATGACCTTTGTTTTGATGCAGGAATTCACACAATTTGCGATAACGTGACCAATGCTGGCGTAATTTGCTGTAGCCAGATTATCTGCGAAGGCGAAACACCAGACCCAATCGTAGGTACAGTACCGCCTACAGGTGGTAGTGGGGTTTTAGAATATCAATGGTTGCAGTTTATCCAAATTGGCCAGGCGCCTCCCAATTGGGTCGGCATTCCAGGCGCTAACAGTGAGGACTATCAGCCAGGCCCATTGTTCGAGACGGCTAAGTATATGCGCTGCGCTCGTCGTGCAGGTTGCCCATTCCTCGAATCCAATATTGTAACGATCACAGTATTGCCTGCTGGCTCTCCTGGTTGTACTGGGTTCAATATGAACTTTAACGTAAACCAAACCAACGGCACATCCGTGTTGGTACATTGGACCACCCTCCCTGAGGCAACAGAGTATTCGTACACTGTACAACACTCTGCTGATATGCAAACTTGGGGCAATGTGGAAACCATCATGGGCAAGCAAGATGCAGTTAACCCGAATGAGTATATCTACGTGCATGAAAGACCGATAATTGGCAGGAACTTCTACCGCATCCGTCGCTTGAGCAGCATGGGACAACAGGCTTTCTCTGACATCCGCGCGCTTGAAGTCTTCTTCACGCCATCCAACGGCATCCTGATCGCACCAAACCCGGTAGGGAATTTGCTGATCATCAAGAGTGCCATCCAATACGACACTGATGTGACGATTGACATTTCGGCTACGAATGGCGCCGTGCTGCACCGTATCAATATCCCTGCTGGCGAACTATATTCAACGGAGTTGCCAGTAACAGATTTGCCGACCGGCATTTACATCGCACGTGTTCGTTTTGGCAACGGCGAAGTGAAAACGCTGAAGATCGTAAAAATTTAAGGACAACGAATTGCCGATAAAAGGTAATTTAAAATAGCAGAGCGGCCTTCCCGGGAATCGGGGAGGCCGCTTTTTTTGTACATTCAATGAGTCTTTTTCCTATTCTTGCAGCCTAAAATTTAGCCTGCGATATGAAACGATTCACTCTCCTACTTTTCTGCATTTTCATTCAAACCTTCCTTTTTTCTCAAAAAAACAAAGCGGTTATGCCTGCCGGGGCCTCATCGGAGGCTGGTCAAACAGTGAACGAATCCCTCCTTAGTTCGCTTCAATGGCGCAATATCGGCCCTTTCCGGGGAGGCAGGTCCGCAGCCGTGACGGGCGTGGCGGGCAAACCCAATCTCTTCTACTTCGGCTCAACTGGCGGCGGCGTATGGCGCACTCAAGACGGCGGCCGCACTTGGGAGAACATCTCCGATGGCTTCTTTGGTGGCAGTATCGGGGCCATCGAAGTTGCGCCAAGCGACCACAACGTGCTATACGTCGGCGGAGGTGAATGCACCGTGCGCGGCAACGTGAGTAGTGGTACCGGGATGTGGAAAAGTGAGGACGCTGGCCGAACCTGGAAGCCTTCAGGCCTGACAAAAAGCAGGCATATCCCGCGTATCCGTGTTCATCCAACTAACCCAGATATTGCCTACGCTGCGGTGTTGGGCGACCTTTACAAAGCCTCCGATGAACGCGGGTTGTACCGTACCCGCGACGGAGGGAAAACCTGGCAGCGCATTCATTTTGTGAATGAAAACGTGGGTGCCGTGGACCTTTGCCTGGATCCTACCAACCCTCGAATTATGTACGCTTCCTTTTGGAAAATCAGGCGCACGCCCTACGATTTGTCGAGCGGAGGGGAAGGCTCGAGCCTCTGGAAAAGCACCGATAGCGGGGATACCTGGACAGAACTTACTCGAAATGAGGGACTTCCAAAAGACACCCTGGGCATTATCGGCGTTGCTGTCAGCCCTTCACGGCCAGATCGCGTTTGGGCCATCATCGAAAGCCAAACTGGTGGCGTGTTTCGCTCAGACGACGGTGGTAAAAATGGACAAAGGTGAATGATGACCGAAACCTCCGGCAGCGCGCCTGGTATTATACCCGCATTTATGCCGATACCAAAGATGAAGACGTGGTATACGTGATGAACGTGGCCTATCACAAAAGCAAAGATGGTGGCAAAACATTCCAATCAAAATACGCTCCCCATGGCGATCACCACGATTTTTGGGTGGCACCTGAAGACTCAAAACGTCTGATAATCGGCGACGACGGCGGTGCGCAAATCAGTTACGACGGTGGCGAGACCTGGAGCACCTATCACAATCAGCCCACGGCACAGTTTTACCGGGTAACAACCGACAATGCTTTCCCTTTCCGAATTTATGGGTCGCAACAGGACAACAGCAGCGTGCGGATCGCGCATCGTACTGATGGCTCCTCCATAGGTGACCGTGATTTTGAATCCACTGCCGGAGGTGAGAGCGGTCACCTCGCCGTAGATCCAACCAACAACGAAATTGTGTATGGTGGTGAGTATCATGGTTTTCTGAGTCGTGTGGATCATAAAAACCGCACGAATCGCCCCATCAACGTGTGGCCGGAAGACAATATGGGGCACGGCGCCGAGGACGCGAAGTATCGTTTTCAGTGGAATTATCCGGTTTTCTTCAGTCCACACGACCCAAAAAAACTTTATGTAGCCAGCAACCAGCTCCATGTCACTACGAACGAAGGACAAAGCTGGCAGACCATTTCCCCAGACCTTACCACCAACGACAAGAACCGCCAAAAATCCAGTGGTGGCCCCATTACGCAAGACAATACCAGCGTGGAATATTATTGCACCATTTTTGCCGCAGCCGAAAGCCCGCGTGTCAAAGACCTGATCTGGACGGGAAGTGATGACGGTCTGGTGCATATCACCCGCGACGGCGGAAAGACCTGGACGAATGTAACCCCGCCTGATTTGCCCAAATGGACGATGGTCAATTCACTCGAACCCGACCGTCACAGCGATGGCGGATGCTACCTTGCTTGCACGGGCTACAAACAGGGGGACTACAAACCCTATCTTTTCAAAACAAAGGACTACGGCAAAACCTGGACAAAAATCACCGATGGTATTGGGAATGAGGATTTTACCCGTGTCATTCGTACCGACCCAAAACGGCAGGGCATTTTGTATGCCGGCACGGAACAGGGTATGTATATCAGTTTCACGGATGGCCGGGGCTGGCAAAAATTCCAGCAAAATTTGCCTACAGTGCCAATTACCGATCTGACTATTAAAGACGAGCACCTCATCGCTGCCACGCAGGGACGCTCATTTTGGATCATTGACGACCTGACGCCCCTGCACCAAATAGCGGCTTCGCCGGACTTTTTGACAAAAGGGAATTTGGCTGACAAAGCTATGCACCTATTCCAACCCAAACCGTCTTACCGTATGCGCGGTGGCTCGGTAAAAGGTTCAAAAACAAGCGGAGAAAACCATCCCAACGGCATGGTCGCCCATTTTTATCTAAAAAACAAACCGGGCGAAAAGGACACCGTCAACCTGGTGGTTTTGGAAAATGACGGCGACACCATCAAGTTCTTTTCCAACCAAAAACTCCCCGCAGCCTGGGAAAACCGGGGCGGTAAATTGAGCGACTTAAAGGCGGGTGGCAATACGTTCGTTTGGAACCACCGCTACCCCGATGCTGAGAAATTCGAGGGCATGATACTTTGGAGTTACGACCTCGAAGGCCCCAAAGCCATACCAGGCGATTATCGTGTCCGATTGACGGCTGCGGGTAAAACGGAAGAACAAATTTTTACGATTTTACCCGATCCGCGAACGGAAACTTCGCCGCAGATTTTTACACAACAGTTTGATTTTGTGCAATCTGTAGGGTCAAAACTCACAGAGGCCCATCGCGCCCTCAAAGAAATCCGCAACGTGCGCGGACAAGTCAAAACCATCACAAACGAGTTGCCAAAGGGCGACAAATTCAAAGCCATCAAAGACCTGGCCTCAAAAATGGACTCCACCATGACCAAGGTGGAAGAAGCCATTTATCAGACCAAAAACCGGAGCAGCCAGGACCCGCTCAACTACCCGGTGCGTTTAAACGACAAACTTGCCAACCTCATGGGCCAGACGGTGGACGGTGATTTCGCGCCCACGCAACAAGCCGCCGAAGTGCGCGAACTGTTGTTCCGCCTCACGGATGAGCAATTGGCAAAATGGAAGGCGGTGAAAAGAGAAGAAGAATTGCCGGAACTGAACCGGTTGAGTGCGGTTGAATTCAACTCAGTCTGGGGTTGAGCTTTGATACAGGGTGAAGTAGAGTCCAGTCGTCAGGATTTTGAAGAAGTGACACTTAACCTTAAAAAGTGTCACTTCTTCATACATTTATGCCCAATTAACGCCAATATGCAAACATTCATCTCCCACACTTCCAAAGACGATGCCTTCGTCAAAGCACTCCGTCAGGCACTCGAAATTTCCGACATCCGCGCCTGGGCCGATTCTCGCGAATTGGCTGCCGGAGATTTGCTTCAACCAGAAATCGAGCAAGCCATCGCCGAATCAGAGGTGTTTTTCCTCGTCGTTTCGCCCAATACGTTTCAATCGAAATGGGTAAAAAAGGAATTAGATTTTGCAAAATCCAACCAAAAACGCATTGTAGCACTCCTGCTTGACGGTCAAAAAGTGGACGTATTGGCCTGGCTTTTTGAGGAAGAGCCCGTTGCTATTCAAGTTGCCACCTCTGCTGGAGGATTACAAACCGCAATGCCTGAAATCCTGGCTGCGCTGGGCAAGCGGCTACCCGACGACGCTACCCCCGCTGTAGAGACAGCCGAACCCTCCATTAACGAACTCACCCTCGTGCTCGAAGACCCCCGGCTCTACACTGAGGGAGGTGTTCGGCGCGGACAGGCCCGGGCGTATTTCGAGATGAACCTCACCGATAGCGATGAACCCATCGTCACTGAACCCTTTGAATTCATCTGCCCGCTCGGCCCCATCGAAGCAGGGCGTTTGAAGTGGTACATCGAGGAGTACCCACAGTCGGTTTTTTTGGAAAAAATGCTCCGACGCGGCGCGGAACTTGAAGCCGAACTCACCCAATGGGGCAAACAACTTTTTGAGGTACTTACTGACCCACGCGATGCCCGCGAACTGTTTTGGGAATGGAAAGGTGACAATGTGCACGAGCGACGGTTCTCCGTGATGTTCAAATTTTTCAATGAAAAAAGCCTGCCTGTCGAAAAGCAAGAGGCCATTAGTCTGCTGATGGCCACCCCCTGGGAGATTTTGCACGATAGCACTGGCTACCTTTTTCATGGCAAAAAACCAGTGCGTGTGCGCCGCCGATTGCCAAGCCGGGGCAAAAAAAACAAAATCGAGCTCCAGGATACCCTCCGCATTTTGCTGCTAAGCCCGCGACCTGTAGATGAACAAGCGGGTTACATTGACCACCGCGTGTCGCCGGAAGCACTGCTTGAAGCCACCGAACCACTTGGGGACATGGTTGAATTGACCCTGCTCGAACACCCAACATTCGAGGAGATGCGCAAGGCCATCAAGGTTGCTGACGACGCCGGAAAACCTTTTTCGGTGGTGCATTTCGATGGACATGGGGTGTTCGACCCGCACCGTGGCTTAGGCGCTTTATGTTTTGAAAGCAACGAAACTGCCGAGCAAGCCAAACTTGAAGGCCGCAAAACCGACATCGTCCACACCGATAAAATTCTGGAAGCCTTGCGCGGCTACCGCGTGCCGTTTTTCTTTTTGGATGCCTGCCAATCGGCCATGACCAAGGAAAACCCAACCGGCTCAGTGGCAGCCACCCTGCTCGAAACGGGCGTGGCCTCGGTGGCAGCCATGTCGTATAGTGTTCTGGTGGCTACTGCCGGGCAATTTGCCAAGGCATTTTACAAAGAGCTGGCACAGGGTGCGCGCATCGGATCGGCCATGCTGGCCGGGCAGCAGGCATTATACGCGAATGCTGTCCGCGCCGAATTGCCGGGTGGTGAGCAACTCAAACTGCAAGACTGGTTCGTACCAGTACTGTTCCAGGAGGAAAAAGACCCGCAACTGGTCAAAAAAATCCCCGGACGCGCCGCCCGAGAACTCGATGCCGAACGTCGCCGTGTCAGCATGGGGCTATACCTCCTGCGCCTGCACACGGATTCATTGGCCGGCACCAAGAACTGCTGGCCCTGGAGCGACTGTTGCTTACAGAGCGTTATGCCGTGCTGGTCGGACAGGGCGGGGCGGGAAAAACGACCCTCGCCACCGAACTGGCTCGCTGGATGCACAGTACCCGTCGCTTTCAGCGTCTGGCCTTCGTGTCGTTCGAAGATGTGCGCGATGTTCGCACAGCCATAGATGTATTGGGTAGGCAGTTGGTCGCTTCGGATTTTTCTGTTGCAACTTTCAAAGATGAAGCAGAGGCCTTGCTACACTTGGACCGCCGCTTGAGCGAGTTCAAAACGCTCATTGTGCTGGACAATATGGAAAGCATCCTCCCCGATGCGGATGGAAATGCACCTCTGGGCGTGGAGGATTTTGGGAAATTCGCGGCACTGTTTTCCCGCCTAAAAAATGCAGGCGCTTCGCTCCTCTTCACCACCCGTGAGCGCCTCCCTGCACCCTTCGATGCAGGCAGGAACCACCGATATCTCGGCCAACTCAGCCCTGCTGATGCGCTGCGGCTCATCGCCGGGGTGCGACGGCAGGAGGGTTTGGAAGAGCCACCCCTGAACCTTGAAGACCTGGAAAAAGCCTATGGCGTACTCGCCAGTCGCTTGAATTACCACGCCCGCGCTTGCGCTTTGCTTGCCCGAACCATCCCAGCTGATGCTGATACCCTGACGCTGCTCGATGCCGACCTAACACAGCTCATGGCTGACTTGGAGCGCAAGCACCCCGGTGAGCGCGAAAACAGCCTTTTTGCCAGTCTGGAACTCTCGCTGCGGAGGCTGCCGCCAGCCATGCGGGAGGTGGTGGATGCGCTGGCGGTTTATCACGGTGGGGCGGATGTAGCGACTTGGGCAATGGTGGCAGAATGTGAGCCGCAAGCAGCCCACGATGCTGGATTTGCACTCATTCATGTTGGCTTGGCCGAATACGCCTACGATAAGTTTCCCTATTATTTCAAAATAGACCCCAGTTTACCCGCCTATTTAGCTGCCCGTACCGCGCCAGAACTGCTGGATGCCCGGCGGTTGCGCTGGGTGGAGGGCATGGCGGCTTTGAGTGGATTTTTATACCAACAAATTTTTCAAAACCGCCAACTCGCCACCGACTCCTGCCTGCTCAGTGAAGCCAACCTATTGGCCATGCTAGCCGCTTTGGCACACAGCGCCTCACTGGAACAACTCATAAACGAAGCAGGAAGAATTGAAGAACTTTTTTCCAACTTAGGCCGCCCGCAAGTTGTACTGTTTGCCCAAAACATCCGCGAAAAAGCCGCACAGCAAGTAGGTGGCTGGAGCCATGCCCAGTTTATTCATCAAGGTGCGACGGTGGACAGATTGTTGGAGCAGGGCAACTGGAACGCGGCCTATCCATTGGCACAGCAAGTGCTGGCGGAATGCGAACGCGCTGGGGCGCAAGCATATCCCGGGGCGGAATACGATTGGGCAGTGGCCCATTGGAGATTTGGGAATGTGCTGAGCAGGGGGGGGCGACTCGAACAGGCATTGCCGTTTTTTGAAAATGCCGAACGGCGCTTTGATACCCTTGCAGAGGCGGGAAATACATCTGCTGCCCGCATAGCTTCGGTTTGTTTGGCAGAAATGGGGAATTGCTTTTTGGATTTGGGGAGATACGATGCCGCAGCCACACAGTATGAAAAGAGTATTGTCTTATCTGAAAAACAGAACGATGCACGACAGGTTGCTGCGGTCAAAGGCCAAATAGCCAGCATCCGAATGTACCAAAAAAAATACCCCGAAGCCCTCCGACTCCTTCACGAAGCCAAGGTCACTTTTGGACAATACCGTGAACCCTCTATGGTTGCCACTGCTTGGCACCAAATCGGCATAGTGCATCAGAGAGCAGGAAACTATCCCGCTGCAGAAAACGCCTACCGGGACTCCCTGGCGATTAAGATTCGGGAGAAAGATAAAGCGGGGGAGGCATCGTCGCTCAATCAACTTGGCAATTTGTACGATGACAACATGGGTAGAGTCGAAGATGCTGTGCAGGTGTATGAGCGGGCAGTGGGCATTTATACAGAACTAAAAGACTTGCGTTGTGAAAGCCTTGTTAGAAACAACCTTGCCCAATGCCTGCTCCAACTCCGCCGCCCCACCGAGGCTAGAACCCAACTGCTGCGGGTCATCGAGTGCGATTCCAATTTCGGCCACGCAACACAGCCCTGGATAGCGTGGAACACTTTCTGCAACCTCGAAACTTCCGAAGGCAACCCATCTGCCGCTACTGCTGCCCGACAAAAAGCCATGCTGGCCTACGCGGCTTACCGAAAAGACGGGGGGGGAAGCCAGAGCAATCGGTTCAATCTAGTCGTAGCAACGGCGCAGGTATTGCAAGCTGATGAGGTGGGCGAGTTGTTGTTGCAATTTGAAGGCGCCTTGCTGCAAGAACTTCCAGTATCGGTTAAAGCCTTGCTTCGAGCTCTCATCGCCTTGTTGCGCGGGCAGCGTGACCCTGCGCTGGCGGATGACCCGGAACTGCACTACATGGATGCGGTGGATTTGAAGCTGATGTTTTTTGGGGCTGGGGAGTAGATAAAAGAAAAACAAACCCGTCCTACGGCTTTAAGCCGTAGGACGGGTGAACGCAACGCAACATGATCCATATCGCCCGCCAATTCTTCCACCTTAATATTTTAAAAAACGGACAACAAGGCGCAAAGCCTGTTGTCCGTTTTTCTAAACTTCTGTCCGCTCAAAGCCTGATTTGGCCGAAGCGAACGGTTCTCCGATTAATTTTCGTTCGCCGGACGAGGGAATCGCTCCCACACGTCGTCGCCAACACGGTCAATCGGTAAAGTGTTGAGGCGGCCGTAGCGGCGCATATCCACCCAGCGGTGGCCCTCGCCATAAAGCGAGTAGCGGCGCTGTTTCAACATTTCATTGATCAAATCAGCCTGCGTGGAAGGGCCAGAATATTGAGCCAATCCAGCATTTTGACGAACAATATCAAGGGCGACCGTTCCATCAGCAAGTGCAATAGGATCAGCAGTACCAAGTTGGATTTTTGCTTCCGCGAAAATCAGTATCAGTTCCTCATTGCGTATTATCGGAATGGAGGATGTGTTGGTGGCATACACGTTGAAATCAAAATCGCTTTGCAGTCCGTCCGAGAACACCGTGCTTGCACGTGCTGACACCTTGCTCAGGCGCGAATCTCCAGCATCTGCGTCTGCGACATAAGAAGCATGTGCGACACGAGTTTCTCCCGTCGAGTTCATGGGATACCACTGTGGGTTGAGCTGGTCGCCACCAGAGGTGGAGTATGGGTGGTAGACCCCTGTATTAATGCTGCCGTTAATGTCAAAGAAAGAGTTCGAAAGTGCAGCCAGCGCGTTGGCCCAGTCCTGATTGTACACCTGTACACGTGCCTGGAGGGCACGATTGACTTTTGCAAATTCGGATGGTGTGTCAAATCCTGCAAAACCACTGGTGAGTTTGAAAGGAAATGCAGCGCCACCTGCATTCAATTGGGCGTAGCCTGCATCGAGCAGCTGGATAATGGCACGCAAAGCTTCCCCAGGATTTCCTGCGCCTACAAACGGCCCAAGATTTGCCGGGTCGGCCACATCTATGCGGAGTCCATTGTCGTACTGGCTCACCCATACAAGCAGCAGTTGGTGGGCCTTAATGGTGTTGGCAAAACCTTTGGCAGCATCCCGCAAAGCATTGGAAGTAATGGCCGTGGAATTGTCCACGGCTTCCAGCAGGATGTTGCAATTTTTGACAACGCGGTAGCGGGAGGAATAAGGGTTGGTGGTGTAGAATGTATTGTTGTCCAACACCGCCGAACCTTTGCCCAGCAAATCAGAGGTAAACCGTGGGTCGGAGGCAGAGAAGCGGTAAAATTCCCGCCCGATAACACCGACTCCGTCATAGTATTGTCCAAGATTGAGGCGCATACCGCCTTCTATGCCCGTCACGAGGTTTTGGATTTCGCTAAGGGAGGCATTTGCCGTAATGGCGCCAATGCTGGGGTTGTTGGGGTCTTCTATGGTTTCAATTTCACAGGCGGCGAAACCCATAATCAGCAACGCCGGAAGGAAGATTTTGAAATATTTCGCAGTATCATATTGTTTCAAATTTTTGAAAATGAATGGATTGGGTCAAAAGAGGTAAGGAGTAATATCCCATTATCCTACCTATCAGAATGTGGCCCCAATGGTGAAGAAATAGCTCTTAGCCGAAGGGAAGGGTACGACCTCTACGCTGGACGAAATAGCGTCCGTGCCAAAGTTAGACACCTCTGGGTCGTAGCTACTATAGTCGAAAAAGTTGAGCAGGTTGCGTGCATTGACACCTACGCGGAGTTTGGCTTTATTGTCAAACCAAGCTGCTGGGCAGGTGATACATCAAGCCAATTTCACGCATACGCAAGTAGCTGGCATCTTCTACCCAAGGACGGGCAGAAACGCCGAGTTGGGTAAGGCGGTATGCGCCATTGACCATTGCACCCGCTGGATCCAGGTTTGTTCCGTCAAAGTCTGCGCTGGTCCCGGAAAGGTCAGATAGCAGGGTGCTCAAATTGATGTTTTCTCCCCCACTTTTCCAGTGAAAGAGGAAGTTTAGCTCAAAGTCCTGATATCGGAGTGCGTTGTTGAATGCCATTTGAAAATCCGGTTCGGCATTGCCAAACACTTTTAGTCCATTTGCGTCTGCGCCTGGGTCAATACCTACAATCTGAGTAGGGGATTTTCCTTCTTCAAGACGGTAGCTGCCCAAAGTTGCACCAAATGCGCCAAGGTTGTAGGCTGGCACATCAAGGCGACTCAAATTGGCCGTATTTTTCCAGTAGCTGATCCGGGTATTCCAGGTAAAATTGTTGGTGCGCACAGGTATTGCGTCGAGTGCGATTTCAATGCCATTGTTTTCCAGGTCAGCGGCATTTTGCCATGCAGAAGTAAAGCCTGAAGAATTCGGTGTATTGACTAAGAGAATGAGGTTGTCAATGTTTTTGATGTAGTAAGTAAACTCAAAATTGATCCGGTTTTGGAATAGACCGAGGTCTACACCCATCTCAATCTCCGTTTGGCGCTCAGGACCTATGGTTGTATTGCCGGAGGTGATACCGACAATAGAGCCCGTTCCACCACCTATGATGATTGGGGTAAGCGGTGAGTAGGTGGCGCCAAATGGGCCAAAGTTGCCAGACTGTCCGTACGCCGCACGTACTTTGAATTGATTCAAAGTGGTGCCCAAATTCGTCATTTCATGGACATTGAGTGCCAGAGATGCTTTTGGGTAATAGTACAACTTGTTCGGGTCGCCGTTGCGGCTCGATTTGTCGCCACGCACACCAAGCGTCAAGATGGCCATGTCCTTATAATTCACTTCTTCTTGAACGAAAAAGCCTTTGTCAACCTGTTTCAGACGCTCTTGCACTACTTGTACAGCACCTGCCTGATTCAGATTTGTCTGGGAACCAATCAGTTGCGTTGCTACCGTGTTGATAAAATTTTGATCCAGGTTTTCTTGGGTTACACCGCCCTGTGTCTGGAAGGACAAGTTGTTGGACGTTGAAAAAGTGTGCACAAGGAAGCCGGCAATGTTGGTACCCAGACTGACTGCTGTTCCTGCAATAGACACACCATTGGTGCCAAGGCCATCTTTTTGGAATTGCAGTTCGCGTGGGAACAGAGACTGTGTTTGTAAAGTGTAATGGTCGGCGCCGCCTCGGACGATGAGTTTCAGCGCTTGTTTATCGTTTTTCCACAGGTGGAAAGTGCCGATACCGCCACCGAGCACCCGGTTTACCTTTTCACTGTTGGTCATCAAGTCGCGGGTTTGCAAAAAGTTCGACGGCGCGTAAGGGTTGTTCGGGTAGTTTCCTTTGTCGTCCGGGAAAAGGTCGGCCCAAGAGGGCGTGGCTACGTAAGAAACCCCCAATGTGGTAGAGGTGTTGTCGTTGTTGAAATAGCCGCGATCTGACTCGGATTGCACATAGTTGAGGCTCAACAAAAGATCGGCCCATTCAAACACTTTCGGATCAAGGTTTAGTCGCAGCGATGTTTTGTCATAGCCCGTGCCTTTCACAATACCGTCTTCCGACTTACGTGTGAGGCCAGCATAATATCCGAATTTTGGAGAACCGCCACTGACAGAAAGGCGCGTTGTGCTGAGGATGCCCTTTTCCCCAAATAGTTCATCTTCGTAATTGTAGATTTTACCCGCCGCTTTGGCTGCATTATAAATCGGCACTTCATCGGCGCCAAATGCGGCCTCTACTTTGCTGCATCCCAGTCGCGTACGCCAAGTTTTTTCAGTTGTTCTTGGAAACCAACAGATTGTGATAAATTAATTACGGTGCTGCCGTCTTTTTTGCCACGTTTGGTGGTGATGATTACCACCCCTGCTGCTGCCCGTGATCCATAGATAGCGGCGGCAGACGCGCCTTTTAGGACTTCAATGCGCTCAATGTCCTCAGGGTCGAGATCTGCAACCCGGCTGGATGGGTTGTCCTGGTAGCGGGTACTACCTTGTCCTGCAGCCGCAGAAACGAAGTTGGTGTTGGAGCGATAATTGGAGTTGTCGTAATACACCCCGTCAACAATGTAGAGCGGCTGAGAGTTACTATTCAGCGTGGTAATACCACGAAGTTTGACAGTTGTGCCACCGCCCGGAGCACCGGAGTTGGCGATAATGTTGACCCCAGTGAGTTTTCCGTACAAGGCGCCGTCTACGGTTGACTGTACAGTGACCCCAGCAAGGTCCTTGCTAGAAATGGACGACACCGAATTTGCCAGATTGGAGCGCTTCACGTTGGTGACGATACCGGAGACTATTACTTCCTCCAATCCTGCATAGTCTTCGTCTAGCGACACATCGGCGACCGGGGCGCTGGAAGTAACTTGCACGGTTTTAGATTTGTACCCAGTGTACGAAATTACCAGGGTGCCAGAAGTGCCGGGCACTTGTACCCGGTAATTGCCATCCAGGTCGCTTGCCGCGCCGCCGCCGCCAGAAAGTGCGATGGTAGCACCGGGCAATGGTTCGCCATTGGCATCGGTTACACGGCCAGTAGCCGTAAATTGCGCCATAAGTGCCTGTCCTCCTAAAAGGAGGAACATAATAAACACCAAAAGGCTTTTGCGTTGAATTTTGTACTTCATACGTAACAACTTAGTTTGTGAAAAAATGATTAAATCTTCAGAAGCAAACGTAAAGCACATTATTCAATCCACACTTTTTTTTGACAAAAAATTAAAATGCCCACGAATTACCCTGTTTTAAGCAGCTTATCGAAATAAACATGACCCATATCGCCCGCTTATTTATCCCCTTCAATAGTTACCTTGGCGTAGCCCCCATCGGTTTAGGCAACATCAACGACAGTTACCAGCTTGATTTCGAAGTTGGGGGTGAGCAAAAAACGGTGCTACTCCAGCGGCTTAATCACCATGTGTTCAAGCGGCCAGAGGATGTGATGGACAACACATTGCGCATTTGCCAACATCTTTCAAGTCAAGATTATCCGTATAAAATTTCGATGCCTTTGCCCGGGCTTGACGGGGCTTTTTTGCAAAAAGATGAGCTGGGAAATTATTGGCGGGCCTTCTCTTTTATTGAAAATTCGTTTGCGCCAGAGGGCATTTCCGATCCACACATCGCCTACGAGGCTGCACGCGCGTATGGGGCGTTTGCGCGGGCATTGCGCGATTTTCCCGCGCACAGTCTGGCTGAAACCATCCCTGATTTTCACAATACGGACCGCAGGTGGGAATATTTTTTGAAGATTTTAGCGGAAGACCCTGTTGGCAGAGTGAATAAAACACAGCCTGAAATCAAGGCTGTTTTTGCGGCCAAACCTGTTTTCGATAAAATCAGTCACCTCAAAAAATCGGGCGAACTGCCTCTGCGCGTAGCCCACAATGACACCAAGGCAGGGAACGTACTTTTCGATCTCAAAACGCGAAAGGCCTTGGCAGTCATTGATTTAGATACAGTGATGCCGGGTTCGCTGTTGTCCGATTTTGGCGATATGGTACGCAGTTTCACGCCTGATTGCCCGGAAGATTCGGTCGCGGCCCCGAACATTCGCCATGATGTACTAGCCGCGCTTCAACGGGGATTCCTGGAAGAAACCGATTCTTTTTTGACTAGAACTGAACGGGAAAACCTGATGCTGGGCGCAGTATGGATGATAGGGGAACAAGCCTTGCGCTTCTTAAGCGATTGGCTGGCAGGCGATGTGTATTATAAAATAAATGCGCCGGATCACAATCTGGTGCGCGCAGGGAATCAATTGGCGCTGCTTGGAACGATAAATAGTTTATATTAAACACATAGGCACAATAGGTCACATAGTGTTGAAATCGGAACTATGTGTCCTATTGTGCCTATGTGTTTAATAAAAACCATTTTCGCTCATTTACTTAAGCGTTCATCGTTCTCGTTCCGTTTTTCGGGGAAAGGAGACGCTAAACACGGAGGATTTTTCGCCATTGCTGTTGAGGGCGTAACAGAATCCTTCTTCCATCCACAAGGTTTTCATAAATCCTTGTCGGAGGTTTTCCTCGTGATATAGGTCTATACAAAGGACGCGACCACCATAGAGTGCGGTGATGTCGGGCTGGAGCGTGTGGCCGATCACCATGCGTTTGGCTCCTGCAAATTGTAATACAGTGATGATGTCTTCTTTAGAAGTGACGTTTTTCGCAGCGCCGCGGTACCAGAAAATACCCGTTTTATAATCGAAAACGGCTCTGGCTTCCTCATTGACAATGGCTTCATTGGGTTTGCCAAGATGCTGGCGGCTGATGCGATTGATTTCAGCAAGGCCGAGGCGAGTGCGTGCGAGTTCCGGGCTGATGCCTCCGTGGCAGAAAACATAGTCTCCGATTCTTTCGACGGCGTTTTTGGTGCGCAGCCAACGACCCAGTTCAGAACTTGCGTCGTACCAACGCGGGTATTCTTCATCCATTAAGGTGGCATTTTCCAGATACTTTCGACGTACATAGGAGCTATTTCCCTGTAGATTGAGCACCTCGTGGTTGCCGAGAATGAAGTGGACTTTGCCCCCAACGGCCTCTGCTTCTGCCTCTAATTTGTAAAGGAGCCATAGGCATTCCGTCACATGAAGCCCACGGTCAAAGAAGTCGCCGAGCAGCACAAGATGGCCATTGCCAAAGGTCCAATTGAAGTGCTTGTCAATCACTTTTGCTCCGAGGAGCATTGTTTTTAGGGCAAGAAAATCACCCTCTATATCAGAAAGTGCGAGCAAACGGGCTGGGGTAGGGTAGATGGTAGGCTCTTCTACCTTTTGCGGGTCTTCGTGAAGTAGAAAGGAAAACGAGTCGCCCGTTTCGGGTACCTGACAGGTTAGCGAAATATCCTTTTTATTGTTGAAGTGCAAAGTTTTGGCAACCACACCAGTATCGCGGCGCAGCACATATTTCACCGTGATTTTGTTGCCACGATAGAAAACGTGTGGTCCATCAGTGTCCGCTCTGGAATTGTCGTCAGGTTCGCCTGAAAAAGCAGCAAGTGATAATGGTAGACCCAGAAAGAGGGTGAGTATCAAGCGGAATGGCATGATTTGGCGCAGGCTGTTTTTGTTTGTGATAGCAGCTGCGAAGATATGCACATCAGGCTATTCTAGACGGGATTGGCAAAAGGGTGTCAGTTTTTTGACAAAAGGGGGCAAGTTTCAAGTAACAAGTTAAAAGTTTCAAGTTGCAAAACGGCAAGAAGGTGATTGGCAACTTGAAACTTTTAACTTGCTACTTTTAACTCAAGGTCTTCTCGCCTCTCCCAATCTCCGAATCTTGATTTCGAGGCGATTGTTTTGCTGGTGTTCTTCATCAGAGCATTCAGCACCTTCCCTACAATGGTTGCGGAGTTGGGTCTCGCCCTTTCCATAAGCACTTATACGGCTTTCGTCAATACCTTTTGCCACGAGGTAGATTTTGGCGTTTTGTGCGCGCGAGTCCGTCAAAATTTGGTTTAGCCGCGCATCACCACGCACGTCTGTATGGGCCACCAGGTCAATTTCCATATCTGGGTAGGTATTCATCCATTCGATCATATTGTCCAAATGGCGTACCGCACCTTGATTGAGGGTGGCTTTGTTGTACTCATAAAATATCTTGTCCAGAATAAACACCGAACCTTCCATCAAACCACTGGCAAGCGGCATGGCTTCGGCAATGGTCACGCCTTCCTCCAAAGGTTTTAAGCGCACCTCTTCGTAGGCTGCTGCCCCTCTGCCTGCGGTCAATCGGAACGTTTCACTGCGGAAACCGCCTTTTTCTACCTTGGCAATCCATTCGCCATCGCGGGGCAGACAAATGTCGAACTCACCATTGCGCGTAGTACGAGCGGTTTCTATCATACCTGTTGCACGGTGCTCGAAGCGTACACTGGCATTGGCAATGCGTGTGTTAAACTCTGTGGTAAGCACTATTCCGCCTGAACGGAGACAAGGTGGGGTTTCTTTCATCCTGAAATTCAGATTCAGTTCCTCGTCCGAATCTACCACCAAAAAGCGGTCGCGGGAAGTGTAGCCCTTTGCACTCACCATCACGAGGTAGTTCCGGTAGCGGGTAAATTCTGTCTGGGCAGCTCCTACGGCATTGGAAAAGAGATCGGGTTTGCCCATATCCTTAGCGTCTTTGCGCACCAATTGGAAGGTGAACACATCAGGTTTGTCGGGCAGCGCGATATAATCAAATTCGTAAAAGTCATTGTTGCCAGCGATGAAACCATCGTCCGTAGGCTGGAAAATGCGAATTTCTGCCCCTTGAAGTGGCAATCCTGTTTTTTCGTCAATCACATTGATATGCGCCCGGTTCACCTCGGGCTTACCAGTACCCCCCAGTCCACTTGGTGCGAAAAACTGAAAAATATCAGATTTACCATAAGTCTCGTCCTTGCGTTCGCTGGCAAAAAAGCCGCTGTGGCCATCTGGGTCGGTTATAAAACTGAAGTCGTTTTCGGGCGAGTTGAATGGTTCTCCGAGGTTGACTACTTCTTTTTCTTCGGTGCGTTTTAGCGGGTCGTTTACAAAGTAAATGTCCATGTTGCCCATCGTATTCGACCGGCCATTGGAGGAGAAAAACAGCGAGCCAAAGAAACTCATAAAGGGGAACAATTCCTGCTTTGGGGTATTGACGCTGGGGCCGAGGTTGATGGGTTCGCCCCAACTGCCTTCACCCAAATGCTCCACTGCATACAAGTCGAAGCCGCCTTCGCCACCGGGCATGTCGGAGGCGAAGAAAAGCCACTTCTCGTCGGGGCTGAGGCTGGGGTGCATGCAAGAGTAATCGTCGCTGTTGAAGGGCAAATCAACGGGGGGCGTCCAATCGGGGAAGCCGTACTCCATTTGATAGATTTTCATGGAGGCTTTTCCGCCTTTTCCACCTCGAAGCACCCCGTTGTCGTTGTTGTTGCGGGATACAAACGCGGTTTTAAAATCGCGGGTGAAAGTTGCAGGCCCTTCGTGGAAATTTGATTTTTTGCTTGCGTTAAATTCGAATGGTGCTGGTCCGACCAAGGCGCCAAGGCGGTCGAAAGTAGAAAGGTAGTGCGCTTCGTAGGGTTCTCCTGTGCGTTCGCTCCGGGGCCCTTTTTTGCCGCGTGCAGACACGAACAGTATGCCGTTGTCGTAAAAAATGGGCGCGTAATCGGTCCCGGGGAGGTTGAGTTCTTTGGTGTTTTCCAGGCGGACGGGGAATCGGCGATCGTCTTTTTCCCGGAATCGGTCCTTTGATTTGCTTTTGGAAGAGCCGGAACCTTGAGCCGAAACGGCCAGAACGAGCAATAACAGCGGTAGTGTAAGGATTAGTTTACGTAGCATTTTTTGCAAAATCATGGTTGATGGATGATGGTGTGGCACGGGAAAGGAAGCCCGCGCAGTTGAATGAGGATTAAACGCTGGCGAAGGTATGGGGATTGCGTTATTTGAGGGGTAGGGCTGAAAAGGTTAACAATTCCTTCTATGTGCTGGTGCTATACCTGATCCTTTCGCCGCTCCTTTGCCAATTCAATACCTGCTGTTCCAAGAGAATTCCGAAGCGCTTCGTAAAAATGGTTGAGCGTATCGTCGTAGTGTTGGCCAAGCGTCCACACGGCCATTTGTGTTTTCATGTCGTCGCGGCTGATGCCAGCCACTTTAACGTCTACTCCCTTGTCAATCAAGGCATGAGGGCATTGGGCAGCCGCTTCTTTCGCAGCCATCTGAATTTTTTCCAGGGATGTATTTGCCTGGAGTAGGAGCGTGATTTCGGCCTGCACCTCGCTGTTCTCAACAATGTTCTCGATGGGGCCTTCTGTCATTTTACCATTGGGGATGATGATTTTTTTGCCTGAAGGAGTTTTCAAAATGGTGCTGAAAATTTGAATTTCCAACACTTTCCCGGTTTTGTCGGCCACCGTGAGATAATCACCGACTTTGAACGGGCGAAACAACAGGATGAGCACTCCGCTGGCGAAATTGCCGAGACTGCCTTGCAAGGCCAAGCCCACCGAAAAGGCAATGGCCGAAAAAATGGCAATAAAAGAAGTAGTGGCGATGCCAATGGTGCTGGCAACCATGAGCACCAGCGCGACTTTCATGGCAACATCGGCCATGGAAGTGAAGAATGGTCGCAAACCCTCGTCCACTTTTCGTGCTCCAAGGAAATGGTCAAACCCCCGGACTAGTCGCCGGATTATCCACAAGCCGCCAAAAAGAATGGCAAATGCCGCGAAGGTTTTAGGCCCGTAAGTCCAGGCTATTTCAATGGCTTTGTCTAAGATTGCTTTCGTGTCCAAGGTGAATATTTTGTTAGTTTTATACAATCCTATAAGGTTTTTAAAACCTTATAGGATTCGCAAAATCAAGTTATTATATTGCTTCCCGAATTCGTACCAATCCCTCCAATATTCTTTCCAATTCGCTGAGCGGCAACATATTAGCACCATCTGACTTAGCCTCGGATGGGCGCGGGTGTGTTTCAATAAATAACCCATCTGCTCCGGTGGCAATGCCTGCGCGGGCAATGGTTTCGATGAGCGCAGGACGGCCTCCTGTGACACCGCTGCTTTGATTCGGTTGCTGGAGGGAGTGGGTGCAATCGAGCACCACGGGCACACCGAAGGAGCGCATAACAGGGATCCCCCGAAAATCTACGATCAGATCCTGGTAGCCAAAAGTGGTGCCGCGTTCGGTGAGCATGATGTTTGGATTGCCTTCTTCCCGCACTTTTTCAGCAGCAAATTGCATGGCCTCCGGGCTAACAAACTGTCCTTTTTTGATGTTTACAACTTTGCCGGTTTGTGCGGCAGCAACGAGCAGGGAGCTCTGGCGACAAAGGAAAGCGGGTATTTGAAGCACATCCACAAATTGTGCGGCGAGTGCGGCCTCGGGTTCTGTGTGAATATCCGTGGTGGTGGGGACTTGGAAACTGTCTCCTATCTTTTTTAGAATTTGAAGGGCCTTTTCGTCGCCGATGCCGGTGAAGGAATCCCGTTTGCTCCGGTTTGCTTTGCGGTATGAACCCTTGAAAATATAAGGGATACGCAGGCGTTGACAAATTTCGTTGACCTGGCCAGCGATGTCAAATGCCATTTGTTCGCCTTCAATGGCGCAAGGGCCGGCAATGAGGAAAAAATTATTGGAATCGGTGTTCTGAAGGCGTGAAAGACCTAGCATAGAATTTTGAGATATTGAAATATTGAGATATTCGGCCAAAGGTCGAAAGACTAAAAAACATGAAGGCAAAAATTGTCCAAAACCTTTTCTTTGGCGAGACAATTGCTTCGTATCAGTTCATCATTTATCGTTCATTGTTCATCGTTACCCATGAAGTCACATCTCGACAGCTTTTTTCAAACACTTGAGCATCAACCGCTCATGCAAAATGTTCCCATCCCGCCAAGGGCTGAAGCGCACCACTTGGCAGATGCACTGTTTTTGTTTTTGTTTCCAATGCTCAGTGAGGAGCCGAAGCCTGCAAGGGTACAGTACGCACTGCTCCGGCATGATTTGATGAAACTGCTTTACCCGCTTACCAAAGACGGTGGCGAATCAGTAGGGATCATCGCCAATGGCTTTTTTGATCAGTTGCCTGAGGTGTACGAGATGTTGCTCGAAGACGCTCAAGCCTTTTATGATTTCGACCCGGCTGCTACCTGCACGGAGGAGGTAATCGCCACGTATCCAGGGTTTTACGCCATTGCAAACTACCGCATTTCCAACCTGCTTCATCGCTTGGGTGCACCGCTGCTACCGCGTTTTTTTGCCGAATATGTGCATGGGAAAACGGGCATTGACATCCATCCGGCAGCCACTATTGGTCGCTCGTTTTTTATAGACCACGGCACAGGGGTCGTCATCGGGGCTACGGCTGTTATCGGCAACAAGGTTAAGATGTATCAAGGCGTGACGCTGGGGGCTTTGCAAGTGGATAAGTCCCTTGCCAACGTGAAACGCCATCCAACTATTGAGGACAACTGTGTGCTGTACGCCAATTGCACCATCCTTGGAGGCCGTACTGTGATCGGGCATGACTCGGTTGTTGGCGGGAACTCATGGCTGACGGAAAGTGTGCCGGCTTATTCCGTAGTGTTGCACCAAAGTCAGGTGAAAGTGCGAACGCGGCCTTTTGATGAGCCGGTGAATTTCGTGATCTGAAAAAGATTAAACCGCAAAATTTCCACGAAAACATGGACTCCAAGGGTGAAAACCTCGGTGCAATTAGTGGCTCAAAATCTCACGATGCACCCCCCAAACCTGTGGAATCAGCATCTGAGAACCATCGTTCACAATCACAAAATCAGCCAATTTAAGTTTTTCTTCCTCAGGTAATTGTCCCTTCATTCGTGCACGCACTTGCTCCTCGGTGAAGCCGTCGCGTTCCATTACACGCTTTATGCGCAAATCTTCCGGAGCGATCACCACGATTAAAAAATCGAGATTCAGGTGACCTCCGCTTTCTACAATCAGGGCCGCTTCTTTAAGGGTGTAGGGAAGCCCAGTTCGGCTTGGTGTTCGTGCCAGTGCAGGCTCTCGGCTTCTACCGCTGGGTGAACGAGTGCATTGAGCGCGGCTAGCTTGGCGGGATCTGAAAAAGCAATTTTTGCCACAAAAGGGCGATTGTATTCTCCGTCAGGTGTATATGCTTCCGATCCAAAAATTTGGATGATGCCGTCGCGCAGTTCAGGGTCAAAGTTGACCAGTTTTTTTGCCCAGATGTCGGCATAAAAAATCGGTATGCCCAGTGCCTCGTGGAAAATGCGGCATACGGCGCTTTTGCCGCTGCCGATTCCACCAGTGATGCCGACGCGGGGGATGTTTGTTGACTTTTGACCTTTAGCCATTAGCGATTGACTTTTCATTTTATTGAGCGTAAATTCCTGAACAAGAACGGAAATTGTAGCAAAGCAGTTTTAAAAAAAGGCCAAGTTGGCGGAGCCGAAAGAACACGCAATACTTCCATCAACGAGGCATCCTCATCCAAAAAACGAAAAACCAGTGGCGCGGGCAATTTTTGAAACAACTGGCTGAAGAAGTCTTTCCCCGAAACCGATCCTTCCCGCAGCACCCGCAACATGATGGAATCCAATGCACGAAAACTCCAATGAGACAGCAACATCATGGGGTCTGGCGAGCCGGTTTTTTCCCAGGCATCCACAAAAGCGCGGATTTTGCGCTGGGTACGGAGGAATGCGTAGCCACTCGAAGCCTTTACAAACCCGCCCGCTGTGCCGATGTTTATCACCCTGCCTTCTCCTTTGGGAGAAAGCGGAGAATCTGTCATGGGTATCACTCCAAACTCTTCTTCTTCCACAGCGTAATCCTTGATTTTCAACACCTCTGTGATGTACCGGCATAGCTCGGCATCGTACTCTTCTGCGGGACAAAGGGCAGGCGAAAACACGGTAAACTCCACCAAAGCCCGGGTTTCAGAAAAGGGCAATACATAGACAAAACGCGTCTCGCCATGTTGTTCCAAACGGTAATCCATAAAGGTTACCGCCGCCGGATCGAAAGCCGGAGTCGGGGTTTCAATGATCCAACCTTTGAAATGTTGGAGGAGGAACGAGGAACGATGAGCTAAAAACGATGAACTGCTGCCATCTACCGTGTACTGTGTGCCGTCTATTTTGTACCGTGCTGAATTAAAAACCCAATCTCCCTGGAAATCTCCGGCATCCGTTTTCACGATTCCGTTATGAGGCTCAATGTCGAGGATGTTGGCGGTGATGCTTTGGACGTTGGAGTATTTGGTCAGTTCTGTTTTTGCCCAGCTGTAAAAATCAAGGCCGCGAACCATGTGGTACTGGTAAGGTGCGATGTCCAAAACCTTTTCAAAATGATCTTCAAAAAACAGGCATTTCTCCCATATTTTATGACCTACTGGTGGGAGTGGTTCACCCTTTTTTGCCCAAAAACACCAGGTGCGGTCATTGCGCGATTTGTCGTCGCGGTCAATTAAAACGATTTTTTTGTCTTTAAAAAAAGGCCGTTTCGCACATTCGAGTGCTAGTGTAAGACCGGAAAGGCCAGAACCGGCGAGGAGGATGGTATTTTTCATTGGGTCTTTATCGTCATTTTTACCCGCCGTAGCCTCAGCGAAGGAGGGGGTCATTGATATCTTTTACGGTTTTGGTGCAAAAGTACCGATTGAGAACATGACTTATGAATCCTTGGTTGAGCGGTCCAATTTCACAATAATGCTATTGCCCCAGACGCTCAATGCCCCTATGACACTTAATGACCCAAGATGACGAATCACCCCTAGGCCAGACGCATGGATATTTAGTAGTAAAATCGAGGAAAATCAGGTAATCATCATTCGTCAATCAAAAAAAATTTGCAATTTTTAAATATCGCTTCTAAATATTAATGCGTCTGCCCTGCGAATCTCCCCAACTGTTAAACCCCGTACCACCGTCTACGATTCGTTGTATTTTGCAGCCTTCATCCCCCCGTCTGATGGCACAAGTCAAGGCTACTTTACTTTTATTCAATCTATTGGTTATCAGTTTTTTGAGCGCGCAAACCACGCTCTCACAATCGGTGGATTTCTTTTGTCGAGACTGTCGCCCGGCCGACGCGCTTGTGGCTTTGAGCCGACAAACAGGGGTGAACATTGTATTCAGCGACCGTTTTTTTGAACGCTGCCAACCAATAACGGTGCAGGCCAAAAGCGAGTCGTTGAAAGACGTGCTGGAAACGATCAGTGGTTGCGGCAAGGTATCGTTCAAAGACATTGGTGGCCAGATTGTTTTTTTTAAAAAATCCTCCAAGTTGACCCTCAGCGGTTATGTCCAAGACCAGGAAACGGGCGAGCGGCTCATCGGTGCAAGTATCCGGGTGCTTTCGACAGCCGATGGCGGCAGTAACGGTGCAGTAAGCAACGAATTTGGGTTTTTTAGCTTGAAAGTGGAGGAAGGGGAAATTGCCCTGGCGGCGGCGTATGTAGGCTACCAAATGGAACGCGTTTCGGTATCGGTATTGCAAGATAAAATCATCCGCCTCCGGCTACGTTCCATTTCTGTGTTGCCTGAATTAGTCATCCCCAGTCTGACGGAAAAAGAGGCAAAAGAAAAGAAAAGTGGCAGCCCTACATACCTGAATATGAAGGAGATGCGCTCCTTGCCCATGCCTGGCGGCGAGGCGGATTTACTTCGTCAAACTGCTTTGCAGCCAGGGATTCATACGGGTGCAGATGGATTGGGCGGCCTCCACGTTCGAGGTGGCAACGCAGATCAAAACTTATTCCTGTTGGACGACGTGCCTGTTTACAGTCCCAGCCATGCGCTCGGACTTTTTTCCATTTTCAACCCCAGCACGGTGAGCAGTGTGCGGCTCTGGAAGGGTGATTTTCCCGCCCGGTACAGTGGCAGGGCTTCCTCGGTGCTTGATGTGCGCACCCGCGATGGCAATTCACAACATTTCAAAGGAGAAGTTTCCGCTGGGCTTTTTGCTACCTCGGCAGTTGTGGAGGGACCCCTTAAGCGGGACAAAGGCTCGTTTTTGATTGGCGGACGGATGACTTATTTCGATCCCTGGGTCAAGTTTTTTAGTGATCGCGGCAATTTGCTCACCTTTTCAGGCGACGCAGTAAAGTACCGATTTTATGACTCCAACTTGAAATTGAACTACTCGTTCGGCGACCGCGACCGGGTGTTTCTTTCTTTTTATCAGGGCGGCGATTTGTTCAAAAACAAATTTGAACAATCCTACGACGATCCAAAAGGCTACATCACAGATACCAACGAACTCACCACCAATTGGGGCAACAGCATTGCTGCACTGCGCTGGAACCACCTCCTACGGGAAAATCTTTTTACCAACACGACCCTCCGATACAGCCGATTTTTCTACCAAAGCGGCCTTGGCTTTCGATCCAACATCCTTTACCCCAACGGCAAACAGTTTGTGCTGGCAGATTACGGCCAATTGTATCAGACGTTGATCCGCGATTGGTCAGGCAAAACCGACTTCACGTTTTACGTTTCAGATGCGCTTACCCTGCGCTGGGGGGCGGCGTACACTGCGCATGGTTTTCAGCCCGGCGCACTTTCTGCCAACTTCCTGCAACCAGGCCAAACCATGGAAAATGTGGACTCGCTGGCCAATAGACTGCTCAACAACGAGCGGTTGAATGCGGACGAGGCTGAGGCATATTTTGATGCAGAAATTGATTTTTGGAAAAATTGGCGGCTCGAAGCAGGTCTCAATGGCTCGGTTTTTCAGACCAAAAACACGAATTACCGATTATTACAGCCCCGTTTTCGACTTCGACGGACAGGGCCTCGGGGTTGGAACCAATGGGCTGGTTGGCACCGCATGGCACAAAATCTTCACCAAATCGGCTCTTTTAATGTGAGTTTGCCCTTCGAACTTTGGGTGCCAAGCACTCGTAGAGTTCCGCCTGAAATCGTGTGGCAAGCGATAGCGGGCGTGGGTTGGCAGCACAAAAATTGGGCTTGGCAGGTAGAAGGCTATTATAAGAAAATGGAGCGTGTGCTAACGTTCATTGCTTCCAACGACGCACTTTTCTCCGGGGGAGCGGTGGATGCAAGTGGCTGGGAAGATCGTATCGCCCTTGGAACCGGTTGGAGCAAAGGACTGGAAGTAACCCTGGAAAAAACCTCTGGGAAACTTACAGGTTCTATTGCTTACACACTGTCGGAAAGCGAACGTTTTTTTCCTGATCTCAATGCCGGTCGCCCGTTCCCGTTCCGTTTCGACCGCAGGCACGATTTGAAAATCACCCTGCGCCAGCAGTTGTTTAAATGGCTCGAAGCAGATGTGGTGTGGGCCATGGCCACGGGTAATCCGATCACTTTAGCCGGAGTGAAATTCTACCATGAATCCGTGGAAGGAGAGGTGGGGCGTGATGTGTTTTTTTACACAGAAGTAAATGGCTACCGGCTTCCAACTTATCACAGGCTTGATGCTGCACTCAATGCCAGCTGGGGGGGAGAAAAATTGCGCCAGAGCCTTCAAATTGGGGTTTACAATGCCTATAACCGCGCCAATCCTTTTTATCTTTTTGTGGACGCGGGGAGTAGTATAAAGGGGAAGGCGATTCAGTACACGTTGTTGCCGGTATTGCCGGTGTTTAGGTATGAGTTGAAGTTTTGAATTTCCGTCAAATACACTGCTCCAAATTATTCGTCAGACGACTTTGAGTCGTCAGACGAAGTGCCCCGTGGTCTGACGACTCAAAGTCGTCTGACCATTAAGCCTTGCTTCTCCACCAAAACCGCCCCCCTACAAAAATCACCCCCAATACCCCCGCCACCAAAATCCCCACATCCCCCAACCCCAAGGCTGCTCAATCACCCGGTCATCCCCCACTGCCACCAGCCCGGCCCAGAAATAGGGAGATTGCGCCGCACTTCCCACTTCCGAATCGGAGAGATAGGCCAATTTTGCTTCGCGAAGTGATGAGCCGGAGCTATGACCTTGCCTTATGTTTTTGTAAAAATACTGCAACAAGCGGGAAGTACTTTGGTCGTTCACAGACCAAAGACTCGACACAATGCAGGCAGCACCTGCTTGCGCAAATGCTCGAGCCAGGCTCATCACGCCCTCACCTTTTTCCTCTTTTCCCAGACCAGTTTCGCAGGCGCTCAACATGACCAGATCGGCTTGCAGCGGCAGCGCGTAGAGATCGGGCAACAACAAGGAACCGTCCATGAACTCAATGCGTGGGTTTCCGCTGGCAAAAGCGTGGGTAGAAAAATGCAACACCCTGTATCCACCAGCTTCCTTCAAAAAGTGCTGGATCTCAGCATTTTGGCCCTTCAGGCTTTGAAAATCCCATCCCGCAATCCCTTGCCAGTCAAAATCCGAAGAAACCAGGGGCGCCAACCCACGCTCACGATTTGCAAAGCCCGGAGCTATGGAAAGCAAATAATTGGAAGCGCGGGATTTCAGGCTTTTTTGCTTTCGCAATACCGCAAGCGACCAGGCATACCGTATTTCTTTTTTTCGCAAGAGATAAGCGGCGTTCCGCAGCGATGGTGCTCCGTCCGTTGTTGTCACTAATGCCTCGAAGGGCACAAAATTCAGCATTCCATCAGGCAAAATCGTGAGCACAAACGCCGATGCGGTTTCAGGTGGAAGGATTTTTTGCCATAGTCCATAAGCCGTTTGGAAATAACCAGCGGGGTCGTTCAGAATGGCGTAGTCGTTCTCGAAAAAAGCCAAATAGCGACGAATTAGACTTTGCAAATCCCCATCATTTGGAATGCGATGCCAAACCCCAGGTTTGTCTTTTTGAAAAACAAAAACATCCACCCAATGCTCGCTCACAAAATATCCGATCATAGCCTCGCCATCTGCAAAATCACCCGCAACAGGCAGCCAATTGGCGGTATTTGTTTCCAAGCCACTAAGGTTGGGGTAGGCTATTCGCAGGGTTTGATCCAGAGCAGCGATTTGTTCCCGTAGCCCGTCGGCCTCTATGCGCCATTGTGGCACGCGGTCGCTTTGGGGTTTGAGCAGGAGGTTTTTGTCAAAATCGGAAAGACTCTGGCGCAGCGCGGTAAGTTCGTCAAATCGCGGGTCACTGCCCGAAAGCCGTTGGCGCACCAGATTGTCCTGCAAGGCTTCAAGTAGTAGGGCGGCCTTGCTGCGTTCGGCAATGCTGAAGGCCTTTTCGAGCCACAGCATTTGGCCTGTTTTTTCAAATAGTAGTCGTGCCACGGTCATTGCATCCTCCTCGCGGGCGCGGGCATCTTTTTGCAGGGTTAACTTCGAGGAACTGTACTGGAACACTTTGCGAAGGATAGATTCTGCTTGCCAGGCGAGCTCGTGGCATTCTATCGACAGTTCGAGCCAAGCGATGTTGTCGGTTTTTTCAAACATAGCCTGTGCTGCCTTGGCTTTAGCGTTAAGCGCTTCAAAAATGGTGTTTTCTTCGTAGAATTGGGTGGGGGAGGGGTTGGGATAGTTTGAGGGGTTTGAAGGGTTAGAGGGGTTTGAGGGGTTTGAGGGGTTTGAATGGTTTGAAGGGTTAAAGTTGGGAACGACGGCCGCGAGGGCCAGGTCTGCGGCTTGGAGGGCTTGGAGGGGCCGATCCTGGCGTAGGAAGAGGGTTGATAGCGCGATATGGTCTTTTCCTACTTCTCGTGAAATGCCTTTGGAGCAGGCACGGTCGTCAGCAAGGGCGCCCGAAAGATGTCGTTCGGCTTCGGGATATTTGCCCAAAATTGTGCTCGCTTTCCCGGCGATGCGCCTGGCACGGGCGCGAAATCCAAGCGTTTGAGTGTTATCGAAAGCCTTTGGGCGGAGCAATTGGAGCGCCTCGGCAGCGCTGTGAGCGGCTTCTTGGGTGCGGCCCATGTCGAGCATGGTTTCTGCCAGGCGGCCCAGCAGGAATCCCCGCTGGGTATTGGTTGCCTCTGTCAGGCTAAGTCCTTTTCGGTAGTTTTCTTCAGCAGCAGCATAATCGCCTTTGTTCCAATAAGCAATTCCTATGTTGGAATAAAGCCCCGCCAAGGTTTCAGCGTTTCCTACCTCCTTTAATGCTTTTTGAAAAACAGCAATGGCTTTGTCGTTGTCGCCGAGCCGGATGTAATTGTTGCCGAGGGGTTTGAAAATGAATTCGACAACAGAGAAGTCTTCGAAACGAAATTGTTCATATATGGTAATTGCATCCTGATATGTTCGCAATGATTGTAACAGCTGCCTTCAACTTTGTAATGGTTGGCTTTATGGACTAATAAATATAAAAACGGCTCGAACTCAAGTGCGCCAACAGCATTTCGCCATTTTGTGGCAAAAGTTTCTTCGATATGCTTCAAGGCCTCCTCTGAATTTTCGGAGAGAAATTCTTGCGTTCTGAACCGTGACCAGGCCCAAAGATCAAGACTGTCGGCTCTTTTAGCCCTTTCAGTTTTAAGTCCGATGTAATACAAAAAACTGTCACGTTGATTGTTCTCAAAGAAAAAATCAATGTGTTTATCAAACTGATGAAGGTCGGCGTGATTTTGCCCGAACAAAGAGCAGGTGGCTGAACCTAAAAGAAACAGGGCAATACAGGTATTTCTGTATGTGAAAAGGGGGGGCATAGGCTGCGATTTTGCGCAGCAAATTAGGAAAAAGGGGATTAGGTTTCACACAACGCCACAACGACACAACGTTTCGTTTATTGACACTCATCCCGTTGTGTCGTTGTGACGTTGTGTGAAATAATTTTGTCATTACAATTTCAACTCCAACGACAGCTGCACGAAAGGTCGAAGTTTGCGCTTTCGTTCCAGCATTGCGCCACCCCGAATCCCAAGATTTAGCCCTTGGCGAACAGAGCCAAAAGTGAGGTCAACAAAGGCCCTGTAACGAATTGGTTTGGAAGATAAAGAAGTGGTCGAAACATAAATAGAATCGCTCCTTAACATAGGATCTTGTCCTGGAATTTGCTCGATTACAATCTCTCGGTTTCTCACCCTTGTTTCGCCATTATTGAACTGAATCATGGCCGAACCACCAATCCCGGCGCCAAAAAATCGGGTAAAGTTTTTGCGCAACAGCACAGGCAGCTCAAAAGAGACAAAGCCTTGGCTGGTTTCCTCCATGACAGAATCTATAGTGATTCGAGTAAAGTCCATGGCAGGATTCGCAGGAAGGGTATCAACATTTGAAGACATGGACACCGTTTCTTCCCGCCCTTTTATCCCTGTCAGTAATTCCACCTGCGGGTAAATGCGCCACGATTTGAAGGGCGAAAGACTTGCGCCCAGGAATACATAGCCGTTTTGAACAAAAGGCTCTTTTTCTTCCTGTTCTTCCCCTGAAGTGTTGTCTGAAGTGCTAAAATTGGGTTCAAAAGCATAGCCAGCTTTCAAGCCCGGAGAGATACCTACCTTGAAACGGGTCCTTGTAAAATTGGTATAAATCGGGGCGTTTTTGTCGAATGTAATTTTGGCGCGACTGCGGAATGGCGTTTTAGGCATATTGCGCTCTGCCTCAATACGATAACGGACAAACCCTTTGGTAGAATCCCGCTCGTCTACGCCTTTTTGCCTGCTTCCTGGCAGGTATATGTTTCGGAAGGTAAATACAAGCCCATCTTTGGTGGATGTAGTGTCAATACAGCTTCTGTTGCTGAGCGGTTTTGGGCAAATAGGGCATTTCGGGTACCATTCAAGCGGGCGCATCCGCTTCATGTCAAGCCCTTCCGGAATTTCTACTTTTACCTCGACCGTGCTGGCGGGGCCTTCCCCGTTGTTTTGGAACTGCACCTTATAATCCAGTTTCTTTTTACCAAAAGAGCGGTAATTCACCCGGCTGTCCGATACAATTATCGCATTTGGGTCGTGCGAACTGACGATTTCAAATTCCAATTCATATCGCTCTGCTGGAATAAGGGGATCGAAAGGCGCGAATATGGCCTCGACATGAATAAAAGCATTGGTGTCTTGAAGCATCTTGTCCGTGCCATGCAATGCCACGAACATATTGCGCTTCTCTCCGGGCTGCAGGTCTGTAAACCGCCATATTTTTTCATCCTTATATGCCCCTCTTGCGTTGCTGAGCAAATTTTCGAGGATTTCAGAAGATGGAGCCTCCGCCGGCAACGCGCTGCTTACACCGGTATGGCTGGGCAAATTCAAGAGCGTCCAGCCATTTGTACTCGGCACGTCCATGGGTAAGACCTGAGATACCGCAGCATCTACTTTCTCATTAAAATGTAGCCTTGCGCTATCCAGTGCAAAGTGTGAAGAAGGGAACCGTCTTTCATTGAAAAACAGGTGCACGCGCCCGTCGGTCCTGACCATTCCCAGGTTGCGGTAGCTCAGGATACAGGTTAATTCCTCATTCGCTCGCGCTTGCCTGCTGGCTACCATTCGAATCGGCAATCGAATAGAATCAAATACCGTAGGCAGGTCACCGGGTTGGCCGCCAATTTGGCTTGCCATAATGCCTTTGCCTTTTTTGGTGGGGAGCTTGCCATCGTCATAATGTGCGGTGGCTTCCAAAATGGGATCGTATCCGCCCACTTTTCCAAATTTGTGCAAGGGCTTTTCTTCAAAACTATAACTGCCATCGCCAAACTCCCAATAATAGGTCCAGAATGCCAGCGGTGCTCCGGCCTTCTGTTGCAAAGGGGGGGGGATAGGGGTAAAGCGGTAGCCATCCCCGTCTGGTGTTACGGTAAAATCAAGTACCCGGGGGGCGGCTTCGGGAGCCTGTTTTTGCGCCATCAATGGAGCGCCAAAAAGTAAAAAAGCGAAAAGAACTGTGCGGTTTTTCATTGGCGAAAGATTGTTTATTAAAGGTGGTTAAGCGGGCAATTTTACGAAGGTTTTTGAGGCGCTTGATAATTTTTATAAAAACGGGGTGATCAATGAGAGTACCACCGCTGCTATGATTTGAATAAAGGCCCATTTGAAATATTGGCTTTGATGAAAAAAGGCCAAACTCAATGCGGGGTTGTCGCGATGCTGAATTGCTTTCCGCATCTGGATGCCGAATTGTGCACCATGCCAGATGATCAAGCCTGAAATGGAGAAGTAAACGATCTGCTTGACCAAGGTAGATGCTATAATGGCATTGAAGCCAATTCCACGTTGGGACGCCAATAAAAGGGCTGAACAAATCGCCACAATCTCCAATATTAAAAAGAGGATGACACAACCGACCACTACCCACGACCACCAAATGGCGCCCTTTAAAGATTTTTCGACAGACTCAGTAGTGCAAAAATCTACCATTTCTTCCGGCTCGGTATCCTCTTGAGATGTACTTGGTACATGGATATTGGCTGTTTCAGTTCCAGCGGAGCGCCAGATTTGGGGCTGCGCAGTTGTTTCAAAAGATTCCATTTTTAAGTATTTTTATTGGTTTAAACGGTGATTTATTAAGCGGCTATAACGCCCTTGCCCAATAGTATCAAGACGATGCAAATGAGGAGCGATACAATACAAAGTAGCGGCATCCCGTAAAGGGTGTACACAGACTTCAAATCGGCGAAAGCCATTTCCATGTCATCCCAATCACTGTGATTTGCTGCATCTTTTACTTTTACGGAGTAGCGGTAAAGCCTTTGACTGAGGAAATAAAGCCAGATGCCGACTATACCCAAAAAGACAACTCCTATCCATGCAAAATCTTTTAAAAAGGAGGAGGCTACAAGCCAAAAAGTGCCTACGATCACGCAGCCGAACCAAAGGAAACCAATAGTCGCAAGGGCAGCTGCCCATTGGCTGCTAGCGCGCCAGTGCTCGCAGATTTCTTCGGTAATAAAAAGTTGGCCATCCTCTAAGGATTGGTCTTGAGGGAGATCGGAATCTAGGATTTGAACAGTTTCGTCAATCATGGTTAAGATTGTTTGTGTGAAAAGGAATGTTGTTTCCTTTATATCGAAGCTTGTTTGCATGTCTTACCCTCACCTTCATCTTTTTCTCCAATAAAAAATCCCCGACCTGTGGGAACAGGCCGGGGAAGGAGAAAAATGTTCAGAGGATGCTCGGGTGATGATGATTCTGGCGGCCACGGTTCGGGCGACCACGAGGGTCGCCCCTTCTTCGATGGTTCGGTTTATACCAGACTATTCTTTCACCACTTTACCCGTCCAAATTGCTTGTCCGTTGCCCATGGCACGAACCAGGTAAATTCCTGCCGGGTAATGATTGATTGAAATGGTTTGGCTTTTCATGCCTGCTTTTACCAGGATTTGCTGCACCGGGCGGCCCGTCAGGTCCATGATGGAAACCTGAGCGTCGGATTCAAGCGCCTTGCCAAATTCCAAAATCATATCACCGCTTGTCGGGTTGGGGAAAAGCGTGGCGCTTACTTGTCCGGCTATATCCTTAGTGGCGCTGGTGCCGATTCTGCGGATGCAAACGTCGTCAATACGCGACCAGGAGACGTAAGCGCCGTCGTTGATATTATAGTTGTTCCAGACGCTGATGGTCAGGGTGTTGAAGTTTTGCGTTGCCGTCCAGGCCGCCGAAGTGTAGGTCACCCAATTGGTGCTCAACACAGGCGAAAGGTAGATTTCGTCGCAGGCGCCTGAGCAGTTCAGGTAACTTCCGGGCAGACCCGTGGAGGCGCGGAAACGGAAGCGCACGCTGTCTTGTACGGTATTCAACCATTTGCCACAAAAAGTGACTTCGTAGATGCCGCCCAAAGTGAACGCGACTGGTTGCTGTATGCTCTCGCCCACCACTTGATTGCCCCACATTTGGATGGCGCCTGCTTCCTGACAGGTGTCGCCTGTGATGACTTGTGGGGTATTGGTCCATGTGGTCCAGTTGCTTACATTTCCGGGGCCGCCCAAATTGCCAGTCAACAGACCGGCTGAAAAATCGCCGTTCAGAACAATATTATTATCGCACAATTTCGGGTCGGAGACTTGAATCTGTTTGCAAAACTCATAAACACAGATTTGCCCGTCAATAGAAATCCGAGTCACCACCATGCAAACGAAGTAAACGCCCGCTGTCGAATAGGTATGAAACACGGTCGCATTGGCAACGGAATTGGTGTTCGGCGAACCATCGCCCCAGAGCCACAGCACTTTGTCGCAGGTGTCGAGCGCAACCGGGGTGAATCCAAGTGGGTTGGTTCCCGTGGTTGTGAAACCCGCGCCCACGGCTGCTAAAAATGTGGAATCGCACAAGCAGCCATCGGTCAAATGGTCTATTACCACGTCAAAGCAAATCGTGTCCGTGCACATTGTCGTTGCAGAATTTGTTCCGTAGGCGCTAACTGTTAGGCAAACAGTATAAACCCCGGTATTGGCATAGGTATGCACCTCATTTTGATTGAAACCGGTGCCGGCGTCGCCAAAAGTCCAACTCCAACTGAAGATCGTGCCGCTCACAATGGTAGATAAATCCGTGAACGTGACCGTGTTACCGCTTACGGAAGCCGAGAAGTTGGCCACCAGACCGACCGAGTCGCAGGGGTCTATCTGCGTGTCATGAATGACAATGTCAAAGCAAATGGTATCGCGGCACAAAGCGCCTGCATTACCGCCTGAAACGAAAAGGCAAACAAGGTACGCGCCCGGGCTGGAATAAGTATGCGTCGGGTTTTGCAAGTTGCTGGTGTTGGCATCGCCAAAATCCCAATTCCAGGAAAAGATTGAACCGCTGCTAATGGTAGAGAGATCGGTGAAAACGACCGTGTTCCCGCTCACCGAATAACTGAAATTGACATTCAGCCCGAGTGTGTCACAGGGGTTGTTGGGGTTTTGGCCGAAGAGCTTCAGCGCATTGAGTATCAGGATTAAAAGGAACAGGTTTTTTGAAGCCTTCGGGAATTGTGTACAGAGATTTTTCATTGTAAACCACTTGAAAAGGATGAAAAGAAATTCGGTATTCCGTGGGCTGATTACTGTACTATCGCAGGTTGTGGGAAAGCTTACCCTGTTTTAGAAAAAATTAGGTGACATCTCCGATCTGGAGAACCGGGAGAGGGGGTGTCACCTCAATTTTTCATCCTTGCAGAATTGAGATAGATTTTCTATATTTGTAAACAAATGGAAACCTCTACCCTCGAAGCCCTGCTTGAAGTAACCGCGAGCAACATCGAAAACAAACGCTATTATTATGTGGCTGGCTCTGTCTCAGAGGCTGAAACGGCTTTTGTAGCCTTGGTGTCCGGGATTGATGTGCGTATGTATCGTCATATCGTGGACAATTATGCTTTGCTCCACACACTCCGAAAACATGGCAATCATGTTAGAGAAATTGCGCGAGGGCAATATGCGGTCTCGCCAGAGACTTTTCATTTCATCCCAGCTATTATTGCCAATTTTGATAGCATTTCCTATGAGTTATTGAAAAATCGCCACACGCTGATCTATGAAAAAGAAATAGGAGAGCGACGGTATTTTTACATCGCAGAGATCCGAATCGGGCGGAAAAAACAGATTTGCGCTCAGACACTTTGGGTACGAAAAGCAAAAAAGCCACCCCGATAAATCGGAGCGGCTTTTTACATTTTAAAGCGTGCAATAGCCAATTTTAAGACCCCTGCACCCAACGTTCGAAACGATTCTATCAAAATGCACCACAAAGGTAAGGTATTTGGTTCATACCTGAACAACTGGCGTTGCTAAATTTTCCCAAGCTTCTATACCTTGCATCCCCTTCACAAGTCTATTCACTCCACCATGAGAACGTATCGTTTTTCATCGCCCGCCCAAATCTGGCAAATTCGAGCCCTTGCAGCACTGCTACTGCCCCTGCTACTGCCGACTTACCTCTCCGCTCAGCCCACTTCCTTCCGCATCCAGCACAGTTGCTCCTTCGACGACATCGAGCCACGTGCCAATGCCTACCTCTACGACCCCTCCGACGAGGCTGACCGCATCGTGGCCGAAATCGTGGACGCGCTGGGCTTGACCAAAAACTTCCTCGTGCGCGCTTCAGGCGTACGCAACGCCGTAGCTACCGAGGAAGGCGGCCGACGTTACATCCTGTACTCCACCACCTTTTTAGAGAAATTCAAGGCCGATACCCGCACCCGCTGGGCAGCCTACGCGGTACTGGCCCACGAGATCGGCCACCACCTGAATAATGATAACTTTGGCGAGACCGACATGCGCCGCCGCAAAGTCTGCGAACTCGAAGCCGACCGTTTCTCCGGCTCTGTGCTGCGGATGCTCGGCGCCACGCTCGATGAATCCCAGGGCGGCATAGAAAGCCTTGAAAATGAGACCGAAACCAATACGCACCCTGCCAAGCCAGCCCGCCGAGAGGCCGTGGCTACAGGCTGGAAAAAACGCGACGAATTCCTGCGTTCACGAGGTGACCCAGGCCTAGGCCAGGCCGCTGACCGCGATGGCGACCGGGTGCCAGATTCCCGCGACCAATGCCCCACCGAATACGGCACCCACACCAACGGTTGCCCCGACAGCGACGAAGACGGCATTCCAGACAAGGACGACGACTGCGATTACGAAAAAGGCACCCTCGCCAACCGCGGCTGCCCTACACCTGCCGCTCCCGCTGACCGCGATGCCGACGGCGTACCAGATGCCGGCGACCAATGCCCCGACAAAAAAGGCGAAAAACGCTACGCTGGCTGCCCTGACACGGATGGTGACGGCGTGCCGGATCATAAGGATAAGTGTATGAACGAGAAGGGAATGGCGGGGAAGGATGGATGCCCGGATCTGGCGGCGAAGCAACTTTCCGAAAGTTTAAAACTTTCGGAAAGTTCCGACGCTCTTTTACCCCCCGAGCCCTTCCGAAACCGAAAATCCGGTCTCGAAATGGTAGCCGTAGAAGGCGGCACTTTCACCATGGGCAGCCCCAAGACAGAAAAAGATCGCGGTGAAGACGAATGCGAACATTCCGTTACGGTCAGCAGTTTCAATATAGGCAAATACGAAGTGACCCAGGCCGACTGGATGGAAGTGATGGGCACCAACCCTTCCAAATTCAACAAAGAAAACTGTCAGGAGTGCGCCGTTGAAACTGTTTCTTGGGATGATGCTCAGGAATTTCTTAAAAAACTAAACGCCCGCTTTCCAGGACGCAACTACCGCTTGCCCACGGAAGAGGAATGGGAATACGCCGCCAGAGGCGGTAAAAAAGGCAAAAGGTCTATTTATTCCGGCGATAATCTAATTGGCAATGTGGCTTGGTACGGCGGGAATTCGGGCAATAAAACCCATCCTGTGGGTGAACGCAAAGCCAACGACCTGGGGTTGTACGACATGAGTGGCAATGTCTGGGAATGGTGTGATGATACTTATAAGCCTTACGCTGGTTGTTCTGGTGAGGCGAATTTCCTTCGTGTGTTTCGCGGTGGTTCCTGGGGCGATGGTCCTAAGTACTGCCGGGTGGCTGTCCGCGGCAGGGTTAATCCGCTCGGCCGCCACGACGATGTTGGTTTCCGAGTTGTGCAAGGCTATTAACCTTTGTCTCTTGTAAACTCCTACCTGCCGGTAGGCAGGGGCGGAAATTTTTTAGTGGGTTTGGAGATTTTCTACTGTCTGGAATTGAATCCTACCGCCACCAAATCACTGCTTCACCAATCTCTCCTCGCCCCGTACCTGTCCCGATGCATCAGACAATACCACCTGATATATCCCCGCCGGCCAGGCAGCACAGGAATATCTTGCCGATTGTCGGAAATCCTTGTCCTCCAACACCAAACGCCCAGCCGCATCAAGGATTTTCAAGTTCAGTGACTGGTTGTTTCCAGGGTCTGACAAACTGATCTCTACCTGATCGCTTGCAGGGTTGGGAGCGCATAGGAATTCCAGCGCTGCCACTGGCTCATGGGCGGATACCGTGCCATCGAAGCGGAACAACTTACTCGCGGTAAAGCTGAGTGTGCCGATGTAAATCTTGCCATCAAAAGACTCAATACAATTCGGAAAATCGCTGCTTTCTGTGAAATTCATGCCCGTCCAATTGCTGCCGTTCCAGTATGCGACACCTTTGGTGGTTACGTTGCCGACTTTCGTGAAATCGCCGGCCACGAAGAGGTTGTTGCCGGCTACCGCCATGTCCCGGAGGCCATTGAAGCCCGTCCCCGTCACGCTGCCGCCCACTGCCGACCAGATGCTCCCATTCCATTTGGCGATGTAGTTTGCACTTTGACCACCTGCCGTGCTGAAATTGCCAGCAGCGTACAATTCATTTTTGTAAACGGCCAAACTGGATACCACGCCGTTCAGGCCTGTTCCGAGCGGTATCCAACTGCTGCCATTCCAGGCGGCAATATTGTTGAAGGCAGTGCCTCCTACCGAGCCGAATTTGCCCGCTACAATTATTTGTCCGTTGAATTTGGCGAAGGCATTTATATCGTCGTTGTCATTGAAGGAAGGCAATGGACTGAACCCCCCTGACCCCGTTCTTTTAAACACCTGCCCGAAATCGCTGCCCACAAAGAGATCATTGCCATCGGCGTAGATGCCGGTGCAACTTTCGTTTATATTCGCCTCGCTTACCCAGGTGCTTCCATCCCAGGAGCTGACTTCCTTAAAATCCATCCCTCCTGCACTAAACAGGGTGCCGTTGAACACCTCGAAACGTTTGATCCCGATGCCACCGATCAGATTGGTGTGCAGCGAATACGACGCCCCATCGTACGCGGCCGACCAGTAGCAGGTCATATTGTTGACTTTTGTGAAGTTGCCGCCAATCCAGAGCTGGTTGGAATAACTTTTAAGGTCATTCATGGATTGGTTAAAAGTGCCGACATCGGTCCATTGGGCATTTAGCGGAAGGGTTCCGACAAAGAACGAAAAGAGTAAAATCGCAGTTTTTGAGCAGTTGAGTTTGTTCATGTTGTAGAATTTGTGTTTGTAATAAGTTGATTAAGTTTAAATGGGTTCAGCCTTTAAGCATAGAGGAACACGGATGCCACGGATGAGACACGGATTTTAGTCTTAATTAGATTTTTAATCCGTGTCTCATCCGTGGCATCCGTGTTCCACCATGCTTATTCGACCACCTTAAAAGTTGTCCGCCTGTTCGTCTGGTGCTCCGCCTCCGTACAAGAAGAACAAGAACATGTGGCCGCAGGTTGGCTTTCCCCATAGCCTTTGGCTGAAAGCCTTTCCGCGTCTATGCCTTTGGAAATCAAGTAATTGACTGCACTCTGGGCGCGGCGCTGAGAAAGGGCCTGATTGTAAGCATCGTTGCCACGACAGTCGGTGTGACTGCCAAGTTGGATGCGGATGCCAGCGTTTTGGCGCAGCACCTCGGCGAGGCGGTTAAGCGTCGGCTCTGCATCGGGACGGATGTCCCACTTGTCGTAGTCGTAGTAAATGTTCTCCAGCACGATTTCGCGGTCGCGGAAAATTTGGTCCAGCACAATTTCGATTTCAAAGGTTTGAACTGGGTTATTTGGGTCTTTAGCAATGCCTTTTGTACTGAATTTCGTGCTGTTAGCGAGGTATCCTGCCAGCGTCGCGTTGAAATTGTAATCCGTGTTTTCGGCCAATTCCATTTTGAAAAAACCGTCTTCTTTTACCGTGAAGGACTGTTTTTTACCGTTCCATTCGGCAATTACCGTTGCACCAGCGAGCGGTTTGCGACCCAGGATTTTGCTGTTGGGGTTGGCCGGGTCTGAAAAGATTTTCTCTAAGACATACCCTTCCAAAATGAATTTGTAGACCAAAGGTTTCGGTGGTACCGTGTCCACTTTCGGTGGTTTGGGTGGAGGCACCCGTTGTTCAAAACGGTAAATATCGTCTCCGCCTTTGGCTGTTTCTAAGGGTCGGTTGCTCGTGAAATACCCCGATTTGATCAAATCGCCCGGTTTTGGGTCCTTAAGCATGGTCACAGAAGCGCGATCCACGATAAAGCCAAAATCATCCGCCCCGCTGTTGATGGGCGATTTGAGGTTCTGAGGCGGGGACCAGGCATTCTTTTCAGATTTGTAAGCCCTGAAGACATCCAGTCCTCCCATGCCAGTATGGCCGTCGGAGGCGAAGTATAAGGTGTCGGCATCAAAACTCGGGAAGAGTTCGTTGGAAGGCGTATTCAAGCCGCGAGGGAGGAGTTTTGGCGCGTCCCAGCCCGTTTCGGTTTTTGGGTTCCGTTGGGCCGACCAAAGGTCAAAGCCGCCCCAGCCTTCAGGGTCGTTGCAGGCAAAATAGAGCGTGTTGCCATCAGGGCTTAGGGTAGGGTGGAAGTAGTTGATTTTCTCTTTTTGAAAAGGGAGCGGCACCGCAACCGACCACATGGGGTCCATTCGACTTTTTTCCGAAAAAAAGATTTTGCAGAAAGCGTCGTCGCCTTTATAGGCGCCTACCGCGCGCACGAAAAACGCCTCCGTCGCGAGTTTATTGAAGCAAGGTGTACCTTCATTACTGGCAGTATTCCATTGACTGTCAAATGTTTGTGGGCTTGCACTGCTCGGCTCGGTAATGAAAATGTCCATGAACTTGTTGCCCGTCCAGCGATAGTTTTCTTTGCTCACGATCATGTTTCGGTCGCTGGTAAACACCAATCTTCCGTCGGGAAAAAACACCGGCGCGAAGTCGTTTTGAGCACTGTTGAATGGCACTTGTTCGATGCTCCAGCCATTGTTGGGGCGTTCATTGAGCCAGCCTTCGGCAATGTTGCAGCCAGTGATTTCTTTGCGGTATTCGTAAGGAGAACCGATTTCGATGCCGAGGTTTTTGAAAACATCGCGTGCAGCAGCGTAGCGTTCGAGTTTTTTCAAGGTAAATGCCTGGGCTTTCAGGGCGTCGGCGCCAAAATTGTTGGCATAAGCAACCTCAAACCAGGGGAGCGACTTTTCATCCTGTCCAATCCGGCGGTACGAATCGCCAAGCAAGTAAGCCAATTGGCCTTTTTCCTTCCGGGTTTTGGCACGTGTGAACTCTTTTTCGAGCAATGGTACGGCAGTGGCAAACTGTTTGCGCTCATACGCAGTGCCCCCGTCTTTGATTTTCAAGGTATAAGAACAGGAGGAGGCCAGTAGCAGTGGCAGTAGCAGTTTTACCAGCCATAGCCTTGGCGAAGGCTGGAGCAGTTTTACCCGCCGTAACATCCCGCCGCCGCCAAAGGCAAACGCGGGTAAAAGTGAAGGCGAGCCAGTAGTTTTTGTATTCATAATCAAGCATTGGAGACTGAAACAAGGGAAAGCCAACGAGGTTTTCAGCAAGGAGAAAGTTGCCTGAGCTGGTTACAAAGGTGTTGTTTTTTAGAGAAATATTCTTAGGTTCAGTTTTGTCCAAGGCATTCAAAACGGCTATTTTGTGTAATTTTGCGGGCTGAAAATTGACTTGGTCACTTCAGGTCACCCGGTCAATTTTCAGCCATCAAACGCTCATTCACATCGGTTCCAAATTTTCTCACTGACACATTTTTACATTTAAAAAAGATGAACAAACTCATTTTCTCCCTTTTACTTGGCCTGCTTTTTACTTCCTGCCAAAATACACCTAAAACTGCCGCAGACGACCCAAAAGTGCCAGCCACCGAACTCGTCGCACCGGCGGCATCCATTGAAGTTACACCCGAAGCTATCCAGGAGGTCTCCTCCAATCTCGCTTCAAACGTGAAAATGATGGAGTCCCTGCGAAAGGAGGTGGATGCATTTTCAGCCAAAGTTAAGAAAGAAAAATCCGCCGAAATTGAAGGAATGTATGCTACATTGGAAGGTATGATCGAAAAACAAAACGGTATGCTCAGTGAAATAAAAACGCCGACCACGGCCAGTGCCCCAAATGATATGCAGGGGTCCAAAGGTGTTGCGGGCCCCAATGCTGCTGAATTGAAGGACTATATAGAATCTGCCGCCCGCTACGCTCAAGAAGCACAGGGAATAAAGGAGGCTGTTCAGAAAATGGCCAAGAATTAATTTAGATATTAGGATATTGGGATATTGAGCATTTCTCTTAAATATCCCAATATCACTTCAGCAGTTCAATATCCCTTCAATACCTCAATACCCTGCTTCACCATTTCTTTCGTTACATCCAAGTGCGTAACAAATCGAATGGTTTGTGGGCCAAATGCGGAAGCGATCACCCCGTTTTGTTTTAGATAATCCAGGAACTGCACGGGTGTCCGTGGTGACACGAGATCGAAAATCAGGATATTGGTCTGTACCGGACGGATATTTACAACCCAGGATAATTCATTGAGGGCTACTGCCAATTGCCTGGCGTGGGCGTGGTCGTCACGGAGCCGTTCTACCTGATAATCAAGTGCGTAAATGCCCGCCGCCGCCAGATAGCCAGCTTGCCGCATCCCTCCGCCCATGGCTTTACGCACCCGCCGGGCTTCGGCGATAAATGCTTGACTACCAATCAATACTGAGCCAACCGGCGCACCTAAGCCCTTGGAAAGGCAGATGGAGAGACTGTCCACTTCCGCGCCAATACTTGCAGGGGAATCGCCTGTTTCCACCAGTGCGTTGAAAATCCTTGCACCATCCAGATGGAGTGCGAGGCTGTTTTTTTGGCACACCTGGCGAATCTCCTGAATTTGCTTCAGGGGATAAATGCTTCCCCCGCCTTTGTTGCAGGTGTTTTCAATCACAACCAGGCTGCTGCGTGGCAACCAATCGTAACGTGGTTTAATGGCGGCTTCCACCATTTCAGCCCGCAATATCCCGTTTTCACCTTTTAAAAGGTTGACCGCTATGCCCGAATGAAAGGCATAACCACCCACCTCATATTGGTAAATATGGCTCATTTCGTCGCAAATCACTTCGTCGAGTGGACGGGTGTGCACTTTTAGCGCGATCTGGTTGGCCATCGTGCCACTTGGACAAAACAGCGCAGCTTCATGGCCAAAAAGCGAAGCGCATTTTGCTTCCAGCGCATTTACGGTCGGGTCTTCGCGAAAAACATCGTCGCCCACTTCAGCAGCCCACATGGCTTTGAGCATGCCTGGTGTGGGCTTGGTTACGGTGTCGGAGAGTAGGTTAATCATTATGGAGGTTTAAAATGTTGCCGATTACGTTGTTCAACGCTTATAGTTTCAATATTTTTTGTTTAAAAACATCTTTTTCAGTAAAGAGAAGTAGGATATACATACCGACAGGGACATCTGAAATGTCCATTTCAAAAGAATCAGTCTGCCTCATTTCATGTCTTTTGACAAGGCTTCCGGCTGCATTCAGCACTTCAATTTTAACAACATTTTGAGCTTGTTTCGATTGTACCTGGAACGAGCCACTAGTAGGGTTTGGGTAAACCAATATTGTGCTGACAGGATTTTCTAGCACATTGGTTAAATTAGGAGACTGAATTGCATAGCCTTCAACGGTGCATTTGGCATAACCTCCCATTCCAAAGCTCGCTTCAAAATTCAACTGTATCCACCCAAATAAAGTATCTCCCTGAATAACAGAACGAAACCCAAGATACTCATGGTCCTTGTACAAACCGCCATAAATCAGTTCTCCAGTTACCTGGTTTGTGATGGTTCCTGTTCTCCATTGACCCATTGTAGTCCAGGGGGCTGGGAAGATTTCGCTATCACAGCGGATTGTATCACCAAAGCTATAAAGATGTGGAAATACATTGGAAAAATTACCCTGCAAATTCATCCAAGGCAGTTGCGGGGGCAGGTAGGTACAAAATGCCAAGTCGGTATTAAAAGTCAGGCCAGCATAGACATGGGATGCCGGACAATCGTGTCGAACAAAAAACAATCTTGCTGAAAAATCGAGCATACTATCCCCATTAAGATCGAGCTGCAATTGTTTTTCAACGGTGCAGCAATCATTACCAAATGGGCATGCCGTATTAATCGTGATACTAGTGTCGGCGAGCTGTGTGACCATGCTGTTGGTTTGGCCTGCAAACACAAGGTTTTGGGCATAGGTACTCACGGTACTAAGCGACCATAAGAAGATCAAAGCGGTTGGGATATTCATGTCAAATAGGATTTAAATTAAAACAAGATAGAAATTATATCCTGTTCACCTTAGCCCTCAAAATATGATCCGCCAGCACCAATGCGGCCATTGCCTCCACAATCGGAACCGCACGTGGAACGACACATGGGTCGTGCCGACCTTTGCCTTGGAGGGTCACGGTTTCACCTTCCGCATTCAGAGTTTCCTGGTCGCGCATGATGGTCGCTACGGGCTTGAAGGCAACCCGAAAATAGATGTCCATGCCATTGGAAATACCGCCTTGGATGCCGCCGGAGTGGTTGGTTGTGGTTAATGGGTGACCCTCCTTCGCTAAGGCTACGGCGGGTAAATTGGTGATTGGTGATTGGTGATTGGCGACTGGTGACTCATGACTTGTGACTTGTAACTTGTGACTTTGATCTGTAAAAAGATCATTGTGTTCTGAGCCCCGCATTTTCACTCCTGCAAAACCAGAGCCGTACTCGAAACCTTTGACGGCGTTGATACTGAGCATGGCCTTTCCAAGATCGGCTTGTAGTTTGTCGAAAACAGGTGCGCCAAGACCGGTTGGGCATCCGCGCACCACACCTGTCACCACACCACCGATGGTGTCGCCTTCTTTTCGGATTTCTTTGATGAGCGAAATCATCTTTTCGGCCAAAGCAGGATCGGGACAACGAACGTCGTTGGTTTCAGTGAGCGAGAGATCGAGTTCTGTGTAATTTTTTTCCAGTTCTAAATGCCCGACTTGACTCACGAAGGCTTGAATTTCAATGCCTTGTGTGCGCAAAAGCAGTTTTGCCAAAGCGCCAGCGGCCACACGCGTGGCAGTTTCCCGGGCACTGCTACGGCCTCCTCCACGGTAATCCCGATGACCGAATTTTGCCTGCCAGCTGTAGTCCGCATGGCTGGGTCGGAACGCCGTGGCGAGATGGTCGTAGTCGGCGCTGCGCTGATCTTCGTTGGGGATGAGAAAAGCGATGGGCGTCCCGGTAGTGCGCCCTTCAAACACGCCGCTGAGCACCTGCACGGTGTCACTTTCTTTACGTTGGCTGACAATGCTGCTTTGTCCGGGTCGGCGGCGGTCAAGTTCGCTTTGAATAAATTCCAGATCAAAATCCAGTCCTGCCGGACATCCGTCTACCACGCAGCCGATGGCCACGCCATGGGATTCGCCAAAAGAAGTAACCTTGAAGAGCTGGCCGAAAGTGTTGGACATGGTGTAGCGCGAAATTCATTTCGCGTTGGGCAAAAGTAGGGAGGCGAACCCTGTAGCGCGAAATTCATTTCGCGGAGTGCCAGAATGATACAAGTGGCAGTGGTGTGTCGAAATGAATTTCGATTTACAAAAAAGGGTGTCGAAATGAATTTCGACCAACAAAAAAAAAGCAGGAAGCCAAGAAGGAGGCCACCTGCTGCTGCACTGGATGATGATGAAAAATGGATTAACGAACCTAGTTTTGATTAAAACCGAAAGCATAAGGGGGTAATGTTGTTAGCCCAAAATGAAGTGCTTTCGCAAAATGTGGTGAGGAGACCAGCCCTACCCCCCAGATGGACTGGTCCCTCGCCCACGGGCTTAAGACCGCATTTGGCCTTAATTTCTTACACAGAATTTGTCCTCGTTTTTCCGAATGTGCTCGCGTCCAGAGTCTGTCATAGGCAGCAGCGTTCGTGATTATACATAAGGCAACTACTGTGCCACAATTAACAAATGGGCAACATTTTTTTGAGACTAACAAGTCTTATGCAGGGGTATTTTTTGTTAATAGGCATTGATTTTCAGTATTTTAAGTTGTAATTGCAATTGACGGACATTTTGGCAGCATCGTTGCAATGGCACAGGCTTTGAAAGAGAGATGTAGGCGAATTTGAGATTGTTTCCTCAAAATATCAACAACCAATCAACGAATCAACATACCATGCAGACCGGTACCATTTCTGTCCAGACGGAGAACATTTTCCCCATCATCAAAAAATTCCTCTACTCCGATCACGAAATATTCCTCCGGGAACTCGTGTCGAACGCAGTGGATGCGACCACCAAACTTCAAGTGCTCGCCCTGCGCGGAGAACTGAAGCAGGAAATCGGCGACAATACCATCGAAATCATCTGTGAGGATGACCAAAAGCGCTTGATTATCCGCGACAAAGGCATCGGTATGACCGAAGAGGAGGTGCTTAAATACCTCAACCAAATCGCGTTTTCCAGTGCGAGCGAATTCCTTGAAAAATACCAGGACAGCGGCATCATCGGCCATTTTGGCCTTGGTTTCTATTCCGCATTCATGGTGGCAGATAAAGTAGAGGTGGTCACCAAATCCTGGCAGGAAGGCGCGGAAGCCGTGCGCTGGACTTGTGCAGGAGATCCGTCCTACAGCATCGAACCCGCCCCCGAAAAAACTGCGCGCGGCACTGACATCATTCTCTATATCAATCAAGAGAATCAGGAATTTTTAGAAAAAAACCGCCTGGAAGGGTTGCTGGAAAAATACTGCCGCTACCTGCCTGTGCCAATTCAATTTGGCACACGAACCGAATATGTTGAAACCGGCGAAGGCGACGACAAAAAGGAAGATAAAGTTGAGGTTCCAAATATCATCAACGACACCCGCCCGATTTGGAAACGCCAACCAACGGAATTGCAGGACGAAGATTACCGGGCTTTTTACCGCCAAATGTTCCCCATGTCGGCTGAGCCGATGTTCTGGATTCATCTGAACATTGATTTCCCGTTCAACCTCACAGGGGTATTGTATTTCCCAAAAATCGGCGGAAACGCCATGGAACTGAACCGCAACAAAATCCACCTGTATTCCAATCAGGTATTTGTGACAGACGACGTGCGCGACATCGTGCCAGAATGGCTGCAACTCCTGCATGGCGTGATTGACTCGCCCGACATTCCGCTCAATGTGTCGCGTTCCTACCTTCAGGCCGATGGCAACGTGAAGAAAATCAGCGAGCACATCACCAAAAAAGTAGCGGACAAACTCCACGAATTATTCAAATCTGACCGCCCCGCTTTTGAGCAAAAATGGCGGGATTTGGGCGTTTTTGTAAAATACGGGATTATTTCCGACAAGAAATTTGAAGATCGCGCCAACAATTTCGCGCTGGTGGAAAACACCAAAGGCGCGTTTGCTTTGTTGAGCGAATACAAGGAAAAAATCAAAGAAAACCAGACCGATAAGCACGGGAAAGTCATCATTATTTACACCAATGATGTGGAAGGCCACCATGCCCAAATCCACGCTGCCGAAGCACGTGGCTATGATGTCTTGCGCCTCGATACCGTGCTGGACAATCACTGGATTCAACACCTGGAATACCGTTCCGAACTCGGGATGTCCTTCGTTCGCGTAGACTCTGCCACTGCCGACCATCTGGTGGAAAAGGACGAAAAGCGCGAATCTGTGCTGTCCGAGCAAGAACAAACAGACGTAAAATATTTTGAAAAGGCCCTTAACGGCCAGGTTGGCGCTTCTGTGGAACTCTCTCCTTTATCGCCAGATGACCAGCCGGTGCAAATCGTGAAGCCCGAATTTATGCGCCGAATGAAAGAAATGCAATCTATGCATGGCATGGGCGGCCTGGGAGATTTTCCAGATTCTTACAATGCGGTGGTGAACTCCAACCACCCGCTCATTGTGAATAAACTATTGAAAATCAATGGAGAAGAGGAACAGATCGGCTTTTCAAAATACCTGCTGCATCTCGCGCTATTGCAACAAGGGATGCTGCGCGGTGAGGCATTAACAGGGTTCGTGAAGGAGACTTTAGGGAAGCTGTGATTTTCGTGGTTAAACCATGGATCATCCCGAATTTAATGCAGCCCCAGAGGGGCTAAATCCCTGCCTACCGGCAGGCAGGTCGGTAGAAAATAAATAAAATCGTGTTGGCGTGCCGTAGGTACGCTATCTGCGAGTGTGAGATAGCGTACCTACGGCACGCTTTTCCATCGAAATATTCATTTCTACCGAGATTACGTCCCTCTGGGACGACTATAATACAAAATTCGGGATGACTCATGCGAATCAGGGGTTAAACGTTGTGGTAATCGACTTTTTAGAGCCACGTAGTGGTCCCGACTAAACTCGGGATTTATAGAATCCGACGAAAAAGAGATCGGAACCGCGTAGCGGTGACACGGTGCCGCCGCTACGCGGCTCTGAAAAGGTGGAAAATCCGTTTTCTATAAACGGAGTCACCACTACGTGGTTTTTAACACCTTTTTGCCCCTGATTCGCATGATCCATGTTGAAATAAATTCGCTCAGAAGAGTCGAGAGTCCGCCTAATCAGTAGCCGCCACTTTTTCAAACTTCCAGCCCTCGCTTTTCAATTTTTCCAAAACTTTTGGAAGAGCAAAACGCATCCTTGTTTCCGCTTTCAGGCTGTCGTGAAACAGGACGATGGAGCCAGGCTGGATATTTTCCAGTACATTTTGTAGGCATTTTTCAGGAGAAATTTTTGGGTCAAAATCTCCGCTCAGCACATCCCACATCACGATGCGGTATTGAGATTTCAGTCGGCGTGTTTGGGAAGGCTTCAGTGTGCCATAAGGCGGGCGGAACAGCGAGCTGGATACCATTTCTGCGCAGCGTTCCACGTTTTCCAGATAGTCGGAAGTGTCTGTTCCCCAACCTTTTAGGTGGTTGAAAGTATGGTTTCCGACGGCATGGCCTTCGGCTAAAATTCGTTGGAAAATGTCAGGGTACTTCCGAACATTGTCGCCCACGCAAAAGAAAGTTGCTTTTGCTCCATAGTCACTAAGTGTATCCAAAACCCAGGGCGTGGCCTCTGGTATTGGGCCGTCGTCGAAGGTAAGGAAAATCACTTTTTCCGTTGTAGGGACGTGCCACATGTAGCTAGGCAGGAGGGTTTGGAGTAGACGGGGTGTTTTTGAGAGGTACATCAGTAAGGAAATCCTTTTTGTCAGTAGAATAGGTGTGGATTGGCTGCATACGCCGAGTGTTTGCGAAACGCAGGTTTTCGCAAGACAGGTGAATGGGGACAAAAGGTTGGAGTACTCCGATTGCGCCAGAATCCGACAAGTTGGCAAGTCATGGTTTTCCTGCCGGAAAACTATTATTTTGCAAGCTGTTCACGAAGCGCGACGGCTCGACATCATTGGGTCGCCGCGTTTTTTTGTCAAACCAAACCCCGCAAGACCACCGAACCATCAAACTTTCAAATCATCTTTCTGTGGTCCGCGTAAGATTTGCTCCATCCCCCACTGGCGCGCTGCACATCGGCGGCGTGCGCACGGCCTTGTACAATTACCTTTTTGCCCGTCAGCAGGGTGGCACGTTTATTCTCCGCATAGAGGATACCGATCAGGGTCGCTATGTGCCTGGTGCCGAAGATTACATTATTGAATCATTGCGTTGGGTGGGCCTGCTGCCCGACGAAGGGGTAGGCTTTGGTGGCGCAGACGGGCCGTACCGGCAGAGTGACCGCAAGGAAATTTACCAAAAATACGCGCACGAGTTAGTAGAGCGTGGTCATGCCTATTATGCTTTTGATACCCCGGAGGAACTGGATGTTCGCCGCCAGGCGGAGGAGCATTTTACCTACAATCATTTGACGCGCAATGGTTTGTCGAACAGTTTAACGCTCGATGCGGTGGAATCGAAACGCCGTTTGTCAGCGGCTGAGCCCTTCGTTGTGCGCCTGAAAGTGGAGCCAGGGAGTAGTATCCACATCCACGACCTGATACGGGGCGACGTGGTGTTTGAGAGCAGCGAATTGGACGATAAGGTACTCTTGAAGGCGGACGGAATGCCAACGTACCACCTCGCCAATATCGTGGACGACCATTTGATGCGCATCACACATGTGATACGCGGAGAGGAGTGGTTGCCCAGTACCGCACACCACATTCTGCTTTACGAGGGCTTTGGTTGGGAGGCAACAATGCCGCAGTTTTCGCATTTGCCCCTGATTATGAAACCCGTCGGGAATGGCAAATTGAGCAAACGAGATGGGGCCAAGTTTGGCATTCCGGTGTTTCCACTTGGCTGGAAAGGCGAAACGGCGGAGGAGAGTTTTGGCGGCTTCCGCGAGGCGGGTTTTTTGCCAGAAGCCGTGGTCAATTTCCTCGCGCTGCTCGGATGGCACCCGGGGGGAGATCAGGATGTATTCTCCTTGGAGGAGTTAATTAAATTGTTTTCTATTGAACATATCGGGAAGAGCGGGGCGAGATTTGACTACGAAAAAGCAAAGTCTTTCAATCAAAAATATATACACGCAATGGACGATGCGGCTCTGGCCAAGCACGTCCGCCCGCTCGCGGATGCAAAGGGCTACCGCGTTTCCGACGCGTTTTTGGAAAAAGCCATTGCTTTGATGAAAGAGCGCGTTACGTTTTTGACTGACTTTGTCGAAATGGGGTATTACCTCTTTGAGCCTGTACGAGCATACGACGAGGAGACCTTACAAAAGCGTTGGAATGGCGACATAGCGGCAGTTTTTACTGAATTGACAGAAAAACTGGCTACTTTTGATCTCTTCAAGGCGCTGGAATTGGAAGAAGCAGTCAAAACTTTTATTCAAGAAAAGGGCTTGAAGCCTGGGGATATTTTACCATTGCTGCGTATCGCCATCGTGGGTACCATGAAAGGACCTGCCGTATTTGAGACTGCAGAGGTGTTGGGTCGTGAGGAGACGGTGGCGCGGTTGAAGGGCCTGGTAGGCAATCAAAGCGGGAAATTCAATTGATTGATGATTGCAGATTGATTTTTGAAGTTTTCTTACACGCCATAATTACCCATTCCGGAACACAATAATTATGAACAAATCAAAACGCAATAAGCCCGCGCCTTTACCTACCTCTGAAATGGCTACGGCGGGTAAACCAGAAACGAAGGATCTGCAAAAAATCAGCCTTCATGTGAATGAGTTTGGCGAAATTGTTCGCGACGTAAAGACCGACGATATCAATGCCTTTTTGGATGAAAATGTGCCAGACAAGAAGTTTGCTGAGTAGTTAAGTTACAAGTTTTCAAGTTTCAAGTAGCAAGTTACAAGTTACAAGTTCCAAGCCACGATTCCCGGTAGATTGAAACTTGAAAGATTGATACTTTCCACTTGAAACTTTCAACTCAATAACCCGTCCGTATGACAAACCGGTTACGCAATTTTTTGCGGGCAACGCCCTTCTGTGTGGGTCTTTGTTTTTTTCTCCTACCCACCACTTGGCTAAAGGCCCAGCCCGATTTTTTTAATTTCAGTTACAACGGCCCGAACACCCTCTCGGTTGGCCCAACTTGCAGTTCCATGTTGCAGGGCAATGTGCCCAACCCAGTGGTAACTTCCACGATGGGATTCAACATAACGGTATCTATGTTTGACCCTGCTGCTTCAGGGTTTCAATACACAGACCTGTTCTCTTCGGGTACTTTTGCGCACGTATTTTGGTATGTGGAAGACGATGCCGGGCACTCGCACACCTATGAGTATTTCATCAATTTTGTGGACAACACGCCACCAACTTTTGACCTGACGGGTGTTTTTGATACCCTTGAGTTCAGTTCCATCGTTCAGGTGCCCGCCCAGACTGCGCTTCCAGTTACGGATAACTGCACCCCCGTAATCAACCAAACCTTCAGCCAAACGGCTACCCCCGACACCTGCGAAAGCGGCACTTTCACCCGAACCTGGATGGCTACGGACGCAAACAGCAACACCGCTGTTTATACCCAAACCATCATCATTTATCCCGACACGCTGCCGCCGCAAATAACAGGCTACCCGCTAAGCGGCTCGGCACCTTGTGAGCAATTGGCTTTGGCCTACCCGGCTTGGCGAGATTTGCAAATTGCCACATTTGCTGCCACCGATGCATCAGGTATTAAGTCCTTGATAAACAATGCTCCGGGCGTTTTCCCGCCCGGCTGTAAAGTGCCGCTCACAGTAAAATTCTGGGCCATAGACAATTGCAATATCCAGCAGATCGTGACGGTCGTATTTTCAACCTCCGACACTGAAGGGCCAGTAGTAGTCAAACCGCCAAAAGATACCGTAGCCTATTGTTCTCATAGCGACAATGAGATGACCAAGCTCCGGGAATGGATTGGTACAAAAGCCTATTCGCAGGCATTTGATTCCTGCTCGTTTCCATTGACCCACATCATGAAGATAGGCAATGTCACCCGGGATTCTGCGCAGGTGATCTCGGCATTTTTGGCTTCATTTGCCAATGGATGTGGTACGGATACCGTTGGCAATCAAATTTATAATAAGGTTCATGGCTTCGTGTCGGTCAACTTTTTTGTACGCGACGCTTGTGGCAACGAGACCTTTATGGGCAATGCCGATTTTGGTGCAATTGACACCTTGCCCCCCATAATTTCTGGTATAAACACAACGGAACAATGCGGCGGCGGCAACGATCAAACAGCCTTGCAAAGCTGGATAAACGCGCACGGTAACGCAACCGTAATAGATGATTGCTCTGATTTTACCTGGACAAATTTTTCCTTTACCACCTCAAGCGGGCAATCCGGGAGTGGCAATTTCAATTCGGGGCCTTATCCCACGGTTCAGGCAAACAACTGTACCTGGTTCACGGACGTGACCTTCCGAGCCACCGACGATTGTGGCAACAGCAGTACCATCACCCTGCGTTGGAGCATAGAGGACACGCAGGTGCCGACGTTCACGGGATTGCAACCAAACATTACGGTTTACTGCCCAAATCCTTTGCCAACCATTCCTGCCGCTACAGTCAGCGACAACTGCGATGCAAACGTAGCCATCACCTTTACAAGGATTTATCAAGACAGCCTTTGTGATGGATCATATACTGTTGTGACTACCTGGACGGCAACAGACGATTGTGACAATACGGCTTCGGTCATCCAAAACATCTTTGTGAGCGACACCACGAGACCCATTTTTACACTAATTCCAGCAAACCAGACCTTCCGTTGCGACACGTTTGTGTTGCCACCCATCCCCGTCATGGGTGTGAACATTATGGCGACCGATGTATGCAGTCCTGTGGTAAGCATTACTACGGCAACGGTCTCTTTACAGGACCCTAATCCGGATACCTGTGACCATTACAAGTACGACATCATACGAACTTTCACGGCGATGGACGAATGCGGAAATACACAAACCGCCACGCAAAGGATCTCTGTGATTGACAACCTTGGCCCTATGCCAGGTGGAATTTTAGACACAACTGCTTTATGCAGTTCACTCGTGCCATTTCCGGCGCCTTTGCCGATTGCCACGGATGCATGCAGTGGTCTTACGGCAACACCAACGAATACCGGGCAGACAAACACGCCTGGGCTTTGTACGGATCAATACACCATAACGGTACATTGGACCGCGAGCGATGTCTGTGGCAACAAGACGAATTTTGATCAGTTTGTACATGTCATTGACACCGTGGCGCCGACGCTGGTGAATATTCCACCCAACATAACGGTGGAATGCAATGCCATCCCGGTCCCGCCAAACACCAATACTTTCAATGCGGCAGACAACTGCAACAATCCAGTGACAGTTGCGCTCGTAGAAACAGAAATCAGGAACCCAGACCCGACTACCTGCGAACACTGGACCGATTACATTGTGCAGCGCGAATGGACTGCCACTGATAATTGCGGCAATGCACGGACGTATACACAACTTATTCAAATAGAGGATACAACACCTCCTGCCATAGTGCCGCCCGCCGCCATGATGTTCCCCACCGATCTGGGGGAATGTGGTGCTGATGTGACGATTCCGGTGCCCTTAGCGGTTACGGATATTTGCAGCAATCAAAATTTTGCTGTCATATTAAGGGATACGGTTCAATTGGTTACTACGATAGGCCCGGGAGTTGACTCCGTTTTTTTTCAATGGACTCCCCCAAACCTTCCTCCCTTGCAACCTGTAATTGGGAATGCCGTACTTACCATTTTCATTGACCAGGCGGATGCGGAAGGCGCTGAAGAATATTTTAGGGTGTTTGGCGAAAACGGTTACCCATTCGGGATCACGAATTCGACAATGGGGCAATGTGGTTCAAGCATATCCATTTTCAATATCTCCCCTGCCCTGTTAAACAACTGGCTGAGTGATGGAAATCTTGCAATTACCCTGGCTACGAACAACAACATGGGGAATACCATCAACTTATCTGCATGCAAAGATTCCCTCAACCGGGTGCGAGCACGGGTTACCTATTCCTATTCAAGTTCGGATGTTCCGATTGATCTGAGCTACACCTTGGATGGCGGTGCGTCGCAAAGTTTCCCACCTTCAGGGCCAGCTTTCCTGACAACTGGAACGCACCAAGTGGTGTACACAGCTACGGATTGTGCCGGCAATTCGGCTACCTCTTCTTTGCAAATCACGGTGAACGATGTGGAGCCGCCAAGTCTGCTTGCACCGGCCAATATCACGGTTTTCACAGGTCAAAACAACTGCCAAGGCACGGTGACTTTTCCGTTTCCGGCCATCACGGAGAACTGTATGATGTCGGCCAGCCTTAGTCTTGCATCGGCGGTATTGCCGCTCGAATTTGTGAGCCATCCGGACCTGGGCTTGGTTGCAAAAGACATTGACATTCCACTAACGGGTATCATTCCAAATGCGGTAGGTACGGGGATTTTGACCATCAGACATAAAGGGGACAATGCCCAAATTGGTGAGTTTTTCCAGATATTTGACGAAGGTGGAATTGATTTAGGACCTACAGGGCAAGGGCCGGTGCTCGGGGAATGCTCCACATTTCTTGATACGATTATACCTGTAACGGCGGCACAAATCAATGCCTGGGCAGCAGGTGGCGGAAACGCATTATTCCATCTCGTACCCAACACTCAACTGGGTTTCCCGGATTATATTGGGAATTGTGCGGCCTTGCTCCCCAATGGTACGGACGGGATTAGCCAGGTGCAGGTGACGCTCGAATATAGCTATGCGGTAGTGGATTATGCAGTGAAAAAACCGGTGAACCAAACCGTAGCGACCGGTACGCTGACCGGGAATATGACAAGCGTCACACTCCCGCCAGCCAGTTACACCGTAATGTACACGAGCACCGATAATTCTGGTCTGACCGGAATGACCTCTTTTAATGTCACGGTGCGCGACACGGTGAAGCCGAAAGCGATTTGCCAGCCAACCTTTATTATTCAGGTGGATCCTTCCGGTGCAGCGCCTTTTGTGCTCTCTCCTTTAAGCATCAACAATGGCAGTTTTGACAATTGTACACCAACGGCGAACCTGAGCTACTCCGTTTCACCCGACAGCTTCAATTGCAGCTTAGCAGGCAGCGCCGTCAATACCACCCTGACCGTAACGGATTCTTCAGGCAATTTCGCCACCTGCAAAACAATGATCGGAGTAACCACCACACCGCCCAATCCTGATTACATACCGGTGTGCGAGAACTATACCCTGCAACTTTTTGCCAATCCTCCCTCAGCCGCTCCTTTTTCGTACAAATGGGACGGGCCAAACATGTATTTCAGTCTCCTACAAAATCCTGTAGTGACCACCAATGCAATGGCCATCCACAATGGCACTTATTGTGTAACCATCACAGGCGCCACAGGATGTACCTCCACTTCTTGTGAAGTGGTGGCATTGGCAATTCTCGCTGTAACACCAACGCTTTCGAGCAATAATGGCTTTTCATTCTGTCCAGGGCAAAATGTGGTCCTTAGCACGACCTCTTATAATGGCCAAAATGTTAGTTATCAATGGCTTATGGATACCCCATCAGGGTTGGTTGAGCTGGGCGTAACGACCAACATTACTACGTTCACCGTCTCTGGCCTCGCTCCCGGGATGTACACCTTCTATCTGAAAGTGTTTGCCAATGGCTGCAATACGGCACTGTCTAATCCGATCATCGTGACCATGCACCCAACGCCGCAAGCAGATGCAGTGCCAGAATCGACGCTAGTATGTGAAGGCGAAGCGATTTTACTTATGTCTCCAACACCCCCTACAGGTGGTTTGACTTATGCATGGACGGGCCCCCCCGGCTTCCCTCCTAGTACGCTACAGAATCCGCTGGTTACCAATAGTGCTATAAAGGCAATCCATGAAGGATTCTATATTTTAGTAACCCAACAAAACGGATGTTTTTCAACCCCGGATACAGTGGTAGTAAATATTACTCCCAAGCCACCCAAACCGACTATATCCGGGGAGGTTGAAGTTTGTGCCGGGCAAACCATAAAACTGGTATGTACCAATATATTCAGCGCATCACAGTGGGGATGGACTTCACCTACAGGGACAACCTATTTTACCGGGACGAACATGTTTGAAATCCCGAATGCTAGTGGTATACATGAAGGAAATTGGAGGGTGTTTGTCGAAGTGAACGATTGTCCATCGGATGACTCAAATCCTATTTATGTGGAAGTTCAAGAGTACCCTATTGTTACGGCAAGTTCCAACGGGCCTATTTGCAAGGATTCTTTGTTAAAACTGACTGCTACGTTTTCTACTGTTGATCCTATTGTTGATTGGGAATGGACAGGGCCAAACATGTTTAAAAAGTTTGAACAAAACCCAACCCAGCCTAACGGCGCAACTGGTCTTTACATAGTAATTGCAAAAACCTCTTTCGGTTGTGCCGATACGGACACGGTGAGTGTGACCAACGTGGTGCCTCCCAGTATCATGTCCATCGGAAACAACGCCCCTATTTGTTGCGACGGCTCGACGGCAATTGCCCTTACCGCCAACGTGGTTCCTGCACCTTTTTCTTATAGTTGGACGGGGCCGGCATTTGGGATGATACCCTCTACCCTGGCCAATCCGATCATTGGTCCAGCTGATATATGTACTTCACTTAACGGCCCATATACACTCATTGTAAAGGACTCCATCGGTTGTCCCTCTGTGCCAGCCACCACTGGAGTCAACACCCAAGCGATGCCGGCAACACCGGTATTGACAGGAAGTCCGCAACCGGTATGCGCTGGTGCAACAGTGACGATGACCTTTAGCATCTCGACGCAGGATACAACCTTTGTTTGGGATCGCCCCAATGGTCTAAGTGACACAATTACCAATACAACTACCCTTACCATTCCAAACGCGCAACCATGGCACAGCGGCAATTACACCGTGAGGATTGTTTCAGCCAATGGAACTTGCCAATCGGTACCATCTAATAGCGTGACCGTTACAGTGTATGCAATACCTCCCACCCCCACCATCAGCAGCAATTCGCCTGTTTGTCAAGGAGGAACATTGTCGCTCTTTGCCTCTGATGTTGACAGTGCAAGTTATATGTGGACAGGGCCTGCAGGTTTCATGGATATTAATCAAAATCCAGAACGCCATCTCGTAACAACTTCGATGGCAGGGGTGTACACCTTGAAGGTGACAAAAAACATCTGTACCTCAGCACCAACTTCGCTGACCGTGGTAGTAATATCTATGCCTGCTACGCCACAGATTGCGCCGCCGCCTCCCCGTATTTGCATTGACAGACCACCCGTGGGAGAATTCCTGAATGTACTCAACCCGGTAAACGGAATTTTATATAGCTGGTTTGATGCGGCATCAGGCATTTTGCTTGCAGGGCCTTCTACCGCCAGCCAACTAAATCTTGACAGTGTGCTGTGGCTCGGGCCGGGGACCCATACCTTCAATGTTTTGGCTACTTCGCCACTGCTTGATGGCTGCAATTCCGCCCTTTCTAATGTCGTCTCGGTAACGTTTGACATTATCCCGAACAATGTGAACGCTTTTGCGGGCCTTGACCGGTTTGCATGCGCAGACAGTATCATTCAGCTGTTGGCTGCACAACCTTCAGGTACTGTGACAGGTATGTGGTCGCAAATTGGAGGACCTCTGATAACGATTGCAAATCCAAGTCAACCGAATACCACATTCGCCGATACTGCTGCTGTATACACGTTCCAATGGAGCCTAAGCAATGGCGCCTGTACGAATTTCAGCCGCGACACGGTGGTGATAACAGCTCAATACCCTGAACCTGCCATTGGCGGCCCGGATATTTATGCTTGTGAAACAACAGGTATTCAACTACAGGCCACACAAGGCACCACGTTCCCAGGGCAATGGACCCAATCATCTTCACAAGCCCAACAGCTTGGCATTGTGATTGATCAACCTTTTAACCCTAACACTACCATTAGTGGTGCTATTGGAAAGGGGCAGAACTATGCATTTTCATGGGAAATAGGGAATCAAGGATGTGGCAAAAACAGCGATAACGTTGTGGTCTTTGTTTACAAAGGCAAACCCAATGCCGGGCCAAACGATTTTTTATGCAGCAACGACAACTGTGTTGATTTGTCCGCCTCCCCACTGGAGGATTTTGAATCAGGGGAATGGACTAGTTTAACGCCGGGGATTATTGTCTTTACAAGCCCAAACAATGAAAACACGAAGGCCTGTGGCCTCCAGCCAGGGAATAATATTTTTGTTTGGACAACAAACAAGGATACTTGTGGGCTGAACTCACGCGATACCGTCGAGGTATTCTATGAGATTTTCCCCACTGCGAACAATGATGCAGTAACGGTTTCATTTGGTTCAGCAGCCCAATTTAATGTGCTTTCCAATGATATTCTGCCCGGTAATTTTACGGTAGTTATCACAAGTCCACCGCTCAGTGGCGCTATCGTTGACAATCCAAGTACCGGGGTTTATGTGTACCGCCCAACTTCAGGCTTTACAGGCACGGATGTGATGACGTACAGAGTTTGCAATACCAACTGCCCGGATGCCTGTAGTTTCGCCAATGTGACTTTCCAGATTGGAGGCGCTCCAGATTGCTTTATCCCAACCATCATCACACCAAACGACGATGGCTTCAACGATCAATTCAAAATTCCGAATGAATGCACGATAGGCGAGGGGGCAGCAGAATTGGACGTCACGATTTTCAATCAATGGGGTGATGCGGTATTCCATGCCAAGCCTTATCAAAACGATTGGAGCGGTACTTACAATAACGAGGAATTGCCAGCAGGGACTTACTACTTTGTGGTAAAACTGAACGACCAGGACAAGCCTAGAACGGGCTTTTTGTTGATTCAACGATGACTTCGGATTTTGGACTCTGGACATTGGACATTCAAGGTTCACAACCTCGCAATTAGAAGTGACACTTTTTCAAAAAGTGTCACTTCTAAAAAACACAAAACATGAAAAAACTTTATCTCCTCATACCCTTTCTCGCCTTGGCTTGTAGCGCCGCTGGGCAACAAGAGCAGATGTACACCCAGTTTATGTTCAACAAACTGGTTTACAATCCTGCTTATGCAGGCAATTTCGTGTCGCCCACGCTGACGGCCATTTACCGCAACCAATGGATGGGCTTGGAGGGTGCGCCCAAGGCAATGGCGCTTTCATACACGCAACCTTTGCTCAGCAACCGCGTAGGCATTGGAGCCAACATTACCCGGCAAAGCATCGGCATCAATACCAACATGACCTTCGATGTGGCCTATGCGTACCGGATACATTTGAAGCGCGGTACATTAGCCGTTGGTTTGCAGGCTAGTATGCGCAATATCCGTCAAAACTGGGCGGACTCGCGCATCATTGCTATTGACCAAAACGATCCCGGCATTCCCTTAGATCCCAAGAGCAAATTTGTGCCAAACTTCGGGACAGGAGTGTATTACAGCGCCTATACAGAGCGCTGGTATGGCGGTATTGCCCTACCGCGCATCGTGAGCAACAGCATAGATTTTTCTGAATTTGGCGACGTGCTTTCCCGCGAGGTGCAACATATCAATGCCATGGGTGGTATCAAATTCGATCCAACCGAGGACCTGGAAATAACGCCGCAAGTCCTGCTACGCTACGCGATCGGTGCTCCTTTTGATGCTGATGTGAACGTGAGTGCATTGCTTTACAAAAAGTTTTACGGTGGCTTAACGTACAGATTGGGTGGCGACACAAACTTCGTGGGCGAAAGCGTGGATGTCGCGCTGGGTTTTCAGGCCATTGAGAAGCTTTTCTTTTGCTTCTCATACGACCTCGGTTTGACCAGACTTCGTAAGCACAACAACGGCTCAATAGAAGCCACTGTGCGCTGGTATTTCAATCCGCCTGATGATGTGGTACCAGTAAAACCGGCGCGTCCGTTTTGAAGATTTTCTCAAACACAATCCGAGAGTGTTCAAGAAAGTGTGGCACACCTCACCAACCACATTGATTGTCAACATTGTAATTTAGGTGTGCCACACTTTTCTGAACACTCTCCACAATCCAGTCCGTTGGCAGTAAGCGAAAAAGCATTTGCCATGAAGTAATAAAAAACGAGGGTCTGCTATTCAGCAAACCCTCGTTTTTTTACCCCTTTGAAATGGGTAGTTTTTCGCTCAATAACGAGCCTACTTCGGCTTAGGCGCTTTTTTGATCGTGCAACCCACTGACTTTGTTTCACGAGGGTCGGGTTTTTCACCTCTTAGGAGTGCGTGAACGGCATTTTCAACAAACCGCTGTGTGGAAGCGCAAGGAGCCTCCGGGTTGTTGTCAATGGCGCCGATGTATTGTACTACACGGTTTTCATCGAGTATAAAAACGTGTGGGGTTCGGTTGGCGCCAAACGTTGGGAATACCGTTTGCTTTTCGTCAAAAAGGTAGGCAAAGGGATAACGTTTCAGGCGAGCACGTTCCTGCATTTTTTCATAACTGTCGTCAGGAATGATAAGCGGGCTGTTCGGATTGATGGCTACTACCGGGTAACCCAGAGGTTCAAAAGTCCGGTGTAGGTCAATAATGCGCTGCTCATAGAGTTGTGCAAACGGACAGTGATTGCAGGTGAAAACGACGATGACCCCTTTTGCATCTTTGTAATCAGAGAGGGATACGGTGTCGCCACTTACATTTTTTAGGGAGAAGTTTTCGGCGATGTCGCCAACAGAATAGCCAGTCGGGGTTGTTGAACTCATTGTTAGCAGCAAAAATGCCGCTACCAAAACCGGGAGGAGGAGAGGAGTTTTCATGAGCAAAAAATATTAAAAACTTGGTAAACGATGCGTGGAATAGGGAATAATCTCGGTTGTTGCGAAAATATCTGGTCCTTGGGAAAACGTGGGGATATATCTACTTCTTGCCGCCGCTAAGGTCGTCGCAAGTCATTTTCTTTCCTATGTACAAGGCTGCAGAGTCGGTTACAAATGGACGCACAAAGGTTTCTAATTCCTCGAGGTTCTCGAATTTGCCCAAACTGAACCGGCGATTTTTGCCTTTCAGCAGGAGGGTCGCAGGGATTGCGCCATCCCATTCATCATGGATCATGGGTATCCACGCATTCAAGTCTTGATCGGCCATTAGCGCCACTTCCGATTTCAGCTGCTGGCTGTTCAAAAATGGTATAAACTTCTTTTCAAGTTGGCTCTTGAAATCGAGACTAACGAGCACGATTTGAACATTTTGAGCGCCGTAATATTCCAGCAATTCGTCAAAGCAGGGCAGCTCCTCTACACATGGCTTGCACCAGGTGGCCCAGAAGTTGAGCAGGAGTGTAGTATCACCAGCACGGTTGATACGCGCTTGCAACTGCTCCAGATTGTCGTAAACTTCAAAACTTTGAGCGTGCGATAAGGGACTCCCGCAGAGAAATGCTGCGAAGATGAGACATACAAGGGAAGGCCGAAACGGATGTAACATGAGAGACATGAGACAAAGGATATTAAAAAAAACATTGCAAGGAACGACGTTTTATGTGAACATCAAATCCTTTAACGTTTTTTTCTGACGAAAAAATGATTTAGGTGTTGAAACTATATAGAATGGGCTATACCACAAGTGGTTGCATGGTTAATTACGCAGAAGGCAAGTTGTAGGACGTGTCGTTTTAATCCCTCCAAGAGCAAGGACATTGCTGTTTGAGGCGATAGATCGTCCTGAGACTGTACCGACTTTTAACCGAAGATGAGTGGAGAAAAAACTTTCCTGCTGGAAGACCCAAAAAAATATGGGAAAGGCGGAAAGCTAGGCTTGGGGGTTACAAGTGTTTTGTTTTGTTCATACGCGGAGGGTCGTAATCGTTTTGTTTGTACTACAATACTACCGTTTCAAAAGATATGCCAATCGTTTGCGCTCAAATGTTATTAATAATTAAAGCCATTGATTATCAATTATTTGTAGCCTCAAAATTGTTAAGATTTTAAGATGATCGCGGAGGTTGGAACAAAAAAAACCGCCTCAAAGTCAAACTTTGAGGCGGCTTTTTAAGACAAATAAACTGTTATGGCTTAGGCTGCCACCATGGATTCTGGCGACACGATGCTTTGGTCTACCAAAATTCGGCCACAGTGTTCGCAAGCGATCACCCGCTTGTGCAGGCCGATCTCGAGGTGCACCTGTGGTGGCACGTTGTTGAAACATCCGCCGCAGGAGTTGCGCTCCACTGTAGCCACTGCAATACCATTGCGGTAGGTGCGGCGGGTCTTGTCGTACGCATTGATAAGACGGGCTTCGATGCCTTCGCGCAGTTTGTCGCTTTGCTTGCGGAGGCGTTTCTCTTCGGTCTCCGTTTTTTCAATCACGCCCTGCAGCTCGACCCTTTTGGCTTCGAGTTCTTTTTGCTTGGACTCGAATTTGGCTTCTGCGAGGGCCATGCTTTCTTTTTTGCCATCAAGGCCTGCTTTGGCTTCACGCACGCGCTTTTCGGAGAGCTGAATGTCAAGTTTCGCCAATTCGATTTCCTTTTGCAAGGCTTCGTATTCGCGGTTGTTTTTTACTTCCTCCAGTTGTTTCTGATACTTCTTGATGTTCGCATCGGCCTCTTTGGAAGAGGTTTGCATCTTCGTGATTTCCTGCTCGCTTTCTTTGAGCGCGGCCTTCATTTTCTTTATACGAGTGTCGAGGCCCGCCACTTCGTCTTCCAAATCGGCCACCTCCATTGGGAGCTCGCCTTTGAGGATTTGGATTTCGTCTAGTAGTGAATCATTTAGCTGCAAATTCCACAGCATGGTGAGTTTGTCGGAAATGGATGCTTCTACGGCCATTCTATTGAGATATTGTGAAATTGAAATTTTGAGATATTCGCTTGATTCTCAATGGTTTTTAGCAATAAAAAACCGGATTTGTGTTCAGGTTGGTCAAATGGAGCGCAAAAGTAGGGAATTTTTCTTGTACAATGTCGCGCAAAAGTTCAATGGTAAATTGCTCGCTCTCATAATGGCCCACATCGGCAATAACCAGCTTGCCCTCGGCATCGAAAAATTCGTGGTATTTGAAGTCGGCAGTCACGAAAGCATCTGCCTTAGCTCGCAGCGCTTCAGAGAGGAGGAAACTGCCCGCGCCGCCACAAACGGCCACTTTGCGAACGGGTTTTCCCCGTAAGGCGGTGTGCCGTATGCAGTTGGTTTTCAAGGACTTTTTGATGTGTTCGAGGAATTCGGCTTCACCCATAGGGCCTGGCAAATTGCCGAGCAGACCTGCTCCGATTTCAAAATCTGTTGGCCTCGGCGCAAGGATTCGCGTATCTATTAGCCCGATTTTTTCGGCGATTTTGGCGTTCACCCCTTTGTGGTACACGTTGTCGAGGTTGGTGTGTATGGCATAGATGGCCACATCGTGCCGCAGCGCCAGCATCACCGTCCGTTCGACGTAGTTAGCGCCGTTAAACCGTTTCAATCCCCGAAATACAATCGGGTGGTGCGCTACCACGAGGTTGCAACCCTTGGCCACGGCTTCTTCAACCATGGCTTCTGTGGAGTCGAGGCAAAAAAGCACCCCGCTGGCCTTGGTCTCCGGGTTGCCCACAATGAGGCCGGCATTGTCGTAAGATTCCTGCAAATGCGGTGGAGCTATGGCTTCTAAAACGGAGAGGATGTCGGATATTTTCATGTGTATTGCGAGCACTCGCCAAGGTAGAACCAATCTTTGGTCAGGAGGTTTAAATCTCAGTAGATTATCGCTTGTATTAAACACATAGGCACAATAGGACACATAGTTTTGGTTTTCAAGACTATGTGTCCTATTGTGCCTATGTGTTTAAGATAAACTACTTGCGCTTATTTATTCTTGGACACAAAGACGCATTGGTGCCTACCGATCGCTCCCATCAAACCAGTCCGTATTGGTCAGGTTGTAAATCTCCTGAATTTCGGTCAGGATTTTACGGAAGTCAATCTCCAAATCCTTGAGAATGCCCGTGCGCATATCGAACACCCAGCCATGTACGGTTGGGAATCCCTCCACCACGTAGCGCTGCTGTACTGCGGCAGTTTTGATCACATTGACACATTGTTCCTGCACGTTGAGTTCTACGAGGCGGTCGTAGCGGGCGTGTTCGTCAGAGATGGCCTGTAGTTCTGTTTTGTGCAAGCGGTACACGTCGCGGATGTTGCGCAACCAGGGATTGAGCACACCCAGATCCTTGGATTGCATAGCAGCCTTGACACCGCCGCATCCGTAGTGGCCGCAAACGACAATTCGTTTCACTTTTAAGTGGTTGACGGCATAAACCAGCACAGACAACATATTGAGGTCGACCGTAGCCACCACATTGGCAACATTGCGGTGAATAAACACCTCGCCAGGCTGCGCGCCCATGAGTTCTTCTGCGGTAACACGGCTGTCTGAACATCCAATATACAGGTATTCAGGGTTTTGATCCTTGGCCAGTTTTTCAAAAAAGTCTTTTTCGGTGGCGGTTTTTTCCGCGATCCAGTTGCGGTTGTTTTGGAAGATTTGTTCGTAGGAGACCATGGGTGGTGAGTGGTGGATTGGTGATTGGTGGACCCGCCGTAGCTTTAGCGAAGGCGGGTAAAGTGGTGATTGGTGGATTGGTGATCCGCCTTCGCTAGGGCGAGGGGTAATTAGGATCCGCCTTCGCTAGGGCTACGGCGGGTAAAGTGGATCAAACTTAGACTTTCTTCGTGGCGGATTGCCCCGAGGACGTACGCCGTGGTTTTCGAGATGGATATGAATGTACTCGGCCTCCATCTTTCTTGCCAAAACGCGCCCGCCAATGTCTTGTTGAATAATGCGTCCGATATATCGAACCCAGCCAGCAGAGAGATTTAGGAAATAAAGTTGGTCCCGAATTCTGTCGGAAGCTCGATCTGCTTCAATTGGGTCATCGCTGATGCCGTATTTGGAAATCGTCCTCACCCTTGTCCCAAATTTCGTATAGGTGGTGCGGGCCATCGTTTTGGTTTGAATTTCGGTGGAGTGCCACAGTAGCAGGGAGATGTGGCTATTTCCAGCCTTCTTGATTGCTATAGGTTTCGTAGTTGAAGGCAGGCACAATGGTCATTTTCTTACCTGTTTTGCGTTCGTACGCCTTTTTGGCGATGCGCAACAATGGGGAAAATGTGATGTCAACTGGCATCTCATTCGGGGTGCCCAGCACTTTTTGAAAGAAGTCTTTGCCATTGGCCACCACGCCGCATCGGGCGTACAGAAAATCGTCCACGGAAAGGGAATCGTCATCGGCATCGCTAAAGACGGCTGCATGGGCGCGGGTGTCCAGTTTCCAGAGTTTTTCGGAAAGCAGGTCTTGAAACTGGTAGATATTTGCCACGGGCATTTGAGCAAGCGCAGATACGATTGGTTCAATAACTAAATCGTTGTCGGATTTCGTCCAGCCCAACTGATCAATCAAGGCCCAAAAATCCGACTCGTCCAACATCCCTGCCGCGTCGGGAATATCGTGTACCTTGATCTCCACTTTTGCGTTGCCGAACTGCTCCTTGAGATCGTCCACCAAGGCATGGTCCAAATCTTGTGCGCTGATATTAAGCGTGGTACTCATGATTGAAAGAAGTTTGGCCAAAGTTAGGGGTTTTGGTTTACCCGCCGTAAGCTATAGCGAAGGAGTGGGATTGGTTGACTGGTGGATTGTGATCAGGTTCGTTAAATCTAAAAATCTTTGCCCATTAGGCTGTTTTCCGCCGCTGATCGCAGGCGACAGCAGTAAGTCTAAATTCAAGATAACCGGTATTGAACTAATTCATGAATCTTTTCAACGATGTTCGTCCATGCAGTATCCTGATCTGTCCAATCTGTAACGTGACGCCCATCTTTGGGAAGCGCATTGAGGCTGCCTATTTCAAATTTGTGCCAAAGCGGCGTGGAACGTAAAATGATAGGGATTACCACAGTGCCAGTAGTCTCCTGTTGTTTAAGTGCTGCTTCCATTTCTTTGGAAAACAATATTCTGATTCAATGAAATTGGGGCTGATGAGCAAGCAAACAATATCTGCTTTGCTGATTTCTGAAAAAATGCTTTGCTCAAATTTTTCGCCTGCAAGCAACAAGCGATCTTGCCATACATCTATCAATTCCAAACGCTTGAGCGGTTTAAGCGCCGTGTCGAAACGACTTTTAAACGCTTCGTCTTTGTGGGAATAAGAGATGAAAACCTTCAAAGGATTTTCAGTGCTTGCTTTAGTTTTAAATTCATCTTCTCTTGCGCCTTTCTCTTTCTTCTCCTTTTTGAGCAAAACATGCCCAAGCATTTCTTCAATGTCAACGTCTTCAAAGGAAACTTGACATTCGTCTGTCGGCCTATTGTTTTGTAGGCGATTATCCAGTCTCGATTTTTTAAAAAACTCAGGCTTTTCAGATTGACGGCATTTGGAGCAAATGCATGGGATAAGCCGCTCAACTTTGACACCGGGTGTTTGAGGTGCAGTTCATCAAGGGTATCGTTCGAGTATGGTCAAAAGTTCAACCATTCCCTTGCCCTGTGCTCGAAATTCGAGGGTGTTTTTCCCAATCTGACGGGCTTCGACACGGGCTGTTCCTTTTGAAAACACCGCTCCACTGCGCCAAACACAAAGCCTACCGTTTTCGATTTTTTCATGTTCTGCCACCATGAATTGTGTGAAAGCACCCGGGGCATGAATGCGTATTCGATGCGCATACCTGTTCGTCGGAGTCCTTAGGCCAGTCATATTTAGCTGGTACTGTTGGCAATAAAGAGGGCGCGATGTATCGCTGGCCATCGGGTTTTGGGTAGCAAAGACGAAACTCTTTCATCAATTCCAGCAGCGCGTCGCGCATGTATTCGTATTCCTTGGCATGCCAGATTCGCTGCAAGTCCTCAGGATTGAAGTGGCCTTTTTGTAAGATGATTTCTGCATCGTCAAGTACGCGATAGACAGCATCCGTGGCCCACTCGTTGCGAAGTATTACCCATTTCTTCAGCGTTTCATTGTCTTGAAAATGCAAAAACACACCGATATCATGGAAATAACGGCTCAGAATCAGGGCGTCTTTGCTTTCTGTAACGCCTTGTTTGTCACATGTTTGCAGGTATTCATTGATGTGGATAAAGTTCTCCGATGTCTTTCGTAGGCTGAGCCCTTCCCGAATGGCAGCCCAGGAGCGTGGAACAGGTTGTCGAATATGGGGCAGGGTTTGTGCATACGCTTCTATCTGCCTTTTCAACTCCTCAAGCCCTTTCTGACTGTCGAGATTAACCTCAAAACTCGCTTTCAAAAAGGGATACTGCTTTGCCCATTGCTCGTAATTGAAATTGCATTTTACGTTGCCAAAAAGGTTGTTTACTATCAATAACGGGCTACCATCGCCGTGCAGCTTGGCGGTATCGAGCCAAAAATCAAAATCATTTTGGTCATCGCCGTTTTTTGTGAGCAGGAGGTAGAGTGAGCGTTTGGAATAAAAAAACTGGTGGAGCGGCTTGTAATGGTCTTGCCCACCAAAGTCAAACAGATTGAGTTGCATCTCTTTGCCATCGGGAAGTGGAAAGCGGTACGGTTCTATTTCGACATCAAGCCCTTTGGTACGGTCTGCCTTTTCTGGGAGCGGGCGACCCAACAGGCGGTTGCGCAGACTGGTTTTACCCGACATCCCCTCGCCTATCAGAATGGTTTTGGCTTCGAGCAATTCCTGTTCTCCTTCTTTTTCGATGCGGGCAAAATATTCGAGTATTGCCTCATTCCCCTGTTGCACAATCTCCACCGGCGGGTGAACAAGCGGGCAATCCTTAACCCGAATGTCTCCTTCAAAATCCTCCCATGTTACCTGCCTTCCACTTTTTATCAAAGGCAAAATGGGGTTCAGGTCGCTGACCTGCGTTGAGTTGCAGTTAAGTTGTTGCAAATTCGTCAAATGGGCCAAGGGACTCAGGTCGCCGACTTGCGTTGAGTGACAGTCAAGTGTTTGCAAATTCATTAAACCGGCAATGGGGCTCAGGTCGCTGATCTGCGAATCGAAGCATGTGACTTGTTTTAGTTTGGTTAAACCCGCAATAGGGTTTAGGTCGCTGAATAGGTTGGAGTGGCAGCAGTAAAGTTGTAGCAAATTGGTCAAGCCCGTTAATCGGACCTGCGGAAGGGAAATTTGCTAATGGTTATTCCGCAATGGGGCTAAGATCTCTGAAATTTGTGGAATAGCAGTTAAGTATCTGCAAATTCGTCAGTGCCGCAGGGGCGGGTCGCCGGCCTCGGTGGGCAGTAAAGTTGTTGCAAATTCGTCAAAGAAATCGGACTCAGGTCACTGACCCTGGTACCGTTGAAAATTATTTTTTTACAATCGTCAAAAAGCGAGGGTGGGCGGGAGTTTTTCGATTTTATTGGCTCCACCCTTGTTTTGGGCTGTTTTTCTTGTCCCAACGTTTTTTTTCAAATTCGTATTCGAACCACTCATCGCTCAAAATCAACTCCTCCAACCATACCAGCTCGCCAATCTCTTCCGGCACTTCGGTCATGCCGCATAGGCCAAGGTCAAGCGAGGTGGCTTTGGTCTTCTTGTTTTCGCGGATCAGTTGCAGGGCGAGTTCAGACATAACTGGAAGCAGGATTTTTAGGATACGTGAAGGATTGGCAGGATTGATTTTCAGGATTTTTAGGATTAGGCTCAAAAATCCTTCAAATCTTTTAATAATCAGGCAAATCCTGATTCAATCTTTTGCGGCGATAAATGAGGATGACGGCCAGCGCCTTCTTGGCTGAATATCTATACTTTTATTAGTTGCACTGAATAGGTTTTATAACCGGTCATAACTTTGATGATATAAATGCCATTTGGGTATTTCGAAATATCCAGGGTGTTTATGTTCGGACTTCGCAGGACTAGTTCTCCGAGGGTATTCCTCATTTCAAGGGTAAAATTGCTGTAAGGCAGTATTCCGATGGTTATATGCGTTGAAGCGGGGTTGGGATATACTAAAATAGGGTTTTCAATTTCGGATGCATTGGTTTTGGAAATGGTTGCGCAAGGGATTGCACCGATGTATCCTCCCATAGTTGACATGGTACAAAGGATGCTTCCGGGCAAGGGGGTTAAGTCAAAAGCAGTATTGGCATTTGGGTCAAGGTATGTCCCATGGAATAGTTGGAAGCCATAAAGAGTTGATGGTCAATGAAATCTGGGGGTAAGAGGCCTGATTTTATACTGTCTGAGATGATAAAGTTGGAAGGGTCTAAGGTGCCAACATTCCAACTTTTGACGTAGATCAGGTTGTTGCGGGCAATCCATTTTGGCGCTTGGATCATCAAATTTTTGATCGGTCATATTGCCCACCTGGTAGAAAGCAGGAAAATATTGTCTTCCCATAGCGTCCCCGTTCCATCGTAGGATTGGGCGGAGAAGGAAAAAGATTCAAACTTGCAGATTGACATGACCATCCGAGAAAATCGATTCGCGGCCAAATTGCCGGTCGTCAACTCGAATCCTGCCGCCCCGAAATAATGGTATTGTGCTTAAACACGATCGGCCCTCCGATAAAAGCACTTGAATCAGTGCCTGGATTGTAAAACAGACTATACCCTTGATGGTCGTAGATGATGTTGGTTTCAAAAGAATGTTGCCCCGGTCATACTTTCCACCACAATCATTGCCATACAATTGAATTACTGGACTCCAGGTATCGTGCGTTGGTTTCCGCGCACGATCCAGTCGCTGCCCCTCCGAGTACGCTTGCGTGCCAGTACTCCAGCCGGCGTGTTGTAACCGGTTGCGGTGTAAAATGCTTCATGCAGTGGTTGTTTTCAATAAACGTAGGTGCAGATTGAAATCATCTTTGACTGGACCCTAAGTTGCCGATCTGGTGCCTTATGTGGGAGATATGGCAATTGGTAATGGTTGTTTGATTGCCAGAAAACCTTATTCCCGAAGTAGTATTGAATATTTCGCAATTGTCTACCCGTAAATCATGTATGGGAGTCGATGGATTTGACTTATGATTAAAATATACCCCGCCGCCCGTATCATACGTTTGGACGCCATGTATTTTACAGTGCTTTAGTGTAATAAATTACGCCAGAAAAGGAGGTGATTTCAATTGCGGCGCCTGTCGTAGGACAAGTGGGTTGTTGTGGATAGAATATATCAATGCCCTCAAAGCGCAGATAGGCATCACTTCTAATCCATCCACATCAATATAATTGAAGATCACAGCGGTTTGACCTGGGGCAGCCAAATAGGTTACCCAGTCTGTTCGGTTTCCGGTATTCAGATTTTCAATGTAAGCGCCATAGTTTCCATTGCTTAAAAAGACAGAATCGCCACTTAAGAGTGTACTCTTTGATTTGGCCAGCGTTTTCCAAGGCTGAGCCAAAGTGCCTGGGAAAGATCATTTCCGTTGACTGCATTAAGGTAGTACAGGGCTGATTTTGCTGGAATAGGAAGCACCAGAAGGCAAAAAACGGAGTAAATCAATTTGTACATGAGCGTGCGATGTAATTTATGAACCAAACAGTTATCTTCATCCCAAAGGTATAAAATCGAAGTGTTAGTCGGTTCATACTCTTTTTAGGTCTCCTTTCACCCCAGCATCTCCAAAAACCACTCCCGCTCCGTCAAAATCTTCTCCCCCACAATCTTCTCCCGCAGCGCCGCCACCGCTTTTGGGTCGTTGAAATGCAGCGCCATCAGCCGCTCGGTATAATGCAGGATATGGGTGTAATTCGTGCGGTGATACCCGATGGCCGTGTGGCGGCGGACGTAGTTTTTGAGGCTGGCGAGGTGGCTGTTGAGCAGGTCGAGTTCGTCGGTTTCGTAGTAGATTTTCAGTTGGTATATCTTGGCAATCATGTTGTTGATGGTGTCTTTGTAGTCGGAGCGCTGGAGGTGGAGCAGGGCGCTGGAGTAGTCCTTGCGGGCGTAGGCCACTCGGGCGAGGTTGAGACTGGCCGTGACCTCTCGCCATGCCCGTTCGAGTTTTGGACGATATTCAAGGATGAATTTTTCTGCCCAATCTGCCTCGCCGACCCGCACCGCAATGGCCACGATATTGGTAAAGGCAAAGCGCGAAATCTGTCCGTTTTCCAGGAGCAGCTCGAGTGCCAGCGCAGCCTGGTAGAGGTCAAGCGTGTTGCGCAGCCAGGCAGCACGGGATTCGTTGGCTTTTTTGATGCCAAAATTGATGGCGAGCAGGTAAAGGGTACGCAGTTCCTCTTTGGGAAAGCTGTCTGCACAGCGGGCGAGCATCTCGCGGAAGTGACCAAAATGCCCTTCTCCCTGATCAAAAGGATCGGTGAGGAAATGGTAACAGTGAAAATACAACCCGACCGCAGGGATGTCGGCCATGCGCTCGGATTCGGCCAGCACGGCGTCGAGCAGTCCGATGCGGTATTCAGTTTTGTACACGGCCTGGTGCGACACGGCCAGACAAGCCAGCCGCAGTTTGCGCGCCACAAAGGAGGTGTCCATCAAGTCGGAAGTAGCCTGGATGTTGAGCGAGTCGGTGCGTTTTTGCGCGGTATCGAATTGATACTGTTCCCATTCGATCAGGTTGAGGTCGTGGTAATAATCGGCGTGCCGCCAGGGTTGGCGTTCGCGGCTTTGGCGGGCTTCCCGAAGCGTGATCTGGAAATGCCGGCCCAGGTTGCGCTTGCGGTAAGCGGCGGCGAGGCGAATTTTGCCGCGTTGTTCGTCGCTGAATTTTTCTTTGTACACCAGGTATTTTTCCAATAAAGCAAGCAGGGCGGAATTGGCCAAACGCACCCCAAGTCCTTCCTCCAAATGCTCGAGGGAGGGGCAAGGAGGCATTTTCTTGTGCCTTACATTCGGCCAAAAAATCGAACCATTCCACCAGTTGAGGCCGGGTGTTGAAAAATGGGGAGCGGACAAATTTGCCAAACTCGCGTACTTCGGCGGGTGATAGGGCGGCGAAGGCTTCCCAAAGGAGCGTTTTTTCCATGCAATGCGTCTGTTGTGCGGCAAATTTCCGGATTAGTTTTCACACTTCAATTTTTACCAATCATTTTTTAAAGTATTGATAATCAATTTATTCAAAGACAAAATTTATTTTTTGGGATTACAATCCTGAAAAATTGTCTTTGCAAGGGCCGTCTGCAAGCCGAACATTTGCAGCATCAAAGTCTCAAGAAGTTGTTTGAGTTATTCTGTTGCGGTCAAAAAGAGTAGTTTTTCGATTCAGGCAAATCGTTTTTTGAAATTCATAGTGGGGCTATGAGTTGAAAAAAAGGAGAAGCGTGAATCGAAAAGATACCTTTTTGGCGCAACAAGAATAACTCAAACAACTTCTAAGGCAAGCCCCCGCCGGAGACGGAATCATGATAAAAGACAAATCTCGTTTATGAACATTAATCGCTTTTATTCCATGCTAGTGTTGTTGTGCTTGTTTTTTACCGCACAACAGTTAAAGGCTCAATGTGATCTTATATTTACCAATGAAATAACTGACATCACTTGTTTTGGCCTGATGGACGGGGCTATTGATGTGACGATTAGTGGCGGGACACCTCCATTTACTTATCTATGGTCGAATGGCCAAACAAATGGAGATATTACTGGTCTGGCAGCGGGTGTGTACACCCTAACTGCAACGGATGCATTGGGTTGCACAGGGAGTGTGACAAGTACTATAAACACTTCCACCAATGTGTTAAGCCTAATCTTGAATGACGACGGCATAATCAATTGCCAGAACCCAACTAGTGATCTTGTCCCCGATATAAGTGGAGGCATTGTTCCCTATACCTTCTCCTGGTCTACTGGTTCAATGGACGATATGATAGCGGTACCTTCAGGGGGGACTTATACCGTGACGATTACGGATGCGGCAGGCTGTACCATTTCGGCACAAAAGACTATAAATCAGAGCCCGAGTTATCCAGTCGCCGATCCTGGCCCATTGGAAAGGTATCCTACCTGTGCCACAGGACCGGCTATGTTGGGTGGCCCGGGTAGTTCTATAGGCCCTGATTTTACATACCTGTGGAGTACTTTCACTGGTAGTTTTGATCTTGGAGTAGATACAACACTGCCAAGTATCAAAGTGACAGCGTTCGGAGCATATACCCTTACGGTGACCAATATTGTAGAAGGTTGCGAGGTGACCAGTCCTTTGGTTTTTGTCAACCCAGACAATTCTTTCCCGCAGGTAACCATTCAAACACCACCGCATTTAAGTTGTTTGATCAATGAAGTAACCTTGAATGCAACAGGCAGTACAACCGGGCCTCAGTATTCCTACCTATGGACCACTACAAATGGCAATATCGTATCGGGAAACACCACGTTGAGTGCGGTCGTGGATAAGGCGGGAACTTATCTGCTTACCATAAAAAACAATGTCGAAGGCTGTACCAAAAAGGGGCAAGTGACAGTCATTGCGGATCCAGGCATACCAATTGCTCGGGCCGGTGCTGATACTGGAATCCCCTGCGGCGGCGGCTTTGTCACGCTCGATGCGTCTGGTTCATCAAGCGGTTCGCAGTATGTCTACGCTTGGAATGGCCCCAACGGTTTCAATTCTTTTTTGCAAAACCCAAGCACGAATTCCCCTGGGGTTTATACGTTGATCGTAACAAATACCCAAAACGGTTGCACGAAAACCGATGATGTAAAGGTGTTTCCTGGGCCGGCTATTCCTATTTCTGACATCACTATTGAAGACATCAATTGTATGGGGCAACCCGGCGTAATCACCTTGTCCATGACTCAAGGTACAGCTCCATACCTTTATGTCTGGTCAGATGGTACGATGCAGTCAAGCTTAGTTACTATTATTCCGGGTATTTACTCCGTTACGGTTACCGATTTTACAGGCTGTAATTATTATGCAGAAATGGTGGTCAAAGATACTCCCAACTTGACGTTCAGCGCGCAAAAAACGGATCCCGACTGCATATTGGGCAATAATGGTGCGATTGATTTGACTGCAACAGGGGTATTTGGCCCTTTTGAATACGCCTGGAGTACGGGTGAAACAACCCAGGATTTGAGCAATTTGACCGCTGGAACGTATACAGTAACAGTAACTTATGCCTTGGGGACTTGCACCCAGACTTTGAGCGTTGCGCTGACAGATTCTTCAACCATCTCGCTTAGCACCGTCGTTACGGATGCCAATTCCTGTCTTGGTACCAACGGACTTATAGACCTTACTGTAGCAGGAGGAACAGGGCCCTATTCCTATATTTGGAGCGATGGGGAACCCTCGCAAGATGCCTCTCCAATATCCCTGGGAACATTTACAGTTACCGTTACGGATGCTTCAGGTTGCACCCAAACCACCAGCGCAACCGTTAATGATGGGTTTAATCTGAGCTTAAATTTGGCCCCAACCAATGCTGGTTGTTCAGGGATATGCAATGGTTCAATTAACCTGACAGTAACCGGCGGCATTACTCCATATCAGTATTTCTGGAGTCCTTCAAATACCACTCAAGACATATCCAATCTCTGCCCGGGCACTTATACAGTCACAGTCTCCGATGTAAATGGTTGCACCAAAACAGCCTCCACAATTATTGCAGCACAGACTTCAAACATAGTCCTTACAGCCACTCCGACCGATGCTTCCTGCAATATGAACAATGGCTCTATTGATTTAACGGTGACTGGGGGCGCCCCACAATACCAATATGACTGGAGTGACGGTGAAACAGTTCAAGATCGGGTAGGGTTAATTCCAGGCATGTACATAGTCACAGTTACGGATGCCAATGCCTGCACCCAAACGGCCAGCGTGACGGTCGGCCAGACTTCCGGATTGACACTCAGTGCAGTGGTCACGGCTTCGACCAGCTGCGTTTTCTCGAATGGTACGATTGACCTTACTGTAGTATCAACAGGGAGCTTTACCTACATTTGGTCAGATGGTCAAACCACCCAAGATTTAAGCAATTTACCTGCTGGGACCTACACCGTCACCGTGAGCGACGGTGGCAGCTGCACCGCTGTGGATTCTTACATTGTTCCCAATCTCCCCAATCTCCCCAACCCTTCTGCAATATTCATCCCGACAACTTGTGATTTATCGAATGGAAGCATTGATGTCAGTGTAACCAGTGGTGTTGCGCCCTACACCTTCCTTTGGTCAAATAGTGTAACGGTAGAAGACCTTACCAATATTACAGCGGGCACTTATAGCCTCACCGTGACGGGTGCAAACGGGTGTACGAATTTCATAGACGTTAATGTGACGAACAACAACCTGTCCATTACAATCAATGGAACTGTAACTCCTAATACGGATTGTGTTGGCACGAATGGAAGTATTGATGTAACAGTTACTCCATTGGGAGCCTATACCTACCTCTGGTCTCATGGTGCTACCTCGGAAGATGTAAACGGCTTGCAAGCAGGGACTTACTCGCTTACCGTAAGCGCGGGTGGGTCTTGTACACAAACGGCTTCCTTTGTCGTATCCAACCTCTCTACGATCCCAAGCCTTGTTTTAAATGTTACAGACGCTTCTTGCAACGGGAACGATGGCGCTATTGATCTAACGGTTACAGGAGGTACTCCTGTCTTCACCTATATCTGGAGCGACGGCAATACCAATCAAAACTGCGTCGGTATTACCGCTGGAATCTATACGGTAACAGTCACAGATGCCACGGGCTGTAGCCAAACTGCCAGCGCGACCGTTGGCCAAACCTCCGATCTTGTTGCATCAACCATCGTTAACCATGTTTCATGTTTTGGTGGTAATAATGGCGGGTTGGACTTAACCGTCACTGGCGGCACAACGCCATACACCTATGATTGGTCACACATTCCAGGCAACAATAACCCCCAAGATATTTCCAATCTTACCGCTGGCATTTACACTTGCACCATTACAGATGGTGCGGGCTGTACTAAAACCACTAGTACCACCATCACCCAAGCTACTGCAATCAATGTTACCGAAACACATGTCAATGTGCTTTGCAATGTAGGCAACAATGGTTCTATTGACCTGACCGTAACTGGCGGTACACCGGGTTACACGTATATTTGGTCAAACGGCACGACCACACAAGACCCTTCTGGCTTAACGGCGGGCACTTACACCTGCACCGTCACAGATGCTGCGGGTTGCACGAAAATCACCAGTGCTTCCATTACCCAACCTGCTGCACTCAATGTTACCGAAACACATATAAATGTGCTCTGCAATGGCGGTAACAATGGCTCCATTGACCTGACAGTGACGGGCGGCACGCCGGGATATATCTACGATTGGTAAAATGGCGCGACAACGCCGGACCTTTCTGGTTTACAAGCAGGCACCTACACCGTAACCGTATCGGATGCCAATGGTTGTACCGCGACAAGAAGTAGTACCATAACCCAATTACCGCTTTTGAACCTCACAGCTCAAACCAACAGCGTGTCTTGTTTTGGTGGAAGTAATGGAGCAATAAACCTGACGGTTACTGGAGGAGCACCACCTTATGTGTCAGCCTGGAGCAATACCGCGACAACCCAAGACCTAAACAGCTTGATCTCTGGCACATATACTGTCACTGTGACCGACGCGAATAACTGCACGGGAGTCCAGTCATACATTGTCAATCAACCTGCTCCACTCACCTTCACCATCGTTTCCCTTTCCAATGATTGCAGCAATGAAATAATTACCGGTCCAAACTTTCCCAACTCAACCTACCAATGGTTTGGCCCCAATGGTTTTACCTCAACCACAGCGGCCATTACCGCTAATTTTTCCGGCCTGTATACCCTCACCATAACCGATGCAAATGGCTGCACTGCTACCAATGATTACACCGTAAACCTCTCTGGTGGAGGTGCTTGTGGCGCCATAACGGGTCGCGTATTCCATGACGAAAATGAAAGTTGTACGCTCAATGCTGGCGAACCCGGCCTTGCTGGATGGATCGTCAGGGCTGAAGGTGTGAACGACACGCTTTATGGGGTGACCAATGATCAGGGCCAATACCTCGTAGGAGTGCCAGTAGGAACCTACGCCATGAAAGTATTCGTGCCGAATGGTCTCTGGACGATTTGCCCCGGTGCTGCGCTGGCTACGGTAAATATGGCGGGTGACACAGTTTCAGGCGGAGATTTCCCCGTGCAGTCCACATACATCTGCCCGGCACTGACTGTTAGCATTGGGACCAATCAATTGAGGCGTTGTTTTTTAGACAACTCTTACCAAGTTGAATACTGCAACCAAGGCACCCAAAAGGCAGATGATGCCTTTGTTACTGTGGTGCTTGACCAATATTTAGTGGTTGTTTCGGTCTCTGTGCCATACACGGATTTGGGTGCTAATGCCATTAAAGTGGATGTTGGTGACCTGGAAATAGGGGAGTGTGGCATGTTTAGCATTCAGGTTTTTGTAAGCTGCAGTGCTCAACTTGGCCAAACCCATTGCACCCAGGCTTCAATTTACCCGGACACCCTTTGTGTTCCAACCAATTCCAGTTGGTCGGGTGCAAGCCTCAATATCAGTAGCCTTTGCGATACTGATTCGCTTCGGTTCAGAATCCAAAATACTGGCACAGGTGGCATGAATGGCTCCAGCGGGTACATTGTGGTAGAAGACGGGATCATGTTTCGGAGTGGCACGCTGGATCCATTGGCATCAGGCGCTTCCATGATTATTGCTGTACCTGCCAACGGAAGCACCTGGCGGGTAGAAGTGGGGCAAGAACTTTTCCATCCTTATGCCGCACCTGTTGGCCTTTCGGTGGAAGGCTGCGTCACAACGTCTTCGTTTTCAACAGGTTTTGTAAATCAATTCCCTTACAATGATGAGCCACCAACAGTAGATATTGATTGTACCACTAACATCGGTTCCTATGATCCGAACGATAAACACGGCTACCCTGTCGGCTACGGGGCGGACCACTACATCCGTCCCGGCACCGACATCGAGTACCTGATCCGCTTCCAAAATACCGGGACGGATACGGCCTTCACCGTACAGATTGTGGATACGCTTTCGGCTTGGCTCGATCCGGCTACCATTCGTTTTGGTGCAAGCAGTCACCCATATCGCTACGACCTGAACGGCGAGGGATCGTGCATTTCTTTTCGAGAACATTCTTTTACCCGATTCTAATACGAACGAGGTGGCCTCACACGGTTTTGCCAAATTCAACATCAAACCACGCTTCGATGCCCCGCTAGAAACGCTGATTGAAAACACAGCGGCTATTTATTTCGATTTCAACGACCCTGTTTTTACCAATACTACCTTCCACCACTTGGGAGACAATTTCATCACTGTTGGACTTTGGCAGCCAGTAATGCCCAAAGCAGAGGTGATTGCCGTGCCAAATCCCTTCCATGAACAGACCATGCTTGAAGTAAAAGGACTGGTCCGCAGTACCGGATTGCGCTTGCAAGTGTTTGATCTTCTGGGGAATGTGGTCCGGGAAATGGAATCGGAGGACGCGATTTTCCAATTGAGAAAAGGCGATTGGCCTTCAGGGATTTACTTGTTCAAAATCACCCAAAACGGGCGGCTCGTAGGGAGTGGGAAATTGATGGCGGAGTAGGGGGGGACTAGCGTCCCAAATTAAGAGGGGATGGAACACGGATGACACGGATTAGACACGGATTTTTTATCATATTGAATAAAAAATCCGTGTCTAATCCGTGTCATCCGTGTTCCATTGCCGAATAATCCCAAGGTTAAATTGCAGGCACGCAACGGATTTGCCAAACGATGGATGTAACTTTGCGCAGTCTTTAGGGTCAAAGGCAATCCGGGTGTAAGCGCCCGATTTTTCCACTTTTAAATTCAACGACTATGACTGCTACACTTTTGTTTCTAGGCAACCTCGGCGGCTCGGAGCTCGTGCTTATCTTTTTGGTAGTGCTTCTTCTTTTCGGGGGTCAAAAAATTCCTGAACTTATGCGTGGCTTGGGCCGTGGTATCCGCGAGTTCAACAGCGCTAAAAATTCAGTAGAAGACGAAATCCGTCAAGGAATGCGCGATGCAGAAAAGAAGCCCATCGAAAAATAATCGAAGGTTTTGATATTGATCGCATCAACGATAAGCCCCGCTTGGCACTGCCAAGCGGGGCTTATGTTTTCCCGTTTTCCCGCCGTAGCTTTAGCGATGGCGGGTACAAATCACTTCATCACTCCATCACTTTATCACCCCATCACTTCATTAAAAAGGAATATCCTCGTCGTTCATCCTCGACTGCCTGGAAATAACACTGGGCTGGAATGGTCCGGTAAGTGGATCAGACATTCCGGCGAAAGAAGGATCGTCCAGGTTGCTGAATTTGGCAAAGGTGTCTGTGAATTTTAGTTTAACCGTATCCAGTGCACCATTCCTGTGCTTGGCAATGATAAACTCGGCAATGCCTTTTAAACTTTGGCCTTGCTCGTCTTCGAGGATTTGGTAATATTCTGGACGGTAGATAAATGAGACGATGTCGGCATCTTGCTCGATGCTGTTGTGCACGATGAAATCGTTTGCTACGAAGTTGTGAACCTCCAGCACCGTAGCATCATAAACATCCTCAATACCAAGTGGTGTAATGGATTTGATTTTATCCCAATAAATATCCGAGTGGACCAGATTGGAAATTTCTGCATCGGGTAAAAATGCTCAATTCGCTCCATTCTACTACGGGAAATTCCATGTTTAAAAAGCGTGCTTCCGGCATACGACATTTCCAATTGTTCCGAAAAACCGCGCCAGGAAAGTCCTGTTTTATTTTTGGCGGTCTGAATTACACCTTGCCAAGCTTCCTTTGGAATGGTGTCATTGTTTGGGTTTCCCAATATCCCATCCAAGGTCATCAACATGGCTGGAATAACTGCTCCACGCTCACCATGGCAACCAATTTGAGATAAGAATTTCATTTGATATTCTTTGCCCAATCAGATATTGAAACTAGGCCTATAGTTTCCTTTTTTGTCGTTCTAATGGAAGATTGAATGCCAAGACGGAGTAAAAGATGCTGGACCTGCTCGGCTAATATAGGGCTGGTCGTGCCGTAATAAATTGCAGGAGAAGGACTACGGCCTTCTTGGGCGGTTTTCCAACTAATATTGCCATCAGTCGCCCATAAGTGATGGAGGAAATGCGCAATGTGTGACTCGGTCGCTCTCAAACAGTGCATCTGGAAGGCGTTTATCATAGGCACGCACTCCCAAGCCCATCTTTTCATACCAAATCGTAATAGGTTTTACCCCGATGGGTCAGTCGGGTAGGGAAAGGTAGGTGTGCCACCAGTTTTCCTGAGGTACTATTCGACCTTCGATGCCAAAAAGTTCTTTTGCACTGGCGTTGACGACTTCTATATTGGCTTTGTCAGCACTGGTGTAGTGATAAGGTGATTTGGGTAAAATACACCCGTCTCCAATTAGATGTGCCAACAAAGTCAATTCCGTTTTCGAAAGTGGATTGGAGGGCATCGAGATGTTGATTTTTCGCGGCATCGCAATGCGGTCACCTACCTGTAAATTTTCCAATGCTTCCCAACCATCCAATTTGAAAAAGGGTGGTTTGCACTGGCTTTAATGCTGCGCCCTGAATGGGTTTTAATTTCAAAAACTTGTTTTTGGCCAGAAGAAAGCCTTCACCAGATGCTGTGGTTGCACTTTTAGGTCATCAGTCATGCCTAATGATGAGAAAGTGTCTTGGTACGGTCTTTCTGCCAAATGTTGAATGGTGACACGGCGGCCTGTTTCGGGAATCAACAACAAAAGCGTGTCGCCTGTTAGGCAGCCAGATTCCCGCAAATCACTCAACTGCGGCCTTTTACTCCCACCCCGCACCTCCACCGCACGACTCAACTGTGAAAGCGCAATAACCGGCACATTCAACTCCTTTGCCAAGGATTTCAGCGCACGTGATATCTGCCAATCCTGTTCCGCCTGCCGGTTGTTGTCCTCAAAGCCGGACCAATGGAAGTTAGTCTTTCGCCTTTTGGCAGTCAGGTGGGTCTTGCATCCTTGAGACGGCGACATTTGGCGCGGAGTTCGAAGATGTTGATGGCCGGGGTGTCGTCAATAAAAATAGGCACCGCGTTGAGCCTTTCCACCGTGCTTTGGAGCATTTGCCACTCGTAGTCTTCCAGTTTCCCGTTTCGGAATTTGTTGGCCGGGATTTCTGATTCCATCGAGATGAGTCGCTGCACAAGCTGTGTGGAGGCCATTTCGAGCGAAAAAAGGGCGATCCCTTTGCCGAAATCGCGGCCGCGCAACGTTCAGGCGCATGCTGGCGTTTTTTTCCCATGCCCGGCCTCGCTGCAATAATGATCAAATCCGAAGGTTGCCAGCCCGAGGTAATCCGGTCCAGATTGGTGAAACCTGTTGGGACACCAGTGAGTCCGTCTTCCTTTTTGGAAAGTTCCTCGATCTGCTTCAACACCTTGCTGCTGAGACTGCCCATGCTCTCGTAGGAGCGACTGAGGTTGTTTGCGTAATGGCAAAAAGCCCTTTCTCCGCCTCGTCGAGCAGGTTGAACACATCGGTGGTGTCTTCGTAAGCATCGCGGATGGTGCGGGTGCTGACGCCTATGAGTTCGCGCTGGATATGTTTTTGGGCGATGATGCGGGCGTGGTATTCGATGTTGACCGGATGCCGGGGGTTGAGTGCTCCAACGAGGTAATAGCCGGCACCATTTTTCCCGTTCACCCGCCTTTTTCAACTCTTCGGTCACGGTCAGCAAATCCACGGGTTCGAGCGCTCGAACAAGCGGATGACGGCGCGATAGATATGTTGATGCGCCTCCAAATAAAAAACTCTCCGGGCGCAGGGTGTCCATTACCAATGGGAGTGCCTCGCGGTCGAGCATGAGCGCGCCGAGCACGGCTTCTTCGAGGGGTACGGCCTGTGGCTGCACCTTGCCGAAAACGAAGTTCGACAGGCTCTCGTTATTGGGCGCATTGCGACGGCCTTTGCGGTCGTTGCCGCCCTGTTGGCCGCTTTGTTGGTTGTTGCTCGACTCGTTCATGCTTGTGTGTAGTCCGGAACGCTGTTCCGGCGATGATGTAGCCCGGAACGCTGTTCCGGGGGATGGTGTACGCCGGAACGCTGTTCCGGTGATATAACCCGGAACAGCGCTCCGGGCTACAAAAAGGCTGCAAACCTACCTTTTGAACCCCGATATTTCAATTTGAAACAATCCGTGTGGCCTCAAAGCTGTGGAGAAACCTGTGTATATCTGTGGAGAACCCCTGAATCATGTCACTTTATCCACATCGTGTTTCAGTTACCAACAGTCTTTGCAGGGCCTTTCAAAAAAATAGTTAAGGCTTGAAAAGCACTGGTTTAGCGAAAATGAAGTGGAGGTTTTTGGGCATCTTTGGTCGTTCGTCGGGAACTCACCAGGTTAAGCGAAGGTTAATTTTCCACAGTGCAAAAGTTTTTCTTTTGTCATTTAGCCCGCCAAAATTAACAGGTTTTGTTTTAAAATCAAAATTGGATTTTGAAAAAACATAAAACTTTTTGAGGTTTTGAAATTAACTAATACAAAACCGCTTTCTCGCAAAAACTGCCGCATATTTTAAAATCGTCACAAATCGCCGTTCCCTCGTAAAAGCGACCAATTGTTTTTAAAACAAAAATGCAAGTGAATTTTACGCCTAATACTCTGATTTTCAGTACATCAAGAATCAGAGATAATTCAATCGTCCATTTCCATCAAAAATCAAAAATCATGTAGTCATCATTCGTCAATCAAAAACCCGGTCCCATAACGCTTCGAGAATCCTTCCCAGCCCTGCAATCCGCCCGTGTGCAAAGCGACTACTGTGCTATTGGGCGCGAAATCTCCTTTAGCAAGCATATCAAAAACCCCGAACAGCATTTTGGCGGTGTAAATGGGGTCGAGCAGGATGTTGGTTTGTTGAAAAAAGGAGCGCACAAATTCAATGACCGGCGGATGGTGTTTGGCAAATCCACCGAATGTATATTCGTGGTTAATAGTAAACCGAGATTCCATTTCAGGGCCTTCCCGACCAGTTTTGGCCAAAAGGTCCAGGATGTTCGCGCCATCAAATCCATGGCTGCTGACCGGGAAGATCATCACCTCGCTTTTTGGAGAAACAAGCCCGGCAACAATGCCCGCCGCTGTGCAGCCTGTTCCGGCAGGAGTGCAGAGATAATGTGCCTGGCCGCTCAGTTCGGGATGTTGCTGAGATAACTGTGTTGCGATTTCTTTCGGTATGGCCGCACAAGCCTCCAGCGCCTGTGGGGTATTGCCTCCTTCAGGGAGGAAATAGCATTCCGGGAATGCATCCCAGAGCAGCGCTTCTCCCTGCGTTTTGCAGGCATCGTACTGTGCTTTCGCCATCGGACGGAGCGTCATCCCGTTTTCTTGACAAAATCGGAGCGTAGGGTTCTGAAGATCAACATATTCGCCACGTAAAATGCCAAAGGTGCGGATACCGAAAAGCCGCCCAGCCACTGCTACTGCGTGCAAATGATTGGAAAACGCCCCGCCAAACGTAGCCAGACCGCCCGGATGCGATTGCTTAATATCCGGTAATAAAGCGGAGAGTTTGCGCCCTTTACTGCCCTGAATTTCAGGGTGCAACAAGTCGTCGCGTTTGATAAAAAGGGAGATGCCCCGGTTGTTCCCAGGATGTTCGAGAATGATTTGCAGGGGGGAGATGGGGAGATTGAAATGCATAGCCAAGATTTAGACCTGGTAGATTTCCAAAACCTAACAGCATGTACAATTCAGTATCTGCTCTCCCGAGCACCCAAGATTTGTCGATGGACGGAACACGTCCGCCTCAAGTGCGCTTTGACAATCATTTGCCCCCTCGAGGCTAAAAGTGCAAATACTGGCCAAAGCGCACTTGATGTTGACAGGTTCCGTCAGAATAACAAGGCCTGATTTGTACTTAGGCTTGTGCAAAAATCGATAGGGTTCAAAAACCTACGAGGTCTCGACGCAAAGTTTGTCAACATTCCCAAAGTTAGCACTACGCTGCGCTACTTTTGCCCACGCTAATATCCTAATATCCCAATATCCTCATCACCTCCATGATTCTAGTCACCGGCGCCAACGGCCAACTCGGCCAGTGTTTTCGTAAAGCCTCTGCTCATTGGCCGGGACAATCTTTCGTTTTTGAAGGCTCGCAAGCCTTGGATATCAGCGACCGACGGGCGGTAGGGCATATTTTAAGTCACGGCAATCCAAGGAGGAGGATAAGTTGCGTTGGGTCATCAATTGCGCCGCCTACACTGCCGTGGATAAAGCAGAAAGTGAGCCTGAAAAAGCCCGGAAAATCAACGTGCTGGGCACAAAAAACCTCGCAGAAGCCTGTGCTGAATTTGGCATTCCATTCGTGCATTTCAGCACGGACTATGTGTACCACAGCCGTCAAAACACGCCGTTTCAGGAGACTGACCGCGTCAGTCCGAAAGGCGTGTATGCCCGCACAAAGCTCGCTGGGGAACGAGCCGCTTTTCGCGCCCAACCGCTCAGCATGGTCATTCGCAGTTCCTGGGTGTATTCGGCTTTCGGACAAAATTTTGTCAAAACGATGTTGCGTCTTGGCCGTGAACGCTCCGAACTCAAAGTGGTAGCCGACCAAATCGGCACACCTACCTACGCGCCAGATTTGGCCGATGCGGTGTTGAAAATCATTCAAAAAGTGGAATCCGGCGAGCTGGAAAAAGAATCTATTGCCGGCATCTGGCACTACTCAAACGAGGGGGTGGCGAGTTGGTACGACTTTGCAGCGGCCATTTTTGAACTGGGAGGAATTGATTGCCATGTCTATCCCATTGCCACCAAGGATTTTCCCACCGCCGCTCAACGCCCGCCCTTCAGCGTATTGGATAAAAGCAAAATAAAGGCCGCGTTTGGGATAGATATACCGCATTGGCGGGAGAGCCTGCGGCGGTGTTTGACGGAATTGTTCAGAAAATGTGGCACACCTTTTGGGGTGTGACAAACCATCACGAATCAGGAACAAAAAGCCCCATCGGGGCGACAACGTTTATAGCTCTGGTGACGAAGGATAAAAGAGCCGCGTAGCGGCGGCAACATCGGTTCTAGGCGTGGTTGCCGGGGCTAACGCCCCTCCATATTTGTTTGTATGATATGCTATAAACGTTGTCGCCCCGATGGGGCTTTTGCCCCTGATTCGCATGACTCAAGTTCAAGCATCATGCAGCACTAACAGCGGCACCTTGGTGTGCTGCGCCAGGGAACGCGATATGCTTTTCCCAAACAACTTATGCAGCAAGCTATGCTCGTGTGAAACAGCCACCAAACCGTTGCAATCAGTGGATTCGAGGAAATTATGGATGGCTTGCGGAATATTTTTGTCGTGCAGGTAGTGGAAATTGTGCGGGATCGTACCCAGTTTTTCACTCAAATCTTCTTCCTGCTTTTTATCGGGTTTTGGGTCATTTTCGCCCAGAACATGGATGATATCCAGCCCTGCATGTTGAAGATTGAGCATTTCGCGCATGGTTTGCAAAGAAGTTCTGCTCACGGGTAATTTGAAATCGGTGGCAAAAGCAAACCGAGCGTTATTGCGGAAAACCGCCTTCTGCGGCACCACAAAAACGGGGACTCTGCTGCCTGAAATCACGCCTCCCGCCACACTTCCCAAGAGCACACCACGCAAACCGCTGGCGCCAGTGGTGCCCATCACGATAAGGGATGCTCCTAAGTTGGAAGCCGTTTGGGCTATGGTGCTGACGGGGAAACCGATCTGGCAATCCACCTTGATTTCTATGTCCTTAAAGCGCTGACTGCGGGTAAATTTTTTGGCCCACACTTTCATTGAATTCAGGCGCTCCTGAATATAATTGTCAATAAAAAAGGCATCGTACATATTGTTGTCAACCCCTTCATTGGGATATACGACATACAACAGGGTAATGGACTGCCCCGTACGCTCCGCGATTTCGAGCGCGTATTTCATGGCGTTGTTGGCGCATTTGGAAAAGTCGGTTGGGACAAGGATCGGTTTCATGTATTGAAGTATTTGCGATTTTGGATTTACGATTTTGGATTTACGATTGCTCGCGGTAATCCATTGGATCCACGAACTCCTGGTGTACGTTTTCACTGTTGGCGGCTTTGACCTGTTGTTCTTCGAGCGTCAGGTCGTCGGTTACGGAAGTTTCGAGCCAGGTTCGGCCTGATTTCCGAAACACCTGAACGTGCAGGGAGTATTCATTCTCGAAAATTTGCTCCAACTGCTTAACCGTTGTAGTAGGCTCAATCAGCAGATCGCCTGACTTGATATTTGGCGATAATTGTTTGAGCGGCATATCCTTTTCCTGCACCAAAAATTTGGCCGCGCTCCCCTTGAAGGCACCATGTGGTTTGCTAAAAAAAACAATTTTCAAGCCTGGGAATGACTCCGAAAATTCGGATTGCAAGATACCAATGGTTCTATCGGAAGAAATGTTAAGTTTCATAATGTACGAAGTTGTTTCACGCAACGTCGCAAAGGCGCAACGTTTTATTTCCGTGACAACCACAACGTTGCAGCGTTGCGTGAAATTCAGATACGATACAAAGTTGCATTGAGTTCAAATAGAATCAACACGACGGAAATCATCCCCAACAGTGACTTATTGCAAAGCCCGTCATTGGTGGAACATCGGCAATCGAAAATCTTACATCCACCTCAACAATCATCATTCATGTATTCATCACTCGTCAATCAAAAAACTTGATTGACGAGTGATGAGTACATGAGTGTTGATTGTTGATGTAAATCCCCCTCCTGACCAGCATCACCCTCTACCCTGACCGCCATCACCAGCCCTCCGCAGTTCGAGCCGGATTTTTGCCCCATAAATTTTGCCTGTTTATGCCCGTATCCGTCTATTCGCAGCCTAAAAACGCCCCCACCGCAGCCAATATCTGCTTTCACTGTCATGATGTTTGTCCGGATGTTTCGTCTGGCGGATCAGATCATTTGCGTATCGGCGACAAGCACTTTTGCTGTCAAGGCTGCCAAATGGTGTACGAGATATTGAACACACATCAGCTCTGCGAATTTTACGATTTAGACAAAAATGCCGGACAAAGCCTTAAGAATCAAAAGTTTGCAAAAAGTTATGCCTACTTGGATGACAACGAAGTTAAGGAAAAACTGATAGAATTCCAAAACGATACCATAGCCCAAGTTACATTTTACCTGCCCCAAATGCACTGTGTGTCTTGTATTTGGCTGTTGGAAAACCTCTATAAGCTCGACGCAGGCGTGAGTCATTCGCGGGTGAATTTTTTAAAAAAAACCACCACGATTCAGTTCGACCCCGAGCAAACTTCCCTGCGCAAACTTGCTACGTTGTTAGCAACCATCGGCTACGCACCAGATATTAATCTCGGTGATATAGACGGCCAAAAACCGCCGCTTATTAGTCGCCGATTGGCAGCACAATTGGCCGTGACTGGTTTTGCTTTTGGCAACGTCATGCTGTTCAGTTTCCCCGAATACGTCGGCATGACCCGCGAGACAGATTCCTGGTTTTCAGCCGCCTTTGGGTATCTCAGCATTTTGATTTCTTTGCCCGTCCTATTATACAGCCAACGCGACTATTATGTCTCAGCATGGCAGGGATTGCGCAATCGCCAGCTCAATATTGACATACCGCTTTGCCTCGCTTATCTGTCTTTGTTTGGCCGCAGCGTGTATGAAATTGTAACGCATACAGGAGCTGGATATTTGGATTCTTTTGCCGGATTGACCTTTTTGATGCTGATTGGGAAATGGTTTCAGCAGCATGTTTGGCACCAGCTTTCCTTTGAGCGCGACTATAAATCGTACTTCCCTGTGGCTGCAACCGTCCGCAGTGGCGGCGAAGAAACTTCTGTACCCGTCAGCCGCCTGGTGCCGGGCGACATCATTTTGATACGAAGCCAGGAGGTCATTCCCGCCGACGGGATTTTGCTAAAAGGTTCAGCGCGTGTGGATTACAGTTTCGTTACGGGCGAATCAGAACCCGTGTCGGTCCAAAACGGCGAGCGGATTTTTGCGGGCGGAAAGCAGATCGGAGAAAGTATCGAAATTGCGCTTACCCGTCGCGTAGCACAAAGTCACCTGACAAAATTGTGGAACAATGACGCCTTCAAAACCAACGCCAAAGGCCAGGTGACGCAACTGGCAGATGCCGCAGGCCGATATTTTACCTACCTGATTTTGGTTTTTGGTTTCGGCGCATTTGGATACTGGTGGGGCTTGAGCGGCGATATGGCCACGGCTATTAATGCTTTCACGGCAGTGATGATCGTGGCATGCCCTTGCAATATTGCCTTGTCCATTCCATTCACACTTGGCAACATCCTCCGAATCCTCGGCAGGCATCGGTTTTACCTGAAAAACATCCGCGTGGTGGAGGCTTTTGCCAACATCAATGCCGTGGTATTTGATAAAACCGGCACCATTACAAACGTGTCGCAACAGGAAATGCGCTTCCAGGGTCAGCCCCTCAGCTACGCTGAAAAAATCGCGATTCGTTCCCTCGTGCGGCATTCGGCGCACCCCCTGAGTCGCCGCTTGTACGATTCCATGTCTGATGTGCCGACAGAAACGCCCGAGCAATTTGAGGAGATTCCTGGTTTGGGAATTCGGGGCGTGGTGAAAGGTCAGGAGATTAAGGTTGGCTCGCAGAAATTCGTATCAACTGGAAACCTCGTAGGTTTTCAAAACCTACGAGGTTTGGATTCAAAGGATCAAAGCGGCGTTTTTGTCTCTATAAACGGCGAATTGTTAGGCCATTTTGAAGTGAAAAACCGCTTCCGCGATGGGCTGGCTCAGGTTTTGGCGTTTTTTTCCGCTCCGTCTAAACCTCGTAGGTTTTCAAAACCTACGAGGTTTAAAGAGAGCATTTTCCTCCTCTCCGGCGACCAAAATCGTGAAGCCGCGGCCCTCGCACCTTTCTTCCCGGATGCTGATACCATGCTTTTCAACCGCAGCCCGCAGGAGAAACTTGAATTTGTAAAAAAACTGCAACGTCACGGCCAGCATGTCATGATGCTCGGCGATGGACTGAACGACGCTGGAGCGCTCCGCCAAAGCGATCTCGGCATCGTTGTGGCCGAAAATACCAACAATTTCACCCCGGCCTGCGATGCCATTCTTCACGCCGACGAGTTTGCACGTTTGCCGCAATTCGTCCAACTAGCCCGCGAGGGGGTGAAAATCGTGAACCTATCCTACATCGTGGCCTTGACGTACAATGGCATTGGGCTGAGTTTTGCCGTAGCAGGTAATCTGTCGCCTTTAGCCGCCGCAGTATTGATGCCGATCAGTTCGGTTTCGGTGGTGCTGTTTGGGGTTGGGATGAGTAATTGGGCAGCGAGGCGGGTGTTGCGGGGATAGGGCATTGGGTCATTAATCGTCATTGGGTCATTGGTCATTTTTTGCACTGCATGGCAATTACCAATGACTCGCCTAGGAATTGCCTTCCGTTTCAGCGGCAAAACGATCTCTGGCGTTGGTTTCGAACTGTACCAGAACCAGCCCAACCCGTTTGTGAACAAGACGAGCATTGGATTCTACCTGCCTGCCCGCCGAAACTTTAGTGAAGGAGGGCCAGAGACTATTGAAGCAACGCTTTCGATCTTTGACGAGACGGGTAGGGTAGTGTACCAACAGAAAGGACAGTTTGCCCAAGGCGAGAACACGATTGCGCTTGATCGCGCGCTGCTCAACACCACGGGCGTATTGTACTACAAACTGCAAACGGCAACAGATAGTGCGACGAAGAAGATGATTCAGGCGCGGTAATCTTGATTAGACATTTTTTGGTAAACCTCGTAGGTCTGAAAAGACCTACGAGGTTTTGCCGTTTTCTACACCATATACCGTGAAAATTTAAAAGATAAAGTTGCCAAGACTTGATTACACACATGGTAAATATATTGATTTGTCGCCTACCAGTCAAAGCGGCACAATAGTTGTATCCTGAAGGACATTCCAACGTAAAAAGAAAAGTGCTGAAATTGGGATACAAACAATAAATACCTAGTATCTTTGCTGGTCAAATTTATTTTTAATCTTGTATCTTTTCCAGGTTCCTTTCAATCCAAGACAAACAAAGCCTTGGCTTTTGATATGGGCACTGGCCCAATATTTTTTCTAATCCCTTGTTTAACAAATTTTCTTTAATAATACCTTAGGCTTTATTTTCAAAGAGAGGGCAATTTTTCTCGTAACTATGATCCTCCATTCTTTTACAAAATCCTACCAATGGCCACTTTTCAGCAAGCGGCCCGTTCAATTGAACCGAGCAATTTCGAAGGACCTGTTTAAAGCCGGGTTCTTGCCAACCGTGTTTCGGTTAGCCCTGATTCCCTGTTTTCTTTTTTAGCCGTTCAGGTGTCTCCTCACATGCACAGAACTGTTCTGTGAATGCAGGGGTTTCTGCAGCTTTCGCCCTGACATGCAGATACCCTTGATCGGAGGGACATCAGGGAGTTTTGTGCCCGGTTCTTTTTATTGGACACAGATCAGTGGCCCATCAGTGATCATAGATGATCCCACTATGCTTATGAGTACGGTCACGGATACATGGGGGAATCCTATAAATTTCTGCTCACCTCACTTGCGAGGATGGCTCACTGGTCTTTCAGGATGTCAACTATACCGTGTTGCGTATCACTCCGGCGATGGCTGGACCGGATATTTCGGGATGCCCGGGCACCTACTTTTTGTCGGCAAACAATCCGGGCGTGGGTGAACTTGGTATCTGGACGGTAGTAGGCACTAACAATGGCGTAACGATCTCTGATCCTCAGGATCCCAACAGCCCGATTGTGCTGGCCAACGGCAATGGAGGACAAACTGTTTTGCGCTGGTCGATTACGAATGGCAATGGATGCGCCTCCCATGAGGACGTTTTAGTAACGAATTGTGGCGGTGTTCAACCCGTAAATGCTGGTCCTGATCAGAACCTGGGCAATTGTTATTCTCTGACGACCATGACCTGCCTGAACGCTTCACCGGCTGGTTATTGTGGTACGGGTACCTGGAGTGTGGTAAGTGGGCCGAATGTACCAACGATCGTAAATAATAATGCAGCCAACACCTGTATCTCTAATCTGATCGAAGGATGTTATGTTTTTCGCTGGGTGGTAGCAGGTCAGTGCGCCAATGGAGAAGATGAAGTAATGATTTTGCGTGCCAGCCCCAACCCAGGATATTACCCCGGCCAATTCTGGAAGCCAGACTTTTTGCGATAATCGTACGTCCACTTTTCTATATGGAAGCATACCCTTATACACCAATGAAACGGTCCAGTGGGGTACAAACAGGAGGGCCTCCAGCCACCATCGTTAGCCCCTACCACACCCGTAACAGAAGTGACTGGACTGGATGGCATGAAGGCTATTCGTTTTCCTATACCATCACCAACCCGATTACGGGCTGTTCCAGTACAGGAAATTTTACCATTATATTTGATGAACCGGGTTCTATGGTGGATATCACCACGGATGATCCGATCATCCAAATGTGCGATGATAAAACCAGTTACCCTGACCTACACCCATTCGGGCCCGGGCGCCGTCCAATGGCGCATAGCCGCCAGTCCCACAGGCATCTTGACGGATTGGGCCGCAGCAGGCTCTTCCCTTTTACAATATTTGATTTGTACGGACCTGGTAACCCAGTGCCGCCAGGGGTTTATATCCTTGAAATGAGAAAAGATGCTCCGGTGGGCGCTGGTTGTAGCATCTCCAGTGGCGATCAGGTGACGGTAGTGTTTTCTTCAAGTATCACGGGCGCCAATGCTGGTACCAACCAGGGGCTCGCCTTGTGCTACTTATTCGAGAGTTCGTTGATCGGGAATTTACCATTTATCGGAAGTGGTACCTGGTCGCAGGTGAGTGGCCCTGGAGTAGCCAATATCCTGGAAATTACGGCCAACAACTCAGATGTAATTTTTTCCAAGCAACGTCAATGGCGCTTATGTGTTGCGCTGGACGGTCAGTGGAGGCCCGGCCTGTGATGCTGCTTTATGATGATGTGGTGGTGCGGGTAACCAATCAGGTTCCGACGAATGCCAACGCGGGTGCAGATCAAACGGTTTGTATCAACACTCCGGTTTATTTGATGGGAAGTACCCCACAACCCAGCGATATAGGCACCTGGACCGTTACGCCCAATGCGGGCGTGGTTATTTCGGATATACATGATCCGGAAGGCAGTTGTGACCGGGCTTGCTGGTAATACGGTCTATACCTTTACTTGGACGGTCAAGAATACGTGCGGCATGGCTTTCGGACAATGTGGTCATCACGACCAATAATTCGGATGGCCCGGATATTGCGAATGCCGGTCCGGATCAATGTTTGCCGGCAGGAACAACAAGTATCACGCTGGCTGGAAACAATCCTTCCTGTCGGCACCGTCCTTTGGACCAAAATATCCACGATTCCGGCCAATCTTCCGGCCACGATCGTAAGTCCTACGCTGTTTAACACCGTTGTAAACGGACTTTCGAACGGGACCTATTATTTTGAATGGCAAAACCTTAATGGCTCCTGCACGCCGACCAGGGATACGGTAATTATTACCATTTCTGCACCTGTTTCGACGGCAGCAGCCGGTGCTGATCAGGAGAATATGGCACATCGGCCACCATGGCGGCCAATGCGCCACTCGTGGTATGCCGGTATGTGGACCCAGGCCAGTGGCCCTGGCGGTGCTGTTATTACCAACCCACTCAGCCCAACCACCACCATAACGGGACTGACCGATGGGGTATATAAATTTGCCTGGACCATTACAAACGGTGCTTGCT
>JADJFA010000010.1 GCA_016708875.1 Lewinellaceae bacterium
AAAGTGCCGGCACCTGGGTCCGACTCCAAACGTTTCGCATTGCCATGTGTATGAAAATGGGCGGAGTGTGTTGGTTATCAAGGACATCTTCAGGTAAGAAAACACAAGATAAGCATCCCAAGGCTTTGGCGTTACCAGTAACCCTGCACAGGTCCCGACGGGAAAACCATCGTGGTAGCGGCCTTGTAAATGGCCAAACTGGACCTATACCAGTACAATCTGAAAAGCCAAAAAGTAAAACGCCTTACCAACGACCGTTATTCAGAAATCCTCCCAAGTTGGAGCGCCGACGGCAAATCGCTGGCGTTCTCAACCGACGAACTGAGCATCCAACGCGGGCGCACCAACGGCGCCTGGGTGATGAACCTTGCAGTGATGGATATGAGTGATTCGAGCAATGTAGGCGGCAACTCGAAGTTACCTCCTACATTCAACGTAGACATCTTCCCTTGCGCCGACAACATGAATCCCCATTTTTGACAAAACGGCAACCCTTGTTTTCTCAGCAACCGTGACGGGCGGCGTAACCTTTACCGATACGATCTGGCAACCAAAAAAGTGTTTCAACTCACCGACATGATGACGGGCATAACGGGCATAACGCCTTATTCTCCTGCCATCACAGTAGCCGACGACCGCGACCGCATCCTGTACACGCATTACAACAAAGGCAAGTACACCATTCACCAGGCAAAAGACGCGGATTTCGAGGCCAAAGAAATTGACCCGCTGGCAGTGGACCAGGTGCCTGCTTCCCTGCCTCCATTTAGTCCAAAACAGCGCGATATGGTGAACGTGGGCCTCCGCCTGATGGACTCTGCGGCAGACAGCACGGCGATGAAAGCCAAGAAATACAAGCCAAAATTCCAACTTGATTACCTGGGCGGTAGCACGGGTGTAGGTGTGAACACGGGCAACAGCAGTTTTGGCACACAAACGGGTTTGGCCGGTGGTATAGATGCGCTTTTTAGTGATGTTTTGGGCAATAACCAACTGTACGCAGGTGCGGTATTGAACGGCGATATTCAGGATGCTGGCGGGCAGTTGTCGTACATCAACCAGAAAAACCGCATCGGTTGGGGCGTAAATGCCTCGCACATTGCATATCAGACTGGGGGTTATCAATACGTGGACTTTGTGAATGTTGACATACAAGGGGTGCAAACGACCTTGGAAAAAAGAGTGTTTGGTCTGGAACGGGTATTCCAACAGCGAGTTGGCGGAACGGTTTTTTATCCATTCTCCGTCACCAAGCGAGTTGAGGTAGGGGCCGCTACGGAGTTTTACAGCAGCCGAGTCACCGAATATATAGACTATTATTATCTCGACCGCAGGTACTACGGCTCTGACCGCGAAAAACAGCCAAAGGGGCCATCGCTCAACCTGAACAACATAAACGCCGCATTCGTCGGCGACAACTCCTATTTTGGAATGACAGCCCCCTTGCAAGGCTGGCGTTACCGTTTTGGTGTGGAGCAGTATTTTGGGGGTGATTACCAATTCACCGCTTTTCTGGCGGATGCACGGAAATATCTCTATGTCAAGCCATTCACTTTTGCGGTTCGTGGTTTGGGTTATTTGCGGACGGAGAAGTACGAGGAGAACACCTTTAGTGTTGATTATCCGCTATTTGCAGCAAACCCATTCTTTGTGCGGGGCTATGATCGGGCGGTGTTCAATACAGAAGAAGACCCTTATTTTTTCCAAAGGACCATTGGCAGCAAGATGTTCGTCGGCAATTTTGAGGTTCGGATTCCATTCACTGGACCGCGCAGGTTGTCGCTTATAAAATCGAACTTTTTGGTCACAGATTTGAATTTGTTTTTTGACGCAGGCCTGGCGTTTTATGAATTTGACGAATTGAAAAAGGGGGCTGAGTTCTATCACGAACCTATCTTTTCCACGGGCGTTTCTTTGCGTGTGAATTTGTTTGGCTACATGGTGCTTGAACCGTATTTCGCCTTGCCGCTTACGGCACCGGAAAGTGAAAGAACGTGGAGGTTTGGGCTGAATTTTATTCCGGGCTGGTAGGTTTTTGACCTTTTGCAACTGATTAGGGTGGAATACGGATTGCACGGATTAGACACGGATTTTCACAGATTTCTATTTTAACAGGGCAAAAAACGCTTTGAATCCGTGTTCCACCCTGTATTACCCCTTCAAACCAAAATATGATTTAGTCGCAGCGAGGAATGCGGGCGTGTTCGAGGGCCGCCTGTGCTTCCAGTTCGGTTATATCTATTCGAAAGTCATAATCTCCTGCTTGCCGCAAGGAAAAAACAGTATCCAAAGAATCGTTTAAAGATTGGGGCATCAGTTTTGTTTTCAAGTATAGTTCATTGAACTTGTTATGCGAGCCTTGGTGTGTTTTGGCATAAACCTGTTTGGCCTCTAACAATGCCGTGATGCAATAAAAGACGGCGTAGTATGCTCGGTTGACGCAAGCTTCATAGCGCTCATATTCATAGTTGAACGTAGCGTCTGACATAGTGCCTTCTGCCTTTGCAATGATTTTTTCAATGGGGACAATCATATTTCAACTCCTTCTCGACGCACGTTTTGATAATACATGAAAGGGGAATTTTGATATTCTTCAACCGTAGTAGGATGCTTGGAAATAATGATGCCGTAGGTAAGATTAAGCAGAGAAAGTGCTTGGCTTAATTGTAAAATTTCTTTTCCCTTATTTATCTCCTTATCCTTCAAAACCACCAGAAAATCAATGTCCGATTCCTCATGGAAATCCCCACGCGCATAAGAGCCATAGAGGATGACCTTGGCAAGGCGGTCACCATAAAGCAATTGCAGTTGTTCTTTTACCGCTTTGGAAATAGCGTCTTTGTCTACCATTTGCATGGGTATTTTGTTTGCGAAGGTACTATCAGGCATTTTAGTGTTTGACCTCGAAATAGGCCCGAGTTGCAGCGAAGAAAGTACGGGCGTGTTCGAGGGCAGTAAGAATATTAGCCTCGTCTGGTTCAAACTCAAAATCGTAATCGGAGGACTGGCGTAACACGAATACCTCGGCCAAGTTTTCGCCCATTTCTACGCTCATTATGCCGGTTTTGATATAGTGTTGACTAAATAGAATGTGTGCCTTGATGCGTTTTGGCGCCAGCCCTTTATCCCGCAGCAGGGCCGTCACATCAAACATACGTAGTAAGCACGATTGACAGCGGCTTTATTCCAACCACCATCTGCATTGTATTGCGCAGTAAGTAGGCAGTCCTCAGCATTTTCGAGGATTTTTTCAATTTCATAAGTCATAGCGCAATACCCTCCTTTCTCACGTTTTGATAAAAAAGGAACTGGGAGTTTTCCAATCGTTTCAACGTGGTGGGGTGGCTGGAAATGATGACATCATTTTCAAATGAAATCTTGAAAATCGGCCGATTCATATAGTGCAATTCTTGCCCGATGTTTATCTCCTCATCCTTCAAAACTACGAGAAAATCAATGTCCGATTCCTCATGGAAATCCCCACGCGCATAAGAGCCATAGAGGATGACCTTGGCAAGGCGGTCACCATAAAGCAATTGCAGTTGTTCTTTTACCGCTTTGGAAATAGCGTCTTTGTCCACCATTTGCACGGGTATTTTGTTTGCGAAGGTACGCTTGAAAGGAAAATATGGTACCGTTTACGGTCAGTTTTCTCATTCAGCCACTTATTTACTGCTCCTTTTTGCTCCGTTTGAACAAGAACATCTGTCCCAAATAATTTTGCGACAAGTCCTCCTTTATTCCAAAACGATGCTGGTTCATGGCCGGGATTGGTATGGGTACCAAACAACACATCCATCAATGGGCAGATATTGGCATAGTTGCCCGCGTCACGGTCTTTGTCGTGATGCCAGTGGTGAGGTTCGGGCGAGCCGAGTAATAGGCCCAAATACCCCAAATTAAGGCGGACGTTGGAATGAATGTAAATCGCCCACACGCTGCGAAAGGCAATCAGCCCAGTCAACATTTCCAAGGGAAAGCCGAGGATAAACGCTGGCAAATTGATAATCCCGATGGTGTAAAGCGTATCCAGAGGATGCTCCCGGTGGGCAGCCAACCAATCCAAGTGTTCCGCACTGTGGTGGACTTTGTGGAACTGCCAAAGAAACTCCACCCGGTGTTGCAGCCGATGTGCCCAATAAACCAAAAAGTCGGACAACAAAACTACTTCAATGGCCTGCAGCCACCAGGGTTGTTGCGCCACTGCCGCCCGGAAACCTGGAGCGATGAAAGGGTCGAGCCAATGTTCAAAATGATCCAAAGTCCAGAAAACCAGGCCAAGCCACAGCAGGTTTTGGCCTAAAAAATAAATCAAATCCAGCCGCCATTGTGGCCGAAAAACAGGCTGCCCCTTCTTTGCCGGGAACATTTTTTCCATCGGAACAAACGTCACCACGAGGAACAGCAGGCTTAGTGCTATGGCCGTTAGTTGGTCGAAGGGGATCATTTTTTCTGCCTTTCAGAAATTACAATTTGAATAGCCTTAGAGGTATCCACCGCGGAGATGAATATCCAGCCGGTTTTTGAGCTCATCATCCTGGGGCGGGTGAGACCGTCCAAAACGATTTGAAAGCGCAGTTGTTCGCTCTCCGAGAGATGTGTCAGTTCGTAGAAGGAGCGCAAAATTTCCATAGCGTGCAAAGAGTCCGCGGCAGTGGCAATTCGTACACCGTCATCGTTCGTGTGCTTTTTTTTGCCCTTCTTTTTTTGGGGAGCAGGCGCGGAAGGCGCCCCATGTAGGACGTAAATCCTTTGACCATTATCCATAAAACTTTGTTCGACTGTTTCTCGCAAAATCCTCTTGAATAGAAGACTGTCGAACCAAGGCGGCTGTAAGCTATCTTGTTCCAATTTTACCCTGGGGGGAACTTGGGTCAAAAAATCCGCCCCGGTATATCACGAGGCTCCCGATCATGGAGGAAAAGAGGGCCAAGGTGCCGAGCTGAAGCAAACGGTGAGGGAGTTTCATAAGGAATGAAATTTTGTACGCTTTTAAGCGTGTGTGAAAGGCTGAGTGTGGGTTGGAGGAAGTAAAAACGCGAAAGCATTCAAAAAAATTCTAGGCTGACAAAAATGCAACCGCCACGCGGTTTTACACCCTCTAAAGTTTCGATAAATTTATCAAGGCCAGAAAGTATTTAGACATTTGCCATAATTTCTTCAACCGCACACAACCCAAAAGCCCGTACGCCGTTTGAACATTTTGCACCTCATCCTCAAATCCACCAATTTACCCGCCGTAGCTTTTTTATCCGCCGCAGTCTTGACGGAGGTGGAAGCGAAAGAGGGTCACCAATCCACCACATCAACAAAATATTATGACCAAAATCCTCTGGGCTGACGACGAGATTGATCTCCTCAAGCCACACCTGATGTTCCTCCAAAACAAAGGCTACGATGTGGTGACTGCCACCAACGGCCACGATGCTGTGGAAACCTACTACGAGCAAGCCTCCGACATTGATGTGGTGTTCCTCGATGAGAGTATGCCCGGCCTCACGGGGCTGGAGGTTTTGATGAAAATAAAGGCCCGCAACCGCAACGTGCCCGTAGTGATGATCACTAAAAACGAGGCTGAACATGTCATGGAAGATGCCATCGGCGGACAAATTTCTGATTACCTCATCAAGCCCGTCAATCCCAACCAAATCTTGCTGACGCTCAAGAAAATATTGGACAACAAACGGCTCGTGAGCGAAAAAACCGCGCAAAACTACCAGCAGGAATTCCGCGAAATTTTCATGGAAATCACAGGCGGCCTAAATCAGACAGAATGGGTAGATGCCTATAAAAAGATTGTGAACTGGGAGATGCGCGTGGATGCCAACGAGGCAACAGGGGTGAGTGAAATTCTGTCGCAGCAGAAAGAGCAGGCCAATACGGAATTCTCCAAGTTCGTAGTGAAAAACTACTTTGATTGGGTGGATAAGACCAAAGAAGTTGGCCCGATTATGTCGCATTCCATGATGCGTAAGCATATTTTACCACACGTTGGCAATGGAACGCCGACCATCATGTTATTGCTTGACAACCTGCGTTACGACCAGTGGAAAACCATTGAACCCATTTTGAACGAGCTTTTCAGGACCGAAGAGGAGGGCTATTTCTTTAGCATTTTACCCACTGCAACCCAGTACAGCCGAAATGCCATTTTTGCCGGAATGATGCCTGCGGATATTGAAAAAAACTTCCCCGACAAATGGAAAAACGACACAGACGAGGGCGGGAAAAACATGTCGGAGGATTTCTTTTTGGGCAAACAGATCGAGCGTGCCTTCCGTAAACCCATCAAGTGGGATTACATTAAAGTCACCAACGTTAACCACGGCAAAGACCTGAATGACAATATCCTAAACTGCCTGAACAATGATCTGACGGTTATCGTCTATAACTTCATAGATATGCTCTCCCACGCCCGCACTGAGATGGAAGTGTTGAAAGAGCTCGTAGGCGACGAGCGGGCTTATCGCTCGCTCACACGTTCCTGGTTCCTGCACTCGCCCCTCTGGACGGCTCTGCGAAAACTCGAAGGCCGTGATGTGCAGCTATTCGTCACGACTGACCACGGAACCATTCGGGTGCAAACACCTTCTAAAGTTGTCGGCGACCGCGAAACCACTACCAACCTTCGCTACAAAGTTGGCAGAAACCTCCAATACGAGGCCCGGGACGTGCTCGCGATCAAAGAACCTAACAAGGCCGGATTGCCGCGCCCCAATATCAGCAGCACGTTCATTTTTGCCAAGGAGGACTACTTTTTCCTTTATCCGAACAACTACAACCACTACAACAACTACTACAAAAACACCTTCCAGCACGGAGGGATTAGCCTGGAGGAGATGATTTGTCCGGTGGTGCGGATGCGAAATAAATAAACCGCAAAACCGCAAAACAGGAGAACCGCAAAATTTAAAACTGAGATATTAAACCGCAAAATGTAAAACTGAGAAATAAACCGCAAAATGTAAAACAGGAGAACCGCAAAATTTAAAACCGTTAGGAGGTTCCTCGCTGAATGAGCAGATATCGTTGCCCATTGCAGGATGTCCTTCTTAGTTTTAAATTTTGCGGTTCTCCTGTTTTACATTTTGCGGTTTATTTTATCCATTTTAAATTTTCCTGTTTTTCGGTTATTCCACCAAAGAAAAATCCCCCTCCGCAGTTACTGCGGAAGAGGACATCCCAAAAACCGATTACATCTTTATATCGGCGGCGCGGTGGCCGTGATAAGGTCATTTTGTTTTGCCCGGTTGGGGCACGTCATAGTGTTGAAGTTTTAGAGAGGCCAGCAATGACGAGACTTGAAAGTCTTTGGAAATTCTGGCAGGGATTAAAAAGGAGCACTGAAATTGTTAACGCAAAAGTAACGCCACTTTCAGTTTTTTAGCATATTAATATTTTGGAAGTTAACTGACCACTGTGTGGCTTACCGGTCTGGAAACAAGGGTTTTATCAAAAATCATTTGTGATCTTATTTAGGTGATTTCCAGTGCATTGTCTAGTGCTTCAAGCCTTTGCCGCAGGGCCAAATGTTGTGTATTGAAGTGCGCTATTTGGCTTTCTTCATTGGCTAAAAGCGCATCTATTTCTCCAAAATTGTCTCCAATACGACCCTTTATTGTCCGCACATAGCCGCGCAACTTGCCCTCCAGTGCCTCTTGCATCTGGGTACGCCCCTTAGAAATCTCTTCATCATAGCCTTTCACAATTTTACTTCGTTGTGCCCGAGCCGTAAAACCGGCAAACAGCACCCCAATCCCTGTCAGCACTCCGCCCGTGATATCGAACACCGCCATTTTTGTTACGCCCGCCAAAATGAGTCCGATGATGGCTACCCCACTCCCCGCCGCGATGTTGGGCGAAACGCTGGCGTTTTCGGGAAACAACTTTCCGTCGTTGAAACTTTCAGACCGCGACATAAACCGGGCAAACGCCTCCTGAAGTTCTTTCATCACGGATGCGCGTTTTTCAGAAATGGTCTCGAAAATATAGGAATCGCTTTTGACCACCGTGTTGGCGGCGCGGATTTTCAGGTCAATCATCTTCGCCATTTGCTGCACGGAGTCGGCGAGGTCTACCACGCCGTCATTGAGCTTGGTGCGGAGTTCGGCGTTGAGTTGTAGTTCGAGTTGTTTGGCAAGGGCGTTGAGCCAATCAGTGATGCTGGCTTGTTTGCTGAAAAGCCCCATGAACGAGCGCTTCAGGAGCGAAGGGAACGAAAGCCCGTCCGCAAGTTCCTGACCAATGGTACGGGTAATTCGGTCGTAACCATTCAGCAGGTTTTCAATGAGGAGTGTTGCGTGGTGATTCGATTTTTTCTCCTGATTGTCAAGAGTTAAGCTGATGTCGTTGCGGAATTCGGTGTCTTCCCGGAATTGCTCCGCGCGGGTGTCCAGATCATTGCGCAGACGTTCTAGAATATGATGCGAGGTGGTGAGGTTGTTTTTGAGTTTCAATGCCGCCCCGCGCCCGCCCGTCACATGGGTACGGATGTAATCACGCACTGCGGAGAAGTTACTCAAATCAAATCGGCCTTCGAGTTCTGCCTTGGCGCTGGTAGCAAAAATGGCGGGTTCCTCCAAGCCTTTTTTGATCGCAAAATCATACAAACCGCGCTCGTTCACCGCCAAATCTGCCTCCGAAAGCAGGTCTTTTTGCTGGAGCACGAAAATGATTTTTTTGTGCCAGTCGCGATGGATAAAATCGAAAAAGTCCCAGGCCGATTGCCGGTAAGGGTTTTTAGCCTCAAAAACAAAAATGACCAGGTCGCTGGCAGGGATAAAATTCTCGGTGATTTCCTGGTGCCTTTCGATGATGCTGTTGGTGCCGGGCGTATCCACCACCGCGATGTCGCGCAGGATATCAATGGGCAGGAAAATCTTTTTCAGGTAAGGATTTACGATGACCGTTTCCTCCTTTTCCCCGTACAAAATCTGCTGCACTGTGTCGGTCATGGGCTGTGGTGCAACGGCGCAGATTTCGCGTTTTGACTCCAAAAGCGCGTTGACAAAACTGCTCTTTCCCGCTTTTACTTCGCCCACGATGACGAACATGAATGGCTCGCTCATCCGGTTACGCAACTCGCCCACCATGACAGCCAATTCTTTGTGGCCGATTTCCTGGCTGAGTTGCTGGAGGTCTTTCACAAGGTCTTCGCATTGAGCGCGAAGTGCGACGGTGTGTTGGTTCAGAATCATGGGGTAAACGTAGGAAGAATTGGGGAAAATGTTGGAGACCACTAAGGTTTTTAGAACCCAAATTTAGTCAGCGGACTCACTTCTCTGGGGGGGGGGGGGGCGGATTTCCGCCTGATACGCGCTGCGAGCTCTTCCGTCGAGAGCGAGATAAACTCGGTGGGTGTGACGCAGAAAAGTTCGGCACAACCTGAAATGTGGCTGATGGCCAGTTCTATATGGCCATTCTGGACTTTGAAGAAGGAAGGTTGGGTGATATCCATGGCATCTGCCATGTCTTTTTGGGAGTAGCCACCTAAATCGCGCAGCTCGCGCATTTTTTGGCGCAGTTCGTTTTGTAGGGAGTTGTCCATGAAGCGAGGGATTGTTTTCGTAATGTTTGGAAAAAATGCATTGCCTAACAAAGTAATACCATTTTACCCAAACCACCAAACGACTGAGTACCCAATTTGCCAATACTGGCACTTTATAGCTACAGAGAATAAAATTTCTGGGGCGGTGATTTTATGCCTTGTAGCTATCGGGAGGGAATAGAGGGGGTTGCACTTTTGGGGCAGTAAGTAAATATCTCCACCAAAATGATCAGATTTATTTACCCTTTCTTTTCACCTCCTAAATTTTTTCCGATTTATGAAAAATCGAACTACTTTCTTGAGTTTTGGCAAACCTATAAACTCACTCATTCAACCAGAAGAACGAAGATTGCGTTTTGTCACCTTTCTCTTGGTGATGTCCTTACTTGTCCAGAATACCAGTGTTGCCCAACCATCATGCGACTACCCAGTTCAGTGCTATGATACGGGAGACCCTAATGACTATACCATCATTAGTGGGCCTTTCGGATTGGAAGCAAAAATATCATGGTTGATACTAAACAACATTATCCTTCCCCATATTGACCCTTTTAATCAGCACGATGCCCAGCATATAGCTCAACGATGGGAAATCAGGTCTCCTATTAATATAGATGTTCCTTACACTTTTGCCGAGGGATCAGAATTAGTTTTTGCCACACCAAGCGGAAGAGTTCAAGTTAATTCTGACCTAACGGTCAATTCTTCTCACTTACATGGTTGCGAAGAACTTTGGAATGGGCTTAATGTAGAAGAAAACGGGAAACTCATAGCCTATGATAATTGCATTGAAGATGCAGTGGTTGCGATTAGGCTTTTCAGTGGTGCAGAATTTGAAATCAAAGAGAACTCTTTTAAAAGAAATGCATTCTCAATTTTTGGTGGACGCGAAAATATTCTTGATCATCAAGAGGCCTTCATTACCCCTGTGGGAGCAGGTATTTCAGGCAATGACATAAGCGGTGCTGATGACTTGATTGAACCGTTTGATGGATTTTTAAGGCCATATAATGCTATCCGATTACATTCAGTTGCAGAAATAACAATTGGAGGCGGAGACGAAATTAACATCATTCATGACTTTGCACATTCAAATCCCAATACTTTAAGCCCTGTCCAAGCCCTGTTCGCGTTTAACTCTAACTTGAGTGTTCAAAAAACAAGATTTTACAATATTGGCTATGAACTTAATAGTGGTGGATATGCGCTATATAGTTATAACGAAGGTACACAGAAGCAATTGAACATATTTGGGCTTGGGAAGAATAATACAATCCCTACTTTTCAGGATTGCCAAACGGGGATCTTTTCGGGAAGCAATGATTTAACTGTCCAAAATTGTTTTTTGATTTTGGAAGCCAACATGTCAAGGTCGATTTCACAGACTTTCCACACCGTTTTGATGTTTCTGAAAATCGCTTTAAGTCATACGAAACATCTGCGCTTTCTTGCCCAGCAAGCCAATATATTGAATGCAATATATATAATAATGTTTTTGAGGATGATGTCATTTCATTGGATTACCATGACGATCCATTCTTACCACCTGGAACTCCAAGATGCCAGAAATATTCAATCATTGCATCAGGACTTGTGGGTCAAGGCCCGCCGCAACCTGGACTTGATCATTTGGGAATTTTTGGAAACACCTTTAATGAAATTCAAAAACCGCCAGCAGCTGATAATTTGTCGGGAGGTTATGGGCTGGCTTTATACAATATGAAACACATTGGCGAGGTTCACGATAATACATTCAACCAGCAACATGTCGGGTCTGCCAAGCATTTCTATAAAGGAATTTACCTTTATCAGTCAAGTAACAACAAGATTTTCGACAACACTCTCTTTGGAGTCGCCGATTACGCTGGGCCAATCAACAATGATTTTGAAAGCCTAAGCGGTATTTCTGCTTGGGAAGCAACCAACAATACCATAAAATGCAATCATCTTTACAACCTCAAAGAAGGTATACGCTTTCACAACAATTGTGACGGCACCATTTTGCGAGACAATTCATTCTCCAACCATAATACAGGGCTTCTGATGCTTAATGGGGCCACTCGCATTGGCGTACAGGACAAACGGAAAAATATTTGGCCGGGAATATCTGGCCTTCCTGATTCGGAAGCCTTTTTTGGGGGAAATCCACTTCCAGCGTTCGTTAATTTGTCAAGATTCAACATTCAGTACTTTGAAACCCCTATCAGTACTTATTGGGCAAATCCTCGTTCACATCAAGGATGGTTCGTACCAGCTTCAGGTGCAACAAACGACCCAAATGAGTTGCCTCAATATCTATGTGAGGAGGAGTCTGAAGGAAAAACCAGAAGTGAAGAACTCTATCTTCAGGGTATTTTCCCTGTTTACAAAGGCTATGTTGAGATGAACTGGGAGGTTGCTTTTGGCTTGTACGACAGGCTATTTTATCACCCGGAGCTTCGTGCTATTGGAAGCCCAGAAGCTACTTTTTTTGCGGCTCAAACAACCACCAACCTTGGCAAACTGCACAATGCGCTTCAACAATATGCCCAAGTGAGTGCAATCCCTAATAATATTATCCAAGGATGGGACAACAATTATACTCAAATATCTGGAGTATTGGCTTAAATGAAAGTCAACCACGATGCTATGGCCGAGGCTACAACACAAACCCAAAAAGATCAACTTAGCACTGAATTGCAGGGATTGAACAATCAATTGCAAAGCCTTAACCTGACCAAACATAGCTTAGAGGCAACTCATTTAGCCGAACGTCAGAACAAGCTAATCCAATTGGATGCTTATTTGTCTTCTATCACGCCAAATACCGTGTACGAATTAAATCTGAAAACCGTGTTGACCGTTCTTAAAGAGTATCTTGCCGTCAACACGCAAGGTGTCTTTACGGCACAACAAATGGTCAGTTTGGAATCTGTAGCCGATCAGTGCCGCTTTTCAGGAGGATATGGTGTGGTTTTAGCACGTGCAACCCTCAAAAAATCACCTCAAGACTATAATGACGAAGCCATGTGCCCGGGAGGAAGCGGAGTAGGTGGCGGTGGAGAAGAGCGTTCGCAACTTTTGAAGAATGGCGAAATCACTTTGTCACCCAACCCTGTGAGCGATCATTTACAGATTACACTGCCGGGCAGTTTTGAAAATGGGACGCTATATTTGTATGATTTTATGGGAAGACCGATTCACGAAGAGAAGATTGACCCAGATATCCAAACGGTGGCCTTGGATATAGGTAACCTTCCCTTGGGGACATATACCGTGCAGGTCATTTTAGATGGTCATAAGATGCCGAGCAAGCCTTTTGTGAAAGTCGCCCAATAATTGCATAAATCCGTGTCTGCCGAATGACAGTATTCGGCAGACACTTTTTCACCTCAAAATATGAGATTTGTTTTTACCCTGCTATTCATTTTCATTTGGACAATGCTTCCTGCCCAAAAGCATGACGCTTTTTCCTTTTTTGGTTACGAAAACGACTCCAATCACCCGCTTTTTGGAGGGGGGACGATTGATTTTAACTTCGAACAACCTAAAATCTATAAAGAGAAAAAGAAAGTAGATTTTGGGACCTACTGCGGTGCTTGCAGCGATTCTTTGGGCAAATTGTTATTTTACACCAACGGCATCTCGGTACAGAATTGGACGCATAACCTGATGCAATGGGGCGATTCGATTAATCTTTCCTATTTTTGGTATGACTACCAAAAATATGGTTTCCCTATTGGGGTAATCTCACCTTCAATCCCAGCCCCAGGGTTACCAAATCAATACTATCTTTTTTCTATGGGCGGGCGGGATCAACTTTCTACGGAACAAATCGTACTTGCTCCACTCTGGTACAACAGGGTAGACATGAACCAAAATAGTGGATTTGGTAGGGTAGAGGAAAAAAATGTGGTTCTATTGGATTCCGCCCAAAATGAAATGATTGTGGTCAAGCATGGCAATGGACGAGACTGGTGGGTGCTGACTCCTCTTTTATCTCAGCCCGTCCATTACGCCTATCTTGTCGGTTCCACTGGCATTAACGCTCCCCTTATCCAGGTGTATGGGCCACCATTTAATGCTCATGAAAACCCTTCTTTTGCATCCATTTCACCCAACGGAAAAATTTACATCAGGCATGACAGTTATGGCGGCTTGAGAATTTATGATTTTGACCGGTGTACAGGCCAATTAAGCAACCTGCAGATCATTCCCTATGAAAATGGTTTTTTCTCCATACAGGTAACCTTTTCCCCAGATTCAAGGTTTTTGTTCATAAATTCATACGAGGCAATGATGGTCATGGATATGCAAGCCCCAGATCCTGCGCTAACCCTTGACACGCTTGCTATATATGATGGGTTCTCTTCTCCCACACCACCGTTCGCCACATACATCTGGATTTCTCAAATGCATGGAAACAAGCTTTACTCCGCCACTGCTAATGGCACAAGAGCCTTGCATATAATTCATCATCCTGACCTGCCGGGGCTTGCGGCAGATGTGGAACAGCATGGCATTACCTTGCCAGTTTACAATTCAGGTACGATGTGCCGTTTCCCTAATTACAGCCTCGGGAAGTGGGAGGGTTCGCCCTGCGATACTTTGGGTTTCGCGGGCCAAACGGATGGATTTATTAACGTGCCATATAGCAAGCCAGAAAGCAAAAATGACACCAACTACAAAACCCTAAGCCCCTTGCGCGGAAAAGGCATACCGACGGTACACCCGCCTACTCCTATTCAATGGGCCTTTGAAAGAAGCAAACAAGTGAAAGAGGAAAGGGAAAAGCGTTTCAATAAAAAAGAATAAAACAAGCTTTTATGAAAATTAGAACAATTGCAGCCATTGCCATTTCGCAATGCCTGTGCACGATAATCTCTGCACAAAAATTAGCTGATGCAAACTGGGTAGGAGGTTTTGAAGAATATCCTCATGTGGCAGGGTATGCCAATTATATCATTCGGTTTCAACCCAGCGGTGTTATGGTGGACACGCTGGATTTTGGTGTCAAAATAGAAAGCACTGTCGCTTCTATCAGCGATTCAAGTGGCCAACTGTTGTTTTTTAGCAATGGATGTGTTCTAGCGGATGCCAATGGGCAAATACTCGATAATGGCGAAGGCATCAATCCTGGCCCTATGCACGATTGGGTATGCGACAAAACGGGCTACATCTTGCAAAAAGGTGCAATGATCCTGCCAATGCCGGGTTCTCCAAATCTCTTTTATTTACTCCACTTGGGAGCAGAATATATAAAGCCTACTGTTTTAAATCTTGGGCCGTTTTACTACACAATTATTGACGAGACAAGCAAGTCTGTAGTCAGTAAAAACAATATATTGTTAAACGGGAAATTAGAGGCGTTTTCCGTTGTACGGCATGGTAATGGACGTGATTGGTGGATTTTGGTGCCAGAGTGGGGGACGGATAAAATACAGACTTTTCTATTTGAAGCTGGTGGCATAAGTGCCCACAATGTTCAGGCAACCAGTATATCCATGAACGGCAAGCGCCTCGGGGCCACCACTTTTTCATTGGATGGCAGCAGGTATGCCCGTTTTCATGCTGACCAAGGTGTTTTCATTGCCGATTTTGACCGTTGTAGCGGGCTTTTGGAAAACTTTAAGTTTTTTCCAACGCCATTCCCACTTCTATTGGGTGGTGGAGTGGCATTTTCGCCTAATAGCCAGAAAATTTATGCCGCTTCGCAATCCGCTTTTTATGAGATTGACCTGGTCAGCACTCTTCCCGCTTGGGACACCCTATTTTATCTATACGACAACTACACCTGGGGGACAACCTTGCACCAGATGCAGTATGGGCCTGATAGCAAAATTTATTTGAACACCCACAGCCGTGCAGATTATTTAAATGCCCTAACATTCTCAGGCACTGGAGCTATTCCCTCCTTTCAATTCAAATCATTGCCTTTGAGGGTCAAGAACGCCCGCTCCCTCCCCCACTTCCCCAACTTCCGCCTCTTCGACCTCCCAAACAGCCCTTGCGATACGTTAGGCATCAACACACCTGTGTCGGCCTCTGAGCCAATCGAAAAAGAACCGATGGGGCTTACGCTTTATCCCAATCCCGCCACCAATCAAGTTAGTTTGGCATTTGACCCAAGCTGGACATCAAGCGGGGAAGTGCAGTATCAGATTTTCAACGCATTTGGCTCGCGTCTACGCACGGGAGAAGTGCCAAAAGGTGCTGATTCACAGCAAGTTGGATTAAACGGCCTGCCGAGTGGCGTTTATTTTTTCCAGGTGACGCAGATGGGCAAAACGCTTGGTACGGCTACGTTGGTAATATCGCAACGCTAAGTAAACAATTTTCAAAACTCTAACACAAACCTCGCCCCGCCCCCTGTACCCGTACTCACCCGAATATCCCCACCATGCAATTGCATAATCTGCTTGGAAATACTCAATCCCACACCGCTACCAGTTGGCTTGGTGGTAAAAAACGGGATGAATATCTCTTCCAAAAGTTCAGCTGGAATGCCCGGGCCGTTGTCTTCCACTTCGATGAAAGGATGGCCTTTGGCATCGGCGCCCGCGCGGAGGGTGATGCGAGATTGGAGGATTGATTCGATTGGGGGATTGATTCGATTGGGGGATTGATTCGATTGGGGGATTGCGGGATTGGACAGCGTCCCCAAAGCTTCGCGCGCATTTTTGACGAGATTTAGCAGCACCATTTCTAATTGTCCGGCATCTGCGTGGAGACGGAGTGTTTCGGGTTGCACAAAGGACTCTATCTTGATATTCAGGTCTTTACTTTCAGAAACGGCCAATTGCACCACGCGATCCAGCAGGTTTTTGGCCGAAATATCCTCCAGTCTCGGTTGAGGAATGGCGTTAAAGGAACGGTAGGCTTCCACAAAATTCACCAGTCCCCGGCTGCGCACTGCTACCACTTCAAGGGCTTCTGTGAGGTCAGCTGTGGCGGCATTTTTGGGCAGATCCTGCGCTACAATTTCCTGCGCAGTTTCTACCAGCGAGACAATCGGGGTAACGGAATTCATGATCTCGTGGCGCAGCACCCGGGTCAAATTTCGCCAGGCATCCAACTCCTTGCGCTGCAATTCTGGGTGGATATTTTGGAGGGTAAGCAAGCGCACAGCCCGGCCTTGAAGGCTCACACTTACGCCTTGCACGGCCAATTGGCGGTTGGTTTCGGGCTGGTAAAGCATCTTACCTTTTGAGGTCAGGTTCTGGACAAACTGGGTGAGGGCTTTGTGTCGTTCGGGCAAATCGTGGAGATGGTGCAAGCGGTAAACGCCCAGCAGTTGGAACGCCGCACTGTTGGATACAAGCACCCCTGATTGGGCATCGAACACCAGAATGCCTGCGCTGAGGTGCTGCACAATGGTATTGAGAAACAGGAGGTTGGCTTCCTTTTCGGCACGTGTTTGGCGGAAAGCTTCCAGCACTTCGTTGAACTGCCGGTTTACCTCTGCAAACGAATCGCCCTTGTCCTTGGCCGACGAAAACCGGATGGCAAAATCCGAATACCGCACACTTTCAAAAAAACGGGCCAGACGGCGGTTCGTGTCGTTCACATACCGGAAAAGGCTGAATGCCAGGCTAATCGCAACGATTCCGAACAGAATGGAAAGTGCAATCTGTGGCGCAGGCAGCATCGCAGCCACTACCGCGCTGGCAATGGCCACACCCAGCATCGCAATGCGCCAGGCGAATGCGAACGAAAAGCTGCGAACGAATGCCATAATCAGATAAGTTCGTGAATGTGTACTTGAATACCCCGCGCCATTTTGCCCAATGGCAGATCATTTTCATCTGCTCCAAATGGCTCCTCAATTTCCTCTGCAATCAGTTCCAAACTGGCCAGGACATAAAAAATGAATCCGACAATGGGGATGACCAAATAGCCCAATGTAAACACAAAGCCAAAGGGCAAGGTAGCCACATAGAACAGAATGAATTTTTTGATAAACACGCTGTAAGAATACGGAATTGGCGTGTTTTTGATGCGCTCACAGGCTCCGCAAATGTCGGTGAACGATTGTAACTCAGCGTTGAGAAAAAGCAGCTGTTCTCCGGTAATTCTCTTCTCTTCCAACATATCGTGCACCTGCCGCAGCATCAAAGCCGCAATCTGGTTTGGGATGTGTTTGTCCAAATCAATTTTTTGCTGGGCTTCTGGCGGCAAATCATCAAAAAGTTCCAGGCGAGTATCTTCACTGCGGAGGTGGTTTTTAAGGGCAATGGCGTACATAGGAATCGCCTGTCTGAAAAAACGGCGATTGAGATCCTCGGCGGGCAAAATGGCCGAAAGTTTCATGGCCAAATTACGGCTGTTATTGGTCAATGCGCCCCAAAGTTTGCGGCCTTCCCACCAGCGCTCATAGGCGGTATTGGTGCGAAATACGAGCAAAAACGAGATTACAAAGCCCAAAAGCGTGTGCATGACCGTAATATTCCGAAGACGGCTATTTTCGCTCAACTGCCATACTTCCATCTCCAACCAGGCAATCAGGCCCGAGTAGACGCAGACCGCCAAAATCCAGGGAAACAGCCGTCGTACCGTATCGGAGCGGTGAAAATGAAAAGGCCAGGAGAACCAGGCTTTCGGGTCGTGTGCGATCATTGGAATACTTTTGCGGGCAAAGAAAATGGGTATAAAACCACAAAAGGCACAAAAGGACACAAAAGTTAAACAATCCAATCTTTTGTGCCCTTTTGTGCCTTTTGTGGTTCAAAATCTACAAAGGACACAAAAGTTGAGCAATCCGGCCTTTTGTGCCCTTTTGTGCCTTTTGTGGTTCAAAATCTACAAAGGACACAAAAGTTGAGCAATCCGGCCTTTTGTGTTCTTTTGTGCCTTTTGTGGTTCATAAATCAAAATCATGGTCGAGATTAAAACATTCCATGCCTTCGTGCTTTCGTTGCCCGAAACGGAAGAAAAACCACACTTTGAAGTCACTTCTTTTACGTTAAAGAAAAAGGTGTTTGCCACCTTAAACGCACCACAAAATCGCGCCACGCTCAGGTTTTCGCCAGAAATGCAGGACATTTTTTCAGCCCTCAGCAAAGGCGCGATTTTTCCCGTACCGAACAAATGGGGACACTACGGCTGGACGCACATCAACTTGGAAACCGCCGAGTGGGAACTTTGCCAGGATGCCCTGAGAACGGCCTGGTGGGAGGTAGCACCGAAAGCCGTTCGGGCAAAATACCCGAGCATCAATGTAAATGAAGAATAGGATATGTATCAATCTCGAAAATGGGCAAGGCAAGTTCAAATGCAGGAAAGGAATCCTGGTCGATCTCAATACGTTGGAGCAACTATTGGGTGGATTCTTCCGTATTTACATCATAAACGATAGACCCTAACCAGCCAACAAATATTTCCGCCATGCCTTTGTTCCGCTTCCTAACCGCCCTATTGCTCTGCACGACCTTTTCCGCCCACGGCCAAATTACACTCAATGAATTCCTTGCCTCTAACAATTTAGTCAATCAAGATCCTGATTTTCAAGCATTTGCCGACTGGATCGAGCTGCATAACGGCAGTAACAATACAGTGGATCTTTCCAATTGGTGGCTCTCCGACGATGCTGATGTGCTCGACAAATGGACCTTTCCGGCAGGCGCCAGTATTCCGGCCAATGGCTTCCTGCTTGTCTGGGCCGATGGCGAAAACACGGGCCTACACACGAATTTTAAATTGTCTGCTGATGGTGAAAAACTAATTCTGAGCAACCAGCTCGGCGTTGAGGCGGACAAAATCAGTTTTGGGCTTCAGCTGACCGATGTATCTCAAGGACGTTCATTGGACGGAACTGGCGGTTGGGGTTTTTATATCAAACCAACGCCTGGCGCAAGCAACACCACCAGCGCATTTTTGAGGATTACACCAAGCCAGTGCCTTATTTTTCGGTGGCGGGTGGTTTTTTCCTAAACCCAGTCACAGTCAACATCCAGAACCTAAGCAGCATTGGAGCAGTGCATTACACGACCGATGGGTCAGCACCAACAGACACTTCGCCCGTATTTGTACAGCCTCAGGAATTCAGCACGAACACTGTGGTAAAAGCGCGGATCATTGCCCCTAACCGGATACCCGGGCCAGTGGTGGTCAATACCTATTTTATTGGGGAAGATTTTCAACAGCGCGGCCTTGGGGTGCTCTCGCTTTCAGGCAACCCCGCCGATTTCTTTGGGCTTGATTCGGGTATATTGGTGCAGAATTACAAGCCTGATTGGGAAATTCCTATCCACCTTGAATTCTATGAAAACGACGGAATTCTTGGATTTCACCACGACGCCGGGGCAAGCGTAGGCGGTGAAAACTCCTGGATTTTGCCACAAAAACTGCTCAATATCTCTTCCCGAAAACAGTATGGTGGAGGCCACATTGAGTATCAAATTTTCCCCGACAATTCCCGGACGAGTTTCGAGGACCTCATCCTGCGTACCAGTGGAAATGATTGGTCCAACACGTTTTTCCGCGATGGACTGATTCAAAATACAGCCAGCAGTACTGCCGATCTTGATGTACAGGCATTCCGACCAGTAGCCACTTATATCAACGGTGTGTATTACGGCATATACAACCTCCGCGAAAAACAGGATAAGGAATATGCCGAGATCCACGATGGCATAACACCGAACAGTCTTGATTATATTGAAAATGACGGTGTGATCAAAGAGGGCGACGCGGTGGCCTACCAACAAATGGTGGCAATGCTCAATGCAGGCGTACAGGGTGATACGGCCTTTCAGGCTTTAGCGCAGGTATGCGATATCAGGAATTACACCGATTACATCATAGCAGAAATTTTTTCGGCCAACACCAGCTGGGGGCACAATATCGCCCTCTTCCGAAAGCGCAGCCCGGAAGCAAAATGGCGCTGGTTTCCCCACGATTTTGACCGGGGATTCAACCTGGCAGAAGTGGGCGGCACCGGCATGGCCTGGGCAACGGCCACCAATGGGCCGGATTGGAGCAATGGCCCGTTTGCCACCCTTTTTCTGCGCAAAATGTTGGAAAACAATGCTTTCAAAGAAAGCTTTATCACCCGTTTTGCCGACCATTTGTTTGTCACCTGGAACCCTCAATGGGTGAATCCTCGGATAGATCGTCACGCTAATTGGATTAGGAACGAGATGCCCTACCTCGTAGGAGAATGGGCAGGCACCACCTCAAGTTACGGCGATGGCATCCCCTCCGTACAGTTTTGGGAAAATGAAGTGGCCAAACTAAAGACCTTTGGCCAGCAGCGCAATGCATTCATGTTCACTGATTTGTCGCAGTTTTTTGCGCTTCCTGGAGCCTCGAACCTCCAAGTGGACGTGAGCGATCCGGCGCATGGCCGGGTGCGTTTGCACGATATGCCGGCTTTGCCCAATTATCCCTGGTCAGGGAAGTATTTCCAAGATCGCCCTTTCACCCTGACCGCAGCGGCAAGACCGGGCTTCAATTTTGTTCGTTGGGAAAAAACATCCGATTCCAGTCAAGTGCTTCTGGCAGCAGGCAGTACCTGGAAATATCGCGACGCGGCTACTGCGGCGCCATCCGATTGGAACCAGGTCAACTTTGATGATACAGCATGGCCTGAAGGTTCTGCACAATTTGGATATGGCGACGGTGATGAAGCGACCCTGCTGAACTTTGGCAGCGACCCAGATAACAAGACCATCAGCTATTATTTCCGCCAAAAATTCTTCGTAACCAACCCTGCCGACCTTGGTTCATTAACGCTTCGACTGGTGGCCGACGATGGGGCTGTGGTCTACCTGAATGGCCAGGAAGTCTGGCGGCAAAATATGCCCACGGGTGTCATAAACGGTTCTACCCTGGCCCCTAACACAGTGGGAGCGCCCGGCGAAAATGCCTGGAATGAGCAGAGCATTCCGGCCTCGGTACTGATGGCCGGAGAAAACACCATCGCGGTGGAAGTGCATCAAGCCGCAGCAAACAGTTCTGACATAAGTTTTGACCTTGAGATCAGCAGTAGCATTTCAGGTGCGGCACAAATTATCAGCACCGATCCGATGCTCCAAACGAGTATAAACAGCAATGATCCTGTTACACTTCGGGCTGTGTTTGAGAGCAATGGAGAATGCGGTATTCTGCCTGATACGATTCGTCAAAATTTGCCCCTTACGCCGGCCTGTTCGCCCTATACGGCCCTAGCCGATGTGGTGGTCTTGCCGTCCGTCACGCTGACGATGGAAGCAGGTGTAGAAGTTCGCTTCCCCAAGGGGGCGGACCTATGGGTGCTCGGCGATCTACAAATCAACGGCGCCGTCAATAATCCGGTAAAAATCAATAGCCTTGCAAACGGGGAAGCCTGGGGTGGGATATTATTCAAAAACACCACTTCAAAATCTTATTTGAACTTTTTGGTCCTGGAAAACGCAAGCGCCGGCACACATCGCCTGTATTTCCCGGCAGCCATTTCGGCCTATCACGCGGATCTGGAACTGGATCATTTGAACCTGACGAATGTGACCGACAACCCCATTTTTGCCCGTTTCTCGGATGTTACCTTGACCAATTCTGCCATTCGATCCGTCGCAACCGGCGATGGGATCAATGTGAAACAGGGGAAAGGGCGGGTAGAAAATTGTACGTTCACGGCGCTTGGCGCTGTATTTCCCGATATGGATGCGATTGATTTTGACGGCGTGGTTGATGGTATCGTGCGCAATAATATCATCCATGATTTTCGAGGCGACAACTGCGATGGGCTTGATATCGGGGAACAGTGCCAAAACCTGCAAATCGAAGGGAATTTCATCTACCATTGTTTTGACAAAGGCATTTCAGTGGGGCAACAAAGTTCGGCTGAGATTCGCAACAATACGATCGTGTACACTGCTATTGGCATCGCGCTCAAAGATCAGTCGCCTGTGACAGTGGATCACTGTACACTTTTCGGGAATCAAAGTGCCATTTCGGCTTATGAAAAGAATCCTGGTTTCCTTGGGGGGAATGGAGTTATCACCAACTGTATCGTTTCTAATGCGGCTTTTAATGCCTTCATTGCCGATTCACTTTCCTCATTGACTTTGTCCAATTGTCTTTCGGGTAGCGATACCCTCACTGGATTGGGAAACCTGACCGCCGACCCACATTTTGTTAACCCGACGCAATACGATTTCAATTTATTACCCGGCTCAGTTGCCATTGGCGCTGGCACAAGCGGTACAGACCTTGGCGCAAATCCCTTGCCCAATTACACGGGACAGCCACAATTGATGTTTTCCGAAATACTATACAAGGATACCCTGACCAATACCGGCGAGTTTTTGGAATTGCACAACCCTGGGTCACAGCCAATTGACTTGAGTGCTTACACGATCTTTGGCGCGCTTGATTTTGTATTTCCTCCTGGCGCCAGCATCGCAGCGGGCGAGTATGTGGTGGTGGCAAAAGATGCTGCGGATTTCCCGGCCAATGCTTCCTATCAGGTGTTCCAATGGACCAGCGGCAAACTTGCTGACGAGGGCGAGAAGATCCTGTTATCCGATGCCAACGGATTGCTTTCAGATTTTGTCCGGTACAACAATCACGCGCCCTGGCCTGAAGCCAATACGATGTATGGAAAATCTTTAGAACTCGTGTCAACAGACCTTGACAACCATTTTGCCAGCAGTTGGCTTCCCAGCGGCCCCTTTGGCGGCACACCGGGCGGCCCCAGCAACAACGTAGGAACGCATCTGCCCACTGTTGTTGGGACAGAACTGGCTGTATTCCCGAACCCGGCAAACGATATTGTTCATATTGCAGTAAAAAACGCTGCACCCGGTGCTATTTTACTGGAGATTTGCGACTTGAACGGGCGAGTTGTTCTTTCAGAAAAGGCAATTTGTTCAGGCGGGATGCTGGTGAAACAAGTGGGCGTGGCAGGTATGGCAGCCGGCGTTTATGTGGTGCGGGCGATGGATCTAAAGGGGAATTCGTTGGGATTGGAGCGGCTGGTTGTAAAAAATTGAGACGATACCTCCTCGTGCCAAAAAGGCGATTCAAAGCGAATACCCTGAGATTAATCCTGAATGAACTGTACCTTTGTTTATCAACAAAACTCAAATTATGCAAGTCCAATTTCCAGGATTCCCGAGCATTGTCACGGATCCGGCCATTTGTGACGGCCAACCCCGTATTGATGGCACACGAATTACAATATCCGCAATTTTGTCTTACATCGCTGGCGGCTTGACGGTAGACGATCTTTTAAGAGAATATCCCAAGCTAAAAAGGGAAGACATTCAACAAGCATTGTCGTTCGCAACTGCTCATCTCCAGGGTCGTTATATCCCACTTCGGTCATCGGTTGCTGCATGAAGTTCCTTCTCGACGAAAACCTTCTGCCCTCTTTCCGCGATATTATGCTCGATTTGGGCTATTAGGCTCGCCACGTTTATGATGTTGACTTGGATCAAACGCCTGACGAGGAAATCATTGCTTTTGCATGCCAGACAGGCGAAACTATTTTGACCAACGATTTAGATTTTTCTAGAATCATGGCGCTCTCTGGGGAACGGTTTCCAACAATTATTACATTTCGTTTAGGGGCACTCAACCCCATCTTTTTTCGAGAAATTGTACTTCTAAATTTCTCGAGCCTCTTAGAACATGTCCAGCAAGGTTGTTTGATTACGATTGATGAGGGAGGGATTAGGGTGCGCCAACTTCCCATTTTCAAACGTTGAAATGACGACTACATATTCCAATCCTGCTCCTCACAACTGATACTTCTCCAGCCTTCGATACAACGAAGCCCGCGTCAGCCCCAACTCAGTTGCTGCTTCCGTGATATTCCCGTGGTATTTTTGCAAAGCCTTCATAATCAACTGTTTTCCATGTCGTCGAGGTTCATTGTGGGTAAATCTACCTCACGGTTTTGCCCCGCTTCGCGGAAAAAGAAATCTTCCGGCTGTAATTTTTCGCCTTTCGTCATGATAACTGCCCGCTCCACCGCGTGTTGCAATTCGCGGATATTGCCAGGCCAGGGGTAGCGGTGCATTTCTTTCAAAAGAGCGGCGCTGAGCCCGCTCACCGAACGTTTGTATTTCCGCGCAAAATCTTTCAAAAAATGCTGCGCCAATGGTTCAATGTCTTCCGTGCGGTCGCGCAGGGGTGGCAATTGGATTTCGATGGTGTTGATGCGGTAAAGCAGGTCCTGCCGGAAGGTGCGGTTCTTCACCGCTTCAAACAAATTTTGATTGGTGGCGGTCAACACTCTCACATTCACCGGACGCGGACGGTTGGAACCCACACGGGTGACCGTTCGGTTTTGCAACACCGTGAGGAGTTTTGCCTGTGAGCCAAGCGGGAGATTTCCGATTTCATCCAAAAAAATAGTGCCTCCATCGGCAGCTTCAAAACGTCCGGGGCGGTCCTCGCGGGCATCTGTGAAAGCCCCTTTTACATGGCCAAAAAGCTCGCTCTCGAACAGCGTATCTGTGATGGCGCCCATGTCTACTTTCACAAAATTCTCCTTGGCCCTGCTGCTCTGGGCATGGATGGCTTGCGCTACTAAATCTTTGCCCGTGCCGTTTTCGCCAAGCAGCAGCACATTGGCATCCGTTTCGGCCACGCGCTGCACGGTGTCCCAAACCAATTGCATGGCACGGCTTTCGAAAATCATTTCAGGAAGATCACTCGCTGCGGCAAGATTTCGACCCAATTGCTTGGATTTCAATTGGTTGTTCTCGTCGCGACTGGCTTTGAGCCGAAGCGCGGAAGAGAGCGTTGCAAGCAATTTTTCATTGTCCCAGGGCTTTAGCACAAAATCCGTCGCGCCGTTTTTGATGGCGCGTACGGCCAATTCCACGTCCCCATAAGCGGTGATAAGGACCACAACGGCACTGGGGTCAATTTCCAAAATTCGGGCCAGCCAGTCGAATCCTTCCTGCCCGGTGTTTTTGGCGCTGCGCCCAAAATTCATGTCGAGCATGATGAGCGCGTAGCGTTTTTCCTTCAAAAAGACGGGGATTTCCTCAGGGTCGCGGGTAGTATCCACCTCGGCGAAGTGCCGTTTTAGAAAGAGTTTGCCCGCGCTGAGTACGCCGGGGTTATCATCTACGATGAGGAGAGAGGCTTCGTTCATGTCCATGGTTCGGTTGCCAGTGCAAAGACAACGCTTGCATCCTGGCGAATGCAAATCAAGGGATTTTTTTTCAACTATCTATATTAAACACATAGGCACAGTAGGACACATAGTTATGATTTAAAACACTATGTGCCCTACTGTGCCTATGTGTTTAATAAATTTATTTTTATGGTAAGTAACCCTAAAAATCAAGGTTCAAAAAAACCCACACTCGAACCCACCCACTCCTTGCCTTTGTTGTAACGCACGCCCACCATTTCACCTTTGCTCATGCGCACAAGGTTGTTCACCAGCCGTGGCGCAGGCCAACCCCTTGTTCCAGAGGAGCATCATGCGGATTTCGCATTTGGACGGTTCTGCGGGGTCTAGTGTTTGCACTGCGGGAATGTATTCCACCTTGCGTTGAAGAATAAAATTCGAGGGATCATCCACGGATTCCACGTCCTCACGGGTAATGTTGATTTTCACGCCTTGCCCGGAAAAAGAAAAAAGCGGTTTCAAAACCCAATTTTCAAGATCATCCGGGATGGATTTTAATTCATTGACAAAGAGGGTTTTAGGCACAAATTCACTTTGAATAAATGGCAGCGAGTGCTTCGAAATTCGGAAAAACCAGTTGGGGTGGCCCACCCATTCGGCATTGACCTCAGTGGTCATGTCCCATTCTCGGGGGAGATCGGCGCGGCGTTCGAGTTCGTCAAAGATGATGCGGTTGTATATCCGTTCCACGCCTACACGCCGACCGTTGTCGTCCAAATAGTAAAGGTCGCGGCCCTCGCGTTTGAGTTTGGAAAGACATAAGACTTTGATTCCCAGATATTTTCTGCTTCCCCAAAAATCAATACGCGTGTTTTGTTTTTCGGGTTCCACCTCCAGCAAGATGGTGTTTTCTGGCTTGGAATCGCCTACAATAACCTCCCGAAGCAGCTCAATATAGCCGGCCTCATCAATGCCGCCAAAGAGATGATGGAATTCTGTCGGGATATCAAAATGCTTCCTATAGCTTTTGGCCAGCAGGTGTTGAAAAAAATACAGCGACGGAAACCCTTGCATTTCAATGAGTTGCGGACTGAGTTCGCCATGCTCGTCGCGACAAATGCCAAAGTCGAGTTGCAGAAATTGCGTGTGCGCATCTTCGCCTGGCACCCTCAGATGCTCGGGCAAGGCAGATTCGCTGCGGCCCATAAAATCGGGTGCAGCGATGACTTTACAGATATCCTCCACCCCTTGCAGAAGTTTGTTCTTCAGTTTTTTGGGGACAAAAATCGGCGTCTCGGCCATCCGGAAAGTACATGGCTCGCCGTAGTCCGTGTTTACCGTGTGGAGGAATGCCTCATATTTTTCTTGTGTAAAAGCGGCATTGAACCGCTGTCGGATTTCTGTGTGCATTTTATAAGAATGTGAACTTTTGGAACTTGTGTTCTGAATCTGAAAAGTACCTTTGTCGGCTTTTGAGAAATATGCCCCGTAAGTCTGTTCCTGGGGTGAATATCTGCAACACACTTAGAACAGACTTAAGGATACCGCCACTTTTACAATGTCTGACCTTAAATCGCAAATCAACCCTGACAATGTTCCGCAGCATATTGCCATTATCATGGATGGCAACGGGCGTTGGGCCAAACAAAAGGGCATGCCCCGGGTGCTGGGCCACCGCAGTGGCGTTAAAAGTGTGCGCGAAGTTACGGAGGCTGCCGCTCAAATCGGCGTAAAATACCTCACACTCTACGCTTTCAGTACCGAAAACTGGAACCGTCCACCCGCCGAGGTAATGGCCTTGATGTCGCTGTTGGTAGAAACCATCAAAGGCGAGATCCGCGATTTGAACAAAAATGGCGTCCGCCTCATGGCAATCGGCGACATTGAAGCGCTTCCCAAGTCTACCTTGAAAACCTTGCGGGATGGCATTGAAAAGACGAAAAACAACACCCGGGTTACCCTGGTGCTCGCGCTCAATTATTCGGCTAAATGGGAAATATTGCACGCCACGCGCCTCTTGGCAGAACAGGTAAAAATGGGCGCCCTGCAACCTTCGGATATTACTGAAGCAATGTTTGAACGCAAACTCAGCACCCACGGCATCCCTGACCCGGAACTCCTTATTCGCACCAGCGGAGAGGCGCGGCTATCCAATTTTTTGCTTTGGCAGGTGGCTTACGCCGAGCTCTATTTCACCCCTGTTTTTTGGCCGGACTTTGGTAAAGATGAATTGTTCAAATCCATTTTGAATTACCAAAACCGCGAGCGGAGGTTTGGCTTAATAAGCGAACAATTGCTTAAATCCCAGTAAAATTAATTTTATTTAAAGGATCCCAGTGGAAAAGTTCTGATATTAAACATATGCCGTCTATTGGTCTATGTGTTTAAAATAAACTATTTGCCGTTACTGCCGTGCCTCAAATGGCCAAATTTCCACCCGCCCAATTTTTATATCTTTCAAAGCCTGTGGTAAACCTGCATAATAAACCTGTAGGCTAAACCCTCTTTCCTCCCTGGGCTGCATGGGTCCCGGGCGGTCGAAAGAAAAGACTGGCTGAATAGCAGGATCATCGGGATTGATCACAGTGCTCATCCATAGTTTATTGTCGGTTCCATACAAGAGGATTTCCAATCTTGCATTGGAAGCAACCATTTCGAGCGGATTGCTGATCGTGCCGCTTACCTGCCAACCCCTTTCCGTTGGAGCAGCCTGGCCAGCCACACTTGGTTCAAACATTTTTATGCCATTCACCCCGGAATTTGCCAGAATCGGGCCGGGGTCTTGCGGGACTGCTCCTGCTACTTTGAAGTTACAAGAAGCAGGCTTTCCAGAAAATTCAGTCAAAGGCCAGGATGCATAAAACGAAGTGCGCCCATTCGGCGGCACCGCATCCGAAAAAGTAGCGACAATAACGGAGGCGTGCCTGGAAATAGAAAGTGGCTTCCCGATAGCGTCAAGGGGTATAGCCTCCAGCCATATTTTTTGCCATTTACCCGATGTGTTCGAGCAAATGCCCGTGACAATAAAATGCTCCTTTTCCACCCAACAGTTAACATTGTTTGTGTTCAGTTCCAGGGGCTGGGCATTGTCGGGCAGTATAGCGGCGTTCAGCGGGGTTTTATTTACGGGGCTTTTTCCGTGCAGTTTTGAAAGGGAAAAAGGAGGAGAAAAAGACGAAAGTGCGAAAGTGTATCATAGAGACAAACAAAGAACTCGTTCATGGCGGATGTTTGGTGCAAATTTGCAGTAGGATTACAAATTTTCACCCATTTTTGCTTGCCTTATGCTAGCGGCATTTCAATAGAATTTTCTGAACAAACTAACCGCCCGCTTTTCGGGGGACAAATCCCTGAATGGATTGATGAACCTGCTGGGGGGGACGCCACGCAGTCGTAAATGGCGAGGCTCACGTCTGTAAAAATGCCGCGCGTGTTTATAATGATCGATTAAATATATTAATAGAATACGAGGTTATACCCGAATACCGTCGTCATCTGCTCACTATCAATCGTTTGCCGTGGAAGGAGAACACTGCTTGTGGGACGAGCAGCCAGAAAACGTAAGTTTTGGATGGTTCTCTGAGATGCAGTAGTTGCATCTTATCTGCAATTGACAGACCGCACATTTATGCTGAATATTGATCAATTGGACACCCTAACAGGCGACCTCTCTGGTACTTATTCCGGGGTTTTTATAAAAAACTTTCTAGGTCAAATAAATGGCCCTGATACTGTCCCATTGAACAGGGTGTTTTTAAACAAAATTGTAAACCATGAGCAATCTATTGTCACTCACAATGCGATTATAAATTGTAACCACGATGGATTTTTCAAAAAAATGAAACACAATATTCTTCTCATTTACTTCACGTTTCTAGGGCTTTCAACTGACCGAGCTTTTGCTCAATCGGATACCATTCTGGTGGGGTACTCTCAAAGCGATATTGTTTCTTCCCTTATCAATGAGATGATAATCCTTCCTAACGACAAAATCGGTTTCACTCAAAATGCGCTCTCGGGATTTAAAGCATTTGTCACGGACTCTAAAGGACAGGTTATTCATCAACGCAAATTAGAGTATGTTGATGGATACGTTATTAATTCAATTCTTTCATATTCGATGACACCACTCGATATGTCTATATCGGAACGCGATGAAAGATGGCAAGCGATTCTTCATCTCCTATTCATTGGACACTATGCTTCAAGATATCAGGCTTATTGATACGATTGAGGTGGAAAATGATGTCAGAATATTCACGGATATGATGAAATATAATCACAAGAAATCTGTCTGGGAAGGGTTTGGTTATGGACAATTGGTGTCAACAACTGACTTTCCATATATCTGCTATATCAGTTTAGATGCGAATTACGAGTTTGAAAAATTTGAAAAACTAACAGGAAATTACCACGAAGGCCCCGTCATAGAGTTCCAATGGATAGAATCATTGAGCCGGTATTATGTTAAAACCTTTGGAGATCGTTCTTTGATTATTGACGAAGGATTTAATGTGGTTAATGAAATAGTTGGAATTACATTGGTATACCAAACGGCGTCAGTTGCCAATCGGCACTTTGTTTGTTACTAAGGAAGGATTTTAACTACTGCTTTGCCGGATCTGCAGGGGACAGCATACACCTTGTCGGCTATCCCACTGAGCAACCCGCCTTTGGGAATGAACTATGCTTCTCAGATGCGCGTAGATTTAGATGGCAACTATGTGATTTCCGGAGTGAATATCTTTTCCCCTCCGGATCCCAATAAAGTCACTGTGGCAAAATTCTCGTCAGTTACTTACGATAAAATCTGGGAATTTTCATATCTTGATAATAAGGCTTTCGCTATCTGGGATATGGAAATAGATCCGAACAACGACATCATCCTGGTGGGCCAATCTTGGAATATTTTTGGCGCAGCCAGTGCGTTTTAATGAAGGTGTATTCAAGGACGCTCACTCAAAACCGATGACCTCAGCGATCAATATTGGGTAAATATCAGCCCAAACCCTACTGCATCAGAACTATGCTTACGGACAACTACACAGCCTGCAATACTGCGTTTGTGGGAGGTCAGTGGGAAATTGGCATTGGAAGAAAAAATAGTAAGCGACAGCACTTACGAGCCTTCTTGTTCCCCCGCCCGGTTTGGGAAGGGGGGGGCGGTGATTTTCGCCTTGCTTGGTATTGTCACACTTTTCCCGCCCTTTTCCAAAACAATTTGCGAAGTTTGCGCAGCGATACAACTATGAAAGTAAAATTCTGCGGCGCTGCCCGCGAAGTCACAGGCTCCTGCCACCTCATTACCCTCGACAACGGTTACAAAATCCTCCTCGACTGCGGTCTCTACCAAGGCGGCGACGACGATGGCCGGGCGGGCAATGGTAATCCCCTCACAGCATTCAACGAAAAATGGCTTTTTGACCCCAAGGAAATAGATTGTCTGGTACTTAGCCACGCGCATATTGACCACACTGGCCGGGTGCCAAAACTGGTGGGCGACGGCTTTCGCGGAAAAATATACGCCACCCACGCCACCCGCGATCTTTGTGCTATCATGCTACTGGACAGCGCCAAAATCCAGGAAAGCGACGCGGAGTATTTCAACCGAAAGCATCGCAAAGAGACCGACCCCGAGAAGATACCGCTTTACACCTTGGAGGATGTGCAACAAGTGATGCGGCAATTTGCCAGCTTCAACTACGAACAGTGGTTTCATATTCATGAAAATGTACGGGTCCTTTACCGTGACGCAGGGCATATCCTGGGCAGTGCAACCGTGACCCTCGAAATTAAGGAAGGCGGGAAAACCACCTATTTTGGCTTTACGGGCGATATCGGGCGACCGCATCGTCCCATCCTGGGCGACCCATTGCCAATGCCCGAACTGGACTATCTCATCTGCGAAAGCACTTATGGCGACCGCGAACACGAATCACCCCCGGCTGAAGTAGGGCATTTTATCAATATCATTCGGCACACCTGCGAAGAAAAAGGAGGCAAGGTCATTCTTCCCGCTTGTTCTGTGGGTCGCACCCAGGAAATCGTGTACATGCTGGACAAACTACAGAGCGCCGGGGAATTGCCACATATTCCAGTTTATGTAGACAGTCCACTTTCTGTCAATGCCACGGAGGTTTTTGTAAATCACCCGGAATGTTTCGATTCCGATCTTCACCGTTACATGACCGAAGATGATAACCCATTCGGTTTCAATGGATTGGTCTATGTTCGCGACACCGAAGCCTCCAAACAACTTAATGATTCTCCAGAGCCTTGCATCATCATTTCAGCCTCGGGCATGATGAACGCCGGCCGTATTCGCCACCACGTCGCGAACAATATTGAGCACGAACGAAACACCATCCTCATTGTGGGTTATTGTTCGCCAAATACCCTCGGCGGGCAACTCCGCGCAGGCGTACAAAGTGTCTTTCTCTTTGGGCAAAACCTTGAGGTTAAGGCAGATATAGAAATCATGGATTCCTTTTCCGCCCACGGCGACCGGGTGGAAATGCTCGAAATGATTGCCAACCAAAAGCAGTCGGCAAAAAAGGTGTGGCTTGTACACGGCACGCTGGACCGTCAGGAAAAATGGCGGGAATATTTGATGGAAAATGGGTTTGGGAATGTGGGGATACCGAGTTTGGGAGAGGAGGAGGTATTGTGATCAATCGTCGTAGTGACCATAGCATTTTGCGACCTCAATAACATCGCCTTTTACCCGATAAACCAGACGATGCGCTTGGGTATTCCTTCAATGAAGATGCCACCCCTTCGCCTCGCTCAAGTTCAGCGATTGACTTGTCTAGCTTAGTAAAATATTCCTGACGAGTTTCTTTGCGGGGGGCTTCCATTTGGATTGCTTCAATGCTGATTGTAACCGCAGCACTTTGGCCTTTCAAATAGGATTTGATTTTCTCGAAGATTTCTTCCGTGAATTCTTCAGCAGAAATCGTGAATTTTGCCTGAACCATTTTTCAAAAATTTCCACAAAAGTAAATCAAAACCGCGTTCAAATGATCCCCCGCAAAAAAATCTTCAACGACCCGGTTTACGGCTTTGTGTCCGTGCCCCACGGTATTTTGCTGGATTTGATAGACCATCCCTACTTCCAGCGATTGCGTCGAATCCGGCAGCTCGGCCTGACTTCCTACGTATATCCCGGGGCTTTGCATACAAGATTTCACCATGCCCTGGGCGCCTTGCACCTCATGCAGCAGGCCATAGAAACCCTCAGCAATAAAGGAGCAGAAATTACACCAGAAGAGGCCGAAGGCGCTTGTATTGCGGTTCTTTTACACGATATTGGTCACGGCCCTTTCTCCCATGCCCTCGAACACACCCTGGCCGAAATGCACCACGAGGAACTTTCCAGTCTTTTCATGGAAGACCTAAACCATCAGTTTGAGGGGCGGTTGGCATTGGCAATCAGCATATTCCGGGACCAGTATCCAAAAAAATTCCTCCACCAACTCGTGTCAGGTCAACTTGACATGGACCGCATGGACTACCTCAACCGCGACAGTTTTTTTACAGGCGTGAGCGAGGGGGTCATCAGTTACGACCGCATCATCAAAATGCTCGATGTACACGAAGGCGAATTGGTTGTGGAAGAAAAAGGCATTTACAGCATTGAGAAATTCCTCATAGCACGGCGGCTTATGTACTGGCAGGTGTATCTGCACAAAACAGGGGTATCTGCCGAAAAAATGCTCATTCACACCCTGCGCCGGGCACGTGAGCTCAGCCTTGCCGGGGAAGACCTCGAAGTGCCACGCCATTTAGCCTGGTTTTTCAATTGGAAACCCAGCGATGCATCTTCACCCGCCGAACTGCTCTCGCATTTCTCCCGTTTGGACGACCACGACGTGACGGCTGCCATCAAGTATTGGTCGGAAGCGCGTGACTTCACGCTTGCTTTTCTGTCCAAGGGCTTGCTTGACCGAAAGTTGTTCAGACTGGAATGGCATATCGAACCAATACCTGCCGATTATGTTTTATCCATACAGCAAAAGGTGCGTGCCAATATGGGCGAAAGCGCGATACTCGAGCACCTTGTATATACCGGCCTAGAAAGCAACCGCGCGTACGACGATTCCAAAGAACAGATAAAAATTCTTTTCAAAAACGGTGCAGTGGTTCCGATTGACCAATGCTCAGACGTACCCCTTTATACTCAATTGGTTACGAAATATTTTATCTGTTACCCTAAAAACATGATGTAGATCAGCCTCCAATTGATCAAAATTTCACAGTAAAAACATGCTATTTTAGGGCTTGTACATTTACTTTTGCGCGAAATCAATCAATAACAAACGAAATTCAACTTTTTTAATAGTTAACCAATTCATTCTCATCATGGGAAAAATACATTTCCTCCTTTCTTTTTTGCTAATCGGTTTTGCAATGGCAGTTTCTGCCCAAGATGCACCACCGAACGCCCAACCCGGTAAGTGCTACGCCAAATGCCTCATCGCTGACCAGTACGAAACCGTCACCGAGCAAGTAGTCATCAAACCTGCAGGCAAGCGCACCATCGCCGTGCCAGCAACCTACGAAAACAAGACTGAAACCATTACCGTGAAAGCCGGTAGCAAACGGATTATCACGGTGCCTGCCGTGTATGGCGCCGAAACTGAGCAAGTGTTGGTAAAAGCGGCCAGCAAACGCATTGTTCCCGTAGCTGCTGTGTACGAGAACATCGAAGAGCGCGTACAGATCAAACCTGAATCTAAGCGCATTATCGCGGTTCCCGCAGAGTATGAAACCGTACAGGAACGTGTACAAATCAAAGCAGAGGCCAAACGTCTCATAGAAATTCCTGCTGTATACGAAACCGTTACTGAATCTTATGTGATGGAGCCAACCTACACCAAAATTGACGTGTTGCAGCCCAAATACGAGAACGTCACTGAACGTGTAGAAACCAAACCTGCTTCCACCAAATGGGTGAAAAAGCGCGCCGATGCCAACTGCCTTAGCGCCAACCCAGACGATTGCCTCGTGTGGTGTTTGGTTGAAACCCCTGCTGAATACCAGACCATTACCAAGCGCGTCAACAAAGGTTGTGATGGTTCAGGTGTCGCCGATGCTGGTTGTACCAAAACCACGGAAGTCCCTGCAAAAATGGGCACACGCACCGTCCGCAAGGTGAAAACCCCCGCTACTACCCGTGAAGAAGTCATCCCTGCCGAATTCAAAACCATGGCGGTTCGTAAGGTTAAAACTCCGGCTACTACCCGCGAGGAAATCATCCCGGCTGAATACTCCGTCGTGAAAAAACAGGTAATCAAAACACCTGCTACTACTCAGGAAGTAGAAATTCCGGCTGAATACGCTACCGTAAACAAACAAGTGGTCAAATCCCCTGCCACTACCCGGGAAGAGGAAATTCCTCCAGTAACGCAGTCACTCACCACCCGCGTGGTAAAAACACCTGCTACTACCCGCACCGAAGACATCCCGGCTGAAACGGCAACCATCACCAAGCGCAAATTGGTAAAACCAGGCGGTTTCACCGCGTGGCGTGAAGTGCTCTGCGGAGAAAAAGTAACAGGTTATACCATTCGTCAGATTCAGGCCGCACTTATCAAAGCCGGCTACGAGCCAGGCCCTACCGACAATATCATGGGCGCCCGCACGAAGGCAGCACTTGTCAAATTCCAAAAAGACAAGAACCTCCCGGTTGGCAATCTCGATTTGGAAACATTGAAAGCTTTGGGGGTGAATTATTAATTCATCGCTGAAAGATTTTGAATCGAGTAGGAGAAAGTTAACCCGCCATTTATACCTAACCAGAGCCAAAGGTGGCGTGGTTAACTTTCGTCCTCCCACACCACCGGACGTACGGTTCCGTATCACGGCGGTTCATTAAAGTTTTACGACGAAGGGTGTATGTATCCATAAGTGGGACATACCCCTTTTGTTTTAAGCGTTCATTGGTGATCGTACTTTGGAGGATTGGGCTGTGCGCTATGCGCCAGTAACCTTTTCGGGTATTACCCCATTCATAGGCTTTCTGTTTGCTAGCCCCCAACTTTTGCAGATTGCTTATCCGCGTCTTCACCCGCTTCCATTGTTTCCAGATGCACATCCGTAGCCGGGCTTGCATCCATTCGTCCAGTCGAATCAGGTGTTGCCTTGCGTTTGCCTTGTAAAAGTAGTTCACCCATCCCCGTGTCACTTGTGACAGTTTCAGTAGCCTTTCATCCATACTGACTGACCAACTTCGTTGGGTGAGACGTTTTATTTTCTCTTTAAGTCTGGTGTAGGATTTAGTGCTTACGCGTGGTTGTATTTCTCCACCCTTGCCGGGCCAGAACCCAAAGCCTAGCGGTTGCCATCCGATGGCCGCCGTATCCCGGATTCTCCGGTTCACTTTTTAGTTTCAACCGCCTTTCTATCCAGTCAATCAGACTGGCCAGTATCCGTTCGGCTCCCCTTTGGCTGCTCGTGAAGATACTTATGTCATCGGCGTATCTTACAAACTTATGTCCACGGCTTTCCAGCTCCTTGTCCAATAGGTCTAACAGGCTTAGGGCCCGCCCTGTGGCGTACCCTCCATGTTCCGTACGATTACTCCATTCTCCATAACCCCGCTCTCTAAGTAGCGGCGTATCCGCCGTAGTACTCGCTTGTCGCTTATTCCTCGGCTTAATATGGACATCAGTTTGTCGTGGTTTACACGGTCAAAGAACTTTTCCAAGTCTATTTCTACGATGTATCGAAGACCGCTGTTCAGGTGTTCGGTGGCCTTGACCAGCGCATCGTGCGCGACCCCGTCGAAACCCATAACTAGTCTCCGAGAACATCCCATCATATTCCCTGTCCAAAGGCCTGTCCTACGTTTGTTGTAGCATCCGATCTATCACTGTGGAATCCCCAATTGTCTCACGCTCCGTTCGGTTTCGGTTTTTCTACACGCTTAACCGCTTCGGGGCGGTACTTCCTTCCAACACCGACGTTTGTAAATCCTTCCAATGCCAGATAACTGAACAACTCTTTCCGCTTTCATCCCGCTATGCCGGGTGCGCCGTCGTTGCTCATTACCTGACCACAGGCAATCAGTAAGTTCCGCTCATTGACGATCCAAAAACCGGGGCTGCTCCCGCCCCCTGGATCCCAAAAACAACCTTTGTGTTGGTTGTGTTGTCCCCCGGCGGGGGGGGGGTGCTGCTCGTTTCCGCTCCGTCCTTACTCCAGAAGTCCGCCTAAAAAAACGGTGGCTGTCTTTGCACCAACTCCCATCTTGGTAAAACTGCTTAATTTTCGGCCTCCCCAAAAAATTGAGTACTATGCCGGGGGGGGGGGGGGGGGGGGTAAGAACGCTAACCCTTCTACCCGCCCTTTCCACCTTGCGATCCGGACAGCGGGGGGCTGTTTGCAAACTCACCCGCGCAAATTGGCCTTATATGTGGTTCCTGTTCGTCGGGCCAGCGCCGCTCACGGTGGACACCTTGCCTTAGGCTAAGCGGGGGGGGGCGGCGCTGCCAAAGAAGCCCTGTGCCGCTTATGCGGCACAGGGCTTCTTAAATTTCTAAGAAATGCCTTGGGGCTAAGGCTGGTGTTTCATGCATAGATAGCGTTAAAAGGTTTTTCTTTTAGTTAAGTTTGCCTGACTGCTTGGCAGTTGTGGAAAATAATTAGAAAACTTGCACGGTTTTTGAACGCAGATTTGAATAGATCAGACTCGTTCGTTTTTTCCCAAAATTTCCAAACCCTCCACAACAAAAACATGGACAATAACCCGATTCAATACATGGTGGACTTTACACTGCCCACCGACCTACCTGAAGAATTTTGTGAACAAAATTCCTCAACAACGCAGCATGGTGAACCGCCTGCTCAGCGAGGGTAAAATTCTCAATTACGCACTTTCGCTTGAAAATTCCAAACTCTGGGTCGTGTTCGTGGCCCAATCCGAGGCGGAACTCATGGAGATGGTGCATCGTTTACCGCTCACACGATATATGAAAGTGCGCGTGAATGAACTGACCTACAATTCAGTCAATGCATTTGTGCCTGCGTTTTCGGTGAATTGATTTCTAAGACATTGGATTTTTAGACATTGGACCTTAGACATCACGATTTATAAACGAGCGCCGCTTCGGATCATCTTGATTCGAAGCGGCGCTCATCTTTCAGTTAAACCATCAGCCAAAGGACGGATAGCGACTTGATTGTAGCCACTAATTGCACTAATTTTCACGAATACGGTATCTTAATAATTCGTGAAAATTAGGCAATATGGGAAAACTCAAAATTCACTTCTTACCTCCTCTCAAATCCTGGCGGAAGACTGCCATACTGGACGATATAGCCTCCCCCCACCATGTCTCGCTGTGCAAATTGCGGCATCCCGTCTTTGATTTTGATGGCAATGACTGTGATATTTTTGCCCTTTGGCAAGCCATTAGCCGCGTATGTTCCTTCAGAATTTCGATGAAATGGCAACATGGCATTCATGTCTTTGCAAACAGCGTAAAGTGTTGCGTCTTCGGCCTCATTTATCAGCACCTGCATCTTCTCGGCGGGGTCGTTGTAAAATCGGTCGCAGTTGATCCAGCCAAGTTTGCTGACCGTGGCAACGTAGCCTTTAAGGGCATAGTCGAGTTGCTCCGTCGATTTAGAGGTAAGCAGGGTCCTTTCCTTGATTTCGTTTTGAAGGCTATCTGAAATGTCCTTGAGGCCAATTGCTGAAAGCATTCGAGTTATGACACGGTGGGTAGTGTCTCTAGATATCGGACCATACGCGAGTGCACGAGCATGCTGATAGTCTTTGTAGGTATCCATAACCTTTGTCCCGATGATGCTCTCATACAAGCTTCCGGTTTCTTTGATGCGCTTCCCTTTATCGTCGGAAAAGCCAGCTCCCATCATCATCAATTGGGTTTGTGTATCAGCGGCATCGTCCACCGCCCAGTAGAGGTTGCTGTACGTTTCGTATTCCTGGATGGTTTTAGCCTTCATTTTCAGGGTTTTAGCCAAACTTTTGGAAAAAAGGTGCAGGCGCATCTCACGCTCGTAAAGGAAGATGGCTCGAAGCCGGGCTTGTAGTTCATTCTCCCAAGTGCGGAGATCCTGTGCGTATCGCAGCTTGGCCTTTTCATGGCCTGCCAAATTGCGTTGGTAGCGTTCGGCGAGTTGGACGTATTTGGCGGAATCACGCTCGTAATTTTCCAGCTGTTGATTAAAATACTTTTGGGCTTTTTTCAATTCCTTGCGGCTCATCCGGGTCATCTCGCCACTTCCACCGCCGAACATGCGCTGTGCATTGTTCCATTCCGGTTTTTTCGGCGGACGCGGTTTGTAGGGAGCAGCAGACATTTTTGGTTCAGGCGGCATTTTGCCCACAAATGCGGGTAATGCAGGTTTGGGATATTCCGGGACTTTAAGGGCCGCAATGCGTTTGCCCAACTCCGGGTTAATACTGAGTTCCACGCGACTGGGGCGCAAGGTTTTGCGGAATTTTTGCCCAGCGGGCTTCCAGTCTACGCCGCCATTTGCAATGGGCTGGGCGTCAAACAATTCCATGCTGGGATCGAAATTGCCGCCGTTTGGAATAGAAACCGTGAGCGCCGCACCTTCAGCCAATTTAAGTTCGCGACCGCCTGATTGGGCTGTAATGCTCACCATGCCGCCTGTCTGCAAAATGCGCCCATCACTCATGGTCGTGAGATTATGCAACACAAAATCCGATGGGTCGTAAGCCTCTTGCACCAATAGGTCCACTTCACCGGAAGGGGCAGTGCCATCTTCGAAAACGAAGGCATTGGCAGGTATGATTACAAGCGTGCCTTGGGCGGCAGTGACCCGCTGTTCCTGAGCAGACTGGATTTTCAAAACCTGTTCGGTATTGGCCGAAAGTCGGTCTCGCAACGCATCGAAGTCGTTGAAAAAGAAGGCGTTGACCGCCACATCCACCCGGCGACTTTTTTGTCTGCCGAGCTCAGTGGGGCCAGCGGCTTTTCGTTCGCCCCAGTTTTGAACCGATGTTTTGTCGGCAATCAAGCCCTTGGCAGCTAGGTAGTTTTTTACGGATGCGGCGCGGTCAGCAGCAAGGCGAAGGTTGTGCTGTTCCGTGCCACGGTCGTCGGTAAAAGCTCGATGTTGACTTGATAATCAGGAGATTGAAGGAGGGTTGGAGCAAGTGCGTCGAGGGTTTTTTGGGCTTCCGGGGAGAGTTCAGATTTGTCCGTTTCAAAAAAAATGGACGCGGTGGAGCTTTGTTCTTGAGCTGAGAGGATTGTGCTCGCAAAAAGGAGCAGAGCGAGAAGAAAGTTTTTATTCATACGGAAAAATTGGAAAGAATGATGGCAGATTGTTCTAAAACCGCACTAAAAGGCAAGTGTCGACAAAAATATTGCACCAGCGTTTTTTTTAGCATTTGAACCTGCATCATTTCGGAAACCTCTCCAAAAAAACGCGCCGGAGCAATGCCCCGGCGCGTCGAATCCATCATCACAAATTACTGTTACTAACGCTGAACAACAAATTTCTGCGTCCGAATGCCTGCATCAGAGCGGATTTCCAACTGGTACATACCCGCAGCCAATTGGCCAACCTCTACCCGTTGGGCAAATTCACCCGCACTTAACAGCCCGAAATCACCTTCCAACATCAACCGGCCCGTCACGTCGCGCACGGCATAGCGAAGTGATTCGCTTTCTGTCAGACTCAGGCGCACCCATAGGCTCGTCTGTGGCTGGATTTGGTGCGAGATTCAGAGAGGCAAGTTTGCCATCCAATTCGTTGATGCTCACATAAACTGGGAGCGGGAAAGTCGTGCCGTCCGTCAGCGCGACCCACAAGCCGAAGCTTGGTGAACCATTCAGCAAACCGGAAGCAAACACGGTAAACGCCTGGCCTTCCAGACCTGTAAGTGGGGCAGAATAGCTTTGCACCACGGTGTTGTTGTCATTAGCAGGCGTAACCGATATGACATAATCGGTAGCTGGAACGCTCAGATAATCAGAGAATTCAGCAAACTCCAAATTGTCCACCAGGACTGGGCCGTTGAACAGTGTAACATCCACCTCCGGAGCATCTGGCGAACCATGAAAGGCTGCAAACTCGGCATTTGCAGGGTTGAGTGCCCGGCTGCGACCATTTGCATTTACTTCCAGGGCAAACCCTGGGTTGCCGCCCACCAAGCCGTTGGCGATGATGATGTAGGTTTTGCTCGTTTCCAAACCCGCTACAGGCAAGGTGTAAATGCCATCGTTGATGGACGTGCTGTTTTCTGGAGCGACCACTAAGTTGAATGGGTCATTTGCAGGGAACAATACCATCCCAATAGCTTGACGGAATGCAAAATTGTCCAGTAAAAGCAGCCCATCAGGAAAACCAGCATTGGAGAAATAAACATCCACCGTTGGATCCGGAGCGTTGTGTATAACCTGCACCCGTGCATACGACGGAATCGGGAATGTGAAACCATTGGACAAAGTGGCCCACAAATCAAAGGAGCCATCAGCCAGCAAACCAGAGGCATACACTACAAATGCTTCCCCTGCCAAAGCTGCAAAATCGCCGCCCCAGATACCTACGGTTTGGTTTGGATTGCTGCTTGGCACCAACTCAAAGTAATTCTCTGCGGGATCAAACGGCACATAATCCACAAAATCGCCGTATTCCAAACCGCCTAAAAGGGTGGAACCGTCCACATAATTATTCAAATCCACGGATGGAGCATCCGGTGCGCCATGCAGTACTGCAATTTCAAACTTGTTTGCATCAAGTGCCCGTTCGCGCCCCAGGTCGTTGACAATCAAGGTAAATGGCGTGGTTGCATTGCCCACTACACCGCTGGCGACGACCACGTAGGTTTTGCCATTTTCAAACGTCACTGGAAAGTTAGCCAATGTGTCGGCAACCGATTGGCTGGCGCCGGGCGCAATGCCGAAATTGATTTCAAATGCAGCCGGAACATATATAAATGGAGTGGCTGAACGGAATTCAAAATCGTCAATGAACAAGCCACCGTTCGCATACACATCAACAGTAGGCGCTGGGCTGTTGTGGATTACCTGTACCCTTGCCACGGGAGTCAGCGGAAGTTCAACCACGGCACCATTCGGCAATACTGCAAACAAACCGAATCCTGGTGTATTGCCCAAGAACCCGCTGGCAAATACCCGTATGGCAAGCCCACCAAGCCCCGAGAGATCAGCGTTGTAGGTGGCCAAAATTTGAGCAGAACCCGCTGGTTTTACGTCCAGGAAATAATCCAAAGATGGCAAATTCAGATACGGCGTGAATTCGCCAAAAGCCAAATTGCTCACCAAGGTACCTGCAAGGCGTTCTGCTACATCCACAGCCGGAGCGTCAGGCGAACCGTGGAACACGCTCACTGCGGTCTCACTGGGATTCGCAATTTCCAGGGCATCATCCGCTACGGCGAGTTCAAAAGGTGTGCTTGGATTGCCCACTACACCATTTGCGAATACCGTGTAGGCTTTGGTGGATAAAAAGTTGACCGGGAATGTAGCAATCACATCGTCCACTGAATTGCTCGTACCGAGCGCCACGCCAATAGAAATGGCACGGTCAGCAGGGATATCTACAAACGGGGTAGCCGTGCGGAAAACAAAGTTGTCGAGCAACAACGAATTGCCTGCATAAACATCCACCGTTGGTTCGGGGGAGTTGTGTACAATTTGCACCCGTGAGGTCGGTGTGAGCGGAAGTTCAATCACCGTGCCATTGGGCAATGCAGCAAACAAGCCAAAGGCTGGTGAACCGCCCAGCAAGCCGCTTGCAAAAACATACGCTGCGCCACCCGCCAAACCGCTCAAATCAGCGCGATAAGAGGCCACCACGTTGGAGTTGCCCGCAGCGCGGACTGCCAGGTCGTATTTGTCAGGAGCAAGTCCGAGATAGCCTGTGAATTCTCCGTAAGCGAGATTTGAAACAACATTGTTGGCCACAAAAACGGCATCCACGTCCACTGCTGGTGCGTTGGTAGCACCGTGCAGCACAGCAATATCTACGTTTCCTGCAATAGCAGCAGTTTCTTGACCATCGTCATTGATAATCAAAGTAAACGGCGTTGTCGGGTCACCCACAATACCCGAAGCCGTCACGATATAAGTTTTGCCAGTTTCGAGATTCACGTCGAACGTTGCGATCGCATCCGCCGCCGAAGCGCTGTTTTCAGGTGCAATCCCCAGGGTGATATCCACACCCGCAGGCACGTCTATAAATGGGGTTGCCGTACGGTACACAAAGTTGTCAATTAATAAATCATCATTGGCATACACGTCCACCGTGGGCGATGGGCTGTTGTGGATAACTTGTACCCGAGCAAAAGTGGGCGGCGGAGCCAAGGGAAGTTCTATCACGGTACCATTCGCCAAAGCTGCGAACAAGCCAAATGATGGCGTGCCACCGAGCAATCCGCTGGCGAACACACGGGCAGCACCACCGGTCAAGCCGCTCAGGTCAGCCACGTAGGTTGCCAGTACGTTTCCACTTCCTGAAGGAATCACTTGCACTTGATAAACAGCCGGATCCACACTGAGATATGGCGTGAAATCCGGGTAGGCAAGATCGCTGATAACCGTGCCCAAACCGACCACGGCAATGTCGACAGCAGGTGCGTCGGTTGAGCCGTGCAACACATTGAAATCTACCTGCGCAGGGCTGAGCGCGGCTTCGCGGGCATTGCCGTCCACCACCAGGGTAAATGGCGTGGTTGGGTTGCCGACGATACCAGAAGCAGTCACGGCGAAGGTTCCACCAGTAGTCAGGTTTACATCAAAGGTTGCAATCGCATCCGTGGCCGAGGCGCTATTCTCTCCTGCAACACCAAGCGTAATATCTCGATCGGCTGGTACGTCAATAAATGGGGTAGCCGTGCGGAAGGCAAAATTGTCGAGCAAAAGGGTATTGCCCGCATAAACGTCTACCGTTGGGTCTGGTGAATTATGGATCACCTGCAAACGCGCCGTTGGCGTGAGTGGGAGTTCCAAAACGTCGCCATTCGGCAATGCAGCAAACAAGCCAAAAGCAGGGGTGTCGCCCAGTAGGCCACTGGCAAACACATAAGCCGCTCCCCCTTTCAAGCCGCTTAAATCAGCCCGGTAAGAAGCCACCACGTTGGGGTCGCCCGCAGCGCGGACTGCGAAGTCATATTTGGTTGGTGCAAGGCCGAGGTAGCCTGTGAATTCACCGTATGCGAGGTTTGCGATAACATTATTGGCCAAAAATACGGCGTCTACGTCCACGGCAGGAGCGTCGGTAGCACCGTGCAGTATCGCAATGTCCACGTTGTTGGTATCAGTAGCGGCTTCTTGTCCGGCAGCGTTGATATTCAAGCCAAAAGGTGTAGTTGGGTCGCCAACGATGCCCGAAGCGGTCACGATGTAGGTTTTGCCATTTTCGAGATTTACATCAAACGTCGCAATGGCATCCGCAGCAGAAGCGCTGTTGTCGGGTGCAACTCCGAGCGTGATGTCCACACCCGCCGGAACAAAAATGAAAGGTGTAGCGGTACGGTACACGAAATCATCAATCAACAAATCAGCGTTGGCATACACATCCACCGTGGGCGATGGGCTGTTGTGCAAGACTTGAACCCGAGCCACCGGCGCAAGGGGAAGTTCAACGACAGTTCCGTCATTCAAAACTGCATACAGCCCAAAAGATGGAATGCCCGTCAGCAGGCCACTTGCCAGTACCTTGATCGCCTGACCACCCAAACCAGAAAGATCGGCGCGATATGTAGCAACAATGGCTGCCGAACCAGCAGGTTTTACGTCGAGGTAATACTCGGCCGCGGGTACACTGAGGTACGGGGTGAATTCGCCATAAGACGCATTCGATACGATTTTTCCTCCTGTACGCACCACCACATCCACCGCAGGAGCATCGGGTGAGCCATGGAGAACGGAGAGATTCACATTGTTCGCTCCATCAATGGCCACCTCACGGGCCGCAGCATCTGTGATAAGTGTGAAGGGCGTGGTTGGATCGCCCACGATGCCAGAGGCTGTAACCACATAGGTTTCGCCATCAGCAAAGGTTGCATCGAAGGTCGCAATCGCATCTACTACCGAAGTGCTGGTAGAAGGTGCTATTGCGATAGAAAGTGGCAATCCCGCAGGCAAGTCCAGAAATGGAGTGGCTGTACGGAAAGCGAGATCGTCGAGCGCGAGTAAACCGTTCACATACACGTCCACTGTTGGGTCGGGCGCGTTGTGAATGATCTGGACTCGGGCCATTTGGGAGAAGGCTGAAACTGCCGTGAGCAGCAATGCCAACATAGTCAAGGTAAACCGATTCATGTGTAAGACAGGTTAGATTGTTAGAAAAGATTGGTTTGAAATTGTGGTGCGCCTAACACGATGAAATTCATTCTGTTTAATGTTTACGTTTAAAAAGATAAACAAAAATGCATTTTGCTAATTTTGGTCAAAAGTGAAAATGAGGGGGAGCAATTGTGAGTTGAATGCTATGCCGGAGTCATGCGTGGCGTTAAATGGAACACGAATGGAACGGATCAAAACGGATTCCCGGATGATATCTGCGGGAATCCGTTTTATCCGTTCCATCCGTGTTCCATTTGTTGTTGCGAAAGCAACGTAAATTCGGTTTTTAAAACAAACTATTTTACTTTTGCACACCTGAATCTAAAAACTCTACTATTATGACACGAACCATCTCCGTTTCATCCACAGGCTTTTTGGAAGTCGTTCTTTGCGTTTTACTCCTATTCGGCATCACGATGTTTTTCCCGATGTACTTTAAAACCTGGTTTGTAGAAGCCACTGGGAATATCAAAATCGCACCGTTTTTTGGGTTTTTGTTTGGTGTCGGGCTGCTTTTCCGCAAACAATGGGCTAGGACTGGAGCCATTGTTTTGGGTTGGGGATTGTTAGCCATCTTCATCGTTTCCATCATTACTGAGCCTGGTAGATCAGGCTATTGGTTGGTTTTGGCATTGGATGGTTTTCTGTTGTATTTACTTCATAATGAGCGACTTAAACAGTATTTTCAATGAGTAAAACGATCTGACACCTCCTCCTCCTTCGGAGATGTCAGATCATTTTGCCAATCGTCTTAATCAAGAAATCGGAACAATCGTCCCAATCCCTTGCCCAACCTCGACTCCAACATCGAATTCCTCAAAGGCGTAGGCCCCCAGCGCGCCGACACGCTCAAAACCGAGTTGGGCATCTTCACTTGCCGCGATCTGTTGTTCCATTTCCCGTTTCGATACATTGACCGCACCAAGTTTCATAGTATCCGCGACGTACACAACGAGGGCGAAACCGTGCAACTCCGTGGCACCCTCCGTCGCCTCGAAACACTTGGGGAAGGCAAAGCCAAACGCCTTGTCGGAACCCTGCGCGACGAAACGGGCATCATGGAAATGGTGTGGTTCAGGAGCGTTCAATGGCTCGAAAAAAGCCTCGTAGTTGGCAAGGAGTACATTGTGTTTGGACGGGTCAGCGAGTTTAATGGGAAGTTCAACATCCCACATCCCGAGATGGAGGAGGTGGCTACCGCCCTTGCTGCTGGGCCGGCCAAAAACTTCGATCCCGTCTACCCCACCACCGACAAACTGACGCAAAAAGGTCTGGATGCCAAGGGATTGCGCAAACTCATCCGAACCTTATTGGATGGTTTGTCTGCCTCGGATTTACCCGAGACTTTGCCCGATTATTTAGGAACGCAATTCAAGCTCATGCCGCGTTGGCAGGCGCTCAACAACATTCATTTTCCTGAAACCCAAACTGATCTCGACGCCGCCACACGACGACTCAAATTCGAGGAATTGTTCTTCCTCCAACTTCGCCTTTTGCAAGTCCGCACCCGGCGAAAAGACACGATGCGGGGCTTTGTTTTTTCCAAAATCGGCGATTATTTCAACCAGTTTTATCAGGAAAAATTGGCCTTCGAACTTACTGGCGCACAAAAACGGGTATTGAAAGAAATTCGCGCAGATGTCGCCTCCGGTAAACACATGAACCGCCTCGTTCAAGGCGATGTCGGTTCCGGTAAAACTGTAGTCGCGCTGATGACAATGCTGATGGCTTTGGACAACGGGCACCAAGCCTGCATGATGGCCCCGACCGAGATTTTGGCGCAACAACATTTCGAGGGCATCACCACACTTGTGGGTGACTTAGGCGTGAACGTCGGCTACCTCAGCGGATCCGTGAAAGGCAAAAAACGCGAGGCTATTTTGGCGCAACTCGCCTCGGGAGAAATGCACATCGTCCTCGGCACCCACGCCCTCATCGAAGATTGGGTGCAGTTCAAAAGTCTGGGCATCAGCGTGATAGACGAGCAACATCGCTTTGGAGTGGAGCAGCGATCCAAGTTATGGGCAAAAAACCCCGGCGGTCCACCGCACGTTTTGGTGATGACGGCCACGCCGATTCCGCGCACCTTGGCCATGACGCTTTACGGCGATTTGGACATTTCCGTGATTGACGAATTGCCGCCCGGCCGCAAGCCTATTACCACCATGCACAAAACCGAGCATCACCGATTGCGTGTGCAGGGATTTATGCGCGACGAGATTGCCAAAGGCCGCCAGGTGTATGTAGTTTACCCGATGATTGAGGAAACGGAGACGATGGATTTGCAAAACCTGATGTCTGGTTTTGAGGCACTTAGTCGCGATTTTCCAGCACCGGAATACCAGATTTCCATCGTCCACGGCAAAATGAAAGCCAGCGACAAGGATTTTGAGATGCAGCGTTTTGTCAAAAAAGAAACCCAGATCATGGTTGCCACCACGGTCATAGAAGTGGGTGTGAACGTGCCGAATGCCTCAGTAATGGTCATTGAAAATTCCGAGCGGTTTGGGCTATCACAACTACACCAGTTGCGGGGGCGCGTCGGGCGCGGCGCTGACCAAAGTTATTGCATCCTGATGACAGGCCATAAACTCAGCCACGAAGGCCGTGAACGCATTCAAACCATGGTGCAAACCACCGATGGATTTATCATCGCCGAAACCGACCTGCGGTTGCGCGGCCCCGGCAACATAGAAGGCACGCAGCAAAGCGGGATGCTCCGGTTCTTGCTCGCGGACCTTGCGCGTGATGGTCAAATACTTGCTGTTGCCCGCGAGATTGCGGCCCAGATTCTGGAAAAAGACCCGGGGCTGGCGATGCCAGAGCACTTGCGTTTGCGACAGCATTTGGCTTCTGAGGGGAAGGATGCGAGGGTGTGGAGCCGGATTTCGTGAATTTTCTTATTTATCGAGGCTTTTTTCTCCTTTCGGAGCTGAAATTCGGTAGCCCACTTTCACTTGGATGCTACCTCCAAAATCAAAGGTTCGTTCATCTTTAGAAGCCAACACAGCAGCAACATTAAATTCGGTGGAAAAGCCCAGTTCAATGATCAATCTACTTCGGTAAACCTTCTTGAACCCTGCGGTAGCCCCCAATCCACTCCATAGGTTTTGTTTGTTTTGGGGTTCACGGCCGAATAAGTTTTCATATTCAATCGCATAATCAGGGTCCTGATTTATCTCAAATTTTTGGTTGAAATAACCACCATAAAACCAGCGGTCGCCATTAGCGCGTTTGGAAGGATAGTGTTTGCCCATAATAGAAACATGCCCAACATTTTGGCTGTAGGACCGATAATCACCTTCAATAGGAGATGCCCCGGTGAAAAAACCCAATCTTCCCCCATTCGTATCCAAAACCCAATTCAACTCCAAAATTTTTACTTGGAGTAGCTTCGTAGGAAAAATTGGCTGTGCGCAGAAACCCTTGAAACAGATCAACTTTGAGGTCGTGCCGGGCTTGGGCAAATGCAAAGCATGGAATAAAAAGCAGTAAAAGATAGGAATTGTTTTTCATGGAAAATAATTTTAAATTACGACTTAGGTTATGGCAAAATGGTTGCTTAGCGATATAATATAAATGCTTTTAGCCCACTGGTCAGGCAAATTGGCGAGATACTTGCATCCGCCAAAAGCCCTTCAGTACCTTCGTCCTTCCAAATCTTCCACCATCACTCACCCATGAAAGGCATCATCCTCGCTGGCGGCCTCGGCACGCGTTTATACCCCCTCACGCTGGCTGTGAGCAAACAACTCATGCCGGTGTACGACAAGCCGATGATTTATTACCCGCTCAGCACACTTATGCTGGCTGGAATCCGCGACGTACTCATCATTTCCACACCCTACGACCTGCCCAAATTCCGCCAACTTTTTGGCGACGGCAGTGAACTGGGCATGAACTTTTCCTATGTCGAACAGCACGAACCCAATGGCCTCGCCCAGGCTTTTGTACTCGGCGCACCATTTATTGGGAAAGACCCGGCTTCGCTGATTTTGGGTGACAATATTTTTTATGGAGCAGGCTTGGGCGAGATGCTTCGTTCCTGTGCAGACCCTTCCGGCGGTATCATTTTCGCCTATCAGGTGGCCGACCCGGAGCGCTACGGCGTGGTGGAATTTGACAAAAATCTAAAGGCCATCAGCATCGAGGAAAAGCCTGCCCAGCCAAAAAGTCATTTCGCCGTGCCAGGGCTTTATTTCTATGACAATCAAGTCGTTGAAATCGCCAAAAACCTCAAACCTAGCCCGCGTGGAGAATACGAGATCACCGATGTGAACCGCTACTACCTCACTCAGGGCCGCTTGGAAGTCCGCGTAATGGGCCGTGGTTACGCTTGGCTCGACACAGGCACACACGAGTCATTGATGCAAGCCGGACAATTCGTACAGGCCATTGAAGACCGCCAGGGATTGAAGATCGGCTGTATCGAAGAAATTGCCTGGGAAATGGGCTTCATTGACGACGAAGGCCTGGAAAGTCTTGGCCACAAATACTTGAAAAGTGGCTACGGGGAGTATTTGCTAAAGTTATTGAAGTGACAAGTAGCAAGTTTCAAGTGGCAAGTTCGGAACTTGAAACTTGTCACTTGAAACTTGTCACTTGAAACTTCTTACTTGTAACTTGAACCCGCCTCCTCAATCAACAACGCAAAAAACTCCCCCAAATCCCAGCCATAAGCCACCGCTTGTTGCGGCACAATACTCGCGGGCGAAATACCCGGAATCGTATTTGCTTCCAAAAAATGGAAGGTGTCACCTACCAAAATGTAGTCAAAACGCACCACACCCTTACATTGCAGGGCATTATAAAGGAAACGCGATTGAACCTGGCATTGTAAGGTGAGGGTATCGGAGATTTCAGCAGGCGTGACTTCTTTTGAACGGCCCTCATACTTGGCGGCGTAGGTAAAAAACTCGTCGTCTGGAATAATTTCGGTTACAGGCAATACCACGACATCGCCGTTCACACGCAGGGCGCCATTAGAAAATTCCCGACCGGGCAAAAAACTTTCCACCACTACTTCTTTGTCAAACCGAAACGCCTCTTCGATGGCAGGGATAAGGGCCTCCATTGTCTTCACCTTGGTTACCCCGAAACTGGAACCATGCGTATTGGGTTTGACAAAAAGCGGCAATCCAAGCTCCGCAAACTGCTCATTATCAATCTTTTCGGCTCGGTGTAAGAGTACGGACTTAGCCATCGGGATTCTATTACCATACTGCGCCATTTGCATTTTGGTGTTGTGTTTGTTCATCGTGAGCGCGCTCACATAACCGTCGCAGCAAGTGTATGGTATACCGAGCATTTCGAGGTAGCCCTGCATTTTGCCGTCTTCGAGCGGTGTGCCGTGGAGGGCCGCAAAAGCACAGTCGAAGCGGATTTTTTCGCCATTCACCGTTAGTGAAAAATCATTTTTGTCTACCTGAGTACCAGTACCAAGGTCGCGCCAATCGGCTTTTTGAATATCAATTAGGAAGCAGCGATAACGGTCTTTCGGCAAGTGGTCGTGCACGACTTGTCCGCTTTTAAGGGAGATGACACGCTCTTCGGAATCACCGCCGGTAAGGATGGCTATGTTTTTCATGTGTATTTGTTGATTTGATTATATGGTGATCTGGGAATTCGGAGATCTGGGGATGCGCCAAAGGTACACTGTCTTTAAAATTGCGTTAAGGCTTAAACGTTATTCCTAAAGATTCGTCTATTAGCCGCCAACTGAATTAGTTTTTCAGCAAACAGGAAACCCAGGCGTTTGGCACTCAAATCACCAATTCACCAATCACCGATTCAACAAATAAACATGAGTTTAAAGCATCTCCTCTGGCGCATGGGATTCGGGCCGCGCACCAAAAGCTGGGAAAATTGGTCCGCATTGCCCCCTGAAACCTGGTGGCCAAAACTTCGGGATGAATCCTTGCCAGCACCCCAACATTTTGATGTGGCAGATGGCACGATAAAAGGCCTGTTGATGGGCGTGGGCGAACTCGGTAAAATGGAAAAGCGTGACCTCGACAAAGAGCAAAAACGCCAGATACGCAAGCAAAGCCGGGAGGATTTGCAAAACCTGAACCTCTTGTGGCTGGAAGAAATGACGCATTCTAAAGCGCAATTGCGGGAAAAAATGGCATTTTTTTGGCACGGGCACTTCGCCAGCCGAAACATCAACATTCTGTACCAGCAACAATTATTGACCGTGCTGCGCGAACACGCACTGGGCAATTTCGCGGATCTGTTACGCGGCGTTTCTAAGTCCGGCGCCATGATTTCATTCCTCAATAACCAGCAAAACAAAAAGCAACACCCCAACGAAAACTTTGCCCGTGAGGTCATGGAACTCTTCACCCTTGGGCGCGGCAATTACACAGAAAACGACGTGAAAGAAGCCGCCCGGGCGTTCACAGGCTGGAGTCACCGCCTCGATGGCGAGTTTGTATTTCGACAACGCGACCACGATACGGGCAGCAAAACAGTATTGGGAAAAACAGGCAATTTCGACGGCGACGAACTACTCGATATTTTGTTGGAAAAACGCGAAACTGCGCGATTCATAGCCCGAAAACTGTACAAATTTCTGGTAAATGAAACCCTTGTGCCGGAAGAACGCATCATCTGGCTCGGCGATCGATTCTTTGATTCGGGTTACAAAATCATGCGTTTACTGGAGGATATCGTGCGCTCGGATTGGTTTTACGCGCCGGAAAATGTAGGCTCGAAAATCAAATCGCCCGTCGAACTTTGGGTGGGCATTCGCCGCGCAATTCCGCTGGAACTCGCCGACCCTGAAAGCCAACTCGTGCTGCAAAAAGCCCTTGGTCAAATTCTTTTTTATCCGCCCAACGTAGCGGGTTGGCCCGGCGGTCGCAACTGGATTGACAGCAGTTCGCTCATGTTGCGCCTTCGTATCCCGCAATTGCTGTACTCCAATCAAGACCTCGATGTCCGCGGAAAAACCGACGACGACCAACAGATGGGCGAGGCTGCCAAAGGTCAAATGCGTCGCCTTTCAGCCATAATGGATTGGCAACCCTCGATAGATTTATTCGCCAAAACACCTGACAATGAATTGATTGGAAAATTAGCCGAATTCCTTTGGGCGGTTCCTGTGAAAAACCTATCCCCTAGAAGTGTTGCAAAAAAACACCGACCATAGTAGCCGTTCTGCACTGGTGCAAACAGCAATGGTGCAATTGATGGCTACCCCGGAATATCAGGTTTGTTGAGGATTTGGTTAATTGGGGATTTGGTTATTTGTTGGCCAAAGCTTGGTATTCGATTTGACGGTTGACACAGATACCAAGTTCTGGCCAACAAATAACCAAATAACCAAATCCCCAAATAACCAAATCCCCAATTAACCAAATCCCCTATTGCTTGATATACTGCACGTTAGCCTGAATTTTAACCTCGTCAGAAACAACGGCGCCTCCGGCTTCGGTCAGTGCATTCCAGGAAAGTCCGAACTCGCTGCGTTTGATTTTGCCTTCGACCTCAAAACCTGCTTTGACTTGTCCATAAGGGTCTTTGGCAATTCCGCCAAACTCGACTTTGAATGTAATCGGTTTGGTCACGTCGCGGATGGTCAACTGCCCGTCAACTTCATGTTCGGCCCCATTAACAGGACGAATAGCAGTAGCAGTAAAAAGGATTTTAGGGAAAGCCTCGGCATTGAAAAAGTCGTCGCCACGCAAGTGATCGTTGCGCATGTCGCTACCCGTGTCGAGCGAGCCAGTTTCGAGCTCGAAGCTGATTTTGGCCGTTGAAAAATCGTCGCCTTCAGTGCTAACAGCAGAAGAAAAGTTTTTGAAATTGCCAGAAACAGTAGAAATAACCAGGTGTTTGACCTTGAATGTTACTTCTGAGTGTGCTGTGTCAAGATTCCAAGTTGTAGATGCCATGATATTGTGAAAGTTTGAATTGGTAAAAAATAAAAGGGTAAAACACGGTGTAGTAAATTTAGTTGTTGAAACACTTAATTCTTTTGGGGATGGGGTTAAGGGGGTTTGGTGGCGGCCGGGGGGGCCCCAAATAACAAACGCATGCTTATCAAACGCAGAGATTTCCTCAAAACCGGTTCGCTTGCAACAGCCTCATTGCTGTTGCCAAAATTCTTGCACGCCCTCCAATCCCCTGGCGCTTTGCCTGTCAAAGGCCGCAACCTTGTTATCATTCAATTAAGCGGCGGCAACGACGGGTTGAACACGATTATCCCAACACGCAACGACGTGTACTATCGCGAGCGATCCCGCCTTGGCATCAAACGCGAAACCGCGCTCACACTTACAGATGAGGCAGGCCTCCACCCTACCCTTGTCGGACTAAAAAGCCTCTGGGACAGCGGACAAATGTCCGTGCTCAACAGCGTGGGCTACCCGAATCCTGATCGCTCGCACTTCCGAAGTATGGACATTTGGCATTCCGCAAGTCCTGCCGACGAGTATTGGCAAACGGGCTGGCTTGGTCGGTACCTTGATGCGCATTGCGCCGGACGGCCCTCGGCTGCGCTCGAATTTGACGACACCTTGAGTCTTGTTTTGAAGGGCGAAAACGCGAAGGGATTGGCATTGCAAGATGCCAAACGGCTTTACGAAAGTACACGCAGCCCTTTCCTTGCCGAATATTCAGCCGCCAAAGGCCAGGTGCTCAACGACGATGCGCCCGTAGATTATTTGTACAAAACGATGGCCGAAACACTTTCCTCAGCCAATTACCTGTTTGAGCAAAGCCGCCGAAAATCAACTACGGCAAACTATCCGAGCACGGGCTTGGGCAAAGATTTAAAAACCATTGCCTCTCTAATTTTAGCGGACACAGATACAGCCGTGTATTACGTTTCACTAGGCAGTTTTGACACCCACGTCAACCAGCTAGCGCAACAAAAACGGCTCTTTCAGGAACTTAACGACGCACTCTCGGTCTTTTCTAATGACCTGAAATCCAATGGAAAATGGAACGATGTACTGGTGGCGACCTTTTCCGAATTTGGCCGCCGCGTGTCGCAAAATGCCTCAGGCGGTACCGACCATGGCACGGCAAACAACATGATGTTTTTCGGGGGCAGCCTGCGCCAAAAAGGCCTGCTTAATGCGATGCCCAATCTCACAGATTTGGATCAGGGCGACCTGAAATTTCAGGTTGATTTTCGGCAGGTGTATTCCAGTTTATTGGGAAACTGGCTGGGTGCTGATGCGGGAAAAGTATTGGGGAGGGCCTTTGAACCCTTGAAGATTGTGTAAGATTAAAGACCAATGCAGGAGTATGGCATAAATTTAGTAGCACATTATTAAATTATTTTACCTTTGAGCCATTCTCTTTAATCTAGGCAAAATTAATCGCCTAATAATCCTGCCTCGGTAGCACGTTGAAACGGAACAGAGCAACTTTTTAGATGCCGTTTTCTTCTTCTTCTACTTTTCCATTCCCATCCGATCCGGGTTAATTGACCCAATTAGTTTTCTGATGCTGACAAACACTACAGCACAGGCTACTGCTTTGTGTCAAAATCATTGATAATCAAACCAATCGGCAAATGCGCGACCTAGTAGAACTCGTGGGATTGGTCAACAAGACCAAGCTGAAGGGAAGCGGGATTTTAAAATTTATCATCGAGCCAGACTCCAAAATGGAGCGCCTCTTCGATGCACTTTTGGATAAAAAGGTGATGTCGGACGAGGATGCAAAAGACCTCTTCAAAGAGGGCAACGACGGAAACTTAACGAGTTTGAAAAACAAACTTAAAGAACGTCTGCTCGACGCAATTTTCCTGCTCGATTTCAAAGAATCCAACTTCACAAACCGGCAAAAAGCATTTTTTGAATGCTACAAAAAGTGGTCGGCGGCGATGACCTTGCTCATCCGCAATGCCAAAATCACTGGCATTGACCTGCTTGAACGCCTGCTTCGCCATGCCAAACATTTCGAATTTACCGAGCTTACGCTCGACATTTTGCGCGTGCTGCGCCTTCAATACAGCACTGTGGACGGCGATATCGGGAAATACGAGGAGATAAAAAAGCAGTACCTCGAGTATGAGAAAATCTGGCAAATGGAGAGCAAGGCGGAGTTTTTTACTCCGAACTGATGGCGCAGTATACCAACAGTAAATCCACCAAAGCCGAGGTGACGCAGCAGGCCGAGGAATTTTATGCAGAATTGAAGCCTTTTATGTCGGTTTGCACCTCGTTCAAACTGCACCTGTTTGGGCGCATGGTGCATCTGCTGATTTACAACAGTGAGAATGATTATGTGAAAACAGTCAAAATCTGCGAAGATGCCATCGCGTTTTTTGACAAAAAGGACTACGACAGCGGGCTGCCGCTTCAGGTGTTTTATTACAACCTGATCGTATGCTACCTCCAATTAGGCGAGTTCGAAAAAGGCCAAAGAGCCATCGAACGCTGCGAATATTTCTTCGAGGAAGGCTCCTTTAACTGGTTCAAATTGCAAGAACTTTTCTTCCTGCTCGCCGCCCGCACGGGTCACTGGGAAGAAGCCTATCACCTCTACGAAAAGGTGGTGAACTACCCGCGTTTTGAGGAAAAGCAAGTGCAGGTGGTGGAGATGTGGCGCATTTTCCAGGCCTATGTCTTCTACCTCATTAAGGTCGGAAAAATACCCGAATCGGTGTTGAGCGAGCGATCTAAGAAGTTCAAAATGAGCAAGTTCATTAATGAAATCACCTTGTACTCCAAAGACAAGCGTGGCATGAACATCAGTGTACTCATTGTTCAAATCCTGTATGCCATTGCAGAAAAAGACTACGAAAAATCGTCCGACCGAATCGAGGCTATCGAGAAATATTGCAGCCGTTATCTGAAAGACGATACCACCTTCCGCAGCAACTGTTTTATCAAAATGCTGCTGCAAATTCCGCAGGCCAATTTCCACCGAGAGGCCTCCACACGTAAAACCGAACGCCTCTTCAAGCAACTCCAAACCGTACCACTCGAATCGGCCAACCAAGCCCATGAGATTGAGATCATCCCTTATGAAGTGCTGTGGGAAATGGCGTTGGAATCGCTGGGTTTGAAGATTTGGAAAGGAAAATAATGTCCAATATCCAACAAGGAATGTCCAATGTCCAAATAAGCGCTGTACTTGGACATTGGACATTCCCTTGGAAATTCCTTGTTGGACATTGGACATTTTTCCCCGTTCTTCGCCTCGCCAATCTACTCCAACACCGTGCGAATTTCCCTCACGTACATTTTTATCTTTTTGGCTTTCAGTTGCTTGCAAGCCCAAACGCTCGACGACCTTGAGCAGCGTACAATGGAGGTGGATCATATTTTGAGCAAGCAAAAATTCAGCTAGCGATTCCGAGCGTGAAGAACTCGCCCGCCGTAGCCTCGCTATAGCACGGGATCTTCGCTATGATGGCGGTTTCATACGATCTTCCCTCTTTTTAGGTGAAATTCTCGCTCGAACCGAACGCATCGAAGAAGCGCTCCAATTTTACCTTGAAGCAGAATCCAAACTCGAAGATTCGCGCAAGCTCTCTGACCTGCATTTTACAAAAATCGCTATTGGCGACCTTTTCTTTAAAGAAAAACTATATCCCACTGCGCAACGCTATTATAGGGCAGCATTGGCATTACAACCCCAAGATCCCAGGACAAGTGAAAAAACTGCTGATGCGCTTCTCTTCGATATGCGTTTTGACAGTGCAGAAATTCTGTATAAAGATCTCATTATCAAATATAGGAAAGAAGGCAACAACTCGCATTTAGTGCGGATTTACCAAAAAATCGCCCAGGCCTATGACCAAAACGGCTTTCCTGAAAAAAGCCTCTTTTACTATCTTTCATTACAGGATATTATCGAAAAGGCGGGAACCCCACAAGAGCAATCACTGCTTTACAACAACCTTGGCAGGCAATATGCTGCAATGCGCGATTTCACCAAGGCCCTCTTATATTTGAGAAAAGCCGAACTACAGTGCGCCTATGTCCCTTGCGATTATCCAGAAGTACTATGGGCTAACCTGGGTATCGCGTTACACAACACGGGTAATTCTGAACAGGGCATGGAGTACCTAATGAAAGCACGAAGTTTGCTTACCGCACGAAAAGACTATGCCGCGCTTGCCAACCTTGAACACCTTATTACAGGTGTCTTTTTCAGTACAAATGATTTATTCAACGCCCTTTCGCACAATGAGGCGGCCATTCAATATGCTACTTCAACCATGCAGGACGATGTGCTCGCCAATGCCTATCGCACCGCTGCCGACCTTTACCATGAACTGTTCAATTTTGAAAAAGCTTTTGAATTTTATCGCAATTACCTCGATGTGCTCGATTCGAAGCGCAGCAAAGAACAAGCCCGCGAACAACGGCTGAATCAACAACGCACCCTGCTCGCCGCTTCTGAGGGTCAGATCAAATTCATGATAGCGCGTCAGAATTTTAAAGACCTCGAAATAAACCAAATAAAGTTCGACCGCGAACGACTCGAACTTATGAGTAAAAACCTCGAACTCGAATCCCGCCGAAAAGAAGACGAAGTACGCTTGCTCGAAGCCCAGCAAGACGCCGATCAAGCCAAACTCCGGGAACAAACCTTGCAAGCCCTTGAAGCCCGCCAACGCCTCCGGCTCGCTGATCAACAATTGAATGCAGAAAAACAAGGGCGCCTCATTGTAGAACTCAGGGAGAAAGAACAAATCGAGCGTTCACAAAACCAGGCAGATAGCACCATCCGAGCTCAGGAATTAGAGCGCATTAAACGCGAGCAAACTTTTCGCAAAATGCAAGACGGCGACTTTCGCCGATTTGCTTATATACTTGGTTCCTTGTTTCTCATCCTAGCAATGGTGGGCATGGCATGGTGGTTGGCACGCCGCTCAAAGCAGCGCTTAGAAAGTCAAAACCGCAAAATTCAAATCCAAAACATTGAGATTCAAGAGGCACATCGGAAGAGTGATGAACTCTTGCTTAATATACTACCAGAAGAAATCGCCGCCGAGCTAAAGGCCAACGGCCAAGCAAAACCCCGGCTCTACAAATCGGCCACAATTTTTTTCAGCGATTTTGTCAATTTCACACGGCTCTCGGAAACACTCAGCCCGGAGCAATTGATTGATGAACTGAATGAATGCTTTTTGGCTTTCGATGAAATCTGCGAACGCCACGGCCTGGAAAAAATCAAAACCATCGGAGATGCCTACATGTGTGCAGGTGGCTTGCCCTTGCCAAATGAAAGTCACGCAATTGATGCGGTGCGCGCCGCGCTGGAAATGTCAGCTTGGCTCCAGAAACGCAAGCAAACACACCCCGAAACGCAACTCAATGAAATGCGAATTGGCATTCACACGGGTCCCGTCATGGCAGGTGTAATTGGCAAAAACAAATTCGCCTACGACATTTGGGGCGATGCAGTGAACCTCGCTGCCCGTCTTGAAGAACATGGCGAACCAGGCCGCGTCAACATCTCTGCAGCCACTGCTGAAGCCGTCAAACACCTTTTTCCATCCATTCACCGGGGAAAAAAAGAGGTGCACAACAAAGGGATGGTTGATATGTATTTTATTGTGCCTGCGTAGTCCAGCAGCCAATGCCTATTATCAAAAGTCCCAAAAAAAACACTTACTTCGCGTCGCCATTTCACTCCAACACCGTGCGACTTTCCCTCACGTTCATTTTTATCTTTTTGGCTTTCAGTTGCTTGCAAGCCCAGGCCCTCGACAACATCGAGCGCAGCAACGTGGAAGTGGATGAAATGCTGGATCGGGCAAGACGATCTGACAGCGATTCCGAATGTGAAGAACTCGCCCAACGTAGTCTCGCCACGGCCCGGACGCTCCGTTATGATGGCGGCATCGTCCGTGCATCCATCCTTTTGGGCGAAACTTATTCCCGGATAGGGCGCACGGAGGAGGCCCTCCAGCATTTTCTGGAAGCGGAAGCAAAACTCGAAAATTCTGGCAACAGGCCTGCACAACTCGCCGTGAAGACTGCCATCGGAGACCTTTTTTTTGGCGAAAAACTTTACGCCCCCGCCCACCGCTATTATCGCGAAGTGCTTGCTTTGCGGCCCCAAGACTATGAAACCCGCGAAAAAGCCGCCGACGCTTGTCTTTACGACATGCGTTTTGACAGCGCGGAAATCCTGTATAAAGAACTGGTAGTCAAATACAAAGCGGAGGGAAACAACCCACGCCTGGTGCAGATTTATCAAAAACGCGCCCAGGCATACGACCAAAACAACGATCCGGGCAAAAGCCTTTATTTCTATCTCTTGTTGCAGGACATCATCGAGAAGGCCGGCACCACGCAGGAACAATCATTGCTCTACAACAACCTCGGCAGACAATATGCGGCGCTACAGGATTACAAGAAAGCGCTCGAATTTTTCCAAAAAGCCGAACTCCAGTGCGCCTACATCCCCTGTGATTACCCCGAAGTGTTGTGGGCCAATATGGGCATCGCACTGCACAATACGGGTGAATCCAAACGGGGCATCGAATACCTTTTGAAAGCCCGCAACCTGCTCGCAGCAAGGAAAGATTATGCGGCGCTTGCCAACCTCGAACACCTCATGGCGGGGGTCTATTTTAGCAGCAACGACCTCTACAACGCGCTCTCACACAACCAAACCGCCATCCAATATGCCAGCGACACCAAGCAACAAGCTGTGCTCGCTGAGGCTTACCGTACCGCCGCCGACCTTTACCACGAACTCTACGATTTTGAAAAAGCCTTTGAGTATTACCGCGATTACCTCAATGTGCTCGATTCGATGCGCATCGAAGACCAGGCCCGCGAACAAAGGCTGAACCAACAACGCACCTTGCTTGCGGCCTCAGAGGGTCAGATCAAATTCCTGATTGCGCGGCAGAATTTTAAAGACCTGGAGCTCAACCAAATCAAGTTCGACCGCGAACGGCTCGAACTTCAGAACAAAAACCTCGAACTCGAATCCCGCCGAAAAGAAGACGAAGTACGTCTGCTCGAAGCCCAGCAGGACGCCGACCAGGCCAAACTCCGGGAACAAACCCTGCAAGCCCTTGAAGCCCGTCAGCGGCTTCGACTTGCCGACCAACAATTGAACGCCGAAAAACAAGGGCGCCTTATTGTAGAACTCCGTGAAAAGGAGCAACTTGAACGCGCCGAAAACCTTGCCGACAGCACCCGCCGTGCACAGGAATTAGAGCGCATACAGCGGGAACAAGCCTATCAAAGCGAGCAAGACGAGGACTTCCGCCAATTTGCCTATATACTAGGTGGGTTATTTTTTATCATACTTGGGATAGTGGGCGTGTCATGGTGGTTTGCGCGCCGCGCGCGCCGGAGGTTGGAAAGCCAGAACCGAAAGATTCAGGCACAAAACATTCAGATTCAGGAAGAACAGCGGAAAAGCGACGGGCTTTTGCTCAATATTTTGCCCCAGGAAATTGCCGATGAACTCAAAGCCAGCGGCCAGGCCACGCCCCGACTCTACGAATCAGCCACGGTGCTTTTTAGCGATTTTGTCAACTTTACACGGCTCTCGGCCACCCTCACGCCCAAGCAGTTGATTGACGAACTGAACGAGTGCTTTTTGGCATTTGATGAAATCTGCGAGCGGCACGGCCTCGAAAAAATCAAGACCATCGGCGATGCATACATGTGCGCGGGCGGCCTTCCTGTGCCAAACGAAACCCATGCCGCCGATGCGGTGCGGGCCGCGCTCGAAATGTCAAGTTGGCTTGAAGCCCGTCGGCACGAGCGCCCCGATGCACACCTCACGGAAATGCGTATCGGTATCCATACCGGCCCGGTGATGGCAGGTGTTATTGGAAAAAACAAATTCGCCTACGACATCTGGGGCGATGCCGTGAACCTTGCCGCCCGCCTCGAAGAACACGGCGAACCGGGTCAGGTAAATATTTCCGGCGCGACGAAAGAGGCCGTCAAGCACTTGTACCAGGCTACGCACCGGGGACAAAAGGAAGTGCATAATAAGGGGCTGGTGGATATGTATTTTGTTGTATCGGCGTAGGGGCTTATTCCGCAATCTTGATGCACTTCCCGCTCTTCACGCGCTCGCCTTGCGCGCGCAACTCCCAGAAGTAGATCCCCGATGGCAATATTCCTGTTTCGATTTCTGTGATGCCGAAAGCCAGTCGTTCTGTTCGTGCGAGCCTACCCATTTGGTCGTACAAATTGAATACCGGGCTGCGAAAGTTTGCGCTCAGGGCTACGCTGAGATGGTTGCGGAAGGGGTTGGGGGATACCACGACCTGGCTTTTCGGAATCGGGTTGTGGGTTGCCGATACGCCGAGGTAAAGCGTCCTGCAATGGGTATCGCTGCCATACTGATTACTCACCGTGAGACACACTTGATAGATACCTGCGCTGTCGAATTGATGAAGCGGGCTTTGTTCGATGCTGGTGGCACCGTCGCCAAAATTCCAGAACCACGTGGCTGGCTCATGGTGGGATAGGTCATAGAAATAGCGCGACAGGAAGTCAAGCGTATCATCTACTCGATAGTTGGCGACGGGGATATTGTTCAGCCCCAGCGTGTCGCAAGGGGAGCCATCCAGCGGGCCAAGCCGATAGTTGGGCATATAAGGGATAGCGGAGCCGGTGGCAACACCGAAGTAAGGTTTGTCGTGGACTAGCTTGCAGTCCTTGCCCTTTCTGTCAGGGTATTGCACAGTGCTGTACCCCAATCCTGAATGCACGATGTAGATGCGACCGTCGGGGCCAAGTTCGGCACCCAAATATTTCTTCCAGGTGATATTAGTAGGCCAGTGGTAATCCGCACTATCTATAGTATTTATTGTATCAACCACCAACACAAGATTATCAGCCTCGAGATCGAATTGAAGTAAATAGGGAATAGTTCCACTCGGCGTAAATTGGAAATACGGGCCATAACAAGTAGCCGTTTTATAAAAAAAATGTTCATTTTCGGAAAATATAGCCCCCGATCCGGACGTGTTGCGATATTCATGGGGATAAGAAGGTGATACGGGTTGATAGTCTACGCGACGTTCGTTCGAAAGAAGCCCATTGCAACGATCAAAATTGAAGACACTGAAGCCCAATTGGTCATTAATGTCAGTGTAATATTTACCGCTTGGCGAAAAACAATTGCCCACTATCTGGTTGCTCTTATTTCCTCCTTCGTATGGTATCGGATTAGGTTTTGTACCGATATACTGGGTGTCTGGAGTTGAAAACCCATCCGGTGTAAACAATAGGCGATAATGCCGGTTCTCATCGGCATCTGAAACAAGTATCCACCAGTCACGCCCGTTGGCATGACGGCAAGCGGTGGGCGACATAAGAGTTCCTGTCAGTAGGATTTTGTTTTTTTCTATCACCTTGCCAGCCCCATTGTTGGCAGTCATATCTATGGTCGCCGCCAACAGGTTCTGGCCCACAAATATGTAGGGCCACTCTTGGGCAGGGTGCAAGCCAAAATCCAAGCTGATGAAAGAAAAGCATGTTTGGGTCCTCCAAGGTCTTCAAGGAAAAAGCCAGATTGGCCGCCGGGATAACTATAATTGGTCCCACTCACTCAATGCAATGTGGGGTTCAGTCCCACTCCATTTTCAACAAAATCACCCATCTTGTCTAGTAGCCTAAGGCCATTTGAAAAAAAGAGTATTTGGCCGTTTTTGTCACAAAAAGAAGATGTATAAAGCCCTGTGCTGAAGGTGTCCGGCCTTATTGAAACGATAGGGGTATCACTATTGAAGTTATAGAGAAAGCGGAATTCGCTCTTGCTATCGTCGAATCCCAACGCCCACTTATAGTCATGCTTTTGGGCTTGGGCGACATTAATCGAAAGCAGAAACAAAATGAAACATATTACTCTCATGGTCAGAAAAGAAAAAGGCATTAAATAGCTGAGTATTTGGGAACCACTTTAGCAAATCAGTAGCGAAACTAAACCTTTTCGTGCAGCACCCAAAAACAAAAAGCCCCGCCAATCTTCCGACGGCGGGGCCACTTTCTCCGATAAACCAAATCAAACTTTCATATTCTTAGTTGGTGATTGGTGGATTGGTGATTTGGTGAGTGTGATTGGTGCCTGGTGGACCGTCAAAACGAATAGTAGACTGGCCAACAAATAACCAAATCCCCAAATACCCAAATCCCCAATTAAACTCATTTGCCTTTCACCCGGTTTTTTTCGTCTTCCAGACCTGTTTTGCGCTGACGGGCCGCTTTTACGTCATTTGAGCCAAAGCGGTAGGAAAAGTTCAGAGTCACGGTCTGACTTTCCCAAGTAACATTGGCAACCAGGCGCAAGCCTGGTGTGAACAGGTTCTCGCCAGTACAGACTGCGGTGCCAAGAATAGCTCCGACACGAACCCCGATTTCGTCTTTGTCTTTCAGGATTTTTTTCTGCAAACCCACGTCCATCGCGCCTTGTGGGGCGCTGCGAAGTGTGCCCCAGAAAGAACGGCTGTTGTACCAACCGGAAACTTGCAGACCAAAGCCATAAGGCAATTTGAAATTCTGTTCAGCGTAACCGTTGAATGCGTTGAAGGACTGATCTACTATAAAATTGGGCGTTTCTGGCGTACTGAAATCAGCACGGAAGTGACTGCGCAAACCTGTTAGGCTCACAAATCCGTCCCACCATTTTGCAATAGGCGTGGGAGCATTGATGCTGAGCGTGTAGTTTTTCTGATCAGCCAGGTTTTCCTGGGTAATGAACGTGGCGCGGGTGTCGCGAACGTCGCGTTTCAGGATTTGGGTAAACACATCCTTCGTGTGGCTGATCCCAAAAGTCATCACCGGATATCCACCATAAGTGGGGCTGATTTCGAAGGAGTTGGTGAATTGTGGGAGCAACATTGGGTTACCCTTTTGGTAAGTCAGCTCGTCCAATTTATTCTCAAACGGGTTCAAATCCTGGTAACTTGGACGATCTATCCGGCGGCTATATGTTACGTTCAGCCCGACTTTTGGGGTAAAAGTGTACGTAATGGCTGCGCTTGGGAACAATTCCGTGTAGTTGTTGGTGAAGGTCGTATCCATGCCAACACCCTTATAATCCGTATTTTCCATACGAAGTCCCGCCTGGACATTCAGTTTTTTGCCGAAAGCGCGGTTGTAGTTTATATAGGCTGCGTTGGTGCGCTCTGTATAATCCACCGAATTGCTTTGTTCCTCACTTTTGACCGGGACACCATTGGTAACCTTGAAAAATCAAACGTATTGAAGGTTTCCACATCCGAAATTTTGACCCCTGCACCCAGCGTGCCTTTCCAAAGACGTTGTTCGTAGTCGGCTTTGACCGTCATGATATTGATGTCGGTCGGCGTATTGTTGCGGTAAATGGCTTCACGGAGGGTTTCAGCATTGTCTGGGGTGCGGTAGAAATTAGGCTGAAAGCTTGCGCCGCGAATTCGATAGGTTCCCCGGTCAAGGTCAATGTTGAACGAGTGTCCGCTGGTATCGGCAAAACGATAATTAAGGTTCAGGGTCAGGTTATTGCGATCGTTCGCAACGTCATTGGAAGCAACCAGGATTGAGTCTATGCGATCCACAGAATGGAGATCGCTCATCTTTGCCAGGCCGCTGGTATTCCAGTCCCCTGGGTTTGTACTGCCATTAGCCAGCACGCCAATGGTGTGTTTTGAATTCAGGAAAAAATCCACTCCTGCGCGGTACCCAATGTATCGGCTTTCCCAGATTTCTGCGTTTTTCTGGTCAATAACGCGCCAATCCTCCCCTGGCACACCATCGGCGCGTTCGTTGTCTTGTAACTGTTCGCGGCGAAAATTTTGATAATTATGCCAATCACCGTAGTTGCCGTTGAAGTTGCCAAAAGCGTTGAATTTTTTCCCACGGTGGTTGAGTCCGAGGTTGGCACCACCTTTGAGCGTTTCGCCATAAATTCCTCCAAACCAAAATTGCCGTTGGTACCCAATGCCTTGTTCTTTTTCAGGCGAATGTTGATGATACCAGCGTTGCCCGATGCGTCGTACCTGGCCGAGGGGTTGGAAATGATCTCGATGGTGGCAATGTCAGATGCCTGGGTGCCTTTTAAAAGTGCCGCCAAATCCTTGCCGTCTATGGGCACATCACGACCATCTATCATGATTTTTACGGCGTTTTTACCACGGACATTTATGTTCTCGTTGTTGTCAACCGTCACACCGGGGGCTTTGCGCAGCAGTTCGAGCGCATTGAGGCCGGTAGAGTTTACCGTCCCTTCTACATTGAGCACGGTCTTATCGGCTTTCACTTCCACCGGTGGTCGGCGCGCTACGATGGAAACTTCGGCGAGTTTATTTTCAGCCGCTTTCAGGGTGAGGACTTCAAGGGTGTGATCACCGCCCTTGTAGTCGAAGATTTCGCCGGAGGTCTCGCCGGTACCGATCAGATTTGCTTTGAGAAAATACTTGCCAGCCGTTGCGCCAACAATTTCAAACGCGCCGTCATCGCCGGTAATAGCACCTTTTACAAGGGTAGAATCGGCGGATTGATACAAGGTGACTGTAGCGTAACCGGCTGGCTGTCCGTTGGGCTCATGGATGGAGCCAGTGATTTTTTGAGCAGAGGCGACTGATGCCGCCAAACAAAAGGCAAAAATTTGCAGTAAGAAAGTTGATTTCATAGCTTAATTATTAGTCGTTGTAATGATGAATGAATAATCGTTCACATCCATCCTTCTGTTTTTGTTTCAGTGCTGCAAAGGTGTTTTCTTTCGGTAACTTGCAAAACATAGAACCTACCAATGCCCGGTTCTTTTGTATGAACTGTAGTTTTCGGGGGATGAACCGTTTTTGATGGAGTGATGGAGTGATGGAGTGATGAAGTGATGTGCGCTCGAAAATCACTTCATCACTCTATCGCTTCATCACCTACTCCCTAGACCTCGCAAAAGACAAACAGGTTACAGCGTGGCTGCTTGAGGACTGCCAATGGCAAGTATGCTTAGACGAATGAATGAGGATGTAAGACGAGCGTAATTGGCGAGCTCAAAAAACAAAAAATGGCCGGGCGAATGGTATCGCGCGGCCAAAGTGGTAAAACCTCGTAGGTTTTAGAAACCTATAAGTATGTACAACAAATCTGCTTACGCCTTTCCGGGTCCCAGCCTTGTCATCTTGTCGAGACCCGTCCGCATCACATGCGCTTTGGTGGGTGCTTGCACTCCAAAAAAACTCAAAAGGCAAATACTCGGGATACCCGCACTTGATGTGGACGGGTCTCGACAAGATGACAAGGCTGAGGGTTAGCGCCAGGCAAAACGCAGAATTCTTTGTGTGAGGCAGTTTGTGGAATTAAAAAGTGATGAACAGATATGTACATTCCGTAGGTTTCAAAAACCAAGCAGGTTTTGAGCAAAAAGCAGGGCAGCTTACGCCGCCCTGCTATTATGCACAACAAAATCCGTTAAATATTTTTTACGGCAATATGCCGATTACAGTAACATTGAGTTGAATGTTTGCACTGGCTGCCAGTCGAAGATCGGCCAAGTCAATCGCGCTGGTTAAAATCAGGGTTCCAAGAAAATCAAGTTTATCATCGCTGGTCAGGTCTTTGTAGGCTGCAAAGTGAATTTCATAATCCCCACTTTCCAGGAAAGCGATTTTGAACTCCCCGGCGCCGTTTACAGCAGAACTTGCCACCGCATTTTTGAAAGAAATCCCATTGTTGGACTGAATCTCAATCGCCCGGTTGAAGGCGCCTTTTTTATACACGTAAGCCACTACTTTATCCGCATTTAAGATGCCGTTCTGGCATGTACCTTGCAAACTACCTGTCTCGTTTTTAACCACAAGTCGCAAGGCGGCCTGCAAATCTGCTGAACCGACAAAATCATAATGGTCAGAATTGCCTCCAACTTGATATTGGACTGCTTTCCTCAAATCGAAGTCAAGCACCAGATTTGTTTTTGCCCCCGATCCCACCACAAAAGTCTGGGCGGCGGTGATCTCATGCATGGCAATGGTAGAAAGCGGGTGCTTTACATTGTCGAAGGTTTGGACATAACAACCTGGGGCATTGCCACTCGCATCTGTTTGTGCGTCAAGCACTAAGGTGATGTTTTGGTAAGTGCCTGCGTCAATATCGCCCAAGCCAAGTACGGCTACATTTCCTTGCTGGTAGGCTAGCAGGTCAATGGTTTTTTTGCCGGAAAATCCGGAAAAAGTCTGGCCATCTACCTTGACCTCGGCTACGGTGATGAATACTGCTTTCACGTTGGGGTCCTCGGTTGGGCCATCCGTGATTTCAAGGTTCAATTGGCTTTTGTTGTCATTCGGGTCATCGTCTTTTTTGCAAGCAACGAAGAGCAGGGTTGTACCAGCCAACAGGGCCAGCAGAATCGGATAAAATTTTGAGAAAGTCATGGTGAAAAACGAATTTGTTTAAGATGATTAAGTGAATGAAAATGGGGGGGTGAATCCCTTCGGGCAAATGCCTGAAAGGACAAGAAATACGCAACAGAAAAATGGAATTAACCGATTTCAACAGGCCAAAATGAAGGCCTGATTGCGGGTACTAAATAGGGTAAGAAGTATTCATTGCAGATCTAAAAACGGAGTGAAAATGCGCTTTGAAATACGGGATTAAAACGCCCACAGGTTTTTCAGATTGCCCAAAATTATTTCAGGGCCTTACATTTTAACGTTTCCGGCCCGTTCCACACCATGTTAATATTAAAATATAGCGCTCTGTAAAGCATTGATTATTATATAATTAATTCAAAATTTTATAAAAATCTTCCTTCGGCAAAACACCATCAAATTTTTTCGACTTTGCTTTTGAGCGCAGGCAACTCGCCTTGTTGACTTCATAAAATCTTAGGGGTAAACACTGATGCGATCTTCCGCAATACTTTAACCAAAACCTCGGAGGCCTTTGAAGGCCTCCGAGGTCTAAACCATTCAATACATCGGATTCTGCGTAACCCGTCCGCCTGTCAGGTCCACTTCTGATTGTGGGATAGGAAGCAGTTCGTGTTTCCCTGTCACAAAATTCGTTTTCCCGGCTGCCTGCATCGCTTGTGCAGCCCGGCCCCAGCGCAACAGGTCGAACCAGCGCTGTTGCTCCATGGCCAATTCCACCCGGCGCTCGCGGTAGATGCGTTCGCGCAACTCGCTTTGATCGGTTACCGTCACATCCGGCAAGATGAAATTGTTGGTGCCACGTGCACGTTTGCGCACTTGATTGAGCAAGGGCAGAGCCTCCCCTGACTTCATCTGTTCATTTTTCGCCTCAGCTGCCAGCAACAAAATATCCGAATACCGCAATATTCTGATGTTCCCCGGTCCATTGTCCTGCAAACCGGGGTGAGCGGGCACCCAGGCTTTTTGGTTATATCGCTCGTTGATAATTTCAACATTGTCCTGCACCTGAGTAGAACCGTCAGGAAGGATTTCTCCCACATAAATGATGGTCGCTTCGCGGCGCGGATCGCCATTTTCGTAGGCCGACACGAGATTGTCAGAAGGGCGATTAAAACCCCAACCTAGGTTAGGATTTCCACGAACACCCTGCACCATATTGAATGGCGAAGCACCCGGCGCAGCAGCCTGTTGGGTAGGCAAGGCGACCGCCTGGGTTTCAAAAATGGATTCCGCGCCGTTTTCGCCAATAGGCAAAAAGTTGTCGGCATATCTGTTCAGCAGACTGTACTGATTGGAATTGATAATGTCCATACACTGGGTTTCGGCAGCCGCCCAGTCTTTTTTGATCATGTACAATTTGGCGAGTAATCCTCGTGCAGCGCCCTTGGTTGCCCGGCCTAAATCTGCCGGAGCATACTCGTTTTTTTCCTTCAATACAGAGAGGGCATCGGTGAGATCCGCCTCAATTTGTGCATACACTTCTTCGCGTGGCTGACGGGTCTGAGCATAATACTCTTCCCCTTGTAAAGTCCTGGTAATCAGAGGCAAATCTCCGAACCACTGCACCAACAGATAATAGCTGTATGCACGCAGGAATTTGCACTCACCGAGTAATCGGTCACGAAGTGCCGCGTCCATTTCTATATTTGGAATGTTTTCAATGGCAATATTTGCCCGTGCTATAGCCCGATAGTAGCCTTTATAAACGGGTGCAACAAAAGGATTGGTGGCATCCAAGGTAAAATTATCGAGGTCGCTCATCAAAGGTGCGTCGTTGGCTGTTGAGCCTTTGTCTGCATCATCGCTCAATACATCGGTGCAAGCGATATAGGGAAGCGCGATACAATCGAAATTGCGAAATTGCTCATAAACGGCGTTGGTGGCCATTTCGGCATGTTCGGCGGTTTTGAAAAACTCCTCGAAAATCTGTTCGCCAGGCTGCTGGCGGTCAAGGAAATCTTTCTGGCAATTGGTAGCCGTGATCAGCAATAAAGCTGCGACAATGAGTGATTTGAATGGTGTGCTCATGCGCTTTATTTTTTAAAATTTGGGTAAAACCACGAAACGGGTTTCGGCTTTAACCTAAAACCTGAGGTTTCGAAACCTACCAGGTTTAAATTACTATTAAAAGGTAACATCCAAGCCTACTAACATGGTTTTGGCCATGGGATAATTCAGATTATCTATGCCTGCCTTGAAAGGGCTGGCGTCTGGAAATTCCGGAGTATAGCCCGAATACGCTTGTTTGGTCCATAAGTTGGTGCCACTGGCATAAAAACGAGCGCGACTCATACCAATTTGAGAAACCCAACGCTTGGGCAAGGAATATCCCAGAACTATGCTCCGCAAACGAAAAAATGCGCCGTCTTCTACCAAAAAATCAGACATTCTGTAGTTGTGGCCGCCATTGGTGACGCGCGGCACTGTATTACTGGTGCCTTCTCCAGTCCAACGGTTGTCATACCATACCGTTTCCCAATTAGGCGTATCGAAACGCGATACCGTTTTGGCATTCACTACTTTGTTGCCCTTTACTCCGAAAAAGTCGGCAGCAATATCGATTCCAAATACTTCGAGGCCAGCCGAAAACCCATAAGTCAGGGTTGGGATGGGGCTTCCGAGATAAGTGCGGTCTGAACCGTCGAGTTTACCGTCGCCATTGAGGTCTGCAAAGCGAAAATCGCCCGGTTTTTCACTGCCAAAACTGGGCATAGTGGCGATTTCATCCACGGTTTGAAAAACACCCGCCACTTTGTAGCCGTAGAACGCTCCGATGGGAGCGCCGATCGTGGTGCGGGTAGCAAAGTCACCTTGTCCCGTTTGGGCATCGAATATCTCTGATTTCCCTTCATTAATTTTCCCCACTTCATTCTTGACGGGGGAAAGGATAACACCGAAATTGTAGGAGACTTTGTCCTTAGTTTCGCGCCATTGTACGGTAAAATCCCAGCCAGTGTTTTTGATTTGTGCAGAATTCACTACGGGGAAATTGCCCGCTCCAACATAATCAGGAATGGGCAGGGTACTCAAGATATCAAATGTAAAACGTTGATACCAGTCTATCTCAGCATTGAACCGCCCCCCTAGCAATGCAAACTCCAAACCCACATCGGTCTGCCTGGTAGTTTCCCAACGCACTTTGGCGTTGGCTGGATTAATTAATGTGGCGCCAGGCTGGATAGTGTCGCCGAATGCGCTGTACAATTCGTCGGTAATAATCCCTAGGGAAGGATATAATGAGGTTTTATCGTTGCCCGTAATACCCCAAGAAGCGCGGAGTTTCAGGCGGTCAAATATTTTTTGGTCACGCATGAACGGTTCTTGCGAAATGTTCCAGCCAGCGGCGACAGAGGGGTAATAGCCCCAGCGGTTATCCTTAGGAAAACGAGATGACCCATCAGCCCGAAACGAAGCGGTGAAGAGGAATCTATCAAACAAAGTGACATTGGCACGAGCGAGGTAGCTCATCATAGCCCAATCTTCCTTAGTATCACCTCTTGGAATTAGAACGTCGCCGAGGAAGGAGCGTTTCCCATAGTTGTATTCCTGCGCTGATTGGCCTGCCATCACGTTGAGACGAAGGTTTTCCCAGACTTTATTGTAGTTAACCGTGTTTTCCCAAAGCCAGGTGCGCGCTTGGGTGGTATCACGGCTGGTACGTTCAACGTTATTCAACTGAGAGGAGGTCACCATAAAGATGGGTTCAAAATAGTGAAAATACTCCTTGCGGCTGTCAAAGCCGAAGTTGGTCCGGAAGGTGAAATCTTTCAAAAAAGTCCAATCTGCATGCACTGTACCCACCCAACGATTGACGCGGGTGTCTTGATCGCTCTTGTAAAACAAGTCGGCAGCCGGGTTGCCTATTGACTGGCCAAACTTGGTTGGATCTGAAAACTTGCCCGTGCTGTCATACACCGCGTATACTGGTGGCATCCGATACGCACCTCCCATCACCCCACCGCCCGTGCTCTTCCGCAAATCCGTAGAATAAGCCAGGTTGGTACCGATTTTTATGTTTTTCAAGATAGGGTATTCACCGTTAAAGCGCCCTGTGTAGCGCTCAAAACCTGAATTTTCTAATATCCCTGTTGGTTAAAATAGTTGCCAGAGACATTATAGTTCAGTTTTTTCCACACGCCGTTCACGCTCAGCTGCGCATTAGCGATAGGGGCATCGCGAAAAATCACGTCCTGCCAGTCAGTGCCTGCGCCCAGCGCGCTTGGATCAGGGAATGTGGTTGTATTGCCCTGTACTTCGTTGTACATCTGTGCAAACTGGGAGGCATTGGCGAGCGAGAGTTTTTTGGCAATTTGTTGGGTGCCGTAATAACTGCTGAACGAAACAATCGCCTTTCGCCCCTCCGTACCGCGCTTGGTGGTGATAAGAATGACTCCATTGGAGCCCCGATTGCCATAAATAGCGGTGGCAGAAGCATCCTTCAGCACTTCAACACTTGCCACATCTTGCGGATTAACGAAGGAAATGTCTTCGAGAATCATCCCGTCAACTACATAAATGGGGCTGGCGTTATTGAATGTGCCCGTGCCGCGGATGCGGATGGTTGCACCACGGCCTGGTTCGCCGCTGGCTGGCGAAACGTAGACCCCCGCGATTTTGCCCTGCAAGCTTGCTCAACCGAAGCCACCGGGATTCGCTCAATGTCTTTTGCTTTTATGGTTCCGACAGCACCCGTATGGTCACTTTTGCGCTGTACACCGTAACCAACCACCACGACTTCTTCCAGAACGCCAGCGCCTTCTACGAGTTCAATGGTCAATTGCGAACGGCCCGCAAGCGGAACTTCCTGGGAAGTGTAGCCGGTGTAGTTGACCACCAGTACTGCATCAGGGGTGGTCACATTGAGTGCAAAAGTTCCTTCATAATTGCTAATCGTGCCATTGGAAGTCCCCTTTTCCAAAATAGTGACCCCGATGAGCACATCGCCATTCGTTTTGTCAACTACGCTCCCAGTAACGCGTGTTTGGGAAAATGCCGCACTTGCCAAGAGGCAAATCAGCAGTCCCAAGAGATAGATTTTTTTGTTAAACTGCTTCATACTGAATGGTTTGAATTGTTTATCGGATAAAATAATTTCAATTTTTGCGCGCAGTTCTAAACCTCGTAGGTTTTAAAAACCTACGAGGTTTCAAGCCGTTACAGCTTCACCTTTACCTTTTTAAGTTCTTGAGAATTTCCGCCTACCATAATCTCATATTCGCCCGGTTCTGTCCCGAACGTCATGTCGCGACGGTAAAAACTGAGGTCGTGCTCTGTCGGGGTGAACTTTACTTCACGGGTTTCGCCGGGTTGGAGCATGATTTTTTGGAAACCTTTCAACTCCTTTACTGGGCGTGTAACGGAGCCTACCAAGTCACGGACGTATAGCTGCGCGACTTCCTCTCCGGGAAGTTTTCCGGTATTGGTGAGGGTAACGCTTACGGTCAGGGCGGTTTTGGCGGTAACCGCCGCAATTACTTTCGGTTCTCTATATTCAAACGTTGTATAACTCAGCCCAAAGCCGAAAGGCCACTGTGGGCTGTTGGCTTCGTCAATGTACTTGCTTGTCCACTTTGAGTTGGGATCGAATGGCCGACCAGTGCTTTTTTCGTTGTAGAAAATCGGCACCTGCCCCACAGAGCGTGGAAAACTCATGGGCAATTTTCCAGAAGGATTGTACACCCCGTACAGCACGTCGGCGATGGCATTGCCGGTCTCCGTGCCGAGCCACCAGGTTTCGAGAATGGCCGTGGCTTTTTCCGCAATTTCAGGGATCGCGAGCGGGCGACCGTTCATTAGCACGACCACCACAGGTTTACCCGTTTTGCAGAGTTCCAGTACCAGTTCCTCCTGCACACCAGGCAGTCCGAGCAAGGCCCGCGCAGCCGCTTCTCCGCTCATCATGGCCTTCTCACCAACAGCAACTACAAACACATCATACTTTTCAGCCGCTCGTATCGCATCAGCAAACCCGGATTTGTCGGGGTTTTCAAAATCGCATCCTGGGATGTACATAAAGTTCGTGCGGTCAACATTGGCGAGGCCTTCGCGCAAACTCACACAATCATCCGCATTACCTGCTCCGTTCCAGTTGCCATTGAGCTCGCTTTTATTATCCCCCAATGGGCCGATGAGCACTATTTTTTGGCTTTTTGACAAGGGTAACGCCTGCCGCTCGTTTTTCAGCAATACGATGGATTTTCTGGCTACCTCGCGGGCGGCAGCGCGGTGTTCAGGAGCAAGCAGCGACTTTTTTTCTCGTTCTGCGTCGCAGTATTTGTAAGGGTCTTCAAACAGTCCTAACTCAAATTTCAAGCGAAGTATCCGGCGCACACCTTCGTCAATCTGTGCTTGTGAAACCTTGCCTTCTTTCAAAGACTGGCTCAAGAATCGTTGATATACGGCGCCCTGCATATCCATGTCCACCCCGGCATTAAGGGCCAGTTCTCCGGCTTCTTTATCGTTGGCGACCACGCCGTGGTTCACCATTTCATTGATACTTGTATAGTCTGTCACAACGAAACCTTCAAAGCCCCATTCCTTGCGTAAGATATTGTCTAGCAAGAACTTATTGCCTGAAGCAGGCACGCCATCATAGTCATTGAAGGAAGTCATCACAGTGGCTGCGCCCGCACGGACCGCCGCTTCATAAGTTGGCAGATAGAAGTCGCGGAAGTACCGTTCGCTCATGTCTACCGTGTTATAGTCTCGCCCGCCAATGGGTGCTCCATATCCCGCAAAGTGTTTCACGCAAGCGAGCATGGCATCAGGGTCACCCAGTTTTTTGCCCTGAAAACCGCGAACACGTGCTTCGGCAATACGGCTTCCGAGGTAGGGGTCTTCCCCTGCGCCTTCCATGACACGGCCCCAACGCGGGTCGCGACCAATGTCCACCATTGGAGCAAATGTCCAGTTAAGTCCTGCAGCAGTAGCTTCTACTGCGGATACTCTGGCTGATTTTTCGATGGCCTCCAAATCCCAACTGGCGGCCTCCCCGAGCGGGATTGGGAAGATGGTCTTGTAGCCATGAATCACGTCAAAGCCGAACAGTAACGGGATTTTCAGGCGGGTTTCTTCCACAGCCACCTTTTGAAGTTCGCGGACAAATAAGGTAGTGTGGCTATTGAACAAATTGCCGCACGCCCCACTTCGGATGTCGTTTTTGTAGCCCTCCCGGATGGTCGGCCCGGTGCTGCCCCAGTCGGTAGTGTATAGCGTGAGCTGGCCAATTTTTTCGTCCAGAGTCATCTTGGCGAGCAGGGCGTTCACGCGGAGCTCAATGCCTTTGGAGGGGCGGTAAATCTGGGCGGCCAAAGGATTTAAGCATAGGATGCCGAACAGAAAAAACAAGGTTGGAATAAGCCTGGGATGGGTCATTATTTGCATGAAGTGAAGTAGGTTTGATCTTGAAGTTTTGTATTTTTGTCCACCAAAAATATTTGAGCATGAAAAAAGATGTTTTGACCACCTCTGCACACCCGATGACTGTCGAGGAATATCTGGAGTTTGAGGAACGGTCGGAAATCCGCCATGAATTCGTCAATAACCAATTGATTCCTATGCCCGGAACTACTGACTACCACAACCAAATTTGCCAAAATCTATCCTTTTTACTCCGAATGCTACTAAAAATGCAAGGATTTCGCATTTTTGTGGAAGGGGTTAAGGTTCAAATTACGAGCCAGCGAGATTACACTTACCCAGATGTTTTTGTGACTTCTGACCCCAGGGATTTGGAAGATCGCTACATCAAAAAACACCCTTCCGTCATCTTCGAAGTCATGTCCAAAACCTCGCGTATCGAAGATTCTGCTGACAAATTTATCCGCTACAAAAACATCGAATCCCTCCGCAACTATATCCTAGTAGACTCTGAAAAACAACTCGTCGAAGTCCGCGTGAAAGTCGAAAATGGCGAATGGGAATCTGAAACCTACCTACCTTCCAGTGCCCGTTTTCCTGTGCCTGCACTTGGGATTGAATTGAGTTTTGAAGAGGTTTATGAGGGGGTGATGTAGCCCGGAATACACAGCGTTCCGGGTTACTTACGCTGCTCAAACAACCACTCCAACACCGCCGGATTGTAATACGTCACGTTCCAGATGTCGTGATACATGGTAGAATATTCGGTGTATTTTACCTTGCCTCCTACCTTTTCCAGGGCCTGCACAATTTGCCGCGAACAACGCGGCAACACCACATCATCCAAACTACCGTGCAACACCCACAATGGTATGTTTTTTATTTTTTCAGCAAAAAGCGGATCACCTCCTCCTGAAAGGGGCAGCCCGGCAGCGAACAATTCGGGGCGACGCATCATCAAATCAAATGTGCCGAAGCCGCCCATGCTCAGCCCTGTGATATACACCCGATTAGGGTCAATATCCGGGTGTTCCTGAATCATTTTTTCCACCAATTCCAATACCATTCGGCCCGGGGTAGTCGGTTCTGACTGGTAGAGCGTTTGCCAGTCTTTGCTACTCCCTCCCCAGCGCTGATCGGGCGGGCACTGTGGTACAAGCAGGTAATGCGGGTGCTGCTCGCGCACCCATTTTTCGCAAAATGCATGCACGCCGTTACGCATCTGCTCGTGGTTTTGAGTGCCACGTTCGCCGGAGCCGTGGAGGAAAATGACGAGGGGGAATTGGTGATTGGTGATTGGTGGACCCGCCTTCGCTTTGGCTACGGCGGGTAAATTGGTGGTGTTTTGCCAGGGAAGCATTAATTGATACGGCAGTTTGTTTCCTGTTTTGTCCGTGTAAATGGCTCGTTGAAAAAAGCCCTGCTGGTCTAACGGGATCGAATGGTTTATCTCCGCCTTTTCGCCGTCGACCCAAGACTTGATCTCGGCTGCCGACTGCCGACTGCCGACTGTATCAAGCCATCCACCTGTGAAGCCCGCCCGTTTAAGTCCCTGTACTATGTAAGGGTTGCGCTTCATCAAATCCCAAAGAAAGTTGGAACGGTAGTTTTCAATCATCAACACGATGGGGCCTTGATCAATGCCGAGGTAATCCTTATCTACCCAAAAAGGGAGACCGGGTTGCGCCTTTGGAGATTGGTTTATTTCGGTAAATGTCTCGTTGTACCCATCAAAGAAGCCATATTTTCCAACTGGCCAGCGGTTCCACATGGCCTCCAAAGTTGGGAGGCAAACTTCCGGGGCGAAAGGCATGGAAGCGATCGCGGCTGTGGGTGCAATCGTGCCATCATCTTCCAGATAATCAATGGCTACTCCCCGTGCTCCATAGCCGGGGCAGAAGATTTTTTTGCCCTCATGGGTCATCTCGGCATCGGGGCCATCGCCGGCAGTAAGGCCCCAGATATTGGGGCCATAACCTTTGAATTTCAATGGATTATCTATTGCGTACTGTCGTTGTGACAAAACAGCGCGGCGGGAATTTTCAAAATAATCAAAGCCCGCTTCCTTCATATACGGGTCTTGAATGCCCCGAAAGTCAATCCAGCAATGGCTGTATTGATGGCCGAAAAGCGGGCCGAAATTCACATGGTCTTGCCCTTTAAATGCTGCGCGGAAATACGGTTCGCACCATTTTTCCCAGGTCTTGCTGGGAACGGGATGCGTTGGCGAACCAAGTGCCATGATATTCAAAATCATGGCTTCGTTGTAGCCGCGCCAGTCAGCGGCTAGAAATCCGTCGCGTTCCGGGAACCAGCCCATGCTCAAGCGATTTTGCTCGTTCATAAACCAGTCGAATTCTACACGACGAAATAAGTAATCGGCAGTTTTGCGGATGTCCGCTTCACGTGGGTTGTTTTGGTCAAAATAGCTCATGCACGACAGCACCCCTGCCATTAGCAGGCCCGTGTCAATGCTCGAAAGTTCTACCGTTTTGTAACGTAGTGCGGTTTGCGTATTCAAAAAATGGTAGAACCAGCCACGATAACCCGCCACGCCGCTGGCCTCAGGGCCTTGCGGTAAATTTTTAGAAACTCAAGGGTTTTCAATACACGTTCAGCCGCCTGGGCGCGGGTAATCCAGCCACGTTCTGCGCCCACCAAATACGCCGAAAGCCCAAATCCTGTGGCTGCAATACTCGAAAAATTGTCGGTCGGATACCGGTCAGGGATTTGAAAATTTGTCGGGTGCGCCAATTCCCAGAAATAAAGAAAATGCCTTTTTTGGGCCTCATCGAGGCTAAATGCAGGCTTTTCTGCACCTATGGGCGTTGGCGACTGTGCTAAAACTGCCCGGCAAGCCAGCAGCACAAGCAGAAAAATGAGGGGGGATTTTTTCATAAAGAATGGCTCGGCATAAGATGAGTGTCGGGGTGACTTTGAGTCACCCCGACACTACACACACTACTTTTCAAACTAAACTCATTCTTTCACAAACTTCGCTTTACCTACCCGGGCGCCTGTGCGGTCGAAACCACTGAGCAGGTACATCCCGGCTGGGAATTGCGAAACGTTGAGGTCGGTATAGGTATCACCTGAAGTGTTTGACACCACCACCCGGCGGCCATAGAGATCGTAGACTTCGAGGCGAGCTACTCCTTCCATGTTTTCCACCAAAAGGATGCCTGAAGTTGGGTTCGGAGATACGCGCATCGGCATTGCATCAGCCTGGGCTGAAAGTGCTGACCGACGCCGCATTGGCCATCACCAATCACAATATCATCAATATATGAAGCTACATCAGAGCCGGTAGCATCAATGCCAAGGTCTACGAACAGTGTCAGACGACGGTATTCGCCATTGTCAGGAACCGCTGCGAAGTTGACCGTGATTTCTTCCCATTGGTTGACCAATGTATTGGCTACCGGGATTTCAAACGCTGGTGCGCCAGTGGCAGAGCCTTCTAATTTTACAGCCAAATTGCCAATGTGGTCCATGTGGACGTTTGCACGAACGGTTTTTACACCTTTCCAATCAATGGGTGATTCCAGGTTTGGATCAGTGTACATTCCGGCAAAAGGCAAAGCATTGGCCGCTTTCACGAATTTGATCACCTTGCTGCTGGTATTGATGGTTGATGGGTTCGGGTTATCAATGATTTCAGCAAACGTGTTTTCGAGCACGTCATTGGCGAAATACTTGAAATCGAAGGTAGTCAACGGAGCCTCGTTGTCCACGATACATCCATTATAACCGGCTCTTGCCCAGCGGACATTGTCGAAGAAATAAGTGCCGCCGCCAGTAGGGCTTAGCACATTGGTAAAAATGATCAATTTGTTGTGCAGCGTTCCCACTGCTCCGCTGAAGTCAATGTCGAATTTGTGCCACTTGTTGCCTTCCGTCAGGGTGTCAAAAATCTCGACGCCCTGTCCATTTCCTTCGAGTTTGAACATGAAAGGAACATTGTCGAAGGGCGCCCAAACTTGCACCGAAAGGTGGTTGTAAAGGCTCAGATCAGGTGGTGCGGAAAACTCGAAACCGATGCCCGCAAACTCTGTTCCGCCACCTGCTGGACCTGTGTACTCCCCTACTTTAAGAGAACCATTGTCGGCAGTAAGGTGTGGATTGTTCGCCACTTCGAGGTCGCTTGCTCCGTAGAAAATTTGGACGTAGTTGCGTTGACATTCAAAGTCGTCAACGATGTTCGGTACTGGTATTACGTCGGCGCATGGGTCAATGGTGATTTCTGTTTGACCCAGATTGTCGAAGTACCAAATCTGGCCTGCACTGGCTGTACCTGCATTGAAAATGATCCGCACTTCGCTAAAATCAGTGATCCCGCTAAATGCTGAAAAGTCGAAACCGAGTGTCTCCCATTCACCGGGTGTGGTGATGGTAGCCTCCGCTTCCTTGTTGCCTTGTGTTGGCGAGTTCAGGATAAGCGTCACGGTGCCACCACCCGCTGGGCTTAGCACGTCGAGGTTGATCTGTGGGTACACCGACAGGTCAAAATTGGTCAGTGAGATACCCTGCAAAGTAGAAAATGCAGACGAACCTTTGGTGTAGCAACCCACCTGCGTGGAATTGTTCACGCTATTAGGGGTGGGGTTATTCACTGGCCCCAGGAACGTTCCGTGGATCGGATCGTTCTGGTCAAGCGCTTGCCAGCCCAAATGAATCCCACCCTGGAAATCTTCGATCGGTGGTGCGCTTGGCGCAGGCGAAAGTTTGATGTTGTCAATGTGGTACACATCGCCGGGTTCGCCAGGAACGCCGGCATTGAAAGAAGATGACAAATTTCTTGTGGCCTTTGCCGATCTGGCTGCTGAAGTCCACCGTGTAAGTTACCCACTTGTTCAGCTCCGTTACTTGTGTACCTACTTCCATTGGGGGATTCGGTCCGCCTTCCAGCTTGATAAGCAAATTACCTGTTTTAGGCGCCCAAACCTGACAAGAAAAATGATTGCGTATGGTAAGGTCAAGTGGATTTTCGTAGTCAATCTGGATGTTTGACCATTCTGAACCTGGGCCAACGGGGTCTTCGAATCTGCCCACTTTCGCGGAGTTGTTGTCGCCAGTTGGGGCAGGGTTGTTCACCACGGAGAAGAAAGTCCAATCGCCCGTGTAGGTCGCATTGCGATTGCACTCGAAGTCGTCAATAATGTCTGGATCCGGCGTGTCATTGGGGCAGGGATTGGGCACAGCGCACACATTGTCAAAGTAATAGGTGTCGGTGCTCGTCTCCACGCCTGGGTCGAAGAACATGACGATTTTGCTCAGCCCTGTGTTGGCGGCTTGTGCGCTAAAGTCAAAGGTGTAGGTTTGCCATGCGCCGGTTACCGCTATGTTTTTTGTAAACTCAAAACCTCCACCGGTGCCTTCGAGTTTGAAAATTAACTGGGTCGGCACAGTGGCCAACACGTCAATTTGGAACTGGTTGTTTACCGAAAGATCGAAGGGTGTGCCGTTGTCAGCCGTGATCAGACTATAGGCATGCGCACCCGACTTCACATACTGCGCCACGTTTGCGCTGTTGTTGACAAAATTGGGGGTAGGATTCACTACAGGAGCCGTCAGTACTCCATTGTTGCCGATGAAATTGAGACCCGGGCCTTCAAAATCAGCGTGGCAAATCTTTCCACTGCCGGCGCACACATTGTCAAAGTAATAGGTGTCGCTGCTCATCTCTACACCGGGATCAAAAAATATGACCACCTTGCTCAAACCTCCGTTGAAGGCCTGTGCGCTGAAGTCAATGGTGTAGCTTACCCATTCATTGGCTACGGCTATGTCAATGGTCTTTTCAAAACCTCCGCCGGAGCCTTCCAGTTTGAAAATAAACTGCGTCGCTACTGTAGCAAATACGTCAATTTTGAACTGGTTGTTCACCGAAAGATCGAATGGCGCGCCGTTGTCAGCAATAATGAGGCTGTAAGCGTGCACATTGGACTTTACATACTTGGCGCAGTTTGCGCTTGAATTGATCGCGTTTGCATTGGGGTTGGGTTCCGGGGATGTCAGCACCCCGTTGGCACCGACAAAGTTGAGACCCGGTGCTTCAAAATCGGCATAGCAGACCTGCGCACTTGCGCTCAGGCAGCCAAAAACCAAAAGCAAGGCTGTGATAAAGAAATTTTTCATACGCACTTCTTTAATAATTGGTTATGTGTGAAAATGAATTAATTACGATGTTGAGTTTATTTGGTTAGCCACTAATTGCACGAATTTTCACTAATTACTATTCGTGTAAATTCGTGCAATTAGTGGCTAAAATGGATGACTATTCCGCCACTAATTTTCGCATCCATCGGCTACCCTTTTCATTCTTTACCTCCACAAAAAACATCCCTCTTGGCAGGTTTTGCAGCTGGAATTTTTCTTGAAATATGCCCGCTGCAAATGCTTTGTCTTTGAACAGTATTTGCAATGTTTTGCCTTCTATATCCACGATTTGGGCACTCAGTTTTTGTTTTTCCAAAATGGAAAATTCGAGGTTTAGCACTCCTCCATTGGCAGGCAATGGATTGGGGAAGAGCAGTACATCGAAGCTGTTTTTCTCCATAAATGCTTCCTCAACAGGTGAGTTATCCGTCTGAAAACCAATGGCTTGAAGCGCTGGTGCGATCTCCGGCGTTTGCATAAACAATTGCCAGAGCAAACCACTGCGCTGGTTCTCGATCATCGCCACAATGGGGCCTTGGTCAATAGCCAGGTATGCATTTGAAAACCAGTTCTGTTCCAGATTAAAGGCATCGTAAAAGCCGTAAGGCCCCCACAATCTTTCTCCTTGTACCCGGTAGAAATGGCGCAACGCGGCATAGCTCTCCTGCGGGACGTATGGGAAACTGGCAAGCGCAGCGGTAGGCGCAATGGTGCCGTCGTCGTTGGACGGATAAATGTCGTGCGCAGCATATCCATTCGGGCCATCGCAAGAAGTCAGGCCCCAACAATTTGCCGAATATCCATTGTGCTGTTTTGGATTAGCTATGGAATAGGCCTGCTGGATGAGCGCGTGGTTGCGGTTGCGCACGAAGTAATTGCAAAACGCGTCTTTGTACCCCCGTGGGTCAAACCCAAGGTAAGAGTAGTGGGCAAAAAACATCGGCCCACCACCAAAAGGCCCGCAATAAATCTTGTGCCCAAAATGGATGCTGTTATTGGCGTAATTCGAGGAAGTCCAACCCGTTTGATAAAGGCTTGCCGGAACAGGATGCGTGGGTGAAGCAGCGGCAAGGATGTACACGATTTGCGCCTCGTAAAATCCGCGCAGGGCAAAATTCATCTGCCAGGCGTGGTTGGGCGACCAGTGCCAATACAGCACCGAACTATTGTTTTTGCGGTACCAATCCCATTCAACTTCTTCCCAAAGTCCTGTAATGACATCGCGGAGCGCCGATTCGAGCGGGGTGTTTTGGTCAAAATATTCCCGGGCTGCTAGCAGCCCCTGCATCATAAAGGCAGTTTCCACCAGATCGCCCCCATCGTCGTACTGACTAAAGGGGATAACATTGCCATTCGTGCCATTCATCCAGTGCGGAAAAGCGCCGTGAAACCGGTCGGCGAACTGCAAGAAGGAGGCAATTTGAATCATCCGATCCAGGGCTTGATCGCGCGTGACCCAGCCGCGTTCTGCACCCACTATTATGGCCATGATGCCAAAGCCCGAGCCACCTGTGGTCACGATGTTTGCATTGCCATTCGAGCGTTCGCGGGCAAGACCGCTGACGGGGTGGGCATAATCCCAGAAATAGCGAAAGGTGGCGCGCTGGGTCATTTCGAGCAACTCCTCATCGCTCATCGGGTGTGTTGTGGCTGAACCTTCGTTGGAAAATCCGCTTTCTGCGGCACCTGCCACTGCTGCTATTTTATACTGCCGACTTAGATTTTGCCCTTCATCGCCTGTCCAGTCCACCGCGATGGGTTCTTTTCCTACTTGTTTCAAAAAATCAAAGGAAGCACCGCTATTGGTGGAACGGTATATTTTATAGCCCGATAGGTTCGGTTCGGTATTGGCTTGCCACGTCAGTTCAATATGCTGTTCATAGCCCAAGGCGCTCAGGCCAGTTGGCGCGGATGGCGCTTGCGCGTGCGAACAAGCGTTTGCAAATAAAAGTGCTAACAGTAGAAATCGGGCCTGGGTCATATCGTGCTTGTGCGAGCAGGCATACCTTTTTCAGATTCAGAAAAAAATTGGGATACCCGCTTTCTTGACAGCATGAAATTATGACCGAACCTGCTTCTTCAAAGAAAAACGCACCTCACCACTACTACGCCATGATATATTTTGGCAAAAATTGTTCAAAAAACCGCCAATTGGCCGTCAGAATTGATAATCCGCGGCAGTAGAACCTACTTCTTCCCAAGGGGAAATCTGGCAAATGGAACTGCTTCTGCACTTAATCTTCAAAACGCCATGATAAACTCGGTCAGGTTCGCCTCCTCAGAAAGACCGAGTTTTTTGCGCAATCGGTAGCGTTTGTTTTCAATCCCCCGGATGGAGATGTTGAGGAGCGGGGCAATTTCTTTGGAGGAGAGGTTCATCTTCAAATAGCCCGCCAAGCGGAGATCGCCCGGGGTGAGGTCGGGGAAATCGTGCATGAGTCGTTTGAAAAAATCGTCGTGTACCCGGTTGAACGACTCCTCGAAAATTTCCCAGTCGTGGTCGCTTTCCAAATGGGAATCTACTGGACACTGGCCTCTTCGCCTCCTGCCTCGCTCCGCACCCGCATTGTATAGCGACCAGGTGGCAGGCTAGTGAATTCCTTTTCCGATAAAAACGCCCACGGCGACCAAGCCTTTGAAAATCCCTCCAAAAACCAGGAAAACCGAACGGGATGCTCGAAAAACGGTTGGGCAAATTGAAATTCCAAGCTGTTGTTCCGGTAAGCAAACGATAGTCGCCCAACAGGCAAAAACGAGTGATTTTCAGTCGTTTTTATGAGCCTTATTATGGTCGCCGGCGGCAACTTTTGGCCAGAATGAAACGCGGACGAATCTATATTAAGGAGTGCAAAACCATTCTCCAGACAGAAAAGATATTCACCGCCCGGCAATGTTTCCACGTTCTCAAAGGTAGGTACGAGCGAGAGCGGAATTTTCATTGAATATCCATCACGTGTGTACAACACAAGACCACCGCTGTCAATGGCAAATTGCTCCCCCGACCTACCGGGAAGCCATTTTCTGGCGGTCATAGGTTCAAATCTTGCACGGCCCGCTTCGTTTCGGAGTACCACAGCGTTTGGCAAAGCATTGACCACAAGCTTTAGGGATTGGCTATCGGACAAAACACTCAAACCAAGTTGAAAATCGGTGGGCAAACCATCGTCGCGAGTGAATGTTGTGAACTCCCGCACTTGCGAAAGTTCATCGTTCAAACGAAGCCGGAAAAGACCTTTGTTGGGGTGAGCGCCCAAAGATTGCCCAGTTCATCGAAGACTATTTTTCAATGGTTCGCCAAACCCTCCGACCCGACCAGCAAAAGCCCAGGTTCCAGCCTTTTGCTTTTCATACAAAACTAGGCCCGTATAAGTTGCCTGCAAAAGTGTGTTGGGCCGACCCGGCACCCTCACGGTACACCAGCCACCTGTCACCTCGGAAATTCGTCGCACTCCATTGCCTTCCACGATGAAAGTCCCACTGTTGTGTCCACAAATCAATTGATTTTCAAAGACTTTCAGCTGCCATACCTGGCCTTGAGAGCCTTCCACCAAAGTAAACGGGGCCGGAATAAGCGAGGAGGGATACCTGGCTTTGAAAACGCCCTGATTGGTGCCAATGTAAAGAGAACCCTGGTGCACCGCAGCGGTGTAAACCGTTCCGATTTTACCAGTTTGGTCAGTAAAAAAAGTGAGCGGCGAGCGAAGTGCAGCAAAATCAATACCCCGATCAAGGCCAATCCAAAGGTTGCCGTCTCGATCTTCCAGTAGCGCCAGCACCGTGTTGTTTTGGAGTCCGTTTTCGCGGTGCAGATGACTGCGCAACTGACCAGAAGGGTGCAGGATGTACACCCCATCAAGGATGGTGCCGATGGCCCAACCGCCGTCTCGAAGCGCTACCGCTTTGTTGAGTTGGTTTTTGCGGAAATCGTTATTCAGCGGCTCCCCCCAAGGTTTGCAAAGGCCGTCTTGAAGTTCGAAAATGCCGTCGTTTGAGGTGCCTGCCCAAATCCCGCCCTTGCCATTGGACACCAGAAATTGCACAATTTTGTCCTTCAAAACTTCTGACCCCGGCAATGCTCGAAAAGTGTTGTCAGGCAGCAATTCGTACAAACCTCTATCTATGACGGGCAACACCACCTGACCGTTTACGGCCTGGGCAAACATGATGGCATTGGGTGGTTTTATTGGAACAATCTTTTGATAATCAAACTTGTAGATGGTGGAGAAGGATTGAAAAAGCACATACTCCGGCAGTACAAGGATATACCAAATCTCTTCCTTTCCCACCTGTCCTTCTCCCAATTGGGCGCTCAACGAAGTATAGTTCAGCCGCCCTGAAGCATCTTTGGCCCAGTAGCCGAATTCAGCGAAACCGCCACAAAAGATCTCGCCCCCACGACCAATTGCAACAGTTCGCACCGCTTGTTTCTCAGGCAATGCGAAATGCCGCCAGCGTGTGCCGTCAAATTCCAGGAGCGCACCATTATTGCCCGTATAAATCCAGCCTTCGGACGATTGTGCGAGCGACCAATTCTGGTTTTGTGCTTCATAATCGCTCGGCTGGAAATTGCGCAAATGCGGGGCAGGCTGTGCCCATGCTTCCATGGAAAGCAGGCAATACCAACCGATAAGAATATGTTTAACGTGAATCTGCACCGGGTAAAACGGGAGTGTTCAGAAAAGTGTGGCACACCTAAAATTCGAGTGTTGATAATCAATGTGGTTGTCGAGGTGTGCCACACTTTCTTGAACACTCCCGGCAAAACTACCTGTTTTGCTGTAAGGTAAGTTGTGCATGGCTTACCAAATCCGGGAAAAAGCCATTGAAATCTTCCGAAAATCCGTCTATTGCCTGAAAAAATGCATCGGCAATGGCTTGTGGATCAAATTGGCCGGTAATCCGTTGGCTAAACCGGTGCAGCACCCACTCCAGTCCCTCGCGTTGGGTATAGCCATGGAGGAATTGCCCGGCGATCATTTTGGGAAGTCGTTCTTGCAGGATGAGGGGCATTTCGGCTGCTCTGTTTTCGAGCTGGGCGTAGGTTTTTATAGCAAATGATTGAAACGGTTCTGTAGCGTATTTGTCCCAATAAATGGCAAGCAAGTGATCGTACAAAATGTCCACAAATGGCCGTGAATACCGCCCGGCATAAGGCCGGATGCGGGCCACGCTGATGTCGGCAAGCGGGTGGTTGTCGGTAAAAGAATCAATGGCACGGTGGAGCAGGATGCCGCGTTGCACAGGCTTTGGGTAGTTTTCCCAATCATGGCCTTTTACAAAATCACCGATAAAATTGCCGAGCAGGAGGTCTTCATCGCCGAAGGAGAGGAAGCAGTGGGCGAGGTGGTTCATCGAATTGGTGGATTGGGGGATTAGGAGATTGGGGGATTAGGATGTTTACCCGCCGAAGCTTCAGCGAAGGAGGGGGGGATTGAAATTGATTCCTTCGTATACATCATTCAGATTTAGTTCTACGCCTAGGGCAGGTACGGGAAATTTCTCGTCAGACATTAAGTATGTGTCGGCTTCCCATTCGCCTTCAACGGTTTTGTAGCGAACTTCTACCCATGCCTTTTCAGAATCTACGAGAATGTAGTTTTGAAGGGATTCTATGTTTTTGTAACGGATAAATTTGTCTGCGGAATCATCAATGCGCGAGGTTTTGGAGATGACTTCGAAGATTACACAGGGGTGCTTAATAAAGTAAGCATCGTTGCCGGTCAAATCAATCGGATCGTTGGTAACGACAATATCAGGATATACATAGTCCTTCCCATGGGCAATTTGAACCTTCACATTTTCTTTAAAAATATCAAAAGCGCCCTTTTTCAATAAAAGGCGAAGCATAATTGCGAGATTAAGGCATATTGTGTTGTGAAATCGTGTGGTTCCAGGCATTGGTATCAATTGGTTATCAATGAATTCGTGACGAACCTCAGAGCGTTCCTCAAAGTCTATGTACTCCTCCACCGTCATGGGGCGTGTATCAGTCACCGTGTATTCTTTCATGGGTTTAAATTTTAGCATTACTGGAAACTAACACCATCGTAAATATCCGAAAAATTTAATGTTACCCCCAAAACTGGAATTGGAAAACTTTCATCAGACATTTGGTAAGTGTTGGCCTCCCACTCGCCTTGCGGGGATTTAGAACGAACTTCTACCCATGCCTTTTCTGAATCCACTAAGATGTAGTTTTGCAAGGATTCAATGTTTTTGTATCGGATGAACTTATCAACGGAATCTTCGATGCGGGAGGTTTTGGAGATAACTTCAAAAATGACCGAGGGGTATTGTTTGACGTATTTGTCTGTTTGATCACGTGGATCAGGTGCAATCATCACGTCGGGGTAGGTGTAGTCTTTTTGGATGCAATTTGCACCTTCACACTTTCTGTGTAAACACGCAAGTTTTTAATGATCTGCTTCAGAGCATTTTTAATATTGAAACAGATTTCATTGTGATCGTCGGTCGTTCCAGGCAATGGTATCAATTGGTTATCAATGAATTCGTGACGAATCTCAGAGCGTTCTTCAAAGTCTATGTACTCCTCCACCGTCATGGGGCGTGTATCAGTCACCGTGTATTCTTTCATGGGCTTAAATTTTTGCTCGACAAAAATAAGCAAACGCATTGGACTCCCCCAAAGTTTTGAACTTTGTGCCGCGACTACTTGAATTGCTTGCAAACAATAGTCATCCGAATTTTAAGCCAATTGGGTCTGATTGATGAGTGATGAATACATGATTGTTGATTTTTGATGGAATGGTGGATTGATAATGGCCGATGTGCCGCCATCGTCAATAATTAGATCATCCATTTCCATCAACAATCAACAATCATGTATTCATCACTCATCAATCAGAAAATGCTCATAATTCTGCTCCTGGTTAATATCCGATCTGCAAAAGCCGCAATCTACCCACCATGTCCGACACCACAACACCCACACCCAAACTCCTCTGGCAGCCTCCCCAGTCTCTTGAGCGATTGCAATCTCGCCCGCTACAACCAATGGCTGGCGCAAGAAAAAACCTGCATTTCAACGACTATCCTTCCCTCTGGAAATGGAGCACCGACCACATCGCCGACTTTTGGGAAAGTCTCTGGGAATATTTCAAAATAGCGCATCACGCACCCTACAACCAAGTTCTTTCAGGCAAGCAAATGCCTGATTATAAATGGTTTGAAGGCGCAACGCTCAACTACGCCGAGCATATTTTTCGACAAAAAACGGACGCTCGGCCCGCCATTATTTTTCAAAGTGAACGCCATCCACTGACCGAAATGAGTTGGGCGGAACTCGAACGTCAGACTGCCTCCTCGCGCATTTTTCCGCGAAAGCGGCGTCGAGGCGGGGGATCGTGTGGCGGCTTTTTTGCCCAATTCGCCCCATGCCGTGGTGTCAGTGCTGGCCACTATGTCGGTCGGGGCTGTGTGGTCGAGTTGCTCGCCCGATTTTGGCGCGGCGAGTGTGACCGACCGTTTTGCCCAAATTCAGCCCAAGATTTTCATCGCCGTGGATGGCTATGCTTATGGCGGCAAAGCATTTGATAAACGCGATACCGTGCGCGAGATTTGCCAGCTTTTGCCCAGCGTCGAAAAGGTGATTTTCATTCCATTCCTCGATGAAAACGCAACGCTTCAAGTTGATAAAGAAATGGTTATGTGGGATCAAGTGATCCTGGCACGACCCGGAAGTTCATCGTTTTTACCCGAAGTAGCCAATGCGGAGTTGGGCATCGTTCATCGTTCATCGTTCTCCGATCCCCTCTGGATTCTCTACTCCTCCGGCACCACAGGCATCCCGAAGGCCATTGTCCACTCGCATGGCGGCAACTTGCTGGAACACCTGAAATACCTGCATTTCCACAATGATATTCGCCCTGGCGAGCGGTTTTTCTGGTTCTCGACCACAGGATGGATGATGTGGAATTTCACTGTGGGGGCCCTGCTCGCGGGTGCGACCATTGTGTTGTACGACGGCAGTCCCGGCTTCCCAAACATGAACGTGCTCTGGGAATTGGCTGAAAAAACCAAGATCACGCACTTTGGTACCAGCGCGCCCTTTTTGGTCGCTTGCATGAAAGCGGGCATTTCGCCAAAGGCGGATTTTGACCTGAGCAACTTGCGCAGCATTGGCTCCACCGGCTCTCCACTGCCCCCCGAAGCCTTTGGCTGGGTGTACGAAAATATCAAGCCAGACGTATGGCTTTCGAGTATGGCAGGTGGAACAGATGTTTGCACGGCCTGGGTTGGCGGTAATCCTCAACTGCCTGTTTATCAAGGAGAAATCCAGTGCCGCTGCCTCGGTTGTGCCATGGAAAGTTGGGACGAAGAAGGACATCCAGTGCCCCCGGGCGAAGTAGGCGAAATGGTGGTGACCAAGCCCATGCCCTCTATGCCCGTCTTCTTCTGGGGCGACGCAGATGGCGCAAAATACCGGGCTTCGTACTTCGAGCATTATCCTGGTGTGTGGCGACACGGCGATTGGATACAAATCACAGAACGCGGCAGCCTTGTCATTCTGGGCCGCTCCGATGCTACGCTCAATCGGCAAGGCGTGCGCATCGGCACCGCAGAAATATACCGCGCACTGGATCAGATTCCGGAGCTCCGCGACACGTTGATTATCAACCTCGAACGACCCGATGGTTCAGATTTGATGCCACTTTTCGTGGCGCTTAATCCGGGTCAAATACTCACAGACGCATTGAAGACCACGATTAAAACAGCCCTTCGCACGGCTTATAGCCCACGCCATGTCCCGGATGATATTTTGGAAATACCCGAGGTGCCGTATACCATTTCAGGCAAAAAAATGGAAACCCCGGTGAAGAAGGTTTTGCAGCGAAAACCTTTGGATAAAGCGTTTAACCGCGACTCAATGCGAAACCCGGAGGCAATGGAGTATTTTATCAAATTGGCAGAGCAAAATGAGTTTAATTAACCGCAGAGGCGCAAAGGCGCGGAGCGTATGTAAAACCAGCCCTTTGCGTCTCTGTGCCTATGCGGTTTATTTTGTCCTACGTGACAAATATCACAGTATAGCACTTTAGGCCAGCCCCAACTTTGCAGGGTCAATTTGACAAGGCAAACCTTTTATTTATCCAGTAACTTCATGGAAATCATAGGCTATTTTGCATCGGCGCTTATCGGCGTATCTCTCGGGCTTATAGGTGGCGGTGGCAGTATCCTGACAGTACCTGTGTTGGTGTACCTTTTTGGGGTTGATCCGGTGCTGGCTACGGCGTATTCCCTTTTTATTGTTGGTTCTACCAGCCTCGTGGGGTCATTTCCCAAATACAGGGACGGGATGGTGAATCTTAAAACTGCCGTCATTTTTGGCGTTCCGGCCATATTAGCGGTGTATGCTACAAGGGCCTTTTTGGTGCCAATGATTCCTGACCCTGTGTTTAGCCTTGGCAGTTTCATAGTCTCCAAGGCTATGTTTATGATGGGCATCTTCGCCATATTAATGGTATTTGCCTCGTATTCCATGATACGAGACAGGAAAAACGGATCCAAGGAAAAGGAACCGGAAGGCCCTCAAAAATTCAATTACCCCATGATTTTGATGGAAGGTGCGGTAGTTGGAATACTTACCGGTCTGGTCGGCGCAGGGGGCGGGTTTTTGATCATTCCAGCACTGGTTTTGTTCAGCAAACTTCCAATGAAACAAGCCGTGGGTACTTCACTGCTCATTATTGCAGCCAAATCACTCATAGGTTTCACAGGCGACCTGTCTCACTACGAAATGGATTGGACACTCCTCGGAACCGTCACAGCATTGGCCATCGTCGGGATATTTATCGGCAACCAGCTGAGCCGCAAAGTGGATGGCGACAAACTCAAAAAGGCATTCGGCTGGTTTGTGCTCGTCATGGGCATCTATATCCTGATTAAAGAATTGTACCTCAATCCTGCTGCTGCTGCGCTTGGGCATTAAAAAATTCAAAAAAAAGGCCTGCCGTGACTCAAGTCACGGTCCTCCGCCTTCTGATGCCCCCACCTTTGTGTCATCAAATTAGCAACAAGGGTTTAAAAAATAAAATCACAGACATCATGTTTTTCCAACACGTTTATGACAAGTCCCTGGCACAGGCCAGTTATTTCATTGGTTGCCCAAAGGCGGGCGTCGCCATGGTTATTGACCCGAAAAGGGACGTGGATACTTACCTTGAAATCGCCAAACAAAACAACATGACCATCACGCATGTTGCCGAAACACACATCCATGCCGACTTCCTTTCCGGCGCGCGCGAATTGGCTGCATTGACCGGCGCAAAAATGTACCTCTCCGACGAGGGCGGCCCGGATTGGCAATATCAATTCCCGCACGAAGGAGTAAAAGATGGGGACGTCATCAAAGTAGGCAACCTCACGTTTGAGGTAATCCACACGCCTGGCCACACACCCGAAAGTATCAGTTTTCTGCTCACCGACCATCCTGCTTCCAGCAAGCCTGTGATGATGTTTACGGGCGACTTTGTGTTTGTCGGCGATATCGGTCGCCCTGACTTGCTGGAAAAAGCAGCCGGACTCAAAGGCACCCAGGACCTGGGCGCAAAGCAGATGTACCAATCCATCAAAAAATTCGCCGATCTGCCTGATTACATTCAGGTTTGGCCCGGCCACGGCGCAGGCTCTGCTTGTGGAAAAGCGCTGGGCGCAGTCCCAAGTTCTACGGTTGGTTATGAAAAGATCAGAAACTGGGCACTTCAATACCCGACCAACGAACCGGGCTTTGTACAGTATCTCCTGGCCGACCAACCGGAGCCACCCAAGTACTTCGCGATGATGAAAAAACTCAACAAGGTGGATCGCCCCTTGCTGACTGAAGTGCCAAAACAGAAAAAATTGAGCACAGACGAGTTGATCGCCAATCTCGGCAAGGGCGTAAAACTCATTGACGCTCGTAATAAAGTTGACTTTGCCGCAGGCTTCATTCCCGGCAGCATCAACATTCAGGGCAACAATTCCTTCGCTACCTGGGCAGGCTGGTTTTTGGAATACAACGAACCGTTTATGCTCGTAGCCAGCGAAGCGCAAATAGAAGACCTGACGCGCAAACTGATGCGCATTGGCCTGGACAATGTGCTTGGTTATGTGGACAATGTGAACGATTGGGCCGAAAAAACTTGGCAAAAACTCGATACCGCGAAAGTCATTTCAATAGACGAATTCAAAGGAACCAAGCAGGAAAACAACTTGCAAGTAGTGGATTTGCGCGGTGCTTCTGAATACAATACAGCACACATCAGCGGTGCTGAAAACGTGTTCGTCGGAACGCTCGAGAAAAACCTGGATAAGATCAGCAAAAACCGTCGCGTGGTCATTCTTTGTCAGGGCGGCGATCGTGCGGCCATTGGGTACTCCATTTTGGCGAAACACGGATTCAACAACGTGCTCAATTATTCCGCTGGCATGAATGAATGGGTGAACACAGGCAATGCCATTGTTTCTGAAAATTGATCAAAAATAGTGCTTGCCGTGACTTTCGTCACGGAGGCCTGCTGTTGCCCCACTTTACCTTTGTAACATCAAATCAAATCCATCCACGTTCAAAATTTTTCAGACATGAAACTTGAGCAAATTTATACCGGCTGTCTGGCGCATGCCGCCTATTACCTCGAAAGCAATGGGGAAGCAGCCATTTTTGACCCGCTTCGGGAAATAGAACCTTACCTCAACAGGGCAGCAAAAAGCAACGCAAAAATCAAGTATGTTTTTGAAACCCACTTCCACGCTGACTTTGTCAGCGGACATTTGGATTTGGCCAAAAAAACGGGTGCAAAAATAGTGTTTGGCCCTACCGCAAAACCCGGTTATGACGCCATCATAGCAGAAGACAACCAGGTTTTCAAGGTCGGCGATTACTCGGTGAAGGTGATCCACACGCCCGGCCACACCATGGAAAGCACAACGTATTTGCTCATAGACGAAAATGGAAAGGAGCATGGCATTATTTCCGGCGATACCTTGTTTATCGGAGATGTCGGTCGCCCCGATTTGGCGCAGCACGTCATTGCCGAACTGACTCAAGAAAAATTGGCTGGACACTTGTACGACTCTCTCCGCAACAAGATAATGCCGCTCAGCGACGACCTTATTGTTTACCCAAACCATGGGGCGGGAAGTGCATGCGGGAAGAATATGAGCAAGGAAACTACTGATACTTTAGGGCATCAAAAACTGGTCAATTACGCGCTCAACCCAAAGCTAACAAAAGAGCAATTTATCAAAGAAATTCTGACTGGCTTGACCACGCCTCCGGGTTATTTCCCGCAAAATGTGCTGATGAACATCAAAGGCTACGAAAGTTTTGACGACGTGATGAAACGCGGCACTCAGGCGCTTTCTCCACGTGCGTTCGACGCAGCGGCCAACGAGACCGAAGCACTTGTGCTCGACACCCGTGAAGCACAGAAATTCTCGGAAGGCTTTGTCCCCAACTCCATCAATATTGGCATTGACGGCAACTTCGCCCCATGGGTGGGCGCCCTGATTCCCGACATCAAGCAACAAATCCTGCTCGTTACCGATCCGGGGCGTGAAGAAGAAGTGGTGACCCGCATGGCACGCGTTGGCTACGACTACTGCATTGGCTACCTCGACGGCGGCTTTGATGCCTGGAAAAACGCAGGGAAAGAAGTGGACACCATCAAGCGTGTCTCAGCGGAACAATTGGCGGACATAATGAAAGCCAATCCGAACGCACCCGTATTCGATGTGCGCAAGCAAAGTGAATACCTCAGTGAGCACGTGGAAGGAGTCGAAAACGCCCCGCTGGATGTTATCAACGAATCCATGCAGAGCATTCCGAAAAACGAGACCGTTTATATCCACTGCGCAGCCGGCTACCGTTCCATGATTTTTGCCAGCATTCTGCGGGCGCGTGGCTACGATAATCTGGTAGACGTGGTTGGTGGTTTCAAAGCAATAAAGGACAGTGCAAAATTCAAGGTGTCGGACTATGTGTGTCCTACGACCTTGTTGTAAGAACCATCATCCTCCAAAGGCGCAAGAATTGGTTTCAAATACTTGGGGCTCTGCGAGGTGGTTTAAAAAACTACGAGTTAAGAGAAAACCTCACATTTCACAATACAAAAAACAAAAACAATGGCTTGGAATTCATTTTTGAAAAACCTGATCGGTGGCGAAACAAACACCGATGTCGCTGAAAACGACCTGGCGCCAAACAGCGGCGCAGCCCGCAACGAAAACCTTTCGGGGCGGGCATTTAAAAAACAACTGGAAGAAGCCGAAAAGGCTGTTTTGCTGGATGTTCGCACTGCCGGTGAATTTTCCAGCGGCACCATCCCAGGTTCCAAAAACATAGACTTTCTTTCACCTACTTTTGGGAAGAAAGTAGAACAATTGGACAAAGACGCCACTTATTTCCTGTTCTGCCGTAGCGGAAACCGCAGCGGTCAGGCGTGTAAGATGATGCACAAAATGGGTTTTGATGTGCGGAACCTGTCCGGGAGGGATTGGAGATTTTCGGCGTGAAATACAAAAGGCACTTAAAAAGAGCACAAAAGTAGCACGATATGGTCTTTTGGGTCCTTGTTTTTGCTAGGTTAAATTACGATACGTTCAAAATCCTGAAGGGATTTAGTTATGAACAACTCAATTTCTTCCCTGATCGCCATTGTCCTGTTGCAAGGTGCTACCCAATGCAGCACTCAATCCGTCGCTCCAATCACGGGAACAATCATCCTGACGGAGGGCTGGAAACCCGTTGTGTACCTCATACAGCCCCGCAACTTTCTGGAAATTGCTTCCAATTACAGCGGCTTGGTCGTGGATTCTGCGGTAATCGGTTCTGATGGAAAATTCGCTTTTACAAAAGTCCCACAGACCGAAGGGAAGGCACTTTTTCAACTTTGTATTCAAAAAAACGCAAACCGGTTCCCTAATCAATTATTGGACGATAATCCCTTGGTTTCCAATTATATGCCCGTAGTGTTGCAAAAAGGGTGAACGGCTTAATATCACTACAGAAGCCAGGCGTTTTCAGGCAACATTTTCCATTCAAAAACCTTCAGCGGAGAACCTTGCGTTGCTTCAATTGCGCGACATACGTCACAAAGCTTATCAACAAGAGCAGCAATGGTTAAACGCCGAAAACACAGTGGACGAAAATGCCTTGCTCGAACACGAAGACGCAGTGCTCCGATTCAGAACCCCCTTGATGACCTTTGCCGATTCGAGTGCGTATTTCTGGTCGGCATTGTTAGCAACACGATGGGTCAGCCCCGAAAGCGACTTTGAACGCGTACCTGAGTTTATGTTCCGTCAATGCGAAAAATGGCGTGCAAAAGTGGGTGAAAATCAATGGACTGTTCAGTTATGCCAAGCCGGAAACCGGGAAAAACTGCCAGTATTGACAGGGGATGTAATTCCAGATTTCCCACTTCCAATGTTGACAGGAGATACGATTCAATTGCAAACTCTGTTGGGCAGCCGGCTCACCATTTTAGATATTTGGGCTTCCTGGTGTGCTCCTTGCCGCCGCGAAAACCGGGAAGTGTTGTCACCGCTCTGGGGGAGTACAAGGACCGAGGGCTTCAAATTTTTGGTTATTCCATTGACAGCAGCCCGGCAGCCTGGAAAGCAGCCATTGCCAAAGACATGGCCACCTGGCCCCATGCTTCTCACCTCAGCGGAGATGCAACCCCTTTCCTCGAAACCTTGCGGATCACCACCATTCCAGCCAATTTTATCCTGGATGCAAAAGGGAAAGTCCTGGCAAAAAACCTGCACGGCGAGGCTCTGAAAACTTTTGTAGAGGGATATTTGAAGTGAGTCTGCGGTTTTTTAATCCACTCGCCCTCCAACTTGCCCCGTTCAGCTTGTCACTTTCAACTTGCCCCTTTTCTCCATCCAACCCCGCACCAGTTTCTCCATTTCCACTGCATGAAACACGATCAGCGAAACCAGAATACAGCCTCCAAGTTCAAGTAGCGTAAGCGACTGGGTTGAAAAAATATCTTGTAAAAACGGGACATAGAGTAAGGCCATTTGAAGGCCGAACGTCAGCAAAACAGGCCCAATCAACGGCAAATTGCTAAAAATGCCCTGCCGAAACAGAAAAAATGCTCGCTGCGAATGGCCATGACGTGCCCCATTTGGCTAAAACAAAGGATGGTAAAAACATAGGTCTGCCACTTGGGATCATTGTTGTGAATGGCCCATGCTTGTACGCTCAGACAAACAGCCCCATCAATAAACCCACCCAGAGAATGTGCCAGCCCATGCCGTGAGCAAATATGTTTTCGTTTGGTGCACGAGGCGGCAATTTCATGACGTTTTTTTCGGCTGGCTCGTTCGCCAGTGCCAGTCCCGGCAAACCATCCGTCACTAGGTTGATCCAAAGAATATGTATGGGCAACAACGGAATGGGAAGCCCTACGAGCGGCGCCAGGAAAATCGTCCAGATTTCACCACTATTGCCAGTCAGGGCGTATTTGATAAACTTTCGAATGTTGGCAAAAATGCGCCGCCCTTCTTTACCGCTTTAATAATAGTGGCAAAGTTGTCATCTAACAGAATCATGTGCGCGGCTTCTTTGGAAACATCTGTTCCAGTGATGCCCATGGCCACGCCGATGTTTGCCCGACGAGTGCGCGGGGGCGTCGTTTACACCATCGCCGGTCATGGCCACAAATTGGTCTTTCAGCTGTAGCGACTTTACGATTTGAAGTTTTTGCTCCGGCGATACCCGCGCGTACACTTTGATTCGTTCGATCTCTTCTAAAAATTCGTGCTCCGGCATTTTCAGCAGTTCCGCGCCCGTGACCACCTTATCCGTCGGGTGACTCAAAATGCCAATTTTTTGGGCGATGGAAGCAGCCGTCACTGGATGGTCGCCAGTAATCATTACGGGCACAATCCCCGCAGCCTGGCAATCCTGGATGGCTTTTGTGGCCTCTTTGCGGAGCGGGTCCATCATTCCAGCCAGTCCACAGCATTGCAATTTTGTTTCAAGGGTAGAAATATTGAGTTCTGAAGGCAGTACATCCACCACCCTGCAGCCGTAAGCGAGTACCCTAAGACCGTTTTCTCCCATTTTTTCGCCTGCGGCAATCATAGCCGCCTCATCTGTATCTTCACAGGCTTTCAGCACAGATTCCAGCGCTCCCTTAGTGATAATTAAAAACTGCTTTTCATTCCAGCGATGCACGGTGGTCATCATTTTTCGTGTGGCATCGAAGGGCAGTTCTCCGGTCCTTTTGTATTCCCCGGTTTTGAGTGGGCCGCGTTTTTCTTCTCCAAATACTGCCAATGCCACTTCGGTGGATTCACCTGTTGGTTTACCAGCCTCGTTCTTTTTTACGTTGTGGTTGAGCGACATGCAAAGCAGCAAGGCCTCCTCCGCAGAAAGAGACAAACCAGTTGGCGGTGTTTCAGGCGTCCATGTTTCGGTGACGGTCATCCGGTTTTGGGTGAGCGTCCCGGTCTTGTCAGTACAGATATAAGTGACGGACCCCAGGGTTTCGACGGCGGGAGTTTGCGGATGAGGACATTTTGCGTGCCAAACGCGCAGCACCCATCGCGAGGGCAATGGTCACGACGGCTGGCAGGGCTTCGGGGATCGCTGCGACGGCCAGAGAAATGGCTGTCAGCAACATACGGATTGGCTCTTCGCCTCGGATCAAACCTATAATATAGACCACCACGCAAATGGCCAAAACGGCAAGCGATAGTTTTTTACCAAAATCAGCCAGTCTTTTCTGAAGCGGGGTATGTGATTCATCTTCCTGCAACATTTCAGCGATACGACCGAGTTCAGTTTTCATGCCCGTTGCAACCACCACCCCATGCCCCCCTGCCGGCTGTTGCAAGGGTGCCTTTGTAGGCCATGTTCGTGCGGTCGCCAATCGGCAAATGCTCGCCTTTCAAGCCCTCTGTCTGCTTTTCAACTGCATTGGATTCGCCCGTCAGAGATGCCTCTTCAATATGTAAGGAATGGGATTTGAGCAGTCTGATATCGGCGGGCACCATGTTGCCGGCTTCGAGCGTCACCACATCACCGGGCACCAGGGTGTTTGCGTTGATTTGAACGGGGGTTCCTCCTCGCAGCACCGTCGCGGAAGGGACCGCCATTTTTTCAAGGCTCCATGGCCTTTTCCGCCCGGTATTCCTGCACGAAACCGATGACGGCATTCAGCAATACAATGATCAGGATAACAATGGTGTCTGTTAGATCGCCTACCAGCCCAGATACGATTGCGCCGCGATCAGGATCAAGATCATTACGTCTTTGAATTGCAGCAAGAACAGGAGCCAAAGTGGCTTTTTCTTTTTTTCCTGCAATTCATTGGGGCCATGTTCAATAAGGCGTTTTTCTGCTTGGGCGGCGGACAGTCCGTCGGGATGGCTATCGGTTTTTCTGATAACTTCTTCTGAATCAATAAGTGCGCCAATTCATAAAAGTATTCACCAGCCTCACAAAGTTTCTGTTTCGTCAGGATACACAGCCGACGAAGTTACACTAAGAAAGTTGGATACAGGAAATTCTTTATCAGCAGCATCGTCACAGTCTGCTATTCCGAATCACCGTTTTCACCGTTGCCTTTTCCGTTCTCTGTTTCCAACGTCACGAGGTAAGCGTTCCCGATTGCTAATTTGCTCAATTTCCGCGTAACGATGTTCTCTCCAGGAAACAAGCCTTTCAGTTCTTCCCGTTCTATGATTTTGCCGTTCATGTCCGAAATACTCAACCAAACCCGCGTGACTTTTGGTAATTGGAATTTGACGCCAAACACGCCGTTGTTCGGGTTTGGAAATACCTGCACCCGTAATGTCCCGGTGCTCTGGGTATTCAATTCATGCGCGGCGGATGCACCATCTTTAGTGACAAAAACTTTGTAAATCTGACTGCTGGCACTGCTTTCTGTACCTGTATTGATCCAAAAAACATTGGCTGCCGAACTGGCAATGCCCCCATAGATGTAGCCAACCAGTGTCTTATCGGCGGGGAGTTCATCCAGTTTGATTACCTCATTGGCATAGGTTGGAAGGGTTTCCAGCGGAATAAATTCTGAGCTGGCGCCCAGCAAATCGGGCATTTCTATCGGCAATTTGTATTCCGCCATGACCCCGTTTGCATTGCGCGTCACACGGGCAATGGTCTTCACAAAAGGCACATTGTTGTCCTGCACCAGAATGCCAAGGCTGTCATAAAACTGCGCGATACCGCCAAAAAAGACCGTGTGCATCTCATTGGCACTGGCCGAATAGAGCGGCAAAAAGGCGCAGTGGTAATGGTTGTAATGCTGTGAAAACGCATTGTTGGCTGCATAGCCACTGCTGTCAATGTTTACACAATTGAGGTAAGGGAGGTCTACTGTTTTTTGAAAAACGCCGGAGAATGCCGTTGCGCCCTCCTGCCCGTTCGGCATAATTTGCGGGGCAACATTGTAATCCCGCCGATGCAGCTGGTCGGTGTCCGTAATGGAAGGCAAATAATTCACAGTCAAGGTATTGCCATCATCATTGATCTTAAATTTTCGGATTTGATCGGTATATTCCTGCACAAATCCTGGACCATGCGTGGGTCCCATTGGGTTGTACCTGCCTTCAAATCGTTGGCCACCGACCAAATAATAGGTGTCGTATATTTTGGACAAATGCCCCCCGGTAACTGCAAGTTGTGCATCTGTAATTTGACGGAAAGACCCAGTGAAAGAGGCGCCATTGACAATCGCCGAAATCACAGCAGGCACCTCCACAGCAGTTAACTTATTGTAAGTAATATGATCGCCAGCGGTATTGCTGTATCCATACCCACCAAGGAGGTACAGAAAATCCCCTTCTTGAATAAATTCCATATTGGTGGAACTCAATTGCTCCTGCATGGCCACGGGCAGAGCGGCCAAGGGGGCTGACCACTTTTGCAGCGTTTTTGGGTCAATTACAATGAGTTGGTTGTTATGTCCGGCAATATCAAATGTCGCAAAAGGCTGCCGGCGGTGCAATCCATCGAGTCGCCCTCCGATGATCAACCATTTCCCTTCGTGCTGACCGTATGCATAAGATTGTAGTCCGCCTACATTGGGAATGTTCAGCGGCTCAAGTTGTATGTTGAATGGACTGGATTGGGCAGACAATTGCAGCGCAAAACCGCTGAAAACCAGGTAATACAAAGTTATTTCATGATGAAATTTGAATTGGCTGATTAATAAAATCAAGGCATAAAATTACCCCTGAATCGAGGGTGATTCCGTGATATAAGTCACGGGGCTACACGCATTTATTACTGAACTAAAATGCAATAAGCGTCCGTGGCGGGATTTCGGTATATTCCGATGCGCCGAGTCGGTGCTCAACCCCATCCACCAATTGTTTATAAACCACCACACCTTCCAATACCAACAGCATGGCGGGAACGGGACTTTTATGTTCTTTAATGACCTCACCCTTAAGCAGGTGAATGGCGGTCAAACGACCATTTTGGGCTTTAAAAAGAGGGCGGAAAACAGGTCCCGGCTTTTCGGATGTGAGCAATTCTGATAATTTCATTGGAAAAGGTTTGATAATCAGTGAGATGTTGTTTCAGTTGGCCAATGGCAGCTTCGCTTTCGCCCGCAGTTTCGCTTTCTATTTTTTCAAACAGCGCTTTCATCGGCAACAGGTAATTGTGCAGTTGATCGTGCGCAGGGCCTTTCATCGTACATTGTTTAAAAATATCCTGAAAAGCAGTTTCTAATTCTGCCCGCATGGCTTTTCGGCTGGCGACTTCGGCTGTTTGACCCTCGTATTTTAACAGAATAGCCTGCATATCAGCGATGCCGCTGGTTTTCGGGATTGGCGATCCAGCGTTTGCCGTTGTCCAACTGAATGGCCTCTGCTTTTCCGTGATGATCGCCAGTGCAGGCTTGAAAGAATGGAAGAGAAAGCAGCGTGAAAAAAAGTATGTATTTCATAGAAATTATCTTGTTGAAATGAGTGAAATTAGATTTTCAATGTGTTGATTTTCAGCAGTTTTTACGTCAAATTTAAAATTTTCCAACCTCCATTGAAGCATAAGCAATCGAAACGAACCCATAAGAATATGGGTCAATTCTTCCGCCGGGATGAGTGCTATAAAAACCTTGTTTTTTTGCCCATCCTCAATAATGCGCAATACTGAACTGCGCATAAGAAACATAATTCGGAGCATGCTTTCTTTGATCGCAGTACTATAGGTTAGTAAACCATCCGAAAAGATCGCCACCAAAAAATGTGGATGTTCGGCAAGATATTCCAGCTGACTTCCAAACAAGCGACGCAGGCGCTCCTCAGGCGCAACTTCTGTCATCGCAGCAATGGGCGGTAAACGTTTCTCCATATTGGCATACAGATATTGCAATAAGGCAGCGAGGATTTCTTCCTTGCTAGCATAATGCCGATACAATGCCGACTCCGTAAAACCGACTCGTTTGGCCAGGCTTTTAGTCGTCAAGCCGCCAACGCCCTCCTCATACAGGATGGCGCCAGCGGCTTCGAGTATTTCTAACTGACGGGGTTTGAGTTCCATTGCAGGCACACTTTAATGCGTTACGTGGCGGGTTTTTCACCTGTTCCAGGGATAGTTTTTTGGTGCAGAAAAACCAATCGTAACATTTTACGCTTCCATCTTTAATATCCATGCGCTCTTGAGCAACACCACATGAACCCGCTGTAGGAACGATTACATCATCTCCTGGCTCCCAGTTTGCAGGCGTAGCAATACTGTAAGCATCCGCCGTTTGCAGGGCAATAATGACCCTTTTCAATTCATCAAAATTTCTTCCCAATGAAAGCGGATAATAAATCATCGCTCTGATGACGCCTTTTGGATCAATAAAAAACACGGCACGCACGGCTTTGGTACTGCTCTCGCCGGGCTGTATCATGCCGTACTTTTTTGCCACGTTCATCGTGATGTCTTCTATCAGCGGAAAGGTGACTTCAATATTTTTCATTCCGTTGAATTCTATTTTCTCCTTGATCGTGCGCAGCCAGGCGATGTGGCTGTAAAGCCCATCAATGGACAAGCCGACCAACTGGGTATTTAAAGATGCAAACTCATCTTGCATACTGGCAAACGTCATAAACTCTGAGGTACACACAGGGGTAAAATCAGCCGGGTGGCTGAATAAGATCACCCATTTTTCGGTATAATCTGATGGGAAGTTGATATTCCCTTGTGTGGTTATGGCTTCAAAACTGGGCGCCATGTCGCCTATGCGGGGCAGAAAACTGCCATTGTCTGTGGGTTCCATTGTAATTATTTAAATTTTGATTTGTTTCATGTTTAAAAAAGAGAAGCCAAGCCAGATGACTGATATCGTCATTGCAATGGCGCCTATTAATACCAGGGCAGGCGGTAATCCAAAATAGACTTCGGATAGAATTCCTATCGGCATCAACAAACCTGTCAAGGCCAGCCAGGAAATTGTCTTGGTATTTTTAAGTTTTACCTCAAAGTGTAGCAATAAATAGCCTATCAGGATATTTAAAAAGGCAAATAAATTGCCGTGGACGTGTGCCAATCTGGTCTCGAAGTGTTTGCCCGTGGAGTATGTATTGATCCATTCTTCTTTGCCGGGAGCGAAATCCCGTAAATAGATAAGCAAGAATCCATAAGCCATAAAAAAACCCATGGTTAGGAATCCGATGGCGATGTTGTTTTTCCCGTTCATAATCATAAAATTTAAAGTGTGTGAATATTTACTCACAAAGGTATGGGCTGGCTGGTTAAATTGCCCCTTCGTGCGCACGGTGACATAAGTCACGCCCCGCCCCCCTTCCCTCCCCGACCTTTGTGGCAGTATTCAAAGAAGATATTGCACCACAATATGAAACGAACCATGCTACTATTGGCAGGAGCACTGCAAGGCTTTATGCTGTTTGCACAAACAACACTACCCGCCACAACGGAGCCTCCCACACCGATAGAACCCAAAGCCAACAACCTCCTGGAAGCCTTTGAACATGGCCACTTCCACGGCAGTTTCCGAAGCTTTTTTATGGCTACCGACAATGCCCGGCAACTGTCCGACTACCACGCGCTGGCAGCAGGAGGAACCCTGCACTTTGCGTCCTCCCCTTGGCATGGGTTTAGTTTTGGCCTGGGCGGAATTTTCAACTACAACCTGACCTCCTCTGACCTGAGCGCAAAGGACTCGATCACCGGGGCGGTCAATCGTTACGAAATTGGCCTTTTCGATGTGGAAGACCCGAAAAATCGCAAGAATCTCGACCGCATCGAAGAACTGTGGCTGCGCTATCAGTGGAAAAAATCGCGCATTACCGTGGGTCAGCAATCGCTCCAAACGCCTTTTGTCAACTATCAGGACGGACGGATGCGCCCCACCGCGGAAGCCGGCGCCTGGGCAGAAATCAACGACGTGAAAAATATCAAGATGGAAGGCGGCTATATTTGGAGCATATCCCCACGCAGTACCGTGGAATGGTTCAGTGTTGGCGAGTCTATTGGCCTGTATCCCAAGGGATTAAATCCCGACGGCACGGGCAGTGGTTACCCCGAAAATCTGGAAAGCATGGGCATCGGAATGCTGGGCATCACGCGGCAATGGGGCAAACGCACCAAGGTTCAGGTTTGGGACCAATACGTGGAAAACATCTTCAACACGGTGTTTGTCCAGGCCGACTACACCCATCCACTCAAAAACGAGCACAAATTGCTGTTTGGCCTGCAAATGACCCATCAGGACGCCTTGTCGGATGGCGGCAATGCAGAGGTTTCCAAAACCTATTTTCAGAAAAACGGCCAATCCAACGTCATCAGCGCTCAAACAGGCTGGCAACATGGTCCCTGGCAGGCATTGGCGGCCTACACCCGAATTACGGCAGAAGGCCGCTTTCTCTCGCCTCGCGAATGGGGACGGGAGCCTTTCTACACTTTCATGGCCCGCGAGCGGGTGGAGGGCAGTGGCGATTCTCATTCCCTCACGGGTCGTCTAAATTGGCAGAGCAAAAACAAAAAAATTGCGTTTTGAAGGCGCATACGGTCATTTTTATCTTCCGGATGTCCAAAACGTTGCGCTCAATAAGTATGCGTTCCCATCTTACCAGCAGCTCAATCTGGATGCCCGTTACGCTTTTGGGGGCATGTTCGAGGGCTTGCGGGTACAATTGTTGTATGTGTGGAAAGGTCGGTTGGGCGAGGTTTATGGCAATGAAAAGTATGTCATCAACCGGGTGGATATGTCGCACTTCAACCTGATTTTCAATTATCTCTATTGAAAGGCGCTAAAAAATCTTCAACGTGATAAATGTCACGAATGAAAAGTGATAGAAATCATCACCTTTGTTGTCTAAAATCATCATCTTAAAATGGAGCTACTCTCAAAACCTTGGCCATGGTGGGCCGCTGGCATCATCATCGGTCTTATTGTGCCTGCGTTGCTCATTCTGGGCAACAAGCACTTCGGCCTTTCGGCCAACCTTCGCCATGCCTGTGCGGCATGCTTCCCGGCCAACGTGAAATTCTTTAAGTACGAGTGGAAAAAAGAGGTTTGGAACTTCTTTTTCGTCGGTGGCATCATCGCCGGGGCCATTATTGCTTCCACCTTGCTGGCCAATCCTGAGCCTGTAAAAGTGGTCCCTGAATTGGCCGCAGAACTCCAGACTTATGGCATTACCGATTACAGCGGAATGGTACCCAATCAATTGATCTCCTGGGAAAGCCTGTTTTCCTTGCGCGGTTTTATCATGCTGGTTTTGGGTGGCTTTTTGGTTGGTTTCGGTTCGCGTTATGCGGGCGGTTGCACCAGCGGACACTCGATCATGGGATTGTCGGACCTTCAATGGCCGTCGTTGGTTGCCACCATCTTTTTTATGGTTGGCGGCTTTATCATGGCAAATTTGATTTTGCCCCACATCCTAATGCTTTAAAGCAATGCTGACGCTCTCTGTGCTTCTGTTCTTCTTTATCAAAAAACTGCTCAAGAAAAATGTTTAACGTGCAAGAATTCCATTCCCCAAGCCCCGAAGAAATAGCCGCGGCAAACAATACCGACTTCGAGGTGCGCTCACTTGACACCATGTGTGTCAACGAATCACAGTTGCAACACCCATGGTGGTACAATCTTAAATACGCCGCTGTCGGCCTCCTTTTTGGCATCGCTTTCGTAAAAGCCGAAATCGTGTCCTGGTTTCGCATTCAGGAAATGTTCCGCCTGCAGTCGTTTCACATGTACGGGGTAATCGGCACCGGTGTGGTGCTTGGCGCCATTTCCGTTTGGCTTATTAAAAGGTTCAAAGTCAAGACGATATATGGGGAGCAGATTGAGTTTCACCCAAAAAAATTCAACCGGGGGCAAATTTTTGGCGGCACCATTTTCGGCTTGGGTTGGGCCATGACCGGGGCTTGTCCCGGGCCATTGTTTGCCCAAATCGGCAGCGGCGCATTTGTCATTGGCGTCACGCTGTTGAGCGCCATTGGAGGTACTTGGTTGTACGGGTATTTCCGCGAACGCTTACCTCACTGATTTTAAAGGGTGGCACACCTCACCAACCCTCTTGGTGTGCCACACTTTTTTGAACACGCTCTAATTTTTCAAATCATTACTACACATGAAATTATTCTCAATTATAGCCTTCTCCCTTCTGTTCGGGACAGTGGGCTGCACACAACCTGTGCTCAAAAAAATTGACGTTGCAGAAGCCAAATCTCTCCTGGCCTCCAAATCTGCCAATCTGCAAGTAGTGGATTTGCGGACACCCGGCGAAATCGCTGCGACCGGCTCGCTGCCAGGCGCCGAGTTTATTGATTTTACAGCCCCATCGTTTTTAAATAAAGTAAAGCAGTTGGACAAAAAACGCCCGGTGCTGCTTTATTGTGCCGTTGGAGGCCGCAGTGCAGAAGCTGCCGAGATACTCCACCAACAAAAATTCCAAATGGTGTACGAGATGTCGCCCGGCATGAATGGCTGGCTGGCAGCAGGAAACAAAACCTCTAAATAGAAATAACATGAGCACACTTTTGAATAATTGGCATTTCATGCGCGTGCTTCGTGCAGGCATTGCCATCTGGGCTACTGTAGAAGCTTTTCGTACTACGCAATGGCTTCTGCTACTTCCTGCGGGCATATTCGCCGTGCAAGCCATATTCGACATAGGATGTTGTGGCACAGCGGGTTGTGCTGCACCCCAGCAGAAACAATTTGGCAAAACTTCAGGCCCAGCGACGGAAGAGGTGGCGTATGAAGAAGTTAAGTAAGGAAATCCCGCAGGAAAAGGAACTTCGCGAAAAACATCACGCGAATCATTAGTGGGTGGGTTAGTTTTGGCGCATCTTGCGCAAACATTGAACGACCCGCCTATGACACCCGAACCCGAACATCCGGAATCACAAACCCTGCGAAAAGCATTCCCAGCCTTTGACCAAAGTGAATTGGTAGATTGGCTGGCACAACAAAGCTTTCAAAAAGATTTTGAACCTGATATTACACTGCTGCAAGTGGGCAGCATAGTGCGTCATATACCATTGATAATCAGAGGCTCCGTGAAAGTCTCCCGACAAGATGTCGAGGGCCGCGAGATATTCCTCTACTATATTCTTCCGGGCGAAACCTGCGCTATGACGCTGAGCGCATGTTACCGGGGTGAAACCAGTCGCGTAAACGCTGTCACTCAGGAACAAAGCACCATCGTATTGGTGCCTGCAGTCCTGATTCATGAGGCTACCCGCCGTTTCCCGGCCTGGCAACGATTTGCTTTTGAAAGTTTTGGCAGCCGGTACGATGAGTTGTTGTTCACGCTGGAAAGCGTTGTTTTCCAACAACTGGACGAACGGCTCAAACACTACCTGCTGGAAAAATCCGCTGCGCTGAAATCGACGCGTTTACACATTTCTCAACAACAAATCGCCGATGACCTTCATGCTTCCCGAGAGGTCATTTCGCGCCTTATCCGGCAATTCGAGCAAATGGGTTTTTTGCACCATGCCCGTGGGGTAATAGAAATAATTTCGCCTATGTGAACCGGGTCACATAGCCCATGCGCTCGTACTGGGTATTTTTGATGAAAAATTAGCCGGAAGATGAAAAAGATGTCAGTTCTGTTCAAATTCGCAGTCGTATGCGCCATTTGCATAGGCATCATTGCAATCATCGTCTGGCTGGTCAACCATTTTTCATCATTATAAAATCTGATTGTTATGACCAAGAACATGGGCACCGCCGACCGCGTCATCCGCCTGATCATCGCGGCAATTGCTGTTTTCCTTTATTCCAATGGCACCCTCACCGGGACTTGGGGCATTGTTGCCATCGTAGTAGCCATTATTTTTGCCTTAACCAGTATGTTCGTTTTTTGCCCCCTTTATAAAGTAGTGGGAATATCAAGCTGTCCGGTTCCGGCAAACAAAAGGCAATAAATCACTTCAGCATTTCCAAAAACCACTCCCGTTCCGTGAGCACCGGCTCCGATGCTATCTGTTGACGCATTGCCTGGCGGTCCTCACGGCTATTGGGATTGAGTTGCAATAGCCTGCGACCAAAACGCACAATATTCTGGTAATTGGTTTTGTGATACCCGATCACCCGCTGGCGGCGGATGAAGGTTTGCATGCTTTGCAAATGGGCGTCGAGGGCGTCGTACTCGTCCGTTTCGTAAAAGATTTTTAGTTGTAAAGTCTTGGCAATCAGATTGTTGATCAGGTCTTTGTAATCCGCCTGCTGTAGGTGTTGCAGCGCGGCCCCCATGTTCTGGCGGGAATACTCCAGCCGTGCCAGATTGAGGTGAGATGCCGCCTCCCGGTGCTTTTTTTCTAAAAAAGGCGCATACTGGTGGATAAACTGCTCCACCCACTCGGTATCGCCCACTTTGATGGCAATGGCTGCAATGTTGGAATATGCAAAATGGGAAAGTTGCCCGTTTTCGAGCAGCAGTTCTGCGTTGAGTGCAGATTTGTACAAGTCGAGCGCCTCGCGGAAATAGTCCGGTACGGATTGGTTGATCTTTCTGATACAAAAATTCAACGCGAGCAGGTGGAGGTTTCGCTGCTCATCCACGGGTAATTGCCCAAGATTGGCCAACAACCTTGGCTTGAATTCCCGAAAAAACGGCTCCCCTTCCGCCTCCGTCAAAAACAGATAACAAAAATAGTACAGTCCTACCGATGGGATGGCCTGCAGCGCCTCCGAGCCGCGCATGTGCGCGAGCACCATATCCAGCAGCCCAAAATTGTATCCAGTGCTGTACACCATCTGGTGACTGAGTGCGAAGCAGGCCTGCCGCAACTTTCGGGCGATAAACGCCGTATCAGTCTGGTTGGACAATTCCTGCCAGTTGAGGGCTTGGGTACGTTGCCCGGCGCTTTGGTGCTGGTACAATTCTAATTCAATGGCCATTTGCGCATCGAAATACTCGGCATGACGGTAAGGCTGACTCGCCCAGTCGCTGCGGGCGGCGTGCAAGCTTTGTCGAAAATGCTTCTCCAGCCCCCGTTTGCGATAGGCTTCTGCGAGGCGAATATGGTAGTCGCCTTTCCGTTCAAATTTTTCGGAATAGACCAAAAAATGCTCGATATGACCCATTAATTCGGTCATAACGGCCCGTAAAGCCTGTACATCAGCGGACTTTTCTGCACCAAAAACGGCCCCTTGCGCGGCTTCCTGGACAGGGAGGCTGCCAGATTCCACACAGCTTCGAAAATAGGCGAATAAACCAAGTGGTTGTGCCCTTCGGCAAAAGAAGGGCGACTGTAACCATTGGTTCAAATGCTTGCGCTCCGCAGCATTGAGCGAAATGATGACTTGCCAGAGGCGGGAATTTTCCACTGTTTTAAAATATTAACGCTTGCAAATATCAGAAAATCAATGACTTATTTCATAATTATTGATTTTTATTAAAAATAAATGCCCAAAAATGTATTTGTTAGACTGCCCATGAAGCTGAACTTTTGTACCATCAAAAAGTATTTGCGCAAATCACCCTTGTCCAAAATAAGAAAATACACCTTACCATTGCTCTCACGCCCAAACACAACACATTATGTGCTACAAAAAAATTCGTTTTCTCCTGTTCGCCGCATTGACCCTGATTTCTCTGGGCTTGCGCGCTCAACCCCCTTGCAACCTGACGGTTGTAATTGACCTTCCCGCAGCGATAAGCTGCCAAAACCCCTCGGTACAATTACAGACCAGCGTGACACCGGCTGGCAATTACCAATACTCGTGGAATGGGCCTGCACAGTTGCCCAACATTCCAAATCCTACCGTAACCATTCCCGGCAGCTATGCTGTCTTTGTTTTTGACAGCCTTCAGCAATGCTGGGGGGCTGATTCAATCGTGGTGACGCAGGACGGTTCGGTCGTGCAGGCCACCGTTACGATCAACAACACATTTTGCGATGGCAACGTGGAACTCAAAGGCAATGCTACCGGCGTGGGTACTGACCCCGTCACATATCTCTGGTCCACGGGAGAAACTACAGAACTCATTATTGTCCCCTCCTCTGCGCCAGGAACGGTCACCTCTTACTGCGTGACCATCACCAATACCGTCGCCGGATGCTCCGGGGCAGGGTGTCGAAACGTTGGCAACTTCTCAGGGCCTGTGGTAGGCATTGATTATTTTGACAACCCGTTTTGTGGAGGCGACTCGCTGGGAATGTGGGCGTTTACCACCTTCGGCTTACCGCCTTTTTCTTATGCGTGGAACACTGGAAACTCTAGCCCATTCATTCAAGACCCGGTAGCCGGCACTTATATCGTTACAGTGACGGACAGCCGTGGCTGCACCGCCGTTGCCACCTATGTGTTGGAAAATAACCCGGACGAATGTGCCAACGTCGAAGGCCATGTGCTTGCCGACTGGAACACCAACTGTACCAAAGAACCCTCCGACGAAGGTCTGGCCAATATCACCATTCGCATCACCGATGCCGCAGGCGATGAGTTCTTTACCTACACCAATGCGGATGGTTTTTACCACGTAGAACTCTATGCCGGAACCTATACGATTGAGGTCATCACGCCCAACAATCTCTGGACGCCCTGTCAGGCTTCTTACACCTTGACAATCAACCCCAACGAAACCCTGGAGCGCGACTTTCTCCTCCAACCCGGAGCCATTTGTCCGGCAATGACGGTGGACATTGGCGTCCCTATGCTGCGCCGTTGTTTCAGCAATACCTACTGGATTCATTATTGCAATCAGGGCACGGCAGAGGCCACGGATGCCTATACTGAAATCCAGTTCGACGACTTCCTGAGCGTCACTAGTTCTTCCATTGCGTACACGGACCTCGGCAACAACCTGTTCCGTTTCGATCTTGGCACAGTGCCGCTCAACCATTGCAGTGCTTTTTCCGTGACAGTAATTGTGAGTTGCGACGCCACAATAGGCCAAACGCACTGCTCCGAGGCCGTGATTTATCCAACAGGTAATTGTGAACCGCTTAATTCGCAGTGGTCTGGCGCCAGCTTGCAAGTCGAGGCCGAGTGCAACACAGATTCCCTGAAATTTACCATCCGCAATGTCGGCAACGCTACCACAAGCAGCGCCTTGGAATACGTCATCATTGAAGATGCCGTCATGTTTATGAATGCCCCGCCTCCAGCCATTTTCCTTGCCCCGGCTGAAGAGCATCACATCACAGTGCCAGCAAATGGCTCAACCTGGCGCGTGGAAGTGACGCAAGAGATTTTCCACCCTGGTTTGTCCGTCCCGATGCAAACGGTGGAAGGCTGCGCCAACGGCGGACAATTCAGCATCGGTTTTGTGAACCAGCTTGCGCTGGGCGACAACGATCCCTGGACGGACATTGACTGCACTCCAAACGTTGGCTCTTACGACCCCAACGACAAACAAGGATTCCCCCTCGGATACGGCGCAGCGCGGTACATCAAACCCGGCACCGATCTTGAATACCTGATCCGATTCCAGAACACGGGCACCGACACGGCGTTCACGGTAGTCATTCGCGATACCCTCTCGGCCTGGCTCGATGCAGCTACCGTGCGCCCTGGCGCCAGCAGTCACCCGTACAGCTTCGAGTTCTACGGTGATCGGAACATCAAATTCACCTTCGACAACATCTTGCTGCCCGACAGCAACACCAACCTGGATGCCTCCATTGGCTTCGTATCCTTCCGCATTGCACAAAAGGCCGATGTGCCTTTGGAGACGGACATCCTGAATTCAGCGGCCATCTTCTTTGATTTCAACGCACCAGTTATTACCAATACCACCCTGCACCGCGTTGGCGACGACTTCATAACCGTGAGTGCCTGGCAGCCGCTCCGCGCTGGTCTCGAATTGCGCATGTTGCCCAATCCGGTAGCCCAAACGGCCCTGCTCGAACTGCGCGGCATCGAAGGCTTACAGGAATGGCAGGTGGAATTGCGCGACGCCACTGGTCGCTCGGTACGTACCGCTACTGCAAACGGCGAACAATGGCGCTTCGAGCGCGGCAATCTGCCCGCAGGACTGTACATGTTGCAAGTGCGCAGCAATGGTCAGTTGTTGGGGAGTGGAAAGGTTGTGCTGCGATAAGATTTTTATAAATTGAAAAAAGCAACGGGGGCTTGGCAGAGAGATCTGTCGGGTCCGCGTTGTTTTTGGGGGGAGGTGTCACCTTGTTTTCTCAATTGGCTTCGGCCAGTAGAAAATAGGACGGGGAATCGGCTTTTGGCTGGTTCCCCGTTTTGCGTTTGATTTTGATGGCTGAATGCGATTTAATTGATGGATAAATTTTTTTGATTGACGAATGACGAGTACCTGAATGACGATTGTTGATGGTTTTGATTGACGAATGATGATTACATGAATGACGATTGTTGATGGATTTGAATGCAGAAGATGAGTAAAGAAGGGGATGTTGGTGGGTTTTTTGGTGGGATGACTACTTTAATTTACTGCTAGTCTTGGTGCTTGCGACGAAAATGGATACAGGTTCATTGTTTTCAATAAGGATTGGAGTTTGACTTGACGGGAACCAAGTTCGCTTGGCAATCAACTTCAAGCAAATAAGTGTCTCTCGAAGCTCTTTGAGGCAGATTTTCATTTTATGGACAAAATCCTCTCTTGATTCAGCGGATTGTGCCTCACCGTAATTGAGCGCTGGTGAAGTTGCCGAACGTAAAAGTTGGCTACCAAGATGTTTTGCGGAGGCGGTTTTGGGTAAGGCCTCCACCAGATCAATTATCCGGGAAGCAAACTCAATGAGTCGTTCCTCCAACTCTTGCGTCTTGGTCTTCATTTGGTCTTTTTCCATGAATTTTATTGTTTAAACATCAACATTCATCATTCATGTACTCATCATTCGTCAATCAAAACCATCAACACTCATCATTCATGTACTCATCATTCGTCAATCAAAACCATCAACATTCATCATTCATGTATTCATCATTCGTCAATCAAAACCATCAACATTCATCATTCATGTACTCATCAATCGTCAATCAAAACCATCAACATTCATCATTCATGTATTCATCATTCGTCAATCAAAACCATCAACATTTATCATTTATGTATTCATCAATCGTCAATCAAAACCATCAACACTCATCATTCATGTACTCATCAATCGTCAATCAAAGCCATCAACACTCATCATTCATGTATTCATCATTCGTCAATCAAAACCATCAGAAGTCATGAATTCACTCTGCAGTCTTCCGATTCGGAAAATCAACCGTATCAATCCAAAACATCATCAATTCAAAACTCAAACAATCATTGCAGCATCGGATATCAAGGCTTGGCATGACGGAAATGGCGAGGCTTGAAAACAGCCCATTGCTTCGGTGATAGTACCGATACGGAACAAATACCAAAATGTGCGCAATCCGCAGCGGGGTTGCCGAGTTCTACGGATGCGAGGATTTTTATAGCATGTACAGGTTTTGGCATTGGAGGATTGGGAGATCAGGATATTTGGATATTAGGAAATTGGGAAATTATTCTCGGGTAGGTTTGAGCGGCACTTTAGTTAAGAGCGGCTCGTCGCTTGCGGTTTGATAGCAGGCTCCAGGCGTACCAGGTTCTCCGGGCTTGTCGAATCGGCAGAAACAACCGTCCATTTGGAGTTTGAAATCGCAGCCGCCGCAGCCTTCACCGGTACAGGCTGTCCAGTACGAATCGGCGAAATAGTTTCCAGCTTTGTCAGACTTAAGTCGCAGGGCCACAAAAACAGATTGCTCCATGTCATCTGCATGGCGGCTTTCGAGGGTAAGCCACCAATAACCTTCTATTTCCTGGCAATCCAGTTGCTCTATGGTTCCTATCTTAGGAAATTTAGATGCAATGGATCGCACCAGAACTTCCTCATTCACCTTGGGGCCTAATCGGCCATTAACCATGCTTGCTACAGGGTCGTGCTGCGGATCAAAAAAACCATCACCGGGTGTGACAACTTCTTGGGCCTGACAGGTTTGGCACCAAATAATAAGCAGGAGGATGAGCATGGATTTCATGGTCGTTATTCCTTAATGCTTGTTTGGATTTTTGCCAAAGGAGAAGGCAAGGAAACCGCGCCGCCTCCAGCCTCTGAACAGCAGCCGACGCAATTACCATTGAGTATGCTACAGTTGTTGCAACCAGGACTGGAACATACCAAAGCCTGCCTGGAGGCAAAGTAAAACCGTGCTTGAGCATCGGGTTTCAATGGGATTTCCAGGCAGAATTTTTGATTGCTTTTAGCCTGATAAATTCCTTCAAAAACAAGGGTTTGCGCGCCACTGGCTGTCCGATTTTTATACGTTTTAACCACTTGGCAGCCATGCCCCAAACGCGCTTCCACCGATTTGGAAAGCACATATTCGCTCACCAAAAGTTGTATAGAAGTGTCGCTGCGAAGTGCCACAGGATCATGTTGGGGATCGAAAAATGCACTGTTGTTATTGACTTGTGCTGTCAAGTATACACTGAAGAGCATGGAGAGGAGAAGTAATGCGTGTTTCATGTTGGTTGGGTGTTGATAGGTTAGTCAATAGCGGTACCGTAGAGCATGTCCTTCAGTTTGGAACCTTGCACTTCGGGCATCTTGTAGGCGCTGTTGAATTTATCGAGGGTTTCGTCAATGTCGTTTTTGAGCTGTTTGAATTGATCGGGCAACACGGTTGAACAGGCTTTTTCATTTTCATAACTGCTCGCTATTTTGGAGAATTTCTTGTAGTATTCTCCTTGGCCTACGAAATTGCTGTATTTTTCAATAAACAATCCCACGCGGTCAATCGAAAATTGGAGGTTGGTGGTAGCGCGACTGAGCAGACGAGGGTCGGGAGGCTGCCCTGCTGGTGTGGCGCCTGCGAGCGTGACGGTATTGGTGGTTTCGCCGAGGGCCTTCGCTACATAGTTGTCGAGCATGGAATAAAGGCGCTCCCAGTCGTCGCCGTCGCGGCAACTGACGAGTGGGATGGTATAGCCGACCTGTCGGGCGCAGTCAGAAAAAAGGGCCTCGCATTCTTTTTTGAGGGTCAAATTGGCGTCGCGGAGGTAGCCCGTTTCGTAGTAGATGATGTTGAGGTCGTTGTGCATCCGCACCGTGAAATCAAGTACACAGGCGATTTTGTCAATGCTCTCCTTTTTTTCTTTGTCTTCTCCGCCGCCCACGGCCAACCCTACGATTGAAAAGGCTGCTGATAGAAAAGGGTTGGTCTGAAAAAGTGCGGGCATCTGAAAATTGAACTTCTTTTTCATGCGGTCCTCTATGGTGCCCTTGGCCTCCTTAAACTCCGGGTAGTTGTGCGGATTGGATAGATTGGAAAGCCCTTGTTGTGCCTTGAAGCTGCTCAGGTGGTGATCGATGGTGAGCACTTTTCGTAAAGCATTTTCACGATCTCGATGCTCTTGCGGTACCGGAGTTTGAGCAGTTTGATTTCGTGCTCCTGTTCAAGACTTTTCAGGGTTTGATCGAGCTGGATTTTTTCCCACAAGAGTTGAAAGCCGCATTCGGGATTGCGGTTGCGCGGGTCGGTGAGCGCTTTGTCTACATCGTAAAGCCGCATCCGAAGGGGTTCGGTATGGTCAGTGTATGCACGTTCCAAATGGTCGAGTTCGGAGTAGGCCGTTTTGATCCAGGGTTGTATCCATGCAATGGCGGAGTCGCCGGGATTGCCTGAAGGGTTTTTGTCTTCGGCTTGAACAGTCTGTGTTTGGAGGCAGAAAAGGGCAAAATACAGCCAGCCGCTCCGCAGGAACGTTTGCGTTTTCATAGCTTAGAAATTTAGTTTTTGAGTATGTAGGGAGGGGGGAACACGGATTGCACGGATTAGACACGGATTTAAAGGATTTTGTCTTGTTAAAATAGAAATCTGTGAAAATCCGTGTCTAATCCGTTCAATCCGTGTTCCATCCTATTAAATCTAGGCACACTCTAATTGAATTTTGCATCGTGCTTCCCTGCTTTTAACTCGGCGATGAAAGTGTCGAAATCAAGGCTACTCTCTTGATACTTTGCAAATCCAAAGCCTTTTATGATTTTGGCATCCGCGCCATCTGTCAGAAAGTTTTTGTAGCGGTCGCTTTCTTTGAGTGTCAACACCCAAAAATTTGATCCAGCCTGTAGCGAAACGAAATCCTTGCTTTCGCTCAGTACGGATTTAGGGATGGCCTGTTCTTTTGCTTTCGCGCCTTGCAGCACATAGTAGCGGTCAACTTTGTCGGGGGCTTGATTGCTTGCTACTACCAATACGGTGCGTTTATTTACCGTAAGTAATTGCGCTTTGGCGACGTTTAGATTTTGGATTGGGGAGGTGGAGGGTTGTGTTTTTTTGGGACTGTGGCATGATGCGAGCGAAAGGGTTAGGATCAGGATTGAGAACGTGAGGTTCATAATATTCATATTTTTGAAGTAATAATTGAATGAATTTAGAAGATGAAAAGGTGCAGTTATTTTGAAACCACTGACATAATAAGTGCCAAGGAGTCAGAAAATATCAAAAATCAAATTCAGGTACTTGATCTTTAGAAATTCCCCACATTTCTTGATAATCTACACTAATCAAAATCACCCTCATTTTTTTACCATTCAGATTTTCTTTTTTGGCAAGCTCTTGCCATTCAGAAACCTTACGCTTGGTTACTTTTCCGAGGAATTTAGCCCAGTAAACCACCATATATGCATCGTAGCTTTGATTTTCCAGTATGAATTTATTTCCTGTCTTTTCTACGACAACATTTTCCAGATAATGCTCCAATAGTTTCCCCTCTATTGGTGATACCAGATTTATGGAGTCAATTTTTCCTATAAATACCGAAACCATTCCATTGCAGTCTTTAATAGAGTTCCGATAATCAACAAACTTTTTATCCCTATTAAAAATTGATTCGGGCATTCCGATACCTGACCTGTAAAAAGTATTCAATGCCTGTGTGTCTTTAAAACAGAGAATTTCGGAGGTGTCTATTCCATTGGAATATAGGAATTTCGATAACGATTGATGGTTTTCTATGGCTGGTTGTTTAATACCTTCATGATAAAAGAGTAGCCTAGTACAAGATATGGCAAGTACCAAAAAGCAGACAATAGTAATAGGGTGAATTGCTTCATTTTAATGAATTTTATATTTGCGGCAGATTGATATTCCTGCCTTAAGCAAGGTTAATCAGAAAGGAACTGACAGGTTCATTTTAAATGAATTATTTAGGCTATTCGTGTTTAAAAATGGGTAGAAGTAAGCCCTATTCTTCAAAAAATGCTTTCACAAAATCTTCCAATTGGCTGCCTCGCAGGTTTTTTGCCAACACTATCCTGTTTTCATCTAAGATATAGGTGGTTGGGATTTGGTGGATTTTATATAAAGTTTTTACCTTGGAAGTAGTTGAATTGTCAATTTCAATCACTTGAATCCATTGGTAGTCATCTTTTTCGATTGCTTGAGTCCATTTTTTTCTATCAGAATCTACAGATACGCCGAAAACTTCAAATCCTTTGTTATGATATTTTTCATAAAGAGGAAGCACTGTATTCTTGTTTTCTGCGCGACAGGGAGCGCACCAAGAGGCCCAAAAGTCAATCAATATCAATTTTGCCTTTATTTGGTTTAGTGCAATGGTATCGCCAGCAGTTGACGGCAAGTTTATTTCCGGAGCTACTGAGCGGATGGGGATAAAGTTTTTAAACTCTTCGATTTCTGCAATCAATCCGTGGAGGTAAGGATTGTTAGGTTTTAAATGAAGCCATTTTAATGCGAGACTGTCAAAATAAGAAACATATTGCTCATAGTTATCACCTAAATTGTAATACTGAGTAGCTATTAATCCTGCATGAACATCTGCGGTAGTATCAAGGAAATTTTTGAATAATAATTGCATTTCACGGGCGGCTAACATCATATCCTGCAAAGCTGGATTCCTGAATTTTTTGCCTATGATCTTCGTCATAGGATTCGGACTCTTTCAATTTTGGCCAAATTGAATCCACGCTGGTAAAGAATTTAGCCCTTAAATCCCTTAGCGATTGTATATTGCTAGACACTCGATTTGCGGTTATTTGATAGCTTCTACTCAAAGCCAAGGCATCGGCCCGAATGTTGACAGATTTTTCAGATCCTTCCAGATAGAAAAAAATATAGTTTTCATCAGGCAAGTCCATTTTCATACCAGCCTTCGCTGTCGTACCTATGTCTTGAATATTCAAGCGATAAAGTCCCTCTTTGTATAAATTTGGACGGATCGCAAAACTGCCATTGGCTTGGATTTCCACTGAGTCTATGACCATGCCATCGTAGCCACTAAAAATATTGCTGTATTTATCAATGTAGGACAAATACAACCATGGTTTGACAGTGTCCTTTTTGTCAAGGTAGCCGGTAATACTCGTTTGAGATAACGACAAGAATGATTGTATGGCAAATAATACCAGGAGAAAGAATTTGTTTTTCATTAAATACAGATTTGTTTTGAAATAATTTAAGCGGTACGGGCATTAGTACAATTCATATACAACACTGCCCGTAATATCCAAATTGGAAACTTTTAGGGGATAAGTGTAGTGCCTCCTCTCGAAAGTATCCAATTATTTGCTTTTTGTTTTTCAACCGGTGGAAGATTGATTGCTATTGTTTCTGCTTCTATGCCTACGGATTCATATAGACCGAAGTTGTTTCCGTCTGAAGCAGCCAAAATTTGATCAAATTTAGAAGCCAAATCGCTTGCCACAAGAGATGAGAACTCTTTTGACCTCAGAAAAGAGGCGAATTCTGAAATATTGGCTTTATTTACTACAGGCGCAGAAACAGAACCACAACCACATTTGCACATAAATAAGCGACACGAACATTCCGAAATATTTGGCTCGCAACAATTAAGGACCTTACATCTGCAAAATGTTCTGGAACACTCACAACCTTCACACCCAGATCGCGTATCAGGATTTTGTGATGCTACAGATTGAATAAAGCAAAAGCAAACCAAGAACAGCACAGGTGTTGCTTTTGAAATATTTGAAAAAAGCGTTTTCATAATTCAATAATTAAAAAGCGTGTTTTGCCTACTCTCTACGCTTTTCGGCATCCGCGTCCGTACTCTTTTTTGGATTTTCCGGAAATCTCCATTTGGTTTGGCTCAAACATCCTTAGCGCGGCAGGGCTGCTTTTGATTTATGGTTAAGGCAAATAGTGCCATGGGCAGCCTGCGGGCAAGCGAAGTCGAAGCGGTTTTCTTCCCCGTCACAGTCCCGAAAATCCGGGACTTGGCAGGTCAGGTTTCATTTGGATATGTGGGCGAATGAAGCGTGTTTTGACGCCCTCGGTCGGCTCGCGGGACAAGCCCGCGAGCGACACAAGGGACTATCCTGGTTTGATTATAGCCGTAGGATATTTTGGGGCCTGAACAGCACCACCCAACTCTCCAGCACAAATACAATGGGATGGCGGCCTGCGGGAATCTCGATGTCGTGGCCGAATACAAAAGCCGGAAGTTTCAAGGGCGAGGCCAATTCAAACCAGGCGGCGCCCAAGAGGCTGCGGATAGTGCCAGATACCATCCCCATTACGGGGAAGGAAGCCATCACCGCGCCACTTTCCATGAGCGAAAGTTTGGCATAAGCGCAGCCAGCGGAATCCTCTGGGTTGGATGGTTGCGGCAGTCTCGTTTTTTCCATTACAGTCAGGCTGTATTTGTCCGCGCCTTCGAGTCTGGTTTTTACCCAGGCGCTCGGCGGTGTTTGTAGGATGTTTTGCCCGGTCAAGGCAGGTGTGTCGAAGCGTGTCATGGTGTTTTGTTTTTCTGATGAGACAAAGGTGAGGGCATTGGTTTTTAGGAAGTACCGACAGTTGTGCAGGTTTTCTGAGACTTTTTAGGTGTAAAAAGCGGATTTATTTTGACGTAAAATGTTGATTTTCAAATTTTTGCAAGGAAGCAAAATGTTCGCGGCAAAAGTTGATTTTTACTCCCGTCTAACCCGCATTCACGTCGTCAATGATGATTCCTCCACTGCGTAGATGCTGCTGGTATGAGGAAGTTTGCCCCTCTGGATTTTGTCCCAAGGCGATGTGCTGTGTAAGGGTGATTTGTTGCATGAGTATTTAATTTTTTGAATGAGCGTGATTTAATTTCGATACAAAGATCAAGGCCGGCTCTGGGGCCTGTTCCGACAGCTGGAGGGAAAAAATGTGCAACAAAAGATACACGCGTGGCTTTTGACAAGAAGTCAAATATTTGAAAATCAAAGACTTAGATGCTGGAACAACACGACAAACGTGTTCGCGATTGTGCTGCTCTTTGCAGCAGGGTGTCGGCATTTTGTCTGATTATCAAGGGGTAAGGCAAAGAATCGCGGCGGAAAAGTGTTACAAATAAGATGGGACGCTTTGCCTAAAAATCGGGGCTGGTTTTAGAAAACCAAGGAGTCCCAGCGGGCGCCGCTCAAAGTGCCTGAGAATAAGCCCCAAAAACTGTTATAGATTTTAGGACGGTTCTGCTGAAATCTTTGCTTCCGACAATACTTTTTGCCGTATGATTAAAGAACTTACAGAACTGGTTTCCCTTGCCGAGCAATCCATCCCCAACCACGAAGCATTGCTTAATTTCTTTTCGAAGAATAGCAGCGACGTGCTTAAACTCTTTCACGCGGTGCAAGGCAATAATTTCAGGACAGAAGCCGAGGCAATTGACCGAGCCAAGGTGGGCGAGCGCACGAAATTCAGGCAGGTAGCGAAGGATCTCCTGCGCTGTTTGGAGCAAATGGTGCTGATGATTGACTTTGACAAACAAGTGCAGGATGAATTAAACCACGCCCGAATCAGGGGCATTCAATTAACGGCCACCGTTAAATCCTTGGCGCCTTTTGCTTGTAAAAACGGCGCTAAAAAAGCGGCTGATGAGTTGCTTAAAATTGGCCTGCGATATGCACGCCCGGAGTTTGTAGTAGAAGCCTCTAAAGCATTGATGGATTATGCCTCCATTGCCAGCGATGATCCGCAAAATTTTGAATACTATCTCTCTGTATATCAGGAATATAGCCAATGGAGGCTTCTGGAAGAACAGATTCTTATATCACTTAACAAAATCAAGTTGCCGTATATAAAGAGAAAAGCATTAAAATGTGAAAACGCTGCCCTCGCACAACAATGTGTAAACGAGTTTGAGCAATATGTGGGTGTAATACCATCCCATGGTTTCCATATTGCTTTTTATAGCCTAAAATCCAAAATGTATATGATTGAGGCGCGGTACCAAGACGCCGCCCAAATACATGAGGAAGCCATCCGATACTTCAAAACTCGACCGTATCCATGCAATACAGCGCTCAATATCTTTTACTATTTTGAAATAGCGAACTGCGTTTATCTTGCTCAATATGAGCGCGGTAGGTATTGTTTTCAAAATGCCCTAAACATGGCGCTCGTTGGGAGCTTCAATTGGTTCAATACCCTCGAGCTCGGCTTCTACCTTCGTATGCACGAGCAGGATTGGGTCGGTGCTGCCCAGGTGTTCGCAACGGCTACCAAACACAAACGATTCAACGTGCTGCTTGATGCCAGACGTGAAATTTGGCACATTCTGGGGGCATATCTGTACATTATGTATAAACTCACCGGCGCTGCCATCCCGGAAGACTTGGTGCCGAAGGTCAAAAGCAGTAAGTTCCGCAATGAAATTAAAGACTTCTCGCAGGACAAGATGGGTATGAACATAGCCGTCCTGGCTGCCGAGGTGCTACTGGATTTTGTAGAAGAAAAAGACGAGGGACTCTGGGATCGCATCTCTGCGCTCGAAAAATACCGCGAACGATACCTCCGCAACAACGAAGACACCCACCGCTCACAACTCTTCATCAAGATACTCAGCATCCTCTCCAAATACAATTATGACCGCGACAAGTTCCTCGAAAAAGCCGCGCCCTATTTGGCCGAAATTCGCACCGCACCCTTGCAACTCAGCAACCAGGCGCATGAGCTGGAAATTGTGCCTTATGAGCAACTGGTGTATGCCATTGCGGGGCAACTCAAGCGGCGTTGGAATAGCAAAAGTGAAACGCCGACATGGCTGCTTAGAGGCGAGGCCAAATCGGGAATTTCTAGGGTGGTGGCATGAATCGGCAAGGCAAAAAAGAAGTCAAAAGCAAGGAGCATTGGAGAGCAGGACATTTTGCAGGATATTTTCTGCAGCATCGAGTTCCTTAAGCTTGAATTCCGAAGGGAAAATACAATTTGAAAAAATACATTTCTTAAACCAACTGCTTCTGATAAATCCCCTAAAATGGCACCCTTCGAACAATACAGAGGTAAATCTCACTTCGCTGTCTGGGTACAAAATTTCAACAACATTGGGATTGGGAGGTTCTATGCAATTCTTCAATACACAATTCTCAAAAAGAGATAATTCATTGGTTATTACCGAACTGCTTGTATCGCTGGATTTTAAATAAAAATGTACAGCCCCCAAATTTTCCAAATTGATTTCTCCTCCTCTAAATATACAATTTTCATAATCAACACCCACCATTGATTTGGGATAAACCCTGTTGGCAAAGAAATAACACGATTTGTATTTGGAATTTGAAATGCTGGAAGCCCAAAGTACATTGCTAAAATTAGAATTCAAAAACATTACATTATTTGCAATGCTACTATCCATCAGTGTGATGGCACTAAAACTGCCATTTTGATGGTATTGTCGGCAATGGTTATGTTATTAATGTACCATCGTTCGTTGGGTTTGTTCAGACGTTCCACATAATTGGCTATCAACAAGGCATTCATGCGAATATGGTCATTGTTTGTCTTATCAGATGATAATTGGTGCATTTGTGTTATAAAATCAGCATCTCCAACAAACGCCTGGCCATCTTTTCAATCTGCTCTGAATTGAATATTTTTGATGCAGATTTTACCCGATTGCTTATTTCAACTTTCTTTTTTTCGAAATTCCATTGATTAATTTTGTTTGACAATGTATTCAGTGCAATATAACCTACTGCGATAAGCAGCAGTATAAATGCCATGATTTTAATCTTTTTGACAAAATGCTTTCTCCTTGTGGAGAAGAGCATTTTGTGAATTTTGTCCACCGAATTTTGAAAATCCCTGTCATCTTTTATATCAACATAATTTAAGTTTTTTGGAAACAGAACATAATTTTCGAGAAGGTCTAAACTGTTGTTATTAAACCGTATTGGTATAAGGCGTTTGTTCATCGCTATGGAAGTATAAACTTCTGCCTTGCACCACTTGCTTTGAATGGAATTGTCTGAGATAATAAAAATAAAGGCATCCGTACTTTTAACCGATTGTTGAATTCTTTCAGCAAAGTTCTCTCCCACCAGGATGCCTTCACGGTCGTAAAAAACTTCGTACCCCATCACGCTCAATGCATTGTAAAGAAAAGCCGCCAGAGACTCGTCCTGTCGCGAATAACTTATAAACAAGGAAGGTTTTTTAAACAAAAACATAGGCTGATAGTATAGGAGACTGGGAATAACTGCCAAACCAAAAACACACTGCTCCGACTCAAGGCAAAGATAAATTCAATTTTAATGCAAGTTAGCGCAAACTGTAACGGACTATTTCTTCACGTACAGTATTTTTATTTGCTAAAAAGCCAACCAATAAAAAAACCGCCCCCCTATTTATCAGAGGACGGTTTTTGATCTAAAATTCTCCTATACTAATGCTGCACCACCAATCTTTTCTGTGCTTTCCTGTTTTCTGATTGAAAATCAAGCAGATAAACACCTGCCGCTATGCCGTTTAAGCGGATGGGAAGGCTGTTTTCACCTGCCACTGCTATCCCTTCATGGCTGAATACCAGCCGCCCGGTCATGTCGAAAACCCGGACAGAAAAATCATCCGCTGTGGGCAGTTGGAAAACCAGCGTAGCATCGCCTGAGCTCGGGTTTGGGTACAGGGTCAAGTCAGCACCCACCGTCGGCAGCGCATTTTCATCCCGGTTGTCGCCATCGCCGCCAAAAGGCGCCGATACGGTCACTACCGATGTGCAAGTGGCTGCGTTGTTGCTCCAGTCTTTGACAGTAATGACCAAATTGTAAACACCAATCGCAGTGTACACCTTGGCCACGGGGCTGTAGGACCAAACCGAACAGTTGTCGAAACTGTTGGCTGCCAGGTTTGCACCGTACACCGTCACCGAACCGTTTGAAAGGGTTACCGTGGTATTTTGGCAAACTGCTGTTGGAGCGAGGTTGTCTTTCGTAGTCACTTGTGCATTGCAAGACGAGGTATTGTTGTTCACGTCTTTCAGTGTGAGCGTTACGGTTTGTGAAGAACCTGGAAGGTCCGAGCAATTAAACTGAGTTTTGCTCAAGGTCATCGTGGAGATACCGCAGGCATCGCTGCTGCCATTGTTGATGTGGCTGGTATTGAGGGTTGCATTTCCAGCATCGTTCACATAAATGGTAGCGTTTTGCACAGTGCATTGGGCGCATTAACGTCTTTCACGGTTACAATGGCAGAACAAGTTGAGGTATTCCCGCTTGCATCTGTGGAACGGAGGATCACGTTGTTCGTGCCAACATTACCGCAACCAAAAGTATTGGGAGTCAATGTCTGCGTGAAGCTGCAGTTGTCGAAACTACCATTGTTAATGGATGTGGTGGTTACGGTTACGGATCCGTTTACGCTAAGATTGGCCGTCAGGTTTTTACACTTTGTGGTAGGTAAAAATTGCATCCAGCACAGTGATGGTTGCATAACATACCCCCTTGTTTTGACCCTGATCCGTTCCACTCAAGGTTATGGTATTTTGGCCAACATGAGCACAGGTAAAAAGCGTTTGACTCAAGGCCATGGATGTAATGGTACAATTGTCGAAGGAGCCGTTGTTCACCTGCGCGACCGTGAGCGTGGCCTGGCCAGCACTGTTTAGATAAAGGGTCGCGTTTTTGCAAAGCATGGTGGGTACAATGGCATCCTTCACGGTCACGAATGTATTGCAGCTCGCACCGTTTCCATTTCCATCGTTCACCGTCAACGTTACCGGGTTTGAACCAAGTTGCGCACAGGTAAAACTGCTGGGCGAAACAGATACTTTATTGACCGTCCCACAATTGTCCGCACCACTTTGAAAAACATCGGCGGGTGTAATCGTCACATTGCCTGCTGCATTGAGAAATGCTGTGAAGGTTTTGCACACTACCGTTGGCGCAAGATTGTCCACTACGGTTATCGTGGCGTTGCAGCTTGCGGTGTTGCCGTTTCCGTCGTTCACGGTGAGCGTCACCGTGTTTGGACCCAGGTTGCTACAGTTGAATGCGCTGGGCGAAACGGATTGCTGGCTCACAATGCTGCAATTGTCTGCTCCGCTTTGGAAAACATCGTTTGATACAATGCTGACTGCTCCTGCGTTGTCCAGATAGGCGGTAAACGGTTTGCAAACCACCGTTGGCGCAAGATTGTCTACAACGGTTACGGTGGTGGTACAGCTGGCTGTGTTGCCGTTTCCGTCGTTGACGGTGAGCGTCACCGTATTTGCACCCAGATTGCTACAGTTTAACGCGCTGGGCGAAACAGATTGCTGGTTCACAATGCTGCAATTGTCCGCACCACTCTGGAAAACATCGTTTGGCGCAATGTTGACTGTTCCCACATTGTTGAGATAGGCGGTAAACGGTTTGCAAACCACCGTTGGTGCAAGATTGTCTACAACAGTTACGGTGGTGGTACAGGTGGCTGTGTTACCGTGTCCGTCGTTGACGGTGAGCGTCACCGTGTTTGGACCCAGGTTGCTACAGTTGAATGCGCTGGGCGAAACGGATTGTTGGCTCACATTGCTGCAATTGTCTGCCCCACCTTGGAAAACATCATTCGACACAATATTGACTGTTCCCACATTATTGAGATAGGCGGTAAACGGTTTGCAAACCACCGATGGCGCAATATTGTCTACAACAGTTACGGTGGTGGTACAGGTGGCGGTGTTGCCGTGGCCATCGTTAACGGTGAGCGTCACGGCGTTCGCGCCAATGTTGGCGCAAGTGAAGGCATTTGGCGAAACGGAGACTTGGTTCACCACACTGCAATTGTCCGCGCCACTTTGGTAAAGATCGGCTGGAACGACGGAGGCTGTGCCTGCTGCGTTCAAAAAGGCAGTGTGGGTTTTGCAAACCACCGTGGGCGCGATATTGTCCACCACCGTCACGGTGGCCAAACAGGTACCGTAGTTGCCGTTTCCGTCATTGCCTTCGAGGACTACGGTATTGGGCCCGATATTGCTGCAATTGAGCGTGTTGGGCAAAACCGCAGTGAGATTCACCGCGCCACAATTGTCTGTCCCGCTTTGGTATATATCATTCGGGGTGAGGCTCAGGGTTCCTTGCGCATTAAGGTAGGCGGTATGGTTTTTGCACACAAGGCTCGGCGCCGTCTGGTCTTTGAGAATGACGTAAAATTTGCAAGTTGCACCATTCCCAGTGACGTCATAGGCGTTCATGGTAACCGTTACGGTGTCATTATGGCCGCTCAAAACTGTACCTGGTCCGGGGTGTATGAACAATGTAATTTCCCCATCGGCCGTACAATCATCCGTGAGTGAGATCGGCTGGTGACTGCCCAGGGTGTTCTCGCAATTTTCATTGGCAGCGAGTATTTTGGTGTTTGGGCAGGTAATACTGGGTGGGTTGTGTTCTGCCACCAATATGCTGGCAGTGCAAGAACTGCTCAGGCCTGCGCCGTCCGATGCTGTTAAGGTAACGGTGCGCCAACCGATATCCTCGCAAGAGAAGACTTCCTGGTTCAAGGACAATAAAATGTCGCTCTCGCATACGCCGTTGTAGTTAATCTGGTCTTTGACTGCTTCCGGCTGTAAAAAACCCTGATAGTTTTGGTCCAGCAAAACGACTACATATTGAGGTTGCGCTAAGCAGCTGACACCGAGTGACAACACAGGGCGCAGCTCAAGTTTCTGGCCCGACACATCTCCGAAGTCGCGGTTGTCGGAGAGTTTGATGTAGCGATCGGAGGCTACCCGCAGCGCTCTTTGAAGTCCACCCCCGTAGTTGTGCTCGCACACCAACCGTACTTTGCCATCGGGTAGCGGTTCAACGATAAAATTGTCGCGTTCGGTAGGGTCGTATCCTGAATCAATAAAGCATCGGTTGAGGCCAATAATGGGAGCCACAAGGTAACTTGAGGTGCCATGATACCGAAGGCGATAGGTTCGGTTGCTGCCCGAGGTAAACTCCCAATTGCGAAGGTTCTCTCCCATGAGCAAATGCGAGCCATCGCCGCCCTCTGAAGCAATGTTAGTTGTCTGACTATTGTCTTCCAAAATATTGTAGGTGCGTGGGCCGCCCACGATATTTTCCGCAAAAAGGCGGTTGAACTCCTTGACCGCATCTCGTGGCAGTACCCCGTTCGATCTTTCCGTGGCATTGTTGACCACCAAAAAATTGGGCACGCCCATGTCGGAGCAATGTTCATACCAGCGTCGGTTGATGAGCTCGTGATACGCCTGACCAAAGTGGTTATACACCTTCAAACGGCCTGAGGTATTCAAATCGTCGCTTCCATCCCGCTTTTCGCAGCTGTTTATTCCGGTGGGAAGTACGGTCGGTTTATTTTCCACCATTTTTTCATACTGTGAACGGAACTGAAATTGATGTCCGTTCACGTTGAAATTCATGGTGCCGCCCCGGTGGAAAATAGCCAGGCGGCGGCCTCTCGAACGAATTTCCTCTAAAGTCAGGTTATGCAGGTTGTCGTGATCATCCTGGTTCATGATGTGTTTTACCACCGTTGGATCTATATATTGGCTGTAAAAGGATGAATCGAACTCACTTTGGTTCGCATTGCCCTCTAAAAAAATGGTAACTACCTCTGAGGGGTTGCGGTTAAGAAAAGTCCCGATTTGGCTCATCCACTGGTCAAATCGGCTATAATACACTCCGCCATTTGGCCAGGCAATACCGGGAAGGTCGTCGCCCTCTCCTCCACTACGCCTGGGATTGCTAAATGCATACACCATATCGGGGATCATCTGTTGATCCCTTAGTTCATAATATGCAGGACTTGCGTTTGGTGCGTTCAGACTGGTTTGAGACCAGCAGTCGAATGTAAAAGCGCGCACCCCTCCATCAAGCTGTGTATCCAAATCTTCCGCTTGGCCAAAAGAGGCAGCGGTATAGCCATAATGCGGAGATACCGTTGCATTGTGGCTGGTGAGCCAGCAAACCTCCGAGTATTTACGGCAATCTTCCAACTGGTTCCTGCCGCTCCAAATTTTGATGACATTGTAGGGTGCTGCCGGCCCTGCGCAAAGCAGGCGTGCCGAGCCGATTATTTCCACGGAATTGCGGCTGGTTGGCACAATCGTGCCGCCCCAACGAAAACCCGGCGTGGAGGCAGTGTTGTAGTCCGTTAGTGACAGTAGAATGTCTGCAACATTTTCAGTGAGCGTGAAATTGCCAGCACCAGCGTCCCATTCAAACCTGGTTAGCCTGAGCCTTTCTTCGGCATCCACAATTTCGTCCGTGCGATACAGCGCAACGCCGTACATATCACCGGAAACATCGTACAACAAATTGTAACCCGAAGCAGAAGTGAATGTGTTGAAACTTTGTTGGTAGTCAAAATGGCAGTCTTCGTCTGTGAGCGGTAAACCGTTTGACTTGTAAAGCGACAAACCTCCACCAGGCAATCCATGCTCCCTGCCTGTGCTTACTGTTAAATAATGGCATTGCTTAGCTTCATTATACACCAAGCCAACGGCATCATAGCGATCGTCCAGGCCACTTAATTTTAAATGCGTCAATTCGATTGGATCATCCGGGTTGGTGGCATCGTAAAAGTGAATGGAAACTTTGATATAGTCCAATTTATCCTCGCCAGCTGGCACGGCGACGATGTTGCCACAAGCTTGTATCGCGCTGGGGTGTGATTGCTTGTACCCAACCTTCTTGAATGCAGCTGTCTCATTGGGCCTTGTGAAGGCAAGCAGGCCATATCCATTTGAAGTCAGGCCGCTGTGCGAATACACATAGCGCCCATCGGAGAGCCTTGCAAGCCCCTGCACGTGATCTTGTACCGCATCGTATTCTTGAAAATACTGTGCCGAATAGGTATGCTGCACAAGGTGTCTCACCGGTTTGGTTTCGCCCATATTCTGAATGATAGCGGGTATGTTATTGAGTGCTATGCTCCGGTCGTTTTGTGCGGTCAAGCGAGGCGCCTGAAAAAGGGCAACTGCGAGAACAAGAAATAAGTAGAATAAGCGAATTGAGTTCATCTCCGAACATTTTAAATGGTGAAAAATGTGTCTCGCGATTTGTGCTCCGAAGCGGGCGGATTCCCGCTTTACACGGGGAGTATCCGCCCTATCGGAGATGAATCGCGATTTCTGAGACAAAGGTGAGGGCAGGGCAGGGTTAGGCTTTCCCACTATTCTTTCAACAAGGTGGAGTATCCTTTCCGGACGGTGGAGTATTCTTTCAAAGGGGTGGAGTATTCTTTCGATTGGTTCGATTAAGCGATTGTTCGATTGATTGGATTAACCGAACAATGGACTCAATTTGGGCGGTGCGGGGTCATAAGACCCTCGCAGGGCGCTACTCTTAGGGTTTTTATGAATAGGTGAGTAGGATTCAATCTGTCTTAGCAATAAACCAATCCTAAGTTCAACGCCGTGCGAGGGTCTTACGACCCCGCATCAAAAGGCCCCGCACCCCGCCATGCAGTCGGCGACATCCCAAACTCCTCCGAAAATACCCGGCTGAAAAACTTTGGGTCGTTGAACCCCGTCTGATAGGCCACTTCGGAGATGCTCAGCGCCGGATCGGCGAGCAGGAGTCGGGCTTTCTGCAAACGGATGGCCCGCACAAATAAAGTGAGCGAACGCCCGGTGAGCGCCGTCACTTTGCGGTGTACCACCGGATAACTCATGCCCACCATTCGGCTGATGTCTTCAACGGACAAGTCTGCTTCCGAGATGCGGGCTTCCACCGCAGTACGCAGTTTCAGGAGAAAAGCGTTTTCGGGGTCGGGTGATTGGTGGATTGGTGATTGGTTTATTGGTAGATTGGTGACTGGTGGATTGGTGACTGGTGATTGGTTTACTGGTGTGCCCGGTTCCTGATCACCAATTAACCAATCACCAGTCACCAATCCACCAATAGACCAATCACCAGTTAACCAATCACCACCAGCATATTTCGCCTGGAGTTTTTGGCGCATTTCCAGCAGGTTTGACAACACTGCCCGTAGTTCTTCCGGGTGGAATGGTTTGGCCAAATAGGCATCCGCACCGCGCCGAAGTCCTGCTATACGGTCTTCCACACCCGCCTTGGCCGTGAGCAGTACCAGGGGGATGTGACTCGTGCGCTCGTCATTTTTTAAAAATTCACAGACCTCAAAACCATCTTTTTCAGGCATCATAACATCCGAAATGATGATATCCGGGATGGTTTCCAGTGCCCGTTCGATACCCGACCGACCATTGTAAGCAAAGTCCAGGCGATGGTTTTCTCCCAGGCAAACACTTAGATATTCCACAACATCGGGATTGTCCTCAATGATCAGGAGTTGAGGAATTTGAGCATTGGGGGATTGCGGGATTGGTGCAACAACCCGCATGAGCGGGTGGTTTTGCGACGAATTTTCGTTTTCGAATTCCGCCGTATTCCGAATTGGAAGCCGTACAGAAAACACGGTCCCTTTGCCCAATTCACTTTCCACTGAAATCTCTCCATCCATCAGTTTAACCAATTCCTGGGTCAACGAAAGCCCGATTCCAGATCCACCCACACTGGCATTCTGCTGATTATCGGCCTGGAAAAAACGATCAAAAATATGGGGCAATTGATCGGGGGGATACCTGCGCCCGTATCGGAAACGGTGATTCGCATCCAACTTTCCGAAAGTTTAAAACTTTCGGAAAGTTCTACCCGAAGCCGAAGCGAAACGCGCCCACCCGGCTGGGTAAATTTGAGGGCATTTGACAATAAATTATGCAAAATATGAAGCAGCCTTTCCGGGTCGTAGTCCATCACAATTTTGCCTTCAGCGACATTGCTTTCCACTCGAAGCAATACATTTTTCATACTGGCCAGTGAGTGCATGCTCTCGGCGGCATAACGAACAAAAGCCAACACATCTCCTTGTACATAATTGATTTTCAGCGCATTGTTCTCAAGTTTGGCCAAGTCCAGGATTTGGTTGATAAGCCGAAGCAGGTTTTGCCCGCTGCGTTTGATGAGGGTAACTGCGGACTGCGCCTGCCCACTGCCTGCCGGCTGGTTTTCCAGTTGCTCGGCCATGCCCAGAATCACGGTAAGTGGCGTGCGAAACTCATGCGAAACATTGGTAAAAACCCGCGATTTGAACTTGTCCAATTCCGTCAACCGCTCGGCATTGAGATGTTCCAATTCCAATTCCTGTTGCAAACGAAGTTGCGCAAGTCGAAAACGCAGGTACCCGTAAATCAAACCGCCAATCATCGCAACGTACATCAGATAAGCCCATACCGTTCGGTACCAAGGCGGCAAAACCTTGATTTTCAAAATAGCCGGAGTCGGATTCCAAACGCCATCGCCATTGGCGGCCATCACTTTGAATGTGTAGCTGCCGGGCTGAAGGTTCAAATAGGTCGCGCTGCCTTCCCTGGTTTCGGGGTGCCAGCTCGTTTCTGCCCCCTCCAAAATCCAGCGAAAACGGTTCTTTGCAGTAGTGGTAAATTCAAGTGCGGCGAAGGAAAGGGTAATGCTCCGCTGTTCAAATGAAAGCCTTATATTTCCTAAAAACTCAATGGCCTGTGACAACACTCCGGTCGAGTCCCCTACCCCAACTGGTTTATTGTTGATGCTCAGTCCTGTCAAAAACACGGCTGGCAAATGAGGGTTGTCGCCAAAACTTTCCGGCGAAAAAATATTCAGGCCATTGATTCCACCAAACATCAGCGTTCCATTCGGGCCAGGAGCATAGGCCCAGGTGTTGAACTCGTCGCTTTGCAAACCATCGGCTTCGGTAAAATTTCGAATGGCTCCCGTGGCAGGTGTGTAGCGGATAATTCCCTTGTTCGAACTCATCCAGAGATTGCCTTGGGTATCGGGCAGAATCCCGTACAACACGTCGTTGGGCAGACCATCCCGGCTGTAAAAATGGGAGAACTGTCGAGTGCTCAGGTCCAAACGGGCCAATCCGCCTCCTTTGGTTGCAATCCACAGCACTTGCGGGTTTTGCGGGTCGAGCAGCAGAGAAGAAACGGCGTTGTGGCGCAATTTGCCGGTTTCAACCGTGTGGAGCGTGTAATAAAACCCATCTTTACCATCGGGTTTTGCCTCCAGCAAACCGGCTTGTGTGCCAATCCACAAAGTGCCGTCGGGCGTTTTTTGAAGGCAAAAAATTTCAGGATTGATGGAGAAAACGGATTTCAGCGAATGGGTTTTCCAACTTTCGGTTCGTGTGTCAAATTGGAACAAATGCAGGTCGCTGGCCAGCCAAACAAACCCATCATCGTCGGTTGTCAAATTGCCCGGGATTTGAATAGAGCCTGGGATTTCAAAAATCTTTTGGGTACCATTAGGCACTGTTTTCACCAACTGCGACCTGGCGTTTCCTGCTGCCAACAACCATTGATTGCCGCTTTTATCAGTATTATGTCGCCAATGTCCAAGGACTTTGGAAGTGTTTTGGCGGGCAATAGGCTCGGCATTGCTGGAGGCATTTGCTGGATAAACGAGCATTTTTGTTGGAAGCACGGCTGATACTACTCCATTCGATTCCGAAAAAACAGCACCATACACAGAGTTTCCAGCAAAAAGGTGCTGCACTCGCCGAAAACCGGGATTGACCTTTAATATCCCCTTGCCGTTTTGACCGACCCAAACATTGCCGGATGAATCTTCCAACTTGCAAAGCATTGCATCCGGGCATGGAATTTTCCAGTCTGCCATGGATTTGCTAAGTTTTCCAGCGGACCTGATTTTTGAAATTGGAATGGCTACCAGTTCACCAGAGGATGCAAGCAACGCATGATTTGAACGAAGCACGCCCTCAAACTGCTCGGCTGGAAAATCAAGTACAAAATCCTGATAAGTATTCCCGTCAAAACAGGACATCCAGGTCCCCAGAGCGCACCAGATTTTGTCTTCGGCGTCAATGTGTAAATTGATTGGGCGGGTGCCAGCAGGCCAGTTTATGGGCGTTTGCTGTAAACTGCGGGCATCCAGCGCATAGCAAGCATTTTCGGCATTAAAAAACAGGGTGTTCCGATCTTTGCTCATCACCGCCGAATACATTTTTTCTGTGGGAATAAATTCGGGTTTTAAACTGTTAATGCGTTCTGGGTTTGAAGCCAATTGCTCCCAAAAACCTTCAGGTATTCGAATAACGCAGATTTGGCGCAGGCTGCTAAACTCTCCCGTTACCAGCCAAATATGCTGCTGCGCATCCAAAAAAATCTTTGAAGTATATGGTGCATTAAGTGTGTTGCCTGCTATCAAAGGCAGGTGAAAAAAACGCCTCGATTTTTTATGAAAAAAGTCAAGCACACCAGCGCCCGTGGCAATCAGCAAGAAATCCCCGTGTTCTTTGAGTGCCCAAACCTGATCGTCCGACATAGAATTTGAATCCTCCGGAACGTGGGTGAATTGCAAGAACTCCCGACCATCGTACCGATTGAGACCGTTTTTGGTGCCAATCCAAATGAACCCTTCCCGGTCTTGCAGCAGGTCGGGAACATAGCCTTGTGAAAGTCCCTCTTTTATGCTGATGTTTTCAACGCGCAGCGACTGCGCATGCAGCACCGGCACAAAAAAGACAATACAAATCAGGGTAAATACTCGGAGCATAGTAGGTTTCTTGGCAACAAAGGACGCAAAAAATGCTCGTGTTCTGTCTGGTTCGAATGATGTACTGATAATCAAAAAAGCCGCCCCGGAAATTCGGGGCGGCTCTTCGATTTTTCTGATTTATGTCCAGCTCATTTCGCTATGATCAATCGCTTCTGCACTTTCCAGTTTTCCGATTGAAAATCAATCAAGTAAACCCCCGGCGCAAACGCTTCAACGCTCAAAGGCATAACATTTTCTCCTTCAAGCCCGATGCCCTCATGGCTGAAAATCAAACGCCCGGCGGTATCGAAAATGCGGAAGACAAATCCTTGTTCTGCGGGCAATTGGAACGCAATGGTAGCCTCTCCACTGGTTGGATTAGGGAATATTATGAAGTCGAAAATTCCGAAATCACCTTTCCCATCTTCTCCTTGTTGGAAGTCGTTGCTACCAGGGTAGGGCAATACGGTCACCACCGCCACACAGGTACTTTGATTCCCACTAAAATCTTTGACTGTAATGGTCAGATTGTTGGAGCCGAGATTGGCAGATGTATAGTTTTTTGCAACAGGGGCATACGACCATACAGAGCAGTTGTCGCTGCTGTTGAATGCCAGGTCATCGCCATACACCGTCGCGACGCCGTTGTAGCCTAGTGTTACTTCCACGTCCTCGCAAACTGCGGTTGGCGCAATAGCATCTTTAACAGTCACATAGGATAGGCAGGAGGATGAATTCCCGTTCACATCCATCAGACTCAGTGTAACTGGGTTTGTCCCACTTATTTCGCCACAGGTGAATGAAGTCAGGTTGATACTCATGGTTGCAATGCCACAATTGTCCGTGCTTCCGTTGTTGACTGCAGCAGCCGTGAGCGTGGCATTACCTGAGTCGTCCAGGAAAATCGTCGGGTTTTTGCACTTCGCGGTAGGGCCTGAATTATCTCGCACTGTCACCTTAGCGGCACAGGTAGTCGAATTCCCGCCAGGGTCGGTGGCTCTGAGCGTCACGGTCTGCATTCCAACTTGGGCACAGTTGAACGTATTTGGCGTAAGCAGGAACGTCATGGAGCAGTTGTCAGTGGAGCCGTTGTTGACCGCTGAAGCAGGTACTGTGACCATACCGTTGGCGCCTAAATTGGCTATCACGTCTTTGCATTTTGCCACCGGTGGTGTCACATCTCTGACGGTAACTGTAGCATTGCAGGAAGCCGTGTTCCCATTACCGTCGTTAACGATAAGTGTGACCAAATTTGCTCCAATATTGCTGCAAGAGAAGTTGTTAGGAGAAACTGATTGCAGGTTCACCATGCCACAGTTGTCAGAGCCAGATTGGAATACATTTGCCGGAACGATGCTTACCGTGCCTGCTCCATTGAGATTGGCGATGTAAGGCTTGCAAACCACTGTCGGAGGGATTATATCAATATAATCCAGGGTTCTGGAATGCGTTGCAGTACATCCGTTTGCATCGGTAACGGTAACAGTATAAGTACCCTCTACCATGTTCAGGAGGTCTTGCGGGTCATTATCCGGGTTTTCTGCCCCGTCATTGCTCCAATCGTAAGTATAACCGGGCGTACCGCCGCTGGGAGTCAGGTTAATAGAACCGTCTGCAACGAAGCAGTTGCTTGGGTGTATCACGGTGGAACTCAAGGAGAGTACCGGAGGTTGGGTGATGGTAACCGAGATTGTTTTGGTACATGCGTTCGCATCCGTGACGGTCACGGTATAGGTGCCAGCTACAAGGTTGGTGCGATCCTGTGTCACTGCACCACCAGTCCATGAATAAGTATAACCCGGTGTGCCCCCGCTCGGAGTCAGGTCAATAGAACCCGTGGATCCGCCGTTGCACAACACGTTTGCCTGTGTGGTGCTGAGCACGAGCAATGTAGGCTGTGTTATGATGACGGAAGTTGATTTGGTACAGCCATTTGAATCGGTGATCGTCACAGTATAGGTGCCCGCGGTCAGTCCCGAGCGATCCTGCGTCGTAGCACCACCCGTCCATGAGTAGGTGTAGGGAGAGGTGCCACCCGATACCGAGAGGTCAATCGAGCCAGTCGAGTTGCCATTGCAGAGCACGTTCACATGGGTTTCTGTCAATACAAGGGGGGAAGTTTCAGTGATGCTTACCGAAAGGGTCTTTGTACAGGCGTTGACGTCTGTAACGGTTACGGTATAGGTGCCAAAACCAAGACCCGAACGATCTTGCGTGGTCGCGCCTCCGGTCCATAAATAAGTGTAAGGTGATACGCCACCCGTTACTGTCAGGTCAATAGATCCAGTGAATCGCCATTGCAAAGCACGTTCACGTGTGTCTCCGTCAACACAATTTGCGTCGGTTCCGTAATGGTAACAGAAGTTGTTTTGGTACAAGCATTCGCGTCCGTGACGGTTACGGTGTAAGTTCCCGCAGCAAGTCCCGAACGGTCTTGCGTGGTCGCGCCGCCCGTCCAGGAATAGGTATAGCCGGGTGTGCCGCCGCTAGCGCTGAGGTCAATAGACCCGGTTGAATTGCCGTTGCAAAGAACGTTCACTTGTATGGTGCTCAAGACAACTACAGTCGGCTGTGTAATGGTGGCAGAAAGGGATTTTGTGCAACTATTTATGTCGGTTACGGTCACCGTATATGTGCCGGCCGCAAGCGTGGAGCGATCCTGTGTGGTCGCACCACCTGTCCAGGAATAGATGTAAGGCGAAACACCGCCCGAAACCGAAAGGTCTATCGAGCCGGTTGAGCCACCGTTACAAAGTACGTTCACGTGGGTCTCCGTCAACACAACTAAGGAGGCTTCGGTGATGGTTACTGAAAGGGTTTTAGTACAAGCATTTGCATCAATAACCGTTACCGTGTAAGTGCCCGCTGCAAGGCCAGATCGGTCTTGTGTCGTTGCACCACCCGTCCATGAATAGGTATAGCCGGGAGTGCCACCACTGGGTGTAAGATCTATAGAGCCAGTCGAGTTGCCATTGCACAATACGTTCACGTGCGTCTCTGTCAAAACCATTGCCGAGGCTTCAGTTATAGTTGCAGAGATGGTTTTTGTGCAACTGTTCGCGTCCGTCACGGTCACCGTGTAAGTGCCAGCAGAAAGGCCAGATCGGTCTTGCGTTGTTGCGCCGCCCGTCCAGGAATAAGTATAACCAGGCGTACCGCCACTGGGCGTTAGGTCAATGGACCCCGTTGAATTGCCATTGCAAAGCACGTTTACCTGCGAGGTACTCAGGGAAATTACCGTGGGTTGCGTGATGGTAACAGAGGTTGTTTTGGTACAGTTGTTCGCATCGGTGACGGTCACGGTGTAGGTGCCGGCTGCCAGGCCAGAGCGGTCTTCCGTTGTGATGCCACCACCCCAGTTGTAGGTATAGCCAGGCGTACCACCGCTTGGTGTCAGATCAACGGTTCCCGTTGCATTGCCATTGCACAGCACGTTTACCTGTATTGTGCTCAGCGAAATTGCAGTGGGTTGTGTGATTGTGGCGGAGATGGTTTTCGTACATCCGTTCACATCAGTCACTGTCACAGTGTAGGTGCCTACGGGAATGCTCAAGCGATCTTGCGTCGTTACGCCACCCCCCCAGTTGTAGGTATATGGGGTTGTACCGCCGCTCGGTGTCAGGTCAATAGAGCCGGTGGAAGCACCGTTGCACAGCACATTCACATGGGTCTCGCTCAGGGTAATGCTTTCCGAGGGCTCCGTGATGGTTGTGGAAGTTGTATTGGTACATCCGTTTGCGTCTGTCACCGTCACGGTGTAAGTGCCAGCAGCGAGGCCGGAACGGTCTTGGGTCGTCGCGCCGCCCGTCCATGAATAAGTATAGCCGGGTGTACCGCCGCTCGGTGTCAGGTCAATAGAACCTGTGGAAGCACCATTGCACAGCACGTTCACTTGGGTGGTGGCCAAGGTAAGCGCTGTGGGTTCTGTGATGGTGATGGAGCTGGTCTTTGTACAGGAGTTCGCGTCTGTTACTGTCACCGTGTAGGTGCCAGTGGCAAGGCCGGAGCGGTCCTGCGTGGTCGCGCCACCTGTCCAGGCATAGGTGTATGGACCTGTGCCGCCCGATACCGTCAGGTCAATGGAGCCGGTCGAGCCACTGTTGCACAGTACGTTGGCGTGCGTCTCTGTCAAAACGATTGCAGTAGGCTCTGTGATGGTTGCTGAAAGCGTTTTTGTACAAAAATTTGCATCCGTTACGGTCACCGTATAGGTACCGGCAGGGAGGCCCGAGCGGTCCTGCGTGGTCGCCCCGCCCGTCCAGGAATAGGTATATGGAGAAATACCGCCGGATACCATCAGGTCAATTGAGCCAGTGGAAGCGCCGTTGCAAAGTATATCTATGTGCGTTTCACTCAGGAGAATGCCAGTGACGGGTTCGGTAATGGTAGCAGAAATAGTCTTGACACAGTTATTCGCATCTGTGACAGTTACCGTGTAAGTGCCCGCTGCCAAGCCGGAACGGTCCTGTGTGGTGGCACCCCCCGTCCACGAATAGGTGTAAGGAGATCCCCCACCCGTAACCGTCAGGTCAATGGAGCCGGTGGAGCCACCTTGGCATTGCACATTCACCTGTGTGGTGCTCAGGGCCAATAAAGTAGCGGGCTGCTTGACCGTATCTCCAAAAAAACCTAGACAACCATTGGCATCGGTAATGGATACAGTGTAAATACCTGCTACTACATTCATTAAGTCTTCCGGGTCGGTATCCGGGTCTTGAGGGCCGTTGTTGCTCCAGTCAAAGGTATAACCAGGCGTACCTCCGGATACGGTGATGTTAAAGCCCCCGGTGGCATCGCCGTGGCAAGGCACATTGATGTCTACAGAGCTTACGGAGATTGTATTAGGTTGTGTAATGGTGGTGGAAAGGGTTTTCGTGCAGGCGTTGGCATCGGTTACGATCACCGTGTAAGTGCCTGCGATAAGGCCAGAGCGGTCCTGCGTGGTCACACCGCCCGTCCAAGAATATGTAAGCGCCCGTGCCGCCTGATACCGTCAGGTCAATCGAACCTGTGGGTGCGCCATTGCACAGAATGTTTACATGCGTCTCTGTTAAAACGATGGCCACAGGCTGCGTGATGGTAACAGAAAGGGTTTTGGTGCAGGAATTCGCGTCCGACACCGTCACGGTATAAGTACCAGCAGCAAGTCCGGATCGGTCCTGAGTCGTTGCGCCGCCCGTCCAGGAATAGCTGTAGGCTCCTGTTCCGCCCGATACCGTCAGGTCAATCGAGCCTGTGGAAGCGCCGTTGCAGAGTACGTTGACATGGGTTTCTGTCAAAATAATAACAGGAGGTTGGGTGATGATGATCGAGGCAGTACCCGTCGCCATATTCGCATCGGAAACGGTTACCGTATAGGTGCCGGCAGAAAGGCCTGTGCGGTTTTGGGTGGTAACACCACCGTCAGACCAGGCATAGGTAAAGGGCGCTGTGCCATTGGTCACTGTTGTTGTTATCGTGCCATTGGCGCCTCCGTTGCAAGACACATTGGTCTTTGTCAGACTGGGCTCTGGTGCGGGGCAATAATTGTTGCTGCCGGGGATGCTCACGTTATCCACCGTCATGGATTCCGTATTGAAATTACCGCATACCTGAATTTGAATCGTGCCACCCGAAAGTCCAGTTTTGGTAACCGTAGTGTTGCCACTTTGATCTGAAGCACCCGACGGATAATCAATCGTCCCGGTACCGCCGCCCACTACATTGGGTACTTGCACATACGCGCCTCCATCAATACTATAATTGACGTTGATATAATCTTCCTGATCAAAAAGCGTCCAGGAAAGGAAAACAGAGAATTGAGTTCCTCCGTTCAAGTCAATGAGTGGGCTGGTCCAACAGACTTCCTGGTCAAAATCTATGCCTGTCAGCACTCCACCGCCTGTTTTGAAATAGTCGTTAACTTCCCGACCAAAAGGGGGCCCCGGCGTCCAGCTGCTCATCGTCCAGGCTACCCCTGCAAAGTCGTCCACATAATTGGCCAAGTAGCCTTTGTTGACCAAGTTGAACTGTTCGAGATAAGCCCCCGATGGTTGCACATTCACCGTTGCGCTCTTGGTGGCTGTGCAGCCGGTGGCATCGGTGACTGTTACGGTATAAGTTCCAACACCCAGGCCAACGAGGTCTTGAGGATCATTATCTGGGTTCTCCGGCCCGTCGTTGCTCCAATCATACGTGTAGCCCGGCACACCGCCGGTGACATCGAGGCTAATTTCTCCATCAAAATTTCCATTGCAAGAGGCATCCAATACCTGAGTGGTAAGGGTAAGCGTCGGGGCGTTTGTGATGTTGGCGCTGATGGTTGCAGAGCAAGAGGCGGCATCCGTAACGGTAACTGTATAGGTGCCAACAGCAAGACCTGAGCGGTCTTGAGTGGTTGCACCGCCCGTCCAGGAATAGGTATAGCCCGGCGTCCCTCCACTAACGGTTAAGTCAATGGTTCCGCTGTTTGGGTTAGAGCAACCTACTTGAGTGGTCACGGTGCTTAGTGTGGGTTGGGCACAACCTACGTTTACACCAGTCTGCGGGACACTAACGTTGTCAATGGTTACAATCTCGGCGGTAACATTTGTAAAAACGCAGACCCTTATTTTTAAGGTGCTGCCCCCCGGAATACCCATATGATTGATATGAACGTTGTCTGAAGAAGGGGGAGTGGAACCAAACGGGTATGCAATTGTCGCACAGGCATTGCCTCCTTTCACATTAGGTATCATGGTATAGGCGCCTCCATTTACACTGTAAAGCACTTTGATATAATCGCCCTCACAGAGTCCTGCTATAGGATCTACATCAAACCCAGCCCAGGTAAGGTCCATTTCTATGCTCACCGGATTTGCTGTAGTGGTATTGATCAGCGGGCTTTCCCAGCACACTTCCTGATCCAGGTCGGAGGATTCCAAAAGTCCTCCGGCAGAAGTGTTGAAATAGTCATTGGCATCCCGGAGGTCGCCAGGTTGGCAGGTTCCACCTGGATCCCAAGGAGATAAAGACCAGTTCACCGTAGTAAAGTCGTCTACACAACTAATTTTATAGCCTTTGTTAGGTGTGGAAAATGGTTCAGAATACTGGGCCTGTGCCACAATAGCAAGGCACAAAATCGGTAGCAGTAGGATGTTGCGGATCATTCGATGGTAGATAAGATGTGAATAATGCCGCAAAAGTGCAGGTGTTGCGCTGCTCGCAACAAGGGTGGAAATGCTCGTTTTGGTAAACCCGTATTTATACCTATAACTCTTTAGTGGGATTCCTCAAGCTAGAGGTCATTTCAATTAACATGATTTGTTTCGATTATGTTAAAAGAAACAGGAGGCTCAACATGTTGCTATGCCAGACTGTCTTACCGCTGTTATTTTAATTCAAATCAATACAAATTATGAAACCTTCATTTTTGATCATCAGCAGTATCCTCCTTGTTGCCTTTACTGCCTGCAAGGAAAGAGACCCTCAAGACACCACCAAATCAGTAAGCGGTGCAAAAGCCACCATTCCATGGGAGCAATGCGTTTTGTTTACTGACCACGACATGACTATTTGTTTTATCGGAGCAAAGGAAGAACGCTGTCCATGTGATACGCAGTGTCTTTGGGAAGGCAGTGTAGATGCCACCTTGCACGTTACTACGTCGACCGGCCTTGACACCACATTCACGCTAACGACGAACAGCGACCCGATAAATCTTCCCCACTTTACTACCATTGCGGGCAAGACCATCGAATTTGTAAGCACTGAAGGCATTACTTGTGCTGATTACGGGCATTATGAAAAGTACAAGGTAGTCATCACGGTACAATAGGCTTAAACTCCTGTCTCCATTACAAATCCTGCTTGAAAACCTTTTCCAGCATAGCAAACAGCTCCGGATGGTGCTTTTCAAGCAGTTGAGGCTGTTGGAAAAAATATTCGCTCACTACACTCAGGAATTCAGCCTCGTTGGTACTGCCATAAGGATTAATATCAGATGCTCCATCCTGAATGGACCTGATTTCCTGGTGCATTAATTTCACCCAAGGGATCAGAAAAGGCTGTTGGAGGAGTGCTTCCGGGATGCCATCTGTAGCGCCGTCTGCTCGGTCGAGCATGTGGACAAACTCGTGAATGCCCACATTATGGCTGGAGTTCTTTTTAAACCCCTGATGCAGGGCAGGTTTCGACAAAATCATGGTGCTGGTCATACTGGCGCCACCCACCATACCAAGGATATTCCGTTCCTCGCCTTGGTGGGTCTCATATTCAGTATTGAACGAGCCTTCATATAGGATCACTTCGCTCACTTTGCGGTAATGCCATCCCGGGAATCCAAACAAAGGGATGACTGCACTTGCTGCCACTAGTAAGCGATCGATATCGTCCACTTCGGTGCCTACACCGGAGATTCTGACTTCGTCCAAAAAATGTAGTATATTCTCTTCAAAACGAGCTTTCTCTGCCGCCTGAAGCCGATTATAGAACCCAACATACTCTGAGAGAATGAAACGCCAAGCTGGCTGGAAAATTCCAGTTTCTCCTGTATTCTTTTGGGGAAATAACCACCACCAGAATGCCAAAAGGACTAATAGGAAAAATGAAATCGCTAAGATTTGAGAAGATGACATGGTAGAAACAGGGTTTTATCCAGGAGCCCTTTAAAATTTGTTTAAATCCAAGATTTTCAAAGCACCAAATATCACAGTTTTATATTTTCCCGTACCAAATAAGAAAGCCGTTCCCTGAGCATTCTCAGGGAACGGCTTAACTCAATCTTCCTACCGTGGTAGATTCTTCTTAAATTGCGAGGCATTCTTTTACACCCCACAACTGCCACAAAGGTGCGTGAGGATGGGAGACGTAGAGGTTCGATTATGTTGCACGATGGTTTGCTATTGTTGCATAATGACTTGGCAGGGCGCTATATTTAGGTATTTTTGCGCTTCAAGTTATTGTCAAGGTGTCAAAACGCGCGCTTCTTTATTGCTGGACCCTTGTGTTCAGTTCCTGCTTTGTCGCAGCTTATCTGCCTGCGCAATCACCCGTATTGGAGCGATTAGGTGCTGCCGAAGGGCTGTCGCAAGGGATGATTTATGACCTGCTGCAAGACCATCATGGATTTTTGTGGTTTGCCACCAAGGATGGCCTCAATCGCTACGACGGGTATTCCTTTCAAGTTTTTCAAAACAACCCATTCAACCGTTTTTCTATTTCTGACAATGAGCTGCTGGCATTGTTGGAAGACCATCTTGGAAGGATTTGGGTGGGAACCCTGAACAACGGTTTGAGTGTGCTCGACCCACAAACAGGCAAATTTTACCACCTGAACAAACTTTCCAGCCAAAGCGTCCAAAGCCTCGCAGAAACGCCCGATGGCTCCATTTGGGCAGGCACTTCTACAGGAGTAGTTCGGGTGCGTATCCCGGAAATTTTGCCCTTCGACAATCCCAATTTAGAAACTTCCGCGCAAATAGATACTTTTTTCTGGGATGATAAGAGAGTGCATGCCACCCCATTGCCCAATCAGATTGTAGATTTGGAGGGAACCAAAGATGGCAAACTTTGGGTGAGCAGCTTCCTTCAAATTGGCTTTTTTGATACCACTACAGGCGTTTTCCAATCGGTTTACAAGAATCCAAACGTTGCGCCGCATGAATTTTTCAGCTCTCTTTTTCAGGAAGGCCCGGATGGCTCGATGTGGGTCGGGCAACCCGGACAATTGTTGCGTATTAGAGGAACGAGCGTGGAGATATTTCATCTTCCCGAACTTTCGGTCTTCCCGCTCACCGATATTGCGTTCGATCTCGCCGGGAATATGTTTGTCAGTACACGCAAGCAAATTTTCAAATTGTCCGCTGCTCATACTATCGCACCTGAAACTGCGAGATTCGAACTTTTTTATCGTTTTCCGAAAGAAGGGATCATAGGCTCTACCAAATTAGTGATGGATCGTGGCGGGCTACTTTGGATTGGAACCAATGGTTATGGCCTTCTCAAATACAATCCTGGCAACCATCGGTTTTATCATTATTTGGCAGGAAAAAGCCCTCGACGCATTGTCGCGGATACTCAACAAAGGGTATGGGTTTGGCAGGCCGGTGGGATGTTTCGCCGGTTGCTGGAAAAGGAGAACCAACTCGCTGAACCGCTTTTTTCGGACAGTAGATTTTTGCAGCATGATTGTGTCCAGGCGAGCGACGGCGCCATTTGGCTCTTGTGCGAAGCCAAACAGATTGAACACGGAAAAGGGGTTTTGATACGGCTTAATGGCCAATCCCTTGCCGAAGAGGCCCGTTTTTCTATTCCTTTAAGTGTCCGCATGTTCAGCCGCTTATACGAGGACAAGGATCGGAACCTGTGGGTTGTCGGCGATAGGAGCCAGGTGGGGAAATTCGACCCGGCAAATTCTCAATGGGCTGCTTTTGATTACAGCGCAATCACTGGGTTTCGTGAAGCATCCTTGAGCGTCAATATGGATCCATCGGGGCAACTTTGGATCGGAACTCCGCATGGTTTAATTCAGGCTATTCCCAATGCTGAAGGGCTGAAATTCTTACTGCACAAAAACAATTCTAATGACCCGCAAAGCCTGAATTGTAATTCTGTGTTGGCCACGCTCGACGACCCCATCCAGCCCGAACGCTTTTTATGGTTAGGCACAAAGGGAGGAGGCCTGAACCACTTTGATAAGCACACCGGAACCGTCAAGCATTTCACCACTTCTGAAGGACTGTCCAATAATGTTGTCTATGCAGTATTGCCAGATTCCGAAGGCAGTATTTGGCTGAGTACCAATTATGGCCTCTCTAAATTTGATCCGAAAACGGGCGTTTTTCAAAACTTTTTTAGCGTGGATGGCCTGCAGGAAAATGAGTTCAACACGCTCAGTTATGCCCGCGCTGCTGATGGGCGGCTGTACTTCGGCGGTGTGAACGGCATTACGGCGTTTTATCCTTCGGAGTTGAAAGCAACGGCTACAAGTCCGCCCGTTTTTATCACCCGTCTGAAAATAAACAACCAGATCGTTCAGATCGGCAAGGGGATTTTGGAAAAAAGCATCGAACAGGCCCAACGTATTACCCTTGATTATCTGCAGAACCAACTGACTTTTGAGTTTGCGGCGATGGATTTTGCGGCGCCATGGATGAATCAATTCCGATACCGATTGCTGGGGGCCGACCAGGATTGGTTGGAATCCACCACGGCAAATTCAGCCACCTACGCCAATTTAGCACCCGGCAAATATGTATTTGAGTTGCTTACAGGTGGAAGCCGAGGCATTTGGAACGGAGTGCCGACACGGCTTGAAATTCATATCCTCCCGCCATGGTGGCGTACAGGATGGGCTTACGCACTCTATTCTCTAATTTTTGCGCTGAGTCTTTGGTTTTTTTACCGTTTTCAATTGAATAAGATTCGTTTGGAAAACAAACTCCAATTCGAACACAAAGAAGCCCTCCGACTGGCAGAGCTGGACAAACTCAAAACCAATTTTTTTAGCAGTATCACCCACGAGTTCCGCACGCCGCTCACGCTGTTGCTGGAGCCTGCCCGTCAACTGCTTGCCCAAGCCAAAGACCGCTCTATCCGCTACCGTCTTGAACTGATTGAAAACAACGCTCACAGACTGCTTCAATTCGTAAATCAACTACTCGACCTTTCAAAAATAGAAGCCGGGCAGATGCCTCTTGATCTGCGCCCGGGCAACCCTGGGAATACCATTCGATCTGTTGTGGAACAATTTCAGCCTCTGGCGCTCCAGAACGATGTTAGCTTGCAACTTGAAATGCCAGATTCAGTGGAGCCGGTTTATTTTGATGAATTAAAGCTGGAGCAGGTGTTGTCAAATCTTTTGTCCAACGCTTTGAAATTCACCGACAAAGGTGGGGCTGTAACGGTGAAATTGGAGATTGGAGCGTCTTTAGAATCTACCAAAAAGAACTTCAAAATACTCGTGTCAGACACGGGAATCGGGATTGCTTCGGAAGACTTGCCGTATGTTTTCGACCGTTTTTACCAAACAAAGCAGGCACGCGGCGGCACGGGCATCGGGCTTTCGCTGACCAAGGAATTGATCGAACGCATGGGCGGTACCATAGCAGTGGAAAGCCAGGCTTCCGGAAGAACGGGATCTACCTTCATTGTCAATCTGCCCTGTGAACATGCTGATTTGCAACAGATTAGGGCTGACAATCAAACAACGCCTACCACCACTGCCAGCCCTTTTATACCTCGACCCATGCTCCGAAATGCTGACGGAGACAGCAATCTTTTGAACCGCCCGAATCCCCAAAAAGGAGCAGAATCTCCTACCCATAATGCAGGCAATACTTCCACCGAGCTTTTGGCGGAATCAGTATCTCCCTTACTTCTGCTCATCGAAGACGACACCGAACTGCGACAATTTTTACGCGCCTCCCTGCCGACAGGCTATCGAATCGCAGAAGCCGCCAATGGGGAGGAAGGGATTCAAATGGCCTTGGAATTGGTGCCGGATCTGATTATCAGTGATTTGGTGATGCCCAAAAAGGATGGTTTCGAGGTAGCCGAGACTTTAAAAAACAATCCTGCAAGCTCCCATATCCCGCTCATACTGCTTACCGCAAAATCGGCCACCGAATCCAAAATGGAAGGTTTGCAGCGGGGCGCAGATGCCTATTTGACCAAACCGTTCCGGGCTGACGAGTTGGTTGCACACATTGAAAACCTACTTGTTTCACGCCAACGGCTGCACAAGTATTTTTTGCAGTCTACCCAAAGTAAAACGGTAGCAGAAAGCGCGGTCGCTGCATTTTCAGCACAGGAAAACGAATTTCTACAGCGTTTGATTCAGGTAGTGGAAGCCAACCTTGACAACGATGCTATGGATGCCGAAGCCTTTGCCCGGGCGGTATTCAGCTCGCGCTCCCAACTACATCGAAAAATTATCGCATTGACAGGCCGACCGCTCACCGAGTTCGTCCGAAATCATAGGCTTGATCGCGCTCGCGACATGCTGGCAAAACGGGAGGGTAGTATCTCTGAGATCGCCTGGCGTACGGGATTCCAGAACGCGAAGTATTTCTCAACTTGCTTTAAGGAAAGGTTTGGAATGACGCCGAGCGGGTTTGTTTCGGGGGAATGAGGGATTTATTTCACACAACGCCACAACGACACAACGTTCTACTTAAAGCGTTGTGTCGTTGTGGCGTTGTGTGAAATATAATATCAGAAGCGTTGTGTCGTTGTGGCGTTGTGTGAAATATCCCAAAAGCGTTGTGTCGTTGTGTGAAATATCCCAAAAGCGTTGTGTCGTTGTGTGAAATATTACCCTTTATTCAAAAACCCAATATTCCGCTTCAAGCCCTCAAATTTCGCCCGTTTTACCGCCGACTTTTTGAAAACCCTGCCAAAAACCTCCTCAGTCAATTCCTGCCAATCATGGCGCGAAAGATGGAGTAAATCCGGGTGTGGTTCGAAAGCGGGCTCGTTGTGTTTTTCAGCAAAACGGTTCCAGGGACACACGTCCTGACACACATCGCAGCCAAACATCCAATCGTCCATTTTGCCCTTAAATTCGGTCGGGATTTCGTCGCGCAATTCGATGGTCAGGTACGAGATGCAGCGCGAAGCATCCAGAAAATACCCCTCCTGACTGATGGCCTCGGTCGGGCAAGCCTCAATGCAGCGTCGACATGTACCACAATGGTCGCGAATGGGATCGTCATACAGCAGCGGAAGGTCGCAGATGATTTCGGCCAGAAAGAAAAAGGAGCCTCGTTTTGGGTGAATGGTGAGGGTGTTTCGCCCGTTCCAGCCCAGTCCGGCCCGTTTGGCCCACTCGCGCTCCATGACTGGTGCGGAATCCACAAAACAGCGTCCGTTTACCTCGCCGATTTCAGTTTGGATGAATTGCAGAAGCAGTTTTAGTTTGTCTTTTACCACATGGTGGTAATCTTCACCGTAGGCGTAGGTTGCGATTTTGGGCGCATCAGGATCGACCTGTTTTTCAGGAGTGAAATAATTGAACGTCAGGCAGATAAGCGTCTTTGCACCAGGCACGAGCAGGGTAGGGTCTATGCGCAGGTCGAAATGGTTTTCCATATAAGCCATACGTCCGTGGGCATTGCGGGAGAGCCATTTTTCCAGGTTTCGGGCTTCCTCGTTGAGCCGTTCAGCGCGTGCAAAACCGACGAACTCGAAACCCAATCGTTGGGCTTCATTGCGGATGATTTCGGTGTTGCGTTCGGTGGTTTGCACGGGGCAAAGTTGGCAAAATGAATTACGAATTACGATTTTGGATTTACGAAGACGATTTATGAGCTGCGAATTGCGGGCGACGGCTTCCAATTGTGGGGATGTGGGCAATCGCCATTCGTAAATCGTAAATCATAAATTCCATTGTCTTACTTTTGGCACAAAAAATGACTTCCGAAGAAATCCTCCGCGACATTCAATCTGGCCGATTTGCCCCCGTCTATTTTCTGCACGGTGAGGAGGCGTTTTTTATAGATCAAATCGCCGATGCGGTAGAAGCCAAGGCGCTGCCCGAAGCCGAACGTGGCTTCAATCAGACCATCCTGTACGGCAAAGAAGTGGACCACCTTAACCTGCTCGATCACCTGCGTCGTTATCCGATGATGAGCGAGCGGCAGGTCGTTATTTTACGCGAAGCCCAGGAAATGAAAAGCCTCGCGGAATTGACAAGTTATATTGAAAACCCAATGCCCAGCACGGTTTTCGTGGCGAGTTACAAGCATAAAAAAATAGACGCGCGCACCAAATTCGGCAAAGCACTGGGCGGCAAAAACATCGTCTTTTACGAGAGTAAAAAGCTTTACGACAACCAAATCCCCGACTGGATTTCCAGTGCCTGCAAGGCCAGAAAACAGAACATCGAACCGGCAGCCGCCATGCTCATGGCCGAATACCTCGGTACCGATCTCTCCAAAATCACCAACGAACTCGACAAACTCGCGCTCAATCTCCCCGCCGGCACTGCGATCACAGTCGCCCATGTTCAGGACAACATTGGCATCAGCAAAGACTACAACGTGTTCGAACTGCAAAAGGCCCTCGCTACCCGCGATCGAACCAAAGTGGCTCGTATCCAGCAGCATTTCGCCGCCAACATCAGAAAAAACCCGCTGATTGTTACTATTTCGAGTTTATATGCGTATTTTTCCAAGGTTTTTATGCTGCATTCGCTCAAAGGCCAGCCAGACAGCGAGGTTTTGAAGGCCCTTGAATTGCGCTCCGATTGGTTTTTGAAAGAATACAAAGCGGCGGCAGCCAATTTCTCAGCCGGGCAGTGTGTCCAGGTGATTGGCCACCTGAAAAACTACGACCTTCGCTCCAAAGGTGTGAACAACGATGGCACGGAGGAAGAGGAATTAATGAAGTAGCTTTTTTGGAAGATATTGAATTGAGTCACGATTCGGGGTGCGACTTGAAGTCGCACCCCGAATATGCTAAAAAAAATCCGTGTCTAATCCGCGTCATCCGTGTTCCATCCTAATCACAAATTGAAAACCATATTCCCTATGCAAGAAAAATTAACCAAACTACTTGAAATGCTCCTTTCGCCCGATTACGAACAGGCGATCACCTATTTGCTAGTTATGCACCAGACCGACCATCGGTTCAAGGCCGGGTGTGTGCCAATTGCCGACGATCCCTTTATTGATCTTGCCAAAGAGAGCATCGGTAAAATGGTATTCAAAAAGCCTAAGCCAAAATTTGGCGGGCAAGAATTCATGGAGTTCCGCGACGCAGGGCTGGTGCACGGAGCCATGGTACTGGAAGGCTGCAATGTGGTGCTCGTTTTTTTTCGGGAACACGGCCTTGGGGTGGCGGCCATTTATCAACCCAACGGTGCGCACCAATATCTCCGTGTCACCAAAATGGCCGAAGGCGATCAGCCCTTGAGCAGCGGGCCTTTTGTGCCGAATGAGGGGAGTGTGAATTGAAGTAAAAAGGGTCTACCGTATTTTCGGCAGCGAACGCGCTGATAGCTGCGTTCATTGGGTTCACCTAACCTACTCTTTCAAACTATGGAACACCTTATCCAGTGGAGCTTCTCCCAGCTATTGGCATTTCGGTTTTTCGCTGTTTTTTTCTTGCTCAATATGTTTCCTTTTCCAGCCAATATGTACCCCGATGAAGGGTACATGGATGGGCTGACCTATACCATCTGGAAACCGCCTGTGCAATGGGTCGCCACGCATTTGCTGTCCATGCCGGGCGAAATCAGTACCCAAGTTACAGGGAGCGGCGATACGACATTTCATTGGATATTATTTGGGCTGACCATCTTTTTGAGTCTGATAACGGCAGTCATTTGGTCAGTACTTGACCGTCGTCGTCAGCACTTTCAAAACGTTATGGCTTGGTTGCGGGTCTATACCAGATATTATCTGGCGTATATGTTGTTTGTTTACGGCATTATCAAAATCTATCACCTTCAAATGCCCACTCCCGCCTTGTATCGCCTTTCGGAACCTTTTGGTAATTTTTCTCCGATGGGCGTGTTGTGGTCATTTATTGGGGTGTCCAAATCGTACAGTGCGTTTGCGGGTTGGTCAGAGCTGATTGGTGGGACCTTGTTGCTGTTCCGGCGAACCACACTCTTAGGCGCTTTGGTATCCTTTGCTGTGCTGCTCAATGTGTTCGTACTCAACATGTGCTACGATGTGCCGGTAAAATTGTTTTCGTTTTTCCTCTTGTTGGCTTGCATGTTTTTAATTGCCCCAGATTTCAAGCGCTTGTTGCAGTTTTTCCTGTTTCAAAAACCACCTCGGTTAATGTTGAAAAACCTCTTTTTAGAAATAAAAAATGGAACATGGCCGGGCTTGCATTGAAGATTGTCGTTATCGGTTGGATGCTGTATTCTAATATTTCCTCCAGCCAGGAAGGACAAAAATTATATGGCGAGCTTGCTACCCCAGCCCCCCTATCGGGCTTATACGAGGTGCAGTCTTTTGAGCGCAATAATAAGGCCGTAGCACCGCTGTTGACAGATTCTACCCATTGGCACAAACTGTTGGTACACAAGTTTCCTGCGGGCTGGGGCAGGATCACGATGGCGAATGAAAAATTGGAATATTGCACTTTTATTGTTGACACCATCGCGCACCAAATAGACCTTCACTCCGTGCGTGACACAAGCCCCAACCTATTTGCTTACGAACAACCGAACCCCGAAAGCCTAATTATAAGAGGGAGGTGGAAGCAGGATTCCCTCAGCATTCGCTTTAAAAAAATCGATGCCAAGTATGAACTGCTCAACTCGGGTTTCCATTGGGTAAATGAATATCCCAATAATCAGTGAGCGGAAGGTATTGAAATGAGGAATCTAGGCTCGGCACAAGATTTTTATAAGTATACAGGTTAGAATAGGTACCTTCATCATTTTACAGGTATCTCCTGTTAATAAAACCACTTTTTCACAAACACTATCTAATTATGAAACGCATTATTGGCATCGTATTAATCATCGTTGGAGTTGCATTGGCCGTCGTGGCTTTTAACCGTCATGATGAAGACCGGACAATCATTGATCTGGGAAAAGTTGAAATAAAGACTCAAGACCAGGCTCCTTCCGAAAACACGACCTTGTATTATGTGCTAGCGGCGGTATGCGTGATTGGGGGCGGGTTTCTGGTGGCAGGGAAAAGGGGTAGCCATTTGTCACTGCCTTTTGTCAAAGCCGCAAGGAATGACAGCAATTACAAAGATTCGTTGGGGATTTGGGGTAGGAATCGCTTGTTTTTTAGGCCATTTTTCCTACTTTTGCTTAATAGGTTACGTTCTCGCACAAAAAAAGCCCTCCCAAACAGGCAAAGCCTTGTTTGGGAGGGCAAAAAAAACCCGGTCATATACCTGCTCCCCGAAAGAAGCAGACAGGGAATGCCGGGAATATTGGCGCAAAGTTATGCTTTTTGATAGCAAAAAACAAGGCTTCAATGAAATTTTCAACGTTTGAAAAAGCCGTTTCAGGTCCTAGGATTGCAAGGTATTTAAGTGCTGTTGGTGGCCGCCAGCAAAAGGCAATGTATTTGTATCGCCTGAATCTGCGATTAAGCCAACAATTCTATGCCCTATCCAGTCTGTTTGAAGTTGCTCTACGAAATGAGGTGGATCGGCACTATTCGGCGCAATTTTCTGACCCGGATTGGCTGATAAATCAGTGCACTGTAAACGGAATGTTTAGTTATCCAGCTTTGGGGCGTAGTAGTTTTCGGAGCAGAAAAATTATTCTTGATGCATATGCAGCATTGAAAAACAAATATGACCACAATTCCTTGCTTTCGAATCTTAACTTTGGAATGTGGTGCTACTTGTTCGCCCCAATGCAGTATCGAGCAGGAGGTCAGACCTTGCTGAAAATATTAACGGCGCGACCTCAGGGCGTAAATACTACAATGGTGTTTAATGATTTAGAGCGGATCCGTTTTTTCCGAAATAGAGTAGCACATCAAGAGCCAATTATTTTTGATTCGATTGGCGTTAATGCCAATGCTGCGGAGAATGCTTTTGAAAATCTATATGAAAAAACGCTTTGGCTTGGGTTTCCACCTGAACGGCTTTTTAAGGGACTTGATTATTCAAAACAGATTTTGACTTTGGTCAAAGCTGTGTAGCCGTTCCACCACTCCCCCAAAATTCCGACCTTTGCCCCCATGCCAATCCCACGCTACAAATTCCCGCTCCAACTCGCCGCCCTCGCCAGCGCCCTGATCTTCCTCGCCGCACACGACAGCCGCCGTTTTGCCAACCTTTCCCAATCTATTGATATTCAGGAAGAAAAATGGGTAGACTCGGTGTTCAACGCCCTCTCAGAGGAGGAGCGGCTGGGCCAGTTGTTCATGCTCCGCGCCCATTCGGACAAGGACACGGTGTACGAACGGCAGGTCGAGGATTTGATCCGAAAATACAAGCCTGGGGGACTGTGTTTTTTCAACCCAAGCTATCTCGGCACACCCGAAAAACACGCAGAACTCACCAATCGCTACCAGCTTGCCAGCCCGCGTGTGCCGCTTATGATCGCCATGGATTTTGAAAACGGCGTGGGGATGCGCTACCGGGGCAATGCCATTTCATTCCCGAGGGCCATGATGCTTGGGGCGATACAAGACAATCGGCTGCTTTATGAGATGGGACGTGAGGTCGCCCGCGAATGCCGCCGCATGGGCGTACACGTCAACTTCGCCCCCGTGGCAGATGTGAACAACAACCCCGGAAACCCCGTCATCGGGGAGCGCAGTTACGGCGAAGACCGCTACAACGTGGCTGCAAAAGCATTTCAATACATGTCGGGCCTGCAGGACGGCGGCGTGTTGGCCAGCGTCAAACATTTTCCCGGCCACGGCGATACGGACATGGATTCGCACTTTGACCTTCCGCTTATCCCTTTCAACCGCGCCCGACTCGACAGCCTGGAACTTTATCCTTTCAAAATGCTGGCTAAAAACGGTGCTGGATCTATCATGGTGGCGCATTTGCAGGTGAACGCACTCGATGCCCGCGAGAACCGCCCCACCACGCTCAGCCGGGCCACAGTGACGGATTTGCTGCGCAAGGAGATGGGTTTTGACGGGCTGATATTCACCGATGCAATGGAAATGGAAGGCGTGAAAAAGTTTTTTCCAAACGGCACTGCGGATGTGGAAGCATTTCGTGCCGGCAATGATATGAGCCTGTTGCCTGCGGACGTAGAAGCCTCCATCGCGGCCATTCAGGTCGCATTGGCCGATGGTTCGCTTGACAAGGGGCAACTCTGGACCAGTGTAAAACGCATCCTGCGCGCCAAGTTTCGCCTTGGCCTGACGAAGCCTCAACAGGTGGAATTGGCCAGGCTCCGCAGCGATTTGAACCCACCGGAAGCCCTCGCGCTCAAGCACCGCATCGTTAGTAATGCCCTCATTTTAGTGCGTGATGAAAAGAATATCATCGGGTTCCCGAATCTGGAAAATCTGAAGTTCGCCACGCTCGCCATCGGTGATACCAACCGCACTGTTTTCCAAACCTACTGCGGACAATATGCCCCAATGCCACATTTCAACACTCCGAAGGAAGTGAGCGACTCCCTGGAAATCAAACTGTTGGACACGCTTCGGAAGTTTGATGTTGTGATGGTAGGCTTGTATGGCATTCGTACTACACCACGACCGAACAAGGCAGTAAACCCAATCCCGGGGCCGGATACCATTTACGGTCTGACGCACAGCGAACTCAATTTTCTGCGGAAATTGAACCAGAAAACCACCATTGCGCTTACGGTTTTTGGCAATCCCTACACCTATGCCTGGATGGATGCTCCGCCTCTAATGCTGCAAGCGTTTACGGAGGATCCGATGGCACAGCAACTGGCAGCACAAAGCCTTTTTGGGGCGAACGATTTGAACGGCATTTTGCCCGTAACGGCGGCTTCATGGGCGCGTTTTGGGCAAGGCACGAAAAAAACATTCCTCCAAAAAAGGCTTGGGTACGCCTTGCCCGAAACAGTCGGAATGAGCAGTGATACACTCGCGTTGATGGATGGCATTGTTTCGGAAATGATCGGCACAGGCGCCGCGCCGGGCTGCCAAATTCTTGTAGCCAAAGACAACAAAATCGTTTGGCAAAAATCCTACGGACACCATACCTACGAGCAAACCCAAGCAGTAACAAACGAAACCATCTACGATTTGGCCTCGGTCACAAAAGTGGCGGCGACCACGATTTCGATGATGAAATTGTTTGAAAACCAAAAGATTGCACTCGATGCGCCCATGAGCAATTACGTCCCGGAACTGAAAACGACCAACAAAAAAGATCTGACTGTTCACGAGATTATGGCGCACCATGCGGGCTTGCAGGCATGGATTCCGTTCTACCAACAAACGCTGACGGCGGAAAAAATCCCTTCTTCCAAAATTTACCTGAGCAGCGCACAAGCTGGTTTTGAAGTGCCGGTCGCGAAGGATTTGTTTATGGAAAATGCCTGGTCGGACACCGTTTGGCAACAGATTTTCAATTCCCCGCTCAATGGCAACAGAAACTACAAATACTCCGACCTTGATCTTTACCTATGCGCCCGTGCGGTGAATAATCTCAGCGGCTCGCCTGTGGATGTGTTTGCGGACCGTGAATTTTATCAACCGCTGGGCCTTGCAACCACAACCTACAATCCCTGGAAAAAAGGACTGAGCCTGCGCTGCGCCCCAACAGAGGAAGATGGCTATTTCCGACATCAACGGCTGCAAGGATACGTACATGATATGGGCGCGGCTATGCTCGGAGGGGTGAGCCGTCATGCGGGGCTTTTCTCCAATGGCAACGACCTGGCCAAAATTTTCCAGATGTTGCTTAACGGCGGCTCCTACGGTTGGAGGCAATATTTGCAACCTGAAACGGTGCGTCAGTTCACCACGCGCTACGCGAGCAGCACCCGGCGCGGCATTGGCTTCGACATGAAGGAATTGGATGAAAAACAGACAGCGAACATGAGCTTACTGGCCGGGAAAAACACCTTCGGACATCTGGGCTTCACGGGCATCTGTGCCTGGGCTGACCCGGATAAAAAGTTGATTTTCATCTTTTTATCTAACCGCACTTATCCAACAATGGAGAACAACAAATTGATGAATGGCGATTTCCGTCCGCGCTTGCAAAGTGTGGTTTACCGGGCGATTAAATCGAACCAATAGCACCGATGATAATTAAATTCGTAGAACAAATACTACAAAGAGGGCTTTCCAAAGATCTCGATTGCAGCCCTGAGGCGGTGAGTCGCTATCGGGTGGCTAAGGCTTTTTATTTATACTCGCTGTCGTTTCGACAGGGATTTTTCGACACTTTATTGGTGTTAGGGGGAGTGCTGATTGCAGGGCTTGGTTTGCAAAGCTTTTTGCTCCCCAACCATTTTATTGATGGCGGAGTTACGGGTATTTCTCTGTTGACTTCTGCTACTACGGGGCTACCCCTTTCAATCCTGATTGTGCTGATCAACATCCCGTTCGTGCTACTGGCTTACCGGCAGATGAGCCCCGCTTTTGCGCTGAAAAGCATTTTGGCTGTGACTGCTTTGGCGTTGGTCATTGTTCTCGTTCCTTACCCCGTCATTACCACTGACAAATTACTGATCGCCACCTTCGGCGGGTTTTTTCTCGGTGTGGGCATAGGATTGGCCATTCGGGGAGGGGCTGTGTTGGATGGCACGGAGGTATTAGCGATTTATCTGAGCAGAAAATCTATCTTTTCAGTAGGTGATATTATACTGGTTTTCAACATCGTGATCTTTTCGGTGGCGGCATATTTGCTGGGATTTGAGACCGCCATGTACGCTGTATTGACATATTTATCAGCTTCTAAGACTGTAGACTTTATTATTGAGGGCGTAGAAGAATATGTGGGCGTGACGATTATTTCCTCGCATCACGAGGAAATTCGCGAATTCATTGTGAGCGGGCTTCAAGTCGGTGTAACAGCCTATTCCGGCATCAGCGGGCACGGGAAACGGGGTAAAAACTATAAGACAGAAATCCTATTTACGGTTATCACACGCTTGGAAATAGCCCGCCTTCAGCACGAGGTGGAGAAAATTGACGCGAATGCCTTTATGGTCATGGGCAATGTTCGGGGTATTAAAGGCGGCTCAACGCGGCAACGGGCGGTGGACAAGCATTAATTAAAGCGATGCTTCCTCCGGGACTTGCGCTGGCAAATAAATCAGCGTCGCCGAATTCTCCGCCCTGAAAATCTCTTTTGCTGTTTGAAGCATATCTGCGGGCGTTATTCCAAGGTAAATTTCTGTCTCCTCGTTCATCAGTTCGGCACGGTCAAGGAGTTCGTAGAAGGCCAAATTTTGGGCTTTGTTCAGCACACTGGTTTCGGAAAAAACGAGCGTACTCTCAAAGCGATGCTGAATTTTTTGCAACTCCCGTTCTTCAATCGCATCGTTTTTCAACTGTTCCAATTCTGCCCAAATGGCAGCCAGGGCGTCATCTACCGAAACCCCTTCAGAGGGTCGGCCTTCTATTACGAGCAAGCCTGGGTCAACATTGGCCGTCACATACGCATCAATAGAGGAGAACAAATTGCGCTCTTTCAAAAGTCTGCGGAAAAGGCGCGACGAAGGGCCAAGTGCCAGCACATCGCTGAGCAAATCCACGGGATAAAACGCCTTGTCAATACGCGCAGGGGTGCGGAAGGCGAGGTACACCGCGGGAACAGGCACATTGGCTGTCACGACTTTGCGGGCGGGAATGGTTTGCGGTGGCTCAGTATTTAATTGACGCACAGGCGCTTGCATCGAAGGAATGTTGGCAAACCATTTTTCGGCAAGTACAAACGCCTCGTCGGTGCTCACTTTTCCGGCGATGCTCAGCACTGCATTGGCCGGGTTGTACCAGGATTTGTAAAAGGAGCGCACATCGTCAATCGTGGCGTTCTCCACATGCTCGGGAGCGAGGCCGATCACGGGCCAACGGTAGGGGTGATGCTGGTACATCAGTTCAGAAAGGTGGTGCCAGGAATCGCCATAAGGCTCGTTGAGGCAAGTCTCTTTAAACTCTTCTACCACGACTTTTCGCTGCACATCCAGCGATTTTTTATTGATACTTAGTGCAAGCATCCGGTCACTTTCGAGCCAGAGCGCGGTTTCGAGGTTTTCGGCCGGCACGATTTCGTAGAAGGTGGTGTAGTCGTTGGTGGTATAGGCGTTGTTTTCGCCTCCAGCGCGCTGTAGCGGATCGTCGAAGTCGGGGATATTCTTGCTCCCTCCAAACATGAGGTGCTCGAAAAGGTGCGCAAAGCCCGTTTTTTCAGGGTGTTCATCGCGGGAGCCGACGTAATAACTGATGTTTACTGCAACCAGCGGTGTGGAATGATCTTCGTGGACAAGGACCCGGAGGCCGTTGGAGAGGATGCGACGGGTGAAGTTGGTCATTTGTTATTTTTTGCCCTTCTGATCTTTATCCGTCAGTTCATTTTGGACTTTGATGACATAATCAATTGACACGTCAGAAATATCTGCAATTTCACGAAGGGAAAATCTGTTTCCTGCGAGCATTTTTTCAACCGTTTTACGAGTTTTCAAACTCATACCTTGTTCGATACCTTGTTCGATACCTTGTTGGTAGCGAATGTCAGTGGTGATGTCGTAAGTGATTGGCATAGCTTCTATTTGTTGTATGGTTTGGGGCTGCAAATTACGGAGTTTAGACAGGATTTCCAACTGCGTACAGTACTTGCGCAGGCTTCTGGAACTTCGTACAGTTTTCATCAGATTGTGCAAAATCGATTGGATAACACTCAACGAATTTTGCCCCTTGAAATCGGCGAGTACGCCCAATATGATTTCCTCGGGTTTCTGTGAATGAATAAATACATCACAATCAATATGGCGCAGATTGACTATTCGATAGCGAAATTGAAGTTCGGGGTGCTGTATCTCCATGGGCATATTTGGTTTGCCATTCCCGATAAAAATGACAAACTGACGCACCATAAGCCCATAGTGATTGAGCAGCATCGAGTAGTGGTCGAGCATCCTAGTTACCATCTTGCGGTCAGTATTGGTCTGGAACTCAATTTGGATGATATACTCCTGTTGTTGCTCCACGGCTTTTTTCAAAAAATCGGGTCACCGCTCACGGGTTCGTTGAAAACTCGTGGGCAAGTCCGACAGTTCACTCGGACGAAGCCCACAAAGTTTTTCAATGATGGTCGGAATGACACGTTCTACACTCTCGCGGATAATCTTGTCGTAATCTTGGTTTTTGCTCATTTGGTTTAAGTATTGTAATGTTAGCCAGGGGCATGGCTCCTTTACAAAGTTAAGTAAATAAGCAAAAAAAACAAGACTTGCCTCAGAAATATTGAAGCCTATTTTGAGGGGTTAAGCGGCGATGGGCACGTACCTTTCCGCCCAAATTTCAACATTAATGGAGCCTATTCAAGTCGAATTCACTTTTACGCCCGATTCTTTTGGCAAAGCCCAGGTATACATCATGTTTCGTTATCTGAAAACGGGTTGGATCAAATGGGTTATCCTGTTGGGTGTTGCGGTTTGGTTGGGAAGCACGTTTTATTTCGGGGGATTGAGTTTCTTTGAAATAGGCAAAACCTTGATTTGGGTCCCGCTTTTTCTGGCGCTTTGGTGGGTGATATTCAGATGGTTGTCGCGGCGCAATTTTTCAAAATACCCCATGCTGCAACATCCAATTCGTTATACTTTTCAAGAGGAAAATGTGACACTCAGCACCCATTCATCAGAGTCTGTTTTGCTATGGGACACATTCCAAAAAGCGGAAGAAACCCGTGATTTTTTTCTGCTGTATCAAAATGCGTTCATGGCCAGTCCGCTCCTTAAAACGGGTTTTCAAAACGAACCTGAAATGGAACGGTTCAGGCAATTGCTGCATTCCAAGCACTTGCTAAAAAATTGAGACGTTTTGCTTTTGGGTAACAATGTTGGGTATCCATCAAGATAGGAGAAAACCGCATCTTTGCGGCTTTAACCGCCATAGCGTGAAGCGCTATGGCGGGTGAACTAAAAACTCCTTCTCACACATTCTCAAAATATGAAAAAACTACTGGTATTCAACCTCTTTTTACTCTCGGCCTTGGCGCTTAATGCTCAGGCTAAATTCACCGTTCCAGCCCAAAAGTTCGTAGCGCCGGCAGAGATCACTTTCACCAATACCACCCCAGCCTCGAAAAAGCCCTCCACCTATGCATGGGATTTTGGCGATGGCGCCACCTCATCTGAGGCAAGCCCTATGCACCGCTATACCCATTCGGGCAATTACACTGTTACCCTCAAAGCCACAAAAGGCAAAAAAATCACAACTTTCAAACAAATGATTCAAGTCACAGCTCCCGAGCGTTGCCTCGTGGAAATCGAAACCGAATTCGGCACCATGACCGCCGAACTCTACAACGCTGCCCTGAAACACCGCGACAACTTTATCAAACTCGCCGAAGAAGGTTATTACAACGACCTTCTTTTCCACCGCGTCATCAGTGGCTTCATGATTCAAGGCGGCGACCCGGATTCCCGCAACGCTCCCTCTGGAAAGTCGCTCGGAATGGGAGGCCCAAGTTACCAAATCCCAGCTGAGATCGTGGATTCACTGTGTCACCTCAAAGGTGCATTGGCAGCAGCACGTACCAACAACCCGGAGAAAAAATCCTCTGGTTCACAGTTTTACATTGTCCAAGGCGGCCCAGTGAGCGAACAAACCCTTAACCAAATCGAGTCCATGCGCCGCTTCCATTACTTGCCAGAACAGCGCGCAGCTTACCTCCAGGATGGCGGCACCCCACACCTCGACCAGGAGTACACGGTATTTGGCCGCGTCATCAAAGGTTTGGACGTGATTGACAAAATCGCCGCAGTGGAAAAAGCACCTGGCGACCGACCGTTGAAAGATGTGAAAATGAAGATTAAGGTTATTAAGTAGAAGTTGCAATAAAACACATAGCCACAGTAGAACACATAGACCAAGATTTTCAAGACTATGTGCTCTATTGTGCCTATGTGTTTCATATAGACCAATTGTGTTCAGTACTTAATTAAGCATACACTGAATTTTAAAATTGCCGAGCGGAGCCATTCTGTTCGGCAATTTTTTTTACCCAAAACCAAACGCACTTGCAAACGTTTTTGGGTCTTTACCTTCGCCATTCAACATTTCCCGCGCTCGCATGAAAAACAACTACCGCCTACTGCCCCCTCCTTCGCTTCTGTCTTCGCCAAGGCTTCGACAGTTAAAAAAGCTACGGCGGGCAAGCCTGCTACTGCTACTGCCAACTCTACTCCTCGCCCAAAAACCCGCCAAACCCGACGCCGCCGAGCTCCACCATGCCATCAAAAAACTCAACGTGCTGGGCACGGTGCTCTATGTGGCCGCGCATCCTGACGATGAAAACACGCGTATGATCAGTTACCTGCGCAATGCCAAACTTTACGATGTCACCTACCTTTCGCTCACACGAGGCGATGGCGGCCAAAACCTAATCGGTCCAGAAATCAGCGAATTACTGGGGGTTTTGCGGACTCAGGAACTACTTATGGCCCGCTCGGTAGATGGTGGCAAACAAATGTTTACCCGAGCCAACGACTTTGGGTTTTCCAAAAACCCCGAAGAGACCCTTCGCTTTTGGGACAAAGACGCGGTGCTCTCTGACGTGGTTTGGGCCTATCGCCAGGTGAAGCCCGATGTGGTTATAAACCGTTTTTACCACGACAAAAAATACGACACACACGGCCACCACACTGCTTCGGCCATGCTCTCAGTAGAGGCCTTCGATCTTGCCGCGAAAACCAACGCATATCCTGAACAACTGACGCTGGCTGAGCCCTGGCAGGCACGCCGGCAGTTCTTCAACACTTCGTGGTTTTTCTATGGCGGCCAGGAGGCATTCGCCAAAATAGACAAGTCCGCGCTCTGGCCGATTGACATTGGCATCTACCTAACCTTAAAAGGAAAAAGTAACAACGAGGTGGCTGCGGAAAGTCGTTCCATGCACCGTTGCCAGGGGTTTGGATCACTCAGCACTAGGGGTGAAAGCATAGACTATCTTGATTTTGTTAAAGGCGACCGCCCCTCGTCGCAAGATATTTTTGAAGGCATCAACACTTCCTGGACGAGGGTGGAAGGCGGTAAACGCATTGGCAAACTCCTCTCTCAGGTTGACCGCAAATATCGCTCTGACAATCCCGCTGCCAGCATCCCAGACCTGCTAACTGCGATGCAGATGATAAAATCACTTCCCGAAGGTTATTGGAAAACGCGCAAGCTCGCTGAAATTAAAGAGGTAATTAAAGGCTGTCTTGGACTTTATTTGGAGGCTACTGCCAACGAACCGACCGCCACACCCAGCGATGCGGTCAAAATCCGCCTCGAAGCCATTAGCCGCACAGCGCACACGGTTCAACTTACCGGGGTAAATATTCTTCCTGGTTTGTTCGACACCCTGCCCCGTGCTACGCTTACCGTGAATAAAGGATGGATTCTGGAAAAAACCCTCCGAATCAGCCAAGACGCGGCTTTCACGGCGCCGTTTTGGTTGCAAAACGCTTCGACAACGGGTATGTATGCCGTTGAAAAACAGGCACTTCGCGTCATGCCCGAAACTCCCCGCTATGCCATTGTTCGTTGGAAATTTACTGTGAATGGCATTCCGATTGAATATGATACTGACCTGGCTTGGAAGACGGGAGAACCCGCTATTGGCGAGGTCTGGCGCCCCTTCGAGGTGCTTCCACCAGTAGTGGTGGAATTCACCGAGCCATCGTATATTTTTACCCAAAATGAAGGAGAAGTATCCGTGCGGGTAAAAGCAGAAAAAGACAATGTGGCCGGAGCGGTATCGGTGAAAGGTTGGGCGATAAAAAGCGAAAACCAATCTTTTGTATTCGAGAAAAAGGGCGAAGAAAAAACGTTTGCGTTCCGGATACAGTCAAGCCAGGAAAACCCGAATGCGATATTAACCGCGAGTGTGGAAGTTGACGGAAGAACTTATACCAATAGGCTCATTACAATCAAGTACGACCACATCCCTCAACAGAGCGTTTTGCTACCTGCCACGGCACGTGCTGCCCGGCTCGAATTAAAGGTGACGGCCAAGAATGTTGGCTACTATATGGGCGCTGGCGACGAGGTTCCTGCCGCCTTGCGACAAATGGGTTGCACCGTGAAAGTGTTGGATGACAAGGATATGGAAACCGCTAAGCTGGCAAAATTCGAGGCCATAGTCGTCGGTATTCGAGCGTACAACACCAAAGATGACCTGAAATTCCACCAGGCCAAACTGCTTGAATATGTTCAAAACGGCGGTACACTTGTCGTGCAATACAACACCAACTTTGAACTTGTGGTGGATAAAATCTCGCCGTTTCCACTCAAAATATCGCGTACCCGTGTCACGGATGAAACCGCTGAAATCCGCTTTCTCCAGCCAGAACATCCAGTGCTCAATACGCCCAACAAACTGACTACCAAAGATTTCGAAGACTGGGTACAGGAGCGTGGTCTCTACTTTCCCAACGAGTGGGACACCGCATTTAAAGCGCCACTTTCCGCGAATGACCCTGGTGAAAAGCCCGCAGATGGCGCGCTGCTTGTGGCAAAGTATGGTAATGGGTATTATGTTTATACAGGATTATCGTTTTTTCGGGAATTGCCTGCCGGGGTTCCGGGGGCTTTTCGCGTGTTTGCTAATTTGATTTCAATCGGAGAAGGAGGCAATCAAAACCCTGGCAAAGCCGCCGAAATGCAAAAAAGCCAATTGGAAAAAGATTTTGAAAAGGCGGTTGCAGCTGGTAGTGATGAGGCATTGATTAATTTTATTTCGTATAACCCTAATGGCGCATTATCGAAAGATGCTTCCGCTCGTTTAAAAAATTACCAGTATCAATATATTGGGGGAAACTACTTGTTGCCATGGTCAAAAATAGGCGAAATATCTGCTGAAAGAGTCGCCGATGATTTTACCCTGGGTTTTAATATGAAAAAAATACCGGAACATTTCAAAACTGCCCGATCAGGAGTAAAAAGCCTGATGGTTGGTTCTGATTGGCTTTTTGAAGCAGGAACTTTGCTGGAATTTTATCGTCCAACTTCATTTTCTTCTTATGGGAAAAAATATGTGGTGTTTGGATCTTCCATCATTGATTCCAAAGGTTTGATTTGGCAACCAGGAGCACAAGTATTCGAACAAAAATAGGAACTACGTTTGCGAAACCTACAAGGGGCACGTAAACGTCTAACCATCTTTGCTATGAAACACACCGTATCTGCAATCCCAACATTTGAAATCTCGCGCGGCTTCAATGCTCGTTTTATCCACACCGATTCCATGACCATCGCTTTTGTAGAGGTGGACGAAGGGGCGGAACTCCCTCAACACTCGCATATTCATGAGCAAGTGACCACGCTGCTGGAAGGTCGCTTTGATCTGACAGTGGGCGGGCAATTACAGGAATTGAACCCGGGCGATGTATGCGTCATTCCGTCTAATGTGCCGCACTCAGGCAAGGCGCACACGCGATGCCGTATCATGGATGTGTTTAATCCGGTGCGGGAGGATTTCAGGAAAGGGGAGGTGGGGTATGCGGTGCGGTGATTTCAAACGGGAGACCTCGGAGGTTTTTGAAAACCTCCGAGGTCTCCCGTTTGAAATCACTTAGTGATAAATTCCAACCTCGCGCGATAAATTGGAGGTGCGACTTGAAGTCGCACCTCCAATTACTCACGTCAATTCAACTTTTCCTTCAAATACTCCCCCGTATAACTCCCCTTCACCTTCACCAATTCCTCCGGCGTACCCTCAAAAACCAATCCCCCGCCTTCTTTCCCGCCTTCCGGGCCAAGGTCAATCACCCAATCCGCTGATTTGATGACCTCCATATTGTGCTCCACTACCAGCACCGAGTGGCCTTTTTCCACCAGCGCGTTGATGGCTGTGAGCAGTTTTTGAATATCATGAAAGTGCAGCCCCGTGGTGGGCTCGTCGAAAATGAAAAAGATATGCCCGCTTGAATTTTCCCGGATCAGGAAAGAGCCGAGTTTTACACGCTGCGCCTCTCCACCCGAAAGGGTGCTGCTGGACTGACCAAGGTGAACGTAGCCCAAACCCACGTCGAACAGCGGCTGTATTCGGTCTGTTATGTCTTTTTGGCCTTTGAAAAATTCCAGTGCTTCCTCCACGCTGAGGTTCAATACATCAAAAATACTCTTGCCTTTGTATTGCACATCGAGCACTTCCTGACGGAATCTGCGGCCTTTGCACTCTTCGCATTCGAGGTGTACGTCGGCCAAAAACTGCATTTCTATCACTTGTTCGCCTTCGCCTTTGCAGGTCTCGCATCGGCCACCTTCTACGTTGAAACTGAAGTGTTTGGGTTGAAAACCGCGAATTTTTGAAAGTTGCTGTTTGGCAAAAAGTTCGCGGATATAATCGTAAGCCTTCACGTAGGTGACGGGGTTGGAACGGCTGCTTTTTCCGATGGGACTTTGGTTGATAAACTCCACACGGGTCACTTTTTTTACGCTGCCTTCTATGCCATCGAAGGAGCCGGGCTGTTTCCCGGCGTTTTCGGGCAGGTGTTGCGAGAGCGCGGGGAAAAATATATCGCGCACCAGCGTGGTTTTGCCTGAACCGCTCACGCCGCTCACCACCGTCAGGCAGTGGAGCGGGATGCGCACATCCATGTTTTTCAGGTTGTGCTGACGCACCCCCTTGAGCGTTAAAAACTCCTTGGCGTTGCGGCGTATACCGGGCGTTTTGATACGCATTTCCCCGGTCATGTACTTTGTAGTGAGGCTGTTGGGAGCAGCTTTAGCGATGTCGGCGTAAGGCCCGGAATACACCACGTTGCCGCCGTGAACGCCCGCTTCAGGACCCATGTCCACCAGGTAGTCGGCGTTTTCAATGACGGATTCCTCGTGCTCCACCACCACTACGGTATTGCCGAGATCGCGAAGTTCTTTCAGCACTTTGACCAAACGCCCGGTGTCGCGCGGGTGCAAACCAACGGAAGGTTCGTCGAGCAAATACATCGAAGCCGTGAGGTTAGAGCCAAGCGTTCGGGTGAGGTGAATGCGTTGGGTTTCGCCTCCGGAAAGGGTGCTGGAAATTCGATCGAGCGTAAGATATCCAAGGCCAAGTTCGACCATAAAGTGCAGGCGATTGTTGATTTCCAGCAGTAGTCGTTTGGCAATCTGGCGGTCGTGATCGCTGAGTTGTGGATCAAGGTTTTGAAAAAAGGTCAGCACCTCGTCCAGCGGAATTCCCGTCAATTCGGAGATATTCTTGCCCGCGATTTTTACGCAAAGCGCCTCTTGTCGAAGCCTTCCACCCTCGCAGGTATGGCAGGTGGTTTTACCACGGTAACGGGCCAGCGTCACACGGTTCTGGATTTTGTAGGTCTGACTTTCTAGTTGTTTGAAAAAGGAATCAATGCCTTCAAAGTATTGATTGCCACTCCATAAAAGTTTTTGTTCCTGCTTTGAAAGGGCCTCGTAAGGGGTGTGAACGGGAAAGTCAAATTTGTGCGCGTGTTCCAATAGCAAGGCCAATGACTCGCCAAATTTCTCACCTTTCCAGACAGCGACGGCGCCATCGTACACGGATTTGGTTTTGTCTGGAACTACTTTGTCGAGGTCAATGCCGAGCACCCGGCCATAGCCTTCGCAGGTGGGACAAGCTCCATAGGGATTGTTGTAGTTGAATAATTGCGGGGTGGGTTCCGGGAATGAAATGCCGTCTAGTTCAAAGCGGTTGTTGAATGTAGTAGCGAACTTTAGTTCGCTCGAATCAAGCGAACTGAAGTTCGCTACTACACACTCGCCTTCACTCTCGTAAAATGCCGTGTTTACCGAATCCGCCAGACGCATCCAATCTGATTCCTCCAAATCAGTAGACAGGACAAAACGGTCGATCAGGAGCCGAAGGTTTTGCTCGTTAAAAAGGTATGCGGGCTGTTTGGTATCGAATCGTGTTTCCACGCCTTCCAGGATGTCCTGAATGCTTATGGTCTCGTTCCCGAACTGAACCCGCGTGTAGCCTTTTTGCAACAAAAGGTTTAATTCTTGTTCCAGGCTGCGTTCCAGATATTTTTTCGGGAAGGGCATCAGCACAAGTCCGCGTGTACCGTCGGGGAGTTTCTTGATAAAATCAATGACATCTGTTACCTCGTGCTTTTGCACGATTTGACCCGAAATGGGCGAGTAGAATTTGCCAATCCGGGCGTACAACAAGCGAAGGAACTCGTACACTTCGGTCATGCTCCCACCGTGCTTCGCGCATTGCCGGTAGTGACGCGCTGCTCAATGGCAATGGCCGGGCAAATGCCCCGTATATAGTCCACATCGGGTTTTTTCATGCGCCCAAGGAACTGACGGGCATAACTCGAAAGACTTTCCACATAGCGGCGCTGACCCTCGGCGTAGAGCGTGTCCATCGTAATACTCGATTTTCCGGAACCGGATACACCCGTGACGACCACGAGTTGGTTCTTCGGGATGCTCAAGTCTACATTGCGGAGGTTATTGGTTCGGGCGCCTTTTATGATGATGTGGTTGGGATCCACCAAGTCGTCATTTATTATTCCTTGCCCTTTGCTTTTGCTCATGCTTAACTGTTTTGAAAGCGCGAAATTCTGAAAAACTTTTTGTTTTTAAAAATTCCAATAAAAATGAGTTTCTAGAATTTTACTAGTGCTTGGATGGTTTTGAAAGCGGGAGACCTCGGAGGTTTTAAAAACCTCCGAGGTCTCCCGCTTTCAAAACCATCCAACTAATCCATTCAGAAACTACTCAAACATATCCCGCACCCGATCAAAAAATCCTTTTTCCTCCTTGCCCGGGCTGGGTTTCAGGTTTGGCATATCACGGAGTTTTTCAAGCAGTCGGCGTTCTTCGTCGTTGACTTTTTTGGGTGTCCACACGTTTACGTGAACAAGTTGGTCACCACGGCCATAGCTCTGCAATGCGGGCAAACCCTTGTCTTTCAATCGGAAAACCTTGCCCGCCTGGGTGCCAGCAGGGATGGTGATTCGGGCGCGTCCGTCAAGCGTGGGCACATCTACCTTCGAGCCGAGTGCCGCGTCGGCGAAATTGATGTACAGTTCAAACACCACATTGCTGCCTTCGCGGGTCAGTTCTTCGTGCGGCATTTCTTCAATGGCGATGAGGAGGTCGCCGGGCGGACCACCTTTTGCCCCGGCATTACTGCGGCCCGACACACTGAATTGTATGCCCTCGTGTACGCCTGCCGGGATATCCACGTCAATGGTTTCTTCGCCAAAAACACGGCCATCGCCCTTGCAAACGTTGCAGGGTGATTTGATGGTTTGCCCGGCGCCGTTGCAGGTAGGACAGGTGATGGCGGTCTGCATCATGCCAAAGGGCGTTTGGCGCACTTGATTGACCGCACCCGCACCGCGACAAGTGGCGCAAGTGTCCACGCTACTGGCATCTTTTGCACCAGAACCGCTGCAAGTGCTGCAAGCGACTTGCTTGCGCACCTTGATCTTTTTATTTACCCCGGTGGCGACTTCTTCGAGGGTCATTTTGACCTTAATGCGGAGGTTGCTGCCACGCTCCCCGCGTGCTCGTCCGCCGCGGCCACCGCGCCTGCCGCCGCCAAAAAATTCGCCAAAAATATCATCGGTATCAAACCCAAAGCGGCGCAGGATTTCATCCATATCCATGCCCTGGAAACTGCCTCCCGGCCCGCCGGCGCCCATGCCTTCCAGACCAGCGTGACCATAGCGGTCGTATCGCGCTTTTTTGTCCCCATCGCTCAGCACATCGTAGGCTTCGGCGGCTTCTTTAAATTTTTCTTCCGCCCCCTTATCGTCCGGATTTCGGTCGGGGTGAAGTTCGAGCGCCTTTTTGCGGTAGGCCTTTTTTATGTCATCAGCACTGGCGTTTTTCGCTACGCCCAGCACGTCATAATAATCGCGTTTTGCCATTTATATTGGTTATTGGATATTTGTGAAATTGGGGATTTGCTAAGGTTGGGTCCGAAATATCCAGATTTCCCAATGTTCTCAATAACCTCATTATACTTTGCCTACTACCACCTTGGCGTGCCGGATAATCTTGCCGCCGAGGGAATAGCCTTGTTCGAGGATATCTACGATTTTGCCTTTGGTTTCGTCAGTGGGAGCGGGAATTTCAGCGACCGCCTCGTGAACGTCGGGGTTGAATTCGTCGCCAGCCTTGGCATCCAGTGAAACCAGGCCTTTGCTTTTGAGGGTGTGGGCGATTTTGTGATGGATGAGGGTAGTGCCTTCGGAAAGCGCACCGTTTTTGGCCGCTCTGTCAAAATCGTCCAAAACAGGCAGCAATGCTGACATCATGTCGCGCCCGGCGGTGCTGATGAGGTCCATGCGTTCGCGTGCGGCGTTGCGCTTGAAGTTTTCAAAATCGGAGAAGAGGTACAGGTATTTGTTGCGGCTCTCTTCGAGTTGCTTTTGGAGTTCGGCGAGGGGGTCTGCGGACATATTTTGCTGGGCTTTGCCTTGATTTTCAGCGGTTTCTGTAGTTTCTACGATGGTTTCTTGCACCTCATGCTCAGGCGTATTCGGCTCTTTTTCCTTCATGTCGAGTATTTTTTTGAACGGATTTTTCATTTTTGAAAAAATGCTGGGCCGGGCAAGGGATGCCCATAGGATTTTTACACCCAAGGTGCTTTGTCAACTTTCGTGCCTTGTGGTCGGGTGTGTCAGAATGACAGTAGGGCGAAATTTATTTCGCGTTCACCGCGGTGAAATAAACTTGGACGTATCGTGGCGAAATGAATTTCGCCCTACTCCCCCTCCAGCCTTTCCGTCATCCTTTGTACCAGTTTGAATTGGCTAAAAAAGGTTCGTGCAATCACGCGAAGCACGGTAAAAACTGGAACGCCAATGACCATGCCCACGACTCCGCCGAGTTGGGCGGCAGCCAGCGTGACGAGAAATATTTCGAGCGGGTGTGCCTGAACGCTTTTCGACATGATAAGCGGGCCGACGAAGTTGTTGTCAATGACCTGTACTATGATAAAGGTTGCGATTACTTTCAGCACCATGGGCATCATCAGGGCAAGGTCAGCATCCAGCCCGGAAGAAATCGTAATAAAGACCCCGAATATCATGCCCAGAATAGGGCCGATGTATGGAATAATGTTAAAAACACCCCCAAAGGAGCCAATAAGTACGGCGTTTTTTACCCCAAACATCCACAGTATCAATGTACTCAGCACCGAGAAAACCAACAATTGTACTACCAAACCGCCGAAATAGCGCGTGAGCAAATCGCTGGAGTCATTTAAAGCGGTGTGTACCTTTTGCTCTTGTTTGTCGGGGACTATTGCATCCAAAATGCCCTTGAAAAGACGGTTGTCTTGCAGGAAAAAGAAGAGGATGAAGGTAACCGATGCAAATGTGACCGCCACATTGCCCGCTACCCCAAGGAACTTGCCAAGAAAATCCCCCACCAGTGTAGGGTGAAACCAGTTTGTCAAGGCTTTCTGGGTTTCCAAAGCCAATGATTCGTTGGGTGCAAGCAGTCCGATTTGGTGCAGTTGTAAATCGAGGTTGAAAAAAAACGGGCGCATTTTTTCACCAAGTGCTTGATAGTCAACCGTAGCAAGATGTCGTGCTTGTGATACGATGGTCGGCACAAAAAGAAGCAATACGCCGACCAGCATTGCGTAAAAAGTGAGGATGGTCAGCAGCGCCGCGGCGGAAGGCCCTAGTCTGAATCGTCCGATACCCAAGTGTTTGCGGTAAAAAACCAAAATGGGCCGGCCCAACATGGAGAGCACCCAGGCAATGAGTATGTAACCAACGATGTTGGAAAAATAATAGACAATAGCGGCGAGTGCGGCCAGGCCGAGTATCCAGAAAATGTTGCGGTTGAGGAAGTTCATTTGATGGAGGACATTGGATATTAGGACATTGGACGATAGACGTTGGACTCCCTCGAACAGATAGTTACGGGGATGTAGAGGGCAAACATTACATCTTCGAAGTTCCCTTTTTCGAATTTGCTCCCGCTTTTGTCAAAACTACGGAGGATGAATCGGCGGGTAAAGCTGATTGTGCGCGGCCATTTTCCAACTCGGCCAGTTTCTTTTCCAGTTCAAGCACTTTGCGTTGCAAATCAGGCAGTTGTTTGAACACCACATGCGATTTGATGAAGTCGCGGTAACCCATGGCCGGGCTGCCAAAAATCGCGGTCCCGGGCTTTTCAATATTGGATGCCAAACCGCTTTGGGCCTGTATCTGCGTTCCATCGGCGATTCTAAGGTGGCCGGCAAAACCGACCTGACCTCCCACCTGCACATTGTTGCCGAGATGGGTACTGCCCGCCACCCCTGCTTGTGCTGCGATTACAGCATTGCGCCCCACCTCCACATTATGGGCGATGTGTATAAGATTGTCCAGTTTTGACCCGGAGCGTATCACCGTGCTGCCCAGACTTGCACGGTCAATGCAGGTAGATGCTCCGATCTCTACTTTGTCTTCCAGCACCACCTTGCCAACTTGCGGTATTTTCGTCCAGGTCCGGTCAGACTGCGGTGCAAAACCAAATCCATCTGCCCCTATTACGGCATTAGCGTGTAGAATGCATTCGTTGCCAATTTCACAGTCAAAATGCACCCTAACCCCTGGGTAAAGGGTGCAATTATCGCCGATATGTGCATTTCTGCCAATGAAAACCTGGGGATAAATCTTGCAATTCAGGCCAATCACCGCGCCCTGCTCGACTACTGTGAAATCCCCAATTTCTGTCCCAACGCCGACTTTTGCTTCAGGATGGACAGATGCTTTTTCAGAAATACCCGAGCCGTTGGGATGGTTAAACTCATCAATGTATTTGAGCAGAACAGCGAGCGACGTGCGCACATCAACGGTGCGTACCAGGGTAGGCGTTACTGGTTTTTCAAGTAGTAACTTGTTGTTTACCAACAAAATACTTGCTCGTGTGCTGTACACGTATGCCTCATATTTGGGATTGTCCAAAAAAGTAAATTCGCCTTCTTGGGCGGCCTCAATGGGTGCTCCACGACTCACGGAGGCATTAAGGTCGCCTTCGACTGTGCCGCCGATGATTTGAGCAATTTGTGCGGCAGTTAGTGTCATGCCGGATGCAGTATGGGCCAAATGATGAGATAAATAACGGGTTGGGGTAGCAGGGCAAAGGTAGGAAAGGAAGTTTTGATTGGGCAGTACTAATTTCTTAAGCGGCAAGGAGACGGTTACGAATCCTTCAAGGTTTCGTAACCATACCAATCGCCATCCTAATCCTCCTTTCCTGCGGCAAATAATTGTTCAAACGATTCGGCAGGATTTTCACCCATCCCAGGTTCAAGCCTTCATAACGCGCAAGCGTCCAGCCCAATGGCGCCCCTAGAGGTGGATCAAAGGTTTCTTTTTCAAAACAGCAGCGCTTGTTCGCGATTCAAATCCACGGCAGTTAAATTAGGCGAAGCCCATAAGTTCAGCGCCAGCGCGTGGCTGGGAATGAAATCCTTGCCCTTGAACTCGCCGATATTTACTCCAAACCACTTGGTTTTCAAGAATTTATCGAGCAAAAGGAAATCCGGTTCCAGCACGGCGGGCAATGCCAGCACTTCGCCGGAAGGCGTCAGGAAAAAACGGGCCTCCACTTCCGGGGATAGCCATGCAGCAGCAGCAGGTATCAGATTTTTGGGCAATGGTTTTATGCTTTTGTACATCGCTGCGGGCGTATGTTTTTTGGCATCGCCCTCCCTTTTCCGAAATACAGCCAGGAAAAAGCCCTCGCCCTGCAATTTGTGCGGGTAAAACTGAACTCCAGAATCTGACTGAACAATGCCCCATTCTTCGGGAATGTCCAGTGCAATTGCTTGAAGATCAAAAGTTTTGGCGAGCCAACGGGCGTTCTCGCCGTTCTCTTGTGCATTGTAGGTACAAGTGCTGAAGAGTAAAATGCCACCCGGTTTAAGCGCCTGCACGGCTGCTGCAAGGATGCGTCGTTGTCGCGCGGCACAAACTTCAACTTGTGGAAGCGACCATTCACGCATGGCATCGGGGTCTTTGCGGAAAAGTCCTTCACCGCTGCAAGGGGCATCGGTCAACACGACGTCGAACCAGTCCTCCAGAGCAGCCAATTCCTCTACTTCGCCGCTGGTAACTGCTACATTCGGGTTGCCCCATCGCTCCAGATTTTCGCGAAGGGAAGCGGTGCGCGGGCGGATGGTTTCGTTTGAAATGAGCAGACTATCTGGCGTCATCAAATCTGCCATCAAAGTGCTTTTCCCGCCAGGTGCGGCTCATAAGTCCAGGACTTTCAAGGGTTTGGAAAAATCTACGGTCTGCCGCAAGGCCTCATAGATGAACATGGAAGATGCCTCTTGCACATAATAGGCTCCTGCGTGAAAAGTCGGGTCAAGGGTAAAAATGGGGCGTTCGGGGAGGTAATGGCCTTGAGGGTGCCAGGGGACGCCCTCCTTCGCAAAGGCTACGGCGGGTAAAGGTGATTGGTGGCCCTCCTTCGCTCCTGCCCGCCAAGGCTCGGCAGGCGGGAAGGCTACGGCGGGTAAAGGTGATTGGTGGATTGGTGGATTGATGGAGTCCAATGTCCATTGTCCATTGTCCAACGTCTTCCGCGGATTGAGCCGGATGCTCACAGGCGGCGGGGTATGGAGCGCGGCTTCGAGCAGCGGCCATTCTGTTCCGAGCAGGGCCTCCATTTGGCGAATAAAAGGAGGAGGGAGTGGTGGAAGCATTTTCGTTGGTGTCTGTCGGCAGACAAGTTGGGGCAAAAGTCAGATGAATCCGTGAGAAGAAAGGAATGGTGTCTATTTTTACCGCGCTAAGATTTTAATAAACTCGTACAGTACGGCAATCTCCATGCAAGCAAAAGACGCCATCTTGCTCACAATCAGCCAGGTAAACCATCTGCTTGGCCAAATTCAACCGCACGAATACCGACAGCCGCTGCCCGAATTTGATGGCAGTACACTCGGGCAACATTTTCGGCATATCCTTGAATTTTTTATCTGCCTGGAACGAGGCATCCCTTCTGGTATGGTAGACTACGCCTCCCGCGAGCGAAACCTGCTGTACGAAGATGCTCCCGGAGTGGCATTGGCTACATTCCAGTCTTTTGCAGACACCCTGGAAAGATTGCAAGCCTCGGAAGTTGTAGCCTTGAAGGCCGAGTTTGGCGGCGCCAATCGCCCTTGTTATCAAAGCACTGTGGGCCGCGAACTGGCTTTTGTGTACGACCACGCCATCCATCATTTGGCAATTATCAAGATCGGGTTGCGTTGCCATTTCCCTCATATTCAGGCTGATCGGGATTTGGGGTTTCGCCTTCGACGATTAAAGCGAAGGGGAGGGGGATTTGTGAGTTGAAACGATTGAAAGATTGTTTCAATTCCCATGGCAAACAGCAGTTACCAGTTCTGCTTCATCTGGCAGCACTATCTTGCTGAATATCACTTGAAATTCCTGTCGAAAATCTCCTTTTTCGACCCTTCCGACCCCTTGTCCGTTTGCTCCGTCCCATTGGATTTTTTGGACAAAAATGTTCTTCCGAAAATCCAACTGCTTTAAGCCATAGGCTTTGTAGAGGCTTTCTTTGGCCGTCCAAAATAGATGGAGCAAGTCGAGGTTTTCAATTTCCGAGCGGCTTTTTACAAACTCCTTTTCTGTATCGTTGAGAAATTTGTGCGCAATACGCCGCATTTTTTTCTGTCAAAACCTGGATGTCGCAGCCGATTGACTGTTATGGCTGTTGACTGTTGATTGCGGACAATTGACAATGAATGCTCCAACGTTGCCCTTGGAATGGCTGAGCGAACAGGCGAGGTCCTGGTTTTCAGGAAAAAACGGTTTGGAAAAAGCGTCCTTGGCTAGGGAAAGGCGCTGGGGCGAGTCGGTGAGTTTGTGCAAAAGCCATCGCCCGGCGAGCCATTCGAGGCGGCGGAGTGGATTTTGGTGCTGGGCAAGATCGGATTCTTCTTCCCTCGAAAGCGGAATGTCGGCCCGAAAAAACTTCTCACTTTCGGTAATTTGCCAAAGGCCGAAAGTTGAGTCGGGGAAAGGATGTGTGGAGAGGAGCAGTGGCATGGAACGAATGGGAGCGGCGCCACAAAGATTCAAAAAAAGAAGAAGCCATCTCACAAGTATAAATCCTGTCAAAATTTATTCTTGTCAGACGGCTTCATCTTGGAATTCCAGCGGCGTGTTCCTTGTTTCGCCACCGTGTGGTGAAATACAGCCGGAATGGTAATATCAGGTTGCTATTGAACCTTTACTAACTTGACCTGCTCTCGCTTGTCGTTGGCTATTATGGTACAGATGTAAACCCCGTCCTTTAACTGAGCGGCAGATACTGGCACCTGGTGCATACCTGCTTCCATGTTATCGTTTTGGTACACCCGCTGTACGCTCTGGCCCCTAAGATTGAATAATTGGATGTCTACTTTACCGGCCGCAGGCAGTTCAAAGGCAATTGTGAAGTTTTGGTCAAAGGGGTTGGGAAATGCAAGAGCATTCAGAGATGATCCGTCCTTTACGCTTGTTCGATTGCTCGAAAAAGTGTCATAAAAGTACACCCGCGGGTTTTCATGTTCCGAAGCGAGGTCTTGCGGACTGCCTGGCACACATGGGTCGCAAGGCTTGATCCTTGCTATGAAGTCGCTTCCAGCCTGTGCCCTGAAACCCGGTTTCAAGGCGATTTCCTGGCCGGCAAAAAACCTTGCCGTGGTGCCTGGCAGCACGACCACATTCCCAAAGGTTTCCAACCGACCCCTCACCTTGTACACTCCGCTGGCAGGATTGTCTGTCACGATTCGGTTCATCGGGCAATCAATCCGGATGTCGCTGCTGTTGATATTGAAGAAGATGTTGTTGACGGCCATGACCATGATCCGGCCCTCCGTGGTGATGGCGCTGGCAGGTACGGCGACCGATTGCGAGCCGTCGTTGGGTGTGCTGCCGGCCAAGAGTATTGTGAAAGTCAGGCCGCCATCCAAGGAGAGCCAGATGTCCACGTTGGCACAGTTGATGGGCGCAGCGGTGGTGTTTGCCACGTTCCATGTGATGGTGGCATTTTCCCCGGCGAGCAGGCAATTGGGTTGGGGGCCGCTCACAGGGTTGTTGACAGTGAAAGGGCCGCCTGTGTTGGATACAAACACAACAACGCCGTCTTCATCGGTACATCCGCCGCCGGGCGCGTTGTCGCGGACGGTAACGTTAAAATTCAGCGTGCGTGAAACACTCGGCAGTACCTCCCAAGGGGTTGGGTTCCCTGCCAAAAGATCGGGCAGGTTGGGAAAGTACCGGGTCGGGCTGGGTGTGGGTGGAAAACTCCGGAACACTGGACCGTTGGTTGCTGTGGTTGCAGGCGGATGTGGAATGGCATCGTTGTTGTATTGCTCCCAGCAATAGCTCAGTGGGTTGCCATCTACGTCGTTAGCTGTGGCCTGCAACCTAAAGGGCGTACTGATGGGAATGGTGTAGGATGCTACCGGTGCCGCCGATACGGTGGGTGCGTTGTTGGTGAGCGGCGTGGTGGTGGGGCAAGTGTTCCCGTTGCCAGTGGTTACATAGTTGCCCACATGCTGCAGACTAATGGTATTGAAATACAGGCCTCCAGGCAAAGGGACATCCGCCGGCGAACACCCTCCCTGGTACGACATGATGGTGGAACCGCTTCCAGGTTCATACGCCGTTGACGCATTGAACTGACCGGGAAGGGCGCAATTGCCGTTTACCATGTCGTTGAAGGTGTGGTTGGTCCCGAATTGATGGCCGAATTCGTGCATGAGCAGGCCGGCGGCGGGGAAAGAGGAGGCCGCCCGGCCTTTGTTTCCATTGTCGCACACAATGCCGATACCAAAGGACACGCCTCCGCCGCCTCCCCCAATAACATGGCCGATGTCGTAGTTGGCCGAACCGATGACTCCATCAATGATCCCTGGGTTTTCATTTGCCACCGTATTCAGGTTGCCACCATCGGTGTACCCATCGGTCAGAACGTTGGTAAAAATGATGAGGTTGTTGTTGGCGATGAGTTGCAGGCGAATGGTGAACTCGCGGAGGTATACCGCGTTAATGGTGACGAGCGCGTTCGCAAAAAGGGCCAGGGTAGTCGTCACCCCTGTGGGGTCGCCGGGGCCGATATTGGAAGCGGTAAATTCAGCAACGGCAGCCATGGCGAGGTCGTAGGTTCTCAACTGGCAGTCGCCTGGAGAATCTGCAAGTATTACCCCCTCGCTTTTTATCGTACGGGCTGCCTGACCGACTCCGCATTCGAAATGGAAGTATTCCGGGGGCATTTCCCGCTCGTAAAAACTGATGTAGTGCTGGGCGTTGAACTTTTGAATCGGCTCAATGAAGGCGGCGTCGCCTTCCAGAGGATAAATAAAGGCATGAAAACCCAGGTGACTAAAGGCGAAATGGAGGGTTGTGCCTTGCTCCCCAGTCGCGCTTGACCCGGAAAACGACATGATTTCGGGAAATTTTGCCGCCAGCTCGGGGTGCATCACCGGATCATAACGGACGGAAAAATCCCGGTAGGAGCCATCGGGCATGGGAACAGTCAAAACGGTTGGCTGGTCTCGTCCGGCGAGGGCTTGGTCGCGGGCGGATTCGAGTAGGGCCTTCATCCCGGCCACGTCCATTTCCAGAAGCCGGAATTTTTGGGGAGAGGTGCTTCCCGTCCGGTTTTCGGAAGGGAGACCTCGGGTATATCTTTCCAATACCCGGTCGGCTGCGGCGGCTCTGGTTTCGGAGTTGGAATTTGACTCCAGCCCACTCCCAAAAAGCAAAGGAGCACTGCCAACGTGGCATAAGCTTTATATTTCATCGTATGGGCGATTTAGAATTTGGTTGAAAAAATTGGTGTTGAAAAAAGAGCAAACTCCGGGGCGGGTTACCGCTTTTCCAGTTCGGTGACGCGCGATTTGAGTGACTCGTTTTCAGATTTGAGTGTCTGCACCTGTTTGTTCATTTCGATGACGTGGAGGTACAGCTCTTCAATTTTTTCCATTTGAATTTTCTGCATCTCGCCAAGGCTCAGACCTTTCTCAGCCACTTCGGCCGCCGATGGCACACCAGGGAGGTGTTTTTCTTTTTTAACAAAAGCCTCTACTTCGGGAAGCGGCTTGACGGCATAGTCGTCGGCAAAAACGTAGTCGGCCCAGCCACCACCTGATTGCAAGCGCACGAGTACTTCCTCGGCAATTATCCCGCCACCGACCGCCAATTCATAAAAGGCGGCACCTGCGAACGTTGGGAAATTTGCTGCCCCAACTTTCACGCGTCCATCAAAGTTCGATTCGCCCATTACATCCAAGTCAAAAGCGGTTGGAGCCTTGCCGATTCCAACGTTTCCGCTCACAGTTGCGTCGTTGGTTACACTCAATGAACCGGTTGTAGTGCTGCCTGTCACGGTTGCGTTATCCTCAACGACTAAGTTGTCTTCCACACGAGCATCGCCCTGCACGGTGAGTTCATCTGTTGGAACAAACGAAGGCGCAGGCGCAGCGGGGAAAGCGGGTATACCGCCAATCACCACGTTCGTGCCATTGTCAAACACTTGCCCATCGCGCAATGTGCTTGTAATAGGACCTGGTGGCATATACCGGGCGAGCATGTTTTCACGGCCATTGATGTCGCCGCTGGTGAGGATTTTTTCCCAGGCGGCCCAGCTATTTGCTCCAGCGAGATCCTGCGAGCGCGTCCAGAGGCCGTCATTTCCACCAGTGAAAAGCTGACGATCAAGACTATTGCCGCCGGGAGCAAGGCTCAGGATACCACCGTTGGTATAGGCGTTGGCTGCCAGACCGAGGTCTGTGCGGACTTTGCGCTCAAAGTAGGCTTCGTCAATGAAGGTGTTTGGCATTTCATTGCCGGTATTGTTGTTGTCATAGTGGATGCGACCCCAAAAGCGGCCACTGGTATGGGTATTGCCTACTACATCCAAGTGGAACACGGGGTTCATTTCGCCGATCCCGACCAAGCCTTCTGGAGTGATGACTACTTTGTCGGTCAAGCCTCCGAAGGACCTTGTGCTAAAGTACATATTGGCACTCATAATTCCGGGCGCCACATTGGTTGCAACGGATCTGATGGTGGCGCCATCCAGCACCGAACCAATCGCCGTCAGTCCTCTCCACTGAAGCGTACCTAAGGTGTTGCCTGTAGCCGCTGGAGCAGGTGAGCCGCCCAAACTTCCGTTATGTCGGTACATGTAGAGTTCGGGCTTCAGGCCGCTGGCTTGTGCGTTGGCTTTTTCAGCAAAAAGGCTGAGGAAAAATGCAAAAATGGCTAGAGAAAATAATGTTTTTTTCATGTTGGAAAACATTTAAAAAAGGGTTTTAAATTAATGAATTTTAAAGAGGCACAAAGTTTTCGCATTCAACTGTTCACGATTTGGAAAGGAAATGGAATTGTTTTGGAAATCCGTTGGAAATATTGATTTTTGCAACGCCTTCCGAATCATACACTCCTAAACCTCGCCCCTAACATGCAAACTAAAGATTTTCAAATTTTCCGTTCTTTGCTCGCCGATGTTCATGCCAAAGCCTTTGGCGAACCCATTTCAAAGATTCCGCACAGCAAAGCCCACACCCTGGCTTGGCTTATCGAAGACGCGACCGGCGTGATGCTCAGCTACAAATCGCTCACCAACTACATCAATGCTGTGCTGGATGAAAACCCCGAAAAAGTGAACCCAAGCTGTATCACACTTGCTACCCTCGCCCAATTTGCCACGGGTGAAAAAGCAGGCAAACAAGTGGCCATCCTTTGGTTCAAATACCGTGCAGGCATGCTTGTGAATTGAGGATTTGTTTATTTGGGGATTTGGGGATGCTCCTGAGCTTGGTATTATTACTTCTCATGCGCGAAGACAAATCCCAAGCTTTGGCGAACAAATAACCAAATAAACAAATCAACAATTCCTCATGATTAAAATCCTGATTGCCGACGACCACCGACTCGTGATTGACGGGCTGCTGCTTATGCTGCGGGAAGTGGAAGATATGGACTGCGTTGGCGAAGCTGCAAATGGTCGCGAGGCATTGGCTTTGCTCGACTCAACCCTTGCTGATGTATTGCTGCTGGATATCAACATGCCCGAAATGGACGGGCTGGAGTGTTGCCGTATCGTGAAAGAACGGCATCCGCAGGTCAAGGTGCTCGTACTTTCCATGATGCGCGAGCTAAGTCTTGTAAAGGCTATGCTCAAGCATGGGGCATCTGGTTTTTTGCTAAAAAATGCCGGAAAAGAGGAAGTTTTGGAGTCCATCCGAAAAGTTTCGGAGGGCAAACAGGCATTCAGCGAAGACGTGCTGGAGTCCTTGATGAACAGTTTTTCGAATAAACCTGCCAAATCTTCTATAAGTCCGTTCCCCACCATCTCAAAGCGCGAAAAGCAGATTCTCCAACTCATCGTGGACGAAAAAACCACCTCCGAAATCGCGGAAGACTTATTCATCAGCTTTGGCACCGTGGAGACCCACCGTCGCAACTTGCTGCTCAAGCTCAATGCACGCAATACCGCCGGGCTGGTGAAATCGGCATTGGAGTACGATTTGTTGTAAAAATCGTAAACTGCAAAATGTAAAACCATGCCTATCGGCAGACAAGCAGGAGAACCGTAAAATTTAAAACCAGACAGTGAGCATAACTTCCCGAAAGTTTTGAACTTTCGGGAAGTTCGATTTGAGGTCGTTTTATTTCTCAATTTTAAATTTTTCGGTTCTCCTGCTTGTCTGCCGATAGGCATGGTTTTACATTTTGCGGTTTAATATTTTTTCTATGCGAATACTCCTACTGCTGCTGATTTTCCAATCGGCCATCACCCATTCCCAATCCATTGACAGCCTGCAAAAAGTAATTGCTTCATTGCCGGAGGATACCAACCGGGTGATGGCTTATCGCTTGCTTTATCGTGCCTTTTATGCCGAAGACCGCAATGGAGAATTACTTGAGGTTGCGGATAAAGGCTTGGCCCTCAGTAGAAAACTGGATTTTGCAAAGGGCATGAGCCTCTTCATTTTTTACAAAGCCAGTGCGCTCGACATCTTGGGACGGGGAGAGGAAGCCATCCCGCTTTTTGAAGAAGGGCTGCTCACGGCAAAAATGCAAGAGGACGAACAAGCCGCCGCGGATTACCATGTCAACCTCGGCACAGCGTACCACTTGTTGGGAAGATTGGACAAATCGCTGCAAAATTTTTTGGCTGCCTACGATATCTATAAACGGTCGGGTGACTCTGAAAACCTCTCGAAAGTGCTGAACAATATCGGTATTGTGTACCGTACACAGGGCAAATACGAACGAGCCGAGGAGATTTATAAAGAGTCCTTGACACTTAAGCAGCACTTGAAAGACACCTTGGGCACTGCGGCCACGTACCAGAATTTGGCCGCGTTGTACAGCCTCACTTTTCGAAAGGAAGAAGCCATCCTGAATGCCAGGAAAGCACTTGCTATCTACGAAAAACTCAATCGCCCCGACGATGTGGCGGGATGTCACAGTTTGCTGGGACAGATTTTTTACAATTTTGGGAACTTGTTTGAAGCAAAATTCGAACTCCAAAAATCTATTGAAGGATATGGGGCGGAACTTAACGTCGAATACGCGCCTTCCACCTACCAATTACTGGGCACCATCGCAGCACAGGAAAAGGATGACGCTACAGCGGAAAAGCACCTGCAAAAAGGGCTCAAAATGGCGCGGCAATTCGGCCATCGGGAGCGTGTTTTTGAAACTTTGAAAGAACTTTCCAAAGCCGAACACGCACTGGGCAAACACGCCGCCGCATACAATTCCTTGCAAGAAGCCTTCGCCTTTCGCGACTCCATGGTGGAGAAAAATCGCCTTTCCATGATGGAAGAAATGCAAACAAAATTTGACGTTTCTCAAAAAGACAGCGAACTTAAAATCAATCAATTAGACCTGAAACAACGTACCCTGGAACGCAACTGGCTTATCGGCGGCACCGCACTCCTGGGGCTTTTATCCTTGGTCATTTTCTTTGGCTTGCGCCTCCGCATCCGGGCCAACAAAAAAATTGCAGCGCAGGAATCCGAACTTCAGCAGCAGCAAATCGTGCAACTGGAACAAGCATCCAAGCTCACGGCCCTCAGCGCCATGATCGAAGGTCAGGAGAAGGAGCGCAGTCGTATTGCTGCTGATCTGCACGACGGATTGGGCGGACTGCTCAGTTCGGTCAAATCCCACTTTAATGCATTGCCTAAATCATCAGAGCAGACAGATTTGCTTGAGAAAACCAACCAGATCATTGACGATGCCTGCGTGGAAGTCCGACGTATTTCCCATAACATGATGCCCCGCGCACTTGCACTCTCCGGCTTGCCAGGAGCACTTGAAGACCTTGCCCAAGACCTTGAAAAACAAGGTGTTCGATGCCAATTGGAAATGATTGGATTAGAGGAGAAAACGCTCAACCCTACGCAATCTGTCAACATCTATCGCATCATTCAAGAGCTAACCAACAACGTGGTGAAACACGCAAAGGCAGACCACCTGCTCCTCCAACTCATCCACCGCGATGACACCTTGACCATCATCGCCGAAGACAACGGCAAGGGTTTCGATGTCAAAAAAGCCATGACTCAAAAAGGTCTGGGGCTTTCGAGCATCGAGTCGCGCGTGAAATTCCTGCAAGGCACAATCGAATGGGATTCCGTGCCGGGCGAGGGAACGGTGGTGAGTATACAATTATTCGATTGATTCGATTGGTTCGATTGGTTCGATTAAGACGATTGGTTCCATTGCCAAGAATAAGGTTAATTCTTTGGACCTTCTAGTCAAATCAATCGTCATAATGGAACCAATCGTCTTAATCGAACCAATCGAATCAATCGTCATAATCGAATAATCGAATCAATCCATGAATTCCAGTATTTTTTCAGAACCTATGATTTGAATTGTCGTTTGACAAGTAACCTTCAATTTTTTTATTCTCTACCTTCAACATGAAAAACATCTTACTAACAACACTCCTCTTTCTAAGCATTCTTAATCTTGCTACTGCCCAACTCGCAGGTACGCTTGATCCAACTTTTGGTACTGCCGGAATAACTACCACCAGCATTGGCCCCAACAATGAAACAGCCCATGCGATTGCCGTACAAGCCGATGGCAAAATCGTGGTGGCAGGCGAAACCTGGAACAACAGCAACGTAGTGGAGGATTTTGCTTTGGCTCGGTATAATTCAGATGGCAGCTTGGACAACACGTTCGGCACGAACGGATTCGTAGTCACTGACATGCAGCAAAGTACTGATGTTGTGAAGGCCATCGCGATCCAACCGGACGGCAAAATTGTGGTAGCCGGCCATTCCGACAATACCTTCAACTATGATTTTGCCGTAGCCCGATACCTGGCCAACGGGACTTTGGACAACACTTTTGGTACCAATGGCAAGGTGATCAAGAATTTTGGTTCCACCGATTTTGGCCTCGCCATGGCCTTGCTACCAAATGGTAAAATTTTGGTTTCAGGCCGAGCGTACAATGGCCAAAACGGTGATTTTGCATTGATTCAACTCAATTCAAACGGTACATTCGACAACACTTTTGGCACGGCTGGAGCCATGATGGTCGACTTGTTTGGAGAAGATGAAAGTGCGAACGCCATTGCCATTCAAGCAGACGGGAAAATTGTGCTGGCTGGAGACCGATACGCCAACAATGTTAGCTTGTTTGCTGTAGCCCGATTCAACCCCGATGGCTCACTCGACCCAAGTTTTAGTTTTGATGGCAAGCTCAGCACGGCCATTGGTACCATGAACGACGTGGTACATGCTGTAGCCATTCAAGGCGATGGCAAAATTGTGGTCGCTGGAGTTTCCAATACCGCCGCTATCAGCGATTTTGCGCTTGCACGTTACTTGAGCGATGGCACGCCCGACAATACGTTCAGTAGTGATGGGCAATTGACTACCAACGTTGCAAATGGAGGCGACTACTCCACAGCCCTGGCCATTCAGCCTGATGGAAAAATCCTTGCGGGTGGAGTAGTACCTGGGAACAATTCCATTTCTGATTTTGCGGTGGTTCGCTACTTGTCGGATGGAAGTTTGGACGCTACGTTTGGCAACAACGGCATTGGGATTGCAGATTTTAATACGGGAAATGACAAAGCGAAGGCGATGGTTTTGCATCAAGGCAAAATCGTGATAACTGGCTCTTCTGACAAGAATTCACAAACGGCTTTTGCGGTGGCGCGTTTTCTGGGAACCTCGAGTGTATCTGTCAAAGACATATTAAGCGACTCGCCTGGATTTGTGTTGTTTCCAAACCCGGCAAGCGAGTTGCTGCAAATCAAGGTAAATGGAGAAGCATCGGGCAGTTTCCGAGTTGTATCTGCTACCGGTCAGTTGATGCTTGAAATGCAGATACATGCTGAAAATATCCAAATTAACGTATCCAACTGGCCTGCTGGAATGTATTTCGTGGAACGCAGGGACGATAGCCGTATTTGGCCTTCTATGAAGTTGTTGGTTCGATAATTCCACACTACGATTTTATTTCACACAACGCCTTATTTCACACAACGCCACAACGACACAACGTTAAAATCTATTGATAATCATAACGTTGTGTCGTTGTGGCGTTGTGTGAATAAGGCGTTGTGTGAAATAAGACCTTTTGGCATTGTGTGAAATAATTAAAAGGGTAACGGCTTTACCTTCGTGATTATGAAGTGCGATGTGTGCTTCATTCAGCGATTCATTTCATGCCTGAAAATGATTTCCACGCCCCAAAATCAGCCCGATTACCGCTCGATTTTTATATCCGAACAGACGTAGTGCAAATTGCCCGCGAACTTTTGGGGAAAGTGCTGGTAACTGAATTCAACGGTCAACGAACCTCTGGCCGAATCACCGAAACCGAGGCATATCGCGCCCCCGACGACCGCGCCTGCCATGCCTTTGGCAACCGCCGCACTGCCCGTACAGAGATTATGTTTCAAGAAGCCGGGCGGGCGTATATCTATCTCTGCTACGGAATTCACCACCTTTTCAATGTAGTTACCGCACCTGCCGAAACAGCGCACGCGGTATTGATTCGAGCCATTGAGCCCATAGAAGGTATTGACATCATGCAGCAACGGCGAGCCCCCCAACCCCTTCCAAATAAAAAGAAGTTGGTCCATCGAGACCTTCGCCGTGGAACTAATCATGCTCCCCTCCCCAGCGGGGAGGGGTTGGGGGTGGGGTTAACCACGGGCCCTGGCGCCCTCTCCCAGGCACTGGGTTTGACCACACAATACACTGGACAAAGCCTACTTGTACCCGACTCTCCCATTTGGATTGAAGACTGGTATGAAAAAATAATGGAAGATGACATTGCCGCTGGTACGCGCATTGGCGTAGGGTATGCGGGAGAATGTGCAGCCTGGCATTGGCGGTTCTGGCTCAAAAACTCGCCGTTCGTCAAAAAAGGAGGCTATTAGAAGTAGCAAGCGCACAGAAGTATGCTATTTTTAGCCGCTTAAAAACGAAACTGACTTACTGTGCATCCCCTATTTTTGTTCATCCCCAACTTCCAAAGCTATGGCCAGGAGCATATCCTCTGGCTAGCTGCCGGTGTGGTTAGCACGGTCTTTTGGATATGGTTGGGCAGAAGGCAAACGACCGATCTTGGGGAGCGTCGTATCGGGCTGATTCAAAGCCTGATTCCCGCAGGTTTGTGGATTATTTTGTCGCTCTACATGGCCTTTTTTGAAAGCCCTGTAGATTTGAATCTGGTGCTTCCATTCCACATCAGTTATTTCATGAACCTCTTGCTGCCGATCATGCTTTGGCGGCGTTCGTTTTTTCTTTTTGAGATCACTTATTACATGGTAATGGGAGGCTGTATTTGGTCTCTGCTGACTCCGGCATTGGAACACGGCTTTCCACATTACCTCAATTTCCGCTTTTTCCTGGTGCACATGGGCCTGATACAGAGCATTTTGTACGCCATTTTCGTGTATGGTTTCCGACCCACCTGGCAGAGTTTTGGAAGGGCGTTTTTGTGGACGAACATTTATTTCGTGTTCGTGCTGGGCATCAACTATCTGCTGGGTACCAACTTCATGTATCTGAGTAAAAAGCCATCCAATCCTTCTTTGCTCGACCTGTTTGGAGAATGGCCCTGGTATATTATCGGCGCGGAGTTCCTCTGCCTGATGATGTTCACCCTCGTGATGCTTCCTTTTGCTTTTGACAATAAAACAGAAGAAAAATTGGCGTAGTTTATAGGAACCTGCTATTTTTCGCGCAGAAAAACGCAATTGACCTAACACGCTGTGCATCCTATAATCTTATTTTCCCCGGATTTTCACAATTACAGTTCGGAGCATTATATCTGGCTAGCCATTGGTGTGACAAGCACGCTGTTTTGGATATGGCTGGGTAAAAAGCAAAGTACTGAACTTGGGCAGCAACGCATCGGGCTGATTCAAAGCCTCATTCCTGCCTTGTTGTGGATTGTGCTATCGCTTTACATGATCTTTTTCGTGCGACCGCTGGATTTGGGGCTGGTGCTGCCGTTCCACGCTTGCTACTTTATCAATTTGTTGCTGCCCTTTATGCTTTGGCAGCGCTCCTTTTTCCTTTTTGAGATCACTTACTACATGGTAATGGGCGGCTGTATTCAAGCCCTGCTCACGCCAGACTTGCATTTCGGATTCCCGCACTACATCAATTTCCGGTATTTCGTGGTACACATGGGGCTTGCCCAAAGCATATTGTATGCCGTATTTGTTTATCGCTTCCGACCTACCTGGCGGAGCTTTGGAAGGGCATTTTTATGGATAAATATCTACTTCGTGTTCGTACTGGGCATCAACTATTTGCTGGGAACAAATTTCATGTACCTGCGCCACAAACCCAACGCTCCAACGCTGCTCGACCTTTTTGGCGAATGGCCCTGGTACATCGTTGGCGGCAAATTCCTATGCCTGATGATGTTTACGCTGGTGATGCTTCCCTTTGCGTTTGATAAAAAGGGGGAATTAAACAGCAAAACCGCAAAACCGGAGAACCGCAAAATTTAAAACCATACAAGGGGTTCCGAAGAAGGCCAAAACATTCCTTATTCGAGATCACACTCCTCTCAATTTTAAATTTTGCGGTTCTCCGGTTTTGCGGTTTTGCTGTTTAATTCAAACTTCAACGATTTATGGTCACATCCCCTTTATACAATACTTCCTGGCCGTCAATAAACTCCACGATGGCGTAATAAACAAACACCGCAGGGTTCATATCCTGGCCTCGGAACCGCCCATCCCAACCAAGGGTGGGATCGTTGGGTTGGAAATTTTCTCTCTGGAACACCTGATTGCCCCAGCGATCAAAAATTTGGAACAATTTGACCTGCTTCACCCCACGCATATCTGCGTACACTGTGAAGCGGTTGTTTTCGTCGCTGTTATCAGGCGAGAAAATGTTAGGAATGTACACACCCACTTGCTTGTTCACGCGAACCAGGAGGGGTGCTTCATCTCGACAACCCGCTTTGTTTACCACCAAAATACGGTACGCCTGGGTGTGCAATGGAGTGTCAATCCGAGTGCTCAGACAAGTGTCGCAACTTAGATAAATCGGTGGCGTCCAAGTGATCTCGGAGATTTCGTCAAGCGGTATGTTCACCGTTGCATCAACCTGATAGCTCTCACCCAATTGCACCGTTATCTGTGGTTCAACCGTCACTTCAAAGACAGGGGCTGCGTCACGGTTGCGTTCACGCTCGTCTCACAGCCGTTGGCATCTACGATAAAAATGGAGTAACTGCCCGCAGCAAGGTTGAAGAAAAGGTTGTCTGATTGGAGGTGTTGTCCACCTGTAAGGGTGTACTGTATGGGTGGTTTTGCGCCCAATACCGTGTCAATCAAAATGGAGCCTTTATCTCCGAAACAAGCCGCGTTGTTTACGATTGGAATCGCCACCGGATCATTTGGATCAACTATTACAACATCGGTGTCGGAGCACCCGTTTCCTGAGGCTGTGACGAGCAAGGTGTAAGTGCCCGGCTCGCTGATGATCGGCGTTAGTGTATTTGCCCCGGACACGATTGCACCACCTGAGGTTGTCCAACTGTATATCAACGTACCCGTACCGCCCGTAGCCGAGCCATTGATCGGCAGGGTTTGGCCAAAACAATCAATGTTGAATGGTGGGCCTGCTTCGGCTGTTGGATAAGTCTGGTCAGTAATCACAATGGTACTCAATGCATTGTGACAACCATTCACCGGGTCAAACCCAATGAGCAGGTAAGTGTTTGGTTGTGTTACCACTGTGCTCGTTCCTGTTCCGATAATTGTAGTGTCTTGCCCAACCACGGTTGCCCATTGCAACTGAACGCCACCCACTGGCGAACCGCCCGAAAGCGTCACGGAGCCAATATCGCAAGTAAGTATGCCAGGAGGGTTGATAAACAGTGGAGGATAAAGTTGGTTTTGATCAATCACGATACTCGCAGTATCCGTGCAGAAGGTGACCGTGTCTACAATAGCGAACCAGTAAGTGCCGGGAATATTAATTTGCAGCACCGAACCACTCGGATAGACGACACCATTTTGGTCATACCAAATTGTATTTGCGTTACCGGATCCTTTAACCTCGCCTGCAAGCACTATTTCGTCAATAATACAGTCTAGAATGTCATCTGGACTGGCGACGATTTTTGCTGCCGGGTCATTTCGAATGTCCAGCACTTCTGCTGCGGTTGTATCCAAACAGCCATTGGAATTGACGACTAAGTTGTACTGACCTGCTTCATTGGCCAGTATGCTGTCGGTGTTGGCAGCGCCAACTATGGTTCCATTGGTAGTTGACCAAAGGAACGTGGAGTTTGGCAAATTCGAACTTCCCAAAACACCCACTACCAAGGTAGCACAAGTGATGGGTTCGGGAATTGCTGCGCTCGCTACGGGTCGTTCGTAGAACACAATGGGGGTTCCGGTGGCAATAACCGTGCAATAGTGCGAAAGCACCACATTTCCGCTACCGTTATTGTTGCCCACTACTGCTGAAACATAGTAGGTAGTACCATAAGTCATCGTTGCCGGGTTGAAACAGAAAGTCGGTTGGTTGCTGCGGGCTTTTTCGCCAACAATCAAAGAATCAGGGCCTAAGTGCAGAATGAATTGAAGTATGTCATCTGCATCCAAAACCTGCCCAAGCGCATCATAATTTGCGGTGATACATCCAGTGCCACAACGCGAGAGTTGAGCAGCCCCCATGGTGCCTACCGCTGAAGAGCAAGGACTCAATATGATGTTGAAATCGCAGATGGTTGTGCAACCATTTGCGTCTGTTACTATGACATCGTAGTTGCCAACACCCAAATTATTGAGCGGAAAAGCACCTGCTGGAATACCGTTTTGAATTCCACCGGGGTTCAATAAAACTGAATAAGGTGCAACGCCGCCACTAATTTGCACTTCCGCATTGCCATCGTTGAGGCCCGGTTGGCTTACCAGACCTGTTGCAGCACAAGCCGCCTGAACTGTATTTGGGGGTTGGGTAATATTGAAACTTGCCGTGGTGCTACACCCGACAGCATCTGTAATTGTGACAGAATATGTACCCGCCGGTAATGCGCTTGGGTCTTCAATATTGCCAATGCTGCCCGGATTCCAAGTAAAGACAAATGGCTGCGTTCCTCCGTTCGTGACAAGGTCAATGGAACCAGTACTGTTGCCAAAACATAACACGTCAACATCGGTACCGCCAGCGGTGACAGCCACTGAGGCGTTGTCAACAATGTACGTAGCCGAAGAAGTACAAGCACCGCCGCCATAGACGGAAACGGTATAAGTGTCTGCCGTGAGGTTTGTGAGGTTTTGTGTCGTTGCGCCCGTTGACCAGAGAATGGTGTAACTCAATGTTGAAGGCGAAATGCTCAAATTGATGCTGCCATTTGGCCCGACACACGCCGTGTTCGGCTGTGGTATGCCACCAAGGGTAGGCGTTATTACATCTTCTGTTACATCGTAACTGCCCGATATTTGGCATCCGTTTGAGCCTGTTACCGTTACTGCGTATGGGCCTGAAGGAATGCCGGCCAAATCTTCCGTGGTTGCACCTGTTGACCATATAAAAGTATATGGGGATGCCCCTCCATTGATGCCGAGGTTGATGCCTCCGCTGCTTTGGCCGCAAAGTGCCTGCGTTATACTTCCAGCTATGGTGGGTGCTCCAGCAGCATCGTCCACAACATAAGAGGCCGTATTGGTACAAGTTCCGCCAGCACTCACTGTCACAGCATAAGTGCCTGCCGATACGGGGTTCAAATCCTGCATGGTGCTACCGTTCGACCAAAGATAAGTATAGCCCGGCCCACCGCTTGGAACAGCAGGTGCGATATCAAGGTCAACGCTACCATTCAACACCACACATGAACTGTTCGGGACCGTTGCAGCCGTGAGTGAGAATGAAATATCGTTTTCTGGCACAATGGACGTAATGCTTGCGCTACAATGGTTGGTAACGCCAGTCACGGTGATGGTGTAGGTGCCACCCTCAATATTTGCCAAATCTTCTGTTGTTTGGCCACCGGACCAGTCGTAGGTAAATGGCGCAAGCCCACCGAAAGTTGAGATGTCAATACTGCCATCTATGAGATTGCAAAGCTCAGCAGTAATGCTCTGGTTGAGGGTTGGCCAGGTGCGAACATCCTCAACAAAATAGGTTGCAGATGCAATACAAGTCCCTGATTCTGTTACTTGAACGGTGTAAGCACCCGCTGTAAGGTTATTAAGGTCCTGAGTCGTTTCACCACCCGCCCAGAGATAGGTGTACGGGCCAGCCGGCGTGATGGTAAGATCAATCGCACCGTTTATGGTACTACAATCGCTGTAATCAGTCGCTGTTGCAGAAAGACTGAATGTGGTGGCGTTATTTGCAACGTTTAAGGTCGTATCGGCCGTGCAGCCATTGGCATCCGTGATTGTTAGCGAATAGTTGCCAGGGAAGATATTGTTCAAGTCCTCTGTAGTGGCAGCATTTGACCAAAGGAAACTATATGGTGCTGTACCGCTGGTAGTTGTGACCTGAATATTGCCATTGTTTTGACTGCAAATGGCGGCGGTGACGGCTGGGTCTAATATCGGGTCAACCGTATTGTTGGTCACCTGGAATGTGGCTACCGAAGTACAGCTCAGGCCCGCGCTCACGGTGACACTGTAAATCCCCGGTGCGATCCCAGTCAAATCTTCCGTAGTGGCGCCATTAGACCAGATGTAAGCATAGCTGGTACCTGCGGGCAAAACGCTGATATCAATGTTGCCATTGGGACTAACACAAGAGGTGTTCTTAACAGATGAACCTGTTATATTCAATACAATGTTGTTATTGACCACTGTAGTTGTTGCTGTTGCAGTGCAATCAAAAAAGTCTATGACTGTAACGTTGTATGTTCCGGGAGCCAAATTGCTGAGATTCTGTGGGTTGTTGGCGCCTGGTATATGCGCCCAGTCAAATCTGTAAGGAGCGGTTGCTCCAGTTACATTGAGGGTAACTGTTCCATTGCTTTGTCCACAAATAGCAGCCGTATTTGATATTGAAACACTTGGTGGTTCAGTGGCATCATAAATATCGAGAAAGACGCTTGCGTTGCAGGTTCCGAAATTGACAGTTACAGTGTAGGTGCCCGCGCTTAGGTTATTCAAATCCTGCGGGTTGTTGGTACCTGCGATGTGTTGCCAATCGTAGGTGTAATTCAGCAAAGGCTCTACATCCAGGTCAATAGAACCATTGTCAGAGGTGCAGGATAGGTCGTCGTAAGGCTGGAAATAGATGTCAATCTGAATTGGCTCATTGTCAATCGGAGCGAAGAATATTTCTGAGCAGCCTACCGAGGTAGTCACCGTAACCGCGTAGTTCCCTGCAATAAGGTTATTCAGGTCTTGCGGGTTATTGGGGCCTGGTATGTGCGCCCAGTCATACGTGTAAGGAGGTATGCCAAAATCGGCATTCAGGTCAATCGAACCATTGTTGAAACCACATATTGCAGGTAAGATGTCTGCAGATAACACCGGCAACTCCGTTTCGTCATTGATGAAATAGGTTTCTTCTCTGGTACAAGTTCCACCCATGCTAACGGTAACGGTATAACTGCCCGGCGAAAGTGCAACCAAATTTCTGGAAGTACTGCCTGTGGACCACAGCACAGTGGCATTGATAGGGGTGACGCTCAGGCTTATCGTACCATTATTTATTACACAGGATGTTTTTCCAGTCACCGTTGCATTAATATCAATGGGGATATCATTGTCATTTACTATTACATCTTCTTCAGCAGTACAGCCATTTGCCCCTGTGACAACTACCTGATAGAACCCACTCGTAATATTGGACAGGTCTTGTGTTGTTTGACCGCTTGACCAGGCATATGTGTAAGGTGTTATCCCTCCACTAACACTGAGATTGACTGATCCATTTGGCAAACCACAATTTGCATCTATATGGGTAATATTAGTATTAGGTGCATTGGGGAGGTCAGGCACATTATACGTTGCGAATTCTATACAAGAACCACCCGCACTTACGGTCACCGTATAATCACCCGGAGGCAGGTTGGTAAGGTCTTGGGTGGTAGCGCCGTTTGACCAGGTGTAGGTATAAGTTGTTAAAGGTCCTGCGGTTAGATTGATGCTGCCGTTGAAGTTGACGTTGCAATTTGTATTTGGTACAACGCTACCGGAAAGGTTGATGGGCGGGTTGTTGTTTGAAACTGTAATATCAAGCCACTCTGGTACATCCATTCGCGGCGGTAACAACCACCTGATAAGTGCCTGCAAGAAGCGAACTCAGGTTTTGAGTGGTCTCGCCACCAGGGCTCCACAAGAAGGTATAGGGGGGTGGCCCACCGGTTACTGCAATATTAATGGCGCCATTGGCAAAATCACAAGTCGTATTAACTACTGATGGGTTGATTTGTGGCGCATTGGGGTTGTCTGGCACCGTGAATGTCGCTACCTGAGTACAGGTTCCAATCAAGGTAACCGTAACCGTATAATCCCCCTGTGGCAAAGTATTAATGTCTTCAGTAGTTGCTCCGTTTGACCACAAAAACGTATAGCCTGCGTTTGGCGGTGCAACTGTAATATTGATGCTCCCGTTAGGTGTCATGTTACATACCGTATTCGGCAATGCCGTGCCATTGACGGTGATGGGGGGGTTATTGTTGGTCACATCCACACTCACGGATCTGGTACAACCATTCGCTCCTGTTACTGTCAGCACATAGTTTCCTGCCGGCACATTGGCAAGGTCTTGCGTGGTGGCGCCGTTTGACCAGACATAAGTGTAGGGAGAAACACCTCCTGAAACACTGGCATCTACACTGCCATTGGATTGACTGCAAGTAGATTGGGTTGGCACTGCGGTTGGGATTGGGAGGTTCGGGTTGTCTGCCACAGTGTAGGTAGCCGAGGCGGTACAAGTTCCGCCAGCACTCACTGTTACGGTGTAATCGCCAGGAGTGAGGTTGCTGATGTCTTGCGTTGTTGCGCCATTCGACCAGACATAGGTGTATGGAGGTCCCGAGGGGCCAGCAGTTAAATCAATACTGCCGTTCCCACCAGTGCAGGTTGTATTGGCAACAATCGTTGAATTAAGGTTGATAGGAGGATTGTTGTTTGTAACAATCACAGTTATTCCTCTGGTGCAACCATTTGCAGCAGTCACCGTAAGTGTATAAGACCCTGCCGGTATATTGGAAAGGTCTTCTGTTGTGGCGCCATTGGACCACAGAAAAGTGTAAGGCGCCACGCCACCCGTTACACTTGCATTGATGCTGCCGTTGGCAAGGTCGCAAGTGCTTGGAACCGTAGTTGCCGTTGGGATAGGCACATTGGGACCATCAGGCACATTATACGTAGCCGATGCGGTACAAGAGCCTCCTGCGCTCACGGTCACGGTATAATTGCCTGGTGGAAGCCCCGATATGTCTTGCGTTGTTGCGCCATTTGACCAGACGTAGGTATAAGGAGGGCCAGCAGGTGAAGCTGTCAGATCAATGCTACCGTTTCCACCAGTACAAAGCGTGTTTTGCTGTATAGTTGCGGTAAGATTGATAGGAGGGTTGTTGTTTCCCACGGTTACGTTTATAGCACGGCTACAACCGTTTGCTCCTGTCACGGTAAGTGAATAGCTGCCAGGCGGTATATTGGAAAGGTCTTCTGTGGTGGCGCCATTGGACCAAAGAAAAGTATAAGGCGCCACGCCACCCGTTACGCTGGCATTTATGCTGCCATTGGGGAGGTCGCAAGTGCTTTGAACCGTAGTTGCCGATGGGACAGGCAGGTTGGGGTTGTCCGCCACGGTGAAGGTAGCGGAAGCGGTGCAAGTACCTCCCGCACTTACTGTGACGATGTAACTGCCTGGAGTGAGATTGGTTATGTCCTGCGTGGTGGCCCCGTTCGACCAGATATAAGTGTATGGAGGGCCAGCAGGCGAGGCTGTAAGGTCAATACTTCCGTTTCCGCCAACACAAAGTGTGTTTGCCACGGTTGTAGCATTGAGATTGATAGGCGGGTTGTTGTTCCCCACGTTTACGGTTATAGAACGTGTGCAACCGTTCGCCCCCGTCACGGTGAGGGAGTAGCTGCCGGATGGAATATTGGAAATATCCTCCGAGGTCGCGCCATTTGACCAAAGAAAAGTGTAAGGTGCCACGCCACCCGTCACACTGGCATTGATACTACCATTGTCTAGGTTGCAAGTGCTTTGTGTGGGAGTTGCCGATGGCATAGGCAGGTTGGGGTTGTTCCCAACGTTGTAGGTGCCTACTGCTGTACACGTACCCCCGGCACTCACCGTTACGCTGTAGTTGCCAGTAGGAAGGTTCGCGATATCCTGGGTGGTTTCTCCGTTCGACCAGATATACGTATAAGGAGGGCCAGTAGGAGAGGCCGTCAAGTCAATACTCCCGTTTCCGCCTGTGCATTCCGTGTTAACCACAGTTGTGGCAGAGAGGTTGATCGGCGGGTTGTTGTTCCCCACGTTCACAGTTATAGAAGCGGTGCAGCCGTTTGCACCCGTTACAGTAAGCGAATAACTTCCTGCCAGGATATTGGCAAGGTCTTGTGTGGTTTCGCCATTTGACCAAAGATAGGTGTAAGGCGCTACGCCACCCGTTACACTGGCATTAATGCTACCGTTGTCAAGGTTGCAGGTGCTTTGAGTAGGGACTGCTGTTGGAACAGGCAGATTGGGGGCGTTCACCACGTTGTAGGTAGCCGATGCTGTACAAGTGCCGCCTGAACTTACGGTTACGGTGTAGCTACCTGGAAGTAGATCCGTTTGGTCTTGGGTGGTGGCTCCATTCGACCAAATGTAGGTATAACTGCCAAGAGGTGGTGGTGGGGTTAGTAGGGGGTAGGCGTTAGATCGATGCTCCCGGTTCCACCAGGGCAAGCGGTATTTGGTTGGGTGGTGCCATTTAGGGTGATAGCCGGGTCGTTGTTCCCAACGTTTACGCTCAGCGTTTGGGTGCAGCCGTTTGCCCCCGTTACGGTGAGTACATAGGTGCCGGTCATTATATTAGCGAGGTCTTCGGTGGTTGAGCCGTCTGACCAAAGATAGGTATAGGGTGACACACCTCCTGTAACGCTTGCATTGATACTGCCATTGGGAAGGTTGCAAACACTTTGGACGCTTGTGGCTGTAGGGACAGGGCGACTAGGGTTGTCGGCAACTGTATAAGAACCAGTAGCGGTACAGGTCACTCCTTGGGTGACCGTCACTGTATAGGTGCCTGGGAGGAGGTTGGCAAGGTCTTGCGTGGTTTCGCCGTTGGACCAGATGTAAGTATTGTTGTTTGGAGGGGTTACACTCAGGTCTATAGAGCCATTCCCATTTATGCAGGTTGTGTTGTTGACAATTACAGTGGAAAGCGCGGGAGCAGTGATGTTGTCGTTTACCGTAGCGGTATGTGTGGCAGTACAGCCATTGTTGTCTGTGATTGTAGTAGTATATGTGCCGGGAGGTACATTGCTCAAGTCTTGGGTTGTTTCGCCATTTGACCAGATATACATATACGGCGCATTCCCGCCCGAGATAGATAAGTTCACAGACCCATTGTTTTCGCCGCAAACGGCTGCAACGGTGGTCGAAGTAGGGGTAAGTGTCACCAGATTAATGGCGACATTGCCTGACACTGTACCAATGCAGTCAGGGTCGGCATCAATACTTCTTACACTGACCAAGGTATAGTTGCCTGGTTGGGTTGCGGTTATGATATAGGGAGAAGTACTGGTTGTAATAGAAGGTTGTGGTACACCACCGATGGCGTATACAAATGTCCAGTCAGGGTCGCCTGTCAAGGTCACAGTAAGATCCACTGAACCACCGGCGCCTGCACAAAGCACCCCACTACCAGAAATTGTGGCGGTAGGTAATGGCAACACTTCTACGGTAATGCAGGACTGCGTGGGATTGGTATAGCACAGGTTGGAGGTCGAAACACACAAAGTGGCTGTTCCACTAAAACCAGATGACCATGCTACCGAAATATCGTCGTCGTTTCCGTTTATAGTACCTGCGTTGGAAGGTGTAAGCGTCCAGGTGTAGGTGGTTGCGCCGTTTACAGGAGGTAATTCGTAATTCTCGGTAGTGCCCTGGCAGACCACTATATCGCCTGTCACAGGTCCAGGGTTGTCAGGAGGGAAGCCCGTTGTAGAGCCTTCAATGACCTGTATTTCATAATCGCACACATTACCAGAACAGCCATCTATCACAAACCAATATACTTCACCTACGACAAAATCAGTAGCCGTTAGGGTAAACGGATCCTCCGTGCAAGAACACTGAGCATCCATCAGATTATCGGTACACCAACCACTCGGGGGAGGGAAGGCCGGGCAATTGTCATAAATAGCCGCCTGAAGCCCTTGCTGGCCGCCAGTTTCGCAGTTGGATGGCGTAATTTCAAGGGTAATGGTGGTTGTGCCTGCAAAAAAGCCAAACCACTCGTCATTGTTCAATTGCCAGCCTGAACAGCAAGGGTAACTCCTCGGCTGGTTACTGTTATTGATTTCGGTGCAATAACCATCCAGGTCTTCACAAATGATTGGGCTGCCGCAGTTGCTCCCAGAGTTTGGAAATCCTGGCGGCGGGCATTGGGCTAGAAGGTTGAATGGAAGTTGGAGGCAAAACAGAATGAATGCGAAGTAGAAAAAGCGCATGAGCAAAATCTTGTTAGGTCATGAAAAAAGCCATTTCGCCAAAGAGGATTTTGGCGATTGTAATCGGCTTCCGGTATCTGCGACGCGAATTTGATTGGATGACGCCACAGGGCAAGGTTGTTAACAATAAATTTTAGGAGGCGTAAATGTAGGAAAGTATGTTAGAAAACAAGATTCTTTTTGGGAAAAATTGCTGTTCGCCCCTAAAAAAGTAGGAGTTTCCAGATCAGAGACCACTCAGCAAATTTTTACCCCCAACCATTAGAAGAGGTGGTCTGTTCCATTTGAGAAATCTATGTATCAATCCTTTCAGGTACATTTAGGTACTGAAGTTCATCATAATCGCCCAACCACTAATTCGCATTTATAAACAAACCTCTAGCCATAGCAGTGTTCAATTGCCCATTTTCACAAACTTCAGACTCCAAACATGCCCTTTGTTAGTCATCAGCTTCAAATAATACACAGCTGATGGCAAATGTCGGATGTCTATTGCGCTTGAGAGATCAGAGGGCGGAATAATGCTGATCAAGTCACCGCGCATATCAAGAATACTTGCCGAAATAATAGTCAAGTCAATGATTTCCAATTGAATGACGGAATGTGCTGGATTAGGTTTTAGTCTGATCCAGCCATCTTGAATTTGCTCAAATGTGCCAACTGAGTTAGAAATCACAATTGGAGGAAGGGCGGCGGTACAACCGTTCGAATCAAGGAGCAGGAGACTATATACGCCTACCCCTAAACCTAGCAAATCTTCTGTGGTGGTATAAGGCAGCCCGTCTTTGCTCCAGCTGAAGGAGTAGCCACCGCCGCCAATTGGAGTGATTGATATCAGCCCTACACCTTCCCCATTCATATCGTTGGCAATTGAATCCACCAGGATTTGAATGGATTCATAAACAACAATTGAAAAGGAACATGTTGCCGAGTTGCCAGATGCATCGCTTGCTTGATAAATAATCACGGTTACACCTTCCTGCATAACTGAACCACTTGGTGGCCCACTAACAACAGTGGGCAATTCGCTAAGGCCGCAGTTGTCTTGGGCAGTAGCCTTCGGATAATCTACGACACCTGAGCCACAAACCTGAATCTCATCAGGACAGGCTATCTGCGGAGTCTCATTATCTGTTGCAACAATACTGAAAGAGGTAGTTTTGGAACATGCATTCGCATCCGATACAGTGACGATGTAGGTGCCTGGGCTAAGATTTAACGGGGCTACCACTCGACCAGAAGTATGAATATGGCGGAATGCCTCCCATTGCTTTCACTTCTGCCGAGCCAGTCATATCTTGCGGGCAAAGCACATTTTGTATGTTCAATACATTTACTTCCAAAAGTGTTGGCTGCGAGATATTGAAGGACAGTATACTATAGCAACCTCCGGCATCAGAGACTGTTAGAGAATAAGCGCCTGCAATCAGATTTTGGATGTTCTGTGTTGTAGCGCCATTGCTCCATGCATAAGCATAAGGAGGCTGTGCCACCTATTATTTCAATATTAACATTGCCATCCATCCCGCCGAAACAACGTACATGACTAAGTGAAATGATCGCGGAAAGGGCGCAATTGTATGCAGATACAAATACGGTTTGCTGTTTAGTGCATCCGCTTGCATCAGTCACAATCACAGTATAAGCGCCTGGGGCAAGCCCCGTAATTGTTTGTGTTGTCGCTCCCGTACTCCACTGGTAGGAATAACCCGGAGTGCCACCCGTAGGATTGGTATTTGCGGTACCGTCATTGGCACCATAGTCAGTCAAATTGGTTGCGGAGGCATTTGCAAAAAGCGCAGATGGCTCGGTGATGCTTAAATTTAGTACTACATTACAGTTGTTGCCATCCATCACACTAACGGCATAGTCCTGGTAATAAATCATTTAAGTTTGAGTGGTTGCACCGTTCGACCAATTATATATGACTGGGTTAGACTCCCTGTGATGCTCACTGTTGCTGTGCCATTGTTTGCGCCAAAACAAGTCACATTGGTGGAAGTTATGGAAGCACCGAGGCTGCAACCAAATTCGTTGACCGTCACGGTTTGCACTGCGGTACAGCCCATCACATCAGAGACACTAACTGTGTAGTTGCCCGATGGTAGGTTTGTGATAGACTGAGATGTGCTGCCGGTATTCCAAAGGTATTGGTAACCTGGATTGCCGCCAGTCGGAGCAGCCGTCGCAGTACCATCATTTGCGCCATTGGCACTCAAGTCCGTTACCGAAGCATTGGCCAAAGAAGAGGCGGCTCGCTAATGACAAGACTAAGCATGGCCGGACAATTATTGCCATCCAAGACATTTACTGTGTAAAATCCAGGTGCTAAATTATTGACACTTTGTGTGGTTGCACCATTTGACCATGTATAGGTAACAGGATTGGTCGCCCCAGTAAGGCTTACAGAAGCCAAACCATCGCTGTATCCAAAACAGGATACATTGGTGGAGGATGCCGAAGCCATCAGATTACATCCAAAAGCATTGACAGTCACCGTTTGCAGTGTTAAGCAACCCTTCGTATCAGTAACGCTGACAGTATAACTGCCAGGGGTAAGATTCGTAATGGCCTGGGTCGTATTACCATTACTCGCAGTAGGTATAGCCCGCCGTGCCACCCGTAGGATTGGCAGTAGCCGGTGCCATCATTGGCGCCGAAGGCGGTCTCATTTGTTGCAGAGGCGTTTGGAATGAGTGGATCGGGCTGCGAAATAATAGCCGATGCCGTTGCGGTACAACCCACCCCATCAGTCACGGTTACGAGGTATGTACCCACCGTTAAATTAGTAACTACAGCAGTTGTTGCACCATTACTCCAAAGATAGGTAAGTACTCCATCCCCGCCAGAGCCTAATGCTGTGGCTGTGCCGTCACTGCTGCCAAAGCAGGTAACATTCTTGAAGGACTGGATGGATGCAGTTAAGGACGGGTTGTTGTTCGTCACGTTTGCGCTGACGGTGTTTGTACAGCTGTTGGCATCCGTTACGGTAAGTATATAGTTCCCGGCTGGAAGGTTATTCAAGTCCTCCGTAGTTGCGCCATTGGACCATAGATAGGTGTACGGGGGAACGCCACCTGTGACACTCGCATCAATACTTCCATTGCTCATATTGCAGGAAGTTGGGGTCGGAACTGCTGTGAGATTTGGCAGATTTGCAGCATTATTCACCACATAAGTGGATTCTTCAGAACAGGTATTTTCACTGACCGTTACGGAATAGGTGCCAGCGGGAAGGCCTGAGATATCTTCCAGCGTACTGCCATTTGACCAAATGTACTGATAGTTCCCTGAAGGGGAAACGGTCAAGTTTATGCTCCCGTTTCCGCCAGTACAGGAGCTGTTATGTGTTATGTTAGCATTAAGGCTAAAATTTGAATTGAGATTGGCAACATCAACGCTCAGGGCATCAGTACAGCCGTTCCCATCTGTCACCGTGAGTATGTAGTTTCCCGCAGGGATGTTAATAATGTCTTCCGTGGTTTCACCGTTTGACCATTCGAATGTGTACGGTGATACGCCTCCTATTACACTGGCATTGATGCTACCATTGTCCAACCCACAGGTACTTGAGGTCGAAATCGCACTGAGTGAAGGCAAATTTGTGCCATTGTTTACCGTAAACGATGCCTCATTTGTGCAAGAACCTCCTGCGCTGACAGTAACCGTATAATTTCCCGACGGCAAACCGAAATGTCTTCAGTCGTAGCACCATTCGACCAGTTATAAGTGTAGTTGTTGGGCGGGGTCACGATTAAATTTATGCTACCGTTGCCACCGTTACAGGAAGTATTGTTGGTGATGTTAGCATTCAGATTAAAATCTGGATTGGTATTACTCACATCAATACTGATTGTATTGGTACAGCCGTTGCTACCAGTGACCGTAAGCGTATAATTGCCCGCAAAGAGGTTGGAAATATCCTCGGTTGTCGCGCCATTTGACCAAAGGAAGGTAAAGGGTGCAACACCCCCTGAGACGCTGGCATTGATGCTGCCATTTTCTAAATCACAGGTACTGGAGGTTGGTACAGCTGTGAGAGACGGCAAATTAGAAACGTCGTTCACGGTGAAGGTACCTTCCTCTATGCAAGAACCGCCTGCGCTGACTGTAACAGTGTAGTTGCCAGGCAAAAGATTGAAAATATCCTCTGTGGTGGCACCATTTGACCAGTTATAGGTGTAATTATTAGAGGGAGTCACATTCAGGTTTATACTACCGTTGCCACTGTTACAGGATGTATTATTGGTGATGTTAGCGTTCAGATTAAAATCTGGATTGGTATTACTCACATCAATACTGATTGTATTGGTACAGCCGTTGCTACCAGTGACCGTAAGCATATAATTGCCCGCAAAGAGGTTGGAAATATCCTCGGTTGTCGCGCCATTTGACCAAAGGAAGGTAAAGGGTGCAACGCCCCCGGATACACTGGCATTGATGCTGCCATTGTTCAAATCGCAGGTGCTGGACGTCGGCAAAGCAGTGAGAGACGGCAAATTAGAAACGTCGTTTACAGTGAAAGTACCTTCCTCAATGCAAGAACCGCCTGCGCTGACTGTGACGGTATAGTTGCCGGGCTGGAGGTTAAATATATCTTCTGTGGTTGCACCATTTGACCAGTCATAGGTGTAATTATTAGAGGAGTCACTGTCAGGTTTATACTACCGTTGCCGCTATTACAACTTGAATTGTTTGTAATGACTGCAGTTATATTGAATGATGGGTTTATATTATTTACATTGACGCTTATGGTTTTGGTGCAATCGTTGGCGCCCGTTACAGTCAGCTCATAGGTTCCAGCTGTAATATTGGACAGGTCTTCAGTCGTCGCGCCATTTGACCAAAGGTATGCGAAGGGGGCAACACCCCCAGATACGGTCGCATTGATGCTGCCATTAGGAAGATCACAGGTAGAACTCGTCGGCGATGCAGAAAGGTTGGGCAAGCTAGGCGCATCATTTACGATATAGGTAGCACTGGCTGAGCAGCTGACCCCTTGTGTTACTGTCACCATGTAATTGCCTCCTGCAAGGTTCGAAAGGTCCTCCGTGGTTGCCCCATTTGACCATGCGTAATTATAAGAACCTCCGGGTGATACACTCAGATCTATGGCACCGTTGCCATTAGCACAAGATGTGTTATGGGTAATCACTGAAGTTAAGGGTAGGGTTAACGATATTGTCATTCACCGTGATTGAATGCGTTGCAGAACAGTTATTGATATCAGTTATGGTAACACTATAGGTGCCGGGGAGCAGATTACTCAGATCTTGGGTGGTTTGGCCACCCGACCACATATAGGTATATGGAGCGTTGCCACCCGTTACCGAAAGATCCACCGAGCCATTGCTTTGACCACATGTTGCGGAAACCGTTGTTGAGCTTGGGATCAGCGTTATTCCTGTTACAATGGCCGACCCTGAAACTGTTCCAGCACAGTCAGCGTCCAAATCAATGCTATTCACACTGACAAGGGTGTACGTGCCAGGCTGTGTGGCCACGATGATATAAGGAGAGTTGCTGGTGGTAATTGGGGCTTGTGGTACGCCATTGATGGCATATACAAACTCCCAATCAGGCTCTCCTGTGAGTGTCACGGTAAGATCGACAGACCCTCCAGCGCTGGTACAAATGGCTCCGCCTCCTGAAATGTTGGCAGTAGGTTTTGTATCACATTGACGGTAATGCAGGATTGTGTCGGATTGGTATAGCACAGGTTTGAGGTTGAAACGCACAAGGTCGCTGTTCCACTAAATCCAGTAGCCCATGATACCGAAATATCATTGTCGTTGCCGTTTATCGTACCAGCATTGGAGGGCGACGGCGTCCAGGTATAGGTGGTTGCACCATTAACTGGCGGCAATTCGTAATCAGTTGTGCTCCCCTGGCAGACTGGGGTTGGGCCTGTAACCGGGCCAGGGTTGTCGGGAGGAAAACCAGTTGTGGAGCCTTCAATGACCTGTATTTCATAATCGCATACATTCCCGGAACAGCCATCAATCACAAACCAATATACTTGACCGATAACAAAATCATTAGCCGATAGGGTAAAGGGATCCTCCGTGCAAGAACATTGCGCATCCATCAGGTTGTCGGTACACCAGCCATTTGGGGGAGGGAAGGCTGGGCAATTGTCATAAATCGCAGCCTGAAGCCCCTGCTGGCCGCCTGTTTCGCAGTTGGATGGCGTGATTTCAAGGGTAATGGTGGTTGTGCCTGCAAAAAAACCAAACCACTCGTCGTTGTTCAATTGCCAGCCAGAACAGCAAGGGTAGTTCCTCGGTTGGTTACTGTTGTTGATTTCGGTGCAATAACCATCCAGGTCTTCACAAATGACAGGGCTGCCGCAGTTGTTGCCAGGACTTGGAAAGCCTGGCGGCGGGCATTGGCCAAAAACAGGAAGAGAAAGGCTGAGGAACAAAAGGCTAAGGAGCGAGTAAAGAAGTTTCATAAGTAACGGTGGTTTAAATCGTCAATAAGGCATTTCGCTATGTGACTTTATACTTGTTTCAATGCCATTTATTTAGTGAATGAGGAACAGTATCGGTGTAAATGTAGAAAATTGTTCAAAAAAGAAGCATTTCTTTTACTAAAGAGATCCTTGGCCTATTTCAAAAAATAGAGAGATAAATTTCCATCAAGCCGCTACTTTCGCCCATCTGCTCAACAATTTCTTTCATGAAAAAAATGCCTTAGTTCGTCCTTCAAGATCATAGGCCTTCTTGCCTGTTCCACGCCCAAAAACACTTCCAAATCCGCCTCCAACACCCCACCCCTTCCTCTGGCAAAACGCCAATATTTATTTCCTGCTCACCGATCGTTTCCAAAACGGCGATCAGACCAACGATGTCAACTTTAGTCGCTCGGCCTCAACCGCCACCTTGCGCGGTTTTATGGGCGGCGATATCAAAGGAATCACCCAAAAAATAGAGGAGGGCTACTTTGATCGCCTGGGTATTTCGGCAATATGGTTCACGCCCGTGGTGGAGCAAATACACGCCCCCGTGAACGAAGGAACTGGAAATACATATGGCTTTCACGGATACTGGACCAAAGACTGGACCCGCCTTGACCCTAATTTTGGCACTGAAAATGACCTCGCCCAACTCGTCGCATCCGCGCACCAGCATGGTATACGCATCGTGCTCGACGCAGTGATCAACCACACAGGTCCGGCTACTGAACAAGACCCTTTTTGGACGGATTGGGCGCGCTCCGGCCCTCGTTGTACTTACCAGAGCTATGCAACTACCACCGCCTGTGGACTTGTGGATAACCTTCCCGATATTTTTACCGAAAGCGACAAACCCGTGGAACTGCCCGCGTTTTTAAAAGATAAGTGGCGGAAAGAAGGTCGGCTCGAAAAAGAAACAGCCGAACTCGACGCTTTCTTCAAACGAACAGGCTACCCTCGTGCCCCTCGTTTTTACATCATCAAATGGCTCACAGACTACATTCGGGAATATGGCGTAGATGGCTACCGCTGTGATACAGCCAAACACATCGAAGAAAGCGTTTGGGCCGAATTCCGCAAAGAAGCCGACCGCGCTTTCCGCGACTGGAAAAAAGCAAACCGTTCCAAAGTGCTGGATAACAACGATTTCTACATGGTCGGCGAAGTGTACAACTACTTTGTTTCCGGCGGGCGGCTGTACGATTTTGGAGATAAGAAAGTAGACTTTTTCGCCAACGGCTTTGACGCGCTCATCAATTTTGACCTGAAAAACGATGCGCAAAAACCCTCCTATGAGGCCATTTTTTCAAAATACGACCACCTGCTCCGCACCGAACTCAAGGGGAAAAGCGTACTAAACTACCTTGCTTCCCACGACGATGGCGGGCCGTTCGACAAGGAGCGCAAAAAGCCCTTTGAAGCCGGCACGAAACTCCTGCTCTGCCCAGGCGCCGCACAAGTGTATTATGGCGACGAGACCAGCCGTTCGCTCGAAATCCCTGGCACAGAAGGGGATGCTACCCTTCGCTCATTCATGAACTGGGAAGAACTGGCTGCCAACGCCGAACGCAATGGTTTTAAAACCCAAAACGTGCTGACACACTGGCAGAAACTGGGTCGTTTTCGCAAAGAACATCCTGCTGTGGGCGCAGGTACGCACACCATGCTCACGGCAAGTCCTTATACATTCAAAAGAGCGTATCGCTCCGGCAAATACACCGATGCCGTTGTGGTCGGGCTGGATATGCCCAAAGGCAAAAAAACGCTGGAAGTAGCAGGTGTTTTTGCAGATGGAGCAATGGTAAACGATTACTACTCAGGGCAAAAACTGCTGGTATCTGGAGGAAAAGTAATGGTGGATTCGGAATGGGGAATTGTGCTGTTGGGACAGTACTTAAACCTTTAACGTACTTAAATAAACCGCAAAACCGCAAAACCATGCCTGTCGGCAGGTAAACAGGAGAACCGCAAAATTTAAAATAGACCAGGAACCTACGACAAAGGATCTTATTTTATGTTGGAGCCACCGCGGCCAGGGAGGCTACAGCGATTAAAGCTCGCGGCGCCAACGCGCGCCGCGAGGGCAGCAGTAGATAGCTCAACTCCATTAATTTTAAATTTTGCGGTTCTCCGGTTTCATTTTGCGGTTTAATTCACATTTCATATTCAATGGAAATCACCCTAGTCTTCTATCCCGCCACCCGCGCCGAGTGGCGCGCATGGCTCGAAACCAACCACCGCAGCGAGCCAGAAATATGGCTCCGCCTCTATAACAAAGCCTCCGGGAAACCCTCAGTCGGGTACAGCGATCTCGTAGAGGAGTGCCTTTGCTTTGGCTGGATTGACGGTATCAAAAAAAAGTACGACCAGGAAAGCAGTGTGCAGCGCGTCACACCGCGTCGTAAAAAAGTTTTCTCTCCGAACTCAACCGCCAACGCATTTGGAAACTACAGGCCAATGGGCTGATGACTCCGGCCGGGTTAGAGCCTTTAAAAGACCAAATCGGCTCGCCCGACGACCCCATTGAAATCCCGGATTGGGTAGAAGAACAACTCCGTGCCGACCCAAATGTATGGGCTACATTCAATGCCTTCCCCCATCTTTACAAACGCCTTAAAATTGGTTATATCCTCGACATAAAAGGTGCAGGCCTACAGGCTGAAGCCCAAAAACGGCTCGACAATCTTATCAAAATGACGAGGCAAGGAAAGATGTACGGAACGCAGCCCTTGTAAATGTCCAATGTCCAACAAGGAATTTCCAATGTCCAAATAGGCTCTGCACTTGAGTCTTGCGGTTATCTAAGGGCATTAGGTCAACGTGAGTGGCTAAACGCGAAGCCTACTTGGAAATTGGAAATTCCTTGTTGGACATTGGACATTCCTTTGGAAATTCCTTGTTGGACATTGGACATTCAGTTCACCGGTTTCACCCGGCCCGCCAGCCAAACGCTTGCCAAAATGAGCGCAATGGAAAAATAGCCCACCCAATCGTAGTGCTCAATGCGGCCTTCCGCACTTTTTGAGACAATTGCGCCGCCAATCATGGCTGACACACCGGTAGCGAGTTGTTGCATTGAAGAATTGATGCTCATAAATCCGCCGCGTTGATGTGGAAGCACTACGCTTGAAATGAGGGCTTGGGTAGGTATCATACGCCCATTTACCACAATAAAAAACAGCCCGGAAATTGTCAGCACTCCCCAAAGTGGCATGGGCCAAAGGTTGGTGATGAGCCAGACCGGGATAAGTGAAAGCAACGCGAACATCACAAAAAACCGGGTATTTTCCGCGCCGATCAGCCAAACGGCCCACCAAGGGCGCACTGAAAATAGTGAGCAGCCCCCCTACGAAGTAGATGAGGAAAATATCGTCCTGATGATAGCCCACATTCCCTACGAGCGACGGCGCGATAAAGGGGATAATGGCAAAATGGCCCAGCATCAACACGATAGAGAGCGAGAGCGCACGCATTTGATTGGGTGTCTGGAAAATATCGGTGAGCACCTGAAACGGTTTGTGCGAGGGCAGTTTTTCCCGAATATGTTTGTTGATGGGTGGTACAGCCAATACAACCAAAACCAGCACCCCAATACCCAAAAATCCGATTGCTAAAAACGGAATGTGCCAGCTGAATTTCGATGCCAGCCAAAGCCCTACAGGCACTCCTGCCACCGATGCTGCGGAAAAGGCAGTCATAAGCACTCCCATTGCAGTAGCACGACGTTCGTATTCAAAGGTATCAGCCACAATGGCGAGCACCTGCGCTCCTATCATGCCGCCGAATAAGCCGGCGAGCACCCGCGCCGCTACCAGCATTTCGTAATTCGGCGCGAAGGCACAGGAGAAAGTGCCGAACAAAAAACCCACGTATGCAAAGACCAGCACCTTTTTGCGGTCGAAACGATCCACAAAAAAGGCGGAGATAAAACTGGAAATGCCAGCAGTAATGGCATAGGCCGACACGGCCAAACTGAATTGTTGTGGGTTGATTTTCAGCAGGTCCATGAGCTGCGGACCCAAGGGCATCATGATCATAAAGTCCATGATGTGGGTGAAATTTACAGCAGCAAGGGCAATGAGCAGCAGGCGTTCTTTTGAATTCATAAGGCCCTGAAACAGCGCAGATGGACGAGGGTTTTGATCTTTATATAAAACCGCAAAATTTAAAACCGGAGAACCGCAAAATTTAAAATTAAGAGGGGTTTGCACTCAATAATGATAAGATTATCGAGTGCAAACCCCTCTCAGTTTTATATTTTGCGGTTTTCAGGTTTTTGCAGTTTTCCTGTTTAAATCACTTTATCACAAAATCTCCATAGGTAAGCCTCGCCTTCACCAGCCCTTTGGCACTCTCGCTGCCGAGATAGCCTACCAAGGTTTCACGCTCCCCGGAATCGCTGCGGTTTTTCACTGTTGCAGCATTGGGCACGTGGGCATCGGCGTAATTCACCTCTGCATCAAAACGGTAGTTGGCGCCCCGTTCTATTTCTACAGTGACCCCGGTGTATTTTCCTACCACATTCACATTAGAAAAATTGCGGCTCAATGCATTGATACCGAGCGTCCCATAACACATGTCCGCATCAATGCCTTCGCGCACTGCGGCAAATCCCATATCCGAGTACTGTGCTGTGATATAAGCGGTACGGATGCTGATACTTTTCAAATTGGCGTATTTGGTTTGGAGACGCAGTTCTTCGATATTGCCAAAGTTAAAATCGTCGAATTTTGAAGTGATGCGCAGATTGTTGGCCTTGTCCACTCTGGTCTCCGAATACTTCGTATCCAACTGAATATCATTGGCTTCGCTCACGTTCAGAGCGCTGTAACTGGAGTGGCCGGAGAGGTTGTTTACCCGAGCAAGCCAGGCTTTGCTGCTGCCTAAATCAATGTCTACATCGTTGCTGATGGCTTCTGTGCGGAGTTCGCCGTACTTGATTTCGGCGATGAGTTTGCCCTTCAGAGCAGCTACCCAGGCATTTCCGTACTTGTTTTTCAAGTCCAATTGGTTGGTGGCGGGCATCCAGACTTCATAGTTTATTTTGAAGTCGTCGCCACAGGTTTTGGCAGGCCACCAGAAAACGCCTCCATAATTCATCGCTTCGGCAATCATAGTTTCCGCCTTCACATAACCCCAGGTGTTGATAAAGTTTACGTTTAGGTTTTTAAAGGCTTCATCGGCTTCCCGCTGGGTTTTCGCGTTCACCACGATGGTCACATCAATTTTTACGGAGTTGTTTTGCCAGGTTTTTACTTTCACGTCGCCGTACTTGTTGTACAGGGCGGTAGTGCCGTCGGTGGAAGTACCAAACTCCCGGTTAATGGTTTTGGTGAATTCCTGCGCCGGCCCGGTCGCCCACACGGCGAATGTTTGCCCCAGAAAGAGGCACAGAAGTATGGTCGCTCTATTGCTGGCCATGACTATCGGTTTAAATGTTTTTGATTCCATTGCTTTGTTTACTGTTGTCGCCACCGTTGTTTGATTTCTCCAGATGTTCCAAAACCCTTTGGAGAATGGCCATTTTGGCCTTATAATTATTAATCATGGCACGCACTACCTGCTCGCGGTTTCCTGGCGGCACATTTGCCAATTCCAGTTGAAGCTGTTCCATGATCACGTCCAGTTGTTCCAAATCTTCGCCTACTTCAGCGGCTTGGTTGCCTGTGAAGGTTGCCAGTTTTTCCTGCTTCACAGAAATGCCACGCTGGTAAAACTGTTCTAATTCAGCGTATTCCCCCGAAACTTCGCTCATTGCCATCCCTGATGGGTGGCCGCCTTGCCGTTCGTACCAGATGCCTCCGCCAATACCAACGACCAAAAGCACTAAGGAGGCTGCAATGCGCATGATGGAGCGTTGCCAGCCTATATGCACTTTTATTGCCTTTGGTTTGGGCAGGCTCTGTGAGATATTTTCCCAAGCTTGTCCACTGGGCATTTCGGCATCAAAGGCTTCGCGGTTTTGGTGGATAAAAGATTCAAGGTCAGTGTGTTGAGTCAGTCGGTCTAAATCTTTCTCGATGCCTGCCCACACCAGATCGGAAGGCATCGCGGTATCCAACAGCACCCGGTCGCACATTATTTGACGTTCCAGAACATCGGAATCGGGTAGCCGTTCGAGCATACGTTCCAAGCCCGGCCATCCATGAGCGCCCGGCACCGCCGCGTCGAATGCGTCGCGATGTTTTTGGATGAATATGTTTAGTGAGTCGGTCATTTTTTGTGGATTTGGTTATTTGTGGATTTGGGGATATTTGGGCCAGAGCTGGATCTCTTCACAGGGCGGCGAGGAATTCCAAGCCAGGTCAAACAAATAACCAAATCCCCAACTCCTCAAATAAACATCAAGCCAGCATTTCCCTCAACCTCGCTTTCGCCCTGCTATACTGCGATTTTGAAGTGGCCTCTGTGACCCCCAAAATCTGCCCAATTTCTTCGTGATCGTAGCCTTCTATTGCATAGAGGCTGAACACCACCCGGTATCCGTCCGGCAAGCCCTCGATGGCGCGGTTGATTTTTTCTACCGACCAAACAGGCTCCTGCACTGGCTCTGAAACCTCTGCCCGATCATGGGATGCGGTCAGCTCTGTCAAGGCTAACTTCCTGCTTTTCAGGAAGTTAATGCATTTATTCACGGTTATTCGCTTTATCCAGGCGCCAATGCTGCTCTCGTACCGGAAGGACTCCAACTTGGTAAAAACCTCCACAAAAACACTCTGCAACAGGTCCTCCGCATCGTGTGGATGGCGCACCATGCGCAACGCGGTGTTATACATCGCGCGGGAATACAAACGATACAGCTCGAACTGAGCATCACGTCGGCCTTCCCGGCAGCGTTCAATAAGGTCGCGGTGCGTTTGTGTGGCGTCCATTTTGTAAGGCAATAGTAGTGACAAATGTTAAGGTGCGAGGTTGCACAACAAGTCGGTTTGTCACGAAAAAATTGCGGAGTGGGGGCTGTTCCGAACTGCAATTTTAGAAAACTGGCAGAAAAGCCAGTAAATTATACAACAGTTTCCACGAATTGTGTATCAACTGATCTTGGGAACACCTCGAACTTTGCAAAAACATGAAACATTTATTACCATGAAAAACAAAACAGTAATCATCACAGGAGCGGCTTCAGGAATAGGGAAAGCTACCGCAGCATTATTTGCAAAAGAAGGCGCCAATGTTGTCATCTCAGATATCCAAGAGGCCGAAGGCATCACTGTTGCCAAGGAAATATCCGCTACAGGGGGGAAGGCATCGTTTTTTAAAACAGATGTTTCCAAACCCGAAGAGATGGAAGCCCTGGTGAATTTCGCGGTCAAAACGTATGGGAAATTGGACATTGCGGTGAACAACGCAGGGATAGGAGGCGAAATAAACCCAACGGCTGACATGAGCATTGAAGGATGGCAGAAGGTAATATCCATTAACCTAAATAGCCTGTTTTACGGCATGAAATACCAGATACAGGCCATGCTCAAAAACGGAAGCGGGAGTATCGTGAATATTTCTTCTATTTTGGGTTCCGTAGGTTTCGGAGGCTCTGCTGGTTATGCTGCTGCTAAACACGGCATTATTGGACTCACACAAACCGCAGCGATTGAATATTCCGCACAGAACATTCGAATAAATGCAGTAGGCCCGGGATTCATTGAAACGCCATTGTTAGATGCCTTGGATGCCGAAATGAAAAGATGCTTGTGGCACTTCATCCAATTGGCCGTCTGGGTAAAAGTGAAGAAGTCGCAGAACTGATTTTGTGGTTAAGCAGCGATAAATCTTCTTTTGTTACAGGCAGTTATTATCCGGTTGATGGAGGGTATTTGGCGCGATAAAAACGCTGCCGCTTGTTGGTAAATCATCCTTTGAAGTGACCGCTGTCATGTTTCTATATAGGCAATGATAGGACGTTTGTGGTACATTATCATTACACAAAAACGTCAACAAAATGGACAGTCAAAAGACAATTTACCAATTGCACGAAGAGCATAAAACCTGGTTGAATAAGCTCTTGTTTTACAAAGATGAACTTTCGATCATGGCCAAACGGATTTCGGAAATAGCCCAAAAGAATACTTCCAAAGAAGTGCTCGCTATGGTTGAACGTTTTCAAAATCAGCTGATCATTCAGAAAGAGCAGATAGATATTCTGGGCCATGATATCAGGGGTCACGAATCACGTCTTGAAGCAGCCGTAAAGCACAATCCAACGGCTATTGATCATCAAAAATTTCCAGATCACCCGGAACAACGCGATAACCTGGAAGTATTCGAGAAAATGTTCAATGAATTGCGCGCAGAATTGATTCGCTTTCTTTCGAAATGGATGTAAAAAGTCTGTTTTGGATCAGGTAAAAACATGAGTCACCCCGAATTTTATAACATTAATGATCCGTTCCGTTGCAACATCAAACTTGACATTGAACCACAAAAGAGCACATAAGTAGCACGATACGGGCTTTTGTGTTCTTTTGTGCCTTTTGTGGTTCAAATTACGCTACATGGGGAAAAGCAGTGCTTTTTTGATGTTTTTACTTGACGATTTTATATTGTTACAAAGTTCTGGGTGACTCATGTTTGCCCCTAGACCCTTGGAAGTTGGTACCTGTTTATTATTTTCCTACCCGTAATGCCGTCGCATACGCGTTCGGCAAGGGGCTGTTCTCTACTGCTTTAGCCGCTTTTTCCACATCGTATTCAAAGCGGACAAACTCCACCCGGATGCTGTTTTCGTTTTTCAAATTGCTGTGCTCGTCCAGTTCCACCAGAACATAGCCGCCGCGCGGATCGCCGTCCTTGGGTTTTCCAACCGAACCGATGTTGATTGCGTGACGAAAATGCGGCTCGGCATCTGTGCCCGAATTAAGTACGCGGTGATACGGCTTGTGGGTGTGGCCAAAACAAAGAATGTCAGCATTGGCGCTTTCGAGGATGCGCAACATGCTTTTCTCCTCCCGGTCTTCAAACAAATATTCGTTGATTTTGCGTGGGCTGCCGTGTACGAGCAATAGCGAAATAGGCTCGCCTTCCTGCATTTCCAAATCGACCCGGATATGTTTAGGCAATTCCCGAAGGTACTGACGTTCAGCAGGTTGTACGATCTGGTTGGTAAAGGAAATGGACACTGCGCCGTTGGCTTTTTCGTCGTCGGTTTTGTATGCGCAGCCGCAATCGTCGGTGGCGCGGCCTATTCCATAGTCATAATTCCCGGCAATAGTCGGGATGCCGCGTTTGCGAATTTCCTGAATGACCTCGTTGGGCCAGATGTTGTAGCCAACCAGGTCGCCAAGACAGAAAATCTGGTCGGGCTGGCGTTGCTCCACATCCTTGAAAAAGGCTTCGAGAGCCGGGAGATTGGCGTGAATGTCAGAGAAAAGCGCGATTTTCATAGAAAAAAAATGAGAGGATGGGTTGCCACGAATTGCACTAATTTCCACTAATTTAGAGGGGTTTGATAGCTAATTAGTGAAAATTAGTGCAATTCGTGGCTTTTTATTTGAAATTCCTTTGTTGCTTCAAGGCCACATTAACCAATAATATCAGCACCGGAACCTCGATGAGCGGACCAATCACCGCTGCAAATGCTACCCCGGAATTAATCCCGAAAACGGCAATCGCTACGGCAATACCCAATTCAAAATTGTTGCCTGCGGCGGTGAAAGCCAGCGAAGTGCTTTTGGCATAATCCACCCCGGCACGTTTGGCCAGGAAAAAGGCGCTGAAAAACATGATGACGAAGTAGAAGATCAATGGAATCGCAATCCGCACTACATCCATGGGGATTTGCACGATCAGATTGCCCTTGTAACTGAACATCACCACGATGGTGAACAACAAGGAAATGAGCGTGATCGGGCTGATCTTCGGAATGAACACCTGCTCATACCATTCCTTGCCTTTACTTTTTAGCAAGGTGTAGCGCGTAATCATACCTGCGATAAACGGTATGCCCAAATAGATGAAAACACTCTCTGCGATCTGGCCAATACTGACATCGACTTCCATGCCTTTAATGCCAAACAAGGGCGGCAAAATGGTCACAAAAAACCAGGCATACACACTGTAAAAAAGCACCTGAAATACGCTGTTGAGCGCCACCAAACCTGCCACGTATTCATTGTCGCCCTTGGCCAGATCATTCCAGACGATCACCATAGCTATACAACGGGCTATGCCGATCATGATCAGTCCAACCATATATTCCGGTTTATCCTGTAAAAACACGATGGCCAGAATAAACATCAGTGCAGGTCCAATCAGCCAGTTTTGCACCAGGGAAAGTCCCAGAACACGCTTGTTTTGGAATACTTTCGGCAACTCCTCGTATTTCACTTTGGCCAAAGGCGGATACATCATCAGGATCAATCCAATGGCAATCGGAATGTTCGTAGTGCCCCTTTGAAATTGATTGATAAAGTCGGCGGTGCCGGGAACAAAATACCCCATGCCTACGCCGATAAACATGGCGGCAAAGATCCAGAGGGTGAGGTAGCGGTCGAGAAAACCGAGTCGTTTTGGGGCTGTGGTATCCGTCTTGTTCATTTTTAAATTGATTTATTGCCGCGGGTTATAACGGCTTTGAAATCGATGTTTTGGGGCCGCGGGGGGGGCCCCCCCCTTTTAAAACCCCAAAAAAAAAAAAAGGAATGGGGGGGGGGGGGGGTTGTCGCGCCGCTTCGCCCCCCGCCCCCCCCAAAAATGTGTTTTTTATATTGGATATCCGCCCCCCCGCCCCTTTGTGGTGTGTTGGGTGGTTTTATCCCAGATTTAACCTGTATTTATGCCTAAGGTGTTCTCCGACAAACTGCTACCCTCCATATTTCAAAATCAACGAAATCTGTCCGCTATGCCAGGCTGTGTGGGTTGAAATCCTTGCCAACGCTTCGGCCTTAGTCTTTCGACCGAATTCTTTCGTTTCAATATACTCCTCCCAATCCGCGTCGCTTTGTTTTTCAAATGCAGATCGCAATACCCGGTGGGCATCCTCCAAATGCGTTAGCAACTCCTCCAAATCTGTAAATTGACCATGATCTTTTGCCATTGGACCGATAGTGGAAGCCCGCACTTCGATGGGTTCGCCAAATACATTTTTGGCAAAAAGATGCTCCACTTCGCCGATGTGCCGGAGCAACCAACCCAAGGAATTGGATTGTGGGTGCAGGCGACGCTGTAAATCAGCCGGGGTGATGCCCGGTAGCAAATTAGTCAGCCGGGTGCGGCCTTCTTCCCAGAGGGCGAGCATGAGTTCAGTTTTGCTCATTTTTCTTTTCAATTTTGAAATTAAAGCCTACATAAAACTCCCTTCCGCGAGTAGGGCCCCACGCAAACGAAGGGTCGAAACCACGGGCAAACGGCTGTTCCCAACCCAGAATCGGGCGACGCTGCCGGAAATCAAACAGGTTTTCACAACCCGCAAACAAGTCAAAACGACGCAGGGCACGACGGATTTGCACCCCCGCCACCGAGTAGGCTTTGGAATAATCCGGGCGACGCAGGTTTTCGGGATTGAGGCGCGTATCGGGCAGGCGTTGTTGGCCATACCAGTGCAGGTTGGCGTCGAATTGCCAACGCTCGCCGGGTGTGCGGAAGGTGGCCACTCCTAGCACTTTGTGGCGTGGATTGAAGGGCAGCAGTACTTTTTCGCCGTTTTGCTGCCGGTAAACATCGAGGAAATTATAGGCCGTGCGCAGTTCTACCCGGCGGCTCCAGGCGGCACTGAGTTCCAGTTGCAACCCGTTGCTCCGGGATACTCCTGTAAAATTTGCAATAATGGCCTGGTTTGGGTCGCTGTCGTAATCCGGGAAAAACTGGTTCTGAAACCGCGTGTGGTAAAGATCGGCGGTGGCAGTCATGCTCATTTTGCCGATTTTGAAACGGCGCGTGGCATTGATGCCAGCATTCCAGGCGCGTTCGGGGCGCAAGGTTTCGGCAAAGACTATATCGCGGCTGCCAACCAATAAAGCGATGTTTTCTGGAAAAAGATTGACCGTGCGCCAGCCCGTTCCGATGCTTCCGCGCAAGTCCAGATTGGGGTTTGGGTTGAAACGCAACATGGTTCGGGGTGTAGCATACCAGCCAAAAGTGTTGTGATGGTCTGCACGAATCCCGGCCACCCAAACCCAGCGATCGTCCTGAAAATGAAAGGTGTTTTCGGCAAAAAGGCCGGGGATGTTTTCTTCACGGCGATAGTCTCCCGCAAAACTGCGCCTCAGGGTATCTGGGGTCGCAAAACCAATGGTTTCCTGGAGGATAAAATGCCGGAAACTGATGCCAGTTTTCAATTCCTGCGTTTTGTTTTTGCCCCAAAAAAGTTCGTATTGCAGGTTGGCGTAGGCATGACGCTGGTCGGCGTCGTATTGTGTCAGGCCGAACCAGGAATTTTGGTTTTGGGCTACAAAAGATGCCAACAGAGAAATCTTGTTGTTGGTATCAAAGCGCCAACCTGTTTTGCTAAAAATTTCGGGTTGCTGGAAACGCACCGTTTGGCCGTAGGCGTTGGCGGTTCCCTCATCGGTTTTTGGGTCAAAATTTTCTTGTCCGCCAATGCGCTTTTCATGCACATATCTTGCTCCAATGAAGGCACTCAGCCCGTTTTCATTTTCCTTTCGATAACGCCATTTGTTGTAAGCGGAATATCGGGTAAGTAGTGGCAGGTCCAGAAAATTATCGTCATCCCGATCCCATTTGCCGCCGGGCAAAGAGGTATGGAGCGCGAGATAATTGGTCCACTTCGTTTTTTTAGTAGCGAATGCGGCGTTCAGGTGTTTTTCGCCAAAACTGTTTACCAATACATCGGCCGTAACAGGCTCAGCAATACCGCCTTCGCGGGGGAATACGGTGATTTGTCCGACCATACCCTCATAGCCCTGAAGCACGGAATTCGCGCCCTTCACCACCCAGATATTCTCCAGCATACTGCCTGGAATGGTGCCGGTGCCATAGGTGTACGTGAGTCCCTGAATCGTCGGAAGACCGTCCACCAGCACTTGGTTGTACACCCCGCTTAGTCCAAGGATGCGCAACTCTTTGGCATTGGTGAGGATATTGGTGGTGGTAGGCTGCACCGTGCTTTGGGTTTCAAAACAGCCTGCGAGGTCGCAGCAAGCGGCCTTGCGAAGTTCAGCGCGATTGATGATTTCGGTCTTAACAGGCTGTAGAACAGAAACAAACGCCCCAGTGACCTCATCCCGCACGGTTACTTCTTGTAAGGTCACTGTAGCGGACATAGCAAGGGTCCAATAGCTGCCCAAATCATCAATTTGGAAGGTATCGCGAGCGCCTCCAAAAATAGCAGTCAGATACAGCGTTTTTTGAGCCGTGTCTCGTGGATAGGGCAGTGCGAACTCCCCATTTTCGTCCGTCCGGGCGCCGATAGTCGTTCCGGTCCATACTATGGTAGCACCGGGGAGCGGCACTTCCTTTATATCCGTCACCTGACCATAGAATACCTGGGCATTCAGATTTTGGATTAAAGAAACGAGTAGGAAAAGGGAGGGGAATAGGATTTTTGTAAAAAGAGACATAGTAGGATATGAATATAAGATTATTTGAAACACATAGGCACAATAGGACACATAGTGTTGAAAATCAGGACTATGTGTCCTACTGTGCCTATGTGTTTCCAATAAACTTTACGTTTATCAGCAACACCCACTCCCCGGCGCACAACAGGCTTTACCCGCCTCAGATGCCAGATTACGCATTTCAATTTTGCGTTTTTCGGCCCGAACTGTCTTGTTGGCAGGATCGCCGCCCGGTTTTTCTGCGTACGCCGTCACACTGAATATGCCCGTTTTAGAAGCCACAAATGCTTTCAATTCTTCTGGCGACAAGTATTCGAGCAGAATATCATCCGGAATCAAAATCGGTTTTTGCTTCTGAACTTTCAGGTTTTCAAAACCCGTTTGGCGAATGATGTCGAGGTAATCATCCATTTGAATCGCTCCTGACACACAGCCCGCGTACATCTCGGCGGCGTTGCGGAGCGCATCGGGCAATTCGCCTACAAGCACTATATCCGAAATGCTGAAATGCCCGCCGGGGCGCAACACGCGCTTGATTTCATTGAAAACTTTGGGTTTATCTGGCACGAGATTGAGTACACAATTGCTCACCACCACGTCCACGGAATTGTCTGAAACCGGCAAGTCCTCAATGTCGCCCTGACGGAACTCAACGTTGTGAAAATTCAACTTTTCAGCATTTTCACGGGCGCGACGAATCATGGTTGGGGTGAAATCCACTCCGATGACCTTGCCTGTTGCACCTGTTTCCGCACGTGCCACAAATGCATCGTTTCCAGCTCCGGAGCCGAGGTCGAGCACCGTGTCGCCCGCTTGGATATGGGCAAATTGGGTGGGAAGTCCACAGCCTAGGCCCAAGTCGGCATCGGGATTGTAGCCTTCGAGTTCGGTGTAGGAATCGGCCATAATCGTGTAAGTGCCAGGTGTGCCGACACCGCAGCAGGAGGCTTCGTTGCAGCCCTTGTCTTGTAGGGCGATTTCCGAGTATTTTTCCCGGACGACGGTTTTGATCTGTTCAGCAGTTTGCATAGCTTAAATTGTTTGGTTGTTGAATTTTTACCCGCCGTAGCCGTAGCGAAGGAGGGGTGATGCGGTGATTTGGGGGCTTTATCGTAAAAAGACGATGGTTTTGATCAAAAAAATAGCCTAAACTTGCTCAGCAGCACTGTTGACCAGCTGTGCTTACAAAAAACGATTTCAACATCTGCTCGAATTTTTGAAAGGCTTCGCGATTGATACAGTAACACGATTTTACACCTTCCACGGTGCCTTGAATCAGTCCGGCTTGTTGCAGTTCTTTGAGGTGTTGCGACACGGTGCTTTGTGCCAGGGGCAACACTTCCACAATCTCGCCGCAAATGCAGGTGTTGCGCTTGGCCAGTTCTTTCAAGATTGCGATCCGAGCCGGGTGTGCGAGCGCTTTGGCGAGCTCCGCAAGGTCTTGTTCGTCTTGCCCGAAAGCTTCTTTTTTATGGGTGGCCATAATGTGTTTGCTGTAATTCATCGCAAAGATACGATGGATTTTGAGAGCGCCAAATTTTGGAAAGAAAATTTATCGTAAATTTACGATTTAACAAAAACGTCGGAAGGGTTTAAACGCTTCCGACGTTAAAACGGCGACAAAGCCCGCATCATCGCCTCCGCCTTCACCATACACTCCTCGTATTCCTCTTCAGGCACCGAGTCGTACACAATCGCCCCGCCCACCTGCGCTGAAACATAGCGCGTAACGGCATTGTACAAAATGCTGCGAATCACCACATTGAAATCAAAATCGCCATCAGGTGCGAAGTAACCAACTGCTCCAGAATACAAGCCGCGTCGGGTGCGCTCATACCGTTCTATGAGTTCCATGGACATGATCTTGGGCGCGCCCGTCATGCTTCCCATTGGGAAACAATCGCGCAAGGCGTCAAGCCAATGCGTCTCGGCGGGAAGTGTGCCACTAACCGTAGAAATCATCTGATGCACCGTGGCGAATGAGTAAACGCCGCAGAGTTCCTCCACAACCACCGAGCCCGGCAGGCAGTTGCGGGAGAGGTCGTTGCGCACTAGATCCACGATCATGACATTTTCGGAACGGTCCTTTTCACTTGCGGCAAGCGCTTGCCAAATTTGTTCGTCTTCTTCGGGCGTTTTTCCGCGCCGCCGTGTGCCTTTGATGGGTTGAGTGATTAGTTTTTGCCCCATTTTTTTCAAAAACCGCTCCGGGCTTGCAGAGAGCAAATAACGGTCGCGCCAACGCAAAAAAGTAGCGAATGGGGCTTTCCCAATTGCATTCAGGCGTTCAAAAACCGCCACGGGGTCGAGCGGCACGTTTTCTGCAAAAAACTCCTGGCAAAAATTCATCTCGTAAATATCCCCGCCAGCTATGTGTTGGCGAATGGCTTCTACAGTGTCCAGGTAGTCGGATTTTGAGGTTCGCGGCTGGAGTTTGACACCTGGATTTTCCTGTTTTTGGGAGAGATGGTTTGCTGTTTTTATTTCTTGGAAAACCACATCCGGTTCACGGTTCCAAGTCTGTATCTCGAGCATAATCGAAACCTCGTAGGTCTTCGAAGACCTACGAGGTTTAATTCCCACGACGGTCTCAGGTCTGAAAAAGCCCAAATCAGGCAATCCAATCCCATCAAAATGCTTGCTGGTAAGTTGTTCTACCTCATTTTTTAAATCATAACAAAAGAACCCGAACAGCCAGTCACGCTTCTCCTCATAAAATGCCCTCAATTGCTCAAAAGCATTGCCCGAATTGGCTTCCAGCACTTCGATAGCATCGGCAGCTGCAAGGCATTCCCAACCTCGGAAGCCTTCAAAGGCTTCCGAGGTTGCAATGGTATTACTATCCAAATAAACCCCCAATTCATGCCCTGCTGCCCAATAAAGCAGTTGTTTTTTCCAAAACACCAGGTCGTCAATCGAATAAGTGGCCGTGTGGCGCATCAGGAAATTAATGCTAAAAACTCGGAAAGAATCATGGCCGTTGCCCCCCAAACCGGTCGGTCTTCGACTATAAAACAAGGCACTTCTCTCACCAATAATTGGCCGCCGACCATTACATCTGCAGTGCTGCGCGAGGCAGGGTCTTGAAAATGGGTGAGTGTGGGCACGAACACCTGTTCGACTTCTCCGGGCTGCAATTGAAATGCGGGAGGTTCTTTCAGCAAGCCCACAAAGGGGCGCACCACAAAATTACTGACGGGGATGTAGAGGTCGGTCATTTCTCCCAATATTTCCACTTGATCGGTCACTATGCCTATTTCTTCATTGGCTTCGCGAAGCGCCGTGTAAACAAAACTGCCGTCGCCCTCGTCGTGCCGACCGCCGGGAAAACTGATTTGCCCGCTGTGACGATCACGGGGATTCTCGGTGCGTCGAATAAGCGCCGTGTGCCAGACATCCAGTTCTTGCCAAAGCGCAAGGAGTACGCAGCCTGTTTTGGCGTTGTCGGGCGGATTAAGCCTGCGTTGGAGTTCCTCCACGCGGTGGGCGAATGCCATTTTATACTGGGCTTCGCGACCTGGTAGTGGGGCAGCCAGGCGCTCGCGGAGATTTTGGATGAATGCGTCGGTGTCGGTCATTTCAAACACAAAGAAACGGCAGATAATGCCTTAAAGTTGAAGTTCATGCCAACCAATCTCTGCAAAGCTAAGTTCAATCTGGTTTGACAAAACCGATGCGGAAAATTTATCGGTTCTTTGCACGCTCTAAAATCGCTACTTGATGCCTTTGGTTTGGAACAAATTCGATGCTAAAATTCAAGATGACGAGCAAGCCAACAGACTATTAACCACTTTACAAATACAAATTCATGAAACACAAACTACTACACTACACCATGCTTCTTTTGGCCGTTCTGGCCAGCTTGCAAAAGGGGCAGGCCCAACTCGTTTTCGATAAAACCTTTCATAGTGCCCTGAATCCATCTTGGGCAACGAATTTTAAAACATCGTTGCTAAAAGACGGCAATCTCTGGTGTGTTGGCAGCAACGGAACCTACTCTTTTTACAATGGCTCCGTCTGGACAAAATCCAAAATCCCCAATGCTACCAGTAACAATCGCGGGATTGCTCTGGATCACCAATCAACGCTTTGGATTGGCTCGTTTGGCGATGGCCTGTTCAAAAAGGAAGGGAACAACTGGACTCAGTTTACCGAAGCCAATTCCGGACTGCCTTCGGATGATATCCGTGCTCTGGTGTATGATACCATTCATCAGGAACTTTGGGTAGCAACGTATGGTGGGCTGGTCCGCATCAAAAACAATGTCTGGGACATTTTTACGGAAGCAAACTCGCAATTGGTGAGCAACTTAATTAGTGATATCGAACAATCGGCAGACGGAGCCATTTGGGTGGTCAATGATTCGAGACTGGTAAAAATTCACAACGGGCTTTGGACCGTTTATAATTCCAGTCAAATTTTCGGAGGTTCCGATGACGAGTTGGAGGACGTTTTTATTGATCACAACCAAAAAGTCTGGACTACCTCAAGTTATTCAGCAAAAGGCGCGGCCTCTTTCGATGGGGTTAACTGGACAGTATTGCCTGGTTTTCGGGCAAAACACTTCAAAGTGTAGGGGTTGATATGGCGGGGACGGTATATCTGGGTGAATTATTCAAGGGTATGCATGTAGTATTTGGCGGCATCAATTATTATTTCCCGGCTGCTCCGGATGGCTTTCCAACGTCTCAGAATTTTAGTTTTACGCTGGACAAAAACGGCAACAGCTTGTGGTTGAGCAATACCTGGGGGCTTTGGGAAATCAAATCTGCCACTGTCGGCAGCAGTCAGCCGAACGGGCCTGGTAATAGCCTGATGGCTTTTCCTATTCCGGCGTATGACAAGATCAGTATCACGTCCGAAAAGTCTTTCATTACTTCCATTCAGGTAACAAACGTGAATGGGTCATTGGTCGAAACCATCAGATATGACAATGAATCCGCTGTGGAGTTGCCCGTCGGACATTTGCCTGCTGGCGTTTATTTTCTTCAAACAACATTGAAGGACAATCGTACGGAAGTGATTCAAATTGTGGTTAATTCCCAACGATAAAGTAGGAACTATGATGAATGAACTATTCAATCGTGAATCGTTCATTCATCATACTCAAATCCCGACCTTCTTCCGATCCCAATAATTCTGTTCATCTACTTCATCTAAAAGGGTGAGATAGTGGGTGTAGCGCAGTTCGCTGACTTCACCGCGTTCGAGTGCGGCTTGTACGGCACAGCCAGGTTCGGTTTGGTGGAGGCATGCACCGCCAAAACGGCATTGAGGCGAAAGTTTGAAGAATTCGCGGAAGCTGTGGGCGATATTGGTTTTGTCTTTATAGTTGAAGCCCAATACCTTGATCCCCGGCGTGTCAATGAGATTGCCACCGAAACTGAGCGGAAACATTTCAGCGAAAGTGGTGGTATGCTGGCCTTTGCCGGAGTAGCCGCTGATTTCGCCCGTGCGGAGTTCGAGTTGGGGTTGAATGGCGTTCACCAGGGTGCTTTTCCCAACGCCCGATTGGCCGCTCATGAGGGTGGTTTTGTCTTTCAGGATGGCCCTCAATTCCTCCAATCCTAGTCCGCTAACTATAGAGGTAAGCAGGCAGGGATAACCAATTCCTTCGTACAGGGCTTTCATTTCTTCGTACCGTTCCATGTCCTTTTGGTCGTACAAATCGGCTTTGTTAAACACGATGGTGACGGGTATATCGTCGCGCTCGATCATGACAATGAATCGGTCAATGAACCCGGGTTTAAGCATAGGCTCTACAACCGTGACGATCAGTATAGCCTGGTCAATGTTGGCAGCGAGCAGATGCAGGTCGTGTTTTCGGCGCGGCGATTGGCGTATGACGTAGTTGCGGCGTGGCAGTATCTTTTTGATAAGGCCCTCTGCTGCGCCTTCAGGGTGTACTTCTACCTGATCTCCCACGCCCACCGGGTTGGTGAGGGGGATGTCGTCGAGCCTGAATTTGCCGACAATACGGCATTTCAGCTCTTGGCCGCTGTCGTTGAGGCGGACGTTGTACCAACTACCTGTGGATTTGATGACGGTTCCTATTTGCATAAGTGGTGGCGCGAAATTCATTTCGCGCAATCGGTAAGAAAGCGTCAGACACGCTTTGCCTTCAAGCCGGGCACAAAACTCGGTAAAGGGTTGGAGAGTTCCCCTATGCAGTCAATTCAATTAAACATCCCCCTCAAATCCGTGTCATCCCCATCATCGTCCAAGGCCCCTGTCAGGTGGTCTTTGAACACCCAGCGCGTCTGCACAAACGATTTGCTCAACACATCGAATTCTGAAAGGCCGTGCAGCACCAGTTCCATGTAGGTCTGTAATTCGGCATTGGGCGTTTTAGAATCTTCCGCAATTTTCTTCAAACCAGCCACTCCCTCCAATATTTGGGTGAATTTTTTGGCATCCAATTCTGTCATCAAATCCACCACGTTCCCTGCTGAAAACCAGGCTTTCAACACACCATAAGGATCGCGTTCCTGGCCCTTTTTTAACTTATTGGGGTTGGGGAAATATTGCAAAAACACCTTTTTGACCGCTTGACCAATAAGGTGCAACGCCACTGAATGCGGGCCTTCCTGTTCGCCTTCGTACACCATTTCAATTTTTCCCGTAATGGCAGGTACCACACCCCAGAAGTCGGTGATGCGTGCAGTGGTTTTCTTCTCTCCATTGCGGAGCATACGACGTTCGGCGGCAGAGTAAAGATTCTCGTATGCCGCGATGGTGAGGCGCGCGCTCACGCCGCTTTTTTTGTCCACAAATTCCGAATCGCGGGCAGCAAAAGCGATTTCTTCGATCAGGTCTTTCAGCACATCGGGCACCTGAATGTTGTTGCGTTGCTCCGGGCTGATTCGGGCTTCCTGCTCGGTAATTTTCCGTCCGATTTCGATCTCGGTAGGATAGTGCGTGGTAATTTGACTTTCGATGCGATCCTTGAGCGGGGTGATAATGCTGCCCCGGTTGGTATAGTCTTCCGGGTTGGCGGTGAATATGAATTCAACATCCAGAGGCAGGCGGAGTTTGAAGCCCCGGATTTGCATATCGCCTTCCTGAAGCACATTAAAAAGTGATACCTGAATGCGGGCTTGCAAATCGGGTAATTCGTTGATAACGAACAAACAACGGTGCGCACGTGGAATCAAACCGAAGTGAATCACGCGTTCATCTGAGTAGGGCAAGCGGAGATTGGCGGCTTTGATCGGGTCCACGTCTCCAACCAAGTCGGCAACACTCACGTCGGGGGTGGCCAATTTTTCGATATAGCGTTCGTCGCGGTGCAGCCAATCTATGGGGGTGTCGTCGCCTTTTTCAGCGATCAAATCTTTTGCCCAGCGACTGATGGGTGCGAGTGGGTCATCGTTGAGTTCACTGCCGGCCACTACGGGGATATAATCGTCGAGCAGGTTGACGAGCATCCGGGCAATGCGCGTTTTGGCTTGGCCTCGCAGGCCAAGCAGCAGGATATTGTGGCGACTGAGTACGGCGCGTTCCACGTCGGGCAACACGGTGTCGTCAAATCCATAAATACCGGGGAAAATGTCGGCTTTGCTGTGAATTTTTTGAAGGAGGTTGGCGCGGAGTTCGTCTTTGATGGAGCGGGGCTGGTAGCCGCTTTTTTTCAAGTCACCGAGGCTGCGGATTTTCTGAACATCTATCATGTGGCGGAAAACGTGAGCGTGGCAGAAAGGTTTATTTTTTGCAATAAATGGCACACGGATTTCACAGATATTACGGATAAGAACAGATTTAAAATCCGTGAAAATCGGTTTAATCTGTCAAATCAGTGTGCCATTGAGATTCAATTCCCCGATATCTCCACCTCCTCTTTAATCGCCTGCCTCCTGTCGCGCAATACCGCAATTCCAGCATTAAGTTCGAAGCCGATGAGCAGGATCATGCAGTTCAACTGGATCCAGATCATCAGCACAATGAGCGTTCCGATGGAGCCATACAGTTTGTTGTAACTGCCGAAATTATCCACGTAAAAGGAAAATCCCCAGGACGTGAGGATGGAAAGCAACATCGCGAGTGTAGCGCCGGAGTTAAAAAACGGGATAGGCCGCCAGGTGGAAGAACCAAAACGGTATATGGTGGAAAAGGTGCTGTAAAACAATAGGAATACTGCCAGCCAGCGGAGCATCGAAAAACCAATCTCGGTCAGGTAATCCACCCTGAAATACTCAAAAATAAAGCCTAAAATCGTATTTCCCATAATGATAAGTAGCATAGAGGCCACCAAAACCAAGGCTACCAGAAAGGTCAATTGAATGGAAATCAGGCGTTTGCGAAAATCGCCCCTTTGTTTAAAAGTGGTCGGGTAGTCCTTTTCCAATCCGCTCATCATGGACATCATGCCGTTGGAGGAAAACCAAATAGCGAGGAAAAAGCCGAAAGAAAGCACACTGCTCCGCTGAATGGTAGCGATGTCTTTGATGGTTTTGAAAATCATATCCCCTGCAGTACCCGGAATAATCTGCTTGATAGACGCTTGAAGGGTGCCAAAAAAATCCATGCTGATCGGGAAATACGGCAATAGTGAAATCAGCATGATGAGGCCGGGGAATATGGAAAGGAAAAAACTGAACGCCATACTGTTGGCCCGCGTCACGAGGGTATCTTCTTTGACTTCATCATAAATGAAGATTGCCAGGTTGTACAAGGGGATACGGTTCAGCCCAGGCATAGAGTGCGTTTTTGTCCAATCCAAAAACCTCAGCCACAAGGGATGGCGCCTGAAATAATGGAGTATGCGTTGGAGGATATCCTGGCGTTTCACAATTGATTCGATTTTTCGATTGATTCGATTATTTGATTACAATGTTTCCAATCAAATCAATCGGGTCAATCGTCCCAATCGAATAATCGAATCAATCGAATAATCGAATCAATCTTTAGGGTCAAAGGTAGAAATTTGCTAAAAACAAAAATCCCCCGCTTCCCAAAACATGGGAGCGGGGGATTCTATTCCTATTTTTTGATTAAGACGATTTTTCGATTGGTCCGATTTTTTGAGTAACCATTTAATCGAATCAATCTGATCAATCGAATCAATCTTCAAATTCTGATTACTTGTTCTCCAGCTGCTCGCGCAATTGAGCCAGGATCGAAAGATCCCCGAGGGTTTCTTTCTCTACCTTCTTCTGCACGTCTACGATGGCGGCTTGGTTTTCGCCTTCTTCTTTGACGCGCTCGGCTTTCACGGCTGCTTCGGCTTTGTACTTCAAATCCTCGAGGTAGCGGGTGTGCGAAACGAGCAGGCGACGGTCATCTTTGTTGAATTCGATGACTTTCACCGTTACGGTTTCGCCAGCGTCGAGTAAATTGCCATCGTCCTTGCGGATGTGCTTGGCCGGAGCGAACGCTTCGATGCCTTGTGGCATTTGGAAGGTAGCGCCTTTGTCGTCGCGTTTCAGCACCGTAGCCTCGTGGTAAGAACCAACAGGGAATATGCTGTCGAATGCATCCCATGGGTTTTCCATGATTTGCTTGTGGCCGAGGCTGATTTGACGCTTTTCGTTGTCAATATTGAGTACTACTACTTCGAGCGGAGCGCCAGGCTTCGTGAACTCGCTTGGGTGCGCGTAACGCTTTGTCCAGGATAAGTCGCTGATGTGTACCATGCCGCCTACGCCGTCGCCAAATTCAACGAAAATGCCGTAGTTGGTGATGTTTTTCACAATACCGTCATGACGGCTGCCAACCGGGAAGCGGTCTTCAATGTCGCTCCATGGATCGTTGGTCAACTGCTTCACAGAGAGAGACATCTTGCGGTCGCCGCGGTCAATGCTGACCACTTTGGCTTCCACTTCCTGACCCATTTTGAAGAATTCCTTGGCGTGTACCGTTTGGTTGCCCCAAGTGATTTCGCTGACGTGTATAAGGCCTTCGACACCAGGTTGGATTTCCACAAAAGCGCCGTAATCTTCGATGTTGACCACTTTACCGGTAACGGTAGAGCCTTCGCCAACTTCTGGCGACAATACCTCCCAAGGATGTGGGGTGAGTTGTTTGAGGCCGAGGCTGATACGTTTCTTTTGTTCGTCGAAATCAAGCACCACCACGTTGATACGCTGGTTGAGCGCAAGCACGTCGGTTGGGTGGTTGATACGGCCCCAGGAGATGTCGGTGATGTAGAGCAAACCGTCTACGCCGCCGAGGTCGAGGAACGCACCGAAATCGGTGATGTTCTTCACGATACCTTCGAGTACCTGACCTTTTTCGAGGCTGCCGAGGATTTGTTCGCGTTGTTCGGCCAGGTCGCTTTCGATCAACGCTTTGTGGCTTACCACGGCGTTTTTGATCTGCTCGTTGACTTTCACTACTTTGAATTCCATCATTTTGCCAACGTATTGGTCATAGTCCAATACAGGTTTGATGTCAATCTGAGAGCCGGGAAGGAAGGTTTCGAGACCGTTGCAGTCCACGATAAGACCACCTTTGGTTTTGCTGATAACCGAACCGCGGATGATCGTGCCGTTTTTGAACGAGTCCACGATGCTTTCCCAGGCGCGGAGGATTTTTGCTTTGCGGCGCGAAAGACCGAGTTGGCCCTGGCTGTCCTCCTGGCTTTCTACGAATACTTCTACATCGTCGCCAGGAGCGAGATTTGGTGTGTCGCGGAATTCGCTCAGGGCGATAAGGCCGTCACTTTTGTAGTTGATGTCAAGCACCACGTCACCACCACTGATAGAGCTCACGCGGCCTTTGATGACTTGGTTTTCTTCGATTTGGTGCAATGCAGCGTCGTAAGACTTGAGCATTGTAACCCTTTCTTGCTGGGTGTAAACAATGGCGCCACGTTTGTCCAGATTCCAGTTGAAATCATCGAACGCCGTATCAACAGCAAGTGTTTCGAGGAGGGGCGTAACATCATCGTCCTCTTCCTCATCAGCATTGGCCGCAGGGCGTTTGCCATAAGCGCCAGCGGTTGGCATTGCTTCTACTTCTTCTGTTGTTTCGGCAACACTTACTTTGGTGCTGCGTGCTCTTTTCTTCGGAGCTTCTTCTTCCACTACTGGAGCGGCTTCTTCAACAGCTTCAACTACTGGAGCAACTTCTTCCACTACTGGAGCAGCTCAACAGCTTCAACTACTGGAGCAACTTCTTCAACCACTGGAGCAGCTTCTTCAACAGCTTCTACAACTGGAGCAACTTCTTCAACCACTGGAGCGGCTTCTTCAACAACAGCCTCAACAACAGGTGCAACTTCTTCTTCAACCACTTCCGCAGCAGTGGCTTCCACGACTGCTTCAGTTTCGGCAACTACTTCAGCAGCAGTTTCTTCTGTTTCATGCATCTCAGGAGTCTCCGAAGTTTCTTGGATTGGATCTTTTTCTTCTTCTAACATAAGTAAAGTGTCTGGTTTTCAACCGCTTGGTGGGCGGAACGGGGAGTTTTTTTGTCGTAAACTTTTTTCGACTTCACTTCGGGGCGAAGCCGTTGCCCCTCGCTTTTTCAAAAGCGGGCGCGAAGGTAGCATTATTTATTGTAGGAAAAAGCTTGTGCTCGGAAATATTCGGGGTGCGACTTGAAGTACTCGGAAATATTCGGGGTGCGACTTGAAGTCGCACCCCGAATTTCATTCGACCGGTGGATGATTTTCAAACTTAGCCCCAACCGGCGAACGGTATTTTAAAAACGGCATTTTCAACAACTCCCACACGTTGGAATGCTCCTCCGGGTCAGTGTGCGTGTCTAACCCAAACACAAGTTTGTCGTTATCCACGCGGGCAAAAGTGCCGAACAAGCGATCCCAAACCGAGAAAATATTGCCGTAATTCGTATCGGTGTAAGGCAGTGTATAATGGTGGTGTACGCGGTGCATTCCAGGAGTGACAAGGAACCAGCTCAAGGCATTGTCGAGCCATTTGGGGAATTGGATATTGGCGTGGTTGAACTGCGTAAAAATCAAAGAAAGCGACTGGTACATAAAAACCAGCCCGATCGGCGCACCCACTAGAATGATCCCCAGTGTTGTGAACACAAAGCGAAAAATGCTCTCTCCCGGATGGTGTCGGTTGGCGGTAGTGGTATCTACATTTGGATCCGTGTGGTGTACCAAATGAAAACGCCACATCCATTTAACCCGGTGCTCCATCCAGTGAATAAAATAGGCGCCCACGAGATCCATCAACAGCAATCCAACAACGAAAAACAACCAGAGCGGCATCTCCGGCAGCCACTGGAGGATGCCGATTTTTTCAGCAACTACCCAATCCGCTGTGCCCAGGAGTATGAAGGCCATCATAAAATTGACCAGCACCGTAGTGAGCGTGAAGAAGAGGTTGATGCCTGTATGGGCCGCTTTTTTGTAAACAGTGCGGTAGTAAGGCAGGCCGCTCTCCAGGAGCAAAAAGAATGTGAGACCACCCAGCAAAATCGCGCTGCGGTGCGAGGAGGGGATGTTTGCGAAATAGTCGGCGATGGATTCCATAACAAGTTAAAAGTTTCAAGTAGGCTGTTTCAAGTGGGAAGTTTCAAGTGGGCGGCCAAGCGCAACCCCACATGAAACTTTTAACTTGAAACTGGTAACTTTCCGCCACAAAAGTAGCGCATCAATCCAATAAGCAGGACATAAGCACCTCGTCCAAAAACAAGCCTTCGCTTTTCAGATGGGTGTAACGGCGCAGTACGCCTTCTTTTTGGAAGCCTGATTTTTCGTAGAGCCGGATGGCGCGCTCATTTATGGTTGCAGTACTCAGTTCGATGCGCAATAAGCCCAACTGTTTTGCCAACGCCAAGATGGATCGTATCATCTGCTCTCCCAAACCTTTTCCTGCAAAATCAGGGTGGATGGCCACACCGCCGAGGTAGGCGATATGGTCGGTACGGTATGTGAGTGGCACGAGTTTGAACATGCCGGCTTTTTGCCCTTCGTGCTCGAAAACATATAGGGTACTCTTTCCAACCAAATCATTAAAAATGGATTGAAAACCAGGAGCATCCTGTTGTTCGTAGAGCAAAAATGGATTGATGTCGGGGTGAAAATACAGCCCGAAAATGAACTTAAAATCGGAAGGCGTGGCTTTGCGAATCATGGGACAAAGTTCCATAAAATACAGGTTTTAGTGTAATCACTGCGTGAAACTTTGCGCCGTTTTTGCGCGCGGCGTTATAATTTGCAGCCTATATGCTAACACCCGCCATCATTGCCCAATTGCGGCTCCAAAACCAACAGATCCTGCGCAGCAAATTTGCCACGCCTCAGGAAATAGTAGCCTGGCACGGCGCCAAACAAGCCCAGGATTATACCCATGCCAAATGGGCAATCGGCCTGCGCCTGCCTGAAGCCACGGATCAAACTATTGAACAAGCCATTGATACTGGCACTATCCTGCGGACACATATCATGCGCCCCACCTGGCATTTTGTGGCGGCCCAGGATATACGCTGGATGATGCGGCTCACAGCCCCTCAGATCGTAAGGCTTGGACTTGCTCTGGAGCGTGACTTAGGACTCGATGCCGCCACATTTCGGCGCACAAACGACGTAATTGTAAAAGCCCTGGAGGGCGGTCATCAACGCACCCGGAAAGAATTGGCGGAAGCCATTGAACGGGCGGGCATCATGACCAATTCGTCCAGAATGGTGTATATCATGTTCCGCGCCGAAACGGAATTGTTGGTTTGCAACGGCAGTCGACGCGGCAAAGAACAAACATACGCATTGCTCGACGAGCGCATCCCGCCCAGCCCCATGCTCACACGCGAGGAGGCTTTGGCAGAACTCGCTCGTCGTTATTTTACGAGTCATGCCCCTGCTACGGTGCAGGATTTTAGCTGGTGGTCCGGTCTCAAAGTCAGCGATGCCCGGGTGGCTTTGGACATGATTAAATCAGAATTGGTTTCCATGCCGATGGACCATCTAACGTATTGGATGCCAAAGGATTTGGACTTTCCAACCAACATAGAACCCTCAGTGCATTTGCTCCCTGCCTTCGATGAGTTCATGGTCAGTTACAAAGAACGCGGGGCCTCGCTCGACCCTTCTTTTGCAGCAAACACCATCACGGGGAATGGTATTTTCAAACCCATTGTGGTGGTAAATGGCCGAATTGTGGGCATTTGGAGTCGGACTGAAAAGAAAGATGCGGTGCTGATTGAACCACAACTTTTCAAAGATGTTAGTGACGCCGAAAAAGAAGGCATTGCAAAAGCCGCCGAGCGTTTTGGAAGATTCCTAGGAAAGGAAATCTTGATTAAATAAAGCGATCAATCATTCGAAACGGCGCAACGTTTTGAGCGTATTCTATACACAACGCAACAACGACATAATGTTTTGGCTCAAACGTTGTGGCGTTGTGGCGTTGTGTGAAATTGAACTTCGCCTATTTCCCCGTGGCCACCTTAAAATTGAAAAATCCATTCTTAGTAGCGGAATAAACACGCAGCCAAACCGGCAACAAACTTTCCGTGCCCCGCGCCGTCGTGATGTCGCCCAAATCCAGGATTTCCGAGTCCTTCCAGCCAAATTCCTTCAATATCCCAATCACTGTCGCCTTTGCAGCCGCGTCATTGCCGCTCACAAATACAGTGCTGTCTTCGCCCAAGGAACGCGGATTGACCATGAGACCATTGTACATGGTATTGAGCGACTTTACAAAATGCGCTTTTGGAAATGCCGCCTGCAATTGTTCGCCCAATGAAGTGTCGTTGCTTGCAAAAAGCGTGGGCAATCCGCCACCGCTAAAATCAAGAGGATTAGTTATATCCAGAATAATTTTCCAATCAAGGTCTCCTGCTGCTGCAAGCGCCTCTTTCGCGCCATGACCCAGGGTAGCGAGCACAATCACGGATGCGTTTTTTGCTGCCTCGGAATATGTGTACAACGAAATGGAAGAGTGGTTTTTCAAAAACTCGCCCACAGGGGGTGTGCCCATGTGATCAGGACCTGTTTTCGACAATGCGTTTTCTACATTGCGGGTACCGATGACGACAGCGTGGGATAATTCGGCCAAACGATTGGCCAATGCCTGACCGACAGAGCCAGTGCCAAAGACTGCGATATTCATACTGAAAAAATTTACGGTTTAAAGTTTTGAATTCATTTACTATTGATTGTAAACTTGCTGCAAAATTGATGGGTTGCTTTACTTTATGCAAGTACTGTCAAATTTGATAGTATGCTTTCCTTTTTGACGTATTTGCTGATTATCAACCTATTGACTCAAAATATTTTTTCAAAAAACTTACTAACCACATGGTTCACATAGACCACATAGTTGACTCGCCCAATCGAGTGGACAACTATGTGAACTATGTGTGCTATGTGGTTTCAAAAAAAATGCTAACCACATAGCCCGATCACGCGGAACAACTATGTGAACTATGTGTGCTATGTGGTTTCAAAAAAAAATGCTAACCACATAGCCCGATCACGCGGAACAACTATGTGAACTATGTGCGCTATGTGGTTATAAAAAAAATTAAAATGGTAATCGAAGGGAAAGAAATGCGCATTGAGTTAGAAGGCAAAATCTACCATTGCGCGCTGGATATCACCATGAGCTACATCAGTGGCAAATGGAAAACAGTGATCCTCTGGTATCTCCGAAAAGAGCCGCGTCGCTTCAGTGAGCTTAATCGGCAGATACCGCAGATCACAGAAAAAATGCTCTCGTTGCAGCTGAAAGAATTGGAGTCTGATGGCATCGTGAGCCGCACCATTTACGCCGAGGTGCCGCCCCGCGTCGAGTACGCGCTTACCGATTTTGGCAAAACCATGCTTCCGATGATCGAAGAAATAGCTGCTTGGGGACGTGCTTTGGCCAAATCGCGTGGTCAAATGGTTGAAAAAATCTAGGAGATTGTAAATTCAAACTACGTTTGCAACCACTTTTTCTTGCACTCAAAAATCGTTTTTTCATGCATCACTTTTTGACCCTACTGCTTGTCCTTGTGGGCTTTTCCACCCTATTTTCCCAAAACACCCAGCCGCGCATTTTATGCGGTAACGAGGTCTTTTCAAAAATTGTCCGGGAAAAATATCCCACGCTCCAGGCCGCTTTTGACCAGACTTTTGAACAAGCAAAACAAAAAGGCACAGCAGCCGATCGCTCGCCTCTGACCATTAAAGTTGTTGTTCATGTTGTGTGGAATGACCCCGCCGAGAACCTCGCCGACAGCGTGATCGAAAACCAGATTCAGGTGCTCAACGAGGATTTCAATCAACTCAATACCGACCACGCCAACCTCCGCCCATTGTTCCAGCCGGTGGCAGGCAATGCCGACATTCATTTTCAACTCGCTGAAATCGTGCGCGTTCAGACCGATAAACTTTTCGCGCTCGATCTCCTGGGGGGAAGCATCCTGCCTGAACTCAAACACGACAATCAAGGCGGCTCTGATGCCTGGGACACAGGAAAATATCTCAATTTGTGGGTCTGCAAAATCCAGCCTACTACCATTTTCGGTATACCCATTGGCCAGATCCTTGGTTTCGCATTCCCGCCCAACGACCTGGGCAACTGGCCGGCCAATTCCGGCGCCCCCAACCCCGACGAAGATGGGGTGGTGATTGATTACCGGATGATTGGCCGCAACAATCCCAACACCATTGAAAACCCCAGCACTGGTGATCCCTTGATGGTGAACGGACGCACACCTACCCACGAAATCGGCCATTACCTTGGCCTCCGTCATATCTGGGGCGATGGTGGTTTACTCGGCCCCAACGATTGCAACCAAAGCGACGGGATAGACGATACGCCTCATGCCAATGCGCAATCGGAATTTGATTGCATTTTGTCAAAAAACACCTGCGAGCAGGTAGAGATTTTCTATAATGCAGACGTGCCCGACCTCGTGGAAAACTTCATGGATTATTCGAGCGAAACCTGCATGAATATGTTCACCAAAGGCCAGGTCGAACTCATGCGCAATGTGCTCACTGGCCCGCGTAGCGGACTTTTGGAGAACACGAACACCATAGCGCCGACCGCCCAACATCTGAGCTGGAAAATCTCGCCCAACCCTTCCGATGGCTTGTTCTCTCTGGATGTTGAATCGGAATCAAGTCAGGATTTGATGCTGCGTATTTTTAATGTAGAAGGCAAAACGATGTTACAGCAGGCCCAGAGAGCACTCTTCCAGGGCAAACAACGGCTTTCGTTTGACGGGACCAGTTGGCCAGCCGGAATGTATTTCCTGGAATTGAAAACGCCCGGCGGGAGTAGTGTCAAGAAGCTGGTTAAAAGGTAGTTTCATCGTATAAAACCTCGTAGGTTTCAGAAACCTACGAGGTTTTAAGCACGTATTCACCGTACTCGTACCAACTGCTCCGCTACTTGCCAGTTGTTCCCGGCTAATTGCACCATGTAATTCCCTGCCGGCACTTTCGCACCGAGTGCGTCCTGGCCATTCCAGCTCCATTCGTTTTGGCCCGTTGTGGCATTTATTTTTTTAAAAAAAATGACCTTGCCCTGCATATCCACGATTTGGAGCGATATGATTTCTGTATCCGCTTGCTCCCAAACTACCGTTACCGAATCAGCCGAAGGGTTGGGTTGCAAAGCCAAAGTCCTGCTGGCCGGGCCGCTTAAAGGCGGCTGGGAAACACTCGAAATCCCCTGACCTTCCACCAGAGTCAAGCATTGATTGGCTACCAGATTGCCGAATAGTTGTTCCAAACCTGAAGGCCATTGAACAGACATCGTCACCAAATCCGCATCGGCAAGACCAAAATGGGCAGGCATTTGGTTTTGACCACAGTAGCCCGATTGGGCGCTTATTTCGCGGAGCTGGGTCACTTGCTGGCCGTTTATTGTAGCCGTTAGCCAAACTTTCGTGCCAATAGCCGAACGGTTGCTGGTGGTGCCTACAAGATTGATTTCCAGCCAATTGTTTCCGTTTTCAGCACTGTGGTTTTCATAGAGGTAATCGGTTTGATTGGCATTGAGACAGGTCGCCACACCCAGATCTAAATCACCGTCGCAGTCCCAATCCCCAAACGCGCAGCCGTAGGACCAGCCTTCATCAGTAGCTGGGACTTCAGTCAGATTTTTGGTGAACGTGCCATCTCCGTTGTTCAGAAACAAAAAGTTTTTCCAGGGGCCACCCCAAAAGGAATTGGTCACGAACAGGTCGAGATCGGCATCATTGTCCACATCGGCCCATTGGCTTCCGAAGGAATTTCCGCCGCTCGTGACTACCGGCCCACTCGTTATTTTGAAAAAGGTCTCGTTGCCATCGTTGCGGTAGAGGCCGTCATGGCCTTGGTCATTGGCCAGATATACGTCTAGGTCGCCGTCGTTGTCGTAGTCGCCCCAACTGCTGCTCATGGTCCTTCCACCTGCCGTAACAAGCGGCCCCGTCGTTAATTTTGTGAACGTCCCGTTTCCATTATTGCGGTAAAGGTTTTCTTGCTGGTTGCTCTCGTTGGTTACAAATAAATCGAGATGACCGTCCAGGTTGAAATCGGTCCAATTGACTGAACGCGAGGTAAAAGCATCCGTGACCGGGCTTCCAGTGGTCACTTTTTGGAAGGTACCGTTCTGCTGGTTTCGGTAAAGAAAATTGCGAAAATCCCCATCGCTGTTGGTTACATAAAGGTCGAGCCAGCCGTCGTTGTCATAATCGCCCCAGGACGCCGTTTCAGAAAAGCCGCCGTCGTTTACGAGGTTGCCAACGAGGACTTGTTCAAAAGTTCCATTCCCGTTGTTTTTGTAAAATAAGTTGTTGACATTGTACCAGTTAACCACAAAACAATCCACATCTCCATCGTTGTCATAATCGCCCCAAGTGGCTCCATCGGATGGTTTGCCATCCTGCACAATTGGATCGTTAGTCACTGCAGTAAAGCTCCCTGAGCCATTGTTTTTGTATAGGAAGTTGTTCTCCCCGGCCTCCGGACCGTTGCTGATAAAAAGGTCGAGGTCTTTATCGTTGTCAATGTCAATCCAGTTGACCGATCGCGAATCGCCAGGGGTGTTGACGACTGGTGAATTGAGTACTTTGGAGAAAATATTTGCCTCAAAAAACGAGGACGGACAGGCGGGATTTTGCACATCGTTGCCGCCAAATGCACCAAGGTCGTTGCGCAATTTCCCCTTGGAAGGGAATGCCGCCGAGCGACCATTTTTGAAAAATCATCGTACGCCTCGTCGGGATTTCCCGCATCAATCGCAGGCGAGCCGACTTCCAAAACAAAACTCGCGGTGTCGCGGAACATCGGGTCAGCATAGATGGCGCCTGTTCCTAAATGTACACTTTCAATACAATTGTACAGCAACTGCTGTGTTCCACCAGAATTCCCAATCCCTTTTCCAGTCGCCTGCGTGTTGCCCCAAACGATGTTATTCAAAAGTTTCAGCGTGATATCAAAAGACCACACGCCCCCTGCTTTGCCGCCAAATTGCAAGACCGGGTCGGGCGATTGATTGTAGACTATCGTATTGTTAATCAAGGTGTTGACCGTGCCTGTAACGCCGGTTGCCCAAAAACCGCCGCCCGAAAAATCTTTCCCGCCGATGTTGTGCGCAATGACATTGTGTGCCACCACCGCGTTTGGACAATAGTTCAAAACGATCCCTCCGCCATAACCATCCGCGCGGTTGTGGATGATTTGATTTCCCTCGATTCGTGGCGAGCCATCCCCGCATCGGATGCCGCCGCCCCCGTGGCTGATGAGCGTGGCGCCTTCTTTTGGCACCGTGTTGTCGCGAATAATGTTGTGGCGGATTACGGGCGAAGAAAACTCAGAAAGGATGCCGCCGCCTTCGCGGAAATAGCCCGGTACATAATGATCGAACCAACGGGTGCCTTTGCCACCGCGCAGCGTAAAGCCCTGAATCACAGTCGCCTGTGTTTCGCCTTTCCAAATCAGGATGCAACTGGCAGTGTCGGGCTGCTGGGGTTGACTCCCGTCAATAATGGTTTCGCGGATGGTTTTGGCGGGGTCGTTTTCCAAAAAATAGCGGCTGCTGAGTACAATGTCGCGCCCGCGCAACTGGAGGTTTTCGTAGTACAGGCCGGGGCTGACGAGTACGGTATCGCCCACTTGTGCAACATCAATTGCAGTTTGAATTTTTGGAAAATCTGCCGGAACACGGTGGGTGGTTTGGGCGAGCAATACATTGGTTATCAGGGGGAAAAGCAAGAGAGTGCCTGCGATGAACAGGGTGCGTTTTGTTTTCATAGCCAAATTAAATAGTTGTTGTGTTTAGTTGTTAGAAACCTCGAAGGTTTTATACCACTGAATTAGTGGTTGTTATTTTATTATTCCATCAATTTTCAATATGCTGAATTCAGGCGAAGCCTCAAAAAGCTCTTCCAATACCCAAGCGTGGCTATTGCCATAAATAACTAAAATTCTCTCATTGCCAGATACAACCAACTTCTTGATATTGGAAAATATCCGAGTGTTTCTTCTGTACCAATAACCAGTTAAATCAGCTCCAATATAAGTGTCTCCTGCTCCTACATCTACCAAGCCTGTTAGAAAAAATTGCTTATATCTCCGTTTCACCATTTCGCTATTTAGGAAAACCAAATAATCTATAATTGTCATTCTGCTTCGAAGGTTTTCAATGTATGTATTGGTTTGGTTATTGGGTTCATTGTATGCTTCCCACTTTTCCAGTTCGTTACGTTGTTTAGAATATAATTCCCAATCTGTAATGGTTGTATCTACTTCTATTTGTACAGGACGAGTATCAACACAACTTACTCCATTTAAGCTGAGTTCATTTGCTAGTCTAAAACCTATTTGATAAACTTCGTTTCTACCTAATTTCCATGCACCAATTGAATATGCCTTAAACAAGGAATCCATAATTAATTGGTCAGAAAGCATCATTTCAACAGCAATTTTTGTTGGTTTAAATTGCTTGATTTTCTCAATAAGCATAAGAACTTCTTTCTGCCTTCTATCAGTATATATGTCAAAATTGTCCTCTCCTTTGAAATCGCTTGAATTTTCCGAAAAATTAAAGTGAAACGTACCAAGAATCATGATTGATACTGTACTGTCCTTTTTGAGGGTAGGAAAATTGCTTAATGCATTCTTTATACCCTCTTGCCCAAGGCAATGTAAAGTACAGAATAGAATGGAGGCCAACACTGAAAACTGTTTTTTCATTGTAATGTCATTTTAGTTATAGCTACTAACATTGAGCCCGCTTTTTTGCAACACCTCAGGTGGCCGTTTTACTCAAGTTTTTGATTTAAAAATTTAATAGCCCTTTCAAGTACAGGATCTATATTATTCAAATAGTCGGACAAAGTTTGTTCAACAAATATATCTGGAATGATGCCGACACCAACAAATTCTGTTCCATCAGGGTAGGTATCTTGTTTGGTGCACACTCGAGCTTGAGCCCCACCCGGTAAGGAAAAATAATAAGGTTGACCTGTACTGCCAAAGGTTGGGCTACCTATTTTAGTAAAATGTGGCTGTTTGTTAGCATACACCAAAAAGTCTTCTGCCGCAGAAGCTGTATTATGACCAATCAGCACAACGGTTGGTATTTTTAATCTCTTATGACTGGTTTTTAAGGTCCTGGGTGCGTTTGAAAAATCATAGTAGTATTCTCCAATGTAACTCAAATAGGCTTTACGATACTCTGCATTGTTGGTAGTATCCTTAGGATTTGTCATTTCTCCCCATGCTTTGTAAGTTGCTATGTGGTTTCTGGTTCTGCTCTTAGAGCCATTCACCTTTTTATTTGGAATTAGATATTTAAGGATTTCCAATCCATAATCCCCATTTCCACCACCATTATTCCTAAGATCCACAATCAATGCCTTTGCATTATAGAGCTCGGGTAGCTTGGCTATAAATAAGGAGTCAATTGATTTGTCCTGAAATGAATTTAATGCGAGGTATACAATCTGATTGTCAAGCCATTTTAGGTCAAGCAAGTTATTTGCAGGGTTTTTACTTGGATAAATTGCGGTTTCAGAACATTTCGAATGTTTAACCACTAATTCAATAATGACATTGTCAGGTTTTTTTATTTTTAAGTTGTATTGTTCCCCTTCAAATCCTTGAAGCATTTCAATTGTTGCAATATCCTCCAAAACATGATTGGTAGACGAAGAAATATAGGGAGAGACAAATTGGGCTAAATATTCCTTAACAGGAATATTGTTTACTGCTACTATTTCGCTCCCCGGAGGTATAATATCCTTTTTAGAAAGGTTTATGTGGGTTATAATAGCTTTGTGTTCAATATTTTCTATAAATATTCGGTAATCGCCAAACATTGTTTTTAATAGTTTGGACTGTATGTTTTCTGGAAATTCAATATTTGTATGTCCATCCTTAAGTATGGCACAGAATTGTTTCATTAATCGATAATACTCATAGTCATTTTCTGTTTTCTGAACTTTATCAATTAGTGATAAATAGGCACTATCCCATTTTAGTTGATCTACTCTATTTAAATACACAAAATTGTAGTTTACCTCTTGCCAAAATTTAGAAAGTCCATAGACTTTTTCGGCAGGGGTTAGGGTGCTTGGCACTTGTCCAAATGTATAAAATGGAAAAAGAATAAGTACGAATATGAGAACTTGCTTCATTGAATATTATTATTTGAAAATGACAAGGTCATTTAACATTGCCACCAATGGCGGGATTTGCTTCAGAAGTTTAGTGCTGCGAAATTCACGCTGCTGCATTTCATCTGCCCCAAAAATCAACCAACAACCGATACCTCCCCACAGAATGCATTCACCGTCGCAAATTTTTGCCAGACCTTTGCCACCATGAAACGAAGATGGTTCTTGCACCTCGCTTTTTGGGTTGCGTTTTGGTTTATCTACGCCTACACATACAGCCGCTACGACGGAAATTTGGGTAAATACCTCTTTACCGAAGGCCTTGAAATGCCTGCCCGGATGCTGGCAACGTATCTTTCGATTTGGTTTTTCGAGCGGTTTTCAGGATTGGGCGGTCAAACGACCTGGCTGGCATTTGGCGGGGCTGCTGCGGCTAATTTTGTTGGTGGACTTTTGAACAGGGTGCTGAAATTGGTTTATTTGGTGCCAGTTCATTTCCCCGACTCGACGATTGATTTCTGGAGTTATCGGATGATGTACGATGTGTTCGACTGTGTGCTGGCGAGTTGTACGGCCCTTTCGGCGCGGATGTATTTTCGGCAACAGGCGATGCAACAGCGCGAAACCCAACTCCGCGCAGAAAAATCGGAGGCCGAATTGCGGGCATTGAAGGGTCAATTGCACCCACATTTTTTGTTCAATACCATCAACAACCTGTATGCCCTTGCCCGGGTCAAATCCGATAAAACTGCGCCCGTTGCGCTCAAACTCGCACAACTCCTGCGTTATGTGCTGTATGAATCCCAAAAGCCAAAAGTGCCGCTCGACCAGGAAATTCAGCTCTTAAACGACTATGTTGCGCTCGAAAAATTACGCTTCGACGAGGGACGACTGACCCTAAAAATGGACGTGAGCCTGGACGAACCCAAGACGGAGATTGCACCATTGCTTTTGCTTCCGTTGATCGAAAATACCTTCAAACATGGTGCGAGCGAACAGCGCGATGAAGCCTTTATTGAGGTTTCTATTGTACTGAAAAACAATGTTTTAGAAGCGAAAATTAGAAACAATAAACCCTTCGAAAAAACTGAAAATATACCCGGCATTGGCTTGCAAAATCTACGCAGACAGTTGGAATTACTCTACCCTGAAAGGCATAAATTGGAGGTCTTGGAGGATGAAAAAGATTTTGAAGTAAGGCTAAGGATATTGCTGAATCAGGAATCTATATAATCCAGGCCGAGATCCAAAAATCGTAATTCGCAAATCCAAAATCGTAAATCAAATGCTTTCTTGCTTAATCGTCGAAGACGAGCCCCTCGCGGCGGGCATTCTGGAGGACTATGTGCATCAGGTTCCGTGGCTGCGTTTTGTGGGCCGCTGCCCGGATGCATTGGCAGCGGCCGAGGCCTTACGTGTGCAAGCAGTAGACGCGCTTTTCCTCGACATTAATTTGCCTGGACTGAAGGGTCTTGATTTTTTGCGCAGCCTCACGCATCCGCCACAGGTCATTCTGACCACAGCATACCACGAATATGCCATTGAAAGTTACGATCTCGGAGTAGTGGATTATTTGCTGAAACCCATTGATTTTGAACGATTTTTGAAGGCAATTCAGAAGTTTAAGGTTGCTTCACCCGTCGAAGCCTTCCCGCCTGCCGAGCCTTGGCGGGCAGGGGCGAAGGCGGGCACTCGCCCTTTCCGTTTTTTCAACGTAAACAAAAAAATGGTGCGGGTGTGGCTGGATGAGATTCAGTACGCAGAGAGCCTCAAAGAATATGTTCGGCTTTGTCTGCCGGGCAAGAAAAATATCGTGACCAAAATGCAATTGGGTGATCTGGAAAAATCGCTTGACGGAATGGGTTTTGTGCGTACCCATCGCTCATTTTTAGTGGCGCTGCGGCACGTGGAGGCATACACCGCCACCGATTTGGTGGTTGACGGCGTGGATTTGCCGATTGGGCGACTGTATCGGGATGCGGTACAGGATATGATTGCAAAATTATAAGCAGGCATCCGCTGATTTGAAAAACCTCTAAGGTCTTTAGTTATTGCTATCGAAAAAGTGTTTCCTTAGCACCAAAATTTCCACAAACAGATTTCACCATGAAAAAACAGACAATTATCACCACAATAACCCTTGCAATAGCTGGCACAGCACTTTCTCTTCTCGCATTGGCCTTTTCTCCAAAGCCAACCGACCCTGAACCAGCCATGCCCATGTGCCATGACCCCAACTTGGCCATTGCTGAATTCGCGGCATTTGCTAATGACAAAGATTTTCTGGACGCACACCCTGCCCCCTTGCCTATCGAGACAGTTCATCAGGGAAAAATGATCGAATTCCCTGTAGCGGGAGGAGCCAATGGAAAAGCTTTTTTGATGAAATCACACGGCAACACCCAAAAATATTTGCTGCTTTTCCACGAATGGTGGGGCTTGAACGATTACGTCAAAAACGAAACGGCGATGTGGTGCCACAGCTTAGGAATCAATGTTTTAGCCATTGATTTATATGATGGGAAAGTCGCTACAACTGCTGAAGATGCTGGCAATTTAATGAAAGCCAACGATCCCCTCCGCGCTGCTGCGATCATACAGGGCGCGGCCAAATTTCTAGGCGATGGCGCTGATTTTCGCACCATGGGCTGGTGTTTTGGCGGAGGCTGGTCCTTGCAAGCCGCCTTGTTGTTGAAAGACAAAGCCAAAGGCTGTGTCATGTTTTACGGAATGCCCGAAAAGGACGTGGAAAAATTGAAAACCCTCGCTTGCGATGCGATATTCATCCATGCCTCACAGGACCAATGGATCAACGACCAGGTGGTGGCCGATTTTGAAACAAACATGAAATCCGCCGGAAAAACCCTTGCGGTACACCGCTACGATGCCAACCACGCGTTTGCGAACCCCAGCGGTCAACGCTACCACGAGCCATCAGCCACAGCATCCCGGACGGTTGTTAGGGCGTATCTTGCGGGGAAATAGGGGTATGAGGGTTTTGAATTGTTTGAAGCGTTTGAGAGGTTCGAGTTGCGCTAACAATTCAAACCCTTCAAACGCTTCAAACAACTCAAACCATTCCAACTATGTCAACCCATCAAGCAGACGGCGCATACTCCCCGCCAGAAGAAGAAGGTGGTGGAGGTCTTGGTAAGTAATTTTTTTTGATTGCCCTCATCACGATTGCCGGCATCGTGGGCTACAAGGCATTTTTCAGTGATGGCGGAGGTCTGTCGAACCTTTTCCAGGCGCCTAAAGAGGTGAAAATGAACTATGTGCCTTCAGATTTTAACCCCAATCTGGACGAGGAAAAAACGCTGCGTATTCTTTCACAGCCAGAAGCCTATAGGCAGGAATTTGACAGGTTGGTGTACGATTTCAACGTCGCACTGCTCTTCCACGTTGCCAACCGGATGGCCCTGCCCGATAGCCTGAAACGCCGGCTTGAGCCAGAATACAAGCGTCACCATGAGTACCTCCGAACCTTGTATTTCAACGATTTTGTAGCACTCAAGGACACCACGGCCAACCTTTACGAGACCTGGTACAGTGACAATTCCAACCAAGCCGTGCAGATTTTCAACGAAGTAGCGGGCAAATACACCTGCTTTTTTGTGACCCAGGTGATGAGCACACTCCTGCGAGTGAATGGCGGTAAATTTTTTGCAAAAGGCAAAAACGTAGCCACTCCCTGCGACATCGCTATCCACGAAGGATTGCAGCCAATGGCGGAGCGGCTAAAAAAGAAGGCCGAAATCATGGATTTCAGCGCCTCGCGCGGATTGCTTAAAGACAAGGTTCGCAAGGGTATCGCTGAATTGGCCACTTACGAACTCCGCAGTCGTATGGGCATTGACAAAACCTTGCAGTACAAGATTTTTGGCTTTTCTGTCTCCGAGACCGACATACGGGTGGAAGCCATCAGCGTGATCAAGGCCGGGTTCAAACTCGACCAGTATTTTGACGTGACGCTCAGCCCGAAGCGCGGGACACTCAACATAAAATTGCCAGAACCGACCATTCTCTCTCACGAAGTTTACCCCCGTGTAGACAAACTGGATGTTGGTTATTTGGCGGGCATCAACGAAAAGGACATGAATGAGCGCTTCAATGAACTGCGCCGCCAATTCCGACAGGATGCCCTGGAAAACGAACATGTATTAGACAAAGCCAAAGCCCGTGCCGACTCAGTGATGCAATTGATGTTTGGCCCCATCGCCAAATCTATCAACCGGAACTACAAGGTGCAGGTGGTGTTCCAGGATGTTCAAACAGAAATGACAGAGGATGAACTGCGGCGAAGAGGGACAGAAGGGGTGCCGCCGAAGGTGTCGTCACCGAAGCCAGTGGATGCGCCGGGTAGGAGTAGGGAGAAGGTGTTGGCGAATTAGGGAGCCCGATTGAAACCAAATAATACCTTTGCTGTTCTGTTCCACCGCTCAAACCAAATCATATATCTATGGGCTTTGAATACAGTTGTTTCATTAGTTATCGGCATGGAGGATTAACTGAATGCGTCAAGCGCTTGAAATCTGATATTGAAGCGAGACTAAAAATGGATTCTCCAAAGCCTTTGCCCATTTTCATGGATGAAACTGGGATGAGGGCTGGCGATTTACTTGATCCTAAATTGGCAAGAGTGCTTTGCAAAAGCGCCGTCTTCGTTATGGCATACCAGCCTACATATTTTGACAAAAATAGCGTTTGGTGTACTCAAGAGTTCGTGGCCTTTTTGGGTCATGAGAAAAGGCGATTGGATGAGATAAAAACCAAAAAGCCCAATGCTGCTCTAGATGAATACCACCAAATTATTTCAGTAGCTTTTAGCGATGACCCAAAGTACAACAAAATCCCAGCGGAAGTGAACAAACGACTCTATGAAAACTGGTCTTCCGATTTTATATCAACGAATTGGAATGATTTTGTAAAAGAGCAGAAGTACCTTAAATTCGTCAAAACAGTAGTTGACAGGATTAAGAAAATTCAAATTGGTTTATCTCAAGAAGGAATTAAAAAGCTTGACATTCTGACAGAATGTAATCTACATGGTAGTAATCTACCTCTGCCCGCAGACCCTCAATGCAAAAAATTCATTAAAGAAAACTGGAAACCTACATTCCCAATATGAAGTCAGAGAGGAACATAAAACAAGGCACAGATAGCAACTTAATTGGCAAGATTGTTACCTTCTATTCTTTTAAAGGTGGGAGCGGACGATCCATGTCTTTGGCAAATTTGGCGGTACTTTTTTCGAAGCAGAGTGGTGGTAAAAAGGTGTTGATGATAGATTGGGATTTGGAAGCTCCGGGATTGCACGAATTTTTCAAAGGCAAGATTAATGAGACTGATTTGCGTGAAAAACAAGGTGTTATTGAACTTTTCGAATTAGCCAAACAAAAACTCCCTGATAACTTCTCAGATGACTTAGTGAGCCGAAAAAAAGCCATCAGCCTGATTGAAAAGTATTTTGACAAAAACCTCATACGCTTGCAGACTTCAGAGCATTTGGAACTGTTGCAAGCTGGAAAACCCGACCCAGAATACGCGGCCTCGGTACAGAAATTTGATTGGCGCGACTTCTTTGATACTCGATACGACTTCTTCTCCGCCCTTGTAGAATTTTTCAAAAGTCGCTGGGACTATATCCTGATTGACTCTCGAACGGGTCTGACAGATACAGGTGGCATTTGCACTGCCATTCTTCCTGAAGCCCTCGTTACAGTTTTTACCCCTACACGCCAAGGGTTGAAAGTGACTGAGATGATAGAGCGAGCCTTGTCCTTTCGAAAAGGCGCAGGCGATATGCGTCCGCTTGTGGTGTACCCGCTTGTGTCGCGGGTGGATGCGAGTGAAGAAGATCGCAATCGAGAGTGGAAAGAAATCTACACACCGTTATTTCAAGACCAATTCAAGCGACTTTACGGACTTCCAAAGTGCGATCTGAAACGTTACTTTGGAAAGGTTGAGATACATTATGTGCGCAAGTATGCCTACGGCGAACAGGTAAGCGTTCTTGAGCCCTACGACCTAAAAAACCGTTTTGAGTTGCCTGCGCGGTATAATGAATTGGCACAAATAATTATCGGGAATTACCTGCCATGGGAAGCTCCTGATTTGCCTGATATTCCGATGACGGATGCAAACCGAGTAGGTTATTATGCTATAGAACTGAAGAATAATGGTGAATTTAAAAGAGCGGAGACTTACTATCAGAAAGCGATAGAGATGAACCCGAACCATATACATCATCTGGGTAACTATGCCTTATTCCTTCATGAAACCAAAAAAGACTATGCTGGAGCGGAAGAATATTATCGTAAATCACTTGAATTAGACCCAAGCGATGCCACGAATTTGGCCAATTATGCCAATTTTCTCAAGGAAATCAAAAAAGACTATAAAATCGCTGAAGAATATTATCGAAAGGCACTAAAAAAAGCCCCGGACCATGCCAATATTTTGGGCAATTACGCTCTTTTTCTCAAGGAAATCAAAAAAGACTATATAACCGCTGAAAAATATTATCGAGAGGCACTAGCAATGGCCCCGAACCATGCCAATATTTTGGGCAATTACGCACTCTTTCTTGAGGAAATCAAAAAAGACTATATAACCGCTGAAGAATATTATCGAAAGGCACTAGAAATAGCCCCGAACCATGCCATTATTTTGGGCAACTATGCCAGTCTTCTCTATGGAATAAAAAAGGATTATGCTGGCGCTGAAGAATGTTATCGAAAGGCACTGGAAATAGCCCCTAATGAAGCCAATAATTTGAGCAACTACGCTCAACTCCTTTTCTGGACTGGCCGCAGCAAAGAAGCCGAAGAAAAGTAAGCCAAGTTTTGCACTCAATCCCGGAGACCCACAGACCTCCTTCCTGGAGCTTGGTTCTACCGCTATGCTCACATCTCAAAATGGCGAGAGAAAGCACTAAAAGAGCTCCAAAGACTCCTTGCAGAAGATGCCCGCACACCAGGCTGGAATTTCGAGCCGGACATAGAACTCGCTACCAAAGCCGGCCATCCTGACCCTGCCATGCTGCGCAAGATAGCGGATGAGCTAACAAGCACAGAATCTGTAACACCTGCAAACAAATGAGTCATGAATCAGAAAGACAATAAAATAAGCCAAGCAGTAAAATCTGCCGCTCAGGAATTTGATCCTGCGGCGAGTGTGGTTTTGTTTGGCTCACGGGCACGCGGTGATGCACGCGCCGACTCGGACTACGATTTTCTGGTGTTGTTGAAAAAACCGTTTGATTTTCGGCTCAAATCTCAGATACTCGACCGCCTTTACGAAGTCGAACTTGCCAACAACTGTGTGCTGGGAGTGATGGTCGAAAACGCGGATCACTGGCAAATGCTTGAAAACACTCCTATTTTTCTGAAGTTCAGCAAGACGGAGTAACAGTATGAGTTTCTCAAAAGAAGAAGTCGCCCACTACCGCTTGCAGCGAGCCAAAGAGGCGTTTGCTGAGGCGGAGATCATGCGTGATAATCAGCGATGGCAAATGGTTGTCAACAGGCTGTACTATGCTTCTTTTTACGCGGTGTCGGCCTACTTCGTTCAGCAGGGATTGAAAGCATTTACACATTCAGGACTAAAAAGTGCCTTTAACAAGGAGTTGGTTCAAGCAGGCAAGGTTTCCTTAGCAGAAGGGCGGCTTTTCAATCAGCTCTTCTCCTATAGGCAGGATGCCGATTACAAAGATTTTGTAACGTTCGATGAAGTTGAAATTAACGAACTTTTTCCAAGGGTAGAATCGCTGATAACTCGTTAGAGTCATTGGTTTTGGGTCAATAACTATTATGCAACCCCAAAATCCTTCGGCACAAACCCTTTCGGATTCCTCAGTTTGAAATTCTCGTCATTGGCTTCTACAGTGTAAATACCGTGCTTGGCAGCAAGCTGGATGGCGTTTTGTTCGCCTTTGACGAAGATTACCATGCCGTAGACTTTTTTGCCCCGGTGTTCTGGCATGAAATCGAACAAACGCTGGCAAGCCTGCTCCACCTGTTCGACGTGGTGTTCCCGAAAATGACTTTTTATCTCGCCTACCATAACGGTATTGATATTGCCGTTGGAATATCCCAATGCATCCACCTCCATTTCCCGTCTTTGCGTCGGATGTGGATAGGATTGACCCCTTCCATGCCGAATTTCTCGCGCATAATGCGCTCCACCGTCGGGTAGGCTAAGCCCTCGGCAAATGAGCCAAGTTTGTTGCCCAATTCGCCCAGTTGCTTCTGGGTTCTTTTGACAATTTGATCGGTCTCTTTTTGAGAGAGCGCCAATTCGCTTATAATCTGCCGTAGTTCGTCAAAATTGTTGTCCATGTTTTGAATTTGAATGTTTGGACTACAAATATAAGCAATTTTTTATCGCTTCGCAACAGGCTGCCCGCTATTCAAAACCTGTACTGCCTTTTCCACCGCCGGGTCGTCATCATTCAAAATTTTATAAAGACCCTCATCTCCGAAAAGTGTTTTGGCGAGGCGGGCTTTGAGTTGGAGTTTGAGTTCGTTGCGGCATTTGGCTAGCTCCACGGGACTTTTTTTCGTGCCTTGCTTTTCAGCATATGTGGCCAGTTCTTCCAGCATTTCATCCGAAACGGTATAAGTCTGTGCAAATTCAGGTAGCGCTGAGGACATGGTTGCGCGGTTTTTATTTTCCATCCAACGCGACATGAACTGTGGAATCTGCTGCCGCAACGCAGTGAAGTATTGACTTGAAAAAGAAGTATCTATTGGAATAAAAATATCCGGGGTGACGCCTCCGCCACCAAAAACGATGCGGCCTTGACCCGTGTAAAACAAGGTGCTGTCAAGCTTGTTTGATTTTGGCTTCGTTGGATAATTCGCCGTTTTTAAGTCGGCGTTCGGCCTCATTGTCGTAATCCTGTCCCTGCTTGTAGTCGCGCTGGATGCAACGCCCGCTGGGAGTGAAGTAGCGCGATACGGTAAGCCGCATAGCGCCGCCATTGGAAAGCGGGTATTGTTCCTGCACCAAACCTTTGCCAAAAGAACGGCGACCCACCACCCAACCACGATCCCAATCCTGAACGGCTCCGGCAACAATTTCACTGGCAGATGCAGAGCCTTCGTCAATCAGAACAGCCACATTTTGGATGTCAAAACGGGCGCGGCCATTGCTTTTGTAGTCTTTGCGCAGCCCGGCCCGGCCTTTGGTATAAACAAGGAGCTTGCCTTCGGGAAAGAATTGGCTGAGCATTTCGGTGGCTTCTTCAAGGTAACCACCAGGATTGCCGCGCAGGTCGAGCACAAGACTTTTCATGCCCTTTTCTTCCACGAGTGGAGTCAGGTTTTGCATAAATTCCTGATAGGTTTTACCATTGAAATGGGCAACCCTGATGTAGCCGATACGCTCGTCGAGCATATAGGCGGCATCCACGCTTTTGACGGGGATTACATCACGCGAAACCTCGAAATACCTAAGTGTGGTCTCCTGCCCGCGCCTGATCCCGACTTTGACCTTAGATCCTTTTGGGCCACGTAACTTGTTGTAAATCTTCCCTGTTTCAATTTTGATCCCTGCAATTATGGTGTCGTTGATGCTCACGATTTTATCGCCAGCGAGGATGCCAGCCATCTCCGAAGGGCCGCCGGAAAGCGGGGCCACCACTTGGATCGTATCGTCCAGAATAATGAACTCGATGCCCACACCTTCAAACTCGCCATTCATGTCGTCTTCCACAGCTCGAAGTTCGTCGGGACTGATGTAAATGGAATGCGGATCAAGCCCATCAAGGAGGTGTTCAATCGCGGTGGCGCGGAGGCTTTCGATGTCCACAGAATCCACATATTTGGCTTCAACGTAGCGCAGAATTTCATCCAGCGTCCCTGCCTTGGCAGAGGTCCGCGATTCGAGGCTGAAATTACGGTCGTAATGTGGCAGTTTTTGTCCGATGAACATCCCTACAGCCAATGTGGCGGCAAGGATTAAGGGGAGTCGGGTTTGAATTTTTGGGCGCTGTTCGTTGTCCGTCATGGTATTATTGCAGATTTTTCTGCTGAATTTTCAAAAAATTTCTAATTTTGTTCAAAATTTAATATTAATCTCATTGTTTTCCGCCGCTATGCATAATTCAGAACTTCCCCGCCTTGATCAATTGGATCATCAAATCCTTGCTAAACTCGTTGAAGACGGCAAAATGCCCTACACCGATATTGCCAAACAGCTCTTTGTTTCGAGTGGCACCATCCACGTCCGAATGAAGAAAATGGAGGAACTCGGTATCGTAAAAGGCTCAAGCCTTACGCTCGACTACCATAAACTAGGCTACGATGTCACGGCTTTTCTTGGCATTTATCTCGATAAAAGCTCGCTTTATGACGAAGTGACCCAACATCTCCAAAACATCCCAGAGGTGGTGACAGCCAATTATACGACAGGAGCGTACGCCCTCCTTTGCAAAATTGTGTGCAAAGATACGAATCACCTGCGCCTGGTACTCCAAGATAAAATTCAAAAAATCAACGGCATCCAGCGTACCGAGACTTTCATCTCGCTGGAAGAGCGGATCAACCGACCCGTGAACTTTTTGGATGGAACTGAGGATTGAAATTTAACTTTGACAAGCCTATGAAAAAAGATTTATTATTTTTGGCGGCTGAAAATTTCAACTATGCTCAGTCAGCGTTTTATGTGTTGGCTGCATCTTTAGTACTTAAAACTACCCTCATTCTTTTTTTCAATCACTCAAAATTTATGGCAAAACGCTACACTTTTTTTCGAATAATCTCACTCTTCGCGCTTTTTGTCATCCCAGGCCTATTGCGCGCGAATACCGAACCAACCGGTGATCCATTGACCAGCAACCTCAGCAACCCTGATTCGCTCGCGATCGCGATTCGGCTCGGGCACTGCAACCCAATAACCGCTGTGTCCATCAACTGTGTAACACACACTATTGAGTTGTCTGCTTTTGTAAGCTGGACATTCACAGGTGTGCTCGACCCCTATGTGGCCACCTGGAGCACAGGGGAAGTAGCGCACAAGATTACGGTTGTACCGCCAGGCGCCTGGAGCTGGGACCCCTCCATCACGGGCTGCGAGCCCAACCACTGGTCCAACACGTACGACCAGCCCGGCACCTTCTTTTTAGGCGTTTTAGATATCACCGGGCAGCCACTGTGTGAAAATGGGTTTATTGACCTCACAGTTACGCCCACCGACGATGTGTACCATTTTCTTAGCTACGACTGGAACCCTGATGGAAATGGCGGAGCCATGTCTCCTTTTGAGGTTACGGAACCAGGCCTTTATACGCTTTCAGTGTTAGATCAATTGGGATGTCCCTTCACAGACCAGTTCAACGTTCCAAACAGTCCACCAGTGGTCCCGACGCTTTCAGGGCCTCTGGTTATGTGCTCGGAAGGTGACACCGCAACGGTACAGCTCAACCAGACCTGGAACGCGTATGAATGGCAGGATGGCGAAACCACAAACTCAATTACGGTCTATGGACCTGGCTTGTACAACGTTACGGTCACCAATCAGTTCGGCTGTACGGGCCAAGGGCTCTATGGCGTCATTTCGGGGGACATTGACCCGTTCCCCATCAGCATGACCGCCCCATTGATCTGCCCTGGGCAGCCTGATACGCTTCGTGTGGTCGGTGGATTCAGCCAGTACCACTGGTCGAACGGCGCGTTCGGTATCACGAACATCGTGACTCAACCCGGCACCTACTCGGTTACGGTGAGCAATATACACGGCTGTACCAACACGGGCAGCGTCACGGTGGGCCTGAAACCCACGCCCACACTCTCGGCGTCGAGTACGCCCTTCTGTCCCGGCGGCGCCTCCACGGTCACTGTTTCGGGCGGCCCACCTTCCAGTTATCTGTGGTCGAACAGTCAAACGGGCAACCCCATCACCGTGTCGGTGCCCGGTACTTATACAGTGACGGTGAGCAACGCCACGATCTGTCCAGCGACGGCCAGCGTCTCGGTGATCCAGTCGCCCGCCCCGATCACACTCATCGGGCAGCCGCCGCAATTAAACTGCTCCTTCCCGCAGACGGTGCTTAACGCTTCGGCCTCTTCTTCGGACTCGAACCATGTCTTCCTGTGGACGACCGTGGGGGGCAACTTTGTGTCAGGCCAGAACACCCTGACGCCGACGGTTGACGCTTCGGGGACTTACACGCTCCTGATAACAAACTCCCTGACGGGCTGCACGTCCTCTGCATCGGTGACGGTGACGTCCAATATGCAGGCGCCCCCTGCACCTGTTGGCGCTCCCTCGACGCTGACCTGCACGGTGACGACCCTTAACATCGGCCCTTCCAGCCCTCCTATGGACACGACGCTCGTGCCCTCCTGGTCTGCCGGACCTGGTGGCAACATCGTTTCGGGGCAAAACAGCTGGGCGCCTATCGTGAATCTTCCGGGCACCTACACGCTCCTGGTAACGGACCCTTCTAACGGTTGCACCTCCACCAATTCGGTGCTGATAAGCCAGAACACCTCGCTGCCGACCTCCCTGATCGCGACCCCCAACCAGATTACCTGCACGGCGGCCACGGTTTCCCTCAACGGCTCGGCCTCCTCCACAGGCCCCAATTTTTCGTACCTGTGGACAACTGCCGGCGGGACAATATCGGGCCCCACGAACACGGCCTCGACGACCGCTTCTGCGGTTGGGACGTACACGCTCCTGGTGACGAACACCATAAACGGCTGCACAGCGGTTTCTTCAGTGGTCGTCACGGCGGACCAGAATATACCCACGGCGCTGGCAGCGCCCCCTGCGACTTTGACGTGTTCGGTGCTGGACGTGATGATAGACGCCACGGCCTCGAGCTCCGGCCCGACATTCACCTATACCTGGACGGGGCCAAGCCCCGGAAGCATCATCGGCGGTCAGGGAACCCTGACGCCGACGGTGAACGCGCCGGGCACCTACACCCTCAACCTGCTGAACACTGCGAACAGTTGCTTTGCAACGCTGTCGGTGGTCGTGCCTCAGGACATCCTGCCGCCAACGGCGGATGCCGGTCAGGACGCGACGCTCAACTGCGTGGTTCCGACCCTGAACCTCGACGGCTCGGCCTCTTCCACAGGCCCCAACTTTACATACCTGTGGACAGCCTCTGGCGGTGGCAATATCACAGGCGGGGCCAACGGGCTGACGCCCACGGTTGACATGGCGGGGACCTACAACCTGCTGGTGACCAACCTATCCAACGGCTGTACCTCGAACAATTCGGTGCAGGTGCTGAACGACGCCAACGCGCCCGACGCACAGATAGCCGCCCCGGCCACCCTGACCTGCGTGACGCTGCAGGCGGTGATTGACGCCCTTGGGTCTGCCCAGGCGCCAACTTATGTGTACACCTGGAGCGGCCCTGCCGGCGGTATCATCGCTGGCCAAGGCACCTTGCAGCCAACGGTTAACCTGCCTGGTGTGTACACACTCGACATCGTGAACACAGCCAACGGCTGCACAGACGTGGCGACGGTAACGGTGACGCAGGACATAGCGGCCCCGACCGCCGAAGCAGGCCCCGACGGGCTGATCAATTGCACAAGCCCCGCTGGCACGGTGGGCAGCGCTGCCAACCCTTCGGGGCCAGGCTTCACGCTGCTGTGGACGACCGCAGGCGGCAACTTCACGTCTCCGACCAACGGCCCGACGGCCACGGTGGACGCTGCAGGAACTTACACTTTGCTCATTACCAACAATGCCAACGGCTGCACGGACACGGACGTAGTAACGGTTGCGGACGACTTTGCGGCTCCTGCTGCAGTGGCAGGGCCGACCTTCGAACTGAACTGCATACAGACCACTACGGTACTTCAGGGCACTGGCGCCTCGGGCGCGGGCATCGTCTACCTGTGGACGACCCAGGACGGCACGATCGTGAGCGGAGCGAACACGCTAACGCCAACGGTGAGCGAGGAGGGGACATACTCCCTTCTGGTGACGAACAATAACAACGGCTGCACGGGCACCGACCAGGTGCTGATTACGGTGAGCGCGGACGTTCCGCTCTCCGCGATCGCGCAGCCTGCAACGCTGACCTGTGTGCTGACGAGTTTTGGCCTGAACGCCATCAACGGCACGAGCGCAAGCCCGACGATCACCTACAGCTGGACGGCAACGAACGGCGGCAACATCACGGGTGGGAACACCACGCTGACGCCGACGATAGATGCTCCGGGCACCTACACGCTGCTCGTCACGGACGCATCAAACAGCTGCACCTCGACAGAGACGGTGACGGTTTTGGAGAACATCGTAGACCCGAACGTTGACGCTGGCAGCGCCGCGCCGCTGACTTGTGCGGTGCTGACCCTGCCCCTTGCAGGCCAGTTCGACTTCTGGGAACATCAGCTACCTGTGGTCAACCACTAATGGCACGATCCTGGGCGGGGGCAATACCCCGACGCCGACGATCGGCTCGACGGGCACCTACACGGTGCTGGTGACGGACAACATAAACGGCTGCACGGCGACGGACAACATCGTGGTCACAGACGATGTCGTTCCACCGGTGGCGGCCATCGCGCAGCCTGAGATCCTGACCTGCGATCTGTTACAGACACCCGTTAACGGCACTGGTTCGAGCCAGGGGGCGATTTTCGCCTATCTGTGGTCTACCCAGGATGGCAACATCGTGATCGGCGAGACGACGAACCAGCCGCTCGTTGACGAGCCGGGCACCTACGACCTGTTGGTGACGAACACCCAAAACGGCTGCACCGAAACGGCGTCCATCGTCGTGGACGAGGACGTGCTGCCGCCCACAACAGAGGCGGGCCAAACAGTGGGGCTTGACTGCGACACACAGGTAAACGCCCTCAATGGCGCAGGCTCAAGCCTGGGTGCGAACTTCTCGTACCTCTGGACAACCTCGGGCGGCCTGATCGTCTCCGGCGCGACGACCCTGACACCGCAGATCGGTGACCCAGGGACATACGTCCTGACGATAGAGAACACGACAAACGGCTGTACCTCAACAGATAACGTGATTGTCACCGAAGACCTGACGACACCGGCCTTCGCCATCGCGCAGCCACAACTGCTTACCTGCCTGGTCACCACTGCCCAAACGGTAGGCGCTGGCACAGGATTCGGCACTGCGCCGACGGCCACCTGGACGACCACCAATGGCAACATCGTGAGTGGCGCAAATACCCTGAGCGCCCTTGTGGACGCCCCGGGTACATACATTCTGACGGTGGTGAACAACCAAACTGGCTGCACGGACACGGAGCAGGTGGTGGTGACGGAGGACGTGGCCCCGCCGCCCTTGAACGCCCCGCCGGTCGGCCTATTGACCTGCACCGTGCTTGAGCGCGTACTGACAGCCAACACGGCGCCGCAGGCGCTGCTGCAGTGGACGACCCAAAACGGGAACATCGTTTCGGGGGCGAACACGGCCAATCCGGTGGTTAACGCGCCTGGGACGTACACCGTCACTGCCACGCTGCCGCTGAACGGCTGCACGGCGGTCACCTCGGTGCCGCTGGGGATAGAGACAAATATCCCGACGGGCCTGGAGTTCCTGCTGGACCCGCCGCTTTGCAACGGGACATTGGGCTTCTTGACAGTGGAACAGATAAACGGCGGCATAGGGCCGTTCGAGTACTCGATAGACGGTGGAGCGACGTTCTTCCCCGCGCAGGACATAGACGGTTTGCAGCCCGGCACATACGACCTGGTAATAAGGGACGTGAACGGCTGCGAGATAACGGAAGAGGTTCCGGGACCGACACCTCCAAGCCCGGCGGTGGCCCTGCCCCTGGAGTTTAGCATCCAGTTGGGCGAAGACCAGCAGTTGCAGGCGATAGTTCCGCCCGCCTACCCGCTGGCCTTGATAGACCAGGTGATTTGGGAACCGACAACAGGCCTTACGTTTGAAGACAACCCGACCATTGCGGAACAGCTCAGCCCGCTTGCGATGCCGTTCTCGACGACGCAATACACGGTTACGATCATCACAGAAGAAGGCTGCCGCGCGGTGGCCCGGACGGTGATCAAGGTTGACCGCAACATAGACATCTACGCTCCGAACATTATCTGGCCGGAAGATCCTGACGGTCAGAACGCTGCGTTCACGCTGTTCACACGGCAGGGTTCTGTGAACCAGATCCTGAGCCTGCAGGTGTACGACCGCTGGGGCGAGCAATTGTTCGTGAACAAGAACTTCCTTCCCGACGACCCGCAAGTGGGTTGGCCCGGCGACTTCAAGGGCGAGCCGGTGAATCCCGGAGTGTTCGTGTGGTGGGCCGAGGTGGAACTGGTGGACGGGCAGAAGATTCTGATGAAGGGCGACGTGACGGTGGTGCGTTAAGCCCAGCCCAACGGCGGTCCTAAATTAATTGCGGCCTTCGAGATCTTTTGTAAGTCTCGGAGGCCGCTTTTTATAAATAGCTCAACGTGGCCTTGAAAGCAAAATCACTACATCGCGAAGGCTTTCACGGTGCGTTTAGTTTGCCCATCCGAACTACTGAGTTTCCCCATCACGGAACTTTCCCCCCAAGCTTTCGTTTCTTTGCACCTCATTTTTATGGAACAACCAAAATTCGCCATTGACAAAGAACGCCTCGGCCAGCGACGTGCTGCGCTCGAGATACTTCGTGTGCGGCTCAAACAGGATTTTGTCGGAATTGACGAAATCATTGACAGCCTGCTCGACTACATCCAGGTCTGGTACCTGATGCCCGAGGTGCTTACCCGCCCTATCATCGTATGCCTCTGGGGAATGACCGGGGTGGGCAAAACCGATCTCGTGCGTCGGTTGGTGCAACACCTTGATTTTCAAGAGCGTTTCGCCGAAGTAGAATTGGGGAATACCGACCAAACGACTTATTTCAGCAGTGTAAATGCCATTTTGAAATCCAATGGATTGGTCGACAGCCGACCTGCTATTGTGCTTTTTGACGAGATTCAGCGGTTTTATACCATAGAGCCGGATGGCTCGCCTGTGCAGGTCACCAAGTTCAACGATTTCTGGGAACTGCTCTCTGATGGGCGCCTTGCCAAGCGCGAAAAAGAAGATTTCGACTACTATATTTCAGATTTCATGTTCAACCAGCGGCAGCGCAACCGCCGCCCGGCGGGCGAACCCGTACCACCAGAAGACCCTATGCAAGACACCGTAGGGATCTGGGAGGCCCGGAATTTGAAAAAAATGCTCGAACTGGAAGAAGATGTGCTCGACATCGCCGAGATGAGCAAAAAGCAGATGCTCGACATTATCATCGAAGCCAAGAGCCGCCGCCGCGTGTTCGAGCCGATAGATTACTCCCAAATGCTGATCCTCATCAGTGGCAACCTGGATGAGGCGTTTCAAATGGCCACCCACACTTCCGACAGTGAGGTGGACGCTGATATTTATCATGCCTTCACAAAAAAAATAACGGCGGTGGACATCAAAAATGCGCTCACACGCCGCTTTCGCCCGGAGCAGGTAGCGCGTTTTGGCAATATCCACCTGATTTATCCGAGCCTGCGCAAAGCTGATTTCGAATCGCTTATTCGCAAGGAAGTGGGTAAAATTGTAGGCCGTACGGAAGAGCGTTTCAGCGTGAAAATCCATATTTCGGACAATGTATTCGACCTCATTTACCGCAACGGCGTGTTCCCCGTACAAGGGGTGCGGCCCGTATTCAGCAGCGTGACCGATATTTTAGAAACCAATCTAAGCAAGTTTCTTTTTGAATGCCTGAATGATGGAAGTGACTCATTTTCTATTGATTACGACAACGAAGGGAAAAAAATATCGGCCCAGATTGGCAACCGAAAAGTGGAAATCCCGTTCGTGGGTCGCATTGACAAAATCCGCCAAGGCAACATTGCCGATGTGGTAGCCAATGTAAGCGTCCATGAGGCAGGTCATGCCGTGGCATATGTGACCCTGTTCGGCATTGCACCCTTACAGCTCAAATCGAAAGTGGCGAGCAGTTATGCTTCTGGTTTCACGTTTCCGCATGAGATATATGAGACCAAGGAAAATTTGCTCAAAAAAATAAAGGTTTTCCTCGCTGGAGGCCTGGCGGAAGAACTTGTTTTTGGTGATGAAAACGCCACAGTAGGCCGCTCCAACGACCGCGAACACGTGACCATGCTGGCCATGGACTACATTCGTCGTCACGGCTTCGATGAGCGTTATCAGGCCAACTACACCCTGGAGTATGGCTTTTCAATGGATAAAAATGCCACCGACAAAGACGTGGAGGCCATGATCGCCAGCATTGTAAAAGAAACCCGCGCCCTGCTCGCCAAGCAACTGGACTTCCTGCTCGACCTGTCCCGAGCACTTAATGAGAAAGGCAGCATGGACGCAAAAGACGTGGCCGAAGTGGCGGCTCGGTTTAATCTTCCGGCAGCCATAAAAGAAGAAGGATACTTGCACCTGCCGGGCTACCAAGGCAAGCTTGGATGAGGCCAGTTTTAATTTAGAAGGCAACATTTAAGTTGCTTCCTAATGCTCCCCAAAATTTTCCTTGCTCCTGCCGCGTCAAACCGCATAACAATATTTACTTTTGCAACACTTTTTGCCAACGGGCGCGTCGGCATAAACCCAACGCGAACCTTTTTTTCACCAAACCATCACATTAATTGGCATTCAAACCTTACCGACCTAAACCACCCGGCGGCGCTCGTCCCCCCGGTTCTCGCCCAGGAGGGGGCCGTCCTTACAACCGCGGCCCACGCCCACCAGAGCACAACATCAACAATTTCATCCGTGCTAACGAGGTTCGTCTCATTGGCGACAATCTTGAAGAAATCAGCGCAGCGGCAGGGCAGCCTGTCGAGACGGGCGTGTACGCAACTTCAAAACTCCAGAAATGGGCCGAAGAACTGGGGCTTGATTTGGTGGAAATAACTCCCAATGCTGTGCCACCCGTGGTACGGATTGTGGACTACAACAAATTCCTTTACCAGAAAAAGAAGCGCGAAAAGGAATTGAAAGCCAACGCAGTAAAAGTAGAATTGAAAGAAATCCGTTTTGGCCCGGAAACAGGCGAACACGATTTTGATTTCAAATTACGCCACGCGAAAAGCTTCCTAGCTGAAGGCAATAAGGTAAAAGCCTATGTTCAGTTTCGGGGCCGCGCCATCGTTTTCAAAGAACGCGGCGAACTCCTTCTACTGCGTTTTATGAAGGAACTGGAAGAACACGGCTCTGCCGACCAGTTGCCGCGTTTGGAAGGGAAAAGAATGCACGTCATTCTTTCTCCGAAAAAAGGGCCGGTGAAGAAGAAAGAGTCTGTTCCATCAGAAAAGCCTTCGAAACCATCAACATCCGCACCTGTAGAGGCATTGGTATCGCCGCCGCCGCCACTTGATGAGATAGAATAAAGAATCGCTGTTTTTACGCTGAGCACTTGCCCAGCATCAACCATATTTTAGAACCCCGCATGGTTTTGCCCTGTGGGGTTCTTTATTTCCAATAAATTTATAACTTTCCTTTTGCGCTTTGGCTAAGAATTCTACCTTTGCGCTCCGTTTTTCAAACAGATATTTTTGTCATGCCTAAAATGAAGACCCACTCCAGCGCCAAGAAGCGTTTTTCGGTGACTGGCAAGGGGAAAGTGAAGCGCAACCGCGCTCGTATGCGTCACTTGATGCGTAAAAAATCAACCAAAGCCAAGCGCCACTTGCGCCATGGTGTCGTTGTTGATAAAACCGAGCACGCACGCATCGAGCGAATGCTCGTCATCTGATCGTCGTCCGGTTGTACGCTCAACCACTTCGGTAACCACGATTTCCGCAAAGGCGGGAATTTTTTCAATTCACATTTTTTAACGAGGACATTGGTTAAAAGCGTTGATAGTTTAAAGTAACAAGTTAAAAGTAGCAAGTTAAAAGTTGAGAGACTTGAAACTTGAAACTCACAACTTGAAACTTGAAACTAATAACCCCGGTGTCGCACTAGAAAATCTTTTTCATGCCAAGAGCAACAAACAACCCGGCCAGCCGCGCTCGCCGGAAGAAAATCATGCTAGCCGCCCGAGGTTTCTTCGGCGCCCGCTCCAAAGTGTACACCGTAGCGAAGAACGCGCTCGAAAAAGGCTGGCAGTACGCCTACCGCGACCGCAAATTCAAAAAGCGCATTTACCGTCGCCTCTGGATTGCACGTATCAACGCCGCTGTTCGTCCGATGGGCATCAATTACAGCAGCTTCATCCACCTGCTCAGCCAAAAAGGCATCGGCCTCAACCGCAAAGCACTGGCGGATCTGGCGCTCAATCACCCCGCGACTTTCAAAGCCGTGGTGGATGCTTCTAAAGCGAAAGGATAAGTTGGCTTAGGCCAGTAGAAAATATAACGGGGAATCGGCTTTTGGCTGGTTCCCCGTTTTCGTTTTCAAGTTATTGCAAAACAACGAATTTGGCCTTCCTTTGTCGGGCGGTGATTTAATTAACCGGGTTTGGGTGAGCCGGTAAAACCAGCGCGAATATAGGCACAAGGTTTGCGCCCCATTCAGCAGTCCCTTATACCCACAAACTAACCCACCATGGCAAAAATTCCATCCACCCCAGGCGTATACATCTCAGAGAAAAGCGCATTCCCCAACTCGGCACTCCCTGTCTCCACGGCGGTCCCCGCTTTTATTGGATATACGAAAAAGGCCATTCGAAACAACAAAAACCTCCACAATCTGCCTGTTCGAATTTCGTCCCTCGGGGAATATCTGCTGTATTTCGGGGACGAGCCTGATACAAAGTACGCGCTCGCCGCTTCCGCCGACAAACAGCGCATGTATGAACTTTCAACAAAGACCGAGACCCGATTTCTGCTGTATTATAGCATGAAACTGTTTTTTGACAATGGAGGCTCTGATTGTTATATTGTATCCATTGGAAATTACAACTCGAAGCCAGTGCTTGCTGATTTCAATGGTGAAATAACAGCGAATGGCGAACTCTTCTTAAAAGGGATTGCGGCCTTGCAAAAGGAAACAGAACCCACCCTATTGGTGATTCCAGATGCCATGCTGCTCGGCGAAGCGGATCGTGCCGCCCTCCAGCAATGGATGCTCCAGCATTGTGCAAAAATGGCCAGCCGGTTCTGTATTCTGGATGTATTCACGGATGAAAATGATACCGAAAAAACAGATACCCAAAAGCTTGTTCAGGATTTCCGCGAGAATATCGGAAACGATAACCTGATGTGGGGCGCCGCCTATTATCCATGGTTGCACACCAATATCACGAATACGGATGCTGTGAATTTTAGACACATTGATCGTGGATCATGGGATAATTTGATCGCATTGCTTTTAGCGGAAGTGGACGAAAACGAATCGAAAGGATTGGATAAAAAACGCGCCGATGTCCTTAAAACTGAAATAAAAGCGATCAATGATGCGGCTATGGAGGATGCAAACGGACTTGACAAAGCCGCTGTTTCAAGCGATAATACCCTGCACCATACCTTGTTGGCGATCAGCCCATTGTACAAGTCAATCATGACTGCACTGTGCGAGAAATTAAACTTGTTGCCATCCAGCGCTGGTATCGCAGGAGTTTACTGCATGGTGGACAACCAAGTCGGCGTATTCAAGGAACCGGCAAACGTAAGCCTCAGCTCGGTGATACGGCCGGCGGTCAACATCAACCATGAAGAGCAGGAGGACCTGAACGTTCCGCTCAATGGGAAAGCGGTGAATGCCATCCGAAGCTTCCAGGGGCAGGGTGTGCTCATTTGGGGCGCGAGGACCCTTGATGGAAACAGCCAGGATTGGCGCTATGTCAATGTGCGGCGCACGGTTATCTTTATCGAACAGTCCATTAAATATGCTATGGAAGCTTATGTGTTCGAGCCGAATGATTCCAATACCTGGCTCACCGTAAAATCCATGGTTGCCAATTTCCTCACCACTGTTTGGAAATCCGGCGGCTTGGCGGGTAGTACTCCGGAGGATGCGTTTAGTGTAGATATTGGCCTTGGCTCGACCATGACCGCAGTTGATATTCTGGATGGAATCATGAATATCACGGTGAAAATCGCCGTAACACGTCCCGCTGAATTTATCGTGATTTCGCTCCACCAAAAGGTGGGGCAATCTTAGGTCAAAACACCCGTGAATCCCACTAACTTTGTCCAAAAGAAATACATGTCTTTACAACTCCGCCCTTCTTTATTCTGGGATGCTGATGTACAAACCATCGATCTTAAAAAACACCAGAAGCAGGTGATTGAGCGCATCATTACGCGGGGAAGGATGGAAGAGTTTCTGGAAATGATGCGTTATTACGGTGCGGAAACCGTGCGCGAGGTCGTGTTGAACGCCCGGCATTTGGATAAATACACGCTGGCTTTTTGCAGCGCCATTTTTGAAACCCCCATTACCGCATTCCGATGTTACAAACTCGCACAGTCGAACCCGGCACACTGGGACTATTGAAACAGCTTATGGCTATGCCGCAGCTAGATTCCTTCTTCCTTGTTGGAGGAACAGCGCTTGCCTTGCAATACGGGCATCGTTTCTCTGTGGATCTCGACTTGTTTACTACAGAGCCCTTTGATAAGGAGGCGCTCCTTGAGGTGCTCAATCAGGAGTTTTCGGTTTCGGTGGAATCAGAAAGCAAGAACATTTACATCACTTACATCAACGATGTAAAGGTTGATTTTGTAAAGGTTGCGTATCCTCGGCTCTTCCCCTTGATCGAAATGGACGGTATTCGAATGCTGGAGATCAGGGATCTCGCCCCTATGAAACTGAATGCCGTTACAGGCCGCGGCACCAAAAAAGATTTTTACGATATTTATTTTCTACTGAAAATCATGCCTGTAACAGAAATCATCGATCTGTTTCGTAAAAAATTCAGCCAGCACGAGGTCTTTCATGTCATCAAAAGCTTGAGTTATTTCGAAGACGCAGAAGGTTATGCCGATCCGGTAGTATTCGATAAAAACCTAAGCTGGGAGACTGTCAAAAGCACCATTCAAAAAGCAGTTAAATCTCTGACGCCCTGATGCTTAACAAAGCAAACGAGGTGACACCTCCTCCTGCGTCCGAGATGTCACCTCGCCTACCCACTAATCAAAGTCAAACAAATCGCCCCACATGGATTTTTTCTGAGGCTTGCGATAGCCGCCTTGATCGCCGTAAGGGCGGTCTCCACCAGGGTGCTTGTGCTCGCGGCGATGGCGGTCGTCGTCATCATCGTCGTCGTGTTGGCTGCCTTTGTACTGGGCAAACTGCTGGTTGCTTCGCTCAATGATTTTGTCGAGCTCGCCGCGGTCGAGCCATACGCCGCGACATTGGGGGCAGTAATCAATTTCTATTCCCATCACGCGTGTCAGCAGCCTGAATTTAAGGTAGCAAAGTCATCTATTGTGGCTGGCGAGCCAGTGGCTTACAACTTACATTAGGATATAGAACAAAACTCTCTAGTTTTGCCAACAAAAGACTTCCGATGGAGGACAATACTCGGAGAAAAGTGTATGCCAGGGAACCGAAGCCGCTATCAAAGCGGCTGTGCTGAACAAATTTATTCAAATCGCCGCTCCGAAGTCGGCCAAAGTCGACTGACCTGAAACGGAAAGGGATTGACCGACGAAAAAAGGATTCGTGCAACAAAGCCTCATAAAATCATAAACCATACGTAAAAATGCGATACATTTTACTCATCCTTGCCCTGCTTTGTGCGAAAATTACTCTGCGCAGTGGCAGATTTTACCTCCCCAGATCAATGAGCAATTGTATGATATCAGCTTTTCCGGCGGAAATACTATTTTGGCAGGCACCCAAACCAGCGTGATTTTTTCATCCGACAATGGCTCAAACTGGAATTCTTACCAATTCAGGGACAATTTCAACTTTCCCTATGCCAATAATGTATCAGGCGTGCACCTGATAGACGAACAGTCGGCAGTGGTTAGCGGCACTTTCTATTTAGGTAATTCACAGGCGTTTTTGTATTCGAATGGCGGTTTTCTATCCTGGTCGGAGCAATATATCAATAACCTGGGCGAATGGCCGCGCGAGATTTTGGCGTTTTCGTTTCCAACTCCTGACATCGGGTACGCCGTTGGCCATAGTTTTAGTGTACTTAAATCCACGGATGGTGGAGTAACCTGGGCTGTTTCGACCAACGTCGCCCCGAAACTGAATGGAATATCGATGTTAGACTCCGAACACGGCATTGCAGTTGGTATTCACGCTACGCTGCTTACCTCGAATGGTGGTGCGACATGGACTACTCTGACGCACAACTATTATATGGACGCAGTCGCAATGGCGACAGACCAGGTGGTATATGCAGGCGGTGATGAATTTTTTCTGAAATCAATAGACGGCGGGCATACCTGGCAAAAACCAAATGTTCCTTTTGGCAAGGTTAATGGCCTGACCGCGGTAGGGGTAGACACCATATTTGCCTGTACCAATTCCGGGTTGTATTTCTCTGCGAGTGGGGGCAGTTTTTGGGAGGTTTTTCCTGAAACGAAAGGCAGGAACATTCAAAAATTGGTGCGCAACGGCACCGAATGGTGGGCCATTGGCGGACAAGGGTTTATGATGCGCTGTCAAAATTTGCCGGCCGCCGCACCAATCGCCGATTTCACAATCGATTTCCCCTTCACTTGCGGCAGCGGGCCCGCAACCGTTTCGAATGTCAGTAACCCTTCCGGAGCCACTTTTGAGTGGTTTTTAAACGATTCTTTGGTTTCTACCGTTACTCCGCCGTTCGTATTTCAGGTAACTGATATCACTATGGGCAACTTGAAATTAGTGGTGGACAACGGTTTTTTCAAAGACAGTACATCTGAGCAGATTTATTTACAAGCACATCTCCAGGCAGTGTTGAATATGCCAACAGATGTTTATGGTGGAAGTGGCAGTTTTATAGAGCTGGAAGCGGCGGGTACAGGAATAGATTCGGTTGGATGGGCAACTATACCGTACTCTACCTGGGGCGGTTT
>JADJFA010000011.1:0-160000 GCA_016708875.1 Lewinellaceae bacterium
GAATCTGGACTCAAAATTCGTTCTGAGTCTCTAAGGCGCTGTAAGTCAAGGCACTTTGCAGCGTTTTTTATACTATGCTAACACTTATTGATACCCACGCCCACCTCTATTCCCATAAATTCGACCAGGACCGGTCTGATATGGTACGCCGCGCCATTGCTGCTGGCGTGAATAAAATGTACCTGCCCAACATTGATTCGGAGTCCATCGCAGGGATGCTGGCCCTGGAAGCTGAATTTTCGGAAAATTGCTTCGCGATGATGGGCTTGCACCCGGGTTCTGTTCAAGCTGAGACATATAAATCGGAGCTATCACTCGTTGAAAAATGGCTAGGCCAACGCACATGGGCCGGCATTGGCGAAACGGGCATTGACCTTTATTGGGACAAGACCACGCTCGAATCCGGCAAATCGCGTTTGCCCGACAATGCGAGTGGGCAAAGGAATTAGGCCGTCCCATCATCATTCACAGCCGATCAGCGAATCAAGAGGCCATTGAGGTGGTGCGCAAGGCGCAAGACGGGCGATTGCACGGCATATTCCATTGTTTTTCAGGTACTTTGGAGGAAGCAAGGAGATGATTGAACTCGGTTTTATGCTTGGTATTGGAGGTGCTTTAACTTACCCAAAATCAGAATTGCCAACTGTGCTCCGCGAAATTCCTCTGGAACATATTGTCCTGGAAACCGATGCACCCTACCTGCCACCCGTACACATCGGGGCAAGCGCAATGAAAGGCGTTTTATATGCCATACTGCTGATGTACTCTCTGAGGCGAAAACAATGCCACTGGCAGAAATTGCGCGTGTCACCACAGACAATGCACTGAAAATGTTTAGGGATAATTTCAAACAGATTGTTTGTTTTTAAAACATTTTTATATTTGCGGTCAATTAACCAACAGCCATGATGAAAACCTATTTCACATTGGTCACATTTTTAGCCATGTAGCCAAAGCGAAGGAGGGTTTCCTTGACCAGATTTTAGAATGACCTCCCACGCATCCGCCGCCCTAAAAAATATTTCGGTTACGACCAGTTCCGCCCTTTGCAGGCCGACATCATTCAAAACGTCTATGATGGCCGCGATACGCTAAGGTACTAATGCCGACCGGTGGCGGCAAAAGCGTTTGTTTCCAAATCCCCGCAATCACGCTTGAGGGTTTGGCGGTGGTAGTCAGCCCGCTGATTGCGTTGATGAAAGATCAGGTGGAGGCACTGAGCGCCAACGGTATTCCCGCCGCATTTATCAATAGCAGCCTGGGTGCCGACCAACAGCGCAACGTAGAATCTGCACTGCTCGCGGGCTACCTCAAACTCCCTTTATGTCAGTCCGAAAAACTCGTGTCGTGAGTTTTCAACCTTTGCTCAAACGTCTGAAAATCAGCCTTTTTGCCATTGACGAAGCACACTGCATTCCCTCCTGGGGACGATTTTCAGCCTGAATATACCCAGTTGAAATTCCTGAAAAGCCAATTCCCGGGTATCCCGCTTATCGCGCTTACCGCCACCGCCGACAAACTCACGCGCAAAGACATTGTGGATCAACTAGGTCTTGCCGACCCGGCTATTTTTATAGCCTCTTTCGACCGACCAAATATTAGCCTAACGGTGCGTTCAGGCCAAAAAACGTTTTGACGATCGTAGAGTTTTGAAAGAACACGGAATCAATCGGGCCATTATTTATTGTCTTTCGCGCAAGGGTTGGCGAGGGTCTGGCGGGCTGAACTCGAAAAGGTTTCCGCGCCGCCCAGTTACCATGCTGAAGTGCCGGCTGCGCAACGCAGCAAGACCCAGGAGGATTTCATAAACGACCGAACACCCATCATCTGCGCTACCATCGCGTTCGGAATGGGCATTGACAAAAGCAATGTGCGGTTTGTAGTGCATTATAATTTGCCGCGTAATCTGGAAGGTTACTATCAAGAAGTTGGTCGGGCAGGGCGCGATGGTTTGGCAGCAGATGCGCTGTTGTTTTTCAGTTATGCCGACCTGATTTCGTATCGGGAAATGTTTGAACAAGGGGACGCAAGTGCAGAGCGAAAGAACTCAAATTGGCAAAGTTGGAGCGGATGTACCAGTTTGCCGAAGCCCCCGTATGTCGCAGGAAAACGGTTGCTCAACTCTTTTTCAGAACCCTACGACAAAAGTTGTGGCAACTGCGATGTCTGCAAAAATCCGCCTCAACATTTTGACGGCACACTTGCGGCGCAAAAAGCGCTCTCGGCAATCATGCGCACCAATCAGCGCGTGGGAATGAGCCTGCTCACCGATATCCTTCGCGGCAGCCAACGCCGGGAGATCAGGGAGAACAATTATCATGAAATTAAACCTACGGTGCGGGCAAAAATTTGGCTACGACGACTGGCTTTTCCTGCTTTCCCAAATGCTACATGTTGGCCTAATTGAAATCGCTTACGACGACCACAATTGCCTGTGTGACTGATGAGGACGAAAATACTGTTCGAAGGCAAAAAATTGCGCTGGCAATGCCACAGCCAAAACCCAAGCCGGGAGAAAAAGCAGCGCTCCCTCATGTTACCGAAAAAGCAAAACGCAAGTCCTGCGTGAAGAACTCTTACAGCGACTCAGCGCGCTGCAGGAATTGGCGGTGCAACAGGGCATTCCGCCCTACACCCTTTTCAGCGACCTTACGCTGCAGCAAATGGCTGATGGCCGTCCGTTGTCCGATGCAGAAATGCTCGAAATCCCGGGGGTTAGCGAACGGAAACTCCAGCTTTACGGCGATGCATTTGTGGGCGAGATCCGAAGCTTTGTGCTTGAAAAAACACAGGCGGGTGAAAAGATCACAGGCAGTACCTACTTCCTGAGTTACGATTTGTTCAAGAGAGGGCATTCGTTGAAGCTATTGCCGAACAACGCGGACTGAGCACTTTGACGGTGTAAACCATCTCGCTACTATGTACGAACGCGGAGAATTATTGGACATAAGCCGTTGGGTTTCGCCCGAAGAGTGCGACCTCATCCAGGGCGCCCTATCACTTTTTGAAGAACCATACCAGATGAAGGCTATTCATGAGCATTTTGGCGAGCGGTTCAATTTGATAAGATCCGTTTTGCGATTGCGGATTTTAAGCGAAAAAAGCTAATCTGAAGTGTTACGGAATCTGGTGATTGGTTGAAAAAATACCTTCGCCGCCTTATTGGAACGCGGTCGAAATAAAGTAACCGCGTTCCATATAATAAAGGAAAGGATGAGCAAGAAAAAACATTGAGAGAAGACGCCCTGCATTACCATGCCAAGGGCCGACCAGGCAAGATTGTAGTGCCCACTAAAGAGACAGCGACTCAACGCGATCTGACCCTCGCCTATTCGCCCGGCGTTGCTGAGCCTTGTTTGGCAATCGCAGAAAATCCGGAGGACGTTTATAAATACACCGCAAAAGCGAATCTGGTGGCGGTGATTACCAATGGAACCGCCGTCCTGGGTTTAGGCGATATTGGTCCGCTGTGCAAACCTGTCATGGAAGGCAAGGGACTCTTGTTTAAAATCTATGCAGACATTGACGTTTTTGACCTGGAACTCGACACCAAAAACGTGGATGAGTTTCAAGAACCGTGAAAATTCTCGAACCAACTTTTGGGGCGTAAATCTGGAGGACATTTCTGCACCCGAATGTTTTGAAATTGAAGAAAGGTTGAAGGCGGAGTTGAATATTCCAGTCATGCATGACGATCAGCACGGCACCGCCATTATTAGTTCTGCCGCCTTGCTCAATGCTCTGGAAATCGTCGGTAAAGCGTTTCCAAGTGCAAAAATCGTCATCAATGGCGCGGGTGCTGCAGCCATTTCATGCACCCGACTTTATCAAGGTCTGGGCGCCCAAAGGAGAATATTTTCATGTTTGACTCCAAGGGCTTGATTCACTCAGCCGGACCGATTTGGATGGAAAAAAAATAGAATTTGCCAACGAGACGGTTAGCGCAAACACCTCTTTGGCGGAGGCATTGGTCGGGGCAGATGTTTTTATCGGCCTGTCGAAAGGCAACATCCTAAATCAGGAAATGGTGAGGAGTATGGCCAAAGACTGCATTGTATTTGCAATGGCCAATCCAAACCCCGAAATATCTTACGAAGAAGCGATGGGCGCGCGCAAAGACATCATTTTTGCCACCGGGAGAAGCGATTATCCCAATCAGGTGAACAATGTGCTGGGCTTCCCTTACATTTTCCGGGGCGCCTTGGATGTCCGCTCAAAGGTCATCAATGAAGAAATGAAATTGGCCGCGGTGCGGGCATTGGCTGATTTGGCCAAAAAATCTGTCCCGGATATAGTCAACATGGCTTATGGGAAAGATAACCTGGCTTTTGGAAGAGAATATATCATACCAAAGCCGGTTGATCCAAGATTACTGACAACAGTAGCCGCCGCCGTTGCACGTGCAGCCATGGAAACCGGTGTAGCCAAATTCCCGATCAAGAACTGGGAGGATTATGAAAGCCAATTGTCCAAACGCCTGGGCCTTGACAATACGCTGACGAGGGCAATCATCAATAAGGCAAAACAAAAACCAATGCGGGTCGTAATGGCCGATGCTGAAAATCCAGCCGTGTTGAAAGCCGCCCAACAAGCGATGGAAGAAAAAATTGCCATCCCCATATTGCTGGGCAAAGTGAAGAAAGTCAAGCAGTTGGCTCAGGAAAACCTTTTGGATTTGACGAATATCGAGATCATAGATCCAATGGCGCCTCAAAACGAAAGCGATATTGAAAGATTGGAGCGGTTTGGCGATCTATTGTTTGAAAAACGCAAACGCAAAGGCTATACCCAACTCGAGGCCCGCAACATCGTTCGGCGAAGAAATTTCTTTGGCTCCATGATGGTAGAAACAGGCGAAGCCGATGCGATGATTGGCGGAATGACCAGCATTACCCAGAAACCTCCGACCAGCCTTACAAGCAGTGGGCCGGCAAACGGGCGTGAACAAAGTGTCGGGGATTAGATCCTGCTTAGTCGCTTTGGACCGCTATTTTTGCCGATACAAGCGTAAACTTTAACCCAAGTGCTGAGGAAATCGTAGAAATTGCAGAATTGGCAGCAAAGGAAGTGGAGAATTCAACATCAAACCACGCATCGCTTTTTATGACTTATTCTAACTTTGGCAGTGCTGATGGAGACGACGCCATTAAAATGCGCAAAGCCGTTGGCCTCTTAAAAGCAAAGCATCCGACAATGATCGTAGATGGCGAAATGCAGGCGCACTTGCCGTTCCAAAACTCCTTGTTGAAAGAAAATCACCCCTTTGCGAATTGGCAGAGGGCGGCGCGAACATCCTGATTTTTCCCAATCTCTGCTTCCAACATTGCTTAACCTGGTAAAAGAAGTGGCAGATATTGAAAAATTGGGCCGATACTGTTGGGCTTAAAGCCGATTCACCTCCTGCAACTGGGCAGTACCACCCGAGAAATTGTCAATATGATCGCTATTGCGGTGGTGGATGCTCAGATGAACTATAAACCATGATGTATGCACTATGATCAGAATTGACCACATCGGCATTGCTGTGCGTGAACTGGGCACGAGCAACGAACTTTTCCACAAACTCCTTGGCGAGGCCCACTACAAGATAGAGGCCGTGGAAAGCGAGCACGTTTCCACCTCCTTTTTCAAAATTGGGGAGAGCAAAATTGAACTTTTGGAAGCCAGTGACCCGGAAAGCCCTATTGCCAAATTTATAGAGAAACGCGGCGAGGGCATCCATCACATCGCCTTTGAAGTGGAAGACATTCTAGCGGAGATCAAGCGCCTCGAAGCCGATGGCTTTGTGCCGCTCAACCGCGAGCCTAAACGCGGCGCTGACAACAAACTGGTTGTGTTTTTTCACCCAAAATCTTCGGGGGGGGTGCTTGTAGAGCTATGTCAATCTCTGGAAACGATGGATTAAACAGGAAAACCGCAAAATGTAAAACAGGAAAATGTAAAACCACACGTTTTGACCTCAAGTGTGTCATTACCTCGCCTCCTTGGAGATTTGGTGCTTCTTGGTTTTGCGGTTTTAAATTTTCCTGTTTTACATTTTGCGGTTAAAGCGCCTCTATAAACTCCTGGTTCGTCCTCCATCCACGGGCAGATTGATCCCATTGATATACGAAGCCGCCGGGCTGGCCAAAAATGCCACCGCCGCAGCCACTTCTGAAGGCTCTGCAAAGCGGCGCATCGGCACCTGATTTTTGAATTGGGTTTCTACAGATTCCCTGGTCGCCGCGTTTGTGGCGGCCCGTTTTTCGATAATTTCCTCTAGCCTTCCAGTGCGGGTATAACCGGGCAACACATTGTTAACCGTAATACCGAATTGGCCAACCTCATTGGCCCAGGTCTTCGCCCAGGCGGCCACTGCCCAGCGCGTGGTGTTTGACACCCCTAGTCCGTCCAAGGGTTCTTTCACCGAAGTGCTGATGATGTTGATGATACGCCCGTAGCCTTCGGCTTTCATTCCGGGGAGTACGGCTTGCGCCAGTATTTGATTGCAAATCAGGTGGTTGTGGTAGGCTTGCGAGAAATTTTTGGAAAGCGCCTCTGTGATAGGTCCCCCAGGTGGGCCACCGGTGTTATTCACCAGAATATGGATGTTCATATTTTCGAGCAGTGCTTCTACCCGCGTTTGCAGTGTGAGGCCATCGGAGTAATCGGCCACCACATAGTCATGCTTTTGCCCTTGTGATGTGTCGAGGGTGAGCATGGCTTCGATGAGTTTTGTGTCTTGTCGGGCCAACAGGTAAACATTTGCGCCGAGCAAGGCAAGCTCTTTAGCCGAGGCAAGCCCGATGCCTGCGCTGGCGCCGCCAACGAGGGCGTTTTTGTGGAGGAGGGAGAGGTTCATGTGTTGAAATATTTTTAGTCGTCCGAATTTTTAACTAACCATTCTTGTATAAGCGGTGACGAAGCTGCTAAGCTGATTCACTCCTTATTAGCCCAAGCTCGCGCATTCGCCATCTCCGGGCAAGTAATCCCCGCCGCTTCGAGCTCGTCCCAGTCTTTGGCGAGGGTTTTTGGGGCTTCGGCGAGTGCGTTCGTACCAGTATGAATCAGGATTTTCTTGATTTAAAAAGGTTTTTTTAGGATTTTGAGTGCCGAAAAATCCTAAAAAATCCTTTCCAAAATCAAGGTAATCCTGCTTCACTCCTTCGCCCACTTGCGCGCCAGGACCATCTCCGGGCAAGTAATCCCCGCCGCTTCGAGCTCGTCCCAGTCTTTGGCGAGAGACTTTTTGGCTTCGGCTGGGTCGGATTCGTTTTTTAGGTATTCCTCGTACACTTTTTTTGCTTTGCCCCAGTCATTTGCCAGGAGATACGAATGCCCAAGGTTAGGCCTGACCCAATTCCTTGAGGGAGCAAGTTCAAGCACTTTTCAACTGCCTCTGCTGCTTGCCGATAATCGTGGGCATAATAGCATAAAAGATAAAGGTCATTGTAAGCAGTTGTTGCTTCCAATTTGAAATCAATACCCATGTCCCTCAACGCATACATACACTCTGCTCGCTCACGCTGGATGGCCGATGCAGTGGCATGGTCTTTTTTTAGTTCAAAAGAATCGCGAAGTGCAGCCATTTCGTTGTAAATCCAGTTCAGGTCACTCCCAAAGTGTGTCTGTCCACTTGCGATGGCTTTCTGGCGTAAAGCAAGTCCCCGGCTGTATAGCCTTTTTGCTTCCTGCCATAGACCTGTAACTTGTTTGAATAAGCCAAGGTTGCTCAAGGTCTTCGCCAAATCTGGCTCGAACTGCGTGGGGCTCGACTTCGCCAATCGCTCTCTGATTTCTAAGGAAAGGCGGTACATATTTTCGGCATCCTCCATTTTTTGATTCATGTGGTAAAAAGTGCCCAAGTTCATCGCCGTCATTGCTAAATCCGGCTCGAACTGCGCAGGGTTCAACTTTGTCAATCGTTCATAGATTTGTAAGGAACGGAGGTACATCTTTTCGGCATCTCCCATTTTTTGATTCGTTTGGTAAAAAGCGCCCAAGTTCATCTCCGTCATCGCCAAATCCGGCTCGAGCTGATCGGGGTTGGACTTCGCCAATCGCTCTCTGATTTCTAACGAACGGAGATACATCTTTTCGGCATCTTCCATTTTTTGAACGTCTTTGTAAAAAAGACCCAAATTCATCGCCGTCAACGCTAAATCGGGCTCGAACTGCGCGGAATTTGACTTCGTCAATCGCTCATAAATTTCTATGGAACGGAGGTACATCTTTTCGGCATCCCCCATTTTTTGAATGGTGGAGTAAAAAGCACCCAAGTTCATGCAAGTCTTCGCCAAATTCGGCTCGAATTGGGCAGGTTTGGACTTGGCTAAACGCTCCCTGATTTCTAAAGAACGGAGGTACATCGTTTCGGCATCCCCCATTTCTTGATTCGTGTAGTAAAAAGCGCCCAGGTTCATCGCCGTCATCGCCAAATCAGACTCGAACTGCGCGGGGTTCGACTCCGCCAACCGCTCATAGATTTCTAAAGAACGGAGGTACATTGTTTCGGCATCCCCCATTTTTTGATTCGTATGGTAAAAAATGCCCAGGTTCATCGCCGATATCGCCAAATCCAGATCGAACTGCGAGGGGTTCGACTCCGCCAACCGCTCATAGATTTCTAAGGCACGGAGGTGCATCTTTTCGGCATCCCCCATTTTTTGATTCGTGTAGTAAAAAGCGCCCAAGTTCATCGCCGTCTTCGCCAAACCCGGCTCGAACTGCGAGGGGTTCGACTCCGCCAACCGCTCATAGATTTCTAAGGAACGGAGGTACATCTTTTCGGCAGCCCCCATTTTCTGATTCATATAGTAAAAATTGCCCAAGTTCATCACCGTCGTCGCCAAACCTGGCTCGAACTGCGCGGGATTTGACTCCGCCAACCGCTCTCTGATTTCTAAGGAACGGAGGTGCATCTTTTCGGCATCTCCCATTTTTTGATTCGTGTCGTAAAAAACGCCCAAGTTCATCGCCGTCATCGCCAAACCCGGCTCGAACTGCGCGGGGTTCGACTTTGCCAACCGCTCTCTTATTTCTAAGGAACGGAGGTACACCTTTTCGGCATCCCCCATTTTTTGATTCGTAAAGTAAAAAGTGCCCAAGTTCATGGCTATAATAGCCAAATCCGGCTCGAATTGCGCACGGTTCGATTTCGCCAAGCGCTCAGAGATTTCTAAGGAACGGAGGTACATCTTTTCGGCAGCCCCCATTTCTTGAACGGCGGCGTAAAACAAGCCCAAGTTCATAGCCAGTGTGGCTTGCTCGCTTTCAGAGCGAGCAAGTTTCAGTGCCTTTTCGCCATAAAAAATGGCTTTGTTGGTTTTGTTCTGCTTCCATAAAAATTCAGAAAATGCCCAAATATTATCCAAGTCTACTGTATCCAAGCGTATCAACTCCTCATATACTACCTCTACACTATCCCACTCCAAGCGCAGTTGGTGGGCATCAGCTTTGAGCCGCAGGTTTTGCATCAGATCTTCTTTGTTACGCAGGTAAAGCGAGTCGCGCTCAGCTACCTCTTTTTTTAAAGCACCGAGGCGTTTTCCTTCAGCTAAGTTGTCGCTTACCTGCTTGCTCAGGTTGGCATTTTGCCAGAGGCGCATCGCCCCGTCCAAGTCGCCTGCCTGAAACAGTCTAAAAGCGTCTTGATACAACTTCCCAGCATCGTCCAGATTAATGCGGGCGTACTTTTCAGAGACCTGCGTGCGAGCGCGTCGAGTTTTTCGTACTGGTTTTGCAGCAGGCCGTATTCGTCTTGGAGTTTGCGGAGCGCCTGCTCGGAGTAGCCCGATTTTTGGCGCAGGGCATCCATTTCTTTTTGCTTGGCGGCTATTTTGAGGTTGAGTTTTTTTTCAGCTTCGGTATAGCCCGTGTTGTAGTATTTGCGCTTGGCATCGGTGATGTACTTGCTGGTAGCCATGTAGAGCCGCACAGGAGCGGTTTGTCCGGCAGCGGCTTGGAGTGCGTCGGCATTCACCACCTGCCAGCCGTCTTTGATGACTTTCAGGAATACAGGCTCCTTGTCGGCGATGCCTACTACGTCCATCGCCCATTGGCCTGCGGCATCCGTGAGGGCATGGCCTTTGCGGGGCTGCGAGCATTCGTCCACTTCGGCAAAGGGCACATACTCGATTTTGCCTTTGTCAAACTGGCTGTTTTGTACAGCGATTTGGCCACGCAGTTTGCTTTGCTGGCAAAGCACAGGGGTGCATAAAAGGAGAAGGGCGAAGAATAGGCCTACCCTCATTAAAACTCTGCCGGGTAAAAAGGAAGTGTTTTTCATTGTTGAAAGATGGTTTGGGTGGATGTATCGCGGAACTCCGTTCCGCGTGGGTGTAGGCTGGAACAGCGTTCCGGCGTACCTTATTTTTTCAGCACAAAATCCCACTCTTGGTCAGTCTGCGGATAGACCGTCTCGGTCTGTGTACCGACTTTGGGATGGTGGAGCAAAAGTTTCTGCTCACGCTTTTGTAGGTCTGGTGGGATGCGGAGTTCGTAAAAACCGAGTTCATCGCTGGTATCGCGCAGGTTTTCTACCGAAACGACCACCCCCGGGATGGGTTTTTCCTGGTAAAAAATATGCCCTCGGATGCGCTCCAGGTTTTTCAACTCAACGGCCAGGTAAATCCGTCCATCAGTTGGAACGACATAAATTGAATCCGACTGTACGGCACGGTAGGGTTCCGAAAATGCCACATCCAACAGTACAGGGTCGCCAACCTGAAGGTTTTGAAATACCGCCTTGCCTTTGTCGTCAATGGCTTCCTGTTTGCGTTCGCCGTTCAAGTCGAGCCAAATATGACCTTTGGCTTGCAGGATGGGATACTGTTTGCCCTTTTTGGCATCGTAGGCGAAAACGGTAAGCGAAGTGGGTTTGCCGTTGGCTGAATTGCCAAAAAAATCTTTCACAGTGATAACTGTTACCGTTGCTACCGTTACCAAAAGGCCGAGAATGAATTCCCAGCGTTTCCACCAGCGACGTGGCGTAGTGTGCGAACTTCCCGAAAGTTTGGAACTTTTGGGAAGTTGGGTTGGGGGTATGTTGGTTAATTTTTTTATTTAAAAGTCTTCAGGCAGCCAATGGACAGTTTCCACCGTTGTTTCCCGGATACGGGCCAATTCCATCGAGTAGTCGGCTTGAGAAATCGTGCCTTTGGAATGACTTGTTTTCAATGTATTAAAGCGGCCCAACTGGAAGGATGCGTCAAATTCATGGTTGCCCATGCTTTTGACCCGCCACTTTTTTTGAATCAGGAATAATCCGTGGAGCGTACGTTCCAAATCGCCGTCGGTGAGCCATTGGGAGAGGGTTTGCTTTGCGTTCATGGGCGAAAAAGTGCTGAGAAATTCGCCGAAAGGTAAAAGGAAGATTATGAGCCACAAAAAACTCCCGGCAGCGCAAACGCACCACCGGGAGTCGTATCACAAAACGCTGATCAAAGTCCAACGTCTAATGTCTAACGTCTAAAGTCTAAAATCCAATTACCCCTTCCCGCCCTTAGCAGCCGCAATCACCGCTTCAGAAACGCTTGCTGGTGGCGGAGCATAGTGGCTAAATTCCATGGTGCTCGAAGCACGACCAGAAGTCAGGGTACGAAGTTGCGTCACGTAACCGAACATCTCAGAAAGTGGTACTTCAGCTTGAATGGCAACTGCGCCACCCATACGGCCTTCCTGACCTTTTGGCAAGCCACGACGGCGGTTCAAGTCACCAATTACTGGACCAACGTAGTCTTCAGGTGTGATGACTTCCAATTTCATGATTGGTTCCATAATCACTGGTTTAGTGGCCGGAGCAGCAGCGCGGAAACCTTCCTTGGCGCACAACTCGAATGCAATTGGCTTGGAGTCAACGGCGTGCATACCACCGTCGAGCACCTTAACCTTCATCGAGTCAATATTGTAGCCTGCAAGGATACCGTTGTTCATCATCTGCGTGAAACCGTCGGCAATAGGCTTCTGGTAGTTCTTGTCAATGGCACCACCCACGATGCCCCACTCGAACTGGAGTTTCTTTTTGCCGCTTTTGAAGTCGTCGCTGTTGAGGAAGTCTTCGTCGGCTGGGCCAAGCGTGAATTCCATGTCGGCGAAAAGACCAGAACCGCCCGTTTGCTTTTTCAAGCGTTCACGGTGTGTGGTAGTTTTGGTCAAAGCCTCTTTGTAGTTCACCTGAGGAGCGCCTTGGTTGCATTCCACTTTGAATTCGCGGCGCAAGCGGTCTACGATGATCTCCAAGTGCAATTCACCCATGCCGCTGATAACGGTTTGGTTCGTGTCCTCATCGTAGCGTACGCGGAAAGTCGGATCTTCCTCAGCAAGTTTATTGAGGGCCATGCCCATTTTGTCAAGGTCTTTTTGTGTCTTGGGTTCTACCGCCAAACCAATTACTGGCTCGGGGAACACCATGCTTTCGAGCACAATCGGGTGGTTTACATCACAAAGCGTATCGCCAGTGCGGATGTCTTTGAAACCGACTGCTGCTGCAATATCGCCAGCTTCTACCGAATCAATCGGGTTCTGCTTGTTGGCGTGCATTTGGTACAGGCGGCTGATACGCTCTTTGTCGCCCGTGCGGGTGTTCAGTACATAAGAACCAGCGTCCAATTTGCCGGCATAAACACGGATAAAGCACAAGCGGCCCACAAATGGGTCGGTTGCAATTTTGAACGCCAATGCGGTGAAAGGCTCTGTTACCGAAGGTTTCCGTGATACTTCTTTCTCCGTTTTAGGATCTGTACCCGTCACAGATTCAATATCAATGGGTGCTGGAAGGAAATAACAAGCCGCGTCGAGGCAAGCCTGTACACCTTTGTTCTTAAATGCGGAACCGCACATTACTGGCGTCATCTTCCGATCGCACACAGCGGCACGCACTGCAGCGCGCATTTCGGCTACGGTGATGCTATCTGGGTCGTCGAAGAATTTTTCGAGCAACTTGTCATCGTAAGAAGCAACTTCTTCGATGAGTTGTTGACGCAGTTCGTGCACGGTTTCTTTCAAATCCTCAGGAACGGGGATCTCCGTGTAGGTCATACCCTGGTCGTGCTCATTCCAAACGATTGCTTTACCCATCACGAGGTCCACAACACCTTTGAAGTTGTGCTCGGAGCCAATTGGCACCTGAAGTGGAATTGCATTCGAGCCAAGTTTGGCTTTCATGTCTTTCACCACCATCATGAAGTCAGAGCCAGCGCGGTCCATCTTGTTGACAAACGCGATACGTGGCACTTTATAGTTGTCGGCCAGACGCCAGTTGGTTTCAGACTGTGGCTCTACGCCATCTACTGCCGAAAACAAGAACACCAAGCCGTCGAGCACACGCAACGAACGGTTCACCTCTACCGTGAAGTCCACGTGACCAGGGGTGTCAATGATGTTGAAATCATATAATTGGCCGTCTACAGTCCAGTGACACCTGGTAGCGGCTGAAGTGATGGTGATGCCGCGCTCTTGCTCCTGTTCCATCCAGTCCATCGTAGCAGCACCTTCGTGCACTTCGCCGATTTTGTGGTTGACACCTGTGTAAAAGAGCGTACGCTCGGTGAAAGTCGTTTTGCCCGCATCAATGTGGGCGGCGATACCAATATTCCGGGTGAACCGAAGGTCCGTTGCCATGACTTTTTACTTTATTGATTGTGTGAGAGAATGTGAGTGTGTGTTGGTTTGATGGGTTTGAGGTGTTTAAAGCGTTCGAGTTGTTCAAACAATTCGAACGCTTCAAACAATTCAAACAACTCAAACTTAAAATTCAAAAGGCTATTCAGAACAAAGTATCGCTACAAGGGCTAGAATTCCCTTTGAATCGAATGTTAATTTTGAGTAAACCCTTTGATTTTTAAGAAAATTTTGAAAGAACAAAACGATTCATTCTTTTCAAAACCTCTAAAAACGCCGATACCGCCGAAAATTGCTTTCCCAAACACTATGCGGGGAACTGCAATCTTCGGCGGTAGGGCGGTGGCTTAGCCTTGCTTAACGTCCACGGAAGTGGGCAAAAGCACGGTTTGCTTCAGCCATTTTGTGTACGTCTTCGCGTTTTTTCACTGCGTTGCCTTCGCCTTTGGCAGCGGCCATTACTTCGGCAGCGAGTTTTTCGGCCATGCCTTTACCGCTACGGGTACGGGCATATTTGATCATCCACTTAATACCAATGGAGACTTTGCGATTGGCAGGAAGTTCCGTTGGAATTTGGAAAGTAGAACCACCTACGCGGCGGCTACGGACTTCCACTTGTGGCATGACGTTGTTGAGTGCTTTCTTCCAGATCTGCAACTCGTCCTCGTTGGTGCGGCTTTTTACAATGTCAAGTGCATCATAAAAAATGCCAAATGCAACGCTCTTCTTGCCGTCCCACATCAGGTTATTCACGAAACGTGTTACCATCGTATCGTTATAACGCGGATCGGCGGCCAATACTCGAGGTTTCGGTTTGTGCTTACGCATTTTTGTGAAGTGATAAAGTGATAGAATGATGAAGTGATTTGGTCAGCGATGGTGATATTGAATCACTTCATCGCTTCATCTCTTCATCGCTTTATTTTTTAGGACGCTTGGTGCCGTATTTCGAACGGCTCTTGCTGCGCTTTTGTACGCCAGCCGTATCGAGCGCGCCGCGTACAATGGTGTAACGTACCCCTGGAAGGTCTTTTACACGACCGCCGCGTACAAGCACAATAGAGTGCTCTTGAAGGTTGTGGCCTTCCCCGGGGATGTAGCAAATGACCTCAAGACCGTTTACGAGGCGCACTTTCGCCACTTTGCGGAGGGCTGAGTTAGGTTTTTTCGGAGTGGTAGTGTACACACGGGTGCATACGCCACGCTTCTGCGGGCTGGAATTGAGCGCTCGGCTCTTGCTCGCATACTCCACCTTTTCGCGGCTTTTCCGCACAAGTTGATTGATGGTTGGCATACTGTTATTTTTGCTGAAATTTTTGTAACTCGTTCAAAATCAATGAAAAAAGGGTAAAAAAGCACTCCCTTTTTCCAAAACGGTGGCAAAGGTAGTTCTACTTCCTGCTATTTTCCAAGCAGGACTCAAAGTTTTCTGTGTAAAATCTGTAGCGCTCAGCGGATCACCGTCACATCCCCTTCGTATTGCAGCTCTGTGCCATCAATAAAGCGCACCATCGCATACCAGGCGAAGACGCCATCCACCTTTTGCCCCTTGGCAGTGCCATCCCATCCGATACTAGGTTCATTCAGGTCGAAGTCGCGATTTTCATAGATCAGGCTGCCCCAGCGGTCGTAAATGCGCAACAGGGATATTTGCTCCGCAGCCGGCCCACTGTACCCCGTAAAACGTCCGTTGTAGAAATCTGAACTTTCAGGTTTGAAAATATTGGGGAAATATACCGGGCGCTGCTTATTTACACGAATGGTGACGGTGTCAAAGGCCATACAACCATCCTCGTCGGTGATTTTGACGGTGTAAACAATATCGTCAATGGCCGTGGCGGTCGGATCTGGAATATTATTTTCGCTCAGCCCAATAGCAGGCGTCCACTCAAAAGTGACCACACGCCCAAATGGAGCAGTAATCGTACTGATGTCCACCGTAAAGCCTAGGTCAAGTGTCGTGTCGGTGGGCACTGCCGCAACAATTAGCGCTGGAGGTTGTGAAATAGTGGCAAATACAGAGTCCTGACAACCGTAAGCATCTTTGACTTTCACCCAATAATCACCCGCCAGCAAATTTCTCAAAGTATCCGAGGCGAAAAACGCGATGCCGTTTGGACTGAACATATAGGGGGGGCGCCCGCCAACACCTTCCACACGGATTTCGCCTTCGGGAGTGCCGTTGCAGATCAGGTCCAAAACATCAATCAGATTTACCGCCACATCTGGTGGTTCGGTAATAAACACGCCTCCAACAATGATACATTCGTTTCGATCTGAAACAGTTACGTCGTATTGGCCCGGTGTCAAATTGCTTATGGTTTGCGTAAGCGCCACATTTGACCATTGATAGGTGTACAATCCTGTGCCGCCAGAAGGGATTGCTTCTGCCATGCCATCATTGGCGCCAAAACAAGAAATGTCTATGGTGTCTATCATCAGTTCGAGCGGAGGATTGTCCGTCACTGTCACAACAAAAGTGCCCTCGCATAGTACCCCATCAATGGCCTGAATCGTATATGTCCCTGCCGCAAATCCTCCCTGGGAGTTGCTGGGGATATAACCACTACCCCAATCGAACTGCACAATGGGCTTGCCATTGGTCACGTTGAGCGTGATGACCCCGTTGGCATCGCCAAAACAAAGGGGTTTTTCCACGCTGGCTTCCGCTGTGAGAATCCGCTCGTCCACTTGAATGCCCAAATCAGTTTTACAGTTATTAAAATCAACAATAGCGAGCGTGTAAAAACCAACGCCCAAGCTATCGAGCGAGTTTTCGGTGGTGAAAGGCCCGTTGTTCCAACTGAACAGATAAGGAGGAGTACCGCTTGTGATATTGTTGATGGTAATTTGGCCATTCGCCGTGCCGTTGCAGTCGGGAGCGGCAATAAGGGTGTCCACCTTTACATCAGGGTAAATTACAACTGAATGAATATCAGTGACTTTACAACCAAGGTCAGTTTCCAAAGTTAGCACCACCGGGTGAACGCCAGGCGTATTGAAAGTAACGGTATGCGGGCCGGGGCCTGTTGCAATTTGCGGCATAGCATCCGCGCCAAAGCTCCAATTCCAGTCTGTAATGGCACCAAGGGCGAAAGTTGACGCATCTACTACCTGCACGGGAGTGCCGAGGCATACTGCTTCCGGGATGGTTTCAAACTTGGCTTCAGGACCGAGAAACTCACCTGAGCCGCCAAATTCAATAGAAAATCCATTGCCCGTGGCCGAAAAGTTGTTGACTGCCAGCGCATAGGTTTCCCCTTGTATCATGTCCAAAGGTTTCAGCCAGGCATCATCACCGGGTTCGGAGCAGCCTGCGTCTTCGCTAGTATCAGGATCGCCATTGCGCATTCCGGTTGGTCCAAGGCAGGCGACAGAATTGACATTTTGGCTTTGACCAGAAGCCATGCAGCGCTCCACTACTTTTCCATTACAATTTCCGATGCCATTGGGCAAACGGTAGATGATAAAATCAAGATCGTCCGGGCCGTTCAAGGGGGTCAAAGTCATGGTCAACGTACCGGATTCTGCACAGGTAAATACAAACCAGGTGGAGTTGGATTCAAAAATTCCCGGCACTCCATTGTTAAAACAGGGCGCATCTTGCATTTCGCTGTTATTGCTGCCAGCGCCGGTCACGTATTGTACCACAAAAGGTGATTTGTCGCACAATATAGAGGCTGTAGGACAGTCTGAAGTTGGTTCAACAGGTGGGTTGTAATTGTTGACACAAATTTGGAAGGTGCCAGTTTGGCCCCGGCACCCTGAACGCGGATCAGATAAGTAGAACCAACAAAAAAGCCCGCCTTTGTAGGCTTCCGCGATGTTGTTGTTACCAGTAGCCGCATCGCAAACCAATTCATTGATAACACCCCCACAGGTACCAAAGTAAAGCGTTACTTGCGGGTCTTGCAAGGTGCCGCCGGGAGACTGCGCTGTGGCGCCGCGCACCGTGATGGTCATGTCGGTCGCTTGCGGGGTAAAACTGAACCAAACATCGTTTTGCACGGAACCAAAGCAACTGGGGACCCCATACGTGGAAGGAGTTGCGCCTACATTGGTATAAGCATCTACGGGGCTGCAGAAAGTCAATACGGTGGGAATGACGATTGGGCTGGAACACTCATCATTGGTAGGCTGCGCGAATGCACTTGCTCCACACAAAAAAAGGGCAAAAAAGAGGGTAGTTTTTCTCATGGTGTACTATTGAAATCGGGATAATGCCTGCCTGCCAGTAGGCAAGGGATATTTGGCCAAAGGGCATTGTCTTTGCCAAGACGCAAAAACAGCCCTCTTTGTTGGCTGAATTTTTAGTCAAATTTTTCTTAAAATGCTGAAATCCAACCTGAATCCCCTTCTGAACCATTTGGAAATCTACATTAACGCCGCAAATTAGCAAAATAAGCTTCGCCAGAGATTTTCTACTTTTGCCGCCAATGAAACATCTCCCCAACGCGCTAACGCTTGCCAACTTGTTTTGCGGCTGCTGCGCTTTGCTCTACACTTTTTATTGGCAGCCTGAAATTGCGGCCTTTTTTACCCTCGGTTCCTTCGTCTTTGACTACCTGGACGGGATGGTGGCGCGGGCTTTAAAAGTCAGTTCGCCGCTTGGCAAAGAGCTCGATTCGCTGGCGGATGTGATAAGTTTTGGAGTGGTGCCGGGAGCGATGTTATTCCAATTGCTGGTGGGCGCGCCATCTACCAGTACTGTTTATGGGATTTCTCTTGTCAATCTCATGGCCTTGCCTGCTTTTGTACTTTCCGCTTTCTCTGCGCTTCGCTTGGCAAAATTCAATCTTGACACTCGGCAAGCCAATTATTTCATTGGACTGAGCACACCGGGATGTACAGTGTTTGTTTTGGGGTTAGCCCTGACCGCACATAACAACCTTTTTGGGTTGAAAGAATTGGTTGAAAATCACTGGTTTTTGTATGCACTTGTCGGGCTTTTTTCCTGGCTTTTGGTCAGTGAAATTCCGATGTTTGGGATGAAAATCAAAAGTTTTGATTGGAAGAACAATAGGTTCAACCTGGCTTTTTTGGTCTTGTTCGTCTTGCTTATAATTTTTTTGAAAGCACTGGCTTTGTCGGCCATCATTGTTTGCTACATTGTTTTGTCTCTTGTCTTTAGAAAAAATATCATTGCCAGTTAGTTTTGCCACTAATTGCACGAATTTTCACTAATTTCAATCTTTATTCGTGTAAATTCGTGCAATTAGTGGCAAAACAAATACTAAACAAATCCACCATAGAATGAAGTTTATCGCCGAAATTGACATCATGCCCCACCGCGAACTGCTTGACCCTCAGGGCAAAGCCGTGGTAAACAATATGAAACACCTTGATCTTTCGGGCATACAGGACGTGCGCATTGGCCGCCACGTAAGCATGACCCTGGAAGCAAATTCCGAAACCGAAGCCCGCCAAAAAGTTGAGACCGCCTGCCAGAAACTGCTGGCCAATCTTATCATGGAGACGTATTCGTTTTCGATTAAATCGGCCTAGAAAAATCAGTTGCAAGTTAAAAGTAGCAAGTTACTTGCATCTTGTTACTTTCAACTTGCAACTCCCCACTTGGAACTTCAAACATGCTCTACATCGTCCCAACGCCCATCGGCAATCTCGAAGACATCACCCTCCGCGCCATCCGGGTGCTGAAGGAAGTCACGGTCGTGCTGGCGGAGGACACCCGTACGAGCCGCCGATTACTTGATCATTACGAGATAAAAACGCATCTCCGCGCTTTTCATGCCCACAACGAACACGCCAAAGTGGAGCATGTGGTAGACGAACTGGCTTCAGGTGTAACGATGGCACTCATCTCTGACGCTGGCACGCCGGGAATCTCGGATCCAGGATTTTTGCTGGCACGTGCCTGTCATCGCCGGGGTATTCGGGTGGAATGCTTGCCCGGCGCAACGGCGTTTGTACCTGCATTGGTAGCCAGTGGTTTACCATGCGATACCTTTCACTTCGAGGGTTTTTTGCCCCACAAAAAAGGCCGCCAAACCCGGTTGAAATACCTTTCAGCATTGCCACACACCTTTGTGCTTTATGAATCGCCATTTCGATTGGTGAAATGTCTGGAAGAACTCATCGCGCATTGCGGTGCAGAGCGGCAAGCCTGCGTAGCGCGGGAACTCAGTAAAAAATTTGAAGAGGTAAAAACGGCTCCGCTTTCAGAATTGCTCGTGCACTATACTTCAAAAGAGGTGAAGGGAGAGATTGTGGTGGTGGTGAGCGGAGCCTGAAAATGTCCAATATCCAACAAGGAATTTCCAATGTCCAAATAGGCTCCGGGCTTTGATTCTGCTTTGGGTCAATGTTTTTAAATTCAACATGCGTGGCCAAGCACTGCCCCCACTTGGACATTGGACATTCCTTGTTGGACATTGGACATTTCTCAGCGCCACACCGCCGTACTCCCCTCCGCCGCGAACTGCACTTCCAGCAAATGCGGAAAAAAATCCTTCAAACTATCAATGTGCGATACGATGTAAATCTGCCTGAACTGCTCCTGCAAATAGTTGAGTGCCAGCATCATTTCCATTCGTCGCTCCTCGTCCTGGCTGCCGAAAATCTCGTCGAAGGCGAGGAATTCCAATTGTTGTCCTGAGCCGCTCAGCTCCATGATGGCTTTTGTGATGGCGATTCGCAAACAGAAATTAGCGAGGTCCACCTCTCCCCCACTAAACCGCTCAATGGGATAAAACACCCCGCCGTCGGTGATGGCAAAATCAAAATTCTCATCCACGCGGATACCCTCGTATTTTCCCTTTGTGATCCGACTGAACAAGTCGCTGGCCTCACGCGAGATGCCGGGACTGATTTTTTCCAATATTTCTGTTTTGAAAAGGCCGAGCATTTCGGTGAGCCTTCGGAGTAGTTCTACCTCTTCAAGTTTGTCACTGATCTGGGCAAGGATACGCTCGTTGTTGCGGAGTCTTTCCGTTGATTTGGATTGTTCGTTCAGGAGTTCGAGGCCGGTTTTTTCCAAGGCTCGAAAGGTCTCTGTTTGTGCCTGAAACGCTTCGGTAAAATTGGCAACTGCTTGTTTAGCAAGGTTGTACGCATCCTCGTCGTAGCCAATGGTGGCAAGTTCCGCTGTCAACGCGGCGATTTTTTGAAGGGCATCTGAAATCCCGGATTCAGCATTTTTTAATGCGGAAAGGGTGGCTGGAAGTTCACGAGTAAGGTAGTTTTCTTGCGATAAAAACTCGCGATAACGCGGCTCCATTGCCGTGAGTTTTGCTTTTAATCCGAGATAGGCGGCCTCGTCAAAATTGACTTCGCCAATTTCACGAAGGATAGTTTCATCCGCCGTTAAACGAGCCTCCAGTAGTCGCTGCTGGCTTTCTTCAGAAGACTGCTGGCGGACAATTTCTGCCAGCCGTGTTTGTTCCTGGAGCAGTTTGCCTACTTCGTTGCGTACAGCATCCTGTTGTTCTCGCAGTACTTTTCCTGCTTCCACCACTTCCTTTTTCTGAACGTCAAAATCTTGCAACTGCTTGGTTTGGAGCGAGTTGATTTCATTGCTTAGTTCTGCTAAGGCACGGTCATAACCATCGAATAATGGCTGAAGACAGGTAGGGCAATTGCCTTCATTTCCCAAAGCGCGCAGGCTTTCCAACTTCTGCTCTCGCTCGCGTATACCCGACTGTATGCCGCCGATTTGCTTTTCGATTTTGCGGTGATCCTCAAGTTTGGCTTTGATCTCTAATTCCAAATCGGCAATGATTTTCTGCTTTTCGTTTAGGGCCATTTCCACGACTGATCGCCCTGCCAATTGCTCCGCCAAGGTTTTAATTTTCAAAATACTGACCCCTAACTGCTCTTTGGTCTCATTAATTTTTGCCAGCCGTGCTTCCCGGTTGATATGACGTGAACGCTCGTGCTCCAATGTATCGAGCATTTTTTTGTCGGTTTCGTAGCCGGAAAACTCAACCCGCATTTCGTCCAATTTAGTTTTTTGCAGCTGCAATTCGCCTTCCTTTTTTCGCAGGTTTTCCTGCTGCAAAATCAGTCCAGTGCGTCGTTCTTCGGCTTGACCGAGTTCGTTGCGCAAAGCGCTGTGACGTTTGAACCGCGCTTCCTCCCGATCAAATTTTTCCTTTTCTGCACGGTGTTTCTCCTGAATGTCTTGAAGTATCTGCCGTTCCTTTTTTGTTGCTTGACTATTGGATTTCAATGCCTTTTCGCGATCGGCCATCTCGTTTTTCAGGCTTTCCGTGGCTTCGTCGGAAAGGAGGTTCTGGCGTTGTCCAGCGGCTTGACTGCTGAGTTCACGCAAATCGGAATTCACTCTGGTCTGCACATCGTCCAGCGTGTCAAGCCCGAGCATGCGGCGCACCATACGCTTGCGGGCCTCACCCGACGTGTCGGAAAGTTCAGAGAGTTCTTTTTGTCCCGAAAAAACGGATCGCTTGAAAGCATCGCGCTCCATGTGCAGCACTTTCACCAACTCGTCGTTCACAGGAGAGACGCCCTTGGCAATCAGCACATCATTTTTGTAAAACTCGGCTCCAACTGCCAGGGCCTTGCCCCGAAACTCCCTTCGCACCCGATACACAATTTCCCCAATGCTGAAATCCAGCTGCAATTCCACCGTGGACTTCGGGTCAGCAAATGCCGAACGGACGTGGGCTTTGTTGCCTTCGTCGCGGCCAAAAGGCAGTACAAGATCGCCTCAAAAATGGTAGATTTCCCTGCGCCGTTTTTGCCAATGATGCCGACCAGGCCTTCCCGGAATGCTAGTTCGAGGTGGCTGTATTGTTTGTAGTTGGAGAGGCGGAGGGTGTTGAGGATCATTTGATCAGACCTTATGAACTTCAATAAAATTGGGGTGTAGATGGTCAAAGTCGTTGTCCGTCGTGATCAGCGGCAAATCCAGCAACAAAGCTGTTGCCGCAATCCATAAATCATTTTGCCCATGTTCCTCGACGAAAACCCGGCGGGGGTCTGAAAATCAGGGTGTTTGCCCTGGCTGTAAGCATCTATATCAGCATAAGCATCCATCAGCGGCGAACTTCCATCCACCGGAACGCTGGGGATGACTCCCAGGATGTTGAACAGCTTGTCCATTTTGGATTTTCCCCATGCCGATTGTTTGGCAAAAGACAATAATTCGCCTTTGGAAACAGCAGAAATGTAGAGCGATTGCGCAGCATCAAACAAGTTGAAGATCAGTTGCACTTCTTCGCTTTTTTCACTGTTCCTAACCAGATGAACCAAGATATTGGTGTCGAGCAGGTAGTGCATTATTTACGGAGGGAAGCAATGATAATCTCCGCGTTGGGTGCGTCGGCAAATAGTTCTTGAAGTGAACGAAGCATCGATTTGTCAAGGGCATATTGCTTGCGTAAAGTTTTCACATTACGACGATAATCAGGGTTCACTTTAGAAGGGAGGGGTTTCTTAAGATTGCTATTGTTAGAAATCGTAGCACTAGGAACACTGGCATCGGGTTGGGCATTTTTTAGCACATCCAAAAGCAATGAGATAAAAAAATCCCTATCTGATTGGGCTAACTCAACCAAGGCAGATTTGAGCATTTCTTTGGAAACGGCGTTGGTCATATTGAAAAGTAAAAGTTCTTAGCTGATTTTGAAACAAAAGTAAGGAAAAATCAAATAAATTCTTCTCCAAAATACCGCTTCGATCTCTCCACCAATCTCTCCGCCATCCCCCCATCCTCAGGGTATTTACTTCTCAAATAATCAGCAAAAACCTTGTCCAGGCTGTCAAACTGGTTGGCTTCAATGCCCTGAACAAAAGCGCGGTCGTTGAAGGTTTTCCGCTTTGGTATAATCTGAAATGCGTCGGGGAAAATTTGACGGAGGCGAAGGTTGCCGAGTTCAAGGGTTTGTTCCGGGCGGATGTCGTTGAATGTCAAAGAAATAATGGCGTTGGCCGTGACATTTTTTCTTTGAAAATTTCCAATTCGGCCTCTAATTCTGGCACAGAAACTTCATGACAAGCATTTCGCTCCCAGCGCAGCCATGCCCGGGTCGGGATGGCTTCAAAAGTCACCTTACACGTATTATCAGGTTGAATATCAAGTGATAAAAATCCCTTTTCTGATCCTATCTCGGTATCACTAAAGCGCTCGGTACTGCCTGAGTACCAGGCACAATGATGTAAGCCAACGGCCTGACAGTCGTGCCAGTGGCCGAGTGACACATACTGGAATCCAGCCAGTTTCGTCTCAAATTCTGCCGGAAATACCTGTTCGCCGTATTCTTCCATCAGGTACCGTTTCCCGAGCGAGGTATGCAGCATGAGGATGTTGAATTTACCCGGTACGGGCTCAAGTCGTTCCAACTCATTGAGCAGCAGGCGATTGTCGTTGATGTGCGGAACGCCGTGAATTGTCACGTTCCCAAATTCAACCGTTTCCCATTGTTCGCCAAAAATCGGGTAGACATGCTCAAGCGTGCGTAGTGCACGAAGTATTGGCGCATTGTAAATCGTCTTCGGGGTTTCGTGATTGCCCGAAATAATCACGGTTGGAATGCTGGCTTGTCCAAGGCGTCGGAGTTGTTCCAGCCCGAAAGTGAGGGCGCGGTTGCTTGGGCTGGGCCGATGGAAAAAATCGCCCGAATGGATAACAATATCGGGTTTTATACTCAAAATTCGATCTACCACACGCTCGAAAGCATCGTACACATCCTGTTCGCGGGCGTTGATGCCCTCATCTGTCACACGGTCGAAGGCTTGGTAGCCAAGGTGCGTATCTGAAAAATGAATGATTTTCATTTTATACGAACGTATTTCATATAATCTGTGCTCGGCGGATCGGTCAATCCGAAGTTTCGGGCCATGGTCACAATTTGCCCTCGGTGGTAGGTACTGTGATTCATGCAATGATGAATCATCTTAGACCGCGGGCGACTGTCTTCCGTACCATTAAGCAGCTTGAACGTGCAAATTTCTTGAAAATCAGCGTCTGGCAAGGCATCCACATACGCGGCAAATTCTTCCGATTTTTTCAAAATCCCTTCAAAAATGTCTTCTACAGTACCGTCGAATCTTTGAAACAAAAATGTGGTAGGTGGAATAAGCTGCAAGCGTTCGAGCCAAATTTCCTCAGCTCCCCAGATGTGAAGCAGCGTATCCCGGATTGTGGGGAAACTAGAGGGCATTTCACGCCCCATCAGTTCCAATGGCTTGGTTTTTAGCCAGTTCACAATCTGAGTGTTGGCCCAAAGGTTGGATTTAGAATAGTCTTTGAAGGTTTTCAATTGGTAGGGATTGGATTGTCATTGGTGGATTGGTTATTGGTGGATTGGTGATTGGTGATTGGTGATTGGTGATTGGTTGATACTAAAAATCAACGATTAAATAAAAAATGGCATGCTGACACCCTGATCATTCCCGCGACAAAAGCGCTATATAGAACCCATCAAACCCATCGTCCTGTGGCAGGATGCGGCGTTCTTCCAAAAGTTTGAAATCCTTACCTGCTTCGCTTGCCAAAAATTTTTCTACCTGTTGCTGATTTTCGGAGGGCAAAATACTGCAGGTGGCGTACACCATGCGACCTCCGGGCTTGGTAATGGCACTGTAGTTTTGAAGAATCTCCTGTTGGGTGGTACGAAGTTTCTCAATCTGTTCGGGTTGGAGTTTCCATTTCGCGTCAGGGTTGCGACGCAGAATGCCCAATCCGCTGCATGGCACGTCGAGCAACAGCCGGTCAGCGGAACCATATAATCGCTTGATGGTCTTGCGGTTTTCGATGGGTCGTGTCTCGATGTTGGAGGCGCCTGCACGACGTGCACGGGCGCGGAGATCTTCCAGTTTCCAAGCCTGGGTGTCGAGCGCAATGAGGCTTCCCCGGTTCTCCATCAAGGCTGCAAGGTGTAGGGTTTTGCCGCCGCCGCCAGCACAGGCATCCACCACGCGCATCCCTGGCTGGGGGTCAAGCATAGGTGCGACAAGTTGGCTGCTATAATCCTGCATCTCGAACCAACCCTTTTTGAAAACGCTGGTTTGAAAAACATTTTTTCGGGCACTCAGCACCAGCGCGTCGGAGTTGGGTATTGCCCTGGTTTCGACTTTTTCTAACAAGAGTGCCTGTTGAAGTTCCAAAGGACTGGTGCGGATGCGGTTGGTACGCAGTACGACTTGTGCCGGGCGGTTGAGCCAATGGAGCGTTTCGTCCCATTTGTCCGGGAGTTCGGATTTACCCAACTCATCTAGCCAATCCGGAATGCTTTCTCGAATGGAACGTGGAAATTCTTGAGCAAGATTAGTATCGTTTGCGCCCTGCCATTTTTTTATTTTTACATAAAAGTCCTTGGTTTTCAAGCTTTTGAACTCTTGCCAATCAGGGAGCTCGATGTTTTTAAATGCTAAATGAACTCCAATGAGTTGCCAGAATTCAAGTTCGGTTTCGGGAGTTTTGCCCAATATTTCCTCATACAAGCGAAAATATCGCAGCACCTCATAGGTCGTTTCAGCAATAAAGGACCTGTCGCGACTGCCCGCCTTAGAGTTGCTGCGCAGTGCTTGCTCAATTACCTTATCTGCATAGCGATTTTCCTGAAAAATGGCGCGCAGGTTTTGCGCCACAACGCGTACGAGCAAGGGATGTAAAATAGAGGGAGGAGAGGACATGGGGCTAAGGTAAGGATAGTGTTCAGAAAAGTGAGGCACGTCTTGACTACCACGTTGATTATCAATGCTCCAATTTATCTGGAGCCAAACAATCCTGAAGGGCAAAAAAAAGTCCCCCTCCGAACGTTTTCGGAGAAGGACGTCATCAAAACACGCTTCATTTTAAACCTTTATCTTAGAGCCTTTCGGCTAATAATTCTTATTTAAAAGAAATAAGCGATATTATGCTTATTTATGCAAAGGTAAATGGGTTTTTTGAAAAGCTTAGTGTTAGAAGCTTTAATTTTTTTAAAAAATTTATTCGAATTTGAAAACACGCTGATTATAAAGGAATTAAAATGGTTTCAAAAATGTAAAATCAGCGTTTTCGCCGCCTTCCACTGTTATTGTTGTTGTTATTGCTCCTTCCTCCTCCGCCGCCACCGCCAGAACTTCCTCGATTGCGACCTCCGCGCCGCCTTCAACCACGGTCATTTCCACCTGCGTTACTGGTTCTGTTTCTGTTGTCCAGTTTGCCTACTCCGGCAGCCAGTTTATCCAGAGAATCGTGGCCTTCATGCAACAACAAAAGCCCATTGGAAAGAATTTCAAGGTCTTCTTTTACAATATCATCGCTGACATAGTGTTCCTTGTTCCAGGTTTTATAGGCCAGTTTCATGTACGAAGCAATGACTTCCACAAAACCCTCCCTTTTGGGGCCTTCAGGCATTTCAATGGCTTTTTGGATAAGCGCATGGACGCTGTTGCCATAGTGCCGCATTCTGGTAGCTGTGGTAGGATAGCCAAGTGGCTGGGGTTTGGCGCGGTCTTCTTCCCGGCGGATAACTATACCTGAGGGGACATTCACCTCCAGTTCGTAGTTGGTGAGTGCAAAGACGTGATTCCAAAGTTTTTCACGGTAGTCGTCCATGTTACGGTTGCCCTGCGGGCCGAGCTGAATCATCAGACCGATGATGGATTCCACCGTTTTTTGCCTTTTTTGAGGCGATTCAATGGTCTTGGCGTGCAAGAGCATTTCTTGAATAGAGCGGCCGTACTCAGGGAATTGTATATCCGGGCGCTCAGTATTGTATTCTATATCTAGATTATTCATGTACTTAAGTTCGAAAAGGATCAACTATTATTCTACCGTCACAGACTTTGCCAGATTTCTTGGCTGGTCTACGTCGCAGTCGCGCATAACGGCGATGTAATAAGCGAGCAATTGCAAAGGTATGACAGAAAGCAATGGTGTAAACGGTTCTTCTGTCTCTGGTATTTCAATGGTGTGGTCAGCAAGTTTTTTTATGATCTCGTCGCCTTCGGTTACAACGGCCACAACTACGCCCTTGCGGGCCTTCACTTCCTGTATGTTGCTCACTACTTTTTCGTACGCGCTTTTGTTGGTAGCAATGACAAAAACGGGCATATTCTCATCAATGAGTGCGATGGGACCATGTTTCATCTCAGCAGCCGGATAACCTTCGGCGTGGATGTAACTGATCTCTTTGAGTTTCAAGGCGCCTTCGAGCGCGACAGGAAAATTGTAGCCCCTGCCGAGGTAAAGCGCATTGCTGGCATCCTTGAACTCACCAGCGATGTATTCCACCTGCTTTTGGCACTTTCGGAGCAATTCATCGGCCTTTTGTGGGATCAAAGAAAGTTCTTGAACTAGTTTTTGATACTGCGATTTTGGAAGGAATCCTCTTTCATAACCCAAAATCAGGGCCATCATACTTAGCATGGTGACCTGCCCGGTGAAGGCTTTGGTGGAGGCTACCCCAATTTCTGGCCCAACGTGTATGTAGGAACCGCTGTGTGTGAGCCGCGCGATAGAAGAGCCAACTACATTGACGATCCCATAAGTGAGTGCCCCTCTTTGTTTTGCCAATTCGAGGGCCGCGAAAGTGTCTGCAGTTTCACCCGATTGGCTGATAGCCAGCACAATATCATTGTCGCGCACCACCGGATTGCGATAACGGAATTCTGAAGCATACTCCACTTCCACAGGCAGACGGGCGAGGTCTTCAATCAAATATTCGGCTATCATTGCTGCATGCCATGAGGTGCCGCAACCCAAAATAATCATGCGCTCGGCATTCACGAGTCGTTTCAGGTGTTCGTCCATGCCACCCAGTCGCACCCAGCCTTCTTCGGCATTCATACGACCGCGCATACATTCAGCGATGGTGGTGGGCTGCTCAAATATCTCTTTGAGCATAAAATGGTCGTAACCACCTTTTTCCAACTGCTCAATCTCAATTTCAATTTTATGGACGGTATGCGTAGCGACTTCGTTGCGCAGGGTTTTGATGCTCAATTCTTGTCCAAGCACACAAGTGGCCACCTGCTCATCTTCTAAGTACACCACGTTTTTGGTATGTTCCACAATGGGGGTGGCGTCAGACCCGATTAAAAATTCGCCTTTCCCAATACCAATAACGAGCGGGCTTGATCTGCGTGCAGCCACAATTTTGTTTGGGTCGTCGCGATCCATCACCACAATGGCGTAAGCACCGTGCACCTGCGTAAGTGCCTGACGGACAGCCTCTTCGAGTGGGAGATTTTCCTGTTTTTGAACCTCTTCGATGAGGTTTACCAGCACTTCTGTATCGGTTTCGCTTTTGAAATTATAGCCGAGGCGAAGCAGCGCACTTTTCAGCACTGAATAGTTTTCAATAATACCGTTGTGTATGAGGACGAGCCGGCCACTGCTACTGGTATGTGGGTGGGCGTTGGTATCGTCTGGTTTGCCGTGGGTAGCCCAGCGAGTGTGGCCCATACCGACGTTTCCACTGGTGTCTTTGTCTTTTGCAAAATCCACGAGCTCTGCCACCTTCCCTTTCTTTTTGTACACTCTAAGTGAGCCATTTTGCAGCGCAACGCCCGCGCTGTCATAGCCACGGTATTCGAGGCGGGTGAGGCCTTTTATTAAAATCGGATAGGCCTTTTTTGGGCCGATATAACCTACGATTCCGCACATAATATGAAGTGATGGAGTGATGGAGTGATGAAGTGATAGCGTGATAAAGTGCACCTATCAGATCACTTCATCACGCTATTACTTCATCACTTCATTACTTTACTTTGGTGTATTTCAATTCTAATTTGGCTGGGAATGTCAGGCTTTTAGGGCCGTGCAACACGACACGTTCCGCAGTTCGGCTACGCGGGAAAACACCAAGATAGACTGTTCTGTTTTTGGTGTCTGTGCTGTTGTCATCATCCACCATGTGTTGGAACACCTCGCTGAGTGTAAGCCGATAGCGAGTCACCGTTGTACCATTGTCTACCACTTTTTGAGGCGTTCCGCCAAAACTCAAAAAGCCTCCCGTTAGATTGCTTCCGAAGGAATAATAAATGTCACTGGTAAAATCAAAAATGGTATCGCCTCTCAGCTGAGTAAAGAATAGCTGATCGGCAGCTGGAAGATTAGGCGTTTCATCAGCTACCGTTAAAACGAGTTGGGCCTGATTCACCGCGATATTGTCGAGACGGTGGGCTTGTGGGAATTCTATTTTAACCCGCACACCGTGCATCCCTTGGACATAAAGTTTTTCATCGGCATACTCCTGACCGATCAATTGGCCGGCAGGGCTTCCACTATGGTCATGCTCGAAAGAGGTGAATTTATTGGCGCCTTTGAAAAAGTAGTCAAAAGTTTCCGCCGTGCTGTCCGATTTTTCGTGGTAGTAAAGACGCATTCGGCTCAAAGTACTTTCGTTCAGGTTGAATGCCATCATAATGCCTGGAGACGTTCCGCCCGAAGAAGACACGAATTTCAAACCCCGTAATTTTTTAAAAAACAAGGAGTCTACGGAATACGAAGCACTATCTAGTTTGAAAAGTTCCTGGCCAAATTCAGGCTTTAGCACTACCCTCAAATAAGGCCCTCTAAAACTGCCAAAAAGGCTGTCTTGCGTGTTAGGCCGCGGGGAGAATGTGAGGCTTCCTAGCTCTTCGCCTGCCGAAAACGATTGATTGGAATAATAATCTTTGTCATTGCTGATGTATTGGCCATCGTCCATCCGCAGTACGCGTAAGGTTTGCGTGGTCAATGTGTCGCCATAAAATCCTGCTGAGGCATAACGCAGATACAGCACAATGCTGTCAAAGGCCTGTGTGGTCGTATCAAAATTAGGGTTCAGCGCCTCGCCCAGCATTAACGCATACATATTGGAAGTGGATTTCCCGAATTGTGGGTCGTTCAGTTCGCCGCACAAAAAATACTCTGCGGTAGAACTGCGGTCAGAGGTCAACGAACTGTCTTCGCGTTCGATGGTGCAGCGCACTTCAACTGTATCGGAAAATACATACTCGGATTCGTCGTCAATCAGATCAATACCCAGGCTGTTTGGTTTTTTGCATCCCGCCCAAATTGCCAGGGAGAACAACAAAATGCCGACCAGTGCCGGGAGTTTTTGCTTAATGTATGTAGTCATGTGATATGGTAATTGGTTTATTGGTGATTTGGTTATAGATGAATTTGGGGATTTGGTTATTCGGGTGGCCAAGCTTGGGTGCTCGAATAACCAAATCCACAAATAACCAAATCCGCAAATTCAATCAAGTTATGCAGGGACCCCCTCTGACAATGTCTTGAAAAACTCAAGATAGCCCGGCAATGCTTCATCAGCAGGTTGCCATGGAAGCACAGGCTTGTCGCCTGCAACTGATAAGTAGGGAACGCTGGTGTCGAGCGATTCGCTGCCGATAATTACCGCATCGGCATAATGTGCCGCGCCTTTGTGCATGGAAACGCCGTCACCATCGCGGAAAGGTTCGAGATGTTTTTTTGTCAAGTTGTTGATCGCTGCTTTTTGAAAGAAGCGTTCTCCACCCTCGTGTTCCCGCGGTGTGTCATAAGCCCCGTAAACGATTTGGGCATTGGCAAAAATTGGCTCCGTTTTGTATGCCGTGCGGAGGTAGAGTGGCAGGAGGCTGGTCATCCAGCCTTGGCACATTATGAAATCGGGTGGCCAGCCGAATTTTTTCACCGTTTCAATGGCGCCTTTGCAGAAGAAGGCAGCGCGGTCGGCATTGTCCTCAAAAGGGTGGCCCTTTTCGTCTTCAAACACCATTTTGCGCTTGAAAAACTCTTCGTTGTCCAGAAAATAGACCTGCAATCGCGAGCCAGGCAGCGATGCCACTTTGATGAGCAGTGGGTAATCGTCGTCGTCCACGATGATGTTCATCCCACTGAGGCGTACTACCTCGTGAAGCCGGTGACGGCGTTCGTTTACCACGCCGAAGCGGGGCATTAGGATGCGGAGTTCATAACCTTGGTCTGCAAAAAATTTGGGCAGTTTCCCCACGAGTTCAGAAATGTCGGTGCCCTCAGTGTAGGGTGCGAGTTCTTGCGTGATCAGGAGCAGTCGCTTCTTTTCCATGTGTCAAAAAACCAGACTTGAATTGGTGTGTGTATTGCACGATTTATTACGAAACCGGAATTCGGGCAGGATATACTCCGCGAAATTCGGGTGCAAAAGTATAAAAAAAAATAGGTTTTTTTTCCAAAGAGTTTGGACAGAATATTTTGAGCAAGTTTAGTCTTCCACTTTTCGCTCCAAGACCCGGAAGGTGTAAGCCCATTCATTCTTCTCGTCGGGCTGGTGGGTTTCGCGCCAAACTTCTTCCCATTCCGAAGGGTCTGTCTCCGGGAAAAACACATCGCCTTCCACCTCCAAGTCTACTTCCGTGAGATAAATCCGGTCCCAGAGATCAGCAGTCTCCCGGTAAATTTCCCCGCCTCCAATGATGAACACCTCCGCCTCCCCACCGTCAAATGCCATACCGAGCGCTTCCTCCAACGAATGCGCCACCAGTACGCCTTCGGCTGTGAAAAATGGGTCGCGGGTCACCACTATATTGGTGCGTTTAGGAAGTGGACGGCCAATACTGCGAAAGCAATTGCGCCCCATGATGAGGTGGTGATCCAGGGTTGTTTTTTTAAAATAAGACAGGTCAGCGGGCAAATACCAGGGTATTTGGTTGTCTTTCCCGATCACGCTGTTTTTGGCTGTGGCGACTATGGCGGAGATGATCATTTAGTGGTTAGTGATTGGTGATCGGTGGATTGGTGATTGGTTGTAAGCGTTGGTGATTCTCCTAAAAAATCCGCCGCGCCCACCAGAAGCGGGCGCGGCGTAAATATTTATCACTCAGCACTTGTCACTAAACACTTAAAATTACTTCTGCAATTTGCTGTGACGCTGGCTGTAGCCAAAATAGACCACGAAGCCCAACACCATCCAGACAATAGCGGCTTTGAGCGTGAAGACATCAATAGCGACGATCATGCCCAAGCAGATGAGCGCTCCGAGAATTGGCACCACTGGTACCCATGGAGTACGGAACGGACGGTGTTGCTCAGGATTGGAACGGCGCATAAACAACACCCCGATGCTCACCAGGGTAAATGCCAGGAGCGTACCAAAAGAAGTCAGGTCGCCCGCTACATTGCCCGGCACGAAGGCCGCAAATGCACCTACAAAAAAGAACAACAGCATGTTGGATTTATAAGGCGTGCGGAATTTTGGGTGCAGTTCGGCAAACACCTTAGGGATAAGGCCGTCGTTTGCCATAGAGTAGAACACCCGGCTTTGGCCCATCAGCATCACAAGGATTACCGAAGAAAAACCAGCCAATATAGCGACCGTGACCGCGGTTGCGAGCCACTCGTAACCGGGCATGTGGTGCTGGATGGCATACGCCACGGAAGCTTCTTTCCCAGCACCGGCAAATTCTGTCCAGTTGGCTACCCCCGTGAGGACATAAGAGAAAAGGATGTAAAGCACCGTGCAAACCGCCAGTGAACCCAATATCCCGATGGGCATATCCCGCCCTGGATTTTTTGCTTCCTGAGCAGCAGTAGAAACCGCATCAAATCCAATGAAAGCAAAAAATACTATGGCTGCGCCACCCAATACACCACCCCAACCATGTTTGAACACCCCTTCATGGCCGGCAGTGCCTTCAGGTATCATATAAGGCGTATGGTTGGAAGGGTCAATGAACTGCCAGCCAACTGCGATGAAAATCAGTACGATAGAAACTTTGATGGCGACAATGATGGCGTTCACAAAGGCAGATTCTTGGGTACCTTTGATCAGAATCAGCGTGAGGGCGAGCAGAATGATAAGGGCAGGTGCGTTCAGGATGCCGCCCTCCATTGGGCCGTGGCACCATTCATAAGGTATGCCCCCACCTAAAAGTTTGTTTAAGTATTCGCTCCAGGCAATGGAAACCGTGGCCGCACCAAGCGCATATTCCATGACAAGTGCCCAACCAATAATCCAGGCCACAAACTCGCCCATGGTGGCATAAGCGTATGTGTAGGCGCTGCCAGCGATGGGTATCATGGCCGCGAACTCTGCATAACATAAGCCTGCGAACGCACAACCAATGGCTGCAACAATAAAAGAAAGCGTAACGGAAGGACCAGCAGCTTCGGCGGCAGCAGCGGCGGTACGCACAAAAAGGCCCGCGCCGATGATGGCTCCAATGCCAAGCGCGACAAGGTTCCAGGCACCGAGCGTGCGTTTCAGGCCTTTTTCAGAGTCGCCGGCTTGTGCCAAAAGTTGAGAAAGAGGTTTTCGTACCCAAAGGTTTGCCATACAAAGAAGAGTTTTAGTTTTGTAAATTCGTTGGGCGAAAGATAGAGTGGTTTTTGAATTTGCGCCATTTCTCTACTACGAATCATTTTCTGGAGTTTCAGTAGACGCAGGTGGGCCAAAGCAGATGTATGGCAATCAGTTGCCTCCTAAATATATTTTCCAAACCCGCAGAATTGCAGGACTTTCGTGGCTAGAACGAATCACAATATGAAAAAAAACGACGATCTCCCCCGCAAACTTTCCCAGGCAGAACTGGATCAACTTTGGCAAGAAAACTTTGAAATTGAAAAATCCTCGAAAGCGTCTATCGTAAAGGATTGGCTGCCGCGCTACACCGGGATGGCGCTCGACCAATTTGGCGATTATATCCTGCTGGTCAATTTTGGCGGCTACGTCAAGGACTTTGCCGATCAGCACGGGGTGGCAGTCCACGGCCTTGATCGCCCCATGCAAGCCGCCACCGCCGATGGAATCACCATCATCAACTTTGGCATCGGAAGCCCCAATGCGGGTCTGGTGATTGACCTTTTGGAAGCCATCAAGCCCAAGGCTGTGTTGTTTTCTGGGAAAATGTGGCGGCCTCAAAACAGGTAAAAACCGCAATGGCGACCTCATCCTCCCCATCGCCGCCATACGGGGCGAGGGCACGAGCAATGACTATCTGCCGCCCGAAGTGCCTGCTTTACCCGCCTTTGCGCTGCAAAAAGCGGTTTCAACCACCATCCGCGAATACGAGCGCGACTACTGGACAGGCGTGGTGTACACCACCAACAAACGCGTGTGGGAGCACCGCGAAGATTTCAAGTCCAAACTCCGCGACCTGCGCTGCATCGCCATTGATATGGAAACGGCAACGCTGTTTGTAGCGGCCTTCAAAAACCAGATGCCTGCCGGCGCACTCCTGCTCGTGAGCGATATGCCCATGACCCGCGAAGGCATCAAAACCGAAGCCAGCGACAAAGAAGTGACCACTCAGTTTGCCAAAACCCACCTCGCCATCGGCGTGGATTCGCTCAAGCAATTGATGAACAAGAGCATGACGGTGAAGCACTTGCGGTTTTGAGATGTAGGGTGTTATTCATCTAATTTTTATTTGCTTTGTGGCGGAAAAACCCATACCCGCAACATGGAGACAGTCAAAATTTTTCTCGCTTCCTCCCGTGAACTCAAAGCCGAGCGAGACGCCGTTTTTAAAATCGTCGCCGATGTCAACAAGCTATACAAGCACCTCCACCTCGAAATCGTAGAGTGGGAAATTGACTTACCCGGCGGCAATTTTGGGGGAAGACCTATCCAAGAAGCTATCAATCCCCTTTTGCAAGACTGTCAAATAGCCTATGTCCTCTTTTTCTCTAAAGCAGGAGAATTTACTATTGAAGAATTGAACCTCACCCAAGAATGCTGCCCAAAGACATTTGTCTATTTCAAAACGGGCTTTAGCCCACAAACCGGACAAATCTAAGGATTACGATCAAGGTCATAGAGATCAGAGAAGCGTTGGAAAAAAGCAACCAATTGCTTTCCAAAGAATATTCAGACCTGACGGCATTTGAATTGCATTTTAAAGACGACCTCAATAAGCACCTTCACCAGGCCTTTTCCGCATCAAATCCCCCCAGTCGCAAATCAAAAGTCTCCGTTTCCGCCCTTCCTACCCTCCAGCCCCATTTCACAGGTCGTGAAAAAGAACTTGCGCTGCTAGATGCCGCATGGGCAGACCCAAATGCGAACATTGTCCAGTTTATCGCTCCCGGCGGTACGGGCAAAACCACGCTGGTGACTTACTGGCTTGAAAACCAAATGCCGTTTTTGGAAGAAAAAGAAATGCCCACCGACCCCCGCGAGCGCGGCCGCGCCCTCGCCAACGCCCTCCGCCGTCAACGCTGCCTGCTTATACTCGACGGTATTGAGCCGTTGCAACATCCTCCCGGCCCACTTGAAGGCGAACTCAAAGACCCTGCGCTCAAAGCCTTGTTCAGAGAATTATCGTTCGAGCAGCCCGGCCTTTGCATCCTCACCACCCGGATTTCTGTGAAAGAATTAGAAGGGAAGGGCGAGCCACGCCATCGGCCTTGCGATCTTGAAAATCTTGGCGAAGCATCCGGAGCAGAACTGCTGCGAAGCATTGGCGTGAAAGGCAGCGCAAAGGCCTACGCACTGCCGCGCTCGAATACCAAGGCCATGCTCTTGCCTTGCGCCTGCTCGGAAATTACCTCACTGACCTGCTCGATGGCGATGTGCGCCAGCGGGACCGCATTCCGCATTTGACGGATGATGATCGGGCGGGTAGTCACGCCAGGCGAGTGATGGAGGCGTACGTGACTTGGTTTGAAACGCCTGAAAGTGGTGCCACGACTTTGAGTCGTGCCACCACTAAATCCCCCGAAGTAGCCTTCCTCGAATTACTCGGTCTCTTCGACCGCCCCGCACCCGTAGCAGCACTCGATGCTTTACTCGCCGAGCCAGACATTCCGGGACTGACCGAAGGCTTGCGCGAGCTCGACACGACACGCATGAAAAAAGCCCTCAACCACCTGAAAAAATTGGGCTTGCTGAGTGAAAATATTCCCCTAGGAACCTCCAAAGAACTGCGCCACCTTCCCATGCTGCGCCACCTCGAAAGCCTTGATGCCCACCCACTTGTACGGGAGCATTTTGGCCAGCGGCTTGAAAATGGCAACCCGGATGCTTGGCGCGAAGCCAATGCCCGTCTCTACGACTACTATCGGAATCTACCTAAAAACACCTGCCAGATACATTGGAAGAAATGGAGCCGCTCTTTCTTGCTATGGCGCATGGATGCCGTGCGGGAAAGCAGCAGGAGGTTGTGGATGAGGTGTATTGGGAAAGAATCAGAAGGGAAAAGGAGGCTTATTCCGTTAAAAAACTCGGTGCCATTGGGTCGGATTTGACAGCTCTGGCGCATTTGTTCGAGCGGGTCTGGGACAAACCTTCCCGGAACATGACTGAGCATGACCAGGCGGTGGTGCTGAGTTGGGCAGGCTATGGGCTTCGCGGGCTGGGTAGGCTGCGAGAGGCTGCGGAACCGATGAAAGCGAGTACAGAAATACGAATAGAGAAAAAGTGGTCGGAAGATCCGCTGTAAATGCCTCCAATCTCAGCCAACTCTTCCTCGCTCTCGGCATCATGCCGCAGGCGGTGGAGTATGGACGGCTGTCGGTGGAATACGCCGACCAGAGCGGGGATGATTTCCATAAAGAATCTAAAAGATCCGCTCACGCCGAAGCACTTCATCAGTCCGGCAATCCCGAAGAAGCGGAGCGACTATTCACGGAGGCAGAGGCTATGCAACAAAAAAGTCAACCTGAGTATCCCTATCTCTATTCATTGCGAGGCTATCATTATTGCAATCTACTCCTGGGACTGGGGAAATGGGAAGAGGTGTTGATGCGGGTTGAAAAATTCTTTGAATGGAGACAAGGATATGAGTCGCTTTTAGAGATTGCTTTGGAAAACCTTTCCTATGGTCGCGCTCACTTTGCCAAAGCACAAGCCGAAAAAATTGCGAACCTAGAAACAGGCAAATGGCTGAATTTGGCAGTGGAAGGTTTCAGGAAAGCAGGACATAGTGAATATATTGCCAAACTATCATATCGAAATGTCGCGGCTTCGCACCGCAGAGGGGCAGCCAGAAGAGGCCGCTCAGCACAAAGCCGAGGCGCTGCGGCGCATAAAGGAGACGGGATACCTGCGGCGGCTGAAAGAAGCGGAGGAGTTGTGAGTTGCCATCCCGTCTGCCGTGGTGAATTGCTAGCTGAATTGTTCAGGTGCTGTGGATGACTGTTGATTGTTGAGTTGAGCTTTGCACAATTGTTTTGCTTCCCGAACCAAATTATCCACTTATTCGGACAAACGCCCTTAGGGGACGGGTTCCGCAAAATCAACACAAATTTTGAACACGCTCGGCATGAAGAGTAATGATAAGCAATTGGTAATCAATCCACTGTCATCCCTTAGGTTCCTACCTTTACGCCATGAAAAGATTGGCCTTCCTCCTACCCGTTTTCCTTTTAATAACCAAATTATCGGCGCAACCTTCCACTCCACCCATCGCCCGCCCGCTCGCATTGGGTGAAAGCATCAAGTTGGCACTCGACAACAGCGCCCAAATCAAAAAAGCCAAGATTGACCGCCAAATACTCGAACGTCGGGTAAAAGAAGCCCGAAGCGAAGGTTTTCCGCAGATTAGTGCTGGTGTGGAACTTGACTATTGGCCGTTGCTGCCTACGCAAATCATGCCTGGTGAAATTTTCAGTCTCCCGGACGGCACTTACGTTCCTGCGCAATTCGGTCGCTCCTGGCAACTTGGTGGCAACATCACGCTCCAGCAAAACATCATAAATGAGGCTGCAAGACGCAATCTTCCAGCGCTCAGGTCAACACGGAACATCAGCGACCTGCTCATCGTCCGCTCTGAGTACGATGTGATTTTTAACACAGCCACGGTCTTTTACCAAACCCTGCAGACCGAACAATTGCTCCGCGCTGTGGATGCAAACCTCGCAAAATTAGAGGCCCTGCAAGGCATGGCCCAACTCCAACTCGACAACGGGTATGCCGTGCCAACCGATGTGAAACGTATCCGCGTGGCGAAGACGAATCTTGAAACGCAGCGCCAAAACCTGCTCACCGGCATCAGCAGCCTGCGCCAAACCCTGCTCTTTCTTTGCGGTCTTCCGCTGGATGAAGTCCTCGACCTTAGTGCGGAAATCGGTTCTCCAGCTGCCGATTCGGCGCGTTGGCAAAGCCTTTCGCTCGACCCTTCGACCACGACGGAAAGCCGCCTTTTGGTTCACAATCTTGAACTTCTGAATATTCAGCGCAAAAGCGCCATCGCTGAGGCATTGCCGAGCTTGAGTGCATTCGCAACCATCTCTGCACAAGGGTTTCGATCGGACATCAATTTTTTTGACATTGATCACGAATGGTATGGCGCGGCAGGCGCCGGGGTAAAACTTAAAATCCCGATATTCGATGGATTTCGGGTACACAACAAAGCCTGGGTGTACAAATTGGAAGCCCAAAAACTCGAAGAAGACCAGCGTCAACTGAACGAAGGAAAAACGCTCGAATTCCGGCAAGCCCGCGAACAATTAGGTACCAGCCTGCGCACCCTCCGCTCTCAAAGTGACAACGTGGCGCTCGCCCGCGAAATCACGGACAAACTGGTGCTCCAATACAAAGAAGGGGTAGCCTCTCTCACTGACCTGCTCAACGCTCAAACGGCTCTCTCCGAAGCCGAGACGAATTACTGGCAGCAGGTGTTCAGTTACAAACTGGCGGTGTTGAAATTGCTGAAAACAGCGGGGCAGCTGGAATTGCTAAAAAGTTGATTTTTGCCACGAATTGCACAAATTAGCACGAATTGGTCTCTATTTAGTAAAAATTGGTGCAATTAGTGGCTTTTTCAATTCAACTTGCTCGGAACAATCATCCTGAACTCAGGGATTTCTGCCTCGAAAAGTGCGCCATCCTCTTGCCGGGTCATCAGATAATTACCGCGCATTTTGCCCATTTCGGTATTCAGGTCGCAATAGGAAGCGTATTCGTATTGCTCGCCAGGGAGTAATATGGGTTGTTCGCCCACTACACCCTCCCCTTCCACCTCACGGACTTGCGCAGCTGCGTCAATGATAAACCAGTGACGGCGAAGCAATTGTACGGTGTGTTGGCTACCATTTTCTATGATAATGTGATAACCAAAAATATATCGCTCCTCTCGCGGATCGGAGTGATGCGGCAGATAGTTGGTCTCAACTGTGACCGTAATGCCATTAGTGACGGCGATTTCCATGGCGTAAAATTACAGTCTCCCTTTTTTCCATGTTGATTTATTATTTCAAAATCTTGTTGTTCAAAAAATTATGTGGGAAAGTAGGCTTTGGTGGCGGCGGAACTTGCTGCTCACCCCGGCGACGAAGCAGTTCGAGTTCGAGGCTTTCAAGTCCTTTGCGCATGGCCCATTCGTGGTTGGCCGAAAAAATAGAACGCAACAGCCAGGTTAGTTTTTTCAACAAAGGCTTTTCAGCAGAAATCCGCCAATCGTAAGTCACGATGCAGTATTCCCCATCTTGCCGAAATTTCCCAGACGCCCGTGCCCACAAAATCGCCCAAGGCACGAAGTGAAAAACCGCTCGGGAAATTGGAAGCCGTCACGCGGAAATGCCAGCCCAAGGAGTAGGGAAGCCAACCTTTGGTGTATACTTCTACCAATTTCCCGATGCCACCAGGCTGGCCTTTTTCGCGCACTTTCACGTCGAGGTAAACGGATGGCCACCATGCTGGCAGCGCATCTACGTCTTCGAGAATGCGGTAAACCTCTTCCCGGTTGGCCCGTACGCGCCAGGTAGTCAGAAAGTTGTAAGCCTCCCTCCTACCCTCTTCAGGATTCGGGGGTGTAGCAATTTGTTCTGGAGCTTCGAGGGTATTTTCGATTGTTTGCATGATGTTTTACCGTTTTTGATGGAGCAAAGGTGCTACGACGGATTGTTCATCTGCAAGCTCAAACCTTGGTCAGCAGGTGGTCAAATGTTTGGATTTTTTCCTCGTTTCGATAAAAACTCAAGGCCCCACTGGGACATTTTGACACCTGTTCAATAATACGCTCGGTGTCAGCACCATTCATGTTTACCCAAGGCCGCGAGCGCGGATCGAATACAGCTGTTAATTGTGTCCAACAAAGTCTGGAATGCGCGCAAATCTTGGTTTCCAAACCACTGTGACTTCCCCATTGGGTTAAGATTTTTTTAGAACAAAACCGTGTCAATCCGTGTCACCGTGTTCCACGACAAACAACTTCAGACCCTGTCATTTTGAAAGGATCATCCAAGAAGCGCATATTTCCCTTCCTCTTGCGCAGTTAGTGCGGCCCTGATTTCGGCAAACAAAAGGGAACTTCCATTTCCAAAATGCTGAACAATCCTGATCAAAGGGTTTTGAAACGTAAAAATAGCGCGCAATTTGGCTTCGCTCTCGGGTTCCACGCCGCCGCCAATCAACACCAAATCAAAGCGGCGCTGCTGGAATAGTTCGATGGCCTCCTCGTCGGCCAAGGTACTCGCTGCTTCCCAGTCAGGAGTGCTGTTGATGAGATGAAGCACGGAGTCCATTATTTCGGCTTGTCGTCCAATGACAAGCACCTGAATTCTGTTGAGCATAGTTGTCCTTTAAATTATACCGACATCGGTACTTCCATCAAAAGCACTCTTGAATTGCTGTCGGCGGTAATGTTGATTTTATCCACTTCCCAAACACCAAAACCATCCCGACGGTTGAGTTTTTGTCCGGCGATGGTCACATCCCCTTCGAGGATGAACGCATACACTCCATTCCTTTGGTCTTTCAAAGTGTACGTTTCACTATGACCTTTATCAAAATTACCGAGGTGAAACCAGGCGTTCTGGTGAATCCAAACCCCGGCATCGTCGGCATTTGGCGACAGGATTTGCTGAAGCTTGTTTTTGGTATCCGCCAAGGCGAGTGTGATTTGGTCGTAACGAGGGGTCACGTTTTTTTTGTTCGGGAAGACCCAGATTTGAAGGAATTTGACCAGTTTGTCTTTGTTCTTGTTGTATTCTGAATGCTGAATTCCAGTTCCTGCGCTCAATACCTGCACGTCGCCGTGGCGGATGGTGGCTACATTGCCCATGCTGTCTTTGTGTTCCAGATCTCCTTCAAGCGGGATGCTGATGATCTCCATATTATCGTGCGGGTGGGTGCCGAAACCACGTCCGGCTTCTACAGTGTCGTCATTGAGCACACGCAGCACGCCAAAGTGCATCCGCTCGGGGTTGTAATAATTGGCAAAACTGAAGCTGTGGTGCGAGTTGAGCCAGCCATGATTGGCATGGCCGCGGGTGTCGGCTTTGTGCAAAACGGTATTTGCCATGATTTTTGAATCTGTGTTTGGAATGTGATTGAAACCCAGGATGTCCAGGGGTTTGAGCTCGTCAATGTTATTGTCAATGACGGCTTTTGCTACGCCCGATGTGGCCAACGCGCCAGCACCGAGCAGACTGTTGCGGAGAAATTCTTTCCTGTTCATGACCGTAATGATGTTGGATGGTGAACAAATTTTATATTGCAAAGGTGGGGGCTTCAGTAGGCGCAACCAATAATGTAGATTAAGAAAATAAAGGGGGGATTTGTTTCACACAACGCCACTACGGCACAACGCATTGGATACTTGAATCTCAATACGTTGTGTCGTAGTGGCGTTGTGTGAAAAAAATTTGTCCAGTACTTTATCTCCTATTTTTGGCCCGCATTTCCGCCCTCATTTTGCTCAAAAACTCTGGTGTTACCCCAATGTATGCCGCGATTTGTTTTTGTGGCAGATGATCAATGAGCATCGGGTAACGTTTGCAAAACAACAAGTACCGCTCCAGGGCAGGTAAGCCGAGGTTTTCCAGGAGTCTTTGCCGGAAGCTAACGAGTGAATTTTCCAGGATAATGCGGAAAAAACGCTCAAATTTGGGGATCTCCCGCATTAGCAGATCCCGGTCGTCAACATGAAGTAACAACACCTCTGTGTCTTCCAGGGCATCTATGAACAGTTCGCCAGGCTGTCGCGTCAACATACTGTACATATCTGCAATCCACCAGCCGGCTGGCGCAAACTGGAGTATGTGTTCGTAACCGTTTTTGTCAACGGTATAGCCGCGCAGGCACCCTGTATTGACGAAGGCAGAATGGAGGCAAATCTCGTTTTCGCGCAGGAGCAACTGCTTGCGTTTGACCTGTTTTTCCTTCAGGAGCGAAGCGAAAAAGGCTGCTTCATCTGCTTGTAAATCAATGTGTTTGCCGACGTTGGCGAGTATGAGAGATGTTTGCACGGAATTAAAACCTTGACAATTATTACAAGACGAAGATGTTCCTGAGTGCTAACTGCCGCTGCCTCCCGCCTTCGCTTTCACTCGCCTTAGCCTGCGGCTGCGGTGAGAGGCTATGGCGGGTAAAACTGCTACTGCCTACTGTAAAATCTCCACTTTACCCGCTACTTCCAGCCCCGCATTTCTCCCCGTTCCTTCAAAAATTCGCTGCCCGTTCTCGAGCAGTTCTACCCGTAAGGTTGCTTGCAGACTTTCCTGGATTTTTCCTTTCATTTCTCCAGAGAGTGGCGTGACAAGGGTAGTACCCGCGGCTTGATTTGCCAAAATGCGCAACTCAGTTTTGGGATTTTTGAAAACCAGTTCAACTGAATCCTCTTTGATTTTCAAAAACTTTCGGGCGCCCGTATAGGTTGCAAATTTAAACAATTTATCCTCCAGCCACATCCCGCTTATAAAGCCAATAAAGTGACTACCGAGCCATGGAATATACGCCGCAGAAGCCATCATTGAGGCTCGGTCGTTGCTGTCGAAATGATTGCTCTGCATCCAAACGTAGGCGCGTGGAAACGAACTGCCCCAATCTTTTTCAATGTAGCCCTTGCCGCCGGAGAAGGTGATTGGTGGCCCTCCTTCGCTTTGGCTACGGCGGGTAAAATTGGTGATTGGTGGGTTGTTGCCCGCCTTCACCAAGGCTTCGGCGGGTAAAATTGGTGGATTTGTGCTTAAATGAAGCGCTCCCTCAAGTTGGTGGTGAAGACTGACGATGCCGTGGTTACATTCCATGAACGGCACAAAGGAATACCATCCCATAATGCCTGGAGCGCCAAGCATTTTGGGCCAGGGCGTATTGTTCTTAAAATGAATTTCGCCGGAAATGCCAGGCAAGTCGAGGACAATCTTCTCCGAAGAAAAAAAGTTGTTTCCCACAAAAACCTCAAAACCATGCTTGGACGGCCGAAATTCAGCTGAATCAAAGCGGTGATACTCCGCTTTACAGGCCTTGCCGTCCATGACTTGTATAAAAGCGTGGCTATCTCCATTCTCACCCATCGAAATGCCCGGAATGAAGGCCATTGCATGCTGTTCATCCGCTGATACGAGCTTGAAATACCAGCCCTCGAAGTATTGGTTCGTACGGCCCCAACCTTGAAATTGGTCGGGATTCCAGAGGGCGCGGAGTTTAGTTAGGAGCATTTATTGTGTAGATTGGAAGGGTCAAGATTTCGACAACTTTTAAAAAGTTGTCAAATCTCCCCTCCAAACATCAAGAAGTCAAAGTAGTTGCCTCTGTAGTTTTTCTTGACCGATGCTCGGGGCGATAGAACATTTCGGTTGCTCCAAAATTTCTAAAAAGTGTTCAAATCTTCAGCTTTCCCAGTGAAACCCTTATCTCTTCTGGAATAAACGGCCCCGCATCCGCGCCTCCAATGATGATCTCCCGAACAATCGTGCTGCTGATATGCGAGAACTCTGGCTGGGCGATGAGGAACACTGTCTCGATGCCGCCGCCCACAATGTGGTTAAGTTGCGAGATCGTTTTTTCGTAGTCGAAATCAGAAGAGTTGCGCAGGCCGCGCAGCAAGAATCGCGCGCCGATGCGCTGGCAGTAATGCGCGGTAAGGTTTTCGAAAGCATCCACCCGCACACGGGGTTGATTTTCAAAGACTTGACGCAGCCATTCCATACGCTGTTCGTGCGGGAACAGGTACTTTTTGGTACTGTTGATACCTACTGCCACGATGATCTCATCGAAGAGGGGCAAGGCCCTTCTCACCAAGTCCACATGGCCGATGGTGATAGGGTCGAATGAACCGGGAAAGACTGCGAGTTTTTTGTTCATTTTGTTGGCAGACAAGTTTTGAGTGGTAGTTTTGCCCCAACTTTTACTCACCACATACAAAACAATTTTACTCGTTATGAAAAAACTTTTTTTCGCTTTTGCACTTGGCATTTTGGCATTTTTCAGTGCCAATCAAGCCAATGCTCAATCTTATGGCAAAGGGCAAACAGACCTGCATTTTGGCATCGGACTATTGGGCACATTTTACGGAAGTGGCGTCAACACAATTCTCCCACCAGTCAACATCGCTTTTGAAACAGGAGTAGCAGACAATATTGGCGTCGGTGGTTTTTTAGGGTTCTCCACGGCACGGGCCAATTATAACATTTTGGGTTCAAAATACCACTGGAATTACAACTATATACTCCTGGGCGCTCGAGGTGCTTATCACTTCCGTGAATTGCTCGAAATGGACGAAAAATGGGATCCCTATGGAGGTCTGATGTTGGGGTATTACATTGCCAATGCAACTTTCCACTCCGATGATCCCAACCTCAATGAAGACCTTTACGATTCGCCCGTTAGCAGTTCTGTTGGTTGGTCTCTGTATGCAGGAACCCGTTACAAGCTTACCGAAAAACTTGGCGTTTATGGTGAATTAGGTTATGGTTTTGCGGTATTTAATGTAGGCCTCCACCTAAAAGTGAAGTAAATACAAGTGTCTGTTTGCAATAAGCATTGGACTTAAATTCGAATAAAAAAAGGCTTGCCAAGCAATTTGGCAAGCCTTTTTTTATTCATATCTGGCAAAATCCTCTTCCGTCATATCGGCGACTTGCTCACGCTCCTGACGGCGATTGCGCCACCACCAGTAGCCGATGGTTCCTACAAGAAGGTATGGAATTGAAAGCATGTAGAGTATGCCGTTATTAAGACCCACGGGGTCTCCCCCACCCTGTTTTAGGGCAGCTTCGGCGGCCCCTTTGCACATTGCACATTGGGCGAATTGCTCCAAGGGCAAAAGGCAAAAAGCAAGGAGCAAACCAGTGATGGTCAGGATTTTATTTTTCATAACATCCATTGTTTGAAAGCTTGAGAACAATATCTAAATTTACTAATTTTCAATAATACGGTTTCAACATCAGGTAGCAAATGGGGCCAGTAATGGCGACATAAAGCCAAATCGGAAATACCCACCGGGCCATTTTTTTATGCCGCTCATATTGTCCCGTATATGCCCGCGTAAAGGTAAACAACACAAAAGGCAAAATGACTGCTGCCAACACCACGTGCGTGATAAGGAAGAAAAAATAGACCATCCGCAAGATGCCTTCACCTCCGTAGCGGGTCTCAGGTGTGGTAAAATGGTAAAGCACATAAGAGACCAAAAACAATACCGAACAAGCCATTGCTGCGTAAATCGCCCGACGATGCTGCTCTATCCTGCCATTTTTGATATGCCACAACGCCATAAGGAGGATCACTGCGCAGAGCGCATTCAGTGAAGCATGAAGAGGAGGTAGAAAACTGAAATCTATCCCCAAGTCAAATTTCACACGCCGCATGAGACCAACAAGCAGCAGCACCACTGCTGAAACGACATATGCCCAGCGGTTGAGTTTTTTTTCGAGCGCAATGTTTGGTGTCATAACTTGAAACGGGAACGGTTAAGATATCACTTCATCACTTTTACCCGCCAAAGCCAACACTCCTTCGCCAAGGCTATGGCGTGTAAAGGCGTTGGAGGGCATCACTTCATCACCTACAAAGGAGGCAATAGCCGGGCAATTTGCTGCACCATTCTGTTGACCTGTTTCTCATCAAGGGCATTGTAAAAGCATTTTATCTGGCCCGTTGCATCTGCGAGTGCATAAAATTCTTTGTGCTGTTTCGCATTTTTTTCCAACGCAAATTTTTCATAACCGTTGTTCAAGATAGTGCCCCAAGAGCCAAGTCCACTCGTCCTTACCCAGGTTGCGTAGTCAATGCTCGGAATGGTCTGGATAGCGGAACGGAATTCTGTGGAGCCGCCCTCATAAATCATTACGATCTTGAAAAATGGCCGTGGCCTACCGTCGCTCGTTTTCCCAAACTGGTCGTAAAGCCGTTTATTGGTTTCAATGATTTGCTTGTTGTCCTCCGTCAGCTCAGGATTAGACCCAAAATTGTGGATAACGCAGACACTTTCCTTCAATTGATCCTCTTTGGTGCCGTCAGGATAAATGATGTGCGCGCCACGAATCTGGCCGTAAAATCCGAGTTCGGCCACCGCGTCTTTGCGCCACTGTAGGCCGCCCTTCAGGTAAAACCAGGATATTGCAGGCAGTACCACCAAGACAAGCGTCAGTGCTGCTATGGTAAGTAACCTGCGCTTGGCCGAAGGTTTTTGTTGTTCGTCGCTCATAATAATAACGGTTGATACGGGTATTTGGGGATACGTTGATTTGGCAAAACCAAACAAAAAAGGCGAGGAGATGTTCCGCGCCTTTTTTGTTAAAAGGGATATTTAGAAATTGGGATATTAGGATATTGAGGCATTACAATATCTCAATATCCTAATATCCCAATTTCTAAATATCTCAACCTTACCCTTTCATCGTTCCGGGCAACAGATATCCGGTTGGTTTGCCAGTTGGCGCGGGTTGCACTACTTCTTCATTTTTCTGCTTGATTTGCTCGCGGGCAGCACCCCATTGGCCTCCCTCCTGGAAGAAGGCAATAATTGCCCAAATGAGCAGTGTGGTAGGCAACAATACGCTGAGCACCAGGCCACGCACCTCGTGCGCCATGTGCATAAAGAAGAAAATAATAAAATAGGCTTTGTAAAGGCTAGCGCCGATCATCGCCAACATATAAACCGCTTGACCAAAACCGCCGTCTTTGCCAAACGTGACGCTTGGTATAATGTGCCCTTTGGCAAACAGTGCAAACACCACTTCGACTACGGTGATGATGCCGAGCAGTTTCAAGCCGTAGAACACAAGTTTCTTTTGATCTTCGTATGATTGGTGAGACATAATTGATAGACGTGAGAGAGTGAGAGACGAGAACGCTTGAGTGTTGTGGATTTACAAAAGATAGAAAACCAAGAATACAAACACCCAAACAAGGTCCACAAAGTGCCAATAAAGGCCAATTTTTTCTACCATTTCGTAGCCATTGCGACGTGCGGCATAGAGTCCGCTCATTGCATTGACCATGATGATAAGCAGAAAGACTACCCCGGAAAATACGTGGAAACCGTGAAAGCCCGTGATAAAAAAGAAGAGCGCTCCAAAGGCTTTTGGCCCCTCCTCCACCTGGTGGGTCTGCCCTGCGTATGGGCCTGAAGTGTAGCGCACATATTTTTCTCCAGTTCGATCTTGCCATCGTGTTCGTGTCCGTGCAGCAGGTATGAGTCGTTCTTTTTGACCGCTTGTGGCACGCCATTTTCCATGACTTCCTTGCCGTTTACATCCACCATCACACCATCTGCGATGTGTCGGCCAAATGGATTACGGTTCACTGATACGTTCTCATGCTTGATGAGCACCGTCCATTCGTACGCTTGACTTCCAAGGAATGTCGCGCCGCCTAGAATGGTCAGAAACATCCAGAATACCACACCGCGCTTGTTCTCGCGATGGCCTTCTTGTACCGCCCGTACCATGGTGACTGAGCTAAATATAAGGACGAAAGTCATGAACGTAACAAAGACCAGCGGCCAATGCGCCTTCACGAATGGAAATGATGCAAACACATAATCTGGCTCCGGCCAAGTTGGCATGCTAAAACGGATGGTACCGTAAGCAATCAAAAGCCCGCAAACGTGAATGCGTCAGACACGAGGAAATACCACATCATCAATTTGCCATAACTGGCCTTCATTGGCGGCTGCCCGCCATCCCAAAGATTGTCGTCGTTGCCGTGCTCGTGCGCCTCGTGTGCGTGTGAAACTGATGGTTCTGCCATGATATTCAGTAGTTAATAGACGTTGGATATTTGGACTGTTTGGACTTTGGACTACCTAACGGCCAACAGTCTAAAGTCAGAATCTTCAAGATTGAATCATAAAGAACACCATGAGATAAATCCACAAGATGTCCACAAAATGCCAGTAATGCACCACCAATTCAAACCGTTGCTTACGTCGCAAGGTAGGTTTGTACGGCAACACATAAGCGTGGGTCAATGCAACTGTCAATGCCGCAATCCCTCCCAAAACGTGCGCTGCATGAAGCCCCGAAATCACATAAATAAACGAACTAGAGGGGTTTACCGTGAATGTAGCGCCAATAGCAGTCAATGCCTCCCAACCCTTGTATTGTAGCACCACAAACAACAAACCCAGTATAAACGTCGCAATCAGCATCCCTTTGTACTGTTGTTCTTTTCCACGTTTGAAGCCCGTGTAGGCCAGATGTATGGTAATACTGCTCAACAAGATCACCGCCGTATTCACCATAAAAATATCTGGCAACCTGAACTCTAACCAGTTGCCCGCTGCCCGCCGAACCACATACGCGCTCGTGAACGCCGCAAACATCATAATGATAGAGCCAATAGCAATCCACAGCGCGAGTTTGTGCGGGTGAATATTACTTTGGTTATATTCTTGCCTTAATGCGGCCATATTGTAGGGCGAAATTTATTTCGCCATTTAAGTGAATACGAATTGAAATTTATTTCGCCAGTTACAAATCCATGATGCGAAATGAATTTCGCCTAACCCCTCTCAACACGAAATGAATTTCGCGCTACCAAACTCTATCCAACAACAACACAATCAACGACAAAGGCAGGTGCACAAATGAAACAAACATCTGCTTCCGCGCAGCCGTTCTTTCACAAGTTTTGAACAACTGCCAGCATTGCACAGCCCAGTAGACATTAAGCAAAACCAGCACCACAGTAGCCAAAACGCCCACGTATCCTAGTAAATAACTCAATACTGCACTCCTATCAGCAATAGGCAAAAAGCAAAAGAGAGCAATCCAGTCGTTTTGTCCTTTTCACCATTCCCGGAGGGAAGGAGGTAGAAACCAGCTTTTTTATAGTCTTCATCCGCCAGCCAGGCTACTGCCCAGAAATGTGGAAATTGCCACAAAAACTGCAAGCCAAAAAGCATCCATGCAGTAGGCGAAATAAAACCTTCGTAAGCCACACAACCGATGATCAGCGGCAAAGCTCCCGGTACAGCACCCACAACAACCGCCAAAGGCGTAGAACGCTTCATTGGTGTGTATATAAAAGCATAACTGATGAGTGACAGTGTACCGAGAAAACCCGTCAAAGGATTGAACCACGATAGCATCGAAATGCCAAACAGGGCCATCAATCCAGCGAGTAATACGGCTGTGCTTACACTCATTCGTCCTGTCACTACTGGACGGTTGGCTGTACGGGGCATTAAGCGGTCATAATCGCGTTCCAAAACCTGATTCAGCGCATTGGCCGCTCCTGTCACCAAAAAGCCACCGACCGCAAGCAACAACATCGAACCCCAATTCACAGCGCCCTCACACACGATCGCGTAGGACATTACCGCAGAAAAAAGAACCAATAGCGTCAACGTAAACGTGACCAACAGCCCAAAATCCGTGACCGCTTGCCTCAAGCCCTCAAAAATATAACCTGTTTTACTTCTTGCGCTGCATTTTTTTGTTTATAAGGGTTGATAAGGTTTAAAAAAGTTGATATCATCTCAAAACCCATCAACCATTGCAACCCTCATCAACATTAACTCTTTTAGTGCCCTTCCCCAAGATCCTGCTCACCCTCTTTCAGCGGCACATATTGCGGGATAAACTCTTCACCGTCTTTTGCATAATCATAAGCCCAGCGTTGCACTGTAGGGATATTGCCCGGCCAGTTGCCATGACCTGCTTTGATCGGAGTAGTCCATTCCAATGTGTTTGCGCCCCAAGGATTCTTCGTGGTAAGTTTTTTTCCACTGAAAATGGAGTAGAAGAAATTGACCATGAAGACTATCTGCAAGAAGAACACAAACATCGCCGCCACGGTAATAAATTGATTGAGGTCCTGGAAGTGACGGAATGCATCAAAAGAAGCACCCCCATCGTAATAGCGACGTGGTACACCTGCCATACCTGTGTAGTGCATTGGCCAGAAAATAGCGTACGCACCAATAATCGTCCCCCAGAAGTGGATCTTGCCCATGGTCTCATTCATGTAGCGGCTAAACATCTTGGGAAACCAGTGGTAAACGCCTGCGAACATTCCAAAGAACGCGGCTATCCCCATCACAATGTGGAAGTGCGCTACTACAAAATAAGTATCGTGCAGTGGAATATCAATAGCAGAGTTTCCAAGGAAGATACCCGTCAGACCGCCCGAAATGAACATCGAGACAAAGCCCACGCCAAAGAGACTCGCCGAATTGAATCGGAAATTCGAGCCATAAATCGTGCCTATCCAGTTGAAAACTTTCACGGCTGAGGGCACGGCTATTATCAGCGTGAAGATCACAAAGAAGTTGGAAATGAATGGGTTTACTCCCGCCATAAACATGTGGTGCGCCCACACAATGAAGGCCAAAAAGCCAATGGCAAGCAGTGAGTAAACCATGGCCGTGTAACCAAAAATTGGCTTGCGGGAGTGTACGGAAAGCACTTCCGACACAATACCCATTGCAGGAAGAATAATAATATACACCTCAGGGTGACCCAGGAACCAGAACAAGTGCTGGTACAAGATCGGGCTACCACCAATACGGTCGAGAATTTGGCCACCTACCACAATTTCGCTCAAATAGAAGGACGTACCCATGCTACGGTCAAACATCAAAAGCAATACGCCTGAAAGAAGCACTGGGAATGAAAGCACCCCAAGGATAGCCGTTACTAAAATGGCCCACATTGGGAGTGGCATCCGCCACATGTTCATTCCTTTCGTGCGCAAGTTGAGGATGGTAGTGATGTAGTTGATACCACCTAACAGCGACGATACCACGAATAGTGCCATGGATACAATCCACATGGTCATACCTGCCCCAGACCCTTCAGAGGCTTGAGGCAACGCACTTAATGGAGGATAAGCCGTCCAACCACCTGAAAAAGGTCCGGTGTTCAGGAACAGCGAGATAAACATGACCACGCCGGCCAAGAAGAAAAACCAATATGAAAAGGCATTGAGCAGGGGCGATGCCATGTCACGTGCACCAATTTGCAGTGGAATGAGCAAATTGGCAAAAGTGCCGCTCAATCCAGCCGTGAGCACGAAAAACACCAAAATAGTGCCGTGCATCGTCACCAGAGCATAGTAAAATTCAGGATCCAGCTTGCCTATCCCCGCTTCATTCACCTGAATCCATTTACCCAAAACTGGTCTCAGCCAAGCCAAGTCAGCCTCTGGGAAACCCAATTGGAGTCGGAAAATGATGGACATCGCCGCACCAATAAAAGCCCAGAAAATCCCCGTGATGAGGAATTGCCGACCAATAATTTTGTGATCAGTGCTGAAGATATATGTCGTCAGAAAGTTCGACTGGAACTTATCGCCATGATGATGTTCATGGAAATGATCGTCATATCCAAGTTCTTGGGTAAGTTTATCCTCCAGCGTTTCAGCGACAGTAGTGACGTGTGCCATGCTCTTTAATTTGATAATTTTACAATTGGATAAGTTGACAATGTTTGGTTCTTTCAGTGCTTAATCATCCAAATCGCCAAAGATACTCGGTCCTTATCAAATTAGTTCAAAATGGTAAATTCGGTTCCTCGGTTCTTTGCTTGGTTTTCAGGGTTGTCGTTGGGCGCGAGGGGTTTGGAATCGCCGTAGCCACAGGTCTCAGGCGTCCCAGCCCCGATGCCCGCGGTCACTCAGATATTTGACCACAGAAGCAGCGCGGAGTCAGAAAGTGCAAGATTAGCCGCCGGGTCACCAACGTTATCGGTGTGGCCTGCAACTTCAATGACTGATGGTCGGGAAGGCCTTCAGCCCTGTCACCAGGTTGTCCAGTTCGTATCTGCTATCCGCAGTTGGTGCAGCAGAACCAGACTCGAAATTGATGAGTTGCAGTTCGAAAGTGTTTTGTCCGTAACATCGGTAGATTCAACAGCCGTTTTAAGGTTATCTCCAAACTCTTTCGCGCGCTTGCCCACTTCGATATCGAGCACTTTCTCCTTATTGGGTCTTCGTCTTTTTCGCGCATTTGTGACAGGTAGAAAGATTCCTGCGTTTTGTACCAGGCATCAAACTCTTCCTGCGTTACTACCCGGAAAATACGTTTCATCGAGTAGTGACCTTTGCCGCACAATTCAGCACAAGCCAGTTCGTAGTCAAATTTCTCCCAACGTTTCGGACCGGTTGGATCGGTTTCATCCGCCGGTGTATTGTATTCATCGTATTTGCGCAATTCGTTGCGATACTCCGCTGTCGTTTTGACTGGAGTAAACACAAAGTATGTTGGCAACCCAGGTACCGCGTCCATTTTTACTCTGTGCTGCGGAAGAAAAAGTCGTGCAGTACGTCTTTGCGAGATACGAACGCACCTTTTTTACCTACTGGCAAGTACAGTTCCTGACCGGGCACCACGTCATCCCAAGTTTTAGGATCATTGAAATCCATACCGAGTTGTATTGGCACCTGTAGTCGTTTTGTAGTTTCGGGTGCCGAACTTCCCGTCGGTCCCGGATAGCGAATGATCCAGTTGAACTGCTGGGCAGTCGCCTCGATCTCCGATATAGTCTTCACCTGGCTTGACATCGGCCATTACGGTGTTCCAGGCATCCAGGCCCTGAACAACCAATAAGGTCATTACTACAGCGGGAATAGCCGTCCACGACGACTCCAGGCGGTTATCATGCGGAATAAATTTTGCCTTCCTGCCTTCCTGCCAACGGTACTTGTACGCGAACCAAAACAACGCGATGTGCGTCAATACAAAGACGATACCTGTGAAGAACAGTGTCAGGCAAAAAAATTGTCCAAAAGCGCACCGTGCTCTGAAGCCGATACGTGCGGGCCATAACCGAGCATCACATTTTTGAAGTCCCAGGCCGACCAAAACACGCCGACAAGAAACAGAACCAAGAAGCCGAGTGAGAACCAGCCGTTCCATTTGCTGTTGTCGCGCAAAACCTGCCGCTCGCCTTTGATGGCGTTGGTCAGTTCATAGACTTTCCCGATTTGCACCAAAACAATGGTGACCAGGACGATGCAGAATAGTACTATTAGCGTAGTCATTGCTTTTATTCCTTTAACCGAAGGTGTAGAGTTTAGTTTTCGAATTCGCTGTCCGCCATTTTTCCTTAGAAAGGACCTAAATTTAAATTCAGAAACAATGCCTTTCCCTTTCCAAACAATCGGCTACAGATAATTGCTATCAAGTGATGGCGTTTCACAAGTTGATATCAACCAAAGAAGATCATCGTGGTCAACAGGCTCAACAACCGGTACTAATCAACGCCCGTTTCTTCCAGGCCGGGAATGGTATCTTTCCAATCTAAAGGCCTTGGTCAATTGATTGAAAAGAAGGAGACCAACTCTGAACCGATCTTCACCGCCAGTTGGAAACCTAGCAGGTTAAATCCTGCTTCAGCAGGGTGCTTCATCGTTTGTTGTCCGTGTTCAGATCTGAGCCTCGCCGCCAGGCGGTTCATCAGTATGGGGGCGATGCGGCTGCTTCAGGTGCATCGGTGCTGCTTCTATGTGGGCGCCTTCGGCTTATCATGTTCGCCGGCAGCATGAGCCGCCGTCTGTCTCCTCAGCTGGTTTGCAGGCGCCTTCGCGTTTGCATCCGCGTCTCTTCGGAGCGACACTGGCGTGGCTTTCGCCACCATGTTTGCCTTCTGCAAGTTCTTTCGCCTCATGTGCTGCAATGCGAGCACCTGGTTTGATCATGTAGAAATAATCCCACCAGTGGCCAAAGAAAACGATAATGGCCACGAAGAACATGGTTCCGAATTTACGCTTGGTGTCGTTACGCATCAAAATAAGGAACGGTGTTACAAAGTTCAGGAGCAGGTTGCCCCAGAAAAGCACCGGATAATGCGTCATACGCTCATTGAAGTAAATGGTCTCTTCCCCGTTGTTCGCATACCAAATCAACATGAACTGGTCAAACCAGAGGTACGTCCAGAAAACAGAAATACCGAACAAGAACTTGCCTACATCGTGCAAGTGGTTTTGACTCAAATATTCAAGGTAGCCAAGTGATTTGAGGTAAATGATAATAATTATCGTCAGCGCAAGCGAACCGAGCCACATCGAAATCATTGAATACCAGGCAAACATGGTGCTGTACCAATGCGGGTCTACCGACATAACGGCTTGCCACAGGAACACCGTGCTAAGGAAGCCGCCCAGCGGAAGGAACGAAGCCGCCCATTTGCGCTGCTTTTTATAGTATTTGAAATCGCTGGTTTCCATCGTGTCTTGATCCACGGATGCCTGGCGAAGGTTCTTTGCCCAGTAATACCAAATAGCCAAAAACACAATAGTGCCAATGGTGAACCAAACAGGATTTAGGAAACCCTTTCCCGGCAATAATTTTGATCGAAATGCTGGCTTGGGGGGATCCGTTGATACCAGGCTGTTCCAGTGGTAGAGGTGATGAAAATGTCCCCATACCCCCAAAGCGACCACACCCATGAGAATCAGGCCAACCCACATGAACTGGCTCATGGCTTCCCACACGCGCCTAACCACCGAGTTCCAGCCCGCAAACGCAGTTACCTGCGCCGAAAGGAAGAACATGGAGGTAAAGCAATACCCGTGAAAAACACCGAGTTGTGGAGCCAGTTTGTCCAAAACCGAGTGTGGTACTCATCGTCGTTGAAGTACGTGAGTCCTAGGCACACCGCGCCCAAAACCATGCCGCCGATCAGCAGCGTTTTGGTTTTGCTTTCAAATACAAATTGTGTATTCAGGTTCATATCGCAAGGTCGGGCAGAGCCGAATTATGTTCGATGTTGTTGGTTTACAGGGCAATTGGAATTTAGCAACTTTCAAAAAGTTGTCAATTCTTTTTGCTGTTCGGCTGGTTTTTCGATGTTACTCAGTGAGTTGGCTTTTTCACTGTATTCAAGGTTTTTACTCTTGGCTTGCAAAGAGCGGATATAGTGCATCACCTGCCAACGCTCTTCGTAGGAAAGTTTATCAGTATAGCCTCCCATCACGTTTTTGCCATAAACCATGGCAAAGTAGAAGCGTCCGTTGCCAGCCCCAATCATGTCGTCGCCCAATAGATTTTTAGGAGCGGCAGGGTATTTGGCATCAGGCACAGTAACGAGCACTCCTTGACCGTCCCCTTTTACGCCATGGCACACGCCGCAATAAATGTCGTACAAGGGTTTGGCACGGTCCAGTCCTTCCTTTGTAATCGGAAATGGATTGGCGGTCATTTCCTTTTCACACCTCAGGCGGTCTTCTTCTGTATCCTGGTAAGAAAATGGCGCCTCCCCGTTGAGAGGAGCAGCGATGGCATTGGCCGCGTTTTCCTCGCACAACATCCAAGGCGCCACGCCTGCGTAATAAACGCCCGTCATAGCCGCGTGGACTGTTCCATCCACCATTCCACGTGGCTGCGACAATTCGGCTTTGGTGCAAAGTCTGGCCGTCTTCCGCTCCTTCCCAGTGGTTCCAGTGATATGCACTGTACTGGTTGGTCTCGTAACTTACCGGGTGGTACATATCCGGCATATACTCATGGCCAGTCTTGTTTTTGCCCGCAGGGGAGCAAACGGAAAAGAGCCAAGCAAAAAGAGCCACACCGAGAATCGCGCCAATTGCGTATTTCATAATTCTTGTTGATTCGTTGAATTTGATTGGTTTCTTGGGGATTAGTGACTTTGATGATAGGTTTTAGGGAAACTGGTTCTGGTTAATAGTTATATCAGTCCAAGCCACCCTACCAATCACCAGTTAACCAATCACCATTCAATCAATTACATTGTTTTCTCACTCACCTCTTCTGCCTGGGTGTTTTGGAAAAAGCCTTTTATGTTGTCCACTCGCCTTGTCGACGCGTCTGTTACGTCAAAAGCGAGCAAAATTTGTCGTCGGTCGTGCGATGATCGAGCATTTTGGCTTTCACACCAGGCCACATCCCACAAATGGTATAAAAAGTAATGGTCATACCCCATGCTGCGAACAATACCGTCATCTCAAAAGTGATGGGAATGAATGCAGGAACCGACCAGTAGGGTTTGCCACCGTACATCGTGGGCCAGTCGCTCACAAAAATCCAGGTCATGGCAAGGAAGCCGAAAGATGCGCCAATGGCTCCATAGATAAAACCAAGGTAGTGCAGACGGCTTTCCTTCAAACCCAAGAAGCGGGTCAAGGCCGTGCACAGGAAAGGGCGCAAACACGTCCATGATGTCCAAGTGCGCTGCGTTGGCGGCTTTTACCGCTCCTTTAAGATCTTCTTCATCGTTGTAAATCCCGTAAAGGACTTTTGTATTTTCAGCAGCCATTATTCTTAAATGGTAAGTGATAAATGTTAAGTGGTTTCAAGTGGCAAGTAGGAAGTGACAAGTGACAAGGTGTTTGGAAACACTTTTCACTCAACACTCACCCCTTAGTGTTCATGTTTTGCTTTTGCGCCATGCCCATGCTTCGCATCTGGGCCGATGTATTGGTCGCCTGCAACTTTCAAAATCGCTTTTACCTCAGCGATAGCGACAACTGGCGCGACACGACAGAAGATCAGGTAGCAGAAAAAGAACAAACCCATCGTCCCTGTGAAAAGGCTGATTTCGACCCAAGTAGGACGATAATAGCTCCAGGAAGAAGGCAAAAAGTCGCGCGCCAGCGTGGTGGCGATGATCACGAAACGTTCAAACCACATCCCCACGTTAATGACAATAGAAAGGAAGAAGGTCCACCAGATGCTGCGTCGAATTTTTCGCGACCAGAATACTTGTGGGCTAACTACATTGCAGAACATCATCCCGAAATATGACCACCAGTAAATACCAAACACGCGGTTATAGAAGGCGAATTGTTCGTAAATATAGCCCGAATACCAGGCGATGAACAACTCCGTCAGATAGGCCACGCCGACAATTGTACCCGTAAGTACAATTACCTTGTTCATAGACTCAATGTGGTTAATCGTGATGTATTGTTCGAGTTTCAAGACTTTCCGGGTAATTACCATAAGCGTCTGCACCATTGCAAAACCGGAAAACACGGCCCCCGCAACAAAATAGGGAGGGAAAATCGTGGTGTGCCAACCCGGGATAACTGAGGTTGCAAAGTCAAACGATACAATGGTATGTACCGAAAGTACGAGAGGTGTAGAAATACCCGCCAGTACGAGTGAAAGTGCTTCCCAACGTTGCCAGTGCTTCGCGCTTCCTGTCCAGCCGAAAGAGAAGGTTTCGTACATTTTACGACGGAAACCCTTGGCACGATCGCGTACTGTGGCGAGGTCAGGCACCAGGCCTGTGTACCAAAACAATAGGGAAACCGAGAAATACGTCGAAATAGCAAATACGTCCCACAAAAGTGGAGAGTTGAAATTTGTCCAAATCGGGCCACGGGTATTGGGAAAAGGCATAATAAAGAATGCCAGCCAAACACGTCCCATGTGGATGATTGGGAACTGCCCTGCACAAATCACGGCGAAAATCGTCATGGCCTCCGCAGCGCGGTTTACCCCGGTACGCCAACGTTGACGGAAGAGCAAAAGGATGGCCGAAATGAGGGTTCCCGCGTGACCGATACCGATCCACCACACAAAGTTGGTGATGTCCCAGGCCCAGTTAATGGAGCGGTTTGCGCCCCATTCCCCGATGCCTTTCCATACCGTCCAACAAACGGCAAAAAGGTACAAGGCCAAGAATGCCGAGGACAACGAAAAAGCGATTACCCACTCCCTCGAAGGAGATTTCTCGGTCGGGCTGCACAAATCCTCGGTGATGTTGTGGTAGGATTTGTTCCCTTCAATCAATATGTGCCGAACGGCCGCTACTGGTTGAGACATGATGTTTATTATTCGTTTATGAAGGTTTATCAGGGTTTATCAGGGTTGATAATCAACCCAAATAAACCTTATAAACCCTTATCATTTTTAAGAAAAAGTTCTTCGTTTGCGTTCTTGAATCTTTGCTGGAATAGTTGACCCCAGGGCGCACGTTGATTTCTTCGAGTACTTTGTACGCCAAATCAGCCAGCACTTGGCTTGGCTATGCTGACTTCGCTTCCGGATTGTTGAGGTTGCCGAAAACGATTGCACCCGTGGGGCAAGCAGTTTGACAAGCAGTGCGCACGTCGTTGTCCTGAATAATGCGGCTTTCTTTTTTGGCCGTCAATTTGCCTTCCTGAATGCGCTGTACACAGAAAGAGCATTTCTCGATGACACCACGGGTGCGAACGGTCACGTCTGGGTTCAACACCATTCGAACGAGGTTGTCGGCATAGTAAGGAAGATCTTCCCCTTCCACATGGAACACCCGCTCTTCGTTGGCTGGCCAAACATCGGAAGTTGTGTAGTCGAGCCAGTTGAAACGGCGTACTTTGTAAGGACAGTTGTTGGCGCAGTAACGGGTACCGACACAACGGTTGTAGGCCATCTGGTTGAGCCCTTCCATCGAGTGGTTGGTGGCGTTCACCGGGCAAACGTTCTCACAAGGAGCATTGTCGCAGTGTTGGCACATCATTGGTTGGTATACCACTTTTGGATTCTCAAGGTCTCCATAGAAATAGCGGTCAATGCGCAACCAGGTCATCTCATGGTGGCGGGCCACTTCTTTTTTGCCGACTACCGGAACGTTGTTCTCGCTCACGCATGCTACCTGACAAGCCCCACAGCCGATGCAAGAATTCAGGTCAACGTACATTCCCCACTTCATGGCCGTACCGAAATATTCGGTATTGTCAGGGTAAAGTGTTTGGGAATTGAGATGATCCGCTTCCTCGTGGAATTGCCCAAGTTTGCGCTCGAGTTTCTGGAGGTCTTTTATGTTCGTCTGGAAAATAATGGATCGGTCGGTTAAAGCACCTTGGAAGCCTTTCCAACACGGCTTTTTCGGTGTTGATGACTTTTACCTCCTTGCTTAGCCTTTACGCCCATCGTGTGGTGGTGTTGCACAGAAGCAAAGTCCTTGTCGCGCTTACCCGTTGGGGTCACTTTTACATCAGCAGCATAATATTGCGTGAGGCCGTTTTCTTGTTTCAAAACCGGATTCACATTCACCCCAAACGTTGTACCGCAACCGCCAGCCTCTCGTCCGCCACCAAGCGCAATTGCGACTGCACCCGCCGTTTGTCCAAAATTGAGCACCACAGCACAAGTGAATTTTTGGCCGTTCACTTCTACTTCCACTTCATCGCCATCTTTCAAGCCTTTCCAGCCGTCAAGGTTGTTCACGCCGTCCCATTCTACAGGAATGCTGAGGTAGTTGCCCCAAACCGTACGGTTCACCGGGTCAGGCATTTCTTGCAACCAAGGGTTGTGGGCATATTGACCACCACCAATATTTACTGTTTCGTAAAAGGAAATTTCAAGTTCAGAAGAGGATGGCTTTGAAACGCCATTCAGGTCCACAGACACCGTTGGATTGAATACCACGGATACTTCGGCGCCTGGTCTTTCGTAAACGCCATCGTGAAGGCTCATTTCCCAAAATGCATCGGTCGTGAGGTATTTCGATTGGCTGTTGAACATGTCGCTGGCCCAGTTGCCTTCACGTATTCGTAGTATGGCTGTCTCGGCAGTGGCGGTTCAGGTCGGCACTATCTGCCCAAACGAGCAACGAATGCTCTGCTTGGCGCGTGGCGAACAAGGGCGCAATGGTTGGTTGTATAAGGCTCAGCATCCCGGCTTTTGGGTTTGCATCGCCCCAGGACTCAAGGAAATGATGTGTGGGTGCGGCGTGGGTGCAGAGCAGCGTGGTTTCGTCCAGATTGGTATTGAGCGAAATACGCGTGCCGACTTTTGCAAACGCGGATTTGAACGCTTCTGCATTGGGCAATTCCCAGGCAGGGTTTGCACCCCAAACGATGACGGTAGAAACTTGTCCGCCGTTCATCTCTTCGATTAATTTCGTTACGTTGCGTTCGTCACCCGTACGGCCAAAATACTGACCATTGAAATCAATGGTCGAGTTCAGGTTTCCGAGCAGTTCATTGATTTTGTTTACTATAACTTGCTCTTCCACATTATTTGAGCCAGTCACAACAATTGATTTGCCGCGAGCGGCTTGCAATTCTTTTGCCACTTTTTTAATGGCGCTGGCTGCTTTATCGTTTAGTTTTGGTCCACCACCATTGCCAGAAATCTCCCCATAAAGGGCAGCAATGGCAGCACCTGTTTCGCTCGGGCGAATCTGGATACGGCTATCTGCATTGGAGCCGGTGAGCGACATGTAGCCTTCCACTTGATAGTGGCGGGACATTTTCATGTTCTTTTTGCCCACGACCTTACGGCCTTTGGCATAATCGCGGGCCTGTTGGATGGGATTGCCCCAGGTACCGAGGAAATCTGCCCCGAAAGAGCAAATTACGGTTGCTTCGTCAAATTTGTAGTGTGGAAATGCCCGGAAACCAAAGCATTTGTCATTGGCCTCCAACAAGGCTGCAGCAGAAACAGCGTCATAGGTAACAACGCTGGCGCCAGGGTATTTGGCCACAAACTCAGCCAGTGCCTTTTCGGCAGCTGGGCTAATGTTGGTGTTGGAGATGATGCGGATATTGCCCGTAAGTTTTGCCTTCACTTCACGATCAAGGGCATTCCAGTCCATTTTATCCACATTGCCTTCTTTCACCGTGCCAGCATGTTGGATGCGACGGGTGTCGTAAAGGCTCAGCACGGAAGCCTGGGCGCGGGCACTGGTACCGCCATTGGTTACACTGCTCAGGGTATTGCCCTCAATTTTGATGGGGCGGCCTTCGCGGGTTTTTACCAGGATAGCGCAATAATCGCCACCATTCGAGAAAGAGGAAGCGAAGTAGTTGGCTACGCCCGGCACGATTTCGTCAGGCTTTGTGACGTAGGGAATGGCCTTTTTAACCGGAATTTCGCAGGAGGCTGCGATGGTGGCTGCGCCAAGACCGAAACCCATGAGTTTCAGGAAATCGCGGCGACTGGCCTGCCAATTGCCGTCGGTTTGGTCTATGTTTTCCACTGAAAACTCGCTCTGCGAGGATTGCACGAACGCTTCGTCGCGAATCAAATCTTCAGTGCCTACCCAAATACCGTTATCGTGATGCATATTATTGAAATGTGGTCAATGTTCGAAATGTGGTCAATTGGTATAATGTGGTCAATAAAATTCAATAGTGGCATTTTTGGCATTCCAAGCCACCTATGTCTTCCACAGTAACTTTATCACGGGTACCCGCTTTAAGCTCGTCGTGGTAGCGCTCGTATTGCTTGTAATAATCGTTGTCTTTGAATTTCACCTCCGTTTCGCGGTGGCAACTGATGCACCAGCCCATACCCAGCGTAGAATACTGGAATACTACATCCATTTCTTCCACTTTGCCATGGCATTTTTGACAAGCGATTTGGCCGACTGCAACGTGTTGTGAGTGGTTGAAGTAAGCATGATCTGGCAAATTGTGGATACGCGTCCATTCAATTGGGCCTTGTATTTTGCCATTCGAGTCGTCCTTAAGCGCTTTCACAATGCCTTCCCACTGGCTTTCTACTACACTTTTTCCATTCTCATCCAGTGCAGTAAGTGTGTTGGCCGACATATATTCTTGTCCAATCCACTTTTTGTAAAGGTCTTCAATCTGCTTCTCGCTCCAGTTCTCATAACCGTCCAGATATTTCCCGGCAATAGGATCAAAACCGATAGAAGCAAAAATTTTGGTTATTTCACTGGTTCCGCTGATGGTTCCCTTTTTCACGGCAGTATGGCAGTTCATACAAGTGTTCGCGCCCGGGATACCGGAAGGTTTCGAGCGGCGAGCGGTGTCGTGGCAGTATTGACAATCAATCTTGTTGATGCCCGCGTGAATTTTGTGGCTGAAATTGATTGGTTGATCTGGCTTGTAGCCTTGTTCCCGACCCATGCGTGTTGCATTGTCTACGGCTTTGTACCCAAAAATCAGGACTGTGGCAAATACCAAAAAAGCGATCGCGCCTTTTGTGGTGAGCACCTGATAAGCAGTCTTCTCAATGGGAGGAAGGCCGTCTTTTGCACGTGACACGTTGGCCAAGTTGTTTACTATGCGCATAAGCGCAAAAGCAAGCAGCAGCAGCGTACCTGCAAGGCCAATAAACATCCATGGGAGGCCTTCTTCATCAGTGGCTGCTTTAGGATCCCCAGGAGGAGGTGGAGGTGGGGTGGGGCACTTATGTACAATAGAACGCTCTCGATCTGCTCGTCTGTCAGCCCGGGGAAGTTGTTCATCAGCGTCGGCTTCCATTTTCCCCAGGCTCGTTTGCACGAGGGTGGCCTGTGGCGATGAGGGCCTGTGAGTTGCGAATCCAAGCATAAAGGTCCTTGCGTGGAAATGCCGACCAGCGCTCTTCCGTGCCTGCCAGAGCAGGACCGGTGAGGTCGTCCTTCATGTTCTTGTTGTGGCAAGAAGCGCAGTTGGCAATGAAAAGTTCTTTGCCTGCTTCTTTGGTTGGCCCTGCATGGAGGGAGGCGGTGGCGGCAATGAGGAGCGTAAAAACCCAACAAATGCGTTTCAACAACATATCGGAGGTAGTTGATTTTCTCTTAAAATGGGTAAAAACCCGCTGTTTTTATTTTTAGGGGGCAAATCTGTTATCAGCAGACTTCTTGATGGCGCAAAGGTAAAAACCGCTTCTTGCTTACAAAACAAACTGTTAAAAAGGCGGACTATTTAGATACGCTTTAAATCACAGTTTTGTCATAAGTCCGTTAACGCCCCGTTAAAAAGTGGCGCAAAGGTAGAAATGGAAGGGTCGTTTCCAAGTGTGGATAAAAAAAATGCGCCGAAATTTTTTTCAAGACAGACTTGCCAGTACGTTTGCCCCGAAGTTTGACAAACCCATTCGTCAAACACGAAGCAATTTTTTTCACCAATCACAATTTCAGAAATGAAAAATCTTAATTTAGTGCTCGCAGTTGCAGCTTTCTTCCTGTTCTGCACCACCACCAATGCGCAATTGAGCTTTGGCGTCAAAGCCGGCCTAAACCTCGCCAACATCAACTATGACGGAGAAGATCTTGATACCAAGATGTTGCCCAGCTTCCATGCTGGCCCGATTGTTGAATTTGGCATCACCGAAAACATTGGAATCGGCTCTGGTTTGCTGGTCAGTGGCAAAGGCTTCAAAATTGAAGAAGAATTTTTGGGCGAAACCATCACCGCATCTTCCAACCCAATCTACTTGCAAGTGCCTGTTACCTTAAACTACAGTAACAGTGGTTTTTTTGCAGCAGTTGGACCTTATGTAGGTTTTGGACTCTTTGGCAACTCAAAGGCTGAAGCAGGCGGAGAAAAAGAAACCGAAGCCCTTGAATTCGGCAGCAGTGAGGAAGACGATTACAGCGCGCTTGATTTTGGTGCCAGCCTCGAAGTAGGGTATGGATTCGGCCCTATCCGGGTTACTGCATCTTACGGACTTGGCTTGGCCAACGTTATTCCAAAAGACATCGTTGATATCACAGACGAAAAAGCCACACACAGCGTGATCGGCATTTCTGCTGCTTACCTTTTTGGTAAATAAGCCAAGCATTTTGCTTTTTTGGCTTAAGCACAACGGCCTCGGAGGTTTTATACCTTCCGAGGCCGTTTTTTTTACTCGCCGAAGCCTCCTAGCCTACCGAGCCTTGGCGGTCGAGAATCACTTCATCGCTTTATCACTCTATCACTTCATAATTTCCCTTCCAGCCAGTCCACATACTCCACCGAGCCAAGGCGGAATTTGAGTGGGAGACGGGCTTTTTTACCCCAGTTATGTTCGATTTTGCAAAAAAAGGGGAGTTCCTTGGATGACCATTTTGGCAGAAAAACGGGGTTCAACGTTGGTGTCTTATTTTCTTGGTTGAGATTTAAGATTTCTGGCATAAATAACTGCGTATCCCTTGGGGAATCTTTTGCAAAAACTGCCGCCCGTAGTTGCGCCAAGTTTTTCCCCTCAGAAAACCCGCCTACCTGTGCTGAGAGTGCGTTGGAGATTGCGAGGAATAGTGCTATGAGGAGGTGATGGTTCATTTTTTAACTAGAGGTAGGATCGTCAAATTAAAAAAAACTAAACCGCAAAACAGGAAAACAGGAAAATTTAAGACCAATCCTTTTTGATTGTAAATGTGGTAATACATCCTCCGTTCGAGGTTTTGCACATCATGGTTTTGCGGTTTAATTTTCTTTTTAAGATCTGGGCTGGTCACCCCAAATCAAACAGGTCCCCCACGCCCGGAGTCCGCGAGCAAATAAACCCTTCAGCAAACGCTACTCCGATAGGCCGACCAAATACACGTCCTTTTGCTTCCATGAAATGCAAGAAATCTTTGCCTGAAATGGGTGTGTTTGGCGCCTCGCCAGTAGGGTCAAAGAACTGAGATCGAAACGTCAAAATCGCCTCCATTTTTTTGGGGAAATGCGCTGTGATGTCCACCACGAAATCGGCTGTCAGTTGTTTGTCCTGAATGTAGTGATGCACTGCCTTTGGCCGCCACTTCTCTTGCTTATTGCCTTGATTGTCAAAAGTTTCTATTTTTTCCAGTCCGGCGTAAAAACAGGCATCGAGTGTCAATCTGGCTGCCCTTCCATGGTCAGGATGGCGGTCGTCCGGGGCATTGCAGAGGACTATTTCGGGCCGACAAGCGCGGAGAACGCGTACTATTTTCAGCCAGTTTTCGGGCTTGTGTTCGAACAAACCATCCGGTATGTCGAGCGTTTCGCGGAAGACTGCACCAAGGATTTTGGCAGATTCAATGGCCTCGGCGGCGCGGATCTCCGCAGTGCCTCGGGTGCCCAATTCGCCCTGACTGAGGTCGAGTAATCCGAATGTTTTCCCCTGAGCAGCATGACGGAGTAGGTGCCGCTGCAACTCAATTCCACATCGTCGGGGTGAATGCCTATGGCGAGGATGTCTATTTTAGTCATAATTTTGCGCAAACATCTTTGAACACTATGGAACAAGGCCTTCCGAACAATGAATTTCTGCAAGGGTTGACTCCCGAACAAAAAAAGCACTTTGAGTCGCTCCAAAACGCCCTTGCCGAAGCCAAGCAACGCGGAATGCGTTTTGAAGCAGAATGGTCAAGTCTTTTTGACCAAAACAAAACCTTGCGTGAAGAAAACCATCGCATCCAACAAGATTATGAAAACCTGCGCATCCAAAAAGGGGGCTTTGGTTTCAAAATGCTTCTTTTGTCTGGCTTGGGAGGTTTTGTCACCGCGCTCGTGCTATGTTTTGTCTATTTGAAACTCAAACCCAAGGACCCATATACGGTTGCGCTCCACAATTTTCGACGCGAACATCTTTTTGAATACGAATTGGCACTTAGTAAAAAACAGTTCGAAGAAGTAAAAATTTCTTTAGAGAAAGAGATCAAAAAGTCTGAAAATCAAGCAATTACCGCCGAAATTGTAATCATACGCGAACTGATAGAAGCCGCAGAAAAAGGATGCAAGTGAACTATGAGCGACGTGCAAGCGCGTAGTTTATCGTTCTTCGTTAAAAATCGAACATATTGGACATTCCTCCACCTTATGCCCCCGTGCCGGGCAGTATAGCCGACCGAAATAGATGATCTGGAGGTGAAGTTTGTTCCAGGTGTTTTCGGGAAATATTGATTTCAGATCGCGCTCCGTTTGCTCCACGTTTTTTCCAGAACTCAGTCCCCAGCGCGCTGCCAAGCGGTGAATGTGCGTATCCACCGGGAATGCCGGCCAGCCAAAAGCCTGCGACATCACTACTGAGGCAGTTTTATGGCCCACCCCCGGCAATGCCTCCAAAGCCTCAAAGCTTTCAGGGACTTTCCCTCCATGCTTTTCCATAATAATTTTGGATAAGCCACTGATTCCCTTTGATTTAGCAGGGGAAAGCCCACAGGGTTTTATGATTTCTCGGATTTCTTCGATGGGAACCAAGGCCATATCTGCCGGATTATTGGCACGGGCAAAAAGTCCGGGCGTGATTTGATTCACTCGCTCATCTGTACATTGGGCCGAAAGCAATACTGCGACCAGCAGGGTATAGGCATCCGAATGCTGAAGCGGAATAGGCACCTCGGGAAACAAATCGTCCAGAATCCGTTGGATTTCAACCGCTTTGGCTTTGAGTTTTGGCGATATACGTTTAGCCGTTTTTGCCATGAAATCAACTTTAGTTTTACATTTTCCGGTTTTCAATTTTGCGGTTTTGCGGTTTTGCGGTTTACATTTTCAATGCTTAAAATGCCGCAGCCCCGTCATCACCATTGCCATTCCACGCTCATCGGAGGCGTTGACTGAATCTTGATCTTTCATGGATCCGCCCGGCTGGATAACCGCTGTAATGCCCGCTTCGTGCGCAATTTCCACACAATCCGGGAAAGGGAAAAAGCATCGCTGGCCATTACAGCTCCATTAAGGTCAAAACCGAAGGATTTGGCCTTGGCAATGGCTTGGCGCAAGGCATCCACCCGACTTGGCTGGCCGCAGCCCATGCCAATGAGTTGGTTGTCTTTCACCAGTGCGATGGCGTTGGATTTCAAGTGTTTGGCGCATTTGGCCGCAAAAAGCAACTCTTCTACTTCTTTGGTCGTGGGTTTCCGATTGGTCACTGCTTTCAGATCAGATTCCGTCTCGGTGCGGAGATCGGCATCTTGCTCTACTACCCCATTCAGCAGACTGCGGAACGCGCGCGTTTTCAATTCAAAACTTTTGATTTTCAAGAGAATACGCTGGTCTTTCTTTTTCAAAATCTCCAATGCTTCCGGGTCAAAATCAGGTGCAATCAATACCTCGTAAAAAAGCTGATTGATTTCCTGGGCAGTCGCCTTATCCACTTTTGTATTCGTTATAAAAATGCCCCCGAACGCCGAAGTTGTGTCACAAGCAAGTGCGGCCTGCCATGCATCTAGCAGGGTATCCCGACAGGCAAGGCCGCAAGCATTGGTATGCTTCAGGATGGCAAACGTGGGCTTACCGACCTGGAATTCGCGCATCAACTGCACCGCCGCATCAATGTCCACCAGGTTGTTGTAGGAAATGGCCTTGCCCTGTAATTTGTCAAAAACCTGTTCAAAATCCCCAAAAAAGACGCCGGATTGGTGCGGATTTTCGCCATACCGCAACACCTCAGACTGGTGGATGCTGTGTTTGAAGGATGTGTCCACTGTCCCTTCGTTGAACCAATTGTAAATGGCCATATCGTAGTTCGAGGTGACTTTGAATGCCCTGCGGGCAAATTCACGACAATTAAGAGCCGAAAACTCCCCTTTTTGCTCATTGAGTAAATCAAGGAACAACCTGTACTCCTCCTTAGAGGCCACCACCACCACGTCCTTCCAGTTTTTTGCTGCAGCGCGAATCAGCGACACACCCCCGATGTCTATTTTTTCAATGATTTCAGCAGGGTCGTTTGTGGTTGCAACTGTTTCCTCGAAAGGGTACAAATCCACAATCACGCAGTCCATTTCCGGGATTTTGTACTCCTCCAGTTGTGCCAGATGCCCAGGCTCTCTACGAGCGAGAATACCGCCAAAAATACCAGGGTGCAGCGTTTTCACCCGACCGTCGAGGATGCTCGGGTAGCCTGTGATCGTTTCGACTGCCGTGACTGGTATGCCCAGTTTTTCGATGTAGTCTTGGGTGCCGCCAGTGCTGTAAAGTTGTACGCCCAAGGCGTGTAAACGGCGAATAATGGGTTCGAGGCCGTCTTTGGAATAAACGGAGATAAGCGCGGAACGGAGAATCATGGAGTGATGAAGTGATAGAGTGATGAAGTGATGGGATTCCGTGAGTAGCTAAAATCGCTTTATCACTTCATCGCTTTATCACTTCATTAAAACGGGCGCAAAGGTAGGAAGCACTTAGCCCGAACTTCCCGAAAGTTTGAAACTTTCGGGAAGTTTCTGGAACCTATAAAATCACATCCGCCAGCATTACCGCCACAAAACCTGCTGCGTATCCCTGCCAAATCTCGGCCTGCGTATGCGCTCCCAACGATAGGCGCGCCACCCCAATTAGACCGGCGAGGACAATGATAATGGCCAGTATGGCATTGAGACTCAGTAGTATAGGCCCTATGGTGAATGTTGCTCCTGCCCATTCAAAGGCAAGTAGCAAAACCATTGCGACAAAGCCGCCCATGCCCGTCGCATGGGCGCTGATTTTGGTAAAAATATTGACAAAAAAAGCGAAAAAAAGCCCGATTGTCGCGCCCAACACAAACTTGGCGTACAAAGCTGGCACCGCTCCGTTTGAAAAATTCTTGAACATCCAGAGGTAAAAAATTCCAGCGATGATATAGGGGCCGATTCGCTCCTGTTTGTCATGCATTTCAAGGCTTCGAACAAGCCCCAGTGGTTTGAGGAGCGATACACCCAGACCCGGGATGAGGAAGGTGGTTGACACAACATAGAAGAACAAGATCATCGTCCGCTGGTCGCCAATATGGTGCGCCCCAAATGCAAAGGGGTTGATTATCAACATCAACAGAAGCATATACGTCAGCACCAGCAAAGGGTGGCCAAAGTAAGAGAGGGCACGGGCGAGGGAGGGAGTCAATAGTGTCAGTGGGCAGTTTGCGATTGGGCGGGGCAGTTGCAGTTGGTTAGGGGCAAAGGTAGACAGTCTGGAAAAGAAAAAACCTCCCGTTGCGAAAATGCGGCGGGAGGTTTTTTTTATCTTGTAATTGTTGGGGATAGCGAGCGAGAGGAGATAAGCTTCAATCAGGTCGCCACGTCACTCATTTTATCTGGCTTCTTTTAAAGAACGTCCGCCAAAAACAAGGAGCAGGAGCAATAAACATGTGAGGATAACCATAGGATTAGATTTTTTTTGGTGAAAAGACTTCGTTCAGAACCTGAGTGGTTTATTGCAAAAACGAAGCCAACTTTGGAATCTTACCCTTAATGCTGCATCTTATAATGTCGTTAACAGACAATCCTGAAAAATATAAAAATTTCCTGCTGCTGAGAATCCTGAATAACGGTAGGCTAATTTGATTTTATGGCAATGTTCTACCAAGAAGCGGGTACAGAAGGCAGGAGTTTTTTTAAAAATTATTTCTGCTCACGACTCAACTTTTGGAATATCCAGCCCATGCCCATTACCAATCCACAACCCAAAGGGTTGTACCACAAGTAAGCGTCTTTGTTCAACCAAAAACAGATCAGCACAATGGCTTCACCTACAAGTGCTGCGTAAAATATAGCGCGGCCTTTCACACTTTTTAAGAAAAACGCCGTGAAGAATATCCCCAAAATAGTGCCGTAGAACATCGAGCCGATCATATTGACCGCCTGGATAAGGTTTTCTGAAAGCGATGCTACCATGGCAAAGACCACGATGAAGCCGCCCCAAATAATTGTTGCGATTTTGGAGGCGCGCAGGTAATGCTTGTCAGACTTACCCGGCACGAGCGAGCGGCGATAGATATCAGAAACCGAGGTAGCCGAAAGTGCACTGAGTTCTGACGCGGTGGTACTCCAGGATGCGCAAAAAATCATGGCAAGCATGAGGCCCACAAGTCCCTTGGGGATATGGCTGAGCACGAAATTGATGAATACGTAATCCTTATCATTCCCCTCCCCTTTCACCCCAACATCCTGTAACAGGGTTCTGGATTGAGTACGGAGTTCTGTATGTTGTTTTTCCAGTGTTTGGAGTTGGGCAATGGCCGTTTGGGCACGTTCAGAATCCTGGGCCTGGCTGGCTTGTTGAAATTCGGTGAGCACCAGTTTCTTATCCCTAAAAATTTGAGCATCAGCACTTTCTAACTTTTGAAACTCCGCTGCCTGTGGTGTGCCAGCAAGTTGGGAAAGATTGGCTTGGTTGAAATGCAGCGGTGGTTGCTCAAATTGATAAAACACAAAAACCATCACACCTACAGCCAAGACGAGCATTTGCATCGGAATTTTGATAAATCCATTGAAAATCAGCCCAATGCGGCTTTCTCGTAAGGTTTTGCCAGACAGGTAGCGGCCCACCTGACTTTGGTCGGTACCGAAATAGGAGAGGAAAAGAAAAGTGCCCCCCAGTACGCCCGACCACACATTGTAACGGTCATTCCAGTCAAAAGTCCAGTCCAGCACTTGGGTTTTACCCGTTGCGCCTGCTATTTGCCATGCTTCTGTGACTCCCATGCCTTGTGGCAATTCGTTGATAATAAGGAAGAAAGCCAGTACAAGGCCGCCCAGCATCACGGTCATTTGAAGTTCTTGAGTACGGCTCACGGCCTCGCTTCCACCAGAGGTGGTGTAGATGACCACAAAAACGGTCATGAAAAAATTGGTCATCAATAGATCCCAACCGAACACCGCGCACAAAATAATGCTCGGGGCAAGGATGCTGATGGCAGCAGCCATACCTCGTTGAATTAGAAACAATACAGCAGATAACGAACGCATGCGAAGGTCGAAGCGCTGTTCGAGGTACTCGTATGCTGTGGTGACGCGCAATTTGTAATAAATCGGCAATACAAAAAACGCCAAAAAAGCATGGCGATCGGCATTCCGAAATAGAACTGCACAAACTGCATCCCATCGGAAAAGGCCTGGCCTGGTGTGCTTAGAAAGGTGATGGCGCTGGCCTGCGTGGCCATGATGCTCAGGCCGATGGTCCACCAGGGCAAATTACGGTGACCGGCAAGGAAGTCCTCGCTGGAATCAATTGATTTGCGGGTTTTCCAAATCCCGTACAGCACAATGGAAGCAAGCGTGCCAATCAGTACAGCCCAATCTAGTAAATGCATTCGAAAAGTTTCTTGATTTACGCTTTAAAAGAATAGTATAAGATGGCAGCCAAAACGCCCAGGAAGAAAATCCAGGCTGCGATACTGAGGCTGTTTTCTCTCCATACGTTGAAAAGTTTTTCCATGATATTGCGCCAATCGAGTTCACCTGAACGGCCACGTGTGATGGGTTCGTGTGCCAGCATGACAAAGCGCGGAAGTCCTTTTCGAGCCTGGTCGCCATGTTTAGTGAGGATCATAAATTGTTCGTTCAGAAAACGCAGGTCAAAAAGTTCTTTTCTCACGCCCATTTGCAGGATTAGCGCATTTTCTTCTCCCAATTGCTGCCAGGATCCATTTTCCAGGTTGCCATCCAGCGACAACATGTACGCTCCATTTTTTCCAAAAATGTGTAACAGGGATTCGTGAAAGCCCTCGTCTTCGCGCACTTCCTTCCAGCGTTTGTCGAGCCAAAAGTGGGTTTCACGCAGGTCCTCGCCATATGGAATCACCTTTGGGAGAATAAAATCGAGGTGCGAATTCAAGTCGCCCAGGTCCTTTGGCAAATCAGGGCTGAGGGCACGGGAAATTTCGCGGGCTAAAGCGGTGAATATGTTCATGCGATTCGTGTGGAAACCTCCTAGGTTTTTGAAACCTACGAGGTTTAAGGTATCAGGCAGCAAAAGTCGGAAAAGGATTGGTAATTCAGGCTTTGGCATTCCGTACATTTCCCCCATGAAATTTTGCAACGCACTTAATGGCAACCGTGTAGCCTATACTTTTAAGAGCTCGGAGGTTTCTGAAAACCTCCGAGCTCTGCCCCCGCTTGTGCTGCTCCACGGTTTTTGCGAAGACCACTCGGTGTGGACTCCTGTAAAATCGCTCCTGAACCCACAATCGCTTTTATTGATTGACTTGCCTGGTTTTGGGTCATCTGAGCTTCCAACTCAATCGGGGATGAGCGAGTATGCAGAGGCTGTTAAAGCAGTCCTGGATGCGGAACATATTGATCGCTGCGTTTGGTTGGCCACAGCATGGGTGGTTATGCTGCGCTTGAATTTGCGTCGTGTTGGACCGGACGGTTTGCCGGGCTAGGATTATTTCATTCTCACCCGTTTGAGGATTCGGAGGAACGTAAAACCGCCCGCCGACGTGGTATTGATACTTTGCAGGCGGGAAAACGCGACCTTTATGTGGCGCAGCTTTTTCCAAATCTTTTTACGACCAATTTTATAGAGAAAAACCCAACCACGCTCAACGAATTGATTTCCAACGGGAAAAAGCAAAGCCCGGAAGGCATCGCCGCTGCGCTGCAGGCCATGCTGAACCGCCGTGATCATCAGCATACCCTGAGCGAGACAAAATGCCCGGTGCTTTTTCTGCTCGGCGCTCATGACACACTGGTGCCGCCTGAACAGGGCTTGAAGGCCGCACTATTGCCCGTAGTGGCCGATTTGCAGCTCTTGCCCGGTGCAGCACACATGGCTATGTACGAATGCGCCAAAGAATCTGCTGAGATTTTGAATTCATTTTGGGACTTTTGTCAATCCAAAATCGTAAATCGTAAATCGTAAATCATTAAGTGTCTCCGTTTCTCCTCATTCTCGCCGTTCTGCCCGGCCTGCTTATTTGCTGGGCAGTTTATTGGGCCGACAAATACGAGCGCGAATCGCTCGGAACGCTGGCATTGTGCTTTGGATTGGGAGCGGCCATCACCCAGCCTGCGATATGGGTGGAGGAACAATTAATTCCAATGGTTGGCGAAATAGACCGTGACCCGGTGCTGACTTTCCTGCTGGCATTTGGCGCAATCGCCCCGGTGGAAGAAATCCTGAAATGGCTGGCATTAATCTTTGGTGCGTTCGTGTGGCGTTTTTTCAACGAGCCTTTTGATGGTATTGTTTATTCGGTGATGATCGCCATGGGTTTCGCCACGGTCGAAAATCTTTGTTATATTGACCTATTTGGTCATGAAACGGCGCTTTTGCGCGCATTTACTGCCGTTCCGGCGCACCTGGTTTTTGCAATCCCGATTGGCTACTACGCTGGATTGGCGAAATTCAATCCTGATGAGCGCAACCATTTGCTTTTCCGTGGTTTGTTGGTGAGCATTCTCTTACATGGTACTTACGACTTTCTTGTTTTGCAAAACTGGACCAAATGGCTTGGCTCCATCGGCGCATTATCCGTCTATCTTTGCCTGTATTATTTCGGGGCTTTGTTGCGGGAGCATTTGGCGAATTCTCCGTTTAGGCCCAAGGAGGAAGAAATGGAACTTTGAACTTTTTTGCTCTGATTTTCTTTCTATCGCCTCGCGAAGGGCCTGATTAAGCGATTTTCACCACAGATCATTCGCTGCGCTCAGGATGACACCCGCGCTTAGTATTTCGAGAAATGAAAAGAAAGATGAGTTTTAGGCTTGAAAACCTGCTCATCTACTCAACTACCTAGATTCGCACAATTCATGGCAAAAGACTGGACGCTCGGTGAAAAAACTTCCGGGCTAAAAAAAGAAACCGAACACGCAGTGCTGGTAAGCCTCATCACGCCCAATGTGACGGAGCCGCAGGCGCACGAATACATGGATGAACTCCAGTTCCTCGCCGAAACTGCCGGGGCAATCGCGATAAAACGCTTTACCCAACGCCTACCCCACCCCGAACACCGAACCTTTATCGGAAAAGGCAAAGTCGAGGAAATTCGAGAATACCTTGACCGGCACGAGGAGGTCACGATGGTCATCTTTGACGATGACCTTTCTGGCAAACAGACCAACAATCTGGAAGAAGTTCTGAAGGTAAAAATCGTGGACCGCTCCACCCTTATTTTGGACATTTTCGCTGCACGTGCCCAAACGGCGCAGGCCAGAACGCAGGTCGAACTGGCCCAAATGAAATACCTCATGCCCCGATTGCGCGGCCTTTGGACGCACTTGGAGCGACAGGCGGGCGGTATTGGGACACGCGGCCCAGGCGAAACCCAGATCGAGACCGACCGTCGTATCGTGCAGTACCGGATGAATATTCTGGAAGGCCGCCTCAAAGATATTGACCGACAAAATCAGACGCAGCGAAAGACCCGTACGGAAATGGTGCGCGTGGCTTTAGTCGGCTACACCAACGTGGGAAAAAGTACTCTGCTTAACTACCTCTCCAAATCAGAAGTGCTGGCGGAGAACAAACTGTTCGCAACGCTCGATACCACCGTGCGCAAAGTGGTGTTCAACACGATGCCGTTTTTGCTGTCCGACACGGTAGGGTTTATCCGAAAACTGCCCCACCACCTGGTCGAAAGTTTCAAAAGCACACTTGACGAGGTTCGGGAAAGTGATATTCTATTACATGTAGTTGATATTGCCCACCTCAGTATGAGGATCAAATCCGCACGGTACAGCAGACTTTACAGGAATTAGGCGCTGGAGAAAAGCCCACGCTCATGGTTTTCAACAAGATGGACCTCTATAGGGAAAGATGGTTCGATGACCTCCTGGACGATGCCACCAGAGCCGAAATCGAAGCCGATCTCCGCGACCGAATGATGCATACCTATGGCGAAAGTGTTTTCATTTCTGCCCAAACCAAGGAAGGCATGGATGATTTCCGGGAACGGCTTACGAGGTTGATAAAAGAGACGTATGTGGTTCGGTACCCGCATCAAGTGAAGGCCTGGGGTTAAGAACTGGCTACTAATAATTAAACCGCAAAATTTAAAACCGGAGAACCGCAAAATTTAAAACCGTTAGGGGTATGATGTCGAAAAAGGGTAGGATTTAGCCCTCTTCGGATCACGCTGAACAGTTTTAAATTTTGCGGTTCTCCGGTTTTCCTGTTTTGCGTTTTAATTTTTTCAAAAACAACCACAGCATGACCTAAATTCAGTTGTCGCTATCCGGCATTGGCCCCACCTCCGGCACATGCGAGCTCTCGCCCGGGGTAGGATCAATAAATGGTCGTTTGCCGATAATTGCCTCCAAATCAGCGCGGTGTAGCACCTCTTTTTCAAGCAGTGCCTTTGCCAGTGCATCGAGTTGCTTGCGCTTGTCTTTCAGCAAGGTTTTGGCGCGTTTGTACTGATCATCAATCATGATCTTCACCTCCTGGTCAATGAGATAGGCCGTTTGTTCCGAGAAGGGACGGTTAAAACTATCGTTGAGCATGGAGTAGTAAGACACATTACCGACCTTTTCACTGAACCCGTGGTTCACGATCATATCGTACGAAAGGCGTGTGATGTGATCGAGGTCGCTTTGTGCGCCAGTACTGATCTGGTCAAAAACGACTGATTCAGCGGCGCGACCACCGAGGGTCATACAAATATCGTCCAATAATTTTTCCTTCCGGGTGATGTACTGTTCTTTAGGAAGGTATTGTGCGTAACCCAGTGCGGCAAGACCACGTGGCACGATGGTCACTTTCACCAAGGGGTGAGCATATTCCAAGAACCAGCCACAAATGGCGTGTCCTGCTTCGTGGTAAGCAATGATCCGCTTCTCTTCCGGACTGATGATCTTGTTCTTTTTCTCCAGACCGCCGATAACTTTATCCAGGGCGTAGTTGAAATCGTCCAGATCCACAGCAGTCTTCTCGCGGCGTGCAGCGATGAGAGCTGCCTCGTTGCACACGTTGGCAATATCAGCCCCCACAAAGCCGGGAGTCATTTCAGAAAGTGTGATGGCCAATACTTCCGGTGAGACTTTGATGTTTTTCATGTGAACCTCAAAAATCTGTGCACGGCCTTTCAAGTCTGGCCTTCCGATGCCGATTTGGCGGTCGAAACGGCCTGGACGCATAAGCGCCTGGTCGAGGATGTCGGGACGGTTGGTAGCGGCCATAAGGATTACCCCCTTGTCGGTCGGGAATCCGTCCATTTCTACAAGAAGTTGGTTAAGTGTGTTCTCACGTTCGTCATTGCCGCCTTGTATGGCGCCACGTCCACGGGCACGTCCGATAGCATCTATTTCGTCAATGAAGATGATGCAAGGGGCTTTTTCACGGGCATTGCGGAACAGGTCGCGCACGCGGCTTGCGCCGACACCGACGAACATTTCCACAAAATCAGAGCCCGAAATGGAGAAAAACGGAGCATTCGCTTCGCCTGCCACAGCTTTTGCCAGCAAGGTTTTGCCTGTTCCGGGCGGACCCACGAGCAAGACACCTTTGGGTATTTTGCCTCCTAAAACAGTATATTTTTTTGGATTTTTTAGAAAATCTACCACTTCCATCACCTCTTCCTTGGCTTCGTCAAGACCTGCAACATCGGCGAAAGTGGTGTTCACTTTGGAGTTGCTGTCAAAAAGTGTTGCCTTTGATTTTCCGATATTGAAGATCTGGCCACCGGGCCCACCAGGGCCGCCACCCATTCGCCGCAGGATAAAAATCCACAGGCCAATAAAAATGAGGATAGGCAAACCAAAGTTTACCATCACCGCCGACCAATTGATACGGTCTTCTATTTTGAGCTCTATGGGCTGCTGCTTTTTCTCCTTGATGATTTGCTCATTGATCTTGTCAATCTTGGAGGATGCGACTTCGACACTACCGATGCTCATCACATAGTGCGGCTGATCGGTATTAAACAGTGATTTTTTGGGTACTTTGACCTTTGTAGCATGTTCGGAAACACCGAGCGAGTCTTTTTTGATGTAGACATAGGCCTCCTTAGGGTTCACCACAATGAAGCGCTCGATATGACCTTTTTTGGCCCATTTATCTATATCCGTCCAGCTGGCATTCTCGGGTTTTCCCGAAAACTTGGTAAACTGCAAAGCCAAAAGCCCCAAACCGATGAGGATAAATACCCACATAAAGTTGAAGCGCGGCATACCACCGCCCTCACCATTTTCCTCGGGTCGGCGCTGTTCGGGCGATTCGTCTTTTTTCTTGTTGTCTTCCATGATTGTGTGGCGCGAAATACATTTCGCGTAAATGATTGTTTTGATGCGACAGTTTGTTGATTGCCGTCGTCATTTTTGACAGGATCAACAGGGTATACAGGATTTACACCTCACCAAACTCTGTCACTTTTGCGTCGCTCCAAAGATGTTCGAGTTCGTAAAAGTCTCGTGTTTCAGGGTGAAAAACGTGCACCACTGTATTGAAGTAGTCCATCAAAATCCACTTGGAATTGCTCGAGCCTTCAGTGTGTGAAGGCGCGGTTTCGAGTTCTTCCTTTACCTTTTTGTGGATACTGTCGGTGATAGCCTTAACGTGGGTGTTGGAATCGCCTTCGCAGATGATGAAAAAATCTGCAGGAGCGTCGCCGAGTTTCCGAAGGTCCAATTGAACAATCTTTTTGCCTTTTTTGTCACGGATACCCTCAACGATGGCGTGGTTGAGTTGTTCGAGTTGCGGTTGTTTTGTCCGCTGTTTGGGAATGCTGACCAAATTTAAATGTGTTTTTGGTAATTTTATTTGCCGCGAATTCCACTAATTTTCACTAATTAAATCCAAGCGGGTTTTTGATTCGTGGGAATTAGTGTAATTCGTGGCTTATCTTTTAAAAATTTGAGATCAAAGGTAGGGTAAAAGGCCGTTATTTGCCCTTCCCATTTTAAAACTCCATGTCAAACACCCTCTTTGTAGGAAAAGTTTACCACCGTTTCGACGAACTCCCTTCCACGAACGATTGGGCGGCACAATTAGTTGCCCAAGTCCTCCCGCCTTCCTCTCCTCCTCAAGGCGCCGCAAAAACCAAGCCGCCCGAGGGAACCGTGGTTCGGGCTGCCAATCAGACAGCCGGGCGCGGGCAACTTGGCAGTCAATGGCACAGTCGGCCAGGCGAAAACCTGCTCTTGAGCGTCATTTTTTACCCGACTTGGCTCGATGCACAGGCGCAGTTTTACCTCAGTATGGGTGTTGCATTAGCAATAAAAGATACGCTGGTTTCTATCGCTACTAATCACTCATCACTAATCACTAATCACTCAATAAAATGGCCCAACGACCTCTATCTCAACGATAAAAAAACCGCCGGAATCCTGATCCAAAATGCGCTTTCTGGATCGCAGTTACAAAGTTCCATCATCGGCATTGGCTTGAATGTGAACCAATTGGAATTCCCTTCGGAGTTGCCACACGCTACTTCCCTAGCCAGCATTTTTGGCCAAAAGTTCGATTTGGAGCAGGTTGCCGACCTATTGTTTGAATGTCTGGAACGGCGGTATTTACAATTGAAAGCCGGGAATCGGGCGGCTATAAAAACGGAATACGAAGAGCATCTTTGGCGGCGGGGGGAGCCTTCGAGGTTTGTGCGCTGTTCGGATGGCTCGGAGTTCACGGGAGTGATTCTGGGGGTATCTGACTTAGGGCTTTTGCGCTTGAAAACAAACGCCAGTGTGGAGGCGTTTGAAGTGAAGCAATTGAGGTTTGTGGGGTGGGTATCCTAAATTCAAGACAATTCTAATCTTTTTGCCCGTTCCCCAACAAGGGCATTATAAGCCTCTTTAATTCCCGGATTCAATTCTGAGGCATAAATGAGCGATTGAACGCCAGTCAATTTTTTCCGAAACTGGGCAAAGGTGTTTTCAAGCGTTTTTTCTGGCAACCCCAAACTCTTTGAAAAAGAAACAAAGTCCTCCAATTTTAAACGGCTTCGTTTACCGTTGAGCGTAAGCGCCATTTCTTCCTTGTCATCGGGTACAATCAGCGCTGTGGCCACTAGGTCATAACCCGGAGCAAGATGCGTTTCACCATCCACGTCGGTGAGCAACGAGAAGTTTTTCAAGTGCATATCTGCATTGCCCGTCAGAAAACTAAAAACGGTGTACTCAAAGAGGCGCACGGCATCAAGACCAGGGCTGGAGGAATACTTGCGCAACGATTTGCCAATCTGCTCCATCGAAGCGCGGTATTTGTACTCGGTAAGCCGTTCGGTGAGCTGACAAAAGTCTTCCATCGGCAGTTTGACTCCATTGGGAAGGCGGTCAATGCGTCGGGTTATATAGGCCAATTCACCGGAAGCGAGCCGGATCAGGCTGAACGGCACGGTCGGCAAACCAAACCATGCCGCCAATTGCATGGTTAGATGTTCATTTTCAACCAAGGAAGGATAATCAGGATGGGGTGGTTTGAGAATGAAATGGCCCATTACTACCAGAAGGGTCAGGCGACTAGGCCTTCCTTTTATCGCTTGCTCAAAAGACAGGGAAATTTTAGGCTGCACCCCTGTGACAGCTATACTTCGCTGCACGATTTGCTGCGCCAATTCGTGCAAGGTCTCAAGCGAATAAGGCAAGACCGGTGGCTGTGATCTACCAAAAAATTTGCGGCTGCAAGCAGGATGGAAATCTCCCAAATCCACACCCTCAAGCGTTTTTCTGCAAAAAAGGCATTTTCTATTGGTCATGGCGATGGGATTCAATGGGCATGATACTCACCGCTCCGATGCAGTCTCTGCAACAGGCCAACAAAAGCCCAAAACGGTCGCGCGGGTTAATTTTCCAATACTTTCCCGCAATGTCAAGTAGCCAGCCTTCGGGTATTAATCCGTCAAAGAATGGAATCATGGTTTCTGATCTGTAAGGCATTTCTGCTAATGGCAACGTCAGGCTGATGGCTTGGGCACCTGGTTGCGCAAGATACGCTGGGTGATAAGAAAACGTCACACCCTCCTCATTTTCAAGGATTTCACCGGCGATCTGATCTTGAAAAAAAACAATGCCTTTTCTCATGGGAAATTATGGTTTAATCTTTCGTTCGGGCACTTGGCACCGGACCCGCTTCATGACCAAAAAGAGCCAACACTTGATTTACCTTGTCCAAGCGCAGAGTGTGTTTGCCTTGTTCCAATTCGCGAACGAAGCGAAGCCCTACTCCGGCTTTTTGCGCCAAATCCTGTTGAGTCAGCCCCAAGGACCTGCGGCGCTCCTTGATAAATGTTGCAAAAGATGCCATGTGTTTAAATTATACCTTATCGGGTGTAAAAGTATAGAAATATCAATAAAATACCCCGAAAGGGTATATTTTAATTTATTTTTTCTTAAACATACCCTATCGGGATTAAAAAACACAAGCCATCCCGAATCAATCGCGAGATGGCTTGAGTTACCTGTCCTAAGTTATGAGGCAACTTCAAGCTGCCTCATAATTTATGCCTCATAATTTTAAAATCACTTCTTCACCCGCTCCATATAAGCGCCCGTAGTGGTATCAATTTTGATCTTGTCACCTTGTTCGCAGAACAGCGGCACCCGAACTTCGGCGCCGGTTTCCACAGTAGCAGGTTTAAGCGTGTTGGTGGCGGTGTCGCCTCGCAGGCCAGGCTCACAGTACGTGATCATAAGTTCCACAGTCTGAGGTAGTTCCACAGAAAGGATGGTTTCTTTTGCGGCGTGGTAAAGCACATCCACGATGTCGCCTTCCTTGAGGAATTTGCCATTGTCTACCATTTCTTCCGGGATGGAAATCTGGTCGTAGGTTTCCTGGTTCATGAGTGCGTAGCCGCCATCCTCAGGGTAGAGGTATTGGAATTTGCGGCGCTCTACACGCACCTCGGTGACGGTGGCGCCACTATTGTACGTGTGTTCAACAACCCGCCCGGAGGTGGTGCTTTTAAGTTTGACCCACACTTTACCGCTACCGCGCCCTACCTGAAACTTTTGAAAATCAATGATTTTAACAATGTCATTGTTGTGTTCGATGCAAAGGCCGTTGCGGATATCTGTCGTCGTTGCCATTTTACTGGAATAATAAATGATGAATCACCCTCCTTCGCACTGATGGGCTATGGCGGGCAAACGGTTAAAAGTTCGCAAAGGTAGCGCGATTTCGGTTTTTAGAAAAAGTTCGGGGAAAAATCATTCTGGCGCGTTTACTACAACGCCGCACGAATTCCAGCGATTTAAAGTAATGCCGCTCCAAACACCCCTGCGCTGTCGCCCAATTTGGGGCGAAGGAACACCGTATCAATTCGGTGGTTGAACAAGTGCTTTTGAACTTCTGCCGGGCCATCGGTGTAAAGCAGGTCAATATTGCCCACACCGCCACCCAGCACCACAGCGTCGGGATCCACAATATTGATGACCACGGCCATGGCTTTCCCAAAATAATGTAAAAGCCGGTTTATTGTCTGCCTGGCCGCCTCGTCTTCATTTGATTTTGACCGGCTTACAATGTCACGCAGCGAAAGTTTCTGGCCTGTTATACTTGCATAATAGTGCTCCAGTGCTGGCCCTGAAATAATTTTTCCACACATCCTGAGTGCCCACAGTAACAGGGGCCTCCGCTGTCATCCAGAAAATTGTGCCTCCACTCGCCGGCAATGCCTTGACGACCAGTGATGACTTTGCCTCTAACCACCAACCCGCCACCAACGCCGGTGCCCAGTATTACCCCAAACACTACTTCTGCATTCGGCATCACTTCTGGTACTGCGCCCATGAGTGCTTCTGCCACTGCAAAGCAGTTCGCATCGTTCGCCAAACGAACTGGAATGCCCAGCCTTGTCTCCAAATCTTTGTTGAATGGGTGTCCGTTCAACACCGTAGTGTTGGCATTTTTAATAACTCCGGTATTGGGGTCGAGGGTTCCCGGATGACCAATGCCAAGTTGTTGCGGTTTTAAGCCCGACTCCGCGCGGAGCATTTCCAGCATTTTAGCAACTTGCCCAATGATGTGTTGATATCCAAGGTTCGCCTCGGTGGGAATCCGAAAGCGACAAATGGGCTGTGGCTTAGCGCGGCTTTCGAGTACCACACCCTCTATTTTGGTGCCGCCTATATCGAGGCCGAAAAGGGGGAGATTTTGCATGAAATATTGAAATATTGGGATATTGGGATATTCCGTGCTCACACATTTAACACATTGCCCACATCCATTAAATTGACCACATTCATTTCAGAAACTTCCCTTCAAAAACACCTTCGTTGCCCCGGTCGTCTTTTGCCGTAATGCGCACCCGGTGCTCGCCTTTGCCAACGCGTTGGTCAAATTCATAGGTGAGGCGATTGCGTTTTTTATCAAACTCGAACAAGACCCATTGTCCATCAATGGTACCGCGATACGTGAAATTGTTGGCAGTACCAGTGACAGCAAAATTGTCAAGTACGCGAAAAGCCATCGTGGTCTTCTTGCGCATATCAGCAGCAAAAACAAGGGGGGTAATGCGTGGCGGAATGGTATCGGCCATGATGCAGTAATCGCCAAAAGAGCGGGTGCGGGTGCTTAAAAATTCGCCCTGCCAAGTACCACCACAATTGTCGGGCCGACCATCATTGCAATTGGCAATGACGGCTTTTGACCTAAGTGCTGCGGGTAAATGCGTAGGCATTATTTTTAAATCGAATGATTTGTGCACGGGTGTCCAATCATCATGCAGGTGGTGCATGGGTGAGAAAATATCACTGCTGCTGTCATGACTCACCATATATTGCAACTGAACCGTTTCGTAAAATGTACCCTTTGGAAATGCTGTGGAAAACCCATCAAGGTCAACATGGCTTTCTGCATCAAATGGCAATTCAAACTGATAGGGGGTGCTCAAAAAGGTTTCCATGGCTGATTCATCACGCAAGGCCCAGAAATTGAGTTTGCGGGTATTTCCAGCGGCATCGCTGATTTTCAAGGTGATTTTAGTCGGCTTGTTTGCGTCGAGTGAAATGGCCCCCATTGTTTCGGTTCGGGTGTAATTGCCCAAAAAATCACCCGGCAAGGTAAAGCAGCGGTGAAACCATGCGCCATAGCGCTGCCGAACGGGGTAATCAATATGAGCATTGAGATACCTCGAATCGTCAAAATCAAATTCGTCCGCCGTCCACTGGAACGCAAGTTGATCGTTGGTAAAAAGCGCGACGGAATAAACCCCATTGTCGTTGCGCCGTGTGTTGCTGCGGTCATAGGTTTTCACCCCAAAACCGATGCGCGAGCCTCCGATTCGCACAGTGTCGCCCTCCAACCCAATGTTTCCTTTTTTATCTTTTTTTAGTGAAAATGCCTTGCTGCCCAGTACCTCCCGGCGATCGTTCAGGAAATAAACTTTCATATCGCGGATATCTGGAGCGATATTATCCAAAACGGGTATTCCACAGAGCAATGGGTTCACGGCTTTGCCTGCGGGGCTACGAATTTCAAAATGAAGGTGTGGCCCGCCAGAGGATCCCGTATTGCCCAGATAACCAATCTGCTGTCCCTTGCGGACTTTGAACAGTCCATCGGGCGGTTTCAGCTCGACCTCAAAACGTTCGTGTTCGTACTGGCTGTTTTTTACAAACTCCTGAATGTCAGAAGCAAAGCGATCAAGGTGGGCATATAATGTTGTGTACCCATTTGGATGCTTTATATAGAGTACATTACCGTAGCCGCTCGCTTGCACTTTGATGGTTTCAACATAACCATCTGCTGCAGCGAAAACAGCGTTTCCTGTTACCCCATCAATGTCAAGTCCTGCATGAAAGTGGTTGGGGCGAAGTTCGCCACAAGTGCCCGTGAGGTGTATTCCACCTGCCACGGGCTGCCCAAAATAATTGGTCGGGTGGTTTTCTTTTTTAATTATTGGCAACGCGGCAGCAGCCATCTCAGGCTTATCGAAAGCCCACATGGCGAAAACTGCAATGGCTGCACCGAGCATCAATGGGAAAATGACTTTTTGCACACGTAGCTTCTTTTGAACCGCAAGTTAAGTATGAAGTGATGAAGTGATGGAGCGATGAAGTGATTTATTCCCAGCAAATGCTAGTTAAAATCACTTTATCGCTCTATCACTTCATCACTCTATCACTTCATCACTTTATAACTTGTTTAGGCCAACCAAAAAACCTGGAGGTCAAAATTGGGACAAAGAAGAACCCCGCCGTGATAAAACTGACAACCAAGTCTGCTACTTCACTTTCCATAGTATCAGCCCAAGGCTGCCCTTTGAAGAAGTGGGAGACAAAGGAAAAAGTGAGTTTAAATCCGAGAATACCGATAACGACGAAGGCACTGGTTTCCAAAAACGGGTAACGCTCCAGCAGTTTCACAAACCATTGCGCCACAAAACGCATGGCCAGAATGCCGATGAATACGCCGATACAAATAAGGTACAGGTTGTCGGTAAATGCCACTGCCGCAAAAACGTTATCAAGTGAGAATGCCAGGTCCACCGCCTCCACGGCGATGACGGTAGCCCAGAAAGAGCCGAAAAGACCAACGGTAAGTTTGTAGTACCATGTCTCTTCTTTTCTCAGAAGATCGTCGTCGGTTTGAGGAGTAGCTTTTCTGCGGAAATAATCTACCGCGAGGTAAATGAGGTAAAGTCCACCCAAGGGTTTTAGCCACCAAATTTTGATGAGCCAGGCGGCGAAAATGAGGCAAAGTCCTCTGAAAAAATACGCGCCGAGAATACCGTACCGGAGGGCACGTTTTCGTTGATCAGGGGGCAGGTCTAGCACCATAGTGGCTATGACCGCTGCATTGTCCACCGAAAGCAAACTTTCGATGAGTATCAAATTGAATATGATAATGAGCGAGTTCTCCCAGTCGCTTCCTAAAATATGCTGCAATATTTCCGTCATTGGATTATTCTATCGTTGGAAAAGGGCACTAAAAACGCGGCTGGGCGCGTATGGTTGAGCGTATTGGATTCGAAAAGATAAGCGATAGCAATAAGCTTACCAATCAAGGATTTTGAGCGACAAAAGTGCCTTGTTTCGCAAGCGGGCGCAAAGGTCGGAGAACTGGCTGTATTTCACGCAGCCCGACCAAATTACTTACCTGCATCTTCCAACAGTGCGTCGGAATCCCGAACCAGGCTTTCAAGTTCGCGGAAGAGTTCTTCCTTGCGCCGGAGTTGGTCGGCCGCTTTGGCTATGGCATTTGAGTCTTTTTTCTTTTTTGATGGTGCTGCTGCGGCTTGTTGGTCACCCGCTTCTATTTCGTTTAGTTCTTGTTCAAGTTCTACTTTTCGGTCTTCCAGCTCGCCGAGACGCTTGATCACCTTTTCGTCCACGTGCCGGGCCTGGGTACGGATGGCCTTGTACACGCCACCGAGTTTCTCGAGTGCGGCGTCGTATTTGCCAGCGTCGAATTTGTCTTTTTCGGAGCTCACCACCTTTCCCACCGACGATACTACGCCCCTTATTTGGGTAAATACCTTACGGGAATTTTCCTGTTCCTCGTCGGTGCCGAAGAAATAATTGTACACCAAAATGCCTGCGATAAGCAGCGCGGCGATTTTTAACAGGGAACGTATCATATTAGTCGAATGATTCGATTTTTGACGATTAAGCCGATTGATTCGATTGAAAACGGCGGACAAAAGTAAGCGGTTTCGACTTTAGGGGATAAAATTTAAAAGAAGAAAAAGCCTTCCGAGCATGATTCTCGGAAGGCTTTTTCAACAAATATTTACCTGTTACTTATCACCTCTTAATTGCAACTTTTTACCAGAATCTGAACCGGTTGTCCTCTACTTCGTATTGCCGCACCAGCGATTTCATCAAGCCCATGCGCATGGCGCCGATTGCTTGTGAAGACAATTGGCGACGGAACATTGTCATGTCAGGAGGTAGTGCTGGTTGCGATTTGTCGGAAAGAGCTTGTACAAGATGCACTGCACTATTTCCTACAATTGGTGTGCTCACTTTGCCTGTTTCCAAGGCAAAAGCCGTTCCAATAACGCGCGGCTCGCCGTTTGTTTGGAAGAAATTGGCGCCTCGCAAAGTATCTACTCTCCCATTCCATTGGGCTGCGAAAGCAGACAGATCAAGTGCGCCTACGGCTTTCAGTGCGATGACTTCTGCCTTTTTCAAATTCTTTACACGGAGCGTGGCATCATCCAGGCTTTTAAGCGTTGTGACCGTAGCCTTGCCTGCGGGAACGATGCTTTTAATGGCTGCAACCACATATTTGCTATCGAAGTAGCCACCTTTGGTGTCGCCAATTGCAAAAATCTCTTTGCTGACGCTGCCAGTCTTGGTATTTTCCTCAAAAGCCCAGCGAATGATATCGCGCGCATCTTCACCTGAACCCAATACAGCGCCAAGGTTGAAGTCGTTTACCTTTACCGCAGTAGTATTTTGCAGTTGTAGGTTCTGTTTGCCAGCCAAATCACCGAGTTCGGTGATACTCTTGGATTGTTGGACAAGTACCACCGCTTTATCTTTAACTGACTGCTGGGTAGTTTTGCTAGGCTCTATCCGGCGACTTAGTACTGCAACTTTCGCCGCCGGTTCATTTTTGATGAATTTCTTGCCCGTGATCTCGATAATGTGCCAGCCAAACTGGGTGGCCACTTTGTATATCTTGCCTTGTTCGCCCGTCACGAAGAGCACATTATTGAACTCAGGCACCGTTGCTCCATTAGCAAGCCAACCCAGGTCTCCACCTTTTTGGCCGGAGCCAGTGTCAGTGCTCAATTTCATGGCTAGCGAGTCAAAACGCGCCTTGCCTGATTTAATAAGCGCAATCAAGCTATCCGCGCGGGCTTCGTTTTCAGGATTAGCCTCCCGAAGAAGGATGTGACGAGCCCGCACAGAGTCTGGAAGCACCCTTCGGTCAAGGATTTTGATTACCCTCCACTCCCCTTCGTCAAGAATCGGGCCCACGATAGCGCCTATTGGGCGACTCATTACAGAGTCGCCGTAAGCGGCTGGGAACTTATCTTTGGTAGCAAACACATCCATATACGCGCCACCGTTGGCAAGTACGTGCGTAGAGTCGTTTTTAGCATTGCGAAACCCTTCAATGAGTTTGACCGCAGCAGTATAGGTGTTAGCAGAGTCTACACTGGAAGGCACCACGTCGAACGCTACAAAAGAAATGACGCGGCTTTCCGCATCCTGGTCGTAGAGACGAGGATTTAATTCCAAAAAAGCCTTGTAGTCGCTATCGGTCACGGGTGCTTCTTCATCTTTCACTTTGTCAAAAGGTACGCGGACGATTAGGATTTCGCGGCGCTCGTTGTTCTCTCTGAACGCCATTTCAGCTTGCCATTTAGGCGTGTACAAGCCTTTGCTTATGGCGGTGACGAGTTTTTCCTGAAGCCGTGTTTTGACGATCTCCTTCTCCTGAACAAACCAGTAGGCACCGGCCCTTGGCTCTGTGAATTGATTTTGCTCAATGGCGTTTTTGATGCTCGCCAACTGAGCACGATCCACCTGGCCTGCATCGTTTTTGAAACGCTCCGTAATGATGGGGCTTAAATTGCTGCCAAATTGCAGTTCCAACAATTCTTCTTTTCCAACACCCATGCCGAGTGGTTCGACCGCTTGTTCAACAATGGCCTTTTCCGTGAAGTAGGTCCATGCTTGTTCGCGTATTTGATAGGCATTGTCCCGCTGTTGTTCAGAATATACGAGTTTTTCGTACGTATCAAATTCACTGCGCTTGATTTCTTTGTCGCCCACTTTTCCGAGCGTGTTCACGTCGGAGGCAGAATAGCGTTGGCTGTTAGACATCACGTCCATCAAAATAAAGCCCGCCAAGGCCAAAGCCATTAATAGGATGAGAATCCACCCACGTTTTCGAATAGTTCCGATTAAAGCCATGTTACTTTAATTGTTTGAAAATCAGAAATTTATGTAAAATTAGCGTTGGTTTTTCAAAAGTGGTCGCAAAGGTAAAAAGTTCGGGCGCGAAAAAGGAAAAATTGTTTACCTGTTTTAAAAGCAGCTTCCACGCTGAAAAAACCCGATACCCACAATGAGCGGGCACCGGGTTGAATGTTAAGCGCTGCGGTGAGCGGGAGTTTAATAGCGGCGGCGCACTGAGCTACGCCTTTCGAGCAGCTCGATGAACATCATTACGCCGCTTCCGAGACTAAAAAGCCCCAGGGTGACACCAATAATAAGCATGATTAAAATAGATTAAAGGATGGAGAGTGAGGTGTGTAAACAGGCAAAAAGCCTGATTGACAACAGATTAGCCAAGAATGATGCCAAAATGATAGCGCTTCGATTTACGGCTCCCTCCATCGCCAGGGCTTCGGCGGGTAAAACTGCTGCTGCCACTTGAACCTTTCCTCGTTTTAAACCCGCTTTCCAAGTGTTAAAATTGGTCGTTGGGCATTTCGCTTGCAACGTTTGCGAAAAAGCCCCGTCTCTTGCGCAGTGCCGTAGGGCGAAATTCATTTCGTCCTACACACAGCGAAATGAATTTCGTCCTACACACAGCGAAATGAATTTCGCGCTACACATAGCGAAATAAATTTCGCTCTACATGAGACAGAAAGTTTGATTTGGTTATAAGGCCTCGGCAAAAGTGTCGGGGCCTTTTTTGCGGAAGGATAGTGTGGCACACCTCCGAGGTGTGCCACACTATCCTTCCTGCGCTCCGGCACTGCTTGCGCAGGTCGGAGTTTTTTTGACTGGTTCAATGGGGCTGGTTTTAAGGGGCTTTCAGTGGAAAAATGGGGCCTGGTTTCAAAAGGGCGTCAATAGGGTCTGAGGTGGTAAAAGAGGTTTTTTGGGGCCTGGCCTTGGGGTATAAAAGCCGTCAATAATAGGGGGTCATACAGGACGAGTCGTTCATTGGTACAAAGGTGCGGCACTGGGGCGGGGTTGGCCAATTACATAAAAATGGATTCGTACCAGAAACGCAGCTGCCTGCCTCAGAAAATAAAAGAGCCGTTTTTCGGCAGCGGAAATCCGCTCAATTTATATTGGCTAGGTGTTAGACTAGTTGCCGAGAGGAAAAAATTGAAATGGTATTGTAAGGCTTCCTGAACAAAAGAGCCTTTTTTCTTTACCTGAGACTCAAAACCTTGAGCATTATGCCCTCCACGAGTCTCAATTATACCAGTGAACTGATATACAGGCAAGTAGACTCTTTGGAAGTCGGCAGGAGAAGCGGCATGGTAGCCAAGCTTGATGGTATTAATCCTTATTTTGGAATTGTTTGGATCCAAATGGGCAAAGCGATGATCGCGGGCCAAATGCTTTTTATTATCTCAGGAGGAAGGATTGCTATATCGCCAATCGGCTTGGATACCGGGCGGCGCCAAAAATAAACCACCTGACTGATCTCATTTCCTGCGAACGATAACATAATTTTCGCACCAGAACCAAGCACATCAGTTTCGTTTATCCGAAATCCAAAACAGGGTTTTATCTCTGTATGGTATTCTTTCTCTGCGTAATTACTCTGATACTTGGTGTCTGCTGATATTTGGGCAGTTGAAACACCTGTATATGCCATACCTTCAAAAAAAGAGCATTGATCCCCCAGGCCATACTTAGCAAGCCACTCGTGAGCATTTGATTTTGCAGTATCATGGTCTAAAATTTTGCTAGCAAACTGTGGGTCTGTTGGCGTGGCAATCCTTCTATCGTAATAAAGGAAGCTGTCGCTTGCCTTATAGATTTGTACCACACGGTTTCCCTCCTTGTCCTGCAAAACCAATCTATCCCCTGCATCGTCCAGGCTGCCTTCGAAACCAAAAACATCTTTAAGAAACTTAACCCTCATTTCCCAATTTATCCTGGGATCTTCATTTTTTAAACTGGGGTGGTCAACGCCGTAAACCGGCAACGCTTTTGGGAATGCACCCAAGTGCGCGGGCATTTCAATTTGTGAAGACTTAATTTTTTTTAACATAGTCAAATCAAAAGGGTTAACCACCTGAAGTAGCTGGTGGGATATGACGAGCGTAGGTAAATATGTTAGGCAAACTTGTAGTATCTTCCTCTACATAATCGTCGGTCCATTTGTCATCTTTGATGACTGAATTTTCATTCCCTCTGCGGAGATGCGCCCAAGCCAACTCGAAAGTTGCCGATGTCTCAATACAAGCCAGCTCCCAGGAGCGACTTATGGTTTCCCCCACCAGGTTGTTACCAAGGTGAATTTGAGTTGGATGCACTCCTTTCAAGTATTGGGCAAAAACTTTACCTCTGTTAGGGACATCCCGACATTCTAAATGAAAGCTGAGCATCTGGCGCAACCCTTTAAAAACTCTTCCCCAACGAAAAGCAGCAGCGTCTTTTGCAACTTCTTCCAGGACATTACAAGCATCAATCGCAAACCATTTAAGTTTGCCACCCTGCCCCAATTGTATTTCATCATATTTAGCCTCCCCATTGTCCTTATTCGGCACACCAAAAAGCAACCCATCTTGGTTGCCATGCCCTGAAAAAAACAATATGTCCACTGTCTCAGCATAGTTATCATCATCACCGCTAAGGAAAGCAGAAGGTGCATCATTGTCTGAGAGATGAAATTCCTGTTCAAAATCCCGATCCCAAGCACCTCCGTCACCAAAAATAAAGTTTGGAGGTGTGGCACCTTGTGTTAAGGTTAAAATATTATAAAATTCTCTGGCATTCTGGCTGCAGTACTGTAGACTTATCCGTTGAGGGCTGAAAGGATAGCTATAATCGTTCACCCACTCAGCCCCAACCTTTCTTGTATTTTGAATTGGCATTGTTCAGAAAGTTTTAGCATGAAAGATACTTATCAAGGCAAGAAATCCAATATCCGTTCGAGGCCCGGGAAAGGCCGAGCCCTCGAACGGACGGGCTAAAAGCTTATTTACGTACGCTTATGGTTGCGCTTGATGGGTGCTTGATCGTCACGACCCGTGCAGTTCCATCATTCCAAGCCCTGACTGTGCAATTGTTGGAAATGGAAGTAATCGCAATTTCCTTGCTGCTGACAACCTGCGTTGTTATATCGGTAAGGCAGGTATGACTTGGGTTTTCAAAAATGGTCGTAGTGCCAGCATTATCGCCCACACCAGCCACGGGGTGTACCCTGAATTTATATGTTGTACTATTGTAGGTTAAAATAACCTCGAATGCATCGCCAGTATTCCAATTAAAGGTACTGACACCATTGGGAGCGGTAGAAACGGTAACATCCTGGGTGGGACTTGGGCAGCTGGGAAAATTGGTCAAGCCAATAACAATGTCCATATCAGGCAGGGTAACACCATGCGATTCAGAATCATCAATACGGAGTTCATCATTGGCTAATGTATCCCCTGATGCAGATTTATAGGCGAATTTCAGGAGAAGTGGGCGGTGATAAGTAGTGTCAAGATCAATGAGCGTTGCAACGCCTGGTTGACCATTGAACGTGGTTTTAGGCGCACCTGAACTTCCAGACACTTCAATAACAACCAATGTAACATTGGTCATTGTATCTGGAGTCACGGAAAATCCATCGGAGTTAAGCGCATCAAAGGTAACGAGCGGATTAGGGCTTGGACAGGTGCAGGTACTTGTTGACGAAGTGCTGGGACAGCCTGGCAGAAAGAAAAGAGATGCCAGTGCTAGTACCGCAATGATTGCAGAACGGAATTGCTTCATAGTACACATAGGGAAAACAGAGTTAAAGAGAAGTGAAAGAATCCCGCAAAATTATTGCACAAGTTCCATAGGAAGGCATTACACTTTTCCAGACTTTTACCGCTGCCGTTTTTATCTCAAAAATTAATGCCTGATATGCACAATAGCGATCTAGTTGAGCTGCTCACAACACTACGAGAAGATGAAAAGAAGCGCCTGAAAGTGTTTCTGGAAACTGCCGAGCTCGGAACACCTGTTCGTGCTGAAGCCGTTCGTATGGTGGATTACATTCTTGCAAATTTGGGAAAGGAGGAGAATGATCAAGCATTGGCAAAATCGGAAGCATACGTTTACATTTTCCCTGAAAAGGAAATTGTAGCCAATAAACTGGAAAAAAGTATGTCAGATACCCTGCATCTTGTCCGGTGGTTCGTTGCACACGAGTCAGCCGGACAAAATATGACCGAATTGCAACAGGCTTTCTACTTGCAGAAATTTTATAACGAACGCAACCTTGAAAAGAAATTTCAACAATCCAGAAAACAATTTGGGAAATTAAAAAGTACCCATCGGGAATGGTCACCTCAGGATTACTACTTTCAATTTCTTTCGGAGTCTGAAGAATATGTTTTCCAAAGCGATCGGAATCAAAAAAAGGATGATTTAAATCTTTGGAACTCCATTCAAGCCTTGGATGAATATTATTTGGTGGAGCGGCTCTGGCATACATGCATACTGCTTAATCAAAATCAATTGGCCCCCTTAGCATTGCCACCTTTAGATGAATGGGTGCTTTTTGACTTGAAATCCCCCCGATTTCGTTGGTTTTTTGAAAAGCCTATCGGACAACTTTTTACGCAAGCCATTGATTTGCTTTCAGACGAATCTTACAAAAGCGGACAAAAACTAACTAATTTCGTCAAATTAATTGGGGATACAGAACCATTTATCTGGAAAACGTATGTTAGCACCTTTGAAATTTTTGCCTGTAATTATGGCATTCGTCGTTTGAACAAAGGTCACGCCGAATATGCCAATCCAGTATTCCAACTTCAGAAACGTCGCGTTGAATCCGGGCGGATTTATATGGATGGAATGATCAAATCGTCTGAATTCCAAAGCATCGCTACGCTAGGTCTACGACTTAGTGCCGACAGTTGGGTGAAGCAGTTTCTGGAAGATCATCGTACAAAAATTCTTGGATCAATGCCCTCAGAGGAATACTATCAATTTACCCTCTCTCACTATCTATACCATTTGAAAAACTACGAACCAGCCCTAAAAACGCTTTTGATCTCCAGCTACGATGATATGCATTGTAAGGTGTCCGCTAAAATGCTGGAAATCAAAATCCTTTGGGAAATGAGCCGCCGCGACAAATCAGATGAGCGTGTGGCCGAATTCCTAGAAAACAAAGTCGAAGCCGCCATCATCTACTTCTTCCGCGAGAAAAACCTGCCCGCCACCAAGAAAAAAATGGGCAAACGCTTCGCCGACACTATGAAACGCATCATCCATGCCGAAGGCAAGCGCGATGTAGATCGCTTGGAAATCATCTTACAAGACATCGCCAAAGCTGAGTACATAGCAGAGCGGCAATGGCTCACCAAACTGGTGGAGGATCTCATCGCACAGCACAAGAAAAAGTAGCAGGCCTTTGGCTCCCACATCAAACACTTCAAACCCAGCATACCATTCAAACACTCCATGCCCACCATCCTAATGCTCGACAACTTCGATTCCTTCACCTACAACCTCGTGGACTTTTTCCGCCAGCTCGGTTGCGAAGTGAAAGTGTTTAGGAATACCGTGGAGCCAGAAGCCCTTGCAGAAGTAGCGTTTGACCTGCTCGTGCTCTCACCTGGTCCTTCGTTGCCGCGCAATGCGGGCAACATGATGGAGATCATCGGGCAGTTTCACAGCGAAAAACCCATTTTGGGCGTATGCCTGGGTCATCAGGCACTTATCGAATTTTTTGGCGGCAGTATCGCCAACATCGCCCCGGTACACGGCAAAGCGGTTAGCATTGAGCACGATGGGTGCGGCATTTTCAGTGGACTGGAACAAGGCTGTGAGGTGGCACGATACCACTCCTGGGCGGGTGATGTGATCCCCTCCGAATTCGAGGTCAGCGCCCGTTCCAAGGACGGCGTGGTGATGGCCATTCGCCACAAAGACCTGCCCATCGAAGGCATACAGTTCCACCCCGAATCCGTGCTTTCCATGAAAAACCAGGCCGGAATGCGGATGCTTCGCAACGTGGTTAAACGAGAGACCTCCGAGGTTTTGAAAACCTCGGAGGTCTCTGGAGCCGCGCTATCTTTGCCGCATGACCTTCCAAATCGTCTTTAACCTTTATCCCTACCAAAATTCCATTCTACTCCCATCGGCCAATGTCGTGCAACTCAGCAAAGACGGCCAATTGTCGCACATCGTGCAACGCGCTACCCCGACCACGGTGGGCGCTTACGGATTGGAGCCAAGCGAGGTAGAATCGCAATTATTTGAACTGATTGAGCTGCTCACGCCCAAATCCCTGGAGGCAAAATACAAGTTGCCTAAAGCCAAAACCTGGCCAATGCTTGCTCAATTACTGGCAGATGCTGCCACGAAACCTGTGGTGGAGCGGTTCATTTTCAGCAAATTAGATGTTTTCCTGAGTCATATTGTGCAGCATAAATTGCCGCTCACCCTGGACGCAGAACGAAAAACTTTGGCAAAAGACGTACTGCTGCTATGCCCCCAGGAAGATCTCGTCCCGCACCTTTTTTTCAAAAAAACACCCGGCGCAGGCATTGAATACCGCCTTAAGCTGGGGACGGAAACGGAGCACTGGGACATTTGTGCGCATGACGTGAGTCCCGTCACAAACACCGACCCGGCCTGGATACTGGACGGACATACCCTCTATCGCGTGCCTGGAATCAACGGCAACATGGTAAAACCGTTCCGCCAAAAAGACGCGGTACTGATTCCTGCCGACAAGGCACGTACTTATTTTCGACAATTTATTGCCAAAAGTGTGCGCCGCAGCCATGTGGAAGCAGAGGGGTTCCGGGTAGAACGCGCCGAGCAATTGCGCACCACACGCCTCGAACCAACCGAAAATATACTGGAAAAACGCTGGTTTTTAAAACCCGTTTTTGAATACGACGGCGCAGAATTTCCCTTCGGCGACCAACGCAGCCGCAGCACTACGCTCGACGTCCCGCCCGACGAGGAGGGTGAAATCACGGTACACCTTATTATTCGTGATACTGCCGCCGAGCAGGAACGTTTGGATTTGTTGATAAATATGGGGCTGACAACATCCAACCATCTTTTTGCCACGGACACCGATAATCAGCTCGATGCGCTGCTTCGATGGATTGTTCAACACCACACTGATTTAGAGGCTGCTGGATTCACTTTGGTTTCCCCACAAATAGAGGGCAAAACCATTGCATTAAGCACCGGAGCACTGCGCTTGAATGCGCAGGCTGCGGGCGATTGGTTTGATGTGCAAGGCGAGATTCAAGTAGGCGCACACCGTTTTGCCTTCCAGAAACTGCTGCCTTATTTGCGTCGCCACGACCCTTACTTCCTTTTACCCGATGAAACTTTTTTTCTAATTCCCGAAGAATGGTTTGCCCGCTACACCGATCTGGCCACGGCTGTCCAGGAAAATGGCGACACGCTTCGATTGCCCAAGGCCCTCTATACGCTTTTACAAGGCAGCGAAGTCGAAACGGCTGCTACCGAATGGCCCATCATTGACCCGGAAAAGATTGATTATCAGCCTTCTGAAAACCTGAAAGCATCACTGCGGCCATACCAATTGGCTGGTGTGAAATGGCTCATCGGACACTGTCAGCACGGACTGGGCGCTTGCCTCGCCGACGACATGGGTTTGGGGAAAACCCTTCAAACCATCGCTACCCTACTCTGGGCCAAAGAAAATCTGACTCCGAATAACGACCAAGAAATTTCCTCCGCAGCCGGTCAGTTGGACATTTTTTCGGCGCATCGGGAGGCGTTGAAGCCGCTCAACGCACTGGTCATTTTGCCTGCCTCGCTGGTATTTAACTGGCAGCGCGAGTTGTCGCAGTTCGCACCGAGTTTGTTCGTCTATGCCCATGTCGGGCCAAATCGGCAGAAGCATTTAAGCACCCTCAGCACACATGATGTGGTGCTTACCACCTACCATACGGCGCGTCAGGATTTGGCTTTACTGGAAAAAGTTGGCTGGAAATTCATTGTTTTGGACGAAAGTCAGCAAATCAAAAACCGCGAGTCGGATATTTCCAAGGTGGTGCGCGGACTGCGTGGACAGCATAAAATCTCCCTCTCAGGCACGCCCATCGAAAATTCCCTGGCCGACCTTTGGACACAAATGGAATTTATCAATCCATCTACTTTGGGCAGTTATCCGGCGTTTCGCGAGCAGTTTCAAACGCCTATTGAACGCCAAGGCGACGAGCGGGCAAAGGCACGGCTGTTCAGTCGGGTGCAACCGTTTTTCTTGCGACGAAGCAAGGAAGAAGTCGCGCCGGAGTTGCCGCCTTTAAGCAGCCAGGTTTTTTACTGTGAAATGGCGGAGGCCCAACGCAAACGGTATGAGGAATTGAAATCAGCCGTGCGCAACGAAATCCTAGCGCTTTTTGACGACCCTAAAACCCGTTTGCAAGCCTTGCAGGCGCTCCTGCGTTTGCGCCAATTGGCCTGCCACCCTATTTTGGCCGACGGGGAATATCAGGGTATCAGCGGCAAAACTGAAGATGTGCTGGCGCAATGGGATTTAGTGCGCCGGTCTGGCCATAAAGTGCTGTTTTTCAGCGCATTCGAGCAACATTTGCAAGTGTTTAAACGGGTGCTGGAAGCTGAAAAAATGCCTTTTGCCTGGCTCACAGGAGATACGCCCATTCCGGAACGGGCGCGTGAGGTAAAGCGATTCCAAGGCGAACCCAGCGTTCAAGCGTTCCTTATGACGCTTGGCGCAGGCGGGGTGGGTCTCAACCTTACCGCAGCCGATTATGTGTTCATCCTCGACCCCTGGTGGAATCCAGCCAAAGAAGATCAGGCTGTTGCACGCGCACATAGAATCGGTCAAGCGCGACCCGTTACGGCGCTAAGATTCATTGCACGAGACACGGTGGAGGAAAAAATCTTGTTGCTGCAAGACCAAAAGCGGCAATTGGGACGGGATCTTTTTGCAGCGGGAACGGAAATGCCAGTGTGGAATCGGGAGGATTTGGAGATGATTTTGGATTGACCGCTTGCGAGGGGTGGAACACGGATGGCACGGATCAGACACGGATTTGGGGGATTGACCGCTTGCGAGGGGTGGAACACGGATGACACGGATGAGACACGGATTATTTTGATCTTTTAAATCCGTGTCCCATCCGTGTCATCCGTGTTCCACCCCTATTAACGTGTTCCACCCCTCTCAAACGGTTAATCCTCAGGTCCATACGTCACTTGAAATACCGTGGCTGCGACAGCCGCGCCGAGCAAATCACCAATGAGGTAGACCGGAATATCCTCCCAGGCGAACATATCGGCCACCGTTGCACCCAAGGCAATGGCCGGATTGAACGCGCCACCGCTCAGTCCGCCAAGTGCATAGCCTACGGCCAATGAAGCAAAACCAATGGCAAATCCATAATGCGAATTGCCTGCGTTGGAGCGTGTAGTTGCCACATTCAACACCACAAACACGAGCGCGAACGTGCCCAGGAATTCGGCCAATACGGCGCACATGGTCTGTTCATTCAACCGGGGCACGATGGTCGCTCCATTCCCGCAACCGTGAAGGTAAACCCCGATGGCAGCTGCCACCACACTTGCAACCAATTGAACCATAATATAATAGAGCGCATCGCCACGGTCAATTTTGCGCCGAATCAGTAGCGCAAATGTGACGGCGGGATTATAATGCCCTCCTGAAATATGCCCCCCCGCATAAATCATCGCCAGATACATTCCCGCAATGGCCAGAGGCGCCATTGTAGCATAAGCCGGATTATTGGTCACCAGCACAACTGTGAGGATAAGGAAAAATGTGCCGATGAATTCTGTTAGGTACTTTTTCATCTTGTGTTGCTTTGTTTGATATTTACCTCTTAGCGAATTTTTTACCACATAGTTCACATAGCACACATAGTTAGAAATATGTACGATACTATGTGTGCTATGTGAACTATGTGGTAAAAAATCCCCTATGTGGTAAAAAAATCCGGTTAATGCTGTTGAAAAAATGAATTTTGCGGGCTAAAAGTAATTTGCATTCACTACTATGTTCAAAAACACTTTCCTACTATTTCTCCTGGCAATGAATATCGCCTCCGAAGTTTCGGCTCAAAACCAAGTACTTACCCCAGAATTGCTCTGGAAAATTGGGCGTGTCGGCCTCGAATGTGTATCGCCCGACGGCCAATGGGCGGTTTACGGGGTGCAACGATACGATGTCGCAGCCAATAAAGGCAGCCGCGCGCTTTACACCGTCAACCTCGCCTCGGGCGAAACGCGGCGGCTCACCGATTTTGAAAAAACCAGCGGCGATGCCGAATTCCATCCGGGCGGCCAGAAGATTGGCTTCCTGATGGATGGACATTTGTACGAAACCGGCCTAACGGGACTTTCAAGCCCGAGCAAGGTAAGTGACCTGGAAATCAATGGATTCCATTACTCGCCTGACGGGAAACAGATCCTTTTTTGCAAAGACGTGAAACTGGACAAAACCCCGGGAGAACTGTACCCCGATTTTTCCAAAACCTCTGCAAAGATTGCGGATGGCTTGTTTTACCGCCACTGGAAAAGCTGGCATGACTACGCTTATAGCAATGTCTTCTTTGTGGGTTTGGCCGATGGGAAGTTCCTTGGTGAGCCAAAAAATATCCAGAACGAACGCTTCGACAGCCCGCTTACGCCAGACGGGGGCATGGAACAAATTACCTGGAGCCCTGATGGTCGCTTTATACTATACACCTGCCGCAAACTGAACGGCACGGCAGAGGCCCAAAGCACCAACTCCGACCTCTATGCATACGAAGTCTCTTCGGGTAAAACCTTGAATTTTACGGAGGATCTGACAGGCTATGACCGCGACCCGGTGTTTTCGCCCGACGGACATTACCTCGTATGGACAAGCCTTGCCAAGGCTGGCTACGAAGCTGACCGCCCACGCTTGATGATCCTGGATACGCAGACCCAACAGCGCGACGAGCTCACACTTGGCTGGGCATACGAAGCCAACCACCCCACCTGGGCAGCCGACAGCAAATCGCTTTACTTTTTGAGTTCGGAAAATTTCACCCAGCAGATTTACCAGATCAATATTTCCGATAAAAAAATACGCCGCATCACCAACGGAACCCACGATTACACCGCCCTTAAACTGGCAGGTAATCAATTGGTAACGACCCGAATTTCGATGGTGCATCCCGCTGAAATCTTTGTGGTGAATCCGCAAAATGGAGCGGCTACTCAACGTACATTCGTGACAGATGAGGTTTGGAAAGACCTTGCCAAACCAACCGTGGAGCGCCGCACCGTGAAGACTTTTGACAGCAAAGACATGAATGTGTGGTACATTTTGCCACCCAATTTTGACCCAAAAAAGAAGTACCCGACGCTGGTGTATTGCCAGGGTGGGCCGCAATCTGCCCTCTCGCAGTTTTTCTCTTATCGCTGGAATATCGCGCGCCACCGATGCTGCGGCCAAAGAGCCTTTTGTGGATGCATCGCGTATGGGCGCAGTGGGCGCGAGTTTTGGCGGGTACGCGGTGTACTGGCTGGCTGGAAATCACAACAAGCGATTTAAAACCTTTATCTCCCACTGTGGACTTTTCAATCTGGAGAGTTTCTATGGCACAACAGAGGAATTGTGGTTTCCGCACCATGATTTCGAAGGCGCCTATTGGGAAAAGAACACACCAAAAATGTACTTGAATGATAGCCCGCACCGCTTTGTGCAAAACTGGGACACGCCCATTTTGGTGATTCACAACGAATTGGACTTTCCGTGTACCCTTTAGCGAAGGGATGCAGGCATTTCAGGCTGCGCAGTTGAAAGGGATACCTTCCCGCTTCCTGAGTTTCCCCGACGAAGGCCATTGGATGAGCAAACCGCAGAATTCAATGGTGTGGCAAAAGGAGTTTTTTGGGTGGCTGGATAAGTGGCTGAAGTAATGTCCAATGTCCAACAAGGAATTTCCAATGTCCAAATTAGTGATGCGCTCGGGATGCGAAGGCAAGGCTCAGCCTTTACAATTTTGATGCATCTAGAATAATTCAAAACCAATTTTTCTCATGCGCCTCCTGATTTTACATTTTGCATTTTACATTTTGCATTTTGCGGTTTCTTCTCCCTTGAAAGCTCAGCCGCAGGAGGCTCAAGTAGGTTTTTACCTGATGAACCTCTACGGCCTGAACATGGATGAACATTCGTTCTATGCCGATTTTTATGTCTGGTTCAAGTGGCGTGGAGATATTGACCCCACCAATATTGAATTTGTCAATTCGATTGAAAAATGGAGCATGGCCACTGCTGGGTTTGATGGCGATAGCACGCCTGTGGTATTGAAAGACGGTACGAAATACAAGATATTCCGAAAAGAAGGCCGCTTTTTTCACGCCTTTTCGCTCAACCGATTCCCGCTAGATAAACACACGCTCGATATTCAAATTGAAAACCCGGAATATCCCTCCGACTCGCTCCTGTATGTTCCCGATACAAATGCCGCGATCATTCGCAGCACCCTCAATCTTGTTGGTTGGGAAACGCGCAACTGCCAGCTAGCCACCCGGGTACACGACTATGGCTCCAATTTTGGCAACCCCGAAGAGAACGCCCAACGATACAGCAACCTGAGTTTCAACATCACCCTCGCCCGCCCTTTCAGTTATTTTTTGCTGAAAATGCTGCTGCCGCTCTTGGTGGTAATGCTCGTCGGAATTGGCGCTTTATTGTTGCACCCAAAACACATTGATACGCGCTCGTCCTTGCCCATCGGTGCGCTGCTAACGGCCGTATTTCTGCAACAATCGTACAGCAATGCGCTGCCTGACACTGGTTACATGGTGCTGATGGATAAAATTTACCTGCTGAGTTATCTGCTCATTTCACTGGTATTGTTGCAAATCATACGCTCAGGAAATGTAACTGCGAAAGAAAAGGTAGGTGCAAAAGCCATCGTTCGACGGGAACGGCGCCTGGCTGCGATTTACCTGGCGGTTTTTGTGCTGGGAGTGGTGGTTCTGAGCCTTGTTTGATTGATTCGATTGGTGGGATTGGAACGATTGATTCGATTGCTACGATTGAGTGCAGATAATCGAATCAATCCCACCAATCGAAAAATCGAAAAATCTCTTATTTCTCCTGTTGCAACACCTCTATCGTACTGGCGGGCAATTCTGCAATGTCCAAAATCATCAGGCCATCCAGGCAATTTGAAAAATTTGGATCCACGTTGAACGCGATAAACCTGGCATTCTGCCTAAGGTATTGTCGGAAAAGTACTGGCACTTTGAAGTGTGCAGGCTCGATGGTTTCAATCAGGCTTTCCAGCGCTTCAAATTCCCCACGCAGATTTTCAGCCAAAAGCCGCGTATCTACCGATTTTATTTTGGGTCGAAAAGCTTTGCGCGGCGCCACCAGGGCGGCGCGTTTTTTATCGAAAAAGAACCGCCGCACAAACTCCACGATGATGCCTTTCGAAGCCTCCGAATAGTCTTTGCTGATACTCACCGGACCTAATAAATACTGATATTCAGGGTGTGTGAGCAAAAAATGGAGAATGCCCTTCCAAAGCAAAAACAGGGGCAGGCGATGTCGCTGATATTCGGCAGTAACGTAGGTGCGGCCTAATTCCACGGACTTTTGCAGGATAGGAAAGAATCCCGGCTTCATCTTGAAAAGCGAGTTGGTATAGAAACCATTCACACCAAAACGCTCAAAAATTCGGTCGCCAAGCCCAAGCCGGTAACCGCCAGCGATTTGCTTTTTATCTCGATCCCAAATGATGAGTTGGAGGTAATAAAGATCGTGCTCGTCCATGTCACGTGCTTTACCGGTGCCTTCCCCGGCGGCGCGAAAAGTCAGTTCGCGCAATCGGCCAATTTCAAGCATGGTATGCGGCAAAGCGGAGAATGGCGCCACGAGCACATCGAATTGCCCGCGCTCTGCCACCTTGTGTTCGGCAGGTAATGCCGCGATTTCCTGTGCAACCAATTGAGGATCAATGGGGTCAGCAATCTGTTCCGGTGCTATTGCTTTTCGCTTTTTGCCAGTGAAAAGTTCGGGATGCACATCGAAAGACGAGCCGAGGGAAAATATTTTTGCCTGGAGGAATTTGCCCCAAAGTCGGTTTTTACCCAGCGTGGCAATGTCATCCGGAGGGATTGCGGTACCAACACGAACGCTGATATGCACAGGCCCGGCGGTAAAATGAAACGGAAGACCCGGGATGGCTTTACGCAAAATTCCCCCAGGCATTCGTTCTGCCTGAAGGTGAACCGGGATAACAGACTGACCGGATTTGCGGATTTGTCGAAGGGTTTCGGTCCGGAGCAGGTTTTTACCCAAATGGCTCAGAGGGTTGTCTGAAAAGTCAAGTGAGAGGGCGACCACATCGCCTTTTCGTACGCGGCGAGCGAGGCGTTTAGCAAAATTTAGACGCAAGAGCCTGTCTTCCAAACTTTTGCGCGAGGGGCGGAGAATATAGGGCCTAAGGGATTTCGGCGGATTTGTTGGATAGGGATGAAGCAATCGGACGTTTTCAAAATGCTCGGCCAGTAAGGCAATGAGCACCCATTCATCCAAACCGGGCAGCAGTTGATTGCAAACAAACACAGCGCCTGCCGGTGTTTTCCCCAGGAGTTTTTTGTCAAAATCAGCGACTTCGAGGGTGACCTTAGCTTTGGCTAACTTGCCTTGCGCGAGCGAGAGTAGTTCGGAGTTCATGTAGTTGGAAATTGGAACGGTAAGCTCATTTCATCTCCCCACCAAATGCACTAGCCCATCCACAATAAATTGCACCCCGATGGCAATTACAATGAAGCCCATGATACGCGCGATGGCGTTCAAGCCTCCTGCGCCAAAAACCTTGAACAGAAAAGGTGCAATCCGAAGGCATCCCCACACCAGCACAGCTACGGCCACAATAGCAGCTATGATTTGCCAGCGTTCATTCCAGGAAGTATGCTGATTGTACTGCGTTATGAGGTATGAAATGGAACCTGGCCCGGAGAGCATCGGCATGGCCATGGGCGAAAAAGCGATGTCTTGTTTGTGCTCCATCGTTTCCTTTTCCACGTCCTTGTCGTAACCCCTTCGTTTAGAAATTCGTCCTGAAAGAAGGGCAAAGCCACTGATAAGCAAAGTCATGCCGCCCGCGATGCGCAGCGCATGGATGGTGAGTCCGAAAAACGACAGGATGTAATTGCCTGCAATGAAAAAGCAAAAGAGGATCAACAAAAAATAGAAGCTCGTTTGCAGGGCAATTTTGTTGCGTTCCGGGCGCGGGCGGTCACTTGTGAGTGCCACATAAACGGGTATTGCCCCAGGAGGGTCAACGATGGAAAAAAGCGCGAAAAGGGTGGCGAGGAAGAAATCCATACTTTAATAGTATCAAGTAACAAGTAAAAAGTTGAAAGTTACAAGTAACAAGTTTCAAGAAACGTGTACTTGTAACTTTCAACTTTTTACTTGTTACTTGTTATTTCTTTTTCAAAAAATACAAGTACACAGGCAAGTGGTCGCTGTATCCATTGATAAAAATATCACCTACAAAAGTGCGGAATGGATACCCACGAAAAGCGCCTTCGGTTTGCAGGAGCCAGGGCTGACGGAAAACATGCGCCTTATAGAGTTGCCAGCCTCCGGTTGCCTTGTTTACGAGGCCTTTGGACACGATCATTTGATCGAACAAATTCCAGGAATCCTTGTATGCCAAAGAGCCATTTCCCTCTTTGTAAATGGTATACATTGGATTGTACAGCTCGCTCTCTTTGAGATTGTCGGCACTGCGGCGAGCCTTCAGTACCTGGGTTAGGCTTTTGTTATCCGGGTCGTCGTTCAAGTCGCCCATGAGCACGATTTTTGCATCTGGATCAACGGTTTGTATGCTGTCTGCCAGGTGTTTACAAACCGCCGCCGCCGCCGCGCGCATCCAACCAGAACCAGCCTCACCTCCCCGGCGAGAAGGCCAGTGCCCTACCATGATGTGAAGGGGATCACCATCGAATTTGCCCGCTACGTACAAGATGTCGCGTGTAAAATCTACCACTCCCGTCTTCGGATCTTTGAGTGGAACAGGCGCCGAAAGGCTTCCCAAAACCTGGAAATACTTCGGCTGATATAACAATCCCACATCAATGCCTCGCTCATCAGGAGAGTCGTAATGTACAATTTGATAATTGCGCTCCTTTAAATCCGGTTGTGCAACGAGGTCTTCCAGCACTTTGCGGTTTTCGATTTCTGCCACGCCGAGTACCGCCACGCCGTCGGGGCTGAGCTCGGTAGCCAATTGGCTGATAACTTTAGACATGTTGGCCTGCTTAGACAAATATTTAGCAGTGTTCCACATCAGGCGGCCGTTCGGCAAAAAATCCACATCGTTCGTGGTGGGAGAATCAATGGTGTCAAACAAGTTTTCCAAATTGTAAAACCCGATAGAAGCCACTTTGTAATCATTGCCGGGCTGAGCCGATACCAATTTGGGGGCACATAAAAATGTAAGCAGCACCAATGCGTGCAGCAGCAAAAGGGTAATTTTATTCATGGAAAAATTCAATTTTTAGTGACAAAGGAACACCTTTTTTAAAGTGTTGCCACTTGAAATTATGGTAATTTTTATCCACCGCCTCGTGCCCAAAAAAGTGTGGCACACCTCGCCAGCCCTGATGATTATTAACACTCGAATTAGGTGTGCCACACTTCTATAAACACGCTCATCCACCGCCTCGTGGCCCGATGGGTCTTGAAGAAGGGATGGGGCTAAGTCCATCAGTGGTATTTGGCGTTTCGGACTCGTCGCGTTGATTGCCGTCCATAAAACGCCATGCAATGCCAAAGCGCAATGCACCAAAAGGCTGCGGATAGCGAGCAGTTTGGTAAAAAACCTTTGTTTTGTCCCATGTAGTGGCCAAGTTTTCATAGCGGATAAATCCCCGGAAAGACTGCACCTTAAAGGCTGCAAATAGGTCAATCCATGGGTAAGGCTGTTGCGTCAAGGAGTCTTGTAAGTGGAATTGCCAGGAGAGCGGGTGGTATCCATCCGGACGGAAATCGCTGTTGATACGGAAGTCCACGCCGGCATTCAGTAACATCCGTTTTTTAAACACTTTTCCTGAAAAGTAAAGACTGTTTTTGGAAAACCATTTCGGCAAACGCAGCACCTCGTCACGGTTTGCTTGTTGCAGCGCAACGGTATTGTCAAAGCGGAGGCTCCCCACTTAATATTCTCACGCACAAGGAGTTGGGTAACCTGAAGCGGTGTCGTGGTTTGCGCGGCCACCCCATTTTGATCAAAATACAGGTAGTTGTTCACCACATGGGCACGGGCGGTTGCTTCAAGCCCGATCAGCGGCAAAGCATAGGTTGCGGAGAGTGTGTTCTCCAGGGGCTTGGCAAAATCATTGTCCCAAATTTGTCGCTTACTCACGTAAAATTGGTCAAAAAGCAGTGCTGGCGGCCGGATTTGACTGAGCAGGCTGGCCCGAAATTGCCCGGCTTTCCCAAGCCCCAGTGTAAGATCGCCCTGCAATTGATATTCGCCGATATTGTCCAAAACACCCAGTGCACCCTGCGCCGTGAAGGCAAATTTTTCAGATGGCGTGAGTGCCAGATTTCCCGTTAGGAACAAATTGGAAACCTTGAATTTGCGGGGTTCCTGATTGACTTTAAAATACGAGTGTGCTATCCCGACGGCCAATAAATCTGAAGGCCGACCGCTCACTTTTGTCTTGAAAGTATTGAGCGTGACTGCGTTGTCAATCCTGTTTACTTCGACAAAATGCCGAATTCCCCGCAAATCCACTAAAAAAACAGGGTCGAAAAAGGGTGCATCTGCGCCCAGGCCATCTGTACCAGTCCCTTGGTCCGCAAACTTGTATTGCTGCTGGTTCCAGGCAAAAGTGTGGGTAGCGCGGAGGGCGCGTTTGCCTTGTCCGCTTTTGCCGATCAGGCGCAGATGTTGGGTAAAGTGGAGCGATTGGTCGTCGAGCCGGGTGTACGCGGCCTCGCGGGGCAGCCGGATTTCTGCTGCGATTGGACCTGCAAATTCGCCACTTCCAAAAACAGTGTCAGACACGATGCCTCCGTTTTCCTGTTGGCGAATGACATTACGCGTGAAAATCAGAAAACCGTCGTAGCGTTTTCCCACGGGCAACCAAATTCCCATGTTGAGGGCATTGTGTTTGTCGCGCTGGTGACGGTATTGGCCAAGGTTATTGAGGGTGCGGTATTCGAGCGAAAAATTCGCTCCGCCCTCGAAAGTACGGGCAAAGCGGGCGCTCAGGTTGGTTTCAAATTGATTCCTCCCCTGTGAAAAAGAGGCATCACTGAAAGTGCGGACATTGCGGTAAAAACCCAATTGCTCCGGTCGAAGCATGTACAAATCGAACGAGCGAACGCCCACACTAAATCCTCTAAGCGGCTGATTTTCAAACAATAAAGGCCGTGCTGCCGATCCTAAGTTGCCGAGGGTCCCCCAGTCAATATCGTGCCTCCGGGAAGGGTCGTACATTCTGAAATCCCGGTCGGGAAGTGTATCTCCGGCAGGGGAACTCCGCTCAGGCGAAAGCGCAAAGGTGACAAACAGTGGCTCATCGGGCTGCGGGGCAGGGCGGGGAGCTGGGCTTGCTGGCTCTTGGGCGGATAATGAAACAGGAAAACAGGAAAACAGGAAAATGTAAAATGTAAAACCAAACAACCATAGGGGTGCGAATGCACGGAGCAATTGAAACTCGGGTCTCTGCGCCTCTGCGCCTCTGCGGTTTATTTTGCAACTTGATTTGCTGTTCATTTTCCCAAAACGACTGTGATGCCGAAACGTTGCCCCAAATTATTGACTGATGTGTATAGAACACCGAAACTGCTGATACCACCGATACCGCCGAAAAAATCCGGAACGTTTCTTTTATGCTTTCTGCCAAAACCTTCGGCGGTGTCGGCAATTTTCGGTGTTCTCGTTATGCCCAAATTATTGAATCAACGCAGGGTTCATGCCCATCGTCGAGAAGCCGCCGTCGTGGTAAAGGTTCTGCATCGTAACGTAGCGCGTGTAATCACTGAAAAGCGCAACGCAATAGTTGGCACAGTCCTCCGCGGGGGCGTTACCGAGCGACGACATCTTGTCGGCATAATTGAAAAAGTCGTGGAACCCTTTCACTCCCTGACCAGCAGTGGTCATGGTGGGCGATTGACTAAGGGTGTTCACCCGCACATGTTTGGCAGTACCAAGGTGATAACCGAAAGAACGGGCAAACGACTCGAGCAATGCCTTTGATTCTGCCATTTCGGAGTAATCAGGAAATACCCGTTGTGCGGCGATATAACTGAGCGCGAGGATGCTGCCCCAGTCGTTGATTGCGTCGAGTTTCCAGATGGTCTGCATCATTTTATGGAACGAAATGGCGCTCACATCAAAAGTCTTCTGCATCCACTCATGGTTGAGGTCTGTGTAGGGCTTGCCTTTGCGGACGTTGACCGACATCCCGATGGAGTGCAGTACAAAATCCACCTTTCCACCAAAATGGTCCATAGATTTGGTGAAAAGGTTTTCCAGTTCTTCCAATGAAGTAGCGTCGGCGCCAATGACAGGAGCCTTGCATTTTTCGGCGAGGGCATTGATTTCGCCCATGCGCATGGCCACGGGGGCATTGGTGAGTACGATTTGTGCGCCTTCTGCTACGCAGCGTTCGGCCACTTTCCAGGCGATGCTTTCGCTGTTGAGCGCGCCAGAGATGATTCCTTTTTTGCCAGAGAGGATGTTGGACATGGTTAGATTGATTTGTGGATTGGAGGATTGGGGGATTGGTCGATTTGGCGGCAAAGATAGGCAAGTGCTTTTCGCTGGACGAGGGTGATTTTCGTAAGGGCAAGACTTGCTGCTAATTTGAGTATATGGCAACCTCTCAGGATTGTCCGCAAAGTGCGCTTTGCCTGAAGGAAACACTCATTATGTCCGGGCAAAGCGCTAATACGGTCAGACTACTTTGAGGACCTGAGTTAATGATGAAGTTTCAAATGAATGATCCGAACAATAGTCGTTTTCAGAAGAAGGTACATACCATAGGTCGTAACAACCACGCTTGGCGGCAAAGTCAAATTCGACCGTTTTTAAATTTTTAATTTGGAAAATCAAAAATTAACACCCTTTTCACAGAATAATAATCTGCAAATTGCAACTATTTCAACAAAACGTCGCATCTTTGCGCCGGAAAAACACTATGCGAATCCCCGCACCTTCCGTTTTCCTTTAAATTAGCTTTAAGATATTATGGCATCGAAAAAACAAGCCGCCCAAACTACCGTGGCCGAAAAAACCACTAAAACTGTAAAAGCAACTGCCCCAGTAGCAGCCGCAAAAAAGGCACAAACTGCCAAAACCGCTACCCCTGTTGTTGCTGAAAAAGCAGCAAAAGTTGCTACGCCAGCAGTAAAAGCAGCCCCGGCTAAAGTGGCCGCAGTAGCTCCAAAAACCTCCAAAGTGACCTTTGTACTTCCTAAAGAAGCCGTAGAGAATGCCGAAACCGTAGCAGTTTTGGGCGATTTCAACAACTGGCAGAACGGCGTTGTACTCGCCAAACAAAAAGACGGCTCTTTCAAAACCGCCGTGGAACTCGAAAAAGGACGTTCGTACGAATACCGCTTCCTAATCAACGGCGAAAAATGGGAAAACGACTGGGCTGCAGAAGCTTATGCTCCCACACCTTTCGGCGCATTCAACTCTGTTGTAACAGTCTAATTTTCAGAGACATACAAGAAGATTCAGGTTGATAAAGCCGCTCCAAATGGGGCGGCTTTTTTGTTTTATTTAATTGCAGTTTGACTGCCTTTTTGTCCAGGGAAGACTGTGCATTTAGCGATGCTTGATTTTGCGGCACACACCTTTGTCCCACGTTCAGCACGAAAAAGTTCTGCACATAAAATCGAGTAAACGCTCGAAGGTATCGAGGTAGAGAACACCTCCGTTGAACTGGATGCCGAAGATGCGTGCCTCAAAACCATTTTTTTCTATGCCATCTATTGCATTGATTTCCGAAATCGTAGCTCCCGGTGTAATCGAACTGTCCGGTGTATCTGCTGTTACCACCCAGGAACTTCCTGCTGGAGGTTTGTTGCCTGAAAATCTCACCTCAGAAAAAAACGTCCAATCGGATCAGACGAGTAAGTTTGTATTCAACTGGACGCTCACAGGATTTTTAGCCAACTCGCTACATCCATTGAGCAAATTCACAGTCCGTTTGTTTTTTGAAAAATGTGGCAATTCTGAATTTGACGTTGATGTGAATACTCCGCCTCTTACAGTTCCTTACAGTGCTGGTACAATTGTCGGGGCTTCCCGCACATTTCAAGCTACATTATATGTGCCTGGAGGCTCTGCGCTCCCCGGCTTGTATGATATAGCTGCTGTGATCAACTTTGAAGATCCTGGCAATCCTGGCCCTGTGGCTGCCTTTGCTGAGTTCGGCAAAGTCCAAGTATATCCTGGCTAAAAAGCGAGGGACAGTTGCACAAAAACGTAAGCCGCCCTGCCCTTGTTTGGGTGGGGCGGCTTACCCATTTTTTACCTCCATCAATCCCAAACATTATGTCCAAATCCAAAGAAAAACGCACTAAAGAGCAAATGATGGCCCTTCTCAATCGTGCAATAGAGCAGGAAGAAGTGTTGCTCACTAGGGTCAATGTGTTAGAAGCCGAACTGGCCAACTGCCGCAAGAAAGCTGAAAACCCTCGCCATGAACTGGACGAGCAGGCACTGCCCGGAAGCAAAGTCTCTTTCCGGCTTGACTACTACCGCACGGAAAAAAAAGGCCCTTTAAAAGGCATCATAGAGCATTTGCCCAGCAGAGAGAGTCGTTCATTTGAAGAAAATGGCATGAACGAAATTGGTGACTTTGTAGCACAGTTTGTAGGAACGAATACGAGATTACAACAGCGGTCGAATACCTCCTCAAATCAAAAAGCGCAGCCGACTTTCCCGCCTGAAATCATAGAAAGCACGATCGAGACGGGGAAAAAAGAGCGTTCACCGTTGTTGAAGAAATTATTCCCAGAATTTTTTGGCTCTCCGGCCCCTTCATTATCAAGACTCGGATCTACCGATCCTGTGCCAGCGCCAGAACAGCTGGATTCAGAACCTTTTTGGGTCTTAACAGAAGGCCATGAGGATCATCAACGAACCGTACGCAAAGGACAATCCTTTCAGATTCAAATTCCGATGCAGGCACTAAGCCCATTTCACGGCAAGCCTTGCAGTGTAAGCCTTTCGGCAAAGTCGTTGGAAAGAAAGCCCGCAAAAACACTGGAGGCCCTGGAATACTGTATCCCGAACCAGGATTTGTTGCGCGTACCCGTCCGAACACTTCCATTGGAGCAGGGTGTTTATCGCCTCGTAGTGTCCATGATGCTTAGAGACGAGCCACGAACAGCCTATTATCGGAAAGACCGTTTGTTGATCGTGCAATAGTTGCACTTTAATTCAATGACTGGATTTTGGTGAGCGCTTGCATATTTTGGACTTGCGAACTCATACCCGTGTGCCGGGCTTCGGAACCGCCTCGGGCGATCTTCATTTCACCCGTTCGTCCATTGTAGCGGCGTTCGTAGCGTTCACACTGAGGGCACCGCCAAACAATCCAGTCTCCGTCGCGGTAACTGGTGCAGTGGTGTGTTTCTTCAGGAAGGCCAATAAATGAGAGTTCGCCCATGATGTTGAAATTGAATTTGCGTGATAATGATATTGATTAGGGACGCAGTTACTCAGGGCATATAAAACTTGGCAAAAATTGCACCAATTTTCAAATGGTGAATTGTGAAAACAGCGGGGAGGGCTTTAAGTTTTGATTCAATAGAATCCCAGCCTTGTCATCCTGTCGCCCAATGGCAAACTTATCCCCCTGCCGCTTCGAGGAAAATTCGGACTTTCGCAGCCGAACTTGAAGTTCTCCTGTTATGAAAAAATTCACGCTGCTCGCCCTTGTTGTGCCACCCGTAGTGGCCGCCCTCGCTTTTTTCCCTGTTGATAATCAAGGCAATAAGTTTCATAGTGAAGCTGAATTAGCCTCTTTCCGCCAATTGACCTTTAGTGGCCAGCAACCAGCTATCACCAGATCACCAAATTCCCAAATCACCAATTTAAATCTCCCTATTGATTCCAACATCCTCTTCCCTACCGCCAAAACCTGCGGCGGTTGCCATGGCCACGATCCTCTGATGAGCGCATTCATTACTTCCACTGGCGAGGACGTGAATATCTACGACGATTGGCGCAGCACAATGATGGCCAACAGCGCCAAAGACCCGTTCTGGCGCGCCAAAGTGACCCATGAAATCATGGTAAATCCCAGCCACAGCAAGGAATTACAGGATAAATGCACTTCCTGCCACGCTCCGGCAGGGCATTACCAGGCTAAACTCCACGATAAAAAGGATTTTTACCTGCTATCCGACCTTTATGCTGACTCACTAGGTCTTGAAGGGGTGACCTGCCAGGCTTGCCATGCACAGGCTCCGGAACTTTTGGGCGATTTGCATTCCGGGCAGCTCAATTTCGACACCAATTACATACGGGTTGCTTACGGCCCTTATAAGTTCGCCTTCGCCCCGCCGATGCACGACTTTGTGGGCATAACACCCATTTTCGGAGGTCACATCAGCGATGCAGGGCTTTGCGCAGGATGCCACACCCTGATTACCAACACGGTGGACCTTCAAGGCAATCTTACTGGAGGCACTTTTGTGGAGCAAGCCACTTACCACGAATGGCTCAACAGCCGCTACGATGAGGAGCACGACAACATAACCTGCCAGGCCTGCCACACGCCCCAAATCGCTGACCCGGTGGTCATTTCAGCGAACTATCAGTTTTTGTTTGCCAAATTTCCTTTCGGCCTTCACGAACTCGCCGGCGCAAATGTGACCATGCTCAAATTGCTGAAAAACAACCGCGAAAAACTGGAGATTGATGCCGAACCCGAACATTTCGACAGCACTATTGCCGCTACGCTGCGGATGCTCCAACACAAAACCCTCGATCTACAACTACAGGCAGGCGATGTAACAGGGGATTCCATGCATTTCAGCCTGAGATTGTCCAACAAAGCGGGCCACAAGTTCCCCTCTGGCTATCCTTCGCGCCGGGCATGGGTAGAATTTGAAGTGAAAAACGAGGCGGGGCAGACCATTTTCCATTCCGGCAAAACGGCTCCCGACTACAGTTTGCCCGATGAAGACCCGAATTTTGAACCGCACTACAATACCATTACCGCTTCCGATCAGGTGCAGATTTATGAAATGGTGCCCGTGGATGTTTTGGGTAATTTTACCAATGTCCTGGAACGCGGGTTTATCTCCATCAAAGACAACCGCCTGACTCCACAAGGTTTTGAAACCAGCGACCCGGCTTACGACACTACCCAAATCATAAACATCAGCCAAGACCCTGATTTCAACCGAGCGCCCAACGGCTCGGAAGGCACCGGCGCTGACGTGCTGCACTTCCGTCTCCCAAATGGCGGCTACACCGGTCAACTCAGTGTCAGTGCCAAGGTCTGGTATCAAAGCCTGCCGCCAAAATGGATGGCGCCGATGTTTGCGTTTTCATCGCCGGAAATTGACTCGTTCCGTGTCATGTTTGATGCTGCCGACCACTCCCCTACCCTTATTGCCGAGGCGTTTTTGGATTCTGTTTTTGTAAGCCCCGTTTCTGTCAAAACTATTGGCAATGAAGGTTTTGTAAAGATTTTCCCTACGCTCAGCCCAGATGGCATTGTACACATTCGACCGCAGGGAAATACCCTGATCCGGCGGGTGCAAGTGTGGGATTCCGCGGGTCGTTCGGTGTTGGACAAACCGTTTGGAAAACACAACGAGCCGATTCAACTGCCGCGTTTGAGTGGAGTGTATTTCATCTGTGTGGAAACGGAAAAAGGGAGAGTGGTGCAAAAAGTTGTACATGGAATATAAAAAAACCTGGCAACGCTTTCGCCGCAACCGACCAGCCTTGTTGGGGCTGTGGTTTGTGGCAATTGCCGTATTTATCGCGCTGTTTGGTTATCTCCTTGCACCAGATAATTCGCCGAATGCCAATGCACAGATTCCTGAAATTGCGTTGCAGCCGCCAGGATTCAAGGTGGCGATTTTGCCTATAAAAACGAACCTCGACGCCACTTCCTCTTCCTGGATTTCAGTGCTTTTGAATGGACAGGCAATGTCTTATAAACCCATTCCAATTGAATCTTCCACTTTAAAAACGGCTGGCGATTCTGTTCATTTTCAATACTTTGGAAAAAATGGACGTTGGAGTGCCGTGCCGATGACGCAGTTGGAAAGCCAGGAAATTCAAACGCGCCATTTCCCGCTCGGAACCGACAAATACGGTCGTTGTATTTTGAGCCGATTGATTTTAGGGTTCCGGGTGTCTTTGTTGGTAGGGCTTATCGCGGTGTTTATTTCGCTGAGTATCGGGGTTGCAATTGGCGCGGCAGGCGGGTACTTTGGCGGTCGGGTAGACGATTTGGTGATGCTGGTTGTGAACACGGTTTGGTCCATCCCTACCCTATTATTGGTGTTCGCAGTGGTGTTGGCGCTGGGCCGGGGCATCGGGATAATATTCCTCGCGGTGGGCCTAACCATGTGGGTAGATGTAGCCCGGGTGGTGCGCGGACAAGTATTGGCTATCAAGCAATTGGCCTTTGTAGAAGCAGCCCAAAGCATGGGACTTGGGCACGGACGGATTTTGCTGCGGCATATATTGCCTAATCTTTTGGGGCCTGTGATGGTGGTGGCGGCAGGCAATTTTGCTACGGCTATTTTGGTAGAGTCGGGTCTGAGTTACCTCGGCTTTGGCGTTCAACCACCCGCGCCTTCCTGGGGTACCATGCTTAACGAAAATTACGGCTATGCTTTGGGCGGCAAACCCCTGCTGGCGCTCGCCCCTGCGCTTGCTATTGCGTTTACGGTACTGGCTTTCAACCTGGTAGGGAATGGGCTTCGTGATGCGCTGGATGTGAGGCAATAAAAAGTTACAAGTTTCAAGTTAAAAGTTTCAAGTTAGCAGATTGAAACTTGAAACTTGTACACTTGAAACTTGAAACTTGTACACTTGAAACTTGTCCACTTGAAACTCATTTTCACTTCGCCTCATTCAACGACCACTGATAATCCAGGTGCGAGATGTCTGTTTTATCCGTCAATTTGACCTTGGAATAACGATTGAGATATTCCCGTACCGAACCTGCATCGCGCTCAAAATCACCTTTGAACCATTTGAATATTTCTGAAATCCTGGCCTTTTCGGCGGTGATTTGGTTGCGAAGCGGGTCATTCACGAAACTGCGCATGCTCTTATCCAGTTGACTTTCAAGGTCTTGAGCAGTGTAAGCCTCGTTTAGCAACTTGGGGCAAGAGTAGGAAGCACAGTTTACGGCAGCGTGTATGCGGGCATCTTTGAAAACGGGCCGCAGGATATTGTGCTCAATGTTGTTCAGGTCGTAGGTGTATTTTTGAATCTTGATAAACTTGATATCCCAAACCGAATTGACAAAAGCGATGCCCCGCTTGATGTCTTTGATACTTTTTGTAGGGTAATTGCGCACGATCAGTTGCACCGTGTAGGCATTGTAGGCGTTGATCCAATAGGCCATTTGCTCCTGGCGGGTCCAGCCAGTGTCGCTCGGGTGAGCGGATTCAAGCAGGCGGAGGTAGTCGTTGAGTTTTGCGCTGTCCTGGATGAATCCTTTGTAATGTACAAAACCATCGGCTGCGACGTGTTTTTTCAGCAAATCATTCCAGATTTCGTGGGTGACGGGCTTTGCCGTGGAGTTTCGTTTGATGGAACGGCAATTGGTACAGGTAAACCAAATCAAAACTGCCGCCAAAATGGCTATGGAGAGGAATACTACTTTTTTCATTTTTGAAGAATTGTTTCGAGTGATGTGATTGGTTTTCAAAGCTTTAGAAAGGATTTGTAAAACCGCTTGATCTTGGTGGGCTTTGCGCCAAAACGAAACAAGTAGAACGCTCCAATGTTGGCAAGTTGCACACGCAGCCAACTGTTCTGTTCGTATTTCCGCGATGAAACAATCACATATTTTGGAAGCACGCGCAGACGATATTTTTTCATAGCCTTGCGCAGAAAATCATATTCCTCCATCACGACAAATTGCTCATCATAGCCACCAAATGCTTCAAAAACCTCCCTTTTGACAAAAAAAGTCTTGTCGCCGCCTTGACACCATAACCAGGTGTACCGGACAAAGTAAGCGTTGAACTTAAGAATCCATTTCGGTGAATCGAATTGGTAACGGTAACATCCCATTACCTGCCCTGCCTCCAGTTCGCGTTGAATATCCTGGGCAAAGGAGGCGGGCGGAAGCGTGTCAGCATGGACAAAATACAACACATCCGATTTGGCCGCTCCTGCACCCAGGTTCATTTGTGCCGCCCGGCTGCATTCCTCTGAAAATAACACCCGCGCTCCGGCCTCTGCGGCTTTTTGTGCAGTGCCATCCTTGCTGTTGCAGTCCACGACAAGTATTTCTGCTACAGCTCCTTCCCCATTTTCCAACAAATAACGCACAAGCCTACCTATGTTGGCAGCCTCGTTCAGCGTTGGGATGATGATGGAAAGTTGGACGTTGGACATTTTCAATTTAAGATCATCTTCGTATGCGGGATACCGTCTTCCAAATATTCCTCGCCGGTGGATCGGAAGCCAAAGCCTTCATAAAATTTCAGGAGGTAGGATTGCGCACCGATTTTAATCGCTTGATTCCCAAAAAGTTGTCGGCACCTTTGGATACTTTCTTCCATTAAAATTTTTCCCAATCCAGTGCCTCGTGCAGCAGGGGCGCTCACAACCCGCCCAATAGATACGTAATCTGGGTAAGCTAGGTTTTCAGGCAAAAGCCGGGTATAGCAGATTAGTTTTCCAGACCCGTCACGTCCCATGAGATGCCAACTTTGGAGGTCTTTGCCATCGCAGTCTTGATAAGGGCAATTTTGTTCTACCACAAAAACCTCCTGTCGGAGCGCAAGGATTTCGTAGAGCGTTTGCACAGAAAGTTGGTCAAAAGGAAGACAGGAAAATGTTAGCATATAAAAACCAAGTAAAGATATATTTATTAAACACATAGGCACATAGGACACATAGCCTTGATTTTCAACACTATGTGTCCTACTGTGCCTATGTGTTTAAAATAAAAAATTGGGTTCACTTCTTTGACGCAAATGTAGCGCTGGATTCGTGCACACAAAAAAACGGGCGGCCCGAAAATCGAGCTGCCCGTTTGGCGAACGTTGAACGTTCAAATATTTTACAAACCAATTATTTTGCTTTCAGCGCACGTGGTATTTCGATGGAAGCGATTGGCACTGCAACAGGATTGGTGACCTCAACGCCATCAAGCGCTGTAATGTCGCGTACACGAATGGTGTCGCCGAGCTGCATGGAAGTGATGTCTGCGTGTACCTCATCAACCGCCTTTTCAGGAGTGGTAAGGATGCTTATGGTACGCATCTTCGGAATGAACTTCCCACCTTCCTTCACGCCAGGGGCAGTGCCTGTAAAACGCAAAGGCACAGAGGCTTTAAACTTTATGCCCGGTACCAGTTCGAGGAAATCAAGGTGCAGCACCTCCTCTGTGACGGGGTGGAACTGGATATCCTTCACGATGCACTTGTGGGTGGCGCCGTTGATGGTGATTTGGGCGATTCGGAATTTAGGTGTGAAAACGAGTGGGCGAACAGCCGATGCTTCCAAAGCGAACTGTGTAGAATCGCCACCACCGCTTTTATACATCACCGCAGGGACTTGGCCGTTGCGACGGATTTTGGTTGCTTCTACTTTACCGGAAGATTCTTTCCGATGACCCTGCAATTCAATGATTTCCATTGTGTTGTGCGCTATAAAGTGATACTTCTTTCAAAAATGCCCGCAAAGGTAGAAAATCCAACTGCAATTTTCCAAGGGTGTTTAAAAAAAGTCGGCACAAAAGATTCTTTAAGGAACGGGTGAATACTAACTCGGTACTTTCAGGTAGATTAGTTTTTGCTCAGACAACTATCTTTTTGTGCGAATAGTGGGGGCTCTTTAATCAAAAAGATAGGTCGTATGGGCGGAAAGGAATCAGATGAAAGTACCGAGTTAGTATTCACCCGTTCCTTAACGCAAACTCCACAACAGGACGCCGTCACGGGCACGTTTGGTTTTTTTGACCTTGCCTTGGATTTCAAGTTCCAGCAATTTGCCCTGAACAGTCCCTATATCCAGCGCAGTGTCCTTAGCAATGCCATCCACAGTGCGGAAAGCGAATTTGGAAGTCTGGAGCAGGTGGAGCACTTTTTGCTCATCGCTTAAAACCACGGAGGGGGACTTGGATGAATCACCAGCTTTGAAGGATTCAAATTCACTGCCATCGCCGTCGGCTGCCGGAACCGTTGTGGGCGCAGGCGCTTCGGAAGGGTCAGAATTTTGCGCGACCAAAACGTCGGTCGTCTCGGCAAGATCCTCTTGTTTTTGCTTTACTTCTTTTAACTCCTGAAGCAGTTTGTCGCCCAGGGATTGTAGGAATTTAGAGGAAAAGATGGCCGCTATGGTGCAAAAACCAAAGAATACAAAATAAGCTGCAGGCTCGCCATTCAAACATTTGTCGGTCAGGCTGCTCGACATGGTGTTCAACAAAAGGGGTACCGTAGCGGCGGCGGTTAGTCCCAACAAGAGGGATTTTCGGAAGCCCGCCCCATTGGTCTGTTCCATGTAATAGTTGGCGGCGCCGCCCAAAAGCCCTGCGACGAAAATGATGGAGGCGAGGATTGCGATACCCATTTTAATAGCGATTTAGGCCGCTAATGTAGAAGGATTACAATATGCGGCGATTTATATCATATTAAATCCCGCAATACGATCCGCTTTTTCATTACCTTCCCATTGCGTTTTATTACAATTTTGACCTGTTTCCCGGGCTTTTTCTGAAGCAAGGCCTGCAGGTCGGCTAAAGTGCGCAGACTTGCACTCATCCATCCAATCCGCAGGATCCGGTCGCCCGCCTGGATGCCCACTTCCTCGGCGGGTGAACCGGGCAATACATTGAGTACTGAAAAATAATTGAGGTTTGCCCCTGAAGCGATAATGCTCAGCCCGCTGCGGTCGTATACGAATTCGTTTTGAAAATGTTTGGTGGGTTTTAGCCAAAGGATTGCGTCCTGATAGTCAATAACCATCTGAAAACGATTCAAAATGGTGTTGCCGATCAGGCCGTTTCGTCCATTCAAGTAACTAAGGTCCTGGGCTGTATCCACCGATTGAAAATAGGTAAGGATGTTCTTTTGATCAAAAATGGCCAACTTTAAGCCCGGCGTTCGCCCTACAAAACCTTCCAGATAGCCGCCAAGTCCCATGCCTATATTGGTGGGGATAGCATTGGTCGAAGGCTGGATGAGCGGGTGTGTGTTGGTGAAAAGCATGAGCGGCAGGCCAGCTCCTGTGTCGAGCAAAAGTTTCACGGGCGCGATAGAATCGCTGCGCAATTGAGCCTGCGTGTTTATATAAAGTTTGTTGCGGTACACTTCCATGGGCAATGGTTCAAATCCCTCCTCTTTCATTTTGTACCAACCACGCTCATACAAGGTGATTACCTGTCGTTGATAATTGATCTTCACCAGGTAATTTGAAAAAACACGACCCGCCAAAATGCCGTGTACCTTCACACCGGCGTATTCTTCAAAGCGAAAATAGTCTTCCTTCAGCACCAGAATGTCTTCGCTGGCTGCAACAATTTCCTTCCCCAAAATCTCCAGCCGAATATGGCGCGCCAGATAGGCTACCAACTCTGTTTTAAGGTCTGAACCTTTCACCCGAAACTCCCGGTCGTAGCGCACACGAAGCAGGTCGCTGATTTCGCGTTTGGAGAGAATGGTGTGCTCGGCTCCGGTATCAAAAATGAATTTCAAGGGCAAAGTGCCATTGAACTCGATATCCAGAATGATAAAATTGTTCGTGTACTCAAAAGGGATTTCAACACGTCTCATGCCATCTGGCAATGAAAAACCGCTTTGAGCGCGGGCGGGAAACACCGTTGCGCCAATAGCCAACAACACGAATGCAACGGTTTTTGAGTTCATAGCGATAGACAAATGCGTGCCTGGTCAGGAATTTGCAAGAGCGAAGGACGCACAGAAGCGACACATTTCCAAAAAGTGTTACTTCTTTTAGATTCCAGGCCCACTTGCACTTCCAAACAAGCAGCATTGAAAAAGTTTTGACAAATACTGCTGTATTACCTTTGCCCTCTTTACCCGCCGTAGCTTCTCGCCGCCGCCACAGGCTAAAGCGAGTGAAAGCGAAGGAGGGCCACAATTACACCAATCACCACACAACAAATAAACATCCGAGATGAAAGTAGCCGTAGTCGGCGCCACCGGATTGGTCGGCACCAAAATGTTGCAAATCCTCGAAGAGCGCAACTTCCCTATCACCAAACTTTTCCCGGTAGCGTCTGAACGCTCCGTGGGCAAAACCGTCAAATTCCGGGGCAAACGCCACAAGATCATTGGCATGGACGAAGCTGTCGGCAAAAGACCCGATGTGGCTATATTTTCTGCCGGGGGCAGTGTTTCGAAAGAATGGGCTCCGCGCTTTGCTGACCGGGGCACCATTGTAATAGATAATTCCTCGGCTTGGCGAATGGATCCCGACAAGAAACTCATTGTGCCGGAAGTGAATGCCTCGGTGCTGACAAAAAAGGACAAAATCATCGCTAACCCCAATTGCTCTACCATACAAATGGTGGTGGCACTCAAGCCTTTGCACGACAAATATGGTGTAAAACGCATCGTGGTCAGCACCTACCAGAGCGTTACCGGCACGGGTGTGAAAGCCGTGGAACAATTGATGAACGAGCGCAAGGGCAAGACTGGCGTTCGCGCCTATCCGTATCAGATTGACCTGAACGTGCTGCCACACATAGATGTATTCACCGAAAATGGCTATACCAAAGAGGAGATGAAAATGGTAAACGAGACCAAAAAGATCATGGGCGACGACAACATACGTGTCACTGCAACCACGGTGCGCGTGCCTGTCATCGGAGGTCACTCCGAATCGGTAAATGTGGAATTCGCGCGCGATTTCGATCTCGCGGAAGTGCGCAGTCTGCTCGAAAAGGCGCCCGGCGTGGTGGTCGTTGACAATCCTGCGGAATTGCAGTACCCAATGCCGTTGATGGCTCATGACAAGGACGATGTTTTTGTAGGTCGCCTCCGCCGCGACGAGTCCCAGCCCAACACCCTGAATATGTGGGTTGTAAGCGACAATTTGCGCAAAGGCGCCGCTACCAATGCGGTTCAGATTGCTGAATACCTGCTTTCGGTGGGGATTTTGACAAAGTAAGTGAAAAAAACGGCAAGTGAAAAGGGGTAGCAATTTTTAAAAAACCTATTTTTGCCTAAAAATTACGCTATGTCAGCACAAGTTACCGCTACCGTTTCCCCTAAATTACCTATGAGTAATATGCAGCTCCAATTGCTCAAACTTTATGCTGATGGAGTATCTGAGGATGATTTGAAGGCAATCCAGCGGATGATAGCGCGCTATTTTGCAGATAAAGCCAGTGCAGAGGCCCAAGAGGTGTGGGATGAAAAAGGTTATAATGCTAAGCAATTGCTCCAAGAAGACATGCGCACAGCCTATAAAAGTGCCCAAAAATGAAAATAGTGCTGGACACCAATGTCCTATTGGTTGCAATACCTTTTGGCACCCCTTATTACCCCATTTTCAATGCTTTCCTGAATGGTGCGTTCGAGCTTTGCGTAGCAACAGACATATTGAATGAGTACGCGGAAAAGCTGGAAGAAAAATATATTCTTCGCCCGCATGTTGCTGAAAACACGCTGAAAGCAATCGAAATTTCTCCCGATGTCGTGTATGTTTCCAAATATTTTTACTGGAATCTTATTACCGTTGATCCAGATGATAACAAGTTTGTGGACTGTGCCGTAGCAGCCAATGCAGACTTCATCGTAACGGATGATCGCCATTTTAATGTTCTAAAAGATATACCCTTCCCTTCTGTCCGTGTTGTTTCTGCCGACGATTTTGTGGAGATGCTCACCGGGGTTCGACCTGCCAAATCATAGGGATTCAAATTGAAAGTGAAAAAACGGTGGCAACAGCCTAATTTTGCCGCCCAACAACAATTGACTGTTGAATATTGACTGTTAACAGTGTACCGACAACCGTAGATTTATGAAGAACAAGTTAGTCATCTGGGGCACCAATGCCGAAAACGAAAAAGTATTGATTGCGCTCGAACTGCATGCAGAATCCAACAAGGTGATGATGCACACATTTCCGGAAACCATTGCCGATGAAGCCTTTGTGCAAAAAATGATGCACGAATGGCGCGAAGGCAAAGAAGAAGTCGCTTTCCCGGAAGGCGGCGAAAGCACCGAGCGGGAGCTCAGCGTCACAGACAGCCTGCTGCCTGAACACCTCAAAGTTGATCGTCCCGACCTCGTACAACGTGCGCAAACGGAATGGCATTTTGCGGTGCTATCTGCCAAACTCCACGCCGCTTACCAGCAAGAACTGGCCGAATTCAAGGAGAAAGTGGAAGCCATGTCGGCTTACGACAACAAACTTTTTACCAGCCTTCGTACTTTTTGGGACAAGGTGCAGAACCAAAGCCGCGAACGGAATCTCTTCCGTCAACACGCCGACGAACTGCGTGATGGTATTAATGCCCTTTTTGATCAACTCAAAGAAGTGCGCAAAAAAGTGAATTCCGAGTTCATGGAAGTTTCGCAAGGGGTATATGACGGGTTTGCCAAAGCCCTTGATGAAATTGACGAACGTATCACTGCGGGCGGCGCGAAGTTCAACAGCGTCTTTGATGAACTCAAAAAAATGCAGCGCGATTACCACAACACGCGCATGAGCAACGAGCATCGCAACAAACTGTGGGACCGCCTGGACGCTGCGTTTAAAAAAGCCAAAGAGCGCAAATTCGGCCCAGAAGCCAATGCTGGTACCATTGCTGACCGCCACGACAAGCGGCTTTCAGGGCTGGAGGATGCCATCAAACGCCTCGAAGACAGCCTCTTCCGCGATGACGAAGAGCTTGCATTCCAGCGCAAAAAAGTGAATACCTCCGAAGGCCAATTGGAGGCTCAAATTCGCGGAGCGAAGATCAAGATGATTGAAGAACGCGCCAACGGCAAGCGCGAAAGGCTGGCCGAATTGACCAAAGCGCGCAACGACGTGCAGCGTCAGGCCAGCAGTGCCCATGAAAAAGAAGCCCGTTTGGCTGCCAAAGAAGCCGAACGCCAACAAATAGAAGCCAAAAAAGCGGCCATCAAATCAGAAATTGAAGCTGAAACCCACGCTAAAGCAGCAGCGGCAGCAGGAACAGCACCGGAAAAAGAGGAAAGCCTCTTTGAGGCCGCTTCCAACCTCCTGGGCGACGTGCTACTCGATGCACTTGATACCGCCAAAGCAGTCGCCAGCGTAGCCGCAGACAAGGCTGAAGAAGCCCTGAGTGAAGTCAAAGAAAAGGCGGGGGAAGTCTATCAGGAAGCCAAAGAGAAAGCAGGAGAGGCGTACAGCGAAGCAAAGGAGGCATACAGTGAAGCGAAGGAAAAAGCGGGCGAAATGCTGAGCGAGGCCAAAGAAAAGGGAGGAGCGGCATACAGCGAAGCAAAGGAAAAGGCCAGCGAAATATTGAGCGAGGCCAAGGAAAAGGCAACAGAAGCGTACGCTGAGGTTAAGGAAAAAGCGGAGGAAGTGTACGAGTCATTTAAAAAAGACGACTCAGCCGAAGCAACGACAATCACTGCGAATGATACACCCGGCGATGCTCTCAGCAAAAAATCAACTTCTAAAGCTTCAGAGGCCAAGGACTATATTATTGACGATGTAGTGCACAAAACCGCTGGAGATGCGGAGGCTTTAGAATCGTTCAAGCCTGAGGAAACCCCGGTCTCTTCGGAGAAACAGGATTACATCATTGACGATGTTGTCCATAAAACAGCAGTTGCAGATACTGATCTGGAATCAACACAAGAACAAGAGCCAGCCTCCAAACCTAAGCGTGCGCCAAAGAAGGACGCCGATGCTTGATAACAGTTTGGAATAATAATAAGCGAGCCGCTTCCCTGCCAGAGGGAGGCGGCTCGTTGTGTTTCTGGGACTGACAAAATCGAAGGGGCTCAAGCAGACGCATGAATTTTAAGAAGTGAGATTTCAGAATTGCAGAATTTTTGATTGACGATTGACGAATACATGAATCAAAAGCCGCCTAATTCCTAGAGTTTTTATTATAATTATTCGTGCGCCAGCCCTGGGTTCAGTCTCCCTCTTCCAATTCAAAAACATCCTCCATCTTTTTGCCAAACACACGGGCAATTTTAATGGCCAATACAGCCGAGGGAGAGTATTTGCCCAATTCAATGGCATTGATGGTCTGGCGAGTTACCTGAACTCGTTCGGCCAGTTCGGCCTGGGAGATATTTAGAATGGCACGTTCGACCCGAATCGTATTTTTCATGGATTATTGCTTTGAAAATGAAGGTTTTATGCGTAAAATATAATAATATCTTCCCACAAAAACCAGCAGGGGAGTAAACATGTTGAAGATCATCACATTCAAAAAAGGAAATCCATGTGTGAAGATGGTAAACGCGATCAACAAAAGCGTATTGATCAGAATGGCCCATTGCAGAGATTCGAGGCGTACGCGTTGAATCCATTCGTCCTCGATTTTTTCTTTTGAAAAGGAGAGTAACAGCAGTCCAAGCAACAAGGAGATACAAATCAGTTCATCCAATAAGGAAAGGGTATGAGGCTTTATGCTCGATCCAAGCACTCCTTCATCTATCCAAAGAAACTTTTCCAGCCAGGCGGGGGTTATTACCTCAAAATAATCATCAGGATTATCCAACTTCATAAAGTATATCCCGGCAAAAAATGCCGGAACAGTTAGCGCCCAGCCAAGCGTTTTCCAGCGGTGGGAAATCAATAAGGTGTTTTTCATGTTACTTTTTACGTTTCGTGACAAAAATGTTTTTCAAAAAGTAAACTAAAAACAACTTTAAGTAAAATATATTTTACACAATGGTAAAAATATTTTACTTTTTTTGAGGCGCTATAATTGCCAGCTCAGTCCATTCCGCCAGGCATAGGTTTCAGATGGCGCTCCCGGTGGCAGATTTTTGTCAATACTGTACTCAAAATCCACGGTAAAGGCCAGTTTTTTGGTCAAATCAACCTTCAACACCCATTCAGTGCTGAGGCGGTAATTGCGGATGAGGCCTAACACGGGTTGCCAGTAGGTAGTCTGGATGAGCACCATCTTTTTGTTGGGCCGGAACGTAGTTGAGATGTAATTGCTGGAACGATGCCAACTGGAGCGCCCAAGCGGTTCCGTAAAACGATTTTGCTCCCAGAGCCATGCCGCACCGAGGTAGATGCGCTGTCGGCCATCTTTTGATTTGAGCATTCGCCAGCGCGCGCCTGTGCCAAGTAAATTGCGCTGTTCGAGCAATTGAATGGGGCTGGTTTGTACCTGTGTAAATGCCTCCCAGGTCCAGGTTTCGTTCAGTTTGTAATTGTAGCGCAGGTGCGCAAATGCCTGCCGGGCAAAATCTTGATTGCCTGCTCGTAACAGATTCATATTGAGCAGCAAAAGTGTAAGGTGCGGATCGGACTTGTACTGCACTTTGATCTGGGCCTGCACTTGCAGGCTTTGTTGCTGCACTTTCGCCAATGACACGCCGCCACGCAGATGACCATAGCAATTCGTGGAATCATTGGTGCCCGTGATGCGCTGCTCTTCGATGTTGACAACTTGGGAGAATAGTGTAAGGTTGCTCTGCAACCCATAGCATAGTAGGAGTAAAAAAGTCCGTTTCATAGGAGTGCCAAGATACGACAACCATTTGCGTTGGCTTATTTCCGCTCAAACACTGGTGCATTCCACCGCCCATTCCTCCACTCCTTCTGCTCCTCCTTCGTCAGAAAAGTCCAGGCCACAATCCGGCTGCTCTTATTTCCCTGACCCATTGGGATCGTTTTCACATCCTCGGCCTTCGCTTTTCTGAGTTCATCGTAAATCCCCTGGAGGTGCGATTTTTTGGCAACGAGGGAGGAAAACCAAAAGACTGATTTCAGAAACTGCCTACTTTGGCGAACCATCGCCCGAACGAATTTCTCTTCACCTCCATCGCACCAAACTTCCCCACTTTGACCGCCGAAATTCTGGACAGGCGTGGTGATTTCCGCCTTAGCCAAATTGCTCAATTTGCGCATCGTTTCGGCTTTAGATTCCTCCAGCGAAGCATGAAAAGGTGGGTTGCAAACCACCAGATCAAAAATTTCATCCTTTTGAATCACCCCGTAAAAAATATCGGCCGGATTGGGTTGCAACCTGCATTCGATTGCGCCTTTTAAATGGGGATTGGACTCAATGATTTTATTGGCAGATTCAATGGCGACGGGGTCAATATCGGAACCTATAAAGCGCCAGCCGTATTCATGATTTCCAATAATCGGATAAATGCAATTGGCGCCCACCCCGATGTCCAGGCAGTTTACTTTGTTGCCTGTAGGTACTTTTCCGTAATTGTAACGGCCCAAAAGTTCAGCCGAATAGTGGATGTAGTCCGCCCGGCCAGGTATCGGCGGACACAAATAACCAGGCGGAATATCCCAATAATCAAGCTTGTAATACTGCTTCAGCAAAGCCGTGTTTAGGACCTTGACCGCTTCGGGATTTGCAAAATCAATGGATTCATCGTTGTGAATATTCAACTGCACAAAGGGCGCGAGTTCCGGGCAGCGTGCAATCAGCAACTTGAAATCGTAGCGCTCGCGGTGTTGGTTGCGCGGGTGAAGGCGGGTTTTTTCTTGGGGTGGGGATTTTTTTGTGGGGAGCATGGGCGAGTGTAAAGTTTTTTTTAGGTTGTTTGTTCTCCTAGAATTTGATTGGTGTTCAAAGATCGCAGGGGCTGGAGGAGTGCGAAGGTACGCTGGAACGTTTTTGAGGGGCCATGAAGTTGGTGTGCATTCTGGTGCGGGATGAGCCAAATGGTTTCTTCAAGTGTCCTTTCGGTGACAATCCACTTGTTTGGATCCGGCCCGTTCTGCCCATTTTCTAAGAGTGCGTAATGCCTCTGCTTTGCAAGGAGTGTTTCTCAACGTGACTGGGCTTGTTTTCATTCTCCCAACCAGTGGAGCACTTCGTTATATCAGCACCAAGTTCCAAAAATCTGGCTTCCAAATCCGTGATTCCCAAGTTGTTAGCCAATTCAATTCGCAAGATTGGGATGCGCATATGTGGCGTGCGACGCCGGATCAGCAGTTCATTGAAAGCCTTGACCAATTGGCCTGATATTGCATTGTTTGAATAAACATTGCTCCTGGGCTATTCTGACGGCGCACCATCAATGACAAAGCCTCATCCAAACCATGCTCGGTAAATGCAAGGCTTAAGTTGATGTAACGTGTGCCACCTCATTGAGGTCGCAAATTGCGACCTCAAGTTTTTGAACTCTTCTTGGGTCAATTCAAACATGAATTCGTGAGGGAAGCGTTCAATGTTGCGGCGAACGGCCTCTTTAAGTCGCCTTGTCGTTACTGCATAAAGTTCAGCTAAATCGAAGTCAAACATTATGCGTTCACCACCAGTTAGGTGGATTTTGCCATGCTTTTGTATGATTTGAATTTCCAGTTTAAAAAGTTTGAGGGTACAGCTTTTGGATACAAATAGTAACGCAAATTCAAAAAGCGAAAAACAAATAACTGTTCAAAATTGGGATTCACTGGCTCTTTGTGGGGCAAAAGTGAGAGACTTGTTTGACTTCAATTGAATCAGGAATACTTGAATGTTTCCGTATAGAAAAATGGCTTCGATCCAAAGGATGGTTCTTCATTTGGGTCAGATTCCAAGCCCTACAAGTTCCAAATCCATGCGGCAGCCTATTGACAAGGCGACTCGCTTGAAGGCCGAGACCAGCTCAATAAAGGAGGGCTTGCCGATGAGCAGTAATTCAGATTCGAAAGTAGTGAAGGTTGTAAAAACAGTTCGGTCTACGCTGTCCATAGGTGTTGGCTCTTGTCACTTCCCAATACAAAACTTCCCAAAAATATTCCCCAGCAAATCCTCTACCCCAATTTCCCCCGTTATCTCGCCCAAATACGCCAGCGAGCGACGAATATCCTGCGCAATAAAATCACCTGTAATATTCGAATCCAGGGCGGATAAAACATCCGTCAATGCCTCGTCGGCGCGGCGCAGGGCGTCGTGGTGGCGAGCGTTGGTGACAATGGTGCTTTCGGTGTTCACGCCTTCGCCTGCGGCTGCCTCGAACAGTTTTTGCTTTCAGATATTCGATGTTCATCTGGTTTTTAGCCGAGACAGGGATGAGCGAGGCTGCCTGCAGATTGGGCAACCCGGAATCACTTGGTATGGTCAAACCCCAGTTTCCCATTAAATAAGGATGCACGCCTGGCTGGTTCGGATTCAATAACCACTCCGTCTGGAATAGCGGGTTACGATCCATTTTGTTACAAACGACCAGCAAATTATAGGCTTCTTTCCCTTCGGTCAATCGATCCAAATCCTCCCAAACCTCCAAGATGGTCATGCCTCCCGCCACATCCCACACGTACACAAGAATGGCTGCCTGCTCAATTTTTTCCATGGTGCGGGCGACACCAATAGCCTCGATGGTATCCTGCGCTTCGCGGATGCCCGCCGTGTCAATGAGCCGGAACTGTATGCCCCGGATGTTCAGCACTTCCTCAATCGTGTCGCGGGTAGTGCCGGGAATGTCCGAAACAATGGCGCGCTCCTCATTCAGAAGGGCATTCAGCAGGGTGCTTTTCCCGGCATTGGGCCGGCCCGCGATGACGGTGGTGACGCCCATTTTGACGGCATTGCCGAGGGCGAAGGATTGGATGAGGGGACGAAGGTGTTCGCGGATTTGATTTACCAGATTTTTGAGGTCGTTGCGATCGGCAAATTCCACGTCTTCTTCGCCAAAATCAAGTTCGAGCTCCACCAGACTGGCAAAGTGGATAAGTTCTTCGCGCAGTTTTTGAATCTCGTGTTTGAAGCCGCCACGCAATTGTCGGATGGCCACATCGTGGGCCGCAGCGCTTTCCGAAGCAATGAGGTCGGCCACGGCTTCGGCTTGGGTCAGGTCCATTTTCCCGTTGAGAAAGGCCCGTAGCGTGAACTCGCCCGGCTCAGCCAGGCGCACGCCTTTTTCAAGACACAACTGGATGATTTCCTGTAAGATATAAGGAGAACCGTGGCATGAAATTTCGGTGGTGTCCTCGCCCGTGTACGAATTTGGGCTAATGAAAATCGTGACCAACACCTCATCCAAAATGCGCCCATCCTCCGCCACAATTTTGCCAAAATGTGCCGTGTGGCTTGGTTGATTCTCTAGTCGTTTTCCCTTGAAAATCTTATCCGTAATAATGATCGCCCTTGGCCCCGAAAGTCGGATAACACCGATAGCGCCTACGCCCGGCGGCGTAGCAAGGGCAATGATGGTAGAAGAGAGATCGGGGAGTTGCATACTGGATGTATAGTTATCGTGATATTTTCCGCCCAAAATTCGTGTTATTTTATGGAACCAGAACCGATACCTACTGACAATCGCCCTGAATGGCTTCGCTCATTGGCTGAAAAGAGCTGGAATTTAGAATTGGTAATCTCCGGTGCAGCCATTTTTCTGGCCACTTACCTGCCCAATGCGGTGGATTCGATGCTGCGCTACTATCTCGAAAATCTGGTGATGGACGAAAATGTATCTAAAATCGTCCTGCCCTTGATGGTGTACAGTTTTATGAAGGTGGTGGCCTGGCTTTTGATAATCACCTTTGTTGTGCATTTTGTCATGCGGGCTTTTTGGGCAGGTGTGGTAGGATTGCACGCGGTGTACACCCAAGGTATCCGATACGAACATTTGCCCTGGCAAACGGATTTTACAAAAGAACAAATGCGGCTGCGTTTCGGGACGCTTTCCGATTACATTTTGCGGCTCGATAAGCTCTGTAATCAGGTGTTTTCCACGGCTTTTCTGATCGCATTGATGAGCTTTGGAATTTGCATGGCCTATATTTTCATTTTCCTGGCAATGAATGTATTGCCAGTATTTCTAGGCGAAATTGCTGGAAAAAGAGTCAGCCTGATAATTTTGAGTGCACTGATGTTGCTGGTCTTCCTGCCCATATTGACACAATGGGCCATGCGCGTTCCCCGATTGGCTGCACTGCCTTGGGTGCAGCGATTGACGACCTGGGCTGTACGGAATGCTGCTTTCGTGGTGATGCCGCTTGTATACACCCCAATGAATTACATAAACCTGACATTCACCTCGCATATTCCCAAAAAACGGCTAATAGCCACACTTTTGATCGGGGTATCATTGTTATGGGGGTGTACTTCTTAATTTGACCTCGACACTGCTTCATCTTTCGGGTCGAACTGCATTCACAACCAGAGATTTTGATGCCAAGGGCCGTGGTCTGCACACACTGACCGGAGGTGTATCTGACCATATGCGTTCGCCAGAGGAACGATTGCCACCAATAAGCAGCCCATCGGAAACGGTAGAAGGCCCCTTTTTGAGGGTGTTTGTAGATTATCCGAAATTGTTGGATGCTGCCCTGTCGAAGCGTTGCGTTACACCCGCTTTGCCAGATTCCTTGCCTAATCACATTCGGCGCCTTCGGCAGGATAGCGTTCATATCGCTTGCATGAACGATTTCCTTCGGCTTACGGTCAATGATTCGCTTATTGCCAAACCTGACTGGATGTTCCATGAACATCCCGTGGTTGGCTCACCCGGTGTAGTGGCGTATTTGCCAACGACCAATTTTAATACAGGGAAAAATGTGCTGAGGGTGGAAGTGCCTTCTTCCAAAAATCCAGATTCATTGCGGGTGTACGGGGAAGTGCCGTTTTGGTTTATGCCGAAGCAATAGGTGCTGGCTTCTGTAAATGCCAGGCTCTGGCCAAACAAATCCCCAAATAACCAAATCAACAAATCACCATCTCACTTCAAATTCTCAATATATTTCTTCAAGCCCTCCGCAATTTCGGTGGCGTATTGGCTCTCTTTCCCGCCCCCCACGATGGGTTGTTTGTCGGTGGGCCGAAGTGTGGGCAATTGGGCCAATGGCCCATCGAGACCCACTGTTTTGAGCAAAATTGGCATCACCAGAAAGCCTTTGCGCGGGTTGTTTTTCTGCGCGATTTCCTCCAAAAGCGGTATTGCCGGGTTGTTGGTCGCATCGTAAAAATCGGCGCTCAACAAGGGCAACACCACTTGACATTCTTCCATGGTTGTACGAATCCAGGACTCTACATCACCTTGTCCGACGGCATGGCGGTGCTCACAAACTGGGCGGGCAGGTTGCGCAAATGCTTGAGCAGCAAGTCATATCCATCTTTGTCGGCCTTCTCGTTGTAAAGCACCAATACTTTGGCTTTTGGAGCTTGGCTGCTGCTGGCGGCTGCCGGACTATCTAATTTTTGGTACTCAGTGACAAGGTTTGTTACGAAGTTTTCCAGGCTGTCTTTTGGGAACTGCATTCCAAACTCGCCCTGAAAAAACACCCTTGTGTCGGCCTCGGTTGGCAGCTCGTCTTTGGTGGAGAAGGAATAAGGTTGCACATTGTCGCGCACGTTTTTATAAAGCGTATCGAGCAGGAGGCGAAGTGCCCAGTCCTCAAAATCGAAGCCTAGGAAGAGGTGGTGGCGGAAGTCTTTGAACGCATTGGTAAGCGCGTCGGGGATGCGCTCGTTCTGCTGCTCGCCCACTATTTTTTGATGTAACTGAGTTGCTGTTTGTAGGTCAGAACCAGAGATTCGGGCTTTTGGTACGCGCCGAGGAGGTTGTAAATGACCACACGCGAATCCTTTTCAAAATCAAAATTGAAACCCGTGGTGGGTTTGTACCAGTTGTAATAATCGGTGTGGTAGGCCTGCGCTATCTGGTCGTAAAGCTTTGTTACAAAGTTGTCGGGCGTGGTATTGATGACGATACGGAATTTCAAATCGGTCAATTGTTCTACTGCGGGGTGGAGTTCAAACTTGTCCGCCATGTCCGTGTAGAATTTGGCCACTTCTTCCTGTAACACATTGTCGGTAGAGCGGTTTTGGATCCGCAGGAGGCTGGCCACGTAGGGCAGGTTGCAATCTTCGTCGGCGCCAAATTGCAGGTCGTATTTGTCGGCCAAATGCCGGGCGCAAAGGTCCGTGATGGGCTGCCAATTCCCATCCTTGTCTTTGGCGGCTAAAGCGGCGGGGCCAAGGAAAAGCACACAGCTTCCTTCTTTGACCTTTCGGGCAATGTTCTGGTAAAGTTCGGCGGGCGAGGATGAAGGAGTAGGCATGTGAATGCGGAGTATCCGACAAAGGTAGAAAAACTACGTTTGGTTATGCCCTGCTGTTGATTTGTGTTTTGTATAGGATGATCAGGATTTGGCGAGATTAGTGTGCTCAAAACCTATTAGTGTAATACAATTGCATTATCCAAGTGCAATTCAATCAAATCGTGGCTTTCCAGCAGTAATGCGAGACTTTCAGCCTGTGTTTCAAATAAATGTTTCATGTCGCGCAATTTCAAGTTCCCGACTTTGACCATCACCAATTTTGGTGGCTTGCGGTCCAAAAGAAACGAATTATAGAAATCCGTGTCCTTTGAAATCACAACAGCACCCTTTTTTGCAGCCTCTTCAGACAGCCAACCATCGCTGGTGGCATTACCCAAAGGAAAATCTGTCGTGTGTAAGGCCGTATGACCGAGTGCTCGAAAGTATTTACAAAGCGATTTGGGCAGGTGAGCGTCAATAATGAAAATCATGCAGCAATTGGGTAGACGTACACGCTTTTGGTTTTAATAGCTTGTGCTGCAAAAGCCAAACAGGCTAGAATATCTTCCGACTCAAGGTCAGAAAATTCAGCGAGTATATCTTCTATGGTATCGCCTGCTGCCAAATATTCCAAAATGCTTTCCACGGGATAACGAAGCCCTCTGATTATTGGCTTCCCATGACAAATGGCAGGGTCAATAGTGATTCGACGAAGCAATAAGGAGAAGTCCATAATTTGTGGTGATGTGTTTTGCTACAAAAGAAGCGGGCAAGTGAACTAAAATCGCAGCCATCATTTTCATGCAAAGTTAAATGGTTTCTCCCAAAAAACAGCCCGCCCCCACGATTCAAAATCGTAGGGGCGAACCATTGATAATATCTAATTATCCCAATATCTCAATCCTCCTCTCTCCTATTCCTAACATTCGCTCCCCCATCTACTCTCACCGTACTCTGCCCCGTTGAAATTACCAGCGCATCGTCCTTGGCAAAAACCCGGGCGCGAGCATTGTCGGAAGCAGAAACTTCCACACGGTCGGCGGTCCAGTTAGTCGCCTCCAGCACTGAGTTGTCACTCAGGCTCGCATCAATAAAATTGCCTTTACCCGTCAGATCGAGCGATGCCTTGCCCGAGAGCGCGATATTGAACTCATTAGAAACATCTATGTATGCTTTGATCTTGCTATTGCCGCTAGCCGTTATGCTGGATTGGCCTTCGTCGAAACCCCGGATCGTGATCTCGCCAGTGTTATCTGCATGCAGCGAAGTAAACGTGGGTGTTTGAATCATAATCTTCACCGCACCATTGGTCGTTTTCCCATTGGTTGTGAACGTGATTTTATCCCCTGTCTGGATTTTTTGAACCTTGTCTTTCTCTCCGTTCGGACCTTCTATTTCCACCCGAAAATCTTCGCCTTGGCGGATTTCCGTGGTAAAATCACCTTCCAGGATAAAATTCTCGTAGTTGCGGTCGGAGCGATAGCCTTTGTCGCCCATGTTTGGGCAATCTGCGCAGACCAGGCCTTTATTGCCCATGCGGAATACTTTGCCGGGGCGGCGCGAGATGTAATTATTGTCGTTCACATCGTCGTATTCGTCCAGGTCAGCGCCAGCATACTCATGGATGGTCTCGTCAAAAGTGATACTTTTTCCAACAGGTACTTCTATGTTAATCCGTACCCTTTGGCCCCGCCATTTTTCTCCTTTTGCAACGGAGTAAGCGGTAGGCACCTGAAGCGAATTGCCCGAAAACGTAGCTGAATAGCCCACCCGGTCGGCATTTTCCTGCGCACTTAGGCTGGAAGAACCTTGGGATTTAATGATCTGGGTGCAATGGTATGCTTCGTCGCGACTTGGGATTACGCGGATTTCAAGCGGGCAGCGCATTAGCATCCCATTGTCGTCGATACGTATCCCGTCTTCTTCAAAATTGAAGTCGTTTTGGTTGTGGTACCTGCCACCCAACAAGTCAGCCACTGCTTCCACCCTCAAAGTGTCATTTCGGAGCGCTGAGAGATCAATATTCTTAGAAATTGAGCCAGATTGGCTGTATTCCTTTATCCCGAAAGGCAGCATGGAAAAGGCCGTGATCACGCTCAGAATAAACAAGCCCGTTAATGTCCTATTTACCCACCCTGGCGTACGGGTTTTGAACAAAATCCTTGAAAAAAACAGCACAAGCGCGATTGCCGGTATGCCCAACAGGAAAAATAAGTTGATGACCCCAAACCAGGTCCAGCCGGAAGAGAAGGGACTAAAATACTCCAGATACGGCGCTCCGATGAACAATCCCATGATGCTACCGATCCAACCTGCCGCCAATGCAATAAGCAGCGCGATACCGATAAGTATAGCAATCAGAGCCGCAAATTTGGCGACAAAGCGCAGCAAAAGCCCAAATGCTTGTCCGATGGCGGTCACCCCAGTGCTCATGGCGTTTTGCGCACCCGAGCTGCCTTTGCGGGCGGCATCACCACTGAACTCGTTCACCTTTTTGCCCAAACGGTCAAAGCCGTCTTCCACCTCGCGGGCAATGTTGTCCATGTTTACTTGCTCACCGCGCATGGCAAGGCGGTCGGCTGCGGTTTTGGCAGGGGCAACCAGTATCCAGATGAGCACGTAGGCCGGCATCCAGAAACCAAAGGAAGCAAAAGCCAACAGCACAAAAATCAAGCGCATCCAAACCGGGTCTTGTATACCGAAGTAAGCCGAAAGGCCAGAGCAGACACCTGCCACCACAGCGTCGTCCTCGTCGCGGAAAAGGCGTTTTCCAGTACGAACAGCAGCCTTTCCACTTTTTTTACTGCTACTGCTACTGCCACTGGAACTACCACTGGCATCCTCTCCGCCAAAATCCTCAGGCTTCCCCATGATAGCCACGGCGGCTTCGGCATCGGGTAACATTACGATGGTTCGCGACCCCATTTCCTGGCTAATCAGTTCGCCAAGTCGGGCTTCGATATCGCCAATGATTTCATCACGGCCCTCGCTTTCGCTGAACCGTCGGCGAATGCTATCCAGGTAGCCCGAAAGGTACTCGTAGGCATCGTCGTCTATGGTGAGGGCGTAGCCGCCCAGATTGATATTCAGAATCTTGTTCATTGCTTTATGTTAGTTGTTGGTTGTCGGTTTATCCGCCGTAGCCTTCTCGTCCGCCGAAGTTTCAACGGAGGAGGGGGCGGAGGCAGATGAATCTTCTTGTTTATCGTTGGCGGAGGCGGATGAATCATCTAATGAAGCCTCCGTCGGAGCACTTGGTTCAGTTTTTCGAGTCTTTTTCGCTGCTGGCGGTTTGCCGACCGTCTGCGCTACGGAATGCACGAGTTGATTCCAACTGCTGCTGAGGACTTCCAGAAATTGCCGTCCCAGGTCCGTGATTTTGAAATACTTGCGTGGAGGACCTTCGCTGCTTTCACGCCAGGTATAGTCCAACAGGCCGTCATTTTTCAGACGAGTCAGAAGTGGGTAGAGTGTGCCTTCCACCACAATCAGATCATTGGCTTTTAGCCGATCAACAATTGTTTTGGGATACACCTCATCCTCTTCGATGATGCTAAGGATGCACAATTCCAGCACCCCCTTGCGCATCTGCGCTTTTGCATTTTCGATATCCATAATTTTTACATTGTTCAGATAAGTGTAGCGCGAAATTCATTGCGCCATACATTTTGAGTGTAATGCGCGAAATTTACTTCGCTGGTTTCCGGTTGAGTACAAGTGAGTCAAGGTCCCGAATCATCTTGTCGTCTTTTTCAAATTGGTTTTTCTTGCGCATCAGCTTCGGACTCAAACTGATAATGCTGGGAGAGAGCAGTGGTTCGCCCCCCTTAGGCTGGGTAGTAGGAACCTGCTCTGCTGCCGCCAAACCTGTGAGCACAAGGGCCACGAAGGTGAAAACGGAAAGGGTAATTTTAACTTTGGGTTGCAAGCCTAATTGATGTTGACGTTGGTGATTGGGGGGGTTAAAGTCAAGGTCCTCTGTCCAGCGTCCGTTAGTAGGTGGTGCAAAGATAATGGCAGCGACAGGTTCTTTGCAATACATAGAACCTATTTTTGCCGGGTACTTTTGAAATTTTTTTTACAATATTTTTCAAATAATTGATTTAGAGTGTTTTGTGTCGAAATATTTTTTCGCATTTTTTCAAAAAAACCTCAAAGACGTCCACAGGTTTTAAAAACCTGCGAGGTTTCGGATTGCAAATTCATGAAAAAGCCCCCTCCGATTCGCAAATCAGAGGGGGCTTTATGGAACAAAACCGGCAATTGCCTCAACGCACTACCGTCACATCTCCCTTTCGCTCTACCTGGAGCACACGTCCGCAAATGGCAACATCGGCCACCAAGTGCCACACCTGCACCCCTGGGTTGAAGTCCTGATTGCGGAAGATGCCGCCCCATCCGTCAGAGGTGCTGGAGGTTTCAAAAAGTTTGTTGCCCCATCTGTCAAACACTTCAAAATGAAAACTTATCAGCGTGATGCCAGCCGCAAACAAGGGCCTAAACTGGGCATTTTCCGCATCATTTGAGGATGGCATGAAAACGTTGGGTATGTACACGATATTCAAATCTTCTTCAAGATCTGACCATTGTACAAGCGCTTCTTCGCGCACTGTTTCGCATTCATCCGTCACCTCCACCCACACTGTCCCGGCTTCTGTGGCGAGGCTCGTGGCTTCGCGTCCGCCGTTCCACCAGTTGAATTGAAGCGCCGTAGTATCGCCATTCAATATCTCGACCGCAAGTTGCACGCCCACGCTGTCGCAAGGGAGCACTCCGTTGGCCAGGTGAATATCCAATTTCGGGATGGCTGCCAGCGTGGTGTCTCGTTCAAAAACACAACCGTTAGCATCCTCGACATACACCGTGTAATTTCCTACTGTTATGCTTACAAAACGGGTACTGTCTTGAAAGTCAACATTGTCCAAAGAAAAATAGAAAGGCGCCAAACCACCAGAAACACCCGTCGCCTCCAATATTCCCGTCGCAGTATTACTGCAAGAAGGTTCAGCGTTCAGCCCAAATATTACTTCTGGAAAGGCAGACACGAATACCGTCACGGTGCTGTCGCAGCTTTCTGCATTCGTAAAGTGGAACTCTTGCGAATCACCGGGAGCAATTTCCTCACCTGCATAGGTATACGTCGTGCCGGGGCAAACACTCACATCGAGCACATTGGTCGAAACATTTTTCTGGAATACCGTCACGGTTACCACCGAGTCGCAGCCGACATAATTGGCCAAAGTAAACTGCTGTACATCTCCAGGGTTCATTACTAGACCTTGATAAATGTAAGTCTCCCCAGGACACACACCCGCGCTAAATGCCGAACTGGATGTTGGCAGTGCGTTCACGCTCACTGTCACGATGGAATCACAGCCGGCAGCACTTGTCAAGTTGAAACTTTGTACATCTCCTGGGTTTAGCGTGGTGCCCTGAATAGAGGTATGTTTCACCGGGACAAACGCCCACATTCAACGCAGAACTTAGGGATGGCAACGCCGTCACGGTCACGGTCACGATCGAATCGCAACCCGCTGGAGTTGTCAGGGTGAAATCCTGGATGGCGCCAACCGGCAGACTCGTTCCATTGTAATCCACTGTGCCATTTGGGCAAGCCTGTAAAGTCAAGTCCGATGTGTTCGGAGGTAATGCAAAAACAGTCACAATACTAGAATCGAGGCAGCCGTCTGCATTGACCTGGGTGATAACAAGCGTTGAACCTGCCGGAATCTGGTTTCCTTGATAATTGATAAAAGAGCCTTGACAAACGGCAGCATCCACAAAAACAACAAAATGGGGCGCTTCTGCCACCGTCACGGTTATGACAGAATCGCAGCCTACTGAATTGGTCAGGGTAAAATCCTGGGTAGTGCCAATGGGCATGTTGGTGCCGTTGTAATTTGCCGTTGAGCCAGCACATGCGCTTAAAGTGAGCGAACTCGCGGAAGTTTGCAAAGCCGACACCGTGACCGTCACGATGGAATCGCAGCCTACTGAATTGGTCAGGGTGAAATTCTGGCTTGTGCCGACAGGTATGTTGGTACCATTGTAATTGGCTGTTCCTCCCGGACATGCGCTCAGTGTAAGCGAATTGGAAGAAGTCGGCAAAGCCACCACACTTACCACTAGAGTCGAATCGCAGCCCTGCGCAGAGGTCAGTAAGAATGTTTGCGAACCGCCCACCGAGATGTTAGTGCCGTTGTAGGTGGCAAAACCTCCAGGACACGCAGTCAATTGTAACGTCCCAAATGCCTGACAGCCAAAGTGCAACAGAAAATCTGCATCGCCTACTACGTCACAGCCTGAAAGCGTCGTCTGGTCATTTCCAATAACGATTGACCAACCGGGTGGCAGCGAAAATGGGTCAACCGAGAAGGTGTAGTTGGTAGAAAGTACGTTCGTTAGCGCGAAATCGCCGTTTACCCCTGAGGTTTCCGCATCATACAATGTTCCATTTTGATACACCACCACCGTCACACCCGAAAGCAGGGTGTCAGCAGGGTCAATCAGTCCGTTGTTGTTCACATCCGACCACACCTGGCCCAGAATGTTCCCATAACCTGTAAACAAGTTGAGCGACAATGGATCGCTCTCGGCGGAACAACCAAAAATGTCGGTCAATTCAGCCCAATAGGTGCCGCTTTGTTGTGCGATAAAATTGGCCGAAGTCGCTCCGGGAATGGGGTTGCCATCCAAATACCATTGCCACGAAATGATATTGGGCAAGTTGGGGATACAAAGCGTGTCAGGACTGCAGCGGGTGTGGCAGCCTGCCGGGATACTGCTCACTTGCGGACCAGGAAGTATGGGCTGCACATTGCTTTTTGCCTCGCAACCAAATTCATTGATGACACGGAGATAGTAACTACCCGGATCTTCTGTAGTGAGTGTTGTGCCGCTCGCCCCAGTATTCCAGAAAAACTGCCAGTTGGGCGGAGTCGGGCCGAAGTAGTTTATAATGTTTGGATCGCCTGCGCAGAATGTTTGGCTGCCGATAAAAAATCCCGTCGGAACTGGGTTCACCGTCACTAAAAACGGGTCAGAAACAGCGGTGCAACCCGTGCTCAGGCTTGTCACCGTCACTGAATAAAGATGGGAACCGACAGACAAGAGCGTATTTCGGGCGTCGGTGAAAAACACAACCTGGTCAATGCCATTGCCCCCCGACCATGTATAAGTGCCTGCTCCGTTGCTAATGGCCTGCAAAGCCAAATCCTCGCCTTCACAAATCGTCACGGTTGGGTATGCATTGGCAATTACTTGGCCCAATTCATTGAACAGCAAAGCTTTAATCAAAGCGTCTGGCGCCGGGTTTATTTCTACATTTACCGCAGGCGGCGAATAAGTGCAGCCGTTCGCGTCAGTAAGGGTAACCTTGTATGAGCCTTCCTCCCCTGTGGTTAGCGTTTGCGTAGTAGTGTTGCTGCCATCCGACCAAAGGTATGAAACCGCGCCAGCAGGGGCTGTGAGCGTGATGTTGCTGCCCTCACAAATCGGTCCGGGGCTGGCGGGGCTGATGTTGCCGCTTAATGCGCTGGGTTGCAACGTGATATTGCTTGTAAATGTAGCGGCGCAGCCGTACACATTGACTGAAGTGGCTATCACGGTATAAGTGCCCGCAGGGAAACTATGGTACACTGTGTTCCCCATCGCATCGTTGGAAGGGCCAGACGCCGGGTCTCCAAAATCCCAACTTAGTTCTATAATGTCCGGGTTTGGAGTTGCTGCAAATTCGAGGGCATTGCCTGCGCATCTGGCTGCGGGATCTGCAAAGACGGGTGGGTCAGAATCAGGTATTTCAATCTGTTTTGAGACACTAGAGGTACAACCGCTTCCGGAGGTTATGGTAAGATTAACCCCATAAATTCCAGCAGGAGAAAAAGCGTGGGAAGGGTCTTCCAAACTTGAAATATTGTTCACCCCGGATGCTGGGTCGCCAAAATTCCAGGTATAGTTGGTGATGTTGGCTTCGGGCAAGAGTTCACTTCGATTTTCAAAATCGGTCATCGCTCCGGGGCAAGCAATCTGGGCATCAAAACGCGCTACAGCCTCCACGTCAACCGAATCAAGTGCGTTGCAAAAAGAGCCGTCCGAAAATTGCACTAGGACTGCCACAATATACTTGCCCGCGTTGGGATATACAAAACTTGGGTTATCACCAGTGGCTGTGCCAATTATTGCCCCGCCGGAAATCCCTGTTGTCCATTGAGCACTGCCAGGCACATAAAGCCCTGTGTAATCGTTCAATACAATTACAAATGAATCACAGCGTGGAGTCAAATCTGGCACGCATTGAATCACACCCGGAGGGCACAATGGGCCGCCACTACAAACCGTACATACTGGCCCACCACCGCTGCCGCAATCTTCAAAAATCACGATTGGCCCAGCCGATGCGGTACATCCATTTGAGTTCGTGGCTTGTACTGTGTAAATTCCATATTGATTGGAAAAATGGGTAGTTCCCGTTGCTCCGCCAATCAGGTTGCCATCTCGGAACCATTGGTAAGTATAGTTCGCGTCCGTATTGGTCAAAGCAGTAAGGGAAACCGTATAGGAGTTGTTGCAAAAGCCCGTTGGGTCGGCAGTCGTGAGCGATACATCCGGGGCATCCCAACTTTCTATAGTAAATACCGATGCGCCTGCGCAACCGTTTGCGTCAATGACATCAATAGAATAAACGCCTTCGCCCAAAGTGGTGGTCGCGGCATTACTCAAAATCACCCCTGATTCGTTTTTCCAAATATAATTTGAGTAAGGTGAGGCGGTCTGAACCAAAGCCGTCGCACCAGGGCATAGCCCGGCTGGGTACTGCGGCACAGGGTCAGGATTGGTCAAAACCGTAACTGGAAGTTGCGCACTCTCGTTGCATACAGACACCGTTATCACATGGCCACCAGGCTGGTTCCAAAAGATTTCTACATTGTTCGTGCCTTGCCCGTCAGCGATCGCCCCGGCCGTTGGAGGGCTTATACTCCATTGAATGTCAACATTTTGAAGGTTCAGCATGGAGTAACTGCCCTTAGAATCTTCACAAACAACCGGGGTTCCGGAAAGGGTAGGCGCGGCAATGCGTGTCGCAACCAAACCCACGGTGTCAGAGAGACATCCGAGACCATCACTGCTCACCTGGGCAGCCGTGAGCCAATATGGTCCGGTATTTCCCCAGGTCACGTTAAGCGGGTTGCCAGCTAATGTTTGTGGTGCTCCTGCGCCGTTTTGTAGGGTCCAACGAATGTTTGATCCTACTGGCAACCCTGTGGCTTCGTAGGTATAAGCTGTTCCGGGACAAATATTCGTTTCACCTGAAATCCCTGTAGGGTCAGCGGGAAGAGCACGAACGCTGATCGCCCAATCGGCGCCATTCGAACAGGTTTGGTTCGCATCGGCAGGAGTTGCCCAAAGCCGATAAACGCCGGGGCCGCTCAGGAACGGAATGTTCGGGGTACTCGTGGCTGCTGGCGAAGTCCAAGCCGTGCTGCCATTGGGTGCCGTGAGGGTCCAGTTGCAGAGAATGGGCGAGTTGTCGTAGTTCAACAAGGAGCTAAAACTACCACTCGCATCCTGACAAAGTTCTATAGGGCCGTTGATTGAAAAGGACGAAAGAATACGCACGTGAATTAAATCCGCGCCTCCACAACCCAGATAGCAGTTGGTGTACTGGACATACAGGGAATGGTCCGCCAAAGGGGCCGGGTTTGGCGAAGTGCTCCAGTCCACCGTAACGCGGTTGGTTCCTTGTCCGTCCACGATGATACCTCCCGTAGGCAAGGACCACACAAATCCCGTTCCGCCAAAGGGTGCAATGGTATAAACCTCCGTGGCGCCAGGGCAGACACGTTCTTCTCCCCGTATTTGTGCATTATTTGTAATAATCGGAATTTCGATCACTCCAGCCAAGGGGCAGGCTGCGCCAGAACAAGGCGCTGCCCCCAAAGTAATAGTACCGATTGGACCGCTGTTCCATTGGACAGAGATCGTGTCGGACGTAGGTGTCCCGCCATTGAGCACCGTGCCTTCACTACTTACGCTCCACGAAAAAGGCGCGCAAGCATTGGATGCAGTATAGGTGACCGTTTCTCCCGGGCAAATGGTGGACACACAATCGAGCGTGGGGGCTTGGGCATCAAGGACTTCCACATCCATCGTGGTGGTATCTGCACAGAGGCAATTGCTGCGGGCGATCAACCGAACGGTGTGGGTGCCTGGAGTGAGATATGTATGCTGCGGATTTTCTGCCGAACTTGTGCTAAGGTCATCGCTGAAAAGCCATTCGTAGGAGTCCGCACCGCCAGTGCTGAGATTTTGGAAATTTACTACTTGACCCAAACAGACTTGGAGCGGGCCTCCAGCTATGGTGGCTGCGGGACTGCTTGAAAAGTCAGCATTAGGCTCTTGAATGATGGTGACACACAATACATCCTCACCTGAGCATCCCGTAGAACTATCGTTAAAGACCACGACAGTTCCAATGCCTGGGCCACCCCATGTGACGGTGATGCTGGAGAAAAATGGAGAATTGTTCGTATTCACAACCCAGCTAACAGCACCCGATACCTGCCATCCAAATTGTGAGCTTGTACCGGCTGGGTTTGGCACCGACACGGAATAAGTAACGGTGGTGCCAGGGCATACTTTTTCGCAGTCGTTGCTAATGCCTGTGCTGTCAGCATTACAGGGAGCAGTATTGCTGGAAACTATTTTTAGGGGAATATAAGGAACCGGTTCTACGATGAAGCATTCGATTCCCATGGAAGTATTGGGATTATTGCCGTTGATAACTGTGACACAATATTGACCTGGACAGAGGTTGAATATGTCTTGTGAGGTCACGCCATTTGACCATTGGTAAAAATAGGAAGGATTGGGTGGTTGCGTAGGCCCTCCTCCCGTCGCAGTTATATCAATAAAACCATCGCAGCCACAGGTGGGTTGTGCAAAACCGAAAATGAAGATACTGTCTTGTTGGGCGAGGAGATTGGAAGTAAAAAAACTGAAAATGAAAATGAGGCCCACCTTCGCCAAGGCTACGGCGGGTGAAAAAGATTTATAGGGTAATGGCAAGCCCGCCTTCGCTAAAGCTACGGCGGGTAAAGCGGGTGAAGCGAGTAAAAATCGGCTTTTCATAAATCAGGCGTTTGAAAAGGTGGAAAATAGTATAATAGGAAAGATTACGCGTTGAAGATACGGAGGGTTGGGTAAGACGCTGCCCAAGGGAAGTGTACAGAAGCGACACTTTGCCAAAAAAACATTACTTCTTCCTCACTGCCCCCACCTACGCTTGAGCTACATGGGTAAAACTGCAACCGCCTACTGCTACTGTATACTGCTACTGCAAACTGCCCCTTCCCCCTACCCCACCCCCAATTCCGGATTCCCCCCTTTAACCCCCTTAAAATACTCCCAGATATAAGCCATATCCGCTTCCTCATTATCAGTAGGGTAAAAAAGCACGGGGTCAAAAAATACCTCGCGCTTGGAGTAGTCAAATTTACACAAGCAAATCGGCACCCCCGCTAGCCGGGCAATGTGGTAAAAACCAGTTTTCAGTTTGCTCACTTTTTTTCGTGTCCCTTCAGGAGCGATGACAAGGTGAATACGCGGCTCGCGCTTAAAGGCTTCTACAGTAGCAGCCACGAGGTTGTGGTTTTTTGATCGGTCCACGGGAATGCCGCCGAGCCAGCGAAAAATAAAGCCAAACGGCGGTTTGAACAGCGTATGCTTGCCCATGTAATTGGCATGGAACTGCCCCGCGCTATTGGTCAGCACCCCAAGAAAAAAATCCCAGGTGGAAGTGTGCGGTGCCACGGCAATGACCACATGGGTTAATTCACGGGGGTAGTGCCCTGTAATTTTCCAGCCAAATAGCCAGAATATGAATTTACTGAGTAGGCTGAACATGATTGACAGTCAGTTTCTTAAGTAAGCAAGTAACAAGCTAAAAGTGACAAGTTCTAAGTTGCAATCTTCAATCAAAGGATTCAATTGGTTTGATACTTTTAACTTGATACTTTTAACTCCAACAACGCAACATTCTCAATGTGATGCGTATGCGGAAACATATCCACGGGCCGCACCTTCAGCACGGCATATTTTTCAGATAAGAGTTGTAGATCACGAGCCTGAGTGGCAGGGTTACAACTGACATAAACGATGCGCGGCGCTGCCAAGTCCAGCAAAAATTCTACAGCCTTCGAGTGCATTCCAGCACGTGGCGGATCAGTTATCAACACATCAGGCCGACCATGTTTTTGTACAAACTCTGGAGAAAGCACCGACTTCACATCCCCGGCATAAAAGGTGGCGTTTGTAATGCCGTTCAGCCGCATATTCTCCTCCGCATCAACAATGGCTTCCGGTATTTCTTCAATACCCACTACCGCCCGACATTGCCGCGCAAGATACAATGCGATGCTTCCTGTTCCCGTGTACAAATCGTACACATTTTCATTCCCTGTCAACCCGGCAAATTCGGCGGCGACATCGTATAACTGTTTGCCCTGCAAGGAATTGGTTTGAAAAACGACTTAGGACCGATCTTGAATTTCAGGTCTCCGAGTTGTTCCACTACATATCCTTTACCGCGATAAGTCTGCATTTCAAGCCCAAACATGGAGTCGTTCAATTTTGTATTGATGCAGTATACCAGCGTCGTCATTTCCGGGAATTTTTCCAAAATCGCGTCCAAATACCGGGCAATAGCATCCGGGCGGTTCTGCGCAAAACTTACGAGGAGCATCAGTTCGCCCGTAGTGGTGAGGCGCACCATAAGGTTGCGTAAAAAACCCTTGTGGTGGCGCGGGTCGTAGAATTCCAATTCCTGATCAAGCCCGATTTGCCGGCAGGTATTCCGCAATTCATTAGAGGGTTCGGCTTGCAGCCAGCATTTTTGAATGTCAATGATTTTGTCAAAGAATCCGGCTTTGTGGAAGCCCAGACCGTAGAGCTCCGGCTTTAGAAGTGACACTTTTTCAAAAAGTGTCACTTCTGGATCTGGTGCCTCTTCCTTTGAAAATTCCCCTTCCAAAATCCAGCGCTTGTTGGAAAACCCAAACTCCAGTTTGTTCCTGTAAAATACCGTCTCCGGAGCGCCAAGTATGGGCAGGAATTCCCCAATTTCGATTTTGCCGATACGGAGAAGCGCGTCTTCTACCACCTGCTGTTTGTGCCGGAGCTGTGCTTCGTAGTCAAGGTTTTGCCATTTACATCCGCCACAGATCGAAAAATGCTGGCAAAAAGCCTCCACCCGGTCGGGCGATGGCGTTACCATGTTTTCGACCCTGCCTTCTGCAAAGCCGCCCTTCTTTTTTTGCACGAACACATCCACTATGTCGCCAGGAACCGCGCCATCTACAAAAACGGCCATGCCCTCTTCGGTTCGCCCCACCCCTTTGCCTCTATCCGCGATGCCGTGAATGAAGATATTGGGAAGCGTGTATTGCTTTCTTGCCATGTTATTTTTTAATAAACGGCAAAAGTAGGAAGGGTGGAGGAGATTAGAGCAGCGAAGCGGTGACATCTCATGCTATAGAAGATTTCCCCAAGGATCTAAAAAATTTTTCAAAACCTTCGCACATGGAAATCACAGTTCAAGACCTCCGACAAAAGCTCGAAGCAGGCGAGCAATTCGTCTTCATTGACGTGCGCGAATCATGGGAATTTGAAGAATTCAACCTGGGTGCGCAACTTATCCCGCTAAATACCCTTGTGAATTCGATGTACGAACTCGACGAGCACAAAGACGATCTAATTGTGTTGCATTGTCGCTCTGGCTCCCGATCGGCAATGGCACAGGGACTTCTGCTCGCCAATGGCTTCAAAAATGTCCTGAACCTCAAAGGGGGAATATTGGCTTGGCAAGAAGCTTTCGGGAACACAAAGCCGTAGGTAATGTGTTCTATGCAAAGTGTGGCACTCTTAAGAGGTGTGCCACACTTTATTAAAAAAATGCCCAGCAATAACGAACTCCTGCTCCGCGCCCGCCAGACCCTCGAATCCGTGACGGACCCCGAAATCCCCGTGCTCACGGTGGACGATCTCGGCATCATCCGGGATGTGCGCATCGCCGAAGATGGGGCATTGGAGGTTGTGATAACGCCCACTTACAGCGGCTGTCCTGCTATGGGCGTAATAGAGGTAAATATCCGGGCAGCCTTGCAAGAAGCAGGTTTTGAAAATGTTCGCGTTAAAACGATTCTCTCTCCCGCCTGGACAACGGACTGGCTCTCTGAAGAAGGCCGCCGAAAACTTCAGGAATACGGTATTGCCTCCTGCCGAAGCCAGTCTTGATAAAAAAGCCTTGTTTGGAGAACGCCGCGCTTTGGTTTGCCCACATTGCGGCTCTAACGACACAGAAATGATTTCGCAATTTGGTTCCACGGCATGCAAGGCCTTGTTCAGATGCCAGGAGTGTTTGGAACCGTTTGATTATTTTAAGTGTCATTGATTTAAAGGCAAGAGAATTTCACCTGCCTCTTTTCACCCATTTTATTACCTGTGCTCGATTCCGTTCCAAAACACGAATCAGATACATCCCATCGGACAGCCCTTCGGTGCTCACATCTGTTCCTGCGAAGGATACGGCACGCAAGCAAGCCTGGACATCCCAAACTTCAATACGCACATTCGTCGCCTCATTTGGGCTTAAACCTTGCACTGTAAAACTTGCCGAGCCAGGGTTTGGAAAAACGCTCAACGTCGTTCGGAAGTCTAAAGGCGGTGTAACTGAGCTTGTAGCATCGGGACAAGCCGGAAAAACACCCGGAATAGCCCCCGCTGTGTGCAACATCAAAGAGTCGATATTAGCACCTATATCGGCGCCATTCGTGGCGGCCTGGTAGTAGGGGCTGGCTGCTGTCAGTCGGTAATCGCCACCCTGACCACCATTATAATTCATGAATCCCACGTTCAGCATAGTGGCCGGGAAGAAGTTGTTAGGAGGATAATTGCCTGGTGTGCCACCATTGCCTGAGGCGCCGTCAGCGATGACATTGTTTGTAAAATTCACCTGCGGAAAATAAACATTGAAGCAACCGTTGCCGACACCTGTTCCACTACCATGTGCACCATAATTTGCGTAAGAAACAATGTTATCGCGATAGGTGAAGTTCATGTTTGGGTAATTGGGGCTGTCGGCATTGAGAAAAGTATTGCCCGTGTTAAGGACCGTATTGTGCTCAAATGTGAAATCAGGGACTGGCCCAAGCACCTGACAAACCCGGCCCGATCCATTGCCCCAGGCAGCAGGGTCAAGGTCTTCGATCAGGTTGTTTCGGATAAGAATGCGCGCTGTGCCTGCGATGGGGAAGTTTCCATCGCGCCCGCTGGTGTTGAAGCCGCCGGCAGTATGGCGCAGGATATTGTCTTCCCAAAGCACGTCGTGGACCCTTGCCCAAGTGGCGAAGCCATCCTCGCTTCGCGGCGTGAATAGCACGGCAAAGCCTGTCTGTGCATGCGCCCAATTTTGTTCCAGCACATTGCCTTGAACCCACACCCGCTGCGCGTTTTTCAATTCAAAAATATTCTTTACTGACCAGGGCGTACCAGCATATTCAGGCGACCAGATGGCCCAGGCCAATGGTTTGAAAAAGTGATTGTTGCGCACTTCGATATCAGAAGGAACGAGGCCTGGGACACTGGGTCTGGCTCCGCCGAACATCACGTTTTCACCTGCACCTTCCAAATAATTATTGACAAGTTTGAAGCCCGTGCCGTTCCAGGCGCAGAAGGCCTGACTGTCAGCACCTACTTCTTTGCAATCGCTCACCCAACTATTCACCAGGGCAATTCGAAAACCATTGCCAGCAAATGCGCGACGGCTTCCCTGGGTCGGGTGGCCGTGGGCATATACTCGGTCGAAAGTCAGGTCATGCGGTAGATTGGATTCGCTGGATTCACCGTTCCCGATGGCGACGATGTTATAGCTGAATGCAGCGCTGGCAAACTCAACACCAAGAAAATACCAGTGGTGTGCGCGGCTCTGGGTGACGATGGCCTGCAAAAAGGGCGGCGCTATGATTTTGGGTAATACCGAGGCAAAGGCTGGTGTTATGCGTGTATTGGCAGGTGGAAGTGCAGCGTCTGAAGCAGCAGTGCGCACTGTGATCCATCCCGGAGATGCTGGTTTTTCTGGAAGCGTAAAGGGGCCGGTATAAGTGGCGCCCGCTTCAAGCAAGATAATGGTGCCTGCCTGGGCAGTATTGAGTGCCGCTTGCAATTCATCATTGTCAAAGTCGCAACCCGTGCCGTTGCACACACGAATGGTATCGCTCGATACCGGGACGCAGGTTTCAATAAAAACTGGGGTGGTGTGGGGAAAGTTTGCGCGAATATGGGCAGGGTGAAAAGCGTAAAAAAGGCGGGTAGAAAGTGTCGCATAATAGGAGGGTAGTGATTGAACGTGTGGCACACCTCAAAGGTGTGCCACACGTTAGGTACTCACCAAATCTTCAACAAACTTTCAGGCGGAATCTCTCGCAACGTTTCATATTTGAACTCATGCCAGTCGAGCATAAGTTGATTTTTTGCAAGTGAGTTATCGCACAAACAGCGTACCCTTTCCCCAACCCAACAAAAAAAAAAAAAAAATCCCCACCCCCCCCCACCGAGACCCAGACCCGGCCCGAAAAAGGGGGCTGCGGGAAAAATAGAAAAAAACCACCCCCCCACACTTCCTGTCCAGAGCGGTCGCCGCGTTTCCCTTTTTATTTTGTGTTTTTGGGGAGAAGCGCGCCCCCCCCCCCCCCTTGTTTTTTTTCGGGCCTGGAATAAAAAATTAAACCCCTTTATAATTTCCAGTGCCTTTTTCCTTTGTTTTTTTTGTTTTGTTTCGTGGGGGGGGGGGGCGGGGCGGGGGGCCCCCGGTTTTTTACAATATTGTACAAAAGAATGGGGAAAAGGGAAGAAGCGGGAAAAAAGCCGAGGGGGCAAAAGGGGGGTTTTTTTGGGGAAATTTTTTGGGGGGTTCCTGGAAAAGGAAAACCGGTCTTCGGTGGTTTTCGGTGGTTGTTGTGGGGGGTTTTGTGGTTAGGGGGGGAATATTTTTTTGGTGGCGTTTTCTCCTTGATGGCACACCTAAGGTTTGCCACACGTCACCCTACTAAAACTTCCACCCTGCCATCACTAAAGGCTCAGCCCACAACCCTCGAATATTCACGTGCGGGCGAGGCGATTTATAGGGAACAGTTAAACCACCCCCTGCACTCAAACGCCCCTCCAGAAATAAGTGTTTGCCCAATTTGCGGACAAAACCTAGATCGTATGTGAAAGCGCCAAACCACTCATTCTTAATGCGCATGAAACGGGTCTGCTCGTACAAAGCAGAAGTGCTTTCTATCCTAAGGGTGTAAGGATCAATCCCTCCAGTAGTAATCGTCTCGTTCTGCCACTCAAGGCGTTTTCCACCTTTAATTTCGAAATAGCGCAGATTGGAAACCTGTAAGCCTGGCTGTAAGAAGAAGTGCCACTTGCTTTGGTCTTTGGAAAAATTAAACCGCCATCCAAGCCTTAAATTAGAAGATTGTAGCGGCAAATGCTCGGGAGCATCCGGCAATGGCTGGGATTCTACATTTTGCCAACCACTCGATTCAACAAATCGGCCACCATGGTCAAACACCTCTGTTTTTCGCTGTAAATAGTGCACAATCTGGTCGCCATTGAACAGCCAATCTGGCTGGGTTTCATGCTTTTGAAAGCCAACGGCAAGTTCAAGACTTGACTTATGATTCAGCTTAAATTCATACGCAAACCTTAAGCTGTTTCTTGCTAACGCCGTCAGGTCTGCTTTCAAGGCATGACGGCGTTGGGCATAAAACAGGTCTGGTATTGCAATCAAAAGCAGCAAGAGACCATAATGCTTCATTTTTTGAATGGATTGGAAAAGCGGTGGTCATTAGCAATTACACCATCTGAAAAAGTGTGCAGGAAGGCGATCAAATCCTGCTTGTCTTGGGCAGTCAAATGAAGGTTTGGATCTCCCCCATTGCGCAACATTTCCGCGTGAAGGTTGGGGTGCGGCTTTACGTCTTCGCTATAAAAATCAACCACTTCCTGAAGTGTTTTGAAACGTCCGTCGTGCATATAGGGTGCTGTAAACGCAATGTTGCGAAGTGAAGGTGATTTGAACACCCCAGCATCAGTAGATTTTCCCGTCAGGTTTGCCAGGCCTTTGTCTGAATATTCCATATCCAGCCCATTGCAGGCTGCAAAAACTTCTTGGAATGGACGAACCGGAGAATGACACTTCGTGCAATTGGCTACGAAAATATCGCGCCCACGATTTTGACTTAATGACATGCCGGGCAGACCAGCAACAACTGTGTTAATGATAGTGTCACTTCCTCCATAATAGAACGCTGTGATTATAGTATCTATCTGCGTTATAGTGGGCACATCGAACAGTTCCATGGCTTGTTCCAAGGAATTATCTAAAGCCGAATTGTGACTTCCCATAGCACCCACAAACTCCTGAAGACACTCCAGCACCTGTTCTTCGGTGGGTTCAAAGTCTCCGAACACATTTCTCCAGAGGTAGGGATAATAGTTTTGCGCTTTTATACGGTCTACAACATCAGCCATTTCCATTCCCATTTCCAAGGGATTGGCAAAAGTCTGGCGGCTTTGTACAGAAACATCCGATGCACGCTCGTCCCAAAATAGTAGCGGCATCTTCCCTCTAATGTTGCTGTAATGTGCTGAAAAACTGGCTACGTTGGCCAAAGGTTGTGCGTTGCGCGAAGTCAAGTTTCCTTCAACACCAACACTGAAGGCCACATTGTCGGAAAAAGCATTTGATTGTTTGTGGCAAGAGGCACAAGAAATCTTGCTATCCTTGGAGAGGTTTTTGTCGTAGAAAAGCACCCTGCCAAGTCCTGCCTTTTGATTATCAGCCTGCGCCACGTGCATGCCCAACACATTGAGATAACTTGGAATCTTGCGATGATAATTGCCTTCGGTAGGTATCCCATTAAAAGCAGCTTCGGCGTCCAGAAATTCCTGTGCACTATTGGGTAACTCTTGAATCAAAACGTCCGTGTTTTGGCTGCAAGAAAGCGCTAGCAAGGCTAGAGCTAGACTAAGGATGTAAATCGCTTTTTTCATGACCTTTTTTGTTTGGGTGAAGAATGAATTGGACAATTACACTTGACAAAAGTGTTAATGATACAAGCCTCGGTATTATTGATATTTGTCAGCCTCAAAATTTTTATTATTGCATGTTATTAATATGTCTCTTTGCGCAATTTTCCTAATTCAAGTTTTTAGATGACAAATGTTGCCCAAAATAATTACGCCAAATCCTGTATTTACTAAGCCAACCACCTGATAAGGCGAATACCTATTCTGACTGAGTGAATCATTTTTGGGTAAACAAAAACCCCGTTGAACGCACGCGCTCAACGGGGTTGATATTCTTGCAATTCAGGAGGCTCCGTGAAGTTGCCTCCTAAAATAGTAACCTATCGGCCTCTGCCACCTCCACCAAATCCACCACCTCCACCTCTGCGGTCATCGCCTCCGCGGCCACCGCCTCCGCCGCCACGACGATCATCGCCGCCACGACCACCTCCGCCGCCACCACGGCGATCTCCGCCACGGTCGCCGCCACCTCCGCGATTAGCGCGGGCTTCGTTCTCCTCATCCGTAGGCATGGTGCCATCAGGTTTGGCTACAATAGCACGGCGAGAGAGTTTCATCTTGCCCGTTTTTGGGTCTACGTCCAAAATTTTGAACTTAACCGTTTCGCCCACTTTCAGCACTTCACTGATGTGTTCGATACGACGGTGGTCATATTCTGACACGTGCAACAAACCAGTTTTGCCTTTGAACTTGATAAACGCGCCATAATCAGCCAGTTCTTCCACTTCGCCTTCGAAGATGGAACCCACTTCTGGCATGAACACGATTTGTTGAATACGGGCGTAAGCCGAATCCAGTGCTTCCTTATTTGGGCCGAAAATAGCCACGATACCACCTTTTTCGTCCTCTTCGATGCTGATGGTCGTGCCAGTCTGGCGCTGCATTTCTTGAATGATCTTACCACCAGGCCCGATGACCGCGCCGATGTAGTCGCGCTCAATGCGGAACTCTACCACGCGAGGGGCATGTGGTTTGAGGTCTTCACGGGGCGCTGCAATCGCTTTTGCCATTTCGCCCAGGATATGCAAACGTCCTTCGCGGGCTTGCAAGAGTGCTTTGGTAAGCATCTCGTAAGGCATCCCGTCAATTTTGATGTCCATTTGTGTACCGCAAATGCCCTTGGCAGTCCCGGTCACTTTGAAGTCCATATCACCCAATGCGTCCTCGTCGCCAAGGATGTCAGAAAGGATCGCGATACGGCCTTTTTCATCGGCTATAGCGCCCATGGCGATTCCTGCTACGGGTGCCTTAAGCGGCACACCACCGTCCATCAGCGCAAGCGAACCGGCGCACACGGTAGCCATGGAGGAAGAACCGTTCGATTCAAGAATATCCGACACTACACGCACGGTGTAAGCAAAATCCGCTGGGAACACTTTACGGATGGAGCGTCCCGCCAAATTGGCGTGGCCAACTTCCCGGCGACCTGGGCCGCGCATAGGTTTCACCTCGCCTGTTGAATAAGGTGGGAAATTGTAATGCAACAGGAATTTGTCATCATGGGGATCCAACGCAATGTCTATCAACGCTTTGTCTTGCTTGGTGCCAAGGGTAAGAGAGGTGAGCGATTGCGTTTCTCCACGTGTGAAGAGGGCCGAACCATGCGCAGAGGGCAGGTAATCTACTTCGCACCAGATGCTGCGCACTTCGTCAAACTTGCGGCCGTCAAGACGTCTGCTGTCGGTCAGCACCATGTCGCGGATGACGTGCTTTTTGAGTTTGTCAAAGTAGCGTTCAGCAGCCAATTTCCACTCCGCCATGGTTTCTTCGCCAAACTCTTCGAGCACCTTGGCCATCGTCTCGGTCTTGATTTCTTCCAGACGCGTTTTGCGTGTGTCTTTGTCAGCAGCACTGCGGGCGAGGGTATAAATGTCTGCGCTGGCGAGGGCTTCGATGCGCATTTTCAGCGCTTCGTTTTCAGGCACTTCTGGCAATGGCCGTTTTACCAGCGCTTTTTCGCCTACCAATGCAGCCAAGCGCTCTTGCGCTTCGATCTGGGTTTTGATAGCTTCGTGCGCGAATTTCATCGCAGCCACAAGTTCAGCTTCCTGGCACTCATCGGCTTCACCTTCCACCATCGTGATGTCGGTTTTGGTAGCCGCTACAATGAAATCCATGTCAGCCGCTTCGAGGGCTTTACGACCTGGATTGATGACGAACTCACCATTTATCCGGGCCACACGAACTTCGGAGAAGAGGGCTTCAACAGGGATGTCGCTCACCGCAACAGCTGCCGAACAGACCAAACCAGCCAAAGCGTCTGGCATGATGTCTTTGTCGGCGCTGATCAGGTTGATGATTACCTGTGTGTCGTTCATGTAGCCATCAGGGAACAGCGGGCGCAGGGCCCGATCCACAAGACGGCAAATGAGGATTTCATAATCCGAAATCCGGGCTTCACGGCGGAAGAAGTTGCCAGGGATACGGCCTACTGCGGCGAATTTTTCCTGGTAATCCACTGAGAGCGGGAAGAAAGGTTGGCCTTCTTTGGCCTTTTGAGCACTGACAATCGTGCAAAGAAGCATCGTGTCGCCCATTTGGAGCAATACGGCACCGTCGGCTTGCGCGGCCAGTTTGCCCGTTTCGAGCGCGATCTCACGTCCGTCAGGTAGGTTAAACGTGATACGCAGCGGGATTTGCTTTCCCATTGTAAAAGAACAAGTTATGCCCGAGGTTTGGAAGCAGAAGGCAGTGGCAGTTGGCGGTAGCCAGTGGCACTTAGCAGTAGCAGTTTACAGAAAAGCCGATTCAGGCTGTGGGGAAAATGCGCAAAAACCGAAAAATCACACAAAGAGGCAGGGAAATAAGGACAACGTCCTCGCCTGTGTCTTTGTGTGGGGGAACATTAATCCCCGTTTTTGGCAAGTTTTCCCCGTATCTGAGGGGCATTTTTAGCGAAAAGCGCGTTGCTCTGCACAAACCCGGACGGGTGAAAAATATCTGAACGTCCCAATTCTCGGGGCGGATTTATTAAGGTAGGCGGGTTTCAATAACGGTCTTGAGGGAGGTAAAAAAATCCGCCCCAATTCATTGAACCGGGACGGATTTTTGTAAGGCTTGACTATTTACGCAGACCGAGTTTTTCGATAAGTGCGCGATATTTGTAAATGTCTTTCTTGGCGTAGTAAGACAAGAAACTTTTGCGTTGGCCTACCATTGTGAGCAGGGCGCGGCGCGTAGAGTGGTCTTTTTTGAACTTGCGAAGGTGATCGGAAAGGCACTCAATGCGGTAGGTAAGTAGTGCCACTTGTACTTCTGTGTTGCCCGTGTCGTTGGGCTTTTCGCCATACTTCGCTGTGATCTCGGCGATTTTTTCTTTGCTGTAATAGACTGCCATTGTTATAAAGTGATGAGGTGATAGAGAAGCCCGCCTTCGCTAAAGCTATGGCGGGTAAACCAAAAACGAATTTCCGAGGGTCAAACGGCAGTTATTGCCTATCCATCCGCTTTTAGCGGGGGCAAAAGTAAGGCAATATATTTTGTATTCAAAGGGAATGTTCCCGAAAGTTTTGAAAGAGGGGGGATTCGCGCAGTGATTTCCAAAGATAATTTTTAATAGTATCAAGTTAAGAGTTTCAAGTATAAAGTTTCAAGTTCCACATCCCTTTGGACTTTATACTTGAAACTTTTTACTTGAAACTTTCAAACCCTAATGCCGCCCGCATCTTAAAATATATCTCAGTATTCTCGTAAACCCCGGAAAACAACGCCGCCTGAGGACCGTAGGCATATACTGGCACCATGGCAGCTGTGTGCACTTTGGTAGAAAAGGATGGCTTGAACTGTTTGCGAAATTCCGACTGCGTGAGGGCAAGACCGCCGCACTCATGGTCGCCCGTGACAACGACAAGGGTTTCGCCATTGGAAGCAGCAAACTCCATGGCTGCTCGTACTGTTTTGTCGAAATCAGCCATTTCGGCACGAAGCCATTGGTGATTGTTGGAATGGCTGGCCCAATCAATTTGACTACCTTCTACCATCAAAAAGAACCCTTTTTCTGAACGTTTTTCCAGAAAATCACAAGCTAAACGGGTGGCCTTTGGCAGATATGTTCGCCCGGCGAGTGCTGTGACTGGTTCCATTTCATTGGTGAAATTCACAAAAGGCTGGGAACCATCAAGCGGGAGATTATTAAAACCAGTGCCGAGCCTAACAACATAACCGCGCGCCCGAAGCGAATCCACCAAATTGAGTTTGTCAGGGCGCAGGTTGAACATATTTTCGCCTCCTGCAATAAGACAATCGAAGGGCGTACGAAGGTAGTCAAGCGCAATATCCTCCGTGTATGCCCGAAGTTCGCGGTGGGAGATAAAGCAGGCAGGCGTGGCGTGGGTAGCCGTGCAGGTGGTTACCATACCCGTTGCAAAACCCCGACGATCAAGGTCTTCGAGGATGGTAGGGCAAGGATGATCGTCCGGAGGAAGCACACCAATGGCGCCAACTGTGGTCTTTTCGCCGCAGGCAAAGGCCGTAGCGCCAGCTGCCGAATCCGTTACCCGATAATCGGACGCGTGGCTCTTGTGAAAGCCCACTACGGGGAATTTCTCGAACACAGTTTTACCCACGCCCATCCAATAGATATGCGCCGACACCTGTGCCGCTGCCATGCCATCACCGATCAGAAAAATGATGTTTTTGGGTCGGTTGGAAAATTTAACGGCTTGAAAATCAATGGCTGGCTTACGAACAGGAGCACAATTAAAACCACAAAAGGCAAGGAGGAAAAGACAAAAAGCAAAACCGGTAACGGGGGGCTTGAGGGCACGATTTTTCATTTTAAATTCTCCTGTTTTGCGCCTGCCTGACGGCTGTCAGGGTTTTGCTGTTTATTAGTCTACACCAATAGTCCGTCTTTCATCTCCAGACACCGGTCCGAAAGTTCTGCCAATTCCTTGTTGTGCGTCACGATAACGAAGGTTTGGCCATAGTCATCGCGCAGTTGACGGATGAGTTGGTGTAGGTCTTTGGAAGCACTGGAGTCCAGGTTTCCTGTTGGCTCGTCGGCGAAGATGATGTCGGGTTGGTTGACCAGTGCGCGGGCCACAGCTACGCGCTGCTGTTCTCCGCCGGAAAGTTGCATGGGTTTGTGCGTGAGGCGGTCATGAAGGCCGAGATAGTCGAGCAGTTCTTCCGCGCGACGTTTAACCGCTGCATCGCTTTTGCGCTGAATGTACCCGGGAATGCAGACGTTTTCCAGCGCAGTAAACTCCGGCAACAAATGGTGAAACTGAAATACAAACCCGATGTGCTGGTTGCGAAAAGCGGCCAACTGATTGGCATTCAGCGCTTTAATGCGCTGACCAGCAATTGTCATTTCACCCCGGTCGGCCCAATCGAGCGTACCAAGAATATGTAGCAGGGTGCTTTTGCCCGCGCCGGACTTGCCGACGATGCTCAGTATTTCACCCTTGGGAATTTCGAGATTCACTCCCTTGAGGATTTCAAGCGGGCCGTATGATTTGTGGATGTCTTTGGCTTCAAGTACCATGATAGGGACAAAGGTCGGAAAAAGTTCAGAGCTTCTCCCCAAAAGACAAATCCCCTGCATCGCCCAAACCTGGTACGATATAAGATTTAGCGGTCAGTTCCTCGTCCACTGCACCCGCCCAAATGCGGGCCTTGGGCCAACGGCGGCGCACGGCTTCTACCCCTGAAGTACTGGCAATCACCGTGGCTACATGGAGTGCAGCAGGTTTGCCAAATCGTTCAAGTTCTTTGAGTGCGAGATTCACAGAGGCGCCCGTTGCCAGCATTGGGTCAGCGATGATGAGTACACAGCCGTCGAGATTAACCTTGCTCATATAATCCAGTTGAATCTCGAAGGATCCGTCTTTGTGGTGCTTGCGGTAGGCCGCGATAAATACGTTGTCTGCCGCGTCAAAGTAGTTTAACATGCCTTGATGAAAGGGCAGCCCAGCGCGGAGTATCGTGGCCAAAACTACCCGTTGTGTTGGGAGCATGACAGTCGCTGCACCAAGCTGGGTATCAACTATAACGGGTTCGTATACAAGTGTTTGGGAGATTTCGTAGGCCAACACTTCGCCTACACGCTCCAGATTGCGGCGGAAGCGCGGGCGGTCCTGCTGGGTTTCTGCATTACGCAGTTCCGCGATAAAACGGTTAGCGATAGAGTCTTGGGTAGCGAGGTTGAAAAGCATGGATGGTGACTGGTGATTGGTGGATTGTTTACCCGCCGCAGTCCCGAGTGCTCGGGACGAAGGAGGGGTGATTGGTGGATCTACTCACAAAATTACAACTTGCCCGCATGGTTTTCCCACTTGGAAATTGCTACATTACGTTTCTGCTTATCTTTCGGCATTGTTTCTTAATCGCAGAAAAATGGGAAAACTTTTCAGTGTTTTATTTTTTCTATTGCCCACACTGGCGAACGCAGCATTTGTTACAGGCCAAATCCGCAATGCCACACCTGGTGCTCGAGTAGAGGTTCTCGTACCGCAGCGGTATATAGATGGGCACGATGGGCACTACCGGGGTATCCTAGACGGTCAATCACGTTTTTCAATCGAGGCTACCTTATCAGAACCTCAGTTGGCATTCCTGATTTTTAATGACGAAAGTCTGGCTATTTTCCTGTCTCCAGATGATTCTTTAACCCTTAAAATGGATGCCTTTCAATTTCCATTAGCCGTTAATTTCGGTGGAATGGCCGGGGTGAACAACCGTCTTCTTTCAGATTATCTTCGACAAAACCCCTTGGATTTCAACGAATTCAACAATATCCGCTTTAAAATCGGGCAATACTGGACAGCCGTAGAAATGTCGCTCAACGAACTGATGGAAGACCTTCCACCCGCCGAACTAAAAGCCCATTTTGACAGTCTAAAAACGGCTTCAATTGCACTCTTTGAAAAGTTTGAACAACAAGATCCCGGTGCTATTTCGTCAGATTTTGCCCAATGGCTTAATGCCGAAATCACTTATTCCTGGGCTTACCACCTCCTGGTGTATGGCCATGTGTACGGTGGCCGGCACAATATCCAGCCCGATTTTTTTGACTTTCTGTATGAAGCACCCATTATAGCCGAATCACTTGGAAGCGAATGGTATCGACAGTTTTTGCTGGCATTCATGGCACGACAGCAGGCCAAAGCGAGCAGTGAGCCAACAGATTTTTGGGCAGGTCAGTATCAACTTGCCGGCAAACTTTTGAGCGGAAAGCCGCTTGCATTTTTCCGTTCGGAAATTATTAGCACCGCTTTTTCAGCAGAAAAATACCGCGATTTATTGCCGCATTATACCCACTTTTTGCAAACAAATGAGTATTCAATGTATGACGGAAAAGTAGAGGGTTTATACCAAAAGTATGCTCGGGTCTTACCCGGCTCTTATGCGCCGGCCTTTGAAACTACCGATGCGGATGGAAACGAAATCAGCCTGTTGCAACTGCGTGGCAAGGTAGTCTATCTTAATTTTTGGGCAAGTTGGTGCGGAGCTTGCCTACGTAAAATGGAAATAATGGATGACTATGGGCTGAATTCAACTCAAAAGGCATTGAGATTGTGAATGTTTCTATGGATGCGGATGCAGACAACTGGAGAGCCGCCCTTGTTGAACGGGCATTTAAGGGGCGGCATTTGTTGTCTACTGCTGGGGTTAGTCGCAATATTGGCGTCCTCTTTGGGGTGGAAGCCATCCCACAATACTTCATCATTGGGCGCAATGGTACGTTTGCCGACAAGGCAGATACAAATCAACCCGCTGATATTTGGCAACAGCTTCTTCTGCCTTTCCCCGGCGGCCCAGAACACGGGCTTAACCATCGGGATTCGGAATGAGAAGAGGTAGAAACAGAAATGCCCCGCTGTCAGAAGACAACGAGGCATTTTGTTAAATTGAGTTGGCACCGACCTACTCTCCCGGGACATCTGACCCAGTACCATCGGCGCTGACGGGCTTAACTGCTCTGTTCGGAATGGGAAGAGGTGAACCCCATCGCCAAAGGCACCAACAACTCTTTTATCCGCCATAGCACAAAGTGCGAAGGAGGATACTCGCTTTGTGCGAGATTTTTTAACACCGACAAGGTTGTTGGGAGAGTGCTCTAGCAGAGCAACTGAGGTAATGTTCTAAGAAAAATTTAAAAAAGGAAGTTAACGGGCAATTAGTAAGGCTAGGCTGCACACATTACTGTGCTTTCACCGACCTCCTATCAACGCAGTAGTCTTCTGCGGCCCTTAAAAGATGATTCATCTTGAGGTGGGCTTCGCGCTTAGATGCTTTCAGCGCTTATCCCTGCCAGACATTGCTACTCGGCGCTGCACCTGGCGGCACAACCGATACACAAGCGGTCTGTCCACCACGGTCCTCTCGTACTGGTGGCAGGTCCTCTCAATCATCTAACGCCCACAACAGATAGGGACCGAACTGTCTTGCGACGTTCTGAACCCAGCTCACGTGCCGCTTTAATGGGCGAACAGCCCAACCCTTGGGACCTTCTCCAGCCCCAGGATGCGACGAGCCGACATCGAGGTGCCAAACCTCCCCGTCGATATGAGCTCTTGGGGGAGATCAGCCTGTTATCCCCGGAGTACCTTTTATCCTTTGAGCGACAGCCCTTCCATGCGGGACTGCCGGATCACTTTAGCCGCCTTTCGGCCCTGGTCGACCCGTCGGTCTCTCAGTCAAGCGCCCTTGTGCAATACGCTCTGCGTACGGTTACCGTCCGTACTGAGGGCACCTTTGCAAACCTCCGTTACACTTTAGGAGGTGACCACCCCAGTCAAACTGCCCGCCATGCACTGTCTGCCCCTCGAAGGGGCGTTAGGACTCAAATAACCAAAGGGTGGTATTTCAACGTCGGCTCCCCGGATGCCAGAACACCCGGATCAACGCCTCCCACCTATCCTACGCATCAGATAGCCGAGCCCAATGCAAAGCTGCAGTAAAGGTTCACGGGGTCTTTCCGTCCCGTTGCGGGTAATCGGCATCTTCACCGATACTTCAATTTCACCAGGCTCGTGGCTGAGACAGTGCCCAGATCGTTACACCATTCGTGCAGGTCGGAACTTACCCGACAAGGAATTTCGCTACCTTAGGACCGTTATAGTTACGGCCACCGTTTACCGGGGCTTCAGTCAAGACCTTCGAGTTACCCCCTAAGCCCCTTCCTTAACCTTCCGGCACCGGGCAGGTGTCAGGCCATATACCTCATCTTCCGATTTCGCATAGCCATGTGTTTTTGCTAAACAGTCGCCTGGGCCTCTTCACTGCGGCCCCCTTTGACAGGGGCGCCCCTTCTCCCGAAGTTACGGGGCCATTTTGCCTAGTTCCTTAGCCACGAATCACTCGAGCGCCTGAGGATGCTCTCCTCGACCACCTGTGTCGGTTTACGGTACGGGCGGCACGTGCCTGATGTTTCTGCGGCTTTTCCTGGGGGCTTGTCCAGTGGGTTATCCGCGCGGCCCGAGAGCCTTGCGGTACTATCGTCCCTTTGCTCGGGACTTCAACGTCGTATTCCGTCACGACGCACCACCTTTCCTGCCCCGTCCCCGCTTCACAACACGCGCCGGCACGGGAATTTTGACCCGTTTGCCATCGGCTTCGCCTCTCGGCTTATCCTTAGGTCCCGGCTAACCCTGATCCGATGAACGTAGATCAGGAACCCTTGGTCTTACGGCGATGACGTTTTCCACGCCATTTATCGTTACTTATGCCTACATTTGCTTTTCCATGGCCTGCACGGCTGCTCACGCAGCCGCTTCAACGGCCTGGAATGCTCCCCTACCGATCTTACGATCCCAAAGCTTCGGTGTACGACTTGACGCCCGTTTATTTTCCGCGCAGGGGCGCTCGACCAGTGAGCTGTTACGCACTCTTTAAATGAATTGCTGCTTCCAAGCAAACATCCTAG
>JADJFA010000011.1:165000-255695 GCA_016708875.1 Lewinellaceae bacterium
AACCGCCGTCAAATTTTTTGCTGGCTCTACGCAGTAGGCGCTGGATATCCAGGTTCTCGTAGATAAGTTGATTGATGTCAGAATTAGAATGTCCATCAGGTTTGTACCAGGTGTGGAGGCGCTGCACTTCATCGTCGAGGAAGTGGCCGATCTTTTCAAGTACTGTAACTGTGTCGCTCTTCTCTTTGGGATATTGGCCAAGGTCAACAAGTTCCTGAAAAAGCTCGTCTACATTGGTCATATTGAAATTGCCTGCGAGGAGCAAGTTGCGGCTTATCCAGTTATTTTGGCGGTGGAATGGGTGTACAAGTTCTATGGAGCTGTCTCCATGCGTACCGTAACGAAGGTGCCCCATGAGCACTTCGCCCATATAAGGCATGTTTTCACGGAGCCAGGTAGTATCGTCACGGAATTCTGGAGGGGCTGCGTTTAGTCTTGCCCACACCATATCAAAAAGGTCAGCGAGATAGTTAGGCGCATTGGAGCGCTTGCGGCTTATATACCGGGTTCCTGGCTGGGGGTTGAGTTTTATAGTAGCTATGCCCGCGCCGTCTTGCCCCCGATTACGCATCTTTTGCAGCAAAAGCTGCATTTTTTGTACGCCGTAAAAGGCCGTGCCGTATTTTTTCTGGTAAAAATCGAGTGGCTTAAGAAGCCTCAGTACAGCGATGCCGCACTCGTGGTGGATAATGTCGCTCATTTCGGAGGCAAAGGTAAAAAAGGGGAGTCGTGTTTTTAGGCCTTGAACAATGTTTAGGAGGCCATTTGAAAAAGGAATGAGTAGACAAATAAAAAGGCCGTTTTGTTTTGTCTCCTAAGCATAAGTCGGCACGGGGACAAAATAAAACTGCCTTTGTGAGATGGATGTAAACGTTCTTGCGCACCACACGATGGCGAAATGAATTTCGCCCTACTGCCGAACCAATCTTGCCACACCCCATGCTCCGCCAGCCTTTCGAGCTTTCACGAAGTAAAAACCCGCAGGCAAATCGCCCGTCCATACGGGATCGCCGCCGCGAAGGGTAGAATCTCTCCAGCGTTTGCCGTCACTTCCGATAATTTGAAAGTCAATTTTATCACCCGGTTCCATCCCACCGAAACGCACCCAGGTGCTGGCAGGGTTGGGGAATATCTCAAGGGCAAGAGGAATTTGACCCGGATCGTTGGAAGATGTAGTAAAATCAGCAAAAAGCCACTCATAGGCATCTGCGAATTCGCGGGCCCAGAACCACTCGGCGTGTTGACCGTCGGCGATGACATTGAATGATTTTTCGCCGGGGCTAAAACCTGCCGTAGTCATAGCGTTCGCAACAGCCTGCATATCTTCGACAACGTAGTTGGATTGGTTCCCGTTGTTTTCCTCATCAGCACCCGCCAAAAAGTACACGCGGACGTTGCCTTGTTTTGGATGGGTAGCCACATGGCTGGCTGGTTCGTTATCGGCAAACCAAAATGCAGGGCTGAAAATGCCTGCTTTTGAAAACACATCTTGCCGCTCAGCAAGGGCATACATAGAAATAAGCCCACCCATACTGCTGCCCGCGATGCCCGTAGTCAGTCGGCCCGGAAGTGTACGATAGTTTGCATCTATATAAGGCTTTAGGGTGTTGATGATAAACTCGAGATATTCGTCGCCTTGGCCGCCTCCGTATTGCAGGTTCACCCAGGGAGAGTATTCGTCGAGGCGGTATTGGCCACCGTTGTCAATACCAACCACGATGCAACCCCAATCTCCTTGGGCGTGCAGATCGTTGAGGGATTCATCCACTTCCCATTCTCCAGAGAAGGAAGTCGTCTGGTCAAAGAGGTTTTGCCCGTCATGCATATATAGGACTGGGTAATTTTTGCCAGTTGTCTGGTAATCGGGAGGGAGGTAGAGCCAAACACGCCGATTGCGGTTGAGTTGTGGCATATAAAAGGCGTTGTCCAGAATCTGAACATTGGGGGCTGCGGTACCATTGCCACCTCCAACTAGGTCTTCCCAGGTAAGTATGGTAAGGTTCAGGGTGGTTGGTTGGCCATTGTAGGCAGTGCTGCGATTAGGGAGTTGGCCACCAGTGGCATTCCCTTCTACTGTAGGCCAATTGCCACGCGTGAACTTGAATTCTACTGTTCCTATGGGTGGGAATAAGGTGATGGTATACTGCCCGCCGCCAAGTGGAGTGAGGATTTTAGTGGCATCGCCGGGATTCCAGGTGTTAAAGTTTCCGGCGACGTAAATGTTGGCGCCAGGAGGGGTATTTGCCGGAACGGCAGTCAAATTGAGGGTAAGTTGCGCTTGGGCAATCAGCGCGAAGGCCACGAAAAAGGCCGCGGAGCATACTTGTTTATGCATGTTGTAAATCGGTTTGAAAGAATAAGGGCGCAAAGGTAGCACACTATGGCTCGCAGCCCATTTTTTGTAAAAGCCAAGCGCCAAAGAGCAGCGTTATCGTGCCTTTGACGGTAAAGAAGATGACCCCGGCCCATCCGAGTTTTCGCAGGTATTCTTTCACATTCTTTTTTTCCATGTTCAGCAGTAGTTTATTCCCGTTCGGTAACCCTTTTAAGTAGGGAGTGTATTGATTGGGGGAGTTTTGCGTTTGAAACAGGGTGAACGGCACAAGGAATTCGACAACCACGTCAAGCGTAAATTCCCGGACCTTTAATAATATCAATTTTAAAATCCAATCTTTAAGATGCAACGATACGCGTTTCTATTATTTTTCCTTGCCAGCTTTTCGAGTGTAGGTTTTTTGGCGTGTCAACATGATCCTTTTATGCAGCCTACTGATCCAAACAACCCGGATCCGGATCCAGACCCTCCTCCTACAACAGGCTTTTGCGATCCTGACTCCGTGTATTTTCAAAACCAGATCCTGCCCATTTTAGTGTCAAACTGCACGGAATCTGGCTGCCACAACGCGCAAGATCGCCAGGATGGGATTGTGCTCGATTCTTACCAAAGCATGGTAAGCACAGTGGAGAATGCCACCCAAAACGATTTACACGAAAATAAGTTGATGCGGGCGATCCTCGAATCTGATCTTGACGACCGTATGCCTCCATCGCCCAAGGCAGCACTACCGCTGGCACAGATCAATCTGCTCAAAAAATGGCTGGCTCAAGGCGCTCAAAAAAATGCCTGTGACGAGAATTTTGGCGGCTGTAATATGGACGACGCAAAATTCGGAACTTTTATTCAGCCACTCATGCAGGCCAAATGCCAAGGATGCCACAGTGGTAATGCCCCACAGGGAGGCATTAAACTTACTTCCTACGCCGAGATCAAAACGGTGGCGATGAACGGAAAACTATATTCCGCAGTCGCGCGTACTTCTAACTGGATGCCAAAGGGTGGCGCCAAACTCGATGATTGCAATCTCCAGAAAATTCAGGCCTGGGTGAGCGCGGGTGCGCCTCTGAACTAACGACAAAGGTTCGTGAAAACAAATTTGCCAAAATCAGACAGCTTCCATTTGCAAAGCTTCTAATACTTTGGTGTTGAGCATCTACTTTTGCGCCACTAAATCAAAAACTTATTCCTGCTTTTCGCACATGAAACAAATCTTTTTTGCAGTATCCTTCATTGCTGCCTTGGCCGTTATTACCCAAACCGCGTGTTACTACGACAATGAAGTGGAGCAGTACGGCATAACGCCATGCGATACTGTGGCTCAAACTTACAATGGCCACATTCAGACAATTATCCAGGCCAACTGTGTCAGCTGTCATGGCCCTGGCGGCGAACAAGAACAGGTCCCCTTTGACACTTACGGTAGCCTGCAACCTTTTGCAGCCTCTTTGGTGGATCGTATCCATGGCAATAATGGATTAGGCATTATGCCTCCTCCCAGCTCTGGCACCCTTTCTGACTGCAACAAACAAAAAATAGAGGCCTGGGTAAAAGCTGGCGTGCCAGAGAATTAGTGGCAGTTTTACCCGCCGTAGCATCCCGCCGCCGCCGCCGTAGGCTAAGGCGAGTGAAAGCGAAGGAGGGGGCAGTTGGCAGTAACCAAAACCTTTTAACTTTCTACATTATGTCCGGGAAACGCATTCTCCTATTGATCCTTGGCCTCGGTCTCATTGGAGCGGCCATCGGGATCGCGTTATGGAACAAGCCCCATGAAAATATGGCGAGCTCCAAAGCCAAAGCAACCGTTGAAGCCACTGTGCTTTTCAATGAGTACAATACCGACGAAAATGCCGCCAACGCCAATTACCTCGGCAAGACCATCGCTGTGACAGGTAAAGTTAAAGATGTCTCAAAAACCGAGGGTGGCCCTGCCAAGATCACACTCGAAACGGGCGACGAGTTTGCGGTCATCTGCGAACTCGACGCACTGAGCCAACATGCCCGAACCGATTTTATCGCTGGAGAAACCGTTACTTTCAAAGGCAAGTGCGATGGACTCAACTTAGATGTGCAACTTTCACGGTGCGTTGAAGTCAAATGATAGCTAAACCCAAACACACTCACAATCAAACACTACATTTCATGCAAAAATTGATGATTTTCTGCGCCGCTTTTTTCGTATTTACGATGGCTGCATCTGCCCAAAGCGGTCAAAAATTCTTTACCCGTGATGGCAAAGTAAAATTTGACGCTACGGCGGCCTCCTCCCCAGAAAGGATTGACGCATTGAGTAACAGCGCCACTTGTGTGCTCGACGCTGCGAATGGCAATTTTCAATGGGCTGTGCTCATTAAAGGCTTTCAATTTGAAAAATCCTTGATGCAGGAGCACTTCAACGAGAATTACCTGGAGTCTGGAAAATACCCGAAAGCTACGTTTGTAGGCAAAATCACAAACTTAAATGAGGTAACTCTTTCCAAAAATGGCACTTACAATGCCATTGTATCTGGTCAAATGACCATCCACGGCGTTACTAAAGACATCACGACCAACGGTGCGATTACCGTAAATGGAAGCAATGTGAAAGTCAACGCAGGTTTCAACCTCAATTTAGCCGATTATAGCATTAGCATCCCAGCTTTGGTCAGCGACAAGATTGCCAAAGAAGCCAAAGTACTTGTGGATGCCACGCTCGTGCCAAAACAGTAAAATGGACATTGGACTATTGGACGTTGGACATTGGATTGTCCAACGTCCAATGTCAAAAATCTTAAGAACTTACTTTTATGAAAAAAATCTACTTGTTGGCCTTTGTCCTCATGACTACTGGCCTTTTTTTGCCCCAAGCCCTCTTTGCTCAAGATGAAGACCTGCTCTCCCTACTAGGCGATGAAGAGTCGACCGATTACACTACCGCAACTTTCAAAACCAATCGGGTCGTCAACGGCCATTCCATTGAAAATACTGGCAAAGGAGTGCTTGATACCAAGTTTTCGCACCGATTCAGCCCGCTCAGGCAAGGCCTTTATGATATGTTTGGGCTCGACGGCGCTTTTATCCGTATTGGTGCGGATTATGGTGTAACGGACCGTTTCATGGTCGGGTTTGGTCGAAGCAGCTATGAGAAAACGATAGACGGTTTTGCCAAATACAAAATCCTCCGTCAGTGTTCAGGTGCAAAAAATATTCCAGTAACACTTGCCTATCTTGTTGATGCACAGGTAAATGGCCTCAAGTTTGCAGATCAGGAGCGGGACAACAAATTCTCCGATCGGCTCTACTTTACCCACCAATTGCTCGTCGGGCGAAAATTCAATAGCCGGCTCTCCCTGCAACTTATGCCCACACTTTTGCACCGCAACCTCACCAACTCACCCGAGGACAAAAACGACGTGTATTGCATGGGCATCGCTGGCCGCGTCAAACTCACGAAACGTGTAACCCTCAATGCAGAATATTACTACGTTCCAGAAGGGCAGATTGAAGACCCTTACGTCAATAGCCTCTCCATCGGATTTGATATCGAGACGGGTGGACACGTTTTCCAATTGCATTTTACCAACTCAGCCTATATGACCTATAAAGGCTTCCTGACGGAAACGACGGAAGATTGGTTCTACAAAAATGACAATGGGAATTTACTAAGCGGCATCCGCTTTGGTTTCAACATTTCGAGGGTGTTCACGATTGTGAAGCCTAAAGTAATGCAGTAGTTTCAAGTAGCAAGTTTCAAGGCGCATTGCCTGTCCAACTTGAAACTTCTTGCTCTAACTCAAAGCATTGTAAAACGCCAAACTGCCTTCAACATCCGCCTGAGTTGGTTCAATAATTTTCAAAGAGAACGGCACTTCGTCCGGCACAGCCATTCGCACTGTGCCGGACGAATTTTTTTGTCCTGCTGCATCAGCTCCCAAATGGCGGGGAATATTTCAGAGTCCATATTTCTGTGCGGAAAAACATGCTGCCCCAGTTTCAAAACTGCTTTCTGTAGGCCTTCATTTCCTGCAAGGAAGCTCTCGCAAACCATTCCGATATAAACTGCCTCGCCATGTGTGAGTGGCTCCTCCGTTTCCAGAAACCAACTTTCCAGCGCGTGGCCAATACTGTGGCCGAAATTCAATAGCATTCGCAAGTCCTTTTCCAGGGGGTCTTCCTGTACTACGCGCACTTTTACGGCGATGGATTTTTGGAGGATGTCGAGCCAATTTTGATCCGAACTTTCCGAAAGTTTAATCCCGAAGGAATCGGGATCGGAAAGTTGCCGCGCCAGCTCTGAGTCCCCAATCAGTGCATGTTTGATCACCTCGGCATAACCGCTGCGCAATTCCCGTTCCGGCAAAGTTTGAAGAAAAACAGGGTCTACAAACACAGCGACCGGCTGCTGGAAAACACCAATCGTGTTTTTAATCCCTTGAAAATCAATTCCTGTTTTCCCGCCAATGGCCGCATCGGTCATAGAAAGCAAGGTCGTAGGGACTTGTATAAAATCAACCCCGCGTTTCCAGGTGGCCGCGCAAAAGCCGCCCATGTCGCCGATGACCCCGCCGCCAAGATTGACCACGAGTGCCTTGCGGTCGAGTTTTGCCGCGAGCATTGATTGCCAGATTTTTTCGCAGGTGGCGAGTGTTTTTTTGCTTTCGCCGGAAGGGATTTCGGTCAAGGTGATTTTTTCCGAAAGCCCCGTTTCTTTTAAAAAATAGGGGAGGCAATGACGGCGCGTGTTTTCGTCACAAAGGACAAAAACTTGGGAATATTGTTGATTTTCAAGCCAAAGAGGGAAAGCCTTGGTGAATGGGCCGAGGAAAATGAGGGAGTTATGCAGAACAAAAGCGGGTGACATGGGGCGAAGATATGATTCGCACAATCGTCTTCTCCAACTCAAAAATCTCCTACCCCTGCGGCATCCTTATCTCAATCCTCGTCCCCTTGCCCAATTCGCTCGTCAGGCTAAGTTTCCAGCGGTGTTCTTTGCACATGGTTTTGACATAAAAAAGCCCAAGACCAAAGCCTTTCACGTTGTGTACGTTGCCTGTTGGCACACGATGGAATTTATCGAACACGCGCTTCTGGTCTTCTTTGGGGATGCCGATGCCGTTGTCTTGTACACTCAGCACCAGGGTGTCGTTCTCATTTTGGAGGCCAATATGAATGTCAGGTTTTTCTTTGGAATACTTTACGCCGTTGTCCACGAGGTTGTGTAGGATATTGGTGAGGTGCAGTTTATCGGCGCGGACTTGTGGCTTGTCGGCATCAAGGTCGAGATGCAGCGTGCCTTCTTTGTCGTTGACCTTCAGTTCGATAGATGGCGAAATGCTCCTAATGAGCTCAGCAAGGTTTATTTCTTCCACATGCAATTCGATGTTGTCGCGCTCGATTTTGGCAAGTTGCAGCACTTTCTCCACTTGGGTGTTGAGCCTTAAAACCTGTTCTTTTATGATGCCCGCATAACGGTGGAGGCGAGGGTCTTCCTGTATTTTTCGTTTTTCAAAAACACATCGGTGGAGATGTTGATGGTTGAAATAGGGGTTTTGAACTCATGAGTCATGTTGTTGATAAAATCGCGCTGCAACTCCGACAACTGCTTCTGCCGCAAAATGACGAAAATGGAATAGATGAAAAACGCCACCGTGAGAAGCATAAGTGCTGTGAATCCAATCACGAGCCACATACTGCTGAGCATATTCGCGCTTTTTCCGGGAAAAAGTACGCCAAAATAATAGATGAAATCCTGGTCGTAGTGCTTGGGTAAGGGTTCGGCTTCCTGGGATGAACCGTCCTTTTTGGTAGAGTATTTCACGAATTTGCCGCGCACCATTTGATCACTGGAGCAGTCGAAAATGCCATATTCGTAGTCTTCTTTAAGCCCCTGTGTTTCAAATGCCTTGCCAAGCACGTGCTCCAAGTCACTGGCTTCGAACACGTTGTTGACGTTGACAACCCAATAGTTTGTGGACACTTGCTGCACCAATTTTTGGGGAGGCAATACGAAGACATTCATCTGCGCCAGTTCGTTGGCTGCATCGAGCATGGCCTGGTTCACACGGCGGTTGAACTCCTGTTCCTGCAAATTCCAGGTGCGCAGTACCCAATAGGTCTGCACAGCAAGAAGGCTGAGACTCGCTATCGCTCCCAGCACGATGACTCGGCGAATGATGGTGTTTCTCATGGGGGTGGATTGGTGGATTGGTGGATTGGTGATTGGTGGATTGGTGATTGATTTACCCGCTGAAGCCTTGGCGAAGGAGGGTAAATTCCTGATTGGGGTAGACCCGCCTACGCCAAGGCTTCGGCGGGTAAACAAAAAAAGCGAAACCCTCCGCAAAGCAGTTGGTTTCGCTTTTAATTATTCAATCAAGACCTCGTAGGTTTTATAAACCTACGAGGTCTACTTGATTTTAGTCATCCATCTCCACTTCGCTGCCACCCTCGTTCACCACCTCAAATTTGACAGTGGATTCCACCTCAGGGTGGAACTTAACGATTGCGGTATACGAGCCGAGTTCTTTCACCTCTTCAGGCATTTCGATGATGCGCTTGTCGGCTTCAACGCCAAATTCAACCAAGGCATTGGAGAGGTGCTGCGCGGTAACCGAGCCAAAAAGGCGGCCATTTTCGCCGGCTTTAGCGGTGATTTTGATCTTAGCGCCAACCAATTTAGCTGCCACTTCTTTGAGGGCTGCGACGAGCGCAGCCTCTTTTTTGGAGCCAATCTTTTTCATGCCATCAAGCTTGGCCAAGTTTGGCTTGTTGGCCACGATTCCCAAGCCTTGTGGGATGAGGTAGTTGCGTCCAAAGCCGTCTTTTACTTTCACGACATCGTGCTTGGCGCCTACCTTGTCAATATGATCGAGCAGAATGATATTCATTGCTGTGGAAATTTAATAGTTATTTCATTAAGTCGGCCACGAAAGGCAGGATTGCCAAATGACGTGCACGCTTGACGGCGGTAGCCACACGACGTTGGTACTTCAGGCTATTGCCTGTAATACGACGCGGCAGCAGTTTGCCCTGCTCGTTGATGAATTGGATCAGGAAATCCGGGTCTTTGTAGTCAATGTGTTTGATGCCGAATTTGCGGAAACGGCAGTATTTTTGCCGCGCAACCCAAGTTTTGGGTTGCTCAGGAACTTGACATCTTCTCTTGAAGCAGCCATAGTATTGTGCGAGTGAGTGATTGGTGAATGAATGGATTTTAAACGTCGAGGTCAACGACTTCTGGAGCCAAAACAGCTTCGATCTCTAGTTCTTCGGCAACAGCAGCAGCGGCAGCGACCACTGGTGGAGCAGCCTCTTTCTTTTTGCTGCGCGAGCCGATGAGGCCTTTGCGTTTGTCGTCGTTGTACTTGATCCCGTACTTGTCGAGTTTCACGGTGAGGAAACGAAGAAGGTTTTCGTTGCGCTTCAGGTTCAACTCGAATTTCACCAACCATTCGGAGGATTCACAAGCGAACTCGATGCAGTAAAAATAGCCCGTGGTGCGCTTATTGATTGCGTAGGCCAATTGACGGAGGCCCATTTCATCCGCATGGACGATGGACGCACCTGCGCCCGTTATCTCCTTCTGGATGTTTTCCGCTGTCGATTTAACTTCATCGCCCGACAGCACTGGGTTTACGATAAAGTTGACTTCGTAATGTCTCATTATGAGTCTGTTATTGAAAAAAAGAATGAACGTCTTGTAAAAAACGGGCGCAAAAGTAGCAATTGCATCTTTCTTATGCAAATCTGTTTCCAAATTTAATTTTGGAATGAAACAAATCCTTTCCAGCCCCAACGAAAAACTACCTTTGCCTCTCTATAAAGTGATGAAGTGATAGAGCGATGAAGTGATTTTTGAGCCGAATCCTATCACCAATCACTTCATCACCCCATCACTCTATCACTTCATAACCATGGCTTCCATACGTCAAAAACAGGTAGGCGAACTTATCCGCCGCTTCTTCGGGATGATACTCACCGAAGAAGGCAACAATATTTATGGTCGTAGCAAACTCGTCACGGTCACCGATGTGAAAATGACGCCCGATCTTCTCGTGGCTAAAATTTACATCAGCGTGTATGGTACGGAGGACAAGAATGAGGTCATCCTCCAACTGGAAGATTCACACAACCTTCTCCGCCAAGCCCTTGCAGGCAAAATCGGCAAACAAATGCGCCGTATGCCCGACATTGAGTTTTTCCTCGACGACACGGTGGACGAGATGTTCCGCGTGGATGATCTGCTCAATCGAGTGAGCGAGGCGGACAAACTAAAACATTGATTTAATTGATTCGATTGGGGGATTCGATTGATTCGATTGGGGGATTGATTCAATTGATTCGATTGTGTGCGTTGGTAAAACGATTAGAAAAGGCATCCCAGAGCAACAACCTTTAACGCAGCGACCCAATTCGAATCAATCGGATCATTCGACTCAATCTCTCAATCAAAATGAGCATTCTCGACATCGCCCGCCGCACCATCCAGCTCGAAGCTGAAGCCTTGGTTGCCTTGGCCGAAAGCCTTGACGACAGTCCTGATTTTCAGCGGCTTGTAGAAGATGTGGCTGCTTCGCCCATCAGTCGCTTGGTGGTCACAGGCATTGGAAAAAGCGCCATCGTGGCCCAAAAAATAGTGGCCACGCTCAACTCCACGGGAACTCCTGCCCTCTTTCTCCACGCAGCCGATGCCATCCACGGCGACCTTGGAATGGTGCAGCCCGCCGATTTTGTAATCTGCCTTTCCAAAAGCGGAGAAACGCCTGAAATAAAAGTGCTGGCTCCTTTGGTCAAGAAATTTTGGCAATCCTTTGGTCGCCATCACCGCCAATCAAAAAAGCAGTCTCGCCCGCCAGGCCGATTACCTCCTATACACCCCCATCGAACAGAAGCCGACCCTAACAACCTCGCTCACTACCAGCACCACCTCCCAAATGGCACTTGGCGATGCCTTGGCGGTGGCACTGTTGCAAAAGGCTTTGGTCCTCAGGACTTTGCAAAATTTCCCAGGCGGGGCCTTAGGAAAACAACTTTATCTCCGCGTCCAGGACTTGTACCCGCTGCACGAGCGACCAGTGGTCGGCCCAGATGCGACCTTGTCTGAAGTTATTCTGAAATCAGTTCCAAACGCCTGGGCGCAACCGCAGTCATTAGTCAAACGACGAATTGCTCGGAGTCATAACAGATGGTGATTTGCGCCGAATGCTCCAGCGAGGCGGAGATTTCAATTCAGTCAAAGCAAGCGAAATCCTCAGCCCTGCTCCCAAATCTGTCAGCCCCGACACGCTGGCTGTGAACGCACTCGCGCTCATGCGGCAGCACTCCATTTCTCAACTTTTGGTGGTAGATAATGGGCATTTTCTGGGCATTGTGCATTTGCACGATTTGTTGAGGGAGGGATTGGTGTAGAAGAGAATTAAGATGCAATTATAAATCAAAACTATTTGTTTTATAATTTTGATTTTTCTATTTTTGCATCGAATAAAGATTCTCCTAACGACAAATGATGAAGCTATGGCTAAACTACCCTCAAACAGCTCGCCCATTTTCGAACAAATCAAACGTCTCGACGAAAACGGCAACGAATACTGGTCGGCCAGAGATTTGGCTAAAGTACTCGAATACTCCGAATATCGCCATTTCTCACCTGCTATTGAACGAGCAAAAGAGGCTTGCCGAAACAGCGGCCACAATCTTGACAACCATTTCGAGGACATCCTCGAAATGGTCAAAATTGGTTCAGGGGCAAAACGCCAAATCGAGAGTGTTAGACTCTCCCGCTACGCATGCTACCTCATTGTCCAAAATGCTGACCCCGGCAAAGAAGTCGTTGCCCTTGGCCAGACTTACTTCGCTGTTCAGACGCGTTTGCAGGAAATCCGGCAAATGGACGAATACAACCGCCTGAATTCCGATGATGAAAAACGCCTCTTCCTTCGCAACGAACTCCGCCGCCACAACAGCCAACTTGCCGATGCCGCCAAAGATGCGTGAGTTAAACCTCTTGCGAAAGTTGGCCTCACAGTATGATTCACCTCTTAATTACTTGATTAATTCAGATAAACGTGAGTTGTCCTCCTGTCGGGACCTGTCCGCATCAAGTGCGCTTTGCTCGAGTGCTTGCCCTTTTGAATGCTCGGTAAGGCAAATACTCGAGATACGCGCACCTGTGCGGACAAATCCAACAGAAAGACAACTCAGCCTTTGCTTGGTATTTTGGTAGGTCTAGGTGATTTTTTCCCGATTTAAGGGCATCTCCGGCTCAGGCACACCCAACTCCCGCAGATGCTTTTTGGCATTTTCCAGCCCGTAATGATAGGCATAGGGCGGGCCATCACACCACGCAAGGCGGTAGGCTTGGGTTGCAGCTTCGATGGCAGCGGAGTTATTGCCTGCGTCGCGCTCGATTTGACAGAGGACGTTGAGGGCATCGGCGTGAAAGAGCGGATACGGGCCGCGCTCGGCGTATTCCCGGATGTCGTCAAGGTGTTCGCGAGCTTCGATGGGGTTGCCTTGCTGTCGGGCTAAGTCAGCTAGGGCAGTTAGAGCGATGAGTTCTTCTTCTGTATAATTGATAGATCTCGCGCTAATGAGCGCGTAATGCAATCTTTCGGAGGCATTTGGATAATTTTCTAGTGCTAGTGCAACTTTACCTTGGTGGTTGGCTGCGCGGATAAGATCGCGAACATCAGATTTGATGTTCGCCAGTTGCCAAGCAGCGGTGGCATAATCGTGGGCTTCTGTTGGTTTAAATTGCCAAAGGAAAAGCTGAGCAAGTAACGCATTAATAGATCCTTCGTATTTTTTGTTTTCCAATTCTATAAAAATGCTCAAGGCTTCGGTTAGATATTTCTCTGCTGTATTATATTCCCCTATTGTTGCTAATGTTAAACCATACCAACGCATAGAAACAGCCAAGTCCTCATCATAAGGCGAAGAACCAAAAAGTTTTTTATTATTTTCCACTATATCTGAGCAACTTTCGAAAGCGCGGAATGATGATGAAAATGCCTCTTTTAAATGACCGCATTGACGAAGTGCAGCGGAGTAATTACATAATAGATTAACATCAGTTGAATCAGAGGTTATTAATTGCTTGTATACTTTGCACCCCTTACTTGGTTCCCCATTAGCTATATATGCAATTCCAAGGCAGTTGAATAATTCGTAATTGTTCCAACTCAATGTTTTCTCTTGAGAATTTATATCTTGGATAAGTGGCTCTAATATTTCTATGGCTTGCCGTGCAGCACTTAATTTAAACAGCAAGGCGCCTGAAAGCCTTTCGAAAAAGAAAACGGAAGCATCATCAAACTTTCCTTGTTCAATTAAAGAAAAATATAACTCAATTGCGGGGGTCAGATCATTTTATATCATTTATTTCAATTTCATTAATGATTGGTGCGGCACTAAAATGAGTTTGCAGCTGGAATAAATTACGGTTTTGTCTTTTTTAGAGACACTATTCCATGATACACCCCGAACCACGGGGTGCAAGTCGTAACGATTTGCGCGACGATCCCAACCCACGAGACCGCGATCATCAAGTTCATCCAACATTTGAATCAAGACATCTTCATCTTTACATGGTTTGTTTTTCCCACAGAGTAAAGCACGGAGTGTGTCATATTGGGCGGGTGCTCTAAATGCGGCAATCGTGCTGAGGATTTCACGTGCTTCTTTCCCTAAACCTTGTAATGCAAATTGCAATACATGGGTTTTGGCTTGGATAAGATCTAAATTGAAGGGGTTGAAATCTGGTTTAGCTTTTCGCCAAGCATCAAAGTCCCCAGGTGCAGGACGGTAACGGGCCACTGCGCCTGCTAAGGATTGTAGGAGCAATGGGTAGTTGCCAAAAGTTCGAAACATAGGTACGAGCGTGTCCCGCGTACCTGAAATTCCAAACTCTTGCCATAAATCAAGGGCATCATCATCGCTTAATCCTTTAATAAAGAAACAGTGGCAACCTGGTAATGGATCGCCCGTATCTATTTGTAAGTCATACGGATAAAGTCGAGTGCTGATTAATACCGATGAGGATCGTACTTGAGTGAGCTTGCGCAAGAAACTCCCCGCCCGAGGGTCAGCGGATTTTCTTAGTTGGCGGCCGTCGAGGAATGTTTCTTTTTCCGATTCGGAAAGCCCTTGGGCTTTGGCAATGAAATTAGCTGTTTGTTGTCATAATCGTCATCGGTAAAGTGCGCGGCATCAATCCGAGCATAGGCAATCAGTATCCGCTCCAAACCATCTAACACCAGTAAGTGAGGTTCCCGATCAAGGATACTTAGTAATTTCTCTTCTCGCTGGCCGGGCGGCATTTTTTGAGATTCTTCAATGCTTATTCGCCCCACATAAGCGAGTGCACGGATGATGAAATTTTCAAAATTTGCATCGCTCTCATAAAAACTCCACCACATCCGTCCGGCCATGAGTGGGCAGGGTTGCTGAGGCGCAATTTCATTAAACCACTTCCAGGTAAGTGCGCTTTTGCCCATGCCGCCAATGGCTACGACGTTAAATATGCGTACCCCACCAAGACCGTTTTTGCCTGTAAACCAATCAGTAAGGAGGTTGAGTTCGGCTTGTCGACCTATTAAGCCCTTAGCTTGAGAGAGCACGTAGGGGTGGGCGATGTAAGGCTCTGGTGGCGCGGGGATGTCGCTGACATAGTGGTAACGGAACTCAACGCCCTCGTCTTTTGGCAGTTGTGAAAGGCTATTGAGCACGAAAGAGCGCAGCTCTTCCGGAGAGGAGAAGAAATTGACTATGTTCTCTTTGCCGATTTTATCTTTGAAAACCTTGAGTTTTTCGGCGGCTTCGCCCATTTCCACGTCGTCAATCGTGACTGGGTGGTTTTTCCCCATAATAAAAATCAGGCGGGGAATCTTGCGTTCCACGGCGCGGTTGTACTCCATCTCTGTCACCGAAATGGAATGTCCTGCCGGTACATAACCGTAACGGTATGCATACACGCCAATATATACTTCGGCCTGATCCACCATCGCAATAGATGCCGAAATGGCCTCCGCATCGCTGGCGGGCAGATGCTCCATCATCATGGGAAAGAAGGTTTGGCGCTGGCATGCGTCCATGACCTGTTTTCGATGCTCAGGCAGGTCGCGGGCGGTGCTGCTGACCATGGCCTTTTTGACTACGACGTGGGTTGTTGACATTGGGCGGCAAGTTTGGGGAGTAAAGATAAATGGGTTTTTTAACACAGAGGAGTCAGAAAAAGCACAGAGGGCCACAGAGATGTATTCCTCTGTGACCCTCTATGTACGCAGTGTTTGAAAATCTCAGCCCCCAAACGCCGCCGCAACCAATTCCCCTGCTCCTTCTCATGCGCCTTCGGGAAGCCCGTGGCAGGGGATGCCGCTGCCCGACGCCCCGCATATTCCAACCGTATTCAGGTTGGGTAACGGCGATATGACTCAGGCGCCCATGTTGGCGGCTCCTCCTGCACCCAGATCAGTTCGGCCTTGGCGTACTTTTTCGCAGGGCGTCAAACTGCTTTTTGGGAAAGGATAAATCTGTTCTAGTCGCACGATGGCCACGTCTTCCCGTTTTTCTTCCTGTTGCTTTTTCAACAGATCGTAGTAGACCTTGCCGGAGCAAACGAGCAAGCGCTTGACATTTTTAGGCGTTGCGGATGCATCGTCAATAAGTTCGCGGAAACGGTTGCCGGTTTCGAGTTCGCTGATTTCGCCAAGGTTGAAAGGCGCGCGCAAACCCGATTTGGGCGACATGACGAATAGCGGTTTGCGGAAAGGCCGCACTTGCTGGCGGCGCAGAAGGTGGAAAAAGTTGCTGGCAGAAGTCACATTTGCCACGGTCACGTTGTTCTCGGCACAACCTTGTAAAAGGCGTTCCAGGCGTGCGGAGGAGTGCTCCGGACCTTGGCCTTCATAGCCGTGCGGAAGCAACATTACGAGGCCGCTCATGCGCTGCCACTTGCTTTCGCCTGCGAAAATGAACTGATCTACGATGGTGCTTGCGCCATTGACAAAATCGCCAAACTGCGCTTCCCAAATCACCAGCGCATCGGGCGTAGAGAGCGAATACCCGTATTCAAATCCCAAAACAGCGTACTCGCTGAGCAAGGAATTGAATATCCGGAACTTGCCCTGTTTTTTGGCGATGCCATCTAAACGATTGATTTCCTGATATGTATTGGCATCAATGACAAGCGTGGCGGTGGCTGAAAGTGCCGCGTTTGACGTCCTGACCGCTCATACGTACGTCTTGGCCGTCGAGCAGGAGGGATCCGTATGCAAGCAATTCACCGAGTTGCCAGTCAATTTTGCCGGAAGCCACGAGTTGTTTTTTGGCTTCGGTAAGTTTGGCAATTTGCGAAATGGGGGTGAACCCCTCCGGGAAGGACAGCAAGTGATTGAGCAATTTGTCAATCATCTTGCGCGGGATTCCGGTGTCTGGGCTTTCCTGAAAATCCTTGTCGGCATTGGTTTTTGTCAATGCCTTCCAGTGTAATTCTGGTTCCTGATAGGTGTATGGCAGCGGAGTTTGCCGAGCATTGTCCAGACGGGCTTGCAGGTCGGCCTTGAATTTGGCCTCCATGTCTTTGGCCAATTGTTCGTCCACATCGCCGCGGGCTACGAGGATTTTATTGTAAATGGTACGCGGATCGGCGTGTTTTTCGATGATTTTCCACATTTCAGGTTGGGTGAAACGTGGCTCGTCGCTTTCGTTGTGGCCATTGCGGCGGTAGCAAACGAGGTCTATAAATACATCGGTGTTGAATGCCTGGCGGTATTCGATGGCCAATTCGGCGGCAAAAACACAGGCCTCCGGGTCGTCTCCGTTGACGTGGAAAACAGGCGCTTGCACCACCTCGGCGACGCTGGTGCTGTAGGTGCTGGAACGCGCGTCTTCCCAGCTCGTAGTAAAACCGATCTGATTGTTGATGACCAAATGCACCGTTCCGCCCGTATTGTACCCATCGAGGCTCATCATCTGAATCACCTCATATACAATGCCTTGGCCTGCCAAAGCCGCGTCGCCGTGGATCAAAATCGGCAACACCCGGTCGAAATCTTCCTTGTACCGAATGTCAAGTTTGGCGCGGCTGAAGCCTTCCACCACCGGGTCCACCGCTTCGAGGTGGCTAGGGATTGGGAAGAGTTTGACGTACACCTTTCGCCCATTCAGGGTTTCGGTTTGGGAAGAATAGCCCTGGTGGTATTTCACGTCGCCAGAACCAAAGCTCTGGTCGGGAATGCTTTTGTCCTCGAAGGCACGAAAAATCTGCTCGTAGGTTTTGCCCACAATGTTGCAAAGCACGTTAAGTCGCCCCCGGTGTGCCATACCGATCACGACTTCCTCTACAGGGGTTTCGGTTTCGGCGGCGCGGTTAATCATCGCATCGAGGGCAGCGATGGTAGCTTCTCCACCTTCGAGACCAAAGCGTTTTTGGCCCACGAATTTGGTTGCCAGAAACTGTTCAAAGCCCACCGCTCCATTGATTTTTTCCAGAATCCGCTTCTTCTTTTCGACGGAAAAACCAAAATCGGGGGCGAGGTTTCGGCCTTCGATTTTTTGCGCAGCCACTCGCTTTGGTCTTGTCAAACACGTGCGTACTCTCAAAACCTATGTTGCCGCAATAAATCAATTTCAGTCGCTCGATGATTTCACGCAGGGTGGCATTGGGCATACCAAGTTGATAGCCTGCCACAAATCGCGTGTCTAAATCCGCTTCCGAAAGCCCATAATCCGCCAATTCGAGGCGTGGGTGACGGTTTTTGCGCGGTTTGATGGGGTTTGTGGTGGAGAGCGTGTGTCCCCGGTCTCTGTAGCCGTAGATCAGGTTGACAACGGCGAATTCTTTTTTATGTCGGCAGAATAGGAGTGGCGCCAGCGGTGAAGCAGTGGCAGAAGGCTCCGAGCCATTTGAGGAAGGAGGGCAAAGTCAAAGCCTCGAAAAAAGGCTTGCCAATCTGATTCGACAGAAGCCGGGTCGGCCTGCCAGTTTTTATACAGCGATTCGATGTATTGCGGGTGAGCGTTGAAAACGGGAGAATGGTCAATCATTTAAAGTTGTTCGGGTTTGAATGGTAATTGGTTTGCAAGTACTGGTGATTCAGTTCCAAGTGGCAAGTTTCAGCAAGCAAAAATTGTGGCTTCATGAACTTGCGGCCGCAAAAGTAAAACTGACCCTGTTTGGTATTTTGTAAAAACCTTGTCAATTGCAGCAGCCAATGCGCGGTCTTTTTCGGTCACAATATCCCCCGCGCTGTGCGTACATAGTTGAATATCAACCTTGTTCCACACATTGCTCCAATCTGGGTGATGATCGAGACGTTCGGCATGTAAAGCCACTTCGGTCATAAACGCGAATGCTTCCGCGAAGTTTTTAAATTTGAAGGAGGCCTGGAGTTTGTTGTCTTTTTCTTGCCACATATTATGTTCAGATATTAGGATATTGAGATATTATTGACACCCGTATTCGTCGAAATTCCATCGGGTAAAACTGCTCCCTCCTTCGCTTTCACTCGCCTTAGCCTACAGCGGCGGCGGATGACAGCTGGTAAAACTGCGGCGGGATGCTACGGCGGGTAAAACTGCTACTGCCACTGCTCCCTCCTTCGCTAAGCTACGGCGGGTAAAACTGCCACTACCACCTCCCCATCTGCGCTCAATTTTTGGAGGGAAACGGGTTTGATTTCGTTAAATTTTCCGCCTGCTGCCGGGACTTCGATTTTGACATAATTGTCCGTAAAACCGCTCAAAAACGCGGCATCCCGGTGATGCTCAAAAAGTACTGGGCGGGTAGTCCCAAGATGCTGCTGGTAAAACGCCCGGCGTTTCATTTCTGATAGCCCGCGCAAAGCCTGGTTTCGGCGGCGACGTTCTTCTACGGGCACTTTGCCCGGCATTTCGGCGGCGGGGGTATTGGCGCGTTCGGAGTAGGTAAACACATGCAGGTATGAGATGTCGAGGTTTTGGATGAACTGGTAGCTTTCCAAAAAATCAGCCTCGGTCTCGCCCGGAAAGCCCACGATGACATCGCAGCCAATGCAGGCGTGGGGCATTAGTTTTTTTATCGTCGCCACCCTTTCGGCGTACAAATCGCGGCGGTAGCGGCGGCGCATATCGCGCAATTGTTTGTCGTTGCCGGATTGAAGCGGGATATGAAAGTGCGGCATAAAGCGTTGACTCTCTGACACAAAGGCGATGATTTCATCGGTCAGTAAGTTCGGTTCAATGCTGCTGATCCGGAATCGGCTGACTTCTTCCACCTTGTCCAGTTCCATTACCAAATCAGCAAACAGGGCGTCTTTTCTGGGGCGTTCACCTTCAATTACGGCAGTGCCTTTCCCAAAATCGCCGAGATTCACACCGGTCAGTACAATTTCCCGGGTGCCCATTTGCCCAATTTGGCGGGCGTTTGCCACTGCGCTTTCAAGCGTATCAGAGCGACTCGCGCCACGCGCCTGGGGGATGGTGCAAAACGAACATTTGTAATCACAGCCGTCCTGTACTTTAAGGAAGGAACGTGTGCGGTCGCCAAAGGAAAATGAAGCCGTGAACGTATTCACATCCCGCACTTCGCCGGCCCGTACCATGCCCTTGCTCTGTGATTTGCTAAGGTCGTCCACATAATCGAGGATGCGGAATTTTTCGCCCGCACCCAGCACGAGGTCCACACCGGGTATATCCGCAATTTCGTGGGGTTTGAGCTGGGCATAACAGCCCGTCACGACCACAAAAGCACCCGGTTGGCGACGCATGGCCTGGCGCACGATTTTCCGGCACTCGCGGTCGGCTTGCTGCGTGACGGAACAGGTGTTGAGCACGTAGATGTCGGCTTCTTCCTCGAATTTGACAGGCAAATAACCGCTCGACTCGAACAGCCGCGCCAGCGCGGAGGTCTCCGAGTAGTTGAGCTTGCAGCCAAGTGTATGGAAAGCGACAGTGCGCGGTGTAGCCATTGTGTGTGAAAAAGACCCGCCTTCGCCCAACTTGCCGGTTATTAAACTTTTAGACAAGTTTTGGCGGGAAAAAACGCAAAGGTAAAGAAGAAAAGGGGTGTTGCAAAGGAGGAACCTTCTCCAACCTCAATCCTCAATTGCCTCATCATTTCGTGCACGCTGAAATGCCGTATTCATCCATTCAAAAAAAGCCGGGGTCGGTTTTTTGCACAAATATATCTGGTCTCTATGTTGCCTTGAAAGCGGCATGTCCAGTTCCCAGACTTTTTCAATTTCCTGAAAAAAATCGGGCATGTCGTCTCCCAATTCACCATTTATATAAATGAGCGTTTGGAAATTGGAAGGCAGTGAATCGGGAAGCCAGTATTGGTAGTTGTCGCTGAAACTCAACACTTTCTGAATGCCATATTTTTTGCCAAAATGTTCGATCGCGCCTGCTTGTCCATAACTATCGGCATAAATGGCGGCAGTGCTTTTGTCCGGGATTTTTTGCCAGGCTTCCCCTGTGTTTTTAGCCAATTCTTCCCAGCCAAGCATATCGGCGAAGTCTTGCGGCAAAGTATGATTGTTGCCATCCTCCCAGCGCAGGATGCCGTCCATTCCAGGTATTTTGGTAAAATCCTTCACAAAATTCGCCTCTCGTTCCGGCGGGAAAAGTGGCAGGGCTGCCGGCATCGCCAATGCTCCAATGAGCAACATGAAAACAGGCAATGCATATCTCACCCAAATCATCCGGCCTACCGTCAATCGTTCCAAAAGGCCGCGCCAGCCGCCAAGAGCACCGGATACGCACCCAGGGAATAGTAACTTTTTGCACTAAAAAACAGCAACACCGCCAGCACTGTCAGGTACATCCAACCGAAAACCCGCCAGGCAGCAGCCTCCTTGTGAAACAGCAAAAACCAAAGCCCCTACAATCCAAACGGGGAGTGCTGGCAAGAAAAACTGCAGTTGGTCACTGAAAAAACTATCCAAAGAAACATGTGCAAACTGCGTGGCAGCCAATTCGCCCATGTGTCTAAAAACCGGAAACTGATGATCCATCTGCCAAACGATATTTGGAGCAAAAATCAGCAAGGCAAGCACGATAGCGAGGTAAAATTTCCGATCTTTGAACACCCGGCGGCTTTTGGAAAATAGTATCCCGGGGAGCATGGCGAACAACAAAATGAACACCATATACTTGTTCAACAAGCCTAAGCCTGCGGCCACCCCAAACCATAGCAACCACGACGGTTTTTCACTATTGATATATTTGAGCAAAAGCCAGCAGAGCAATGTCCAATAAAATATATCGAACACAACGGGCATGAACAACATGCATGGGCGCAAAAACGCACCTGAAGTCAGTCCCGCCAACCCAATAATGATCATGGAAAACCGCCCTGTCCCACTACCCAAAGTGTCATTTTTAGGCAGCATTTCTTTTGCCATCAGTCCTGTCAACAATACAGTAGCCGTACCGAAGAGGGTGGAAATCAGCCGGATCGCATGAACCGAGCCGCCCAGAACGGTATCGCCGAACCAAGCCCAGAATCCGATTCCTGGCGGGACAGAGGCATAACCCCAATCCAGGTTTCTGCCAAGTGCGAGGTACAAGAGTTCGTCCCGATGAAAGGACCATTGCCCATTCAGGTACAAATGGAGCAATAGTTTGGTGATGAGAAAGGCGGTTAAGATTTGGAGCCAGTTCAGTCTTTTCATTAGTACGACCTATTTTTTGACAGGATGTACAGGATATGGTCGGCTCTACCGCCTAGCCTCTGCTAGGCATTTTAAGCCTTGTTGCTCCATCCGAAAGGGTTTATGGCAAGATCACCACGATAGGTTTAAAATCCCGAAGGGATTGTATGTCAATATGTTGTGCATAACATATAATCCCTTCGGGATTATTATTTCTGTTCTGCCTGGTGCTATAAACATGCAACCCCTTCGGGGTTTTGGTTTGGTTATGCGCAGCCAACGCTCGGTGGTATCGCCGACTCCAGCATTGATGTTTGTGGCAGGTTATTGTGTGGAAGAATACAAATCAACGATCATTTTGCTGAACTTCACTTTTATCTCAACAAAGTCACCTCTCCACTCCTCTTTTCGATTGAATCGAGCACCAGGTTTCGGATTTCAATCATATAAACATAGACATCAGATGCCGCGGGTTTGCTGTCAATTGTTCCGTCCCAGGTGGTTTTTCCATATTTAGAGTCAAAAACCAAATTGCCCCAACGGTTAAAAATGAGCAGTCTTTCTACCCTGAAATTGGAATCTGGCACCATGCCAAAGGCATCATTGGCCGCATCGCCGTTGGGTGTAAACGCGTTCGGAATCAACGCGGGTGTTTCACAGTACAACTCAAGTACCTCAATGGAATCTGAAAAAGTGCCACAATTCCCTGAGGATGTAAGGGTATACATTCCGGATTGATTCACAAAAATGGAAAGCGTTGTATCGCCCGTTGACCAAACAACGCTTTGCCCAAAATCGTCCGTTTTTAATTCGATGAAATCGCCCGGACAAATTGCTGCGTCACCGATGGATTCGATGGCGATTTCTGTTATTGATTTTTTCACCGTAAGGTCGTCCAAAAAATAATTGACCGCTCCGCCAAAGCCACCTGCCGGTGGTTCAAACTGAGTCAAAATATGTTCTGAATCATCTAAAAAACCACCAATAGAAAAATATTGATAAGGTTTGTCGGCCACAAACTGGAATTTGATTTCATGCCAATCCGGTTCATAAAGTACGGTTGGAGTCGTCCATTGGGTAGTGGCATTTGTCAGTGGTTCTGCCTTTATTTGAGTGAGTGGCATTTCTGAAAAACTGACACCGAGGCTATTTGAACCATAGCCGCCAAAGTTCATATCTCCATTGCTTATCCAAAATGATACATCGTAACTATTACCCGGAACCAATGGTTCGACAAGTTTGGTGGAGAGATACTCCCGAAAATTTGCCAGGCCCTCTGACCAACAAGCAAAATGAAAAATGGCCTTGCCTGTATGTGGAAAGATGAACCCAAACTCCGAGTCGGGCAATTTGACACCACTAAAAACTGCATCCACATGTAAAAAATCGGGCGAACCGAAACCCGGAGATGAAATCATGTCCAAGTTAATATTGTTCCAATCTTTTGTTTTGAACCATTGCGTATAATAATCCGGCAATCCATTAATTTCTTCAAACCCGGGGTTGGGAAGCAAATTCTTGCAGTCATTTTGTGCTTTGGAAGGGCTGCAAAAAAACAGCAGGATACCAACAGCAGAGAGCACTTGTGGCAGGAGCTGACTAGAAAATTTCATGACTAAAAAATTTAGGTTTAGGGAGTGCGGGGTTTAGCCCACATAGTCAAATTGTGTCGCGGGCTTAATACCGCGCTCCCCCCTCTTACCCTACGGTATACACACAATTCTACCTGATCATCAATCTATAACTAGTGTTTCCTTATTAGAAGCCATCTCAAAAATACCTGCTGGCTGAAAAGCCGTCTGTTGACCAAATTCAGCGTTCATTTTTCGCCATAGACACCACTATGGCTGCAAAAAATGGCCTTGACTTCGATCATCATCCAATCTTTTCATCTCCAGCGCCATTTTTGAGATGGCTTCTACTAACCTGAGTACTCAAGCCATGGTTGAGTTGTCTTCCTGACGGGATCTGTCCGCATCAAGTGCGCTTTGCCCGAGTACTCGCGAGTGCAAGTACTCGGGCAAAGCGCACTTGATGCGGACAGATCCCGTCAGGAAGACAACTCACGTTGAGATATAGATAGGGACTGGGCTCTATAAATACTTGATTTTTACAAGAAGATGTGTGCATACTGTAGCCCCTCTTACCCTCGCTCCAATTTTCCCCTTCTACCATCGGCATCAAAGAAATAAATGCCCGGTATGAGGCGGCTCAAATCCAGTTCAAAACTGTTTCCCTGAAGGTCAGATTGGCGCAGTACTTCCTGGCCGCTGAGGTTGAACAAACGAAAAGTACGGACTCCCTCAATGCCACTAGGAAGTGAGAACATGGTAGTGCCGTTTGTAGGGTTTGGAGTTACAATTATTTGCTTTGCCCCCCATTGGCTCTCAGGGTTTTGAGTACCGACCGTAATTGGCTGCTCGGTGTAGAAAGCAATAAGCACCATCATCTCGTCGTCGGAAGTGGGGCCGAAATTTACGGAGCTGGGGCCTTCATTGACCCATTTGGCTTCGTGGATGATACCTTGACTCCATTTCACGGGCAAGGATGGCTCCCAGTAGCGGATCGGAATGTGCTGATAATCATACCATGGCGTAGGGCAGCCAGGAACTCCCATCGGACAGGAGGCGTCATAGATGAGATCGCCTTTTTGGCCGTTGGCAAGACGTTTCCAGACTTTATAGCCCCGGCCATATTTGTGGGTATGCCCCATCAATCCCCAGATATATAGACTATCGGCGCCAAACTGGAATTCGGATTTTGTGTGGGTGATCAAGTCTCCACTGTTGGGAATGGGAATGTTAGAGTTGACAAGCAGCGTTGCAAACATTTCCTGCTCGGCGGCGCCCAGCGCCTGCGTGTACACATTGATGTAAGCCTCGCACTGGTAAGGCTGCGAGAGCGAGTAGTTAATGTAGTGCGAGTTGAAGTCAAGCACAATGTTGTTGGCCCACTTGAATGCGGTTTTGTTCGGCAAACGCAACTCGGTGGCTTCCTGAACCGCCGCTACGAGATTGATCTGACTGTGATTCGCATCAAGCCGGAGTCCTGCGGGGATAGAAGCAGCCCCCGTTCCCGTAAAATTGTAGAGCAAAAAGTGGTGCGAAAAAGGCGAAATTTTAAAGTCCAGGCCATTCACCTCTACATTGGAAGGGAGATTCATTTCCCATTTTTGATAGTATTCCACCTCCCCATCAGGAGCAAGGAAAAATGGGCCCATTTTTAACTGGAAACCCTCGCCGGGTGCAGGCCCTGGGGGCGGACCGTCGGGGAAGGATTTTTCGCCGCCAACGTTGTAAAAGGTTTCCACCAATGTTTTGTCAAATTGCGTACCGGTGGTTTTTGCCCCAAAAAGTATCCATTGGCGGATGATCTCTTTCTCAGTGTCGGAAAGCCCAGGACTTGGGTAGCTGGGCATTATGTTGCCTTCCTGCGCATGGAGTGCCGGAATACTCGGCTCCAGACCCGAGTTTATTTTCTTGAAAAGGAAACTCTTGTCGGCGCGGCCAGGGTACACGCGCTTGTAGCCACTGCTGAGTGCATGGGCGTTGCTCGGGTTGATGTTGACGAGTTTCGAGGCTACGTTTTGGGCGCGGAGGAGTTCGGTTATGCCAGTGCCTTCCAGGTCGAGACTGGCTTCGGGTGAGTTGTGGTCATGGCAGGAGACGCACTTGTTCTGGAAGATTTTATAGACTTCTTGTACAGAAGGGAGGGTGGTTTGGGCGGAAAGCGGTAGCGCGAAGGCGCAGAGGAGTAAGGTGGGTAGTAGTAGTTTTTGCATGGTGCTTAATCTGTTGGATGTTTTACCCTCCATCGATCACCATAGGAGGGTAGTAATATGGACAAAGGTGGTTCATATTAGGTTATCGGTGTTACTAAATGGAAGTGATTTTGTAGAATTTAGTAGAATATTAACGGAATGCCGGGGCCCCTACTAAAGGGATTCGAAGGAGTGCATTGTTGGATTAGACACCGATTAAAGATCAACTTAAGATCAAAATCCGTGGTCATCCGCGTCATCTGCTTTGGTTCCATCGAATCGCCTATTGTGTCGTTGGGTATCACCTACGCAAACGAATCGAATACACATCCCCATTGTCCAGCGTAAGCGTACCGAAGCGGTCGCAGGTACCTTCTCCAAAATCCAGGGATCGAGTGCGGTCGCCCACCGTGAATTCAATAATACCCGAAGAAATCCAGCGGCATCCGGCGCGTTTGATAAGCGGCTCGATGATGGTAGCAGTGAAATCTTTGCCATTACGGTTGATACCAGAAGCGGTACCCGTGCTGCTCCACACATCGTCCCAGTGGGTAAGGGTGCTGCCGCCTTCGATGAGCGTGCTGTTGCGGGTTTTGCTCCAGGTGGTGCTGCTGCCGTCTTCAAACGTGAGTTTCATGTCGGTCGCAAGCTTGGTGTACGACCATTGACCGCTGGCATTTTGGCCGTTGTTCGTCCAGGTTCGGGTGCCTTCCACTTTTACGCCGTCCACAAAGAAATTGTCGTGGGTTATGGTGCGTACCGCGCCGGGGCTGCGGATTTCCGCCGTTTGGTTTATGATAAGGATGCCGCTCAAAACCCGGCCATCCGGGCGGGTGCAGGCGGCGCCAAAATCAATGGTGATGGTATTGGGCCAGGTGCCTTCGGGCTGTGCAAATGTAACCGTAGGGCAAGGGCCTCCGCCGCGCTCTTCCACGGCGATGTCGGCGTCGAGGTCAATTTGCTCGGTGTAGTCTTCGTTGGCGGAAAGGTCTTCTGCAGTGGCGATGACCACGTCGTTGTTGTCATTTTTTCTACAGGATTCAAATGCGGCAATGCTGGCAATCAGGGCGATGAGGAACAAAAGGGACTTTTTCATGTCGTGGGTGAAGTTTTGTGTTTGTGAAAAGGTGACGGAATGGCTAAAGGGTTGTCCTGTCGGAGAACGGGAGTAGTAGACGGATGGGTGGGAGGAGGGTTTAAAGCGGGAAAGGTTAAAAGTTTGGGAGGGGGAAATTTGGTGGGCGGAAAAAACTTTAGAAAAAGGTTGTTCCATGGGATACGAATTATGTTTGGTATGACTTTGGAGATATCCGAGGATATTCTCACTTCTTGCAATGAGTGAAACAACTGCAATCTTGACTAAGAATTTGTATTCAAGATTGTAGTTAACAGGTTGTTGTTTGCGATCAGAAAAATAAAATCCATCAAAATACATGGAAGTATCATTCAAAGAAAACACAGAGGCGGAATGTGCTATTACAATAATTAGACATACAAGTAATTCTCTTTAACTGAAAAGCAGGAACAGGTAAGTCAACATTGCTTTTAGGCATTTAATATCCTCCATTGAGAAGAAGTACATTTTACCTGCTCCAACTTGAATCGCAGCATTAAATATGGAGGACAAACAATTCATTCCATTTTTTGATTTAGCTCGCCCATATTTACCACTTGATCGTGACTTGCTGAATCTTGCTGAAAAAAATGGAATTGTTAAGACAATGACATAATCATAATTGATGAAATATCAATGGTGCGAGCTGATGTAATGAATGCTATTGACCTCACACTTAAAAAATTCTTAAAAAATGATCGCCCTTTTGGCGGCAAACAAATGCTATTTGTTGGAGATTTACTACAATTACCGCCAGTTATTGATAGCAAAAATCAATCGGAGGTTCAGATTATGAGAGAAAATTATGCAACAGAATTCTTTTTTAGCGCAAAAGTATTTGAGCAGTTTGAAGTCAATGTAATTGAGTTGCAAAAAGTTTACAGACAAGAACAGACTGACTTTGTAAAAATCTTAAATAATATTAGAGTTAATCAAATTAATGATGCAGATTTGCTAGGATTAATAGTAGATATATCAATGGGTATAAACTTTACAAGCAGATAGTATAATAACACTTACGACCAAAAACGATAAAGTTAAATCTGATTAATTTACAAAAAACTAGATGAAATAAATAAAGCTGAACATTCATTCAAGGCAAAATGACAGGTACGTTCCTAAACGATAGAAATAACAAAAACATCCTACTGATGAAGTATTAAAATTAAAAGAAGGTGCACAGATTATATTTGTAAAAATGACACTGAAAAAATGGGTAAATGGTACAATTGAAAAGTCCACCCATTGAAGAAGACTCATTTGAAGTTCAAGTAGGTGAAGGTATCTTCGGTATTGAACCTGTTACTTGGGAAGACATAGAATATAAATGGAATAAAGAAGAAAATAAAATTGAAAAAGAAATTGTTGGTACATTTACTCAATTTCCAAGCCTTCGCTTTAGGCAATCAACATAACTAAAAGCCAAGGTCAAACTTTTGATAAGGCTATTATTGATTTAGATACAGGTGCATTCGCAAATGGTCAAACTTATGTTGCTTTAAGTAGATGCACATCTTTGGATGGGATAGTATTGGTGAGAAACATAACAAGAAGTGATATAAAAGTATCTCAAAATGCTGTAAGTTATCTTTCGACAAAAGGAGTTGATTCATTAGCAAGAAGGGATAGTTTAGAAATTGATTTGATTGAAACCATACAACAATTAGAAACTGATATAACGAATAAAAAAGGGCTGATTGAAAAGAGTTAGAGAAAAATCAAATTACGCTATCAGAAAAAGAAGATGCTATAAGACAATCAAACGAAATACAATTAGAGTTTCAGAGGCTGAAAATGGAAATTGAGTATATGAAAAAAGAAATTGATCGCCTAAAATCAATTACTTGGATTCAAAAATTATTTGGAGCAAAATAAATAAAGAAACAAGCAACAATCCCTTCTCAAAAATGCTTCCTAAACGTCGCAGATTCGAGAAGCATAACGCAATAACATAAAGATTAAAAAAATGGGGGTTTTTGGTAAACATCTTTTTCAAAATGATTCAGCAATGGATTCAATCGAATCTTTGAAAAGTGCAGGTATTGAAAAATTTCTTTCAAGTCTTTTAAAGGTTGGTGACAATGAATCTGATGACTCTGGGCCTTATGATTTTGAGGTTGATGACTTGGAGCCTTATGATTTTGAGGTTGATGATTTTGAGGTTGATGATTTTGAACTTCCAGCCTATGGGAGGATTTGGTTATTGTAGCAGCATTATTTGACGGCATTATAAACAATACAAAATATGATTATTACGATGACGAATTCAATGAATTTGTTCTTAAACAACAAAGGATTTTCCCTGAAAACACTATATCAGATGTTCTTGAAAGACTAAAAAAATGCTATTGAGCAACGTAGGGTTTAATAATTATATGGAGAGAAGCAGTGTGTATATTAACTGGAAAATGTCAAATACTGGAAATCATGGAACGTTTAGCATTGTTCCAACTGGGGTTCGAAAAAATAGGATTCGAAATATTTATTAACTCAACAGATTTAATCAACAAGATAAAGACAAACCCATATTCTGGCGAATGGGTAATGATAGTTGATAAGCAATCTAGAGATACACGAATAGAAGTACTAAATATAAAAAACAAAGATAAAGTTTTAAAAAATTATGATGTTTTTAAACTTGAAAAAGTATTTGGCAACAAAATTCTTACAGCAACCGATCTATACCGATCAAATAGGAGGGACAATCTGAACAATATATGTTACAGACCTGTTTTTTCCAACGTAGATGTTGACCTTGATTGGTTTATTCCTACCGCAAGTTTTAAAAAGCTAAAAGAAAAGACAAAAATCAGTGTGTTTTTATGTCATTCCTTTGACGACAAAAAGATGTAAGAGATTTATATGAAAAACTCCTTGCATAATAATATTAACGCATGGATTGATGAAAAAGATTTAATTCCAGGGCAAGATTGGAAGTTAGAAATAGAAATAGCCCTTACTCGGAGCAACATTGTACTCATTTGCCTATCTAATAATTCTATATCCAAAGTTGGCTTTGTACAAAAAGAAATTAAATATGCATTAGACAAATTCGAAGAATACCCAGAAGGTATTATATATATCATGCCCATACGACTTGAAGACTGTATTTTACCCTTCTCTTTCGAAAGGCGGGCTTAAAAAATTTCATACAATCGACTATTTTAAAGAAGGTGGTTTAGAAGTTTTTTTTTCAGCATCTTGTTAATGCGCTTAAGCATTACGGAATTAACCAGATTTGAAGAAAACAATCCACTGTTAAACTATTAAATTCACTTAACAATCGCTTCTTTTCCAAGAATGCCTCCCCACCCCCCCCCCCCCCCTCCCTCCCCCCCCCCCCCCCTCCCCCCCCCCACCCCCCCCCCCCCCCCCCCCCCCCCCCCCCCCCCCCCCCCCCCCCCCCCCCCCCCCCCCCCCCCCCCCCCCCCCCCCCCCCCCCCCCCCCCCCCCCCCCCCCCCCCCCCCCAACCCCAACCCCAACCCCAACCCCCCCCCCCCCCCCGGCAACCCAAACCCCCCAAAACCCCCCCCCCCCCCACCCCCCCCCCCCACCCCCCTCCCTCCCCTCCCCTTCCCCCCACCCCCCCCCCCCCCCCCCCAACCCCCCCCCCCCCCCCCCCCAACCCCCCCCCCAACCCCACCCCCCCACCCCACCCACCCCCCCCCCCCCCCCCCCCCCCAACCCCCCCCCCCCCCCCCCCCCCCCCCCCCCCCCCCCCCCCCCCCCCTCCCCCCCACCCCCCCCCGCTTTCTCCCCCCCCTCCCCCCCCCCCTTCCCCCCCGGCCCCCCTCCTACATCGTCGACACATTTGCACATCCATACCTTACCCCAAAATATCCCCCGCCCCACAGCGTTTTCGCAAAAAACATCTCGTCCTATGCGAAATCTGCTCCTTCCCACCCTACTCCTCTGTCTTTTCTCCAATCTCCTTTCCGCCCAAAAAGCCGCCAAGCCTTCCAACATTTTTGACCTAAAAGAAGCCCTCGCCAAAAAACTCGTCAGTATCCAAATCGAGGGCAAGGGCGGCCATCAAGGCGAATCCCTGAAGCTCGTATGCAAAAACCTGCGCGGCCAATACCTGCGCCTGCGCATCCCGCAAGGCCAACTCATGGAGCCTGCTGATTCCGCCCAACAAACCCTCGTGGTAGCCGAAGAAATGCTGCTTGCCGTCATGGCCAAAACGCCCGTCGAGGCCTCACTGAAAACATTTTGCACCCAGGCAGGCGATAATTCTCCGAGCGCCGGATCGGCATTTGCGGTAGGCGCCCTCGCTCCTGCAATCGTTTGTAACTTGCTCAAATTCATGCAAGAAAAAGGCAAAACCGACGCACCGGAAGCCCAAACGGCTGTGTGGTGCCTCACCAGCGGGCAATCGCTCGGCTCGATCGGCGACGCGGAATTGACCAAGTTCGTGGCCGAACAACTGGGCAAGGAAGTGCCCGGGTATAGAATCCAGCACAGCGTGGTAGAAACCGTACCCGGCCGACCTGCGGAGCTGGGCAAAGCACTGGTCATTGAAGGCAATTTCCGCTACTATCTGGAAAAAGACGAGCGCACAATCATGGTGCTGCTCGACGGCGCAGGCAAACTCATCAAACAAGTTTCCAAAGAAGAAATCATGAAGGCCGGTGAGCATCGCAGCAGCCTCCGCCTGGAGGTGTACAACCTTGACCCCGGCAAATACACGCTGCGTATGCAGACAAAGGCCGGGCGGGTGATAAAGGATACGGAGATTGAATTTTGAATTATAAATTAAACCGCAAAATTTAAAACCGGAGAACCGCAAAATTTAAAATTATACAAAATTGATCTCGAAAAAGGAGCGTTTTTGCCCACTTCGAATCCTATGTATGGTTTTACATTTTGCGGTTCTCCGGTTTTAAATTTTGCGGTTTAAATAGGTCTCAAGTATTGATTCCCTGCTCTTCAATACATCCCGCAACAGCGGCTCCAATTCGTTTTTCTGTGCCTCGTTCCGAATCCGCTTGGTCAGTTCGTCATACAGCGTCTGGGAAGGGATTTTATCAATTTCATACGTCAACACACTGACCAATTTAGCATAACGCCGACGCTAGTACCAGATCCAGCCAATGATTGCAGCAGCCACAGCCCCCAGGGCAAGCAACAGGTTTTTGGCTTGCCGTTGTACAAAAGGCAGGTCTTTGTGGACGATTTTCTCCACCCGTTTCATGATCGAATCTATGGTGGGCTGCAGCGCACTATTGACCAACAGCTGCGCCTTGATTCTCGTGCTATCTCCCAGTGCGCCATTGAGAATGATCTGGACTTTCTGCTTCGCAGTTTCCGCGTCGAAGTTGTTGAGCGCGTTTTGAATCATGTCGCTCAGCATGGTCTTCGTTTGCTTTTTTAGTTTGCCCGTGGATTCCTCAATAATGCTGATGAGGTATTTTTTCAGGTCCTCGTCTTTGATATTGTCTTTCAGGCTATTGAGCCGGGATTCGAGCTTCCTGCCAATGGAGTCAAGTTGCGCTTCCGACAAATTGCCGAGTTCCTCGATTTTGAGTTTGAGTTTTTGAAAGTCAGGGTCAAGGGTATCCATAGAACCCTTGAGGCCAATGAGCAGGTTTCTGGAAATCAGGTGGGCGGTATCGGCAATGCCAAGAGCGGCGCTCCTGCTGGCACTGCGCAAGAGGCTGTCCAGTTGGGCCTGGTTTGTTGCGCGGAATTTTGTGAGGTTCACATTGTCCACGTTGTTTTTCAAAAGATTGCAGCCAGCGGTAAGTAAGAGGGATGCCGAGAGCAGCAATAGGGCAAAGGGTTTGAAATTCATTTTTATGGTCATGGTAATTGTTGGTAAGGTTTTAGGTCGTGCAAACCTAAATACAATTCGATTTAAGGATTTTATTTTTGCCCGAGGTTTAAACCCATGGTGACATCATGCCTTAACCGCATCGCGGCATAGACACTTGGCCGCATAGGCGCTTTCGAGTATTTGCACTTTTGAGTACTCGAGGGGGCAAATCCAACGCCTTATGCGGCGGGTCCCAATGCAGCTGGGACCGGAAAGGCATGAGCAGATTTGTGTACATACTGTAGGTTTTAAAAGCCTACGAGGTTTCGGCGCACTACTTCAGCGGCGCAACAATACTTTTTATGTCATCGCTAAAAAGGTCAGCACGCTCTTTTGTAAGCCGCACCGAACGCCGCGAAAGCCACCGTCCCAACGGGATGCGCAAGTCCGTTTCTTTTGGCTCACGGGCTTGCAAAAAGAGCGTATGCAAACTATCAAGCGGACGCAAATCGTAGGCCATACGCTTGGTGAAATAGGTGGTGCGCCCATTGATGGTGGTACTGCTCGCGTGTTTGAGCGGAGACACCACCTGCGACACCCGGTCGAGCTTGGGGAAATTGGCCGTTTCTAATTTGTTGTTGATCAAATAGATAACCCGGACGCGGACTTTGGCCATCCGTGGGTCGCGCTCGCGTTTTCGGTCGAGCCAAAAATAAATCTGTTGAAGCAATTGCAAGCCCATGTTTTCATAGGTGCCGCCGTCAATGTAATTGCCTGATTTTGGGATATAGGTGAAGGCGCTCATCAAAGGGAAAAGTTCGCTGAGGTTGGTAGCGCCTACCATGCTGAGTGTCCGGTTTTTGCGTTCAGGGTCAGAACGTTCCACGGCGGCCAGCACATCAATCGCGTCTGTGAAAACGATCGAGTCCATTCGGACCGGACTGCTAAACGCTGACTTTCCCGTTTGAATATTGGTGCTGATGGGGAGGTAAAGCGGCAGGGTGGCTTTTGGTTTTTTAGGCCCTTCGTACCAATAACTCAGGTATTCCATGAAGGGATAGTTCTTCACCTTGAAGCCATCCACCGCGAGTTCGGGGGCATCGCCTTTGTCCCAGAGACGGAGTCGTTGGTAAATGCGCATCGAAAGTTTCGATGGCTCCGGGTAGAACCCGCGTTCCAGGCCAGCCCCAAAGCCCAGTGCTTCGTCTTTTTGGAGACGGTAGTTGCGGCTGTCGCGGTCTTTCTTGCCAAACATAAACCGACTTCCAATTTCGCAGATAAATATGTCGAAAAAGGAGCCGCTGAGGTAGTTTCGCTGGAAAGCTCCTTTCGCAAAATTGAGGTAAAGGCTGTCCTTGGGCTGTCCGCCGGGATTGCTGTTAATGAGGGATTGGTTCTCTTCTGCAAAGCGCCACAGGGCCAAAGTCGCCCCTGTGCCGACCGAGCCGCCGGAAGCAGCCGTAATGGCGAAGCAATGTTTGTGAAATTCATATCCGCTTTCCACTTCCAAACGGTTGAGCATTTCGCTCGTCCAGAGCGCGGCACGGCTGCCACCTCCTTGCACGCCTACGAGGTAAATCGGAATTTCCGTCTTTGCGGTGTCGAACTGGTTTTGCGCCCACCAGGCATCAAACCACTCGTCGAGCGAGGCGCGGTCTTTGCATTCCATCACGGTGCAAGGGATTGTTCGGATATTGTGGATGCTTGATTTTGTTACAAATACGACGTACAGGAAAATAGCCATTACACAAAAAAAAGCCACACCTTAAAGCATTTGAACCCCGCGCATTTTATGCGATATACATACCACGCACTGATTAACCGCGTGATCAGCAGGTAAAAAGTGGTGAGCAGAAGCAACATAAATGTGGGCGTTGGCGCTTCCAAATTGGGGCAGGTCATGAAAAAAATCACCAGTGCCATTATCGGAATAGTGCTCCAGAAATACAGCTTGTCGTAAGCGCGGATATTTAATTGGCCCGTAGTGGCAGCGGGATCGTCGGCATTGGTGGCCAGCCGGAAATCCTCGTTAATACGCTTGCTCAATCCGCCGATGAGGGCCATTTTGGATCATCAAACAGGTGCCCACGATAAAGTAATTCCAAAACGGTTCCCGCTTCTCAATCCAACTTACCAAAAGCCCACAAACAATGATGTTTGCAAGCATGATAAGTAAGGTCGTGCGCATTCGGAGTTTCCATTTGGCTTCAAATCGCGCTGAAAGGATGAAGGTTAAGCCCAAGGTTGGTACGATCAACCACCAGGCCCAATGAGGGATACGATCCACTTGTACTTTTATCATCACAAGCCCGAACATCACTACTGGCAAGACGCTGAGCAAATAGGTCAAGCCGGGATTGTTAAGGGCCGCAGCATAGCGCAGCTTGCCCCAATCCTGATATTTCACCGATCTGAAAAATGGCCGGGGAAGCAAAATAATGGCCATTGCCTGTGCGAAATAGACCGCCAGCAAGAAAGAGGCCTGAAATCCGCTAAAAAAGTAGGTATCGTCAAAAAGTCCCGTGAACAACTCTCGTCCCTGAGCCATAAAATAGAGGATTATGGGAACGAGCAGTATCCAAATGAGATAGAAAAAATGTCGCCCGACGAAGGGGAAAAATTTGTCGGGGCTAAGTCCTCGCCAGAGTTGGAGAATCACGTTTTCCCAAAGTTCTAGGGCGATGTTTTTGACCCAATTGATCAATTTCATGTGTTTGGGGCTGGTTTTTTGATGAAAAAGTTTTTTGCAAAGGCAAGTTTTAAACGGGGCGTTTCAATTGCGAATCAATTGTCAATTAAAAAACAATCAACTCATCCGACTTGGAACGCGCTATTTTTGCCTTTTATAAAATGCCCTTCCTTCAAAAAACGTGAACTGAAGCAACAAAATGACCACTGACCTCCTGCTCGGAAGCCTCGCACTCAGTCTGCTCCATGCTGCCATCCCCAATCACTGGCTACCCATCGTTGCTATTGGAAAAAGGGCTGGCTGGAGCGCTGCCAAAGCCTCGCGCATCACCCTTTGGGCTGGCAGCGCACACGCGCTCAGCACGGTGCTGATTGGGCTGCTGATCAGCCTGGCTGGCTGGCAACTTTCTGCCTGGGCCGAAACATTTATGGAAATCGCCGCGCCGGTCTTGCTAATAACCCTGGGCGCCGTATTTATCTGGCGGCACTATTACCACCGACACTTTCACCTGCACGGTCAAGTGCCTACACAACTCCCTGAAAGACAGATGATTGTTGCGCTCGCTTCTGCCATGTTCTTCTCGCCTTGCCTCGAAATTGGCGCATTTTTTCTGGTGGCTGGCACACACGGCGGATGGGCGGTTTTCAACTTGTCAGCGCTTTACACCATTACCACGGTGGGCGGCATGGTGGTGTGGGTCCAACTGGTGTGGCACGGACTTTCGCTCGCCAATTGGCACGCGCTGGAACACTATGCGGGGATTATTTCGGGAGTTGTGTTGGTGCTGGCGGGGGTTTTGGGGCTATTGCATTAAAAGCCAACCTGTCGAATTCAAGTATTTTTTTGATTGACGATTGATGAGTACATGAATGAAGATTGTTGATGGAATGGACGATGTATTATTGACGATAGCGGCACCTCAGCCATTATCAATCAACCATTTCCATCAACAATCATCATTCATGTACTCATCAATCGTAAATCAAAAAAATCGTCAAAATTCGGAATGCCTCAATCCACCTTTACGAATTTCAGGCTCAAAACCCGCCCATTCGCTGCGCTAATTTTCAGGCAATACATGCCTTCGGGCAATTGCCGGATTTCAATTTCGCTCGAAAGTTCTGAGGGCTGAATCTGTTGTACCAGGCCGCCGCGTAAGTCAACGATGCAGGCGGCAATCACATCCAAATCAATGATTTCCAACTGAATGGCAGAGTGTGCCGGATTGGGCCATAGCCTGACTGAGCCGGTAAGACCAGGCTCACTGGTGCCGACCATGTTGGAGATTACTATAGGTCCAATGGAGGCAGTGCAACCGACGGCGTCTGTAATAACAAGTGTATAGGAACCAGCATGCAACCCTGTTAAATCCTCGCTATCAGAGAATGGTTGGCCATCTTTGCTCCAGGCAAATATGTAAATACCGGCCGGAGTAACCGAGATAGCGCCTACCCCGAGATCGTTAACGTCATGGATTATTTCGTCCACTATAACTTCTGGCACATCGCGGACAGCTATAGAGAACGCACAAGTACCCGTATTACCAGAAAAATCAGCGGCTCTGATATACTACGGTCCATGTGCCCAGGTCGAGTATCGAGCCGCTCGCGGGACCGCTTATTACAACGGGTGTTCCGACAAGGCCACAATTGTCTGCAGTAGTCGGTATCCCATAATTCACAACCCCTTCGCCACAAGCCTGAATATTTGAAGGACAAGTTAATGTAGGGCCTTCAATATCCGTGGCAACGATGTTGAATGACACCGTGGTGGTACAATTGTTTTCATCCGAAATGGACACCGTATAACTACCAACTCCAAGATTTCCCATGTTGCCACCAGGCCATGTAAAGATGTAGGGGAGCGTACCTCCAGTCACGGATATTTCTGCCCCACCATTCATATCATGGGGACAAAGCACATTTTGCACTGCTATCAATGTGGCTACCAATGGTGCTGGTTGTGTGATATTGACCGATTGGGAAATCGCACACCCTGCCGCGTCCGTTGCAATTGCTGTGTAGGTTCCTGCGGGCAAATTAGCCACCGTTTGAGTGCTTGAGCCATTGCTCCAGAGGTAGGTATAAGGCAATGTACCATTGCTCACGGCTATGGTGGCTTGACCATCCGCAGCGCCAAAACAAAGTACGTTGGCAGAGGAGATCACAGCAGACAGCGCACAGTTAAAGGCTGCAACATTTACGGTTTGCACGCTTGGTGCAACCATTGGCATCCGTGACCACTACTGTGTACGCTCCTGATGCGAGTCCCATAATGGTTTGGGAAGTCTCGCTATTGCTCCAAAGATAGGTATAGCCGGGAGTGCCGCCAGTTGGATTGGCGGTAGCCGTTCCATCGGTTGCGCCATTAGCGGTTACACCAGTCGCGGAGGCATTGGCTGAAAGGACGGGTGGTTCACTGATACTGACGCTGAGGACAGCAGGACAGTTGTTGCCATCAAGAATGCTGACGGTATAGGTCGCGGGTGCTAAATTGCTGACACTCTGCGTGCTGGCTCCGTTCGACCAGGCATAACTGACTGGATTGACTGCGCCTGTAAGCGTGACGGTAGCCGTTCCATTGTTTGCCCCATTACAAGTTACATTGGTCGTGGAAGCAGTAGCTCCGAGGCTGCAACCAAAGGCGTTGACTGTGACCGTTTGTATTGCAGTACAACCATTCAAATCAGTTACGTTGACGGTGTAACTACCTGGCGCAAGGTTCGTGATGGTCTGAGTCGTTTCTCCATTGCTCCAGGCGTACATGTATCCCGGAGTACCGCCTGAAGGATTGGCGGTTGCAGTTCCGTTGTTTGCGCCATTGGCTGTTTCGCCTGTGGCAGAAGCATTTGGCAAAAGCGTGTTTGGCTGTGTAATGGTAGCAGAAGCCGAGGCCGTGCAATTTTCCCCATCGGTCACAACCGCGATATAGGTTCCGGCTGCAAGACCGGTAACGGAGGCTGTTGTTTCCCCGTTGCTCCATAGATAACTGAAGGTGCCATTTCCACCTGCCCCTGCTACCGTGGCAGATCCATTGCTGCCGCCGTTACAACTTACATTGGTGAAGCCTGAAATGTTTGCTGTAACGGTCGGTGATTGACCCACTACTACACTATCAAGAGCGGTGCAACCATTGTCCGTGTTGATTACTTTCAGGAAATATTTCCCGATACTGTCCACGACCGGAGTGAGGGTAGTGTCGCCAGAAACGATGTGCCCACCCTCTTTGGCTGTCCAGAGGTAATCGAAATTGGGGCCTTGGGATGAAGGCGTTCCATTGAGCTGAATGCTGGCATTGTTGCAATTCAAATTCCCTGGAGGGACGATGCTGTCGAAAGGAGCGACGGTGTTTATTACCACGGTAGCCACCGCGCTGGAAGTACAACCATTTGCATTTCCTGTTACGATTAGCGTATAAGTTCCGGCAGTATCTGTAAGCGGATTTTGGAGGTTTGAACTAAAATTATGGCCCGTCCATAAATACGTCACGTTAGGCGCGAGAGGCGAATTACCCAGCAGTTGTACGATGTCAATTATGCAATTGAGTTGTCCATCAACAGACGCAGATGCGCCGGGCGGGGCAATATTTTGCACAACAGTTATTGTATCAAAACCTTTGCAACCGTTGGCAGTGTTCGTTACCACACCGTAATATTCCCCGCAGCAATGGCATTGGGATTGGCAATATTGGAGGAAAATCCATTGGGTCCCGTCCACTCAAAAGTAGCATTGGGTGCATTGGTAGTAAGGTTCAACTGCACGGTATTGACCGCGCAAGTCAATTGGCCAGATACAGAGCCGTTTGCTGTGGGCGGAGTGAAGTCTCCATTGACGGTAGCAGTGGACGTTTTGGTACAACCATTTGCAGGGTCTGTTACAGTTAGGTGTAGGTGCCTCCTTGGTCAACCGTGGGGTTTTGCTGGTTCTGGTTGCCGGGAGTTATACCAGGACCACTCCAGTGAAACGTAGCACTTGGGGTTGTGGAGTTTCCTTGAAGCGTGACTGTTGAATTACTACAAGTAATGGTTCCGCCCGTTGCAGAGGCATTTGGCGGGGTAGTGTTGCAAGTCACGGAAGTAGACGAGGTGGCTGTACAGCCATTGGTATTGTTGGTGACTGTCAGGATGTAAGTGCCGCAGGCATTTACCGTTGGCATGAGGGTGGTATGCCCCGATACAATGTTTCCACCAACCGTCGTCCAAGCATATGTAATGGAAGGACCTGTGGATGAACCCGTTCCATTGAGTTGTAATTGTGGAGTGGCACAGGTCAGTACTCCACCCGAACCGGCAACAGCGACGGGCGGGGTGGTGTTGCCCGTGATGTTAACCGTGGCCATTTTGGTACATCCATTGACATCGGTAGCCACAACAGAATAAATACCAATCTGGTCAAAAGTAGCTTCGCTGGTAGTCTGGCCATCAGACCAGAGATAAGTGTAGCCGGGCGTCCCTCCGCCGGCAGTGGCAGTAGCGGTTGCAGTAGTGATACAAGTCACACTGCCCGATACGTTGGTGTTGAGTGTCATTATAGGGGGTTGGGTAAGGGTGGCTGAGGCGGATGCAGTACCGCTTCCACCGGAACCCGTCACGACGACTGTATAGGTGCCTGCTGTGAGGTTGACGGCCGTTTGGGTAGTTTGCCCCCCGCCAGTCCAGAGGTAAGTGTAGGGAGGGATGCCGCCTCCCGGTTCCACCGTGATACTGCCGTTATTCCCGCCATTACAAGAAGGGTTTACGGTTTGACTGATCATGGCGGTGACGGGTGGAGTGCCCGAAAAAGGAAAAGAGAGATTGTCCCAAACAGGGTTATCGCCCTGACTGCCGTTGGCGTTGTTGCATAGATTGACGATGTAATACACTTTCACAGTATTGCCTGGGACGCTCATAGGGGACCTCCATTGAAAATCCCAGGAAACCGTACCACCTGAAATATTTTTTCCGTTCCTGTGTTCCATGTATTCTCTGCCTCCAGTGAATTCTGTAAACAGGTCTGCGGAGGATTCAATGAGGTCTCCACAATTGCCGTTATTTACGGTTCCGTCCACCACCACCAATTGCATACCCGCTTTGACGGGATTGCCATTGGTGACCTGCATGGTAACATTTATGTCATAGAGTACATCAGGATCGGCGGTGGTCGGAAAACCCGTGACAGTGATGTTACCATTGAAACTGTTCCCACTGTGACAGCTGTTGCAGTTGCCATTGAACGGGGCGCCAGTGTTCCCTGTAGGGGGATTAAAATTGTTGCCGAGCCATACAAGCATACCAAGCATAAGACCAGTAATGGGGAGCAGGCGGGAGTGTTTAAGTTTTTGCACGCTAATTAGTTGATTTTGAATGATAAATACGATTCTTTCAGGAAGTTAGTCCATTGTAATAACACCGTTAAGCACCTGTCTTAGATGCAGGATAACAGGCTAATAAATGAAAAGGAATCGGAAATGAGGAAGCCCGTCTGGACTATGGGGAGTGCAGTGAAACTTACGAAAGTTAAGGCGTTTTGGATGCGCTACATTTCAGCAAGTCTTTTTTGCGTGGCAAAAGAACGGAGATTGTACGTAGAGCTTTGTCGGATTTTGGCAATAGGCGGAATATTATTTTGCAAAAAACGCGTCATCGTATTGCAATGCCAAACCACTCTTGAAGAAGTATTACGCCACCACCAATCCCGCCTTCTCCGAAATCTCCAGCATACGGTCAATCGAGGCCCGGCCCTGTTCAATGACCCAATCAGGGAGGATGATTTCCGGGAGTTCGTGCTCCATGCAGAGGTAGAGTTTTTCGAGGGTGTTGCGCCTCATGTGCGGGCATTCGTTGCAGGCGCAATTGTTCTCCGGGGGGGCAGGAATAAAGGTTTTGTGGGGACTGGATTTTTGCATCTGGTGCAAAATGCCCGCTTCCGTGGCTACGATATATTCCGTGGCGGAATCGCTCATGGTGTATTTGAGCAGGCCAGTGGTGCTGCCGATGTAGTCGGCCATGTCGAGGATGTGCGCCTCGCACTCCGGGTGGGCAATGAACTTGGCATTTGGGTGGCGCTGGCGGAGTTTTACGATCCGTTCATGGCTGAAAATCTCGTGTACCATGCAGGCTCCGTTCCAAAGCACCATGTCGCGGCCAGTCTTTTTGATAAGGTAGGCGCCCAGGTTTTTGTCGGGCGCGAAAATGATGGGCTGATCTTTCGGGATGCTTTCAATGACCGCCAGGGCATTTGTGCTGGTGCAACAAATGTCGGTGAGGGTTTTGAGCTCGGCGGTGCAGTTGATGTAACTGACTACGAGGTGATCGGGGTATTTTTCCTTGAATTTGCGGAAGAGCGCAGGGGTGCAGGAATCGGCCAGGGAGCAACCTGCTTTGAGGTCTGGAAGCAGGACTTTTTTATTGGGACTGAGTATTTTGGCTGTTTCGGCCATGAAATGAACACCCGCAAAAACGATGATGTCGGCCTCAGTGCTGGCGGCTTTTTGAGAAAGTCCGAGCGAGTCACCAATAAAATCGGCAATGTCCTGGATTTCGGATTCCTGATAATAGTGCGCGAGAATAACGGCGTTTTTCTCGCGCTTGAGGCGGGTGATCTCGGCCATGAGATCAAGGGTTGGGTCTACTTCGAGATCAAGGAAGCCGTTGCGTTCTAGTTTTGCGATAGCAGAAGTCATTGCGGGATGTTTATTTGTTGAATTGGTTATTTGGTTATTCGTTTATTTGGTTATTCGTTTATTTGTGGATTTGTGGATTTGTTGCGCAGGATTCGGTATCCATTTTTCATGGCAGAAGGTGTGAATGCCAATCTATTGCGCAACAAATCCCCAAATAAACAAATCCTCAAATAAACAAAAAAATCATTCCGTCGTCAACACATCCACAATCGTTTTCAATGCGATGAAAATCGGTTCCCTGCCTTCTTTGCTGACCAGTGAATCGGGATCGTCTTCACTTTCAAGCACGGCTTCTTCGGCAAAAGCGAGCAGGTCTTCTTGTGGAGTATTTTCAAAAAACGGATCAAGTCGGTCGCGGAATTTCTTGGCAGTTGAAGCCTCTAAAATTTCGTAGTTGTTCTCCTCTGCTTCCCCGATTTCTTCTTCTGAAACGGCATCCAAAGGGCCGTTTACTTCTACAACAGATTTCCAGGCGATGAGGGCGAGGTATTGTAAATAGCCCTTTTCATCCTCGTTCAGGAGTTCAAATTCTTCGCTGAAAAGCCAGGCGAATATGACGGGTTGCGCCTCTGAAAAAGCTTCCATCTGCTTTTCGTACTGCTCATCAGAATACGCTTCAAGCGCATCAATGATGGCGTCAATTACTGTTTCGGAAACGAATTTCATAGGCTCAAAAAAATTGAAAATCAGATGATTGTGTGAAAATTAGCGGGTAAAACTACGGGTTGGGAATTTTTTTTTTTCTTTTTTGGGGAAATTTTTGAAAAGGGGGAGGGGGTGAAAAGGATTTTTGGGATTTTTTTTTTTTGTTTTGTCCATTCTATCCGTTTAATCCGTGTTCCATTTCATTTTTCGCCCACCCTTGCCAAAACCCGCAAAAAAAACGCCCACCGTTCCAAGAGGTTTAATTTTGCGCAAAATATCTTGCTAATATCATGAAATGTTTCGCCTTTTTACCCGCCGTAGCCTTCGGTTCTTTTGCGCGGGGCCCCCCCCCCCCCCCGCGGCCCCCGCCCCCCCCCCCCCCGGGTTTCTTCCTCCTCTTGCTTTGTCTTCCCTTAGGAACCAATGCTCAAACCCCTGAAAAATACTCCCGCGTTGCCATAAGTCTCGTGGGGAAAAATGTTGCCGAGCCTGGCTCGCCTCGGCATAGAAGCCGACCACGGCCTGCACACACCGGGCCACTCGCTTGTGACCGATCTTTCCGCATCCGAAATACTGCTCGCACAAAATGCTGGTTTTCAAACCAAAATATGGATTGAAGACCTCAAAAAGGACTACCTCGAACGCCTCCAAAATCCGAAAATGAAAGACCGCGGCGGCAATTGCGCCACAGGAGGTGTAACACCCTACCCTACCCCGGCAAACTACACCTATGGCAGCATGGGTGGCTATCATACCCTCGAAGAAATGATGGCGGTGCTGGACGATATGCGGGCAAAATTTCCCAACCTCATCACTGCCCGCGCCGATGCGAGCGATACCATCGAAACCTGGGAAGGCCGTAAAATCCAGTACGTCAAAATATCCGACAACCCCGACAGCAATGAGCCGGAACCAGAAGTGCTTTATAACTCCCTGCACCACGCCCGCGAACCAAACGGCGCAAGCCAGATGCTTTTCTTTATGTGGTATCTGCTGGAAAACTACGGCACCGACCCGGAGGTACAGTACATCTTGAACAACGCCGAACTTTACTTTATCCCTTGCGTGAACCCCGACGGCTGTATGTACAACGAAACCACCGACCCACAAGGCGGAGGTTTTGGCGAAAGAACCTCCGCGATAATGGCGACGGCACATTCGGGGTGGATCTAAACCGGAACTACGGCTATTTTTGGGGCAATGACGACAACGGCTCTTCCCCCAATCCCAACAGCCAGACCTACCGCGGCCCGGAGCCGTTCTCCGAGCCGGAAACCCGTACGATGCGTGATTTTGTGCAGGCGCACGATTTTTTTTTGCACAGAACTACCACACTTTCAGCAACTTGCTCATTTACCCTGGGCCTACAACAACCAGTTGGCCGACCCTTCGCTCGCCATTTTTGGCAAACTTTTTACCCGCGAAAACCATTACAAAACGGGCACCTCCATCGAAACCGTAGGTTATAACGTAAACGGAAACTCAGACGATTGGATTTATGCAGTAGGCGGCGCCCATTCGTTCACACCTGAAGTGGGTACCACGGGTTTTTGGCCACAACCCGATGAAATAGACGATCTCAACCGCGAAAACGTATGGCAAAACCTCAGCACAGCACTATGTGCGCTCCGGTTTGGCGAAGTGGCGGACAAAAGCCCGAATTATTACTCTACGCTTACACCCAATATCGCGGTGGAACTTACCCGGTATGGTTTTGAAGACGGTGATTTTCAGGTAACCTTGACCCCACTTACGGCCAATATTATTGGCCTTGATCCCAATACGCAGATCGAATCACTGACACAATTTGAAACGAGAATTTTGGATTTCAATATTGATTTGGAGCCTACGGTTCAAATTGGGGACGCATTCACCCTGCTGCTGACTTATTCCAATGGATTTTACACGAAATCCGACACCCTATTCAAATACTACGGTGGCAAAACAATCGAAGCATTCAATGAAAATGGCAATAGTCTGAATGAATGGAACGGCGATTGGGACAAGACCCCAAGCACATTTGTGAGCGCTCCTTTCAGCATCACGGACTCGCCTGATGGAGACTACGCTGAAAACATTTACTCCGATCTGCAACTTTCCAATCCTGGTGTGTTCATCCCCGCTGGCGCCAAACAACCGCAAGTGCGCTTTTGGACAAAATGGGACATTGAGTCGGGCTACGACTTTGTGCAGGTCCGTGCCAACAACCAACCGATCTGCGGCCGTTATACCAAGCCAGGCTCCGGCAATGGTGCACAGCCGGAAGACGAGCCGATTTTTGATGGGTTTCAGGCAGAATGGGTGGAAGAATGCATGGATCTGTCGGACTTTATTGGCCAATCTGTCAGCCTGAAATTCATCCTCGGATCTGACAATGCTGCAGAGAGAGACGGATTCTATTTCGACGATTTGCGAATAGAATATACCGATCCGACACTGCTGTACACGGTGAGCATTCCTTTGCTCGATTTCCGCCTTCGGCAGAATGAGCCGAACCCTTCCAATGATTTCACCGTGGTTCGCTGGGAGAACCAGACCCAAATTTCAGGCAATGCTACACTGCTTATTTACAATCAGTTAGGCGTAAAAGTCGCTGAACGGATGCTCAGTCTTCCCGCGCAAACCGAGACCCGATTCGACACCCGCACTTGGCCTGCCGGGCTTTACACTTATCTGCTTCAAACTTCGGAGGGCCAAAGTCAGCCGATGAAAATGGCGGTGCTGCGCTAATTTTCATTAACGCGAAATCCTATAAGGTTTTTTAAAAACCTTATAGGATTCAATTGTTTGAAACACAAAACAAGGCAATAACTTATCTATCAAAATAGACACCCACCATGAATAAAAAATCTTTCCAAATCGCACTGCTTGCCCTGTTTTTTGCAAACGGTCTGGCGGCCCAATTGCCCCAAATGTTTCAACGCGGCACTGCCCCGGTTCAGGTAAACGGCATGGATTTGAAATACCCATTTGCTGGCGGTTTGAACGCCCCGCAGTTCTCACAAGCCGACCTTGATCAGGATTATTTGCAGGATTTGGTACTGTTTGATCGCGTGGGAAATGTGCTGTTGACCTTTATCAATGAAGGCACTGCAGGCGCTCCGAATTATGTGTTTCGCCAGGAATACGCTTCCAATTTTCCGGCAGGTCTGACAGACTGGATGGTAATGCGGGATTTTGACAAGGATGGAGCAATGGATATATTCTGTGCTGCATTGTCGCAATCAAGCCAGGAAATTCAGGTGTTCAAAGGGTATTACGATGGTTATGGTTTGAAATTCGCGCCACATCTTTTTACCTACCCTCCCAATTGCGCACCCTGCAACCCGCTTTACGTTTTTTATCCAGACGACAATCCTGCTTTTTGGAACAACTTTCCCGTGAACCGTGGCGACGTACCCGGCATTGATGACATTGACGGCGACGGAGACCTTGATATTGTGGCATTTTCCGCAGGCACCTCCACCAGCCTGACCATGCTCCGAAATACTTCGGTGGAAAACGGGCTGCCGCTCTCCAAACCACAGTATGAAATTTACGATAATTGCTGGGGGCGTTTTTACGAAAACGGTATGGAACGGTGCCACGCCCAGTTGAGCTGCCATCAAGACACCTGCTTTCTTAATTGCTCATTCGCACCCCTTGTTGTTGAGGAGCGTGATGGACTACACCCAGGCGCAACCGTAACCCCCTACGACAACGACAACGATGGCGACAAGGACCTGCTGCTTGGCGGTGTGTCTTACCCTTGTGTGAACATGATGACCAATGGCGACACCCCCCAAAATGCCTGGATGACGGCACAAGACACTGCTTTCCCGAGCTACAACGTACCCATTGATATCCCTTCATTCCCAGGTACTTATTATTTCGATTACGACGGAGACGGCAAAAAAGACCTGGTTGCTGCAAGCAACAACCCCACCAGTGGTGAGGACCGCAAAGGCGTTTGGTACTATAAAAACACCGCCACTGTGCCCGGACAGCACCATTTTGAGTTGCAGACAAAAAGCCTTTTTGTGGGGGAGATGATTGATCTGGGCACAACGGCCCACCCTGCAATTGTTGATGTGAATGCCGATGGATTGCTCGATTTGGTAGTGGGCAATTATGGCTATTTTACTTTGGTTGGCACTCAATCCACGTTTACCAATTCAAGGCTTTCGCTTTTCCTCAATGTCGGTACCCCAATAGAACCGGCATTTGAATTGGTGGACAGTGATTTTGCAGGACTTTCAGATTTTGCACCCCTGGATTATGATTTTTCTCCCGGCTTCGGAGATATTGACAGCGATGGGGACCTTGACCTTTTGGTTGGCAACAACATAGGCGGTGTCTATTGCTACCGGAATACGGCAGGACCAAACCAACCCATGATCCTTCAGTATGATGCTGACCCGATGTGGTTGGGAATGGACGTAATTGGCTCTGTATCAGCACCCGTGGTGTACGACCTGGATGGCGATGGTTTGCAGGATCTCCTGATGGGTGAACGAACGGGAAATATCAATTTCTTCAAAAACAACGGTACTTCTGCTCAGCCGCTCTATACCCCCTCGCCCACCTTGCAGAAAATCGGTCAGATTGACACACGTATATCACCCGATGTGGTTGGCATGAGCACTCCGGCCATCATTCAAACACTGGACGGCCCCGTAATTGTGACTGGAGCACAGCGTGGCCATTTGGAGGCATACTACCTGCAAGGCGCCAGCGAAGCTATTTTCCCTGCTATTTCTGAAAAATGGGGCAATATTGACGAGGGCAATCGTTCGCACCCGGCTTTGGCCGACCTCGACAATGATGGTGTGTTGGACATGATAGTGGGCAACCAACGCGGCGGCCTCGCCTTGTACCGAACCGAAATGGTAGACATCAATGTGCCATTGCAAACTGCCACTCCAGACATGCCAAGCTTACATATCAGTCCAAACCCCGCCAGAGCCTGGGCGCGGGTGGATTGGCCCGTGAGCACAACCATACGATGGCAAGCGTTCAACGCGCTTGGGCAACTAACTGCCGAAGGCGAATCTGCCACTGGCTCCTTCAATGTAGAAGTAAAAAACTGGAAACCAGGCATTTATATCCTGAAGCAGAATCGGATGGAGTGATTGCTACGGGGAGATTGGTGGTAGTGCGGTAGATTAAAATTAAACCGCAAAACAGGAAAACCGGAGAACCGCAAAATGTAAAACCAAGAATTTTTTGATCTTAAAAAGGGATGGTTTTGCCCATCTTCAGATCAAAATGCACGGTTTTACATTTTCCTGTTCTCCGGTTTTCCTGTTTTGCGGTTTAATTTTTCAAATTGCCACAGGGGCCTTAATCCCCGGCCATGGGTCATAGCCTACCAATTCAAAATCTTCGTATTTGAAACTGAATATATCCCGCACCTCCGGGTTGATTTTCATCGTCGGCAGCGGACGAAAATCGCGGGAAAGTTGGAGATCAACCTGTTCCAAATGATTGACATAGAGGTGGGTATCGCCGCCCGTCCAGACAAAATCGCCCGGCTCAAGATCGCAGACCTGGGCGATCATCATGGTCAACAAAGCGTAAGAAGCGATGTTGAAAGGCACCCCGAGAAACACGTCGGCGCTGCGCTGGTAGAGTTGGCAAGATAGTCGCCCGTCGGCAACATAAAACTGGAACAGACAATGGCAAGGCGCTAGCGCCATTTGCGGCAAATCAGCAGGGTTCCAGGCAGAAACAATGATGCGGCGGCTGTCGGGGTTTGTTTTTAAAGTCTTTATGACCTCACTGATTTGGTCAATCGTGCGGCCATCTGGAGCAGCCCAGGAACGCCATTGTTTGCCGTAGACTGGGCCGAGATTGCCGTTTTGATCGGCCCATTCGTCCCAGATGCTTACGCCGTTTTCTTTAAGATAAGCGGTATTGGTATCCCCTTGCAAAAACCACAGCAACTCATGGATAATGCTTTTGGTATGCACTTTTTTGGTAGTCAAAAGCGGGAATCCATCGGCAAGGTTGAAGCGCATTTGGTAACCAAACACGGAAATAGTGCCGGTGCCGGTGCGGTCGGATTTTTGGGCGCCGTGTTGGAGGATGTGACGTAGGAGTTCGTGGTAGGCTTGCATGGATTTTAATTAACTCAAAAAAAGCACTTTCGAAAGTTTTGGTGGCTCTTTTTGCATCCTTATCGAATTTTTAGCGTTGGCAAAGGTAAAGTCGAATGATTCGATTTTGGAGATGTTTTTATCCGATTGAAACAGAGCCCGGGTTGTTAATCAAAACATTTCCTTGGCTATAAAGCGAGGTCAATTCGCAAATCCTTCGCACTTTGCAGACTGAGTCACCCCGAATTCCAAAGCTTGTAGCCCCGTCCTCTTTGTGCCTTTGTGTTCAAATATGTCAGCTTGATGTGCAACGGAACGGCATTACTGTATACATTCGGGGGACTCAGTTAATCTTCTTGAACCATCTTGATTTGTTTAGTTCATCGTTTTTTACCCGTTTACCCGCCGTAGCCTTGGCGTAGGCGGGCATAGTTCACAGTTCATCGTACATGCAATTTCTCTTCCCAGCATTCCTCTCCGCCATTGCGGTCATATCTATCCCGATCATCATCCACCTGTTCTATTTCCGGCGGTTTAAGCGGGTTTATTTTACCAATGTACGTTTCCTCAAGGAAGTAAAAGAGGAGACCAGCAACCGTCAAAAACTGCGCAACCTGCTTGTGCTGTTGATGCGATGCCTGGCTATTATAGCCATGGTACTGGCCTTTGCCCAGCCCTTTATCCCGCTTTCTTCGGGGGTAAAAAAAGGCGAACGTGCGGTGTCCGTTTTTGTAGACAACTCTTTCAGTATGAATGCGCTATCGAAAGAGGCGCCCTTGCTCGAACTGGCCAAACAACGCGCCCGCGACATCGTGTCGGCCTACGGCGTGGAAGACCGTTTTCAGGTATTGACCAATGATTTTGAAGGCCGTGACCAGCGCCTCATCAGCAAAGAAGACGCTTTGTCTCGCATCGAAGAAATCCGTAGCAGCCCCGCTTCACGCGATCTTTCCAAAGTACTCATACGCCAGCAACAAGGTCTGAACACGGGCAAACAGGAGAATAAAACCGCCTTTGTAGTCAGTGATTTCCAGACCAATATTGCCGACATGGCCAAGTTCCGCGACACACTTATCGAGGTGAATCTCGTGCCCATGCGGGCCGTGCAGGAGCGCAACGTTTCTATTGACAGCGCATGGTTTGAAAGCCCGGTCCAAATCCTGAATCAGCCCGCCAATCTGCTCGTTAAACTCAGCAACCGCAGCGACGAAGAAGCCTCGGACATCCGCCTCAGCCTTCGTCATGATGGACAAACGAAACCCGTTGGAGCAGTCAGTATTGGCGCCCGTGGCACCCGGCTCGACACGGTGAGTTTCACTATTTTGCATGCGGGTTGGCACGAAGCGCGGCTTTCTGTGACGGATTACCCGGTGCAGTTTGATGACGATTATTACTTCGCTTTTTATGTTGCCGAACGTATCAATGTGTTGTCGGTCAATGGATTGTCTCAAAACAAGTTTTTAGACAACGCTTTCCTGGGGGCAAAATATTTCAAACTTGACAACGCCGATGCTCGTGCGCTGGACTATTCAAAATTTGCCGACTACCAATTGATCGTATTGAACGAATTAAGCAACGTTTCCTCTGGCTTGGCCAATGAACTTAATACTTTTTGCCAAAACGGTGGCAATGTGCTGGTCTTCCCCAGCCAATCTGCGGATCTTAAATTCGTACAATGCTTTCCTGCAAAATTTTGCTGCCGGCAATCTCGGCGCATTTGAAACTGTTGAACGCCAAACCAGCCAGGTGAACACCGAAGAGTTTGTGTTCCGTGATGTTTTCTTGAATAAAAGCGCGAATCTGCGCCTGCCAAATACACAAGGCAATTTCAAAATCGCTCCCGCCCGTGGGGAACAAATCCTGACTTACCGCGACGGCTCGTCCATGCTTTCCAAATTCCCGCAAGGCGAAGGCGCTCTTTATTTCTGCGCCGCGCCGCTCAATGAGCAAGTCAGTGACCTGGTGCGCAATGGGGAGATATTCGTACCGATGCTGTTTAAAATGGCGATTGCTGGCACCAAAGGCCGGCAAATCGCTTACACCATTGGCAAAGACGAGGTACTGGAGGCCAAGCACAAGGTCTCCGCCCGCGGCGAAACGAATTACAAACTGCGGCTGGCTGTTGAAAATTCTAAGGGTCAGCAGGCAACAGGCAATAGTCAACAGCCATCGGCCAACAATCAGGAATTCATCCCCGAACAGCGAATCTTTGGCTCGAAAGTTTTGCTCACGCCCGGCACCCAAGTGCGCGATGCGGGCTGGTATCAGCTTCATTTACAAAGCGATAGTACGCTGGCAGAATTTGCTTTCAACTACGACCGCAAGGAAAGCGACCTGACTTTCAAGTCGGATGAATCGCTCGCTGAAGGCCTTCCGAAAAACATGAAGCTGCTCGCCACCAATGCCGAAGCTAATTTTAGCCAGGTAGTGAACGAGCAAGAGCGCGGCATCGTGCTGTGGCGCTGGTGCGTGGTTTTCGCCCTCCTGTTTCTTGCGCTGGAAGTGTTGTTTTTGCGCCTGTGGAAGGTGTAGTAGTAAACCGTAGACATGAGTCATGCCAATCAGCATGGATTGGATTAAAAAAGCCACGTAGTGGCGCCACCGTTTATAGAAAACGGATTTTCCACATTTTCAGAGCCGCGTAGCGGCGGCACCGTGTCACCGCTACGCGGTTCTGAACAATTATCACGGTCGGTTTCTATAAATGGAGTCACCACTACGTGGTTTTTAAACACCGTTTTTGCCCCTGATTCGCATGACTCCAGGTTTGCAGTGTTTCTTGCTCGTATCCTTAATGTGGGAATCTTACAATATTCTATTGGAATTGTGTAACAGATAACTCCCACGCTCCCCCCCACCTTTGCATCATGGAAATCCACGGCCTTTTAGCCGCTGGACAACTACCTCGCAGGACCTCCTGCCGTCTGTAGTATTACCCATTCTTTTCATCCAAACATCACCTATTCTATGAACATTAAATCATTTTTTCTAACCCTTGCGCTTGCCGCAGCGTTTTTGATACCACAAAGTCAGGCTCAAGTAGCCATCAAAGCAGGGGTAAACTTCGCCAGCATTTCAGAATCGGCGAGACTGGAAGAATACGAAACCCTGGAGGAGAAATCAGTGGCTGGTTTTCAAGCGGGTCTTTCATTCGACCTCGGACTCTCAGACATGTTTACCATTCAGCCGGAAGTTCTCTTCATCCAGAAAGGTGGTAAATCTACCTACAAAATCAACGATGACAACAAAATCGTGTCACGGCTTTATTACAATTATGTTGAAGTGCCCGTGCTCGCAAAATTGAAGTTCTATAAAGAAAACGGTAGTGGTTTTTACCTGCTCGGTGGGCCATTTATCGGATTGGCGATCGGCGGAAAAACAAAAACATCTACCACAGTGCTTGGTGAAACAACCACCACTGAAGATGATTTCAATTTTGATAACGATGACGAGGCCGAACGCCAACGCCGTACAGACTGGGGTGTTTCGTTTGGTGGTGGTGTGAAATTTGGCCAAATATTTTTGGATGCCCGTTACAATCTTGGCATCAACAATTTGCTGGATACAGATTCCAACAACCAGAACGACGAGTCGCCCTACCGTCGTACCCGCGGTATTGGGGTAACGCTGGGCTACGAATTCTAAAAATCATTCTGGCAGCGTCGGAACCACACTCGACGCTTGCTTTTCCTCTCTACTGACTCAATCTTGATATTAACCATTAACACATATTCAAACACCATGAAAAAGCAATTTTTGTTCGCAGGCCTTTTGGCCTTTTGCTCAACCAGTTTTGCCCTTGTATCCTGCAGCGACACTCCATCAGAGCGCAAGCAGGATGCCAAAGAAAACCTCCAGGACGCCAAAGAAGACCTCAAGGATGCAAGCCAAAATGCTGCTGATGCGATGCGCGCTGAGCGCGACGATCTGGCGGCTAAAATGAACCAAGCAGGTCGCGATCTGGATGCCGAAATTGAGGCACTCGACCGAAAAATTGAAAAAGCAAGTGCCAAAGAGAAAGTGAAGTGGCAGGAACGCCGTCAAAGGCTGGCTGCTAATCGCGACGAATTGAAATCTGACATGAATCGTGTAGGAGAAGATATGAAAGATGGCTGGAGCGATTTCAAAACTGCTACCGCCAGGAAGCTTGACAAAATATCAGCAGACCTGAAAGAAGATTAAATAAAACCGAATTATTAGGCCGCTCTGGAAACGGGGCGGCCTTTTTTGTTTTAGGAACAGGTGAATAATAACTTTTTACTTTCACCTGATTCCTAAACGCCTTTGGCTCATTATTAGGATATTCGCCCTTGGAAAACTACCACGCGCCAAATCACCAAAACATTTAGCCAGGCAATGTCAAAAACAAAACGTCGCGCACAAAACCCCGCCGAACAGCAGCTTAAAGTTGATTCGAACCCTCCCGCCAATCGCGTAATTTCTACCACTCCTTTTGCCTGGATCGGCATTGTCCTATTAGTTGTCGCCTTCATCGCGCGCTTACGCCTGTTGGGCATTCCCTTTGAGCGCGACGAGGGCGTTTTTACTTACATCGGCCGGGCATTGTGGGAAGGCGAGCTTTTGTATACTGACTTGTATGACAACAAGTTACCAGGGCTTTATCTGGTCTATGGCTTGTTCGCTCAGGTGTTTGGCGTTCAACCTACCGGGATACATTTAGGGGCATTGCTCTGGCAACTGGCGACCCTGACAGTATTTTTTTTCTGGCTTCGTGAAATATTAGGGCGCGACCGCGCCTTGGCTTCAACGGGACTTTTCGCCCTGTATGCGGCCAGCAGTGAAGTGTTGGGCTTTGCTTCTCATGCGACACAGCTCTGTGCGCCTGCCTAGGCTGCTGGTTTATGGGCATTGTGGCGAGGTACGGTGCAAGGCCGCAACCCTCAGGCGGCTTGGATAATCCTGGCCGGATTGGGTGCTGGATTGGCCATTTGGATCAAGCAGCAAGCACTTTTTTATTCGGTATTTGGCGGCTTGTACCTAGCCTGGTGGTTGTTTTTCAGGCGTGAACGCTCTGAATCCGTTACAAGAGCAATTGGGTTGGGCATGTTGTACACAATCGGCGTGATATTGCCCGTGGGATTAAGTGCCGCCTGGTTTGCTTCGCAAGGTCGCTTTGACGATTTCTGGTTCTGGACGGTTGAGATTTCAACAGGAGAAGCCTTCAAAACACAGGCTCCCGGCGGATGGTTTTTCTTCAATTTTTATTTTCCAAAAGTAATCTCCCACTGGTGGTGGGTATGGCTTAGTGGTCTTTTTGGCTTGTTCATTTTGCTCCGGCAGAAATTGGCCCCAAGCCAACGCGCCCTTGGCTGGCTGCTGCCGCTTTCCCTTTTGGGGCGTGTCATTGGGCGGAGCGTTTTATCCACACTACTTTGTGTTGTGCCTGCCGTGGCTAGCTGTCTGTGCCGTAGTGGGGCTTGATGCTTTGGTGCGTAAATACAGATTGGGAGGCTGGATAGCGACCGCTTTGGTGGTGGCATGGCCGGTGTTGGCACACAATGGATATTGGTTTAGGGAAAACCACCGCACAGTACTGCGTCAAGCCTACGAAAATAATTCTTTCCAGGAGCTGGCAGAAATAGGCGCCGAATTGAAGCGGCGCAGCAATCCACCGATTCAATTGCTATCATTGGTTCAGAGCCTGAATTGTTATTGAGCGCTGACCGCCGTTCTGCTTTGAGTCACCTGTTTTTCCAGGGCGTGGTACAGCCACACGCACGCCGCGCTGAATTCCAACAGCAAATCCGGGAGGAACTTTGGGGTCGGCGGCCCCGATTCGTGGTGTTGCCTGGAGGACAATACGAGCACCTCAAAGACGATCCCTTGGTAAAAGAAATAATAGCCTGGTTACCAAAGGAATATCACACCATCGGCGTGGTGGATATTTATCCAAACAAATCACAATTCATCTGGGATCCGCCGCCGGAACGGGCTGTACCACAAACCCTGTTTTGGGTCATAGTAATGGAGCGGAATTAGGGGGTGTCAAAATCACGGTCTCGCCACCTTCGCATCCCGCAAATTCTCATTGAAAAACCGCTCGATCTTCTCGAACAGGTGTATCCGGTCTTTTCCCATCACGTTGTGCAAGTGTTCGGGATAGGCAAAATAGTCAATCTGTTTGCCCCGGCGCACACACTCGCGGATGTAGCGCAAGGAATGTTGCCATAGCACCACGTCGTCAGAAGTGCCGTGAATCATGAGCAGCCGACCAGCCAAATTGTCTACATATTGGTAAAGACTGTTTTTGGCATAGCCTTCCGGGTTTTCCTGCGGCGTGTCCATGTATCGCTCGGTGTACATGATCTCGTACATCCGCCAGTCAATAACCGGGCCGCCCGCCACGCCGCACTTGAACACATCTTTTGATTCCGGACGAGTCATGAGCGAGGTGGTCATAAAGCCACCGTAACTCCATCCAAAAACGCCGATTCGGGCCGGATCCACAAATGTTTGGGCTTTCAAATATTCTATTCCGGCCAACTGATCTTCTATTTCAACGTCGCCCACACGGCGATGTATAGCGCTTTCAAAAGCGAAACCGCGATTGGCCGAGCCGCGGCCGTCCACCGTGAAAACGATGTATCCTTCCTGCGCCATGTGGTGCATCCAGAGTTCAGCACCAGCCAGCCAGGTATTGTTGACCAATTGGGCATGGGTTCCGCCGTACAGATACACCAGCACGGGGTATTGTTTTTTTGAATCAAAATCCGGCGGCAATATCATCCGGGTATTCAACTGCATTCCCACCTTTGGAGGGTACCGTTGAAATGCGCGTGAGGCCAAGTGAATAGCCTTCAAGTGGATTTTTTGCACCAAAAACAATCTCCCGTTTTGCCGGGTCGGCCCATCGCGAGAGATAAATGAGGCGCGGTGTGGCGGCATTGGCAAACACATCCAATGCCCATTCACCCGTGCTGTTCACAAGTGCGTGGTGCGCTCCTTCCTCTTGGTTGAGGCGTGTGAGCACTCCTGTTTTTAGATTGCTGGAAAAAACGTACCGGTTCATACCCGTTTCGTCGGCCACCTGGTAAAAACAATTTTCACCTTTGGTATCGAAGCCATAAAAGGCCGTGACAGGCATGGCCCCTTTGCTTATTTGCCGGGCGGTCTTTCCATTCAAATTGCAGAGGTAGAGGTGGTTATAGCCGTCGCGCTCGCTTTGCCAAAGGAATTGTTCGTTAGAGCCAGGTACAAACACGGCGGGTTTTTCAGGCTCCACCCATTTATCAGAAGTCTCTTCAAAAATCGTTTTGACAAATGCGCCCGTGGAGGCGTCGTATTGGTTGAACCACATATGGTCTTGGGCGCGGTTCACTACTGCAATCAGTACGTATTTATCGTCGGGAGTCCAGGATACGTTGGTCAGGTATTGCTCGGCTGGTTCGCCGGTTTTCAGGTAGATTGTCTTGGCTGTTTGTGTATCAAAAATACCGACCGTGACATGGTGACTTGCGGTTCCAGCATATGGATATCGCACTTCACGCACAACGGCTGGCATGGAATCAAGCACATAAATCGGGTATTTGGTGACCATGCTTTCGTCCATGCGGTAGAAAGCCAGGTGACGACCCGATGGACTCCAAAACGTGCCCTTAAAAATGCCAAACTCGTCACGGTGGACGCTTTTGCCATACACGATTCCATCACCTTCGCTTTTGGCTACGCCAAGTTCTTTGCCACCGATGTTCACCCATAAGTCATTGCCCAGGGTATAGGCTGCGGCAAAAGTCTTGTCGGAAATATCAAGGTTTTCTGCTTCAGCGGGATGCCAGTTCTTGCGATTCAAGCCCTCTGTTAGCGAGTAGGTGTAGATTTCCTTATCAGTGCGAAACCACATTTTGTCTGCCCCCGTCCAAGTCACTGTAGGCAACGCTGAAAGCGGAGCAGCGCTGAGGGCGACTAGTCCTTCGTTAATTTTCGGGAGCAGCGTAAGCGTGTCTGTAGAAAGGTTGGGCGCGTTCACGCGAACCATCTGATTGCCAACAACGTGGGTAAATTGTGCAGTTTCGGGTATCCACTGCAACTGTTTCAAATTCGCGGGAGAAAGTGCCGCGCGTTTGGAGAACGCGTCAGACATGGAGAATTTGTTCTGCGCCGAGAGGGTAAGTGGCAGTAGCAGAAGGGTTAGGATATTGAGAAATTGGGATATTAGGGATTTGTGTGCGTTGGTCATTTTTTCAAATATCATGTTGAAAAAGAGTGTTTTTCTTTCAGCATTGTGAAAATCCTATCGGTCATTTCTTCCCCCATTTCGCCCGCGCAAATTCTATCACAATGGGCAAAACAGAGAAGCCAATTATACCGAGCACCACGATTTCAAAGTTGTTTTTCACAATCGGGATTTGTCCAAAAAAATAGCCCGCAAGGGTCAAGGAAGTTACCCAAAGTATCCCGCCTGCTACGCAATACCCGATGAATTTCCGGTAGTCCATCTTGCCCACACCGGCTACAAAGGGTGCAAAAGTGCGCACTATCGGCACGAAGCGAGCGATGATAAGCGTACGTCCGCCATGCTTTTCGTAGAATTCGTGCGTCTGGTCAATGTACTTGCGTTTCAAAAACCAGTAGTCTTTGGTAAACACCCTGTCCCCCAGGTATTTGCCAAAAAAGTAGTTTGTATTGTCGCCCAAAATAGCCGCGCAAAAAAGCAGTGGAATGAGCAGCCACACATTCAGAATGCCCGTTTTGGCAGTGATCGCCCCGGCAGCAAACAGCAATGAATCTCCTGGCAAAAAGGGCGTCACCACCAGACCTGTTTCACAAAAAATGATGAGCGCGAGGATTAGGTAGGTAGCCAATTCGTAGTCCCGCATGATATTTTCGAGGTGGACGTCGAGGTGTCGGAAGAAATCGAGGGCTTGAGCGAAGAAATCGAGCATGGGTGATTGGTTAACTGGTGATTGGTGGAAAGACCTCGGAGGTTTCTGAAAACCTCCGAGGTCTTCATACGGTTCGTTGATTTGAGACGGCAAAAGTAGAAGTTCTACGAGAAAATTGAGGTGACACCTCCTCCTTCGTCGGAGATGTCACCTCAATTTATTCCACTACTACTTTCTGGCATTGGTGCAGGTTTTTGCCGTGTGCCTCCACAACATACATCCCGCGTTGCAAACCTTTTATTTGGAAGAAACCTTCGCCATTTTCGCTTTCGTAAAGCATCAGGGTTCGGCCCATAAAGTCTATGAGTCGAAAAGTAGCAGGTTCACCCGTCCCACTTTCGACAAAAAGCATTTCGTTCGCCGGGTTGGGCCACACCCGAGGTTCGCTTCCAAAGGGCGCAACAGGGGCATCAGTGCCAACCAGACAATTCGGCGCAACGTCCGGGCACCAGCAACGGCTGGCAAGTGTGCAATCAAGTACAAAGGGATTCGGTTTTCCGGCCTTGATAGGGAGCGATGCGCCAGGTTTTGCGTAGTTCCGAAGAATCGGCCGGATCCTGGTTTACCCACTGACAAGCGTGGGGCGTTGCAATTCAAAGAAGTTCGGGTCGGCCAGATTCGCCTGTGCCCGGTACATAGTGTAGAAGTAAAAAATGGAGCGGGCTACGTCTCCTTTAACTGACTCTCTTGGTTCAAAAGCGTCCGAGCGGGACTCCGAGTAAGCGTCCTTATTCACTGTCGGAATACTTGTAAACACTTGATTTCCAATGAACCATTTCTGGGTCTGCGCATCAGGAATGTCCGCATAAGGCACCGATGCCCGCGCTTCATTCACTGGGACGCGCGTAGGGTATAGGTGGTGCATATCGCTGCGGGCATTGCCATCGGCAGCACCTTTGCTTTGTGGGTAGGAGTGCTCCGTATTGATTCCATTGGGGCCTCCACCTTGAAAAATATACTGCGTTGGGTCTTGTGTCGGATCAAGGTAAAGCGTGTGTCCGGAGTAAATACAGCGCAGACTGTCGTCGTCAATAGCGAGTATTTTGGCGTACAGTGTATCACGAGCATTGCCGTAGTCGAGCACCGAATCAGGGCGGAAATTCCGCGCCACACTGTCAATCAATTCCGCACCACTGAGGCCTGGAAAAACACTTTCAAAACCCTGCGCGGAAAGACGCGAACAGGCAAACAGGAGGAAAAACAGCGCAAAACGGGAAAAATGCATGGGAAGACTTCGATTGAAAAATGGAGGCGCGAAGGTAGGGCTTGCATATGAAACCCAATTCCTTTAACTTTGGGGTATCAAGCTCAGCCTCTTAACCGATTCATGCATTCCATTCCAATATTTCCTTCTTAATTTATCAAATCTTCACCCTTCACCACCACTATTCATGCAAAATCAAAAAAGCCCAAACCCGACCGATTCCAGCAACCAAAAACGCCGCAGAATCCCCTTCACCCCCACGAGTGCTATAATCTCTTCCGATAAAATAGAATTAGACGAGCCCGAAATCCTCGACCCCGAAGCCGATGTCACAGATGAAGACCTGCTCCTGCTCGGAGATCCCGACCTTGATCAGGACGGTGGTGTGGACGAATTACTGGGAGAAGACCAATATCTCGACGACACCGATTTTGATGGCGATCCGCTCAACGAAGAATCTGGCCGCCGCTCCGGCTCAGGGGGCGATCTCGATGTCCCGGACGATGAATTGGACAATGCCGGAACTGCCCTGCAGCAAGAGGATGAGGAGAATGACTATTTTGGGCACAATGATGATGTGAACGAAGCCTCTGACAATGACAGAAATATTTTTTGAACGCTTCAATCAATCTTCTTTGTTTTTTTCTCCGGCAGGTAGTTTGTCGCACTGACCACTTTTTTCTGGGTCTTTTTTTCCAGCTCTTTGCGGGCATCTCCGGCAATTTTACCCCCTTGTCGGGCTACTTTGGTGTTTTCTACGAACCCTATTGGATGGTTAGCCTTCACCATTTCAGTGGTAGCTGCCTCGCCTAGCATGGAAAAGATAAGTTCGAGGTCGGTCATGTGGTCGCGCAGGTTTTGACTTTTAAGGCTTTTTATGGCTTTATGCTCCGAAGGAGTAATGCCAAAAGTCGCTTTGGCAATTTCAGCGGTTAAAATGGAGTACTCTTTTTGTTCTCGAACGCCGTGTTGTTGCCATTCGTCCGTCAGTTCTTCACGGATAGCAATGCTGCGCATTCGCCTTTCAATCCAATCGTCAGGATAGCCTTTGGCCTTATACAATTCTCTGGCCCGTTGAGTTGCAAGCTCAGGGTTTTCGATCTCTTGCATCCGTTCATAGCCGACTTGGGCGAGCCATTGTTTGAAGGGTTCGGCTTTAGGTGAGGGTATGGATTGGATTAGACGGAGCAACTGTTGTACATTGGCTACGTCGGTGAAGCGCATTTTGCCATCAGCGGCTACCATTTTCAAAGCGTTACAATTTGTCCCCGGTTGTCATCCTCTTTTTGAGGGCCTTTTCCAGCCTCGCAGATAACTTGTGGGTTTAGGCTTCTGGTCAAAATTTCAATTACATCCACAATGCTGAAATACCACTGCTGCTCCTCCTCGTTCCAAATGGAACGGACACGTTTTTCTTCAAAAAGTTTGATGTTTGACATAGGTTAGGTAATTTTAAGGGCATAAAAATACAAATTGTTTTTAAATTTGCAACTAGAATTTTATCGAATATTAAAATTAAAAAGGCAATCTTGTGGATAACTTTTCCAGCCCAGCCTTAGCCTAGTTCCACCGGAAATAGGAATTTTGCGCTTTGCATTGCCCTTTCTACAACATTCCCCATTCGTAAATCCAAAATCGTCCCTCCTTCGGCAAGCCTATGGCGGGTAAAAAATCCAAAATAATAAATGTCCTACGCCGCACGTATTGCCCCCTTAGTCAACATCCCAGCCCGCAAAGTCGAATCCGTCATTGAACTACTCGAAAGCGGCGCAACCATTCCCTTCATTGCCCGATATCGAAAGGAAGCAACGGGCGAACTCGACGAGGTGCAAATCGCTGATATTCAAGATGCATGGAAGAAAATGCTGGAGCTCGACAAACGCCGCGAAGTCATCCTGCAAAGCATCGAGGAACAAGGCAAACTTACCCCTGAACTCCGCCGCGCCATTGAGCAGGCAGCTACCATGACCGAGCTGGAGGATTTGTACTTACCCTACCGACCCAAGCGCAAGACCCGTGCCAGCATGGCCATCGAAAAAGGCCTGGAACCATTGGCCAAACGCATTTTCTCCCAAACAGACAACAGCGGTTTGGCGGCCCTTGCCACACGGTTTATTAATGACCAAGTCCCAACTGTGGAAGACGCCTTGCAAGGCGCCCGCGACATCATTGCTGAATGGGTGAGTGAAGATCTCAGGGCACGTGACAAGATTCGTCGGCACTTTGCCCGGGGTGCAGAAATCGCATCCCGTTTGGTCAAAGGCAAGGAAGAAGAAGGCGCCAAATACCGCGACTATTTTGAATGGAGCGAACCACTGGCTAAATGTCCCAGCCACCGCTTGCTTGCCATGCGCCGGGGTGAGGATGAGGGTTTTCTGCGTGTAAGCATTGCTCCAGAGGAAGAACTTGCGGTAAACGATTTGGACAAAATATTTGTCACGGGTTTTGGCGAAGCTGCCAATGAAGTACGCGCTGCGGTGAAGGACAGTTACAAACGTTTGCTCCAACCTGGTATCGAAACAGAGTTTCGAAATACCTCTAAAGAAAAGGCCGATACAGAGGCCATCCGGGTGTTTACAGAAAACCTGCGCCAACTGTTGCTTTCCGCTCCCCTTGGAGAGAAAAAAGTAATGGGCATAGACCCTGGTTTCCGCACAGGCTGCAAAGTCGTTTGCTTGGATGCAAATGGTAATCTGTTGAAATACAACACTGTTTTCCTGCACAACCCATTTGAAGCCCAAGCAGAAATCGAACATTTGGTGGAAAAATACGCCATTGAAGCCATCTCGGTTGGCAACGGCACGGCTGGTCGCGAGACCATGGATTTCTTGCGAAAAATCAATTTCAGAACCCCCGTCGAAATCTTCCAGGTCAACGAAGCCGGAGCCTCCATTTATTCTGCCAGCGAAGTGGCCCGGGAGGAATTCCCCAAAGAAGACCTGACCGTGCGCGGCTCCGTCAGCATCGGGCGACGGCTCATGGACCCGCTGGCGGAACTCGTTAAGATTGATCCAAAAAGCATCGGCGTGGGCCAATACCAGCACGATGTGAACCAGACCCAACTCAAAGAAAGCCTCGACCGCACGGTGGAATCCTGCGTGAACGCAGTGGGCATCAACCTAAATACAGCCAGCAAACACCTGCTCACCTACGTCTCCGGCCTTGGCCCGGTTTTGGCAAAAAATATCGTGGAGTACCGCGCTGAAAACGGCGCGTTTACCAAGCGCTCCGAGCTAAAAAAAGTGCCACGACTCGGCGACAAAGCCTTCGAGCAATGTGCCGGATTCCTCCGTATCCGAGAGGCAAAAAATCCGCTCGATAACACGGCAGTTCACCCGGAGCGCTACGCCCTTGTGGAAGAAATGGCCGCTGATTTAGGCTGCAAAGTGATTGATTTAGTTCAGGATAAGGAGAAACGCGCCAGCATTGACTTAAAAAAATACGTCCGTGGCGATGTGGGCCTCCCTACGCTCAAAGACATTTTGAAAGAAATTGAAAAGCCCGGCCTCGACCCTCGTGGCGCTGCCAAATCCTTTGAATTTGCCAACGTTCATTCCCTCGACGACCTGCATCCCGGCATGATCTTGCCCGGTATCGTGACCAACATCACCAACTTCGGGGCTTTTGTGGACATCGGCGTGAAGGACAGCGGACTGGTACACGTCTCCCAGTTGTCCGACAAGTTTGTGCGCGACCCGATGGAAGTGGTGTCGCTTGGGCAGCAGGTGACGGTGCGGGTGGTGGAAGTGGACTATGGAAGGAAGCGGGTGGCGTTGAGTATGAAGGGGATGTGAGGATACATTACAGTCTCACCAAAAAGACAGCCAACATGAAAATTCCTAGTCGAGTATATTTTGAGGAGTTGCCTTGTCCCAATATTTCAAAGCCCCAAAGGAGGCAAAAATTTTAACCAAAACATCTGCTGAATACTTGCCGAAATTGGGTTCGACAAAGCGAGTGGTGGGTTTTAGTGATACACCATTCTCACGCCCATGCTGCATTAGCCCGTGAGATACCGGCTTGTGCCGTGCTAAAAAATTAGGAATGGCTGTAGTGCTTATTGAAGAAAGCGGGTTGAGTCGTTCCTGTGATGCGCTAATAGATCGGATTTCTTTTGAAATCAAGCAAATTGCAAATGCGAAAAACCTCAAAAATGCCATGCTCCATCAGTTCCGAACTGCTCGCGGTAAATCTCCCAATTTGCTCTTACATATTGCCCAGCGTGTGAAAAGCGAACAGTTACGTTCTGCATTATTCTATAACGTAAAAAAATACGATTTTATCGAACAGATTTGGGTCGTGTGGCAAGGAAAATTATTCCAATTCCAGCGAGAAAATGTTTTGAAAGGGAAGCACCAGTTCGTGACAAAAAATTAGGGAGAAACGGGGCGGCCGCTTCTCCCTACGTAGGGGGCGGTCCGTGGACCGCCGATGGTGCAAAGATAAGAACCTTGTCCGATTTTCGGAATAATTATCGGATTGGATTTTAGTTGACTCTTGAAGTCTTCCGCAACTAGATAGAGGTGGTGTCGCTTGGCCAGCAAGTAACGGTGCGTGTAGTGAAGTAGATTATGGGAGGAAGCGGGTGGCGCTGAGTATGAAAAACCTCTAAAACTCCACCCAAATCCCAAACCTCACCCCATATTTCGCTGCGCCCGGATGCTCCAGATAGCTAAAGCGCCGAATCAAATCCACCCGAAAAACTTTGAAAATGTTGGTGATGCCCACACTGGCTTCCATGTAGGGTTTTTCTTCCAAGGTGTAGGTGATGGGCGTGCCATCAGGGAAAGTCGGAAATTTAAGCAGCCCGGAATTTTCGCTGGGTTGGTTTTGTGCCGACACTCGCCCGTAGAGTATTTTGAACGAGCAGGTTTCCCGCAGTTTAAGTCTGCGCACGAGGGGTATTTTGTTCAGGAAAAACCCGCCAAAATATTGCTCTACCATTAGCGTGGCGTACCGGTCGCTGACGAATTCCATGAAGTTCATCAGGTTGTACGAAAACTGCTGGGTGATATACGTCTGGTTGCCCCGGTGTATGGCAAGCAGTGTGAAGGGCACCTTGCCAAATACGCCACCTGCTTCCACATAGCTTTTGTTATACCCAAAAGGTGGTGTATTGGTGAATTTATACAAGCTTCCCACCAATTCGTGGTAATTATATTCGCCACCAGCAATTCCTTTGAAGCCTTTGGAATAGCGCACTGAAGTTGTGTAGTTAAAATCCACCACCGAACGGGACGTGCCGCTTTGATAGAATGTTTCGCCGGGGGAGTAGCGCAGTTGCAAGAATCCAGCGCTTGCTACAACGGGGTCTTGCACCCGCTCACCCCCTCCTGCCGGTTCGAAAAAAAGCGCACCCGCTGGGCGAAACTGCCGGTTTTCACCGCCCAAAATGATAGAAAAGTGATTCTTATACTCGCGCTCATATTGCGCGTTGAAACGGTCGTAGTAAAAGAACTTGTCATTCGCACCCCGCACCACAGAGTTGGCAAAACTAGCACTCTGACTCGCTTGAAAATTCTGTACGGGAAGCAGCACGTCGTGCAAATAATTAACGCGCAACAGGTGATTGGGAAACTTATTAAATTCAGTGCCTTTCAGTCCATAAGCTCCCCCAATACTATACTTCCAGCGCAAGTCCCGAAAACCGTACCCAGCCCAGCCCTCTATACGCCAGCGTTTACTCAGTTTGGGGCCTGTGCGACCGCCGAACAACAAGCGCGTGCCTTCCACTTCGTTAAAAGAGTAAAATGAGCTCATTGGGCCAATCTGAAACTTACCCACATCGGCGTAGGCTCCAAAAAGCGCGTAAGCAATCTTGGTAGACACTTTGTAAAACCTCGTTCTCCGCAGACTGTCCATGTTGGTATAAGTGGCAGCCTCGGCGGTGTTGAGCGGAGCGGGGCGGGCTGTTTCCCAATAGACATTATCCACCACTCTGGCACTAGGCAAAGTCACGGTTTCCGAAACGTTTCCTCGCATCACAGAATCATGGAGCATGGGGTTGATCTGTGGGTTGCGGTGCGTCACAAAGCGTTGGGCTACCATGCCCGAGCCACGTTTGTTCAGGCCAAAGTGCATCCGATAGTCTTCTGTGGACATTACCCATTTGCCGGAAGGCAGGAGTTGAAAATCTTGTTCTACCACCAAATCCTTCACCCAGTTTAAGTTGATATTTGGGTTGACCGAAAAATTGACTCGTGTGATGGCATAGGTGCTGTCGAGGGCGACGTAGAGGTCGCCCTGGAGCAGCATATCCATTTTGTTTTTGGGATAAAATTCGAGCCGAACGACTTTTTTGCCCGCTTCCTCTATCGTATCGGCAGCATAATAACGGTAAAAAAGTGGTGCTCCATTGGCGATAGGACTCATGAACTGATCGGAAAGCATGTCCACATAATTGTCGTAGATATCCACCTCCTTGTACAAGTATTGCAATCCCTTGTCCATGCCATCGTCGTCCACCATTTCGCCAAATCGAACTGATTTTGAGGCCTTTATGTACTTCTTCCAGCGCTTTGGGTTCGATTGACTGTAATAGTCCATCACATTTTCCTGCAAAAAAATAGGGGTTACCGGGAGGCCGCCAAGCTTGCTTGTATCAATGTTTTCAAACACAAAGCGCATGGGGCGAAGCAGCCGGCTGGTTTTCAGGTTTTTATCGAGGTTGCTTAGACCCAGGAAAATTTTCTCGTATTGCTCGTCCTGATAGGTGGCAAGGTCTGCAATGTGGTTTTGGTCACGGTGAGCAATGACGAGTTCTATGAGATCCACCACCGGGTTGTCTTTTCGCTTGTATTTTTTGCCTTTATGGTAACCTCTTCCAATTGCTGAGCGCTGGGTTCCATCTTAACATCGAGCGTCTGTTCCTCACCCGTTTTTACAGGTAGCAACTGGGTTTTATAACTTAAATAGTTGAACTGAATTTGGGTAATTTTTTGCTCCGTTCGGAGTAGATAGAATCCGTTTTCGTCTGTGCGGGTGCCTGCTGCAAAGCCCGGCGCAGCGACACTCACGAACGCCAAACCCTCCTTGGTTTCTGCATCCGTGACTTTACCCTTTACAATGGTGAATGCTGTTTTTTGGGAAAAAATTTCGGTAGAGGGAATAAAAAGGAATAAAACGATTACTGCCCAAAAAATGGAGCGCATATGGCGTAGTTTTTATTGCGAACTGCAAAGTTGCTCAAAATATAGGTCATTTCAAACACTTTGACTGTCAATAAAACAGCGGTTTAACAGAAAAATAGGTTGAATTAAAGATTTAACACTTGTAACTAACCTTGATAAATTGGTTCAAAAGATTGGGGACTTTAAATGTCAAATGGATTCAATACAGCCAAGCCGGGCAGGCCTGAAAAATCAGAGGTATTTCGTGTAACTACAATGCAATCATGAACCAATGCAGAAGCTGCAATAATCGCATCTGGAAGTTTCATTCGCCGACTTTGGCGAATTTCGATCACTTTTTGAACAACCTGCTCTTCTATTGAGAATCTAAATAGCACTGAAAGCAATTTTTCAGTTTCTAAACTTTTCGTTTTCGTCGGCAAAAGCATAGCCCAATGTTTCCATATACGAAACATCTGAAAGGAAGAGTACATCCTCAGGGAGGATAAAAGCTTCGGGCGCTAACTCCTTTTTGGCGATGTAGATGATGACATTGGAGTCAAATAATAGCTTACGACCACTCATCGCGTTGTTGTTTTTGCCAAGTCACTGGGTCGGTTATATTTTGGAATAAGGGCTTTGATTGCCCGTGTAAGAGTTGTTGTAAAAGGGCCAGTTGGTTCTGTGGTTCGGTAGTGTATTTGCCACCCCCCAAAGTAGGATCAGGCATCACTTTGACATAATCCAAGGTCCTCAAAAACTGGAGAAGAAGTGTATAACGACTGTCTTCGATGTCTAAAACCAATTGTTGCATGATTCAAATTTTGACAAAGGTAAAAAATTGTACACTTAAAAAAGCGTCGCCAATTATTCAAAATTTCAACCTCGTAGCCAAATCACAAACAAATCGCACAAGTTACCCCTGCAAAAAATTCCTTACCATGTTCAGTGCATAAACTCCTGTAAGTTGAATATTCTTAGCCCGATCCCGCCCAAAAATATGCTTAGCTACCTGAACGCGCTGTCCATCGCTCACGGCCATCCATACGGTGCCCACGGGTTTGTCGGTTGTGCCACCTCCAGGGCCCGCAATGCCAGAAATGGCGAGCGAAATATCTACGCCAAGTGTGGTCCTTGCCCCTTCGGCCATTTCGCGTACGGCTTCACCGCTTACCGCGCCATAGGTTTCCAGCGTAGAGGTTTTTACCCCCAAGAGTTTACTTTTCATCTCGTATGAATAACTCACCACCGAGCCTGGGAAATAATCCGAGGAACCCGGCACCAGGGTGATCAGGTGTGCCACATATCCGCCTGTGCAACTTTCTGCGGTGCCAAACTGCTTGCCTTGCTGACGGAGCATTTTCCCCACTACTTCTTGTAACGTCTCTTCTTCTTCCCCATAAACCAAATCGGGGATAAGTGCTCGCAATTCAGATTTTTTGGCATCCAATTCGGCTGACAGGCGGTCATCGGCGTCGGGGCTGACTTCGCCTGGCCAATTGCCGGTCAACCGCAACCGAACCTGGCCCAGTGTGGGCAGGTAGGCAAGTTTGATGTGCGACGGAAGACTGTCCTCAAAAGCTTCGATGCGTTTGGCAATGGCGCTCTCGCCCTCGCAGGCGGTTTGTAAAGTCCGATGCGCTATGGGGCGACTAGAAAATTGCGCCTTCAAACGCGGCAATACCTCATGGGTCATCAGGTATTCCATCTCGAAAGGCACTCCCGGAAGGGAAATATACACCTTTCCGCCACGCTCAAACCACATCCCGGAGGCCGTGCCCACTTTGTTGGGTAGTATCACGGCTTGATCGGGCAACATTGACTGGCCACGTACCACTTCTACGGGAATTGTCCGACCGATTTTCTGGAAATAAGCGGCAATGCTGTCGTACACTTCCTGGTGAAAAACCAATTGACAATCAAACAGTTCCACAAGTGTAGACTTGGTGATATCGTCTTTGGTGGGGCCTAGCCCGCCGGTCATAATGATGATCTGGGCGGTTGTAGCAGCGTGTTCGACACCTGCGACAATGGCTTGTCGCGTGTCGCCAACACTGCTTTTTCCCAGGACAGAGATGCCGCCGAGGTTGAGTTGGCGGCTCATCCAGGCCGAATTGGTGTCCACGATTTGGCCGATGAGGATTTCATCGCCGATGGTAAGGAGGTGTGCAGTCATGCGAGTAGCTTGAATTTCAGCCGCAATGAACGCAGTCTTTGGATAAGAGTTCTTATCCAGCCACTTTTTTCCCCAATGATTGTGCCCGCATGGCCTTTACTTTTCTTGCAAAATAAAACTGCAAGGGAACAAGCAGGAGCGTAGGCCCAAACCATTGCGCCCACCAGGAAGAAAGTGCGCGGAATTCACTGTAAACGCTGTAGTAGAAGCGGTGAATGCGCCCAACATGGTTCCAAGGTGCAGTTGCATCCAATCGAGTGGATGCAGCGCGGACGGATTGCTGAAAGATTTCCAGTTCACCCAGGTATCGGATGCGCACATAGTGCCAAAAACTCCGAAAAGTATGGGGAAGGCGATCATAGTGCCTGCCGTAAAATGCCAGGCAGACATACTCAGCATAAACACGGCATTCAGCCCGAGCAATACGGTATAGCCCCAGTCAAAGGGTTTGACCTGCCCGCCTTTCATCAGGAAAATACTGCGAACGCCACGAAAAATCCCTGCCAGTACCAACAATGCGATGCCTAATAAAAATTGGAAAAACACCTGATCGGGCCGTTTGAAAAAACCAATGATGGCAGAGATAGCCACGATAATCATGGCGTAAAAAAATGCTTTGCCCACGATGCGATGCTTGCGCGGGTCACGGAAATTGTAAAAGATGGCAATCGGTCCAGTGATCAAGGTGGATGCTCCCGCGATGATGTGGATGTAATAACTCAGTTTGGAAAAAAATTCAAGCATGGCTGTTTAAAATTTTGTTGGGGCAAAGGAATGCCCATCCAAAATACGGCGAAGAAAAGAGGGGCAGCCAGCAAGCTTTTGGGGTAAATAACAAACTCAAGGGGCGAAATGCAGGTTTTTTGGGGCGAAATGCAATCCGGCACATGTCTTTTTTTAAAAAAATCAGGTCAGGGGTAAGGTTTTGCAGCCCGACCGATATAGGTGAAAAGCAGTTCAAAACTGCACTCAATGTTTCACTTATATCATTTTCAGATCATGACAACCCGGACGTTTTTCCTTACCCTGACCCTCTTTACCATTTCTTTTTTCATCTTGTCTTGCGAGAAAACAACCCTCGAGGCACCCATTGTGAAAGTCACCCCCACTGTGCCAGACGGCTCTCGAATAATAATCCATTTTGGCACCAGTACGCAAAGAGGCTGCATCTACAGTTTTACCAATTGCATTTGGATCGGCTGGGAACATGCTAAAGAAATACAGGGGCAAAACCTCGCGTTCCTTTTTGAGGATGCCGAGGTGGTGAATGCCGATTATGGCGATTTCTTCCCGGTAACCGCGGATTGCACTTTGGAAACACCCGCTGGCACTCCGTCTCAAGTGCTCCAGGCAGGATTCTACCGCTTCCAGCCTTTGTCCGACGGACAAAAAATGATTTCGTTCTCCGATTCATTCCTGCTGCCAGTTGCACCCTTGGTCAATCCGAACAACCCACAAGACAATCTGGGCCAATTGCACAATTTGGCAATGCAGGCACTCTATACTGCCAAGACCAAAGACGAACTCAAAGCCATGGACATCAAGGCCGCGCAAAAGATGCTCGCCGCTAAATCCGTTCAATTTTTAGCGTCGGAAGCTGAAATTGTTATCAGCCCAGCCGAACAGGCGCAAATTGAAAACGCGACATTTGACGAGCAGTATGACAACCACCATGCCTGGCTCCAAAGCTCCAGCCTGAGCACTGGCGACCAAAAGGTTTTAGGTGATATTTTGGACATGGCCTCGGCAATGCCCGTAAATTCTACCGAGCAACTCAGTGACTTTGTGAGCCTCATGACGGAATTGGAGAATGGGCTCGCCCAAAACGCAACCATTGACAATCCAAAACTGCTGCTTTCTGCCATTTCAGTCGCGAAATACAGCCGATATTTCTGGTATTGGAAATGTTTGACCCACGACCAGCCTGCTTCAGTGCCCAACTGGTGGAAAGCCGACGTCAAAGGTTTGATCGAAGGAGGAATTGGGCAAGCACTGGTAGATTCTTTGCTGGCAGCTGTTAAATAATAAAGACTTCAGCCAAGTCAAAAAACTCGCCGTATCATTGCGCCCTAATCTTGAAAGGATATATAGGGGAATCGCTTGAAATTCAACGAAGTAGCGCGATTTGAAAGCCCAGTTACCTTTGAAAAATTCCGTGATCGGCATTTATGCGTAGAACTATTGACATACTCTCGGCTGGAGAACTGTTGGTTGATTTTATCACCGCAGAATTCGTACAAACTATAGACGAGGGAACGCTTTTCAGGCGAATACCCGGCGGCAATCCGGCGGTAATGGCCATCAACATGGCTCGGCTTGGCAATAAAGCGATGCTGGCTGGCACGGTTGGAAACGACGACATGGGAGGGGTACTCATCAATCACCTCAACCGTTCTGGTGTAGACACCTCTTGTGTAGCGCGCGTGGAAGAACCCACCACGCTCATGTTGGCAACCCGTTCTGCCGCAGTATCGAACCTCCAAGTATACCGTGGTGCAGACTCAATGTTGTCCATTAGACAGTTTCCGTTTCAGTCCTTTGAAAATATTGGGGTTTTCCACACTACTTGCTTCGCGTTGAGCAAAAACCCTTCCCAACATGTAATTCTGCAAGCAGCAGAACGGGCACAACGGGCGGGCTGTTTGGTCTCGATAGATGTCAATTACAGTGAGAAAATCTTCCCTGACCGCATAGAAGCCAAAAAAGCAGTGTCCGAAATTTGCCGCTTTAAGGCATTGGTTAAAATAAGCAATGCGGACTGGAAACGCCTTTACGAAGACGATGCCCCTTCTCCAGAAGCGGTCATTGAGCATTTTTTGAAAATCGGCGCCTCCCAGGTTTGCTTCACAAGCGAAACAGGCTGTTGGGCTGGCAATGGCGACGAGGTCCACGCGCTTGCATACCGGCAAAATGCCACTGGATCTGGCGATGCTTTCCTGGCGGGCTACCTCACAGCCCGGCTCGACGACAAAAGCCTGCTCGATGCTGCAATTGTTGGTCGGCGTATGGCAGAACTAAACCTGCCACTCACAGAAAAAGTGACCCGGGAACAGATTTATGAAGAATTGGCGTGAATGTGACCACATTTTAAAATTGCCCACATTTCAAACATGGAAGTCCTTTCAACTTTATCCTCTGCTACGCTGATCGAACTTGAAGACCGCTTCAACGCGCACAATTATCATCCCCTCCCGGTAGTGCTTGAGCGTGGAAAAGGTGTACATCTTTGGGATGTAGAAGGCAAACAATACTACGATTTTCTTTCAGCCTATTCTGCTGTCAATCAGGGCCATTGCCACCCAAGAATCATCGGGGCGTTGATAGAGCAGGCAAGCAAACTGACGCTTACCTCCCGCGCTTTTTACAACAACCTGCTCGGTGAATATGCCGAGTTTTTGACCCAGTATTTTGGATACGAACGCATTCTGCCCATGAACACCGGGGTGGAAGCAGTGGAAACTGCCATTAAACTTGCCCGCAAATGGGCCTACCAAATAAAAGGCGTCGCCGAAGGCAAGGCAAAAGTGATTTTTGCTTCCGGCAATTTCCACGGGCGTACGCTGGGCGTTATTTCCGCCTCCACAGATCCCGATAGCCGCAATGGCTTTGGTCCTTATATGCGCGGTTTTGAGGTGATTCCCTACAACGACCTGGCAGCACTCGAACTTGCCTTGCAAGACCCTAATGTAGCTGGTTTTCTCGTGGAGCCCATACAAGGTGAAGCAGGTGTGAATGTGCGGGATGAGGGTTACATCGCCACGGCTTACGACCTTTGTAAGTCGCACAACGCACTTTTTATCGCCGATGAGGTGCAGACGGGAATTGCCCGCACAGGTCGCCTGCTTTGCTGCGATCACGAGGCCGTGAAACCTGACATCCTGATTCTTGGGAAAGCCCTTTCCGGGGGCGTACTTCCGGTGAGTGCTGTACTCAGCACCGATGAGATAATCCTCACCATCAAACCCGGTGAACACGGCTCCACATTTGGCGGCAATCCGCTTGCCTGTGCCGTGGCCATGGAGGCTTTGAAAGTTGTCGAAGACGAAAATCTCGCCGACAATGCCAAAGAACTGGGCAAAACCTTCCGCTCGCGTATGCGGGTATTACAGCAAAAACGCCCCGATCTTATCACGCTTGTTCGAGGCAAAGGCCTGCTCAATGCCGTGGTAATCAACGATACCGAACAAAGCAAAACAGCCTGGAACATCTGTCTCGGCATGGCCGAAAATGGCCTATTGGCCAAACCCACGCACGGCAACGTTATCCGTTTTGCGCCGCCGCTGGTGATGACCGCAAGCCAGCTGGACGATTGCTGCGATATTATTGAGCGGGTGTTTATGGGGTTTGAAGGGTAAAAGCAAATTGTATCAGCCATCAGATAATGGGCGTTACTTTTTACCTTTGTAAAAAATCCTCCAATGGTTGACAGGAATTCTATTGCCCAAGCGGTCAAACACGAATTGGAATTGCTTTATGGCGAACGACTCGCTAAGGTTATTCTTTATGGCTCCTATGCCAGAGGCGACTTTAACACTGACTCCGATATTGATTTCTTAGTGGTTTTGCGTGACAATACCATACAAACCGGCAATGAAATACGTCGCATGGCTAAGTCTTTGTCTGCCTTGGATTTGCATTTTAACACCTACATATCTGCACATCCTACTACACTCCAAAAATTAGAGCAGTCAGACTATATTTTTTACCAAAACGTGCGACGAGAGGGGGTCGAAATATGAGCAGTGAAACTTTGAAATTACTGCAACGAGCGGAGGACTGTCTTTCGGACGCAGAGGCAAACCTTCATCTTGACCGGCTTAACGTGACCGTCAATCGCTCCTAATTATTGTATTTTTGATTGTGCAAGGGGTCTTTTGGCTGAAATGGCTTTGCAGCCCAAGACCCATCAAGGAGTGTATGTAAAGTTCAATGAGCTATTTGTAAAAAATGGAACGTTTTCAACCCTCCAAAGAGACAATTTCCGTGCGGTTTTCGAACTTCGCCAATCTGGTGACTATGACCTTGACTTTGAGCCCACAACAGAGAACGCAACTTTTGCACTAGAATCTGCCGCTGAATTTTTGAAAGCCACCAAGCAGTATTTGGACTTATAGGCCATCATATTCCTTCTGCGCGAGAGGTGCCCCATCTTCCTGAAATCCAAACCCCCCATTTAGTCGTAATTGGATATGGGCATTCCATGATGCCCGTTTTTTCATCAGTTAAATCCAATTACTATGCAACAGCCCACCACACGATTTTCATTTTCTTCACTCCTTCGGGGAATTACCTGCACGCTTTTACTACTCGCTTTCACGCAAAGCCTGAATAGTCAGACCATCTATGCCATATCCGGCAACAACCTGATTTCCTTTAAGGCAACTGCGCCAAGTGCTTTACTCAGCAATGTTTCGATGAATGGCATCGCAGCAGGGCAAAGCATCCAGGGCTTGGATTTTCGCCCCAACACGGGCCAACTTTACGCGCTGGGTTACAACCAAACTTCGGGCGAAGCGCGCCTCTATACCCTCGACCTGCCCACCGGGATCGCTACCAGCATTGGTTCGGCTCCCGTCACCCTGAAACCCAACATGGGCAAAGTCAGCTTTGATTTCAATCCGACCGTGGATCGAATTCGGGTGACAGGTAGCAACAACTCCAACTATCGACTTCATCCTGTCACAGGCGCAATTGCGGCAACTGACCTCGACCTTGCCTTTGCTGCTGCCGACGTGAATGCCACCGCCAATCCTTCCATCGGCTCAGTTGCTTACACCAACAGTTTCATTGGGTCAACTTCTACCACCCTTTACAATTACGACGATTCGCTGAATGTACTCACTACTCAAATTCCGCCGAACAACGGCACTTTGAATACCATCGGCACTTCAGGCATTGCGGTAAATCTGGCCGATCCATCCGCTGATCTTGACATCTTTTTTGATGCCGTATCCGCCACAAACAAGGCATACCTAGCCGCCAATAATGGAACTCAAACCACTGACAATCTTTATGCTGTGAATCTGAGCACAGGAGGAACCACATTGTTGGGTCCTATTGGAAGCGGCGCAGCCGTAAGCGACATCGCGGTATTGATTGATCGCAGTGTACCCGCCAATCTGAGCGGCCAATTGGCATACGCACTCACAAGCAATGGCAACCTCATTTCCTTTGATGTAAACGCGCCCGGCATCATTCGCAAACTCGTGACGGTCAGTGGCATAGCCGCAGGGCAAACGCTCGCTGGCATGGATTTCCGTCCTGCTACAGGCGAACTTTTTGGTCTTGGTTACGAAACTGCAACCGGTTTAGCGCGACTTTATACGATAGATGTGCTCACCGGTGTTGCTACCGCGGTAGGCACCACAACATTCATGCTTCGCCCTAACATGGGCAAGATCAGCATGGACTTCAACCCAACAGTAGATCGCATACGCGTAACGGGCAGCGACAATTCCAACTTCCGCTTGCATCCTGTAACGGGTGTTGTTGCAGCCACCGATCTGAACCTCGGCTTTGCTTCAGGCGATGTGAATGCTGGCATTAACCCTTCCATTGGTGCTGGGGCATATACCAACAGTTTTGCAGGGTCTCTCACCACAACCTTGTACAATTACGACGATTCGCTCAATGTGCTGACAACGCAAATTCCACCCAATAATGGTACGCTTAATACGGTTGGCAACTCCAGTATCGCCGTCAACTTGGCCGACCCAAGCAGCGATTTGGATATTTTATTCAGCCAGTATGGCAACCCGAACACAGCATTTTTGGTGGCAAATATTGGAACGTCTACGTTCGACAATCTTTACACAATCAACCTCGCTTCGGGTGCCACCACCATGATCGGAAAAATTGGCAATGGCATCGCAATCATAGACATTGCGGTAACAATACAAGCCTCTGAAACTGCCTGTGACTCAAAAACAATTGATTGCCTGAAGTACGAGCTCCTCACCATTACAAAAAACACTTCGGGAGACAAAACCTACCGGATTCGCATCACCAACAACTGCTCCGATAAACTTGTGTATGCCGCGTTCCAACTTCCCAACGGTGTGACTGCGGTTGGTATCGGAAACAACAGCACGTTCACGTCCCTTGGCGGCCATGTATATGATGTGCGCAATCCTAGTTTCTCCCCATTTTACTCCGTCCGCTTCAAAGACCAATCGGCTAACGGGATTGTCAATGGTCAGTCTGATCTTTTTGAATACACCTTGCCTGGGTTTGCAAATCCTAATTATATCCATGTTGGTACGCGCATCGGGTCTACCTTCCGCGAAGCATATATCAATGTATTTGGTTGCACTATAGGCAGCAGTGCTTCAAGACCGGATGCTGAGGAGCGCGACAGTGATTTTGAACAGGCAATGGGCGAATTCCGGGTATTCCCTAACCCAACAAATGGTGATCTGTTTGCCGATTTATCCGCTTGGGAAGACCAGCAGGTTCAACTTCGCGCATTTAACGCGCAAGGCCAAACACTTCTGCAACAAAGCGCACAAGGCGGTCAAACCCAGCAAATAGAGATGCCAAGGAATTTGCCTGATGGTCTTTACTTCCTGGAAATGACCGCAGCAAATGGCGAAAAGCAAGTGAGCAAAGTCATTGTGAAGCATTGATCTGGTTAAAAAATCTCAGAAGATACTGACAGCCAAGTAATTGGTTTCACGATCAAGGACAATTAATCAACCCCTCGGAGTGCCCACCCGCACTTTCCGAGGGGTTTTTCTTTTCAAAAAATATCCTGTGTTAAAAGAGCCTCCTCAAAACATATTTTTTTTGCCTGCACAATGAAACCACCCACCCATCTATGGCCGGGGCGCATCTACACAATATAACAGTTAAGGCGCAAGAACTTTTTGTTAACTTGCGTTAGGTTACAAACACTAAAACACTATTACGTATGAAGCGGCCCCATCTCTGTTTCGCCATCGCCGGACTGTGCTTCGGCGTATCCCCAAGAGGACTTGGACAACCTGTAGTCAGCGACACTTCGTCGCCCCATCTCCAACACAGCACTTGCCAGCGTTGTAGGGCCGCAAATTCGCCCGACACTTCCTGCTCGCCTACCAAGCCATTTTCCGGCCCAAGGATATTGCAGGGGCTGCAAATCACTGGCGGTCAATTGACCATTCCGTTCAAAATTCGGCCCAAAGCGGAGAACGGCACTTTCCGCCTTACCACCGATGTTACTCTTGGGGCTTTCATCGGAATTACCAAAAAATTATCGGAAAACAAGGAGCATTACCTTACCATTCCAATAACGGCAGGGCTGACCTTTGTCAACATAAATGACAACAATACCTCCATGGAATTTGCCGCAGCAGCCGACGGCGGGACCGATGTTGTGCCAGGCTTGAGCTGGAGTTCAGGGATTCTCTTGCAGCTGGATCAGTACAATCTGGGGCTTATTTTTGGAAAAGATTACGCAAGTGAAGTGGGCAACCAATGGATTTACCATGGAAAGATGTGGTGGTCTTTTGGGCTGGGGTTTTCGTTTACGAATTAATAAAACCGCAAAACCGCAAAACAGGAGAACCGCAAAATTTAAAACTAAATAAACCGCAAAATTTAAAACAGGAGAACCGCAAAATTTAAAACTGTTCCTTTTGATCCGAAAAAGGCAAAAATATTTTCCTTTTTGAGATCAAGTTTTCTTGATTTTACATTTTGCGGTTCTCCTGTTTTGCGGTTTTGCGGTTTATTTATTTCTCATTCCTGCGCCATGGTTTTATCACCAGCCTCAAACTTTGGTCGTAGGTAATGTAATTCCACACCCAATTTAGAAAAACGAACACCTTGTTCTTAGTGCCAAGTATGTAAAGCAAGTGAATAAAAAGCCACATCATCCAAGCCAGGATACCCTGTGTTTTCCAGAAAGGCAGATCGGCTACTGCCCGGTGCCGCCCGATGGTGGCCATGCTGCCCAGGTCAAAATAGCGGAAGGGTTCAGGCTGTTTGCCCGCTGAAATTCTGATTAAGTTTTTTGCCAATCGTTTCCCTTGTTGCATCGCCGGTTGCGCCACCTGGGCGTGTCCGTTGGGCCATTTCGGTTCGTGGGTTTGGAGGGCTATATCGCCAAGGGCGAAAATATTTTCCACTCCTTTTACACCGTTGAATTCATTGCAGTTCAAGCGGTTTCCACGTCCATAAGATTCGGCTGGAATGCCTTCTATTTTATTCCCCATAATGCCCGCTGCCCAAATCACCTTGTCGGCACGGATGGTTGTTCCGTCATCCATAGTTACGGTTTGGCCATCGTAGTCTTTTACCACCTTGTCGAGCCAGAGTTTCACGCCGAGTTCCTGAAGGAATTTTTCAGCTTTGGCCGATGCTTCGGGCGACATCGCATTAAGTAAACGAGGGTCTCCATGGATCAGATGTATCTCAATTTCCTCGCGATTTAAGTCCTTGTAGTCCTTGCCGATAATGTGGTGTTTCATCTCTGCCAGAGCACCTGCTACTTCTACTCCGGTTGCGCCACCGCCCACTACCACAATATCGAGAAAACGTTGCCTAGCCTCGTAACCGTCGGCAGTAACAGCGCGTTCGTAATCTTCAAAAATTGCATTGCGGAGATAGAGCGCTTCACTCACAGATTTCATCGGGATGGCATTGGCCCGGATGCGTTCATTGCCGTACCAATTGGTATCAGCACCTATTGCTAATACGAGATAATCATAATGCAAGGCGCCAATTTCTGTTTCAATTTCTTGCTCCAAAGGTTTGACAGCCAATACTTTAGCAAGTCTTACAAACACATTTGCATTGCTTTGAAATACTTTCCGAAAAGGAAAAACAATGCTTGATGGTTCCAATCCGGCCATGGCCACCTGATAGAACAATGGCTGGAATTGGTGGTAATTATTCTTGTCTATCAGTACCACCTGAAAGTCCTTTGACTTGGCCAAACGGCGGGCAAGCGTAAGCCCGCCAAAGCCACCGCCAACAATAACCACGCGCTTTTGGGCAGTATCTGGGATGTTAAATTTCATAGGGAAATGTTTGAGACCTAAACCTTGTAGCGCGGGGGAGTGTTTAGATATTAAGCATAAAAAAAACAGATTTTTGCTGTTTATAAAGGCAAAGAGCATTTTCATCTTTGTATCTTAACGCTTGGCTTGAAAATTGCCCGAAGCAAAATGTATGTTTGTCCCTGACAAAAATTTATGACAAATCTTTTGACCCATATTTGTTGTTGCTGTTGTCCCACCGAACGGAAAGGGGCTATAGCCGCTTTGGGCGAATAAGGGTTCAAAACCAGTAATTATTTCGCTCATGCCAAAGCACCCTTTCCCGCATTGCGCTGGAAAGGGTGCTTTGTTTTTTTACCCGCCGAAGCCTTGGCGTAGGCGGGTCCACTCCTCACCCTCTCACATCTCTCACCTTCTCACATCTCTCACAATTATGAAAGCGAACAACATTCTTGAAACCATCGGCAACACGCCCCATGTGCGCATCAACCGCCTTTTTGGCGATAGCCACGAGGTTTGGATAAAACTCGAACGCGCCAACCCCGGAGGCAGCATCAAGGACCGGATTGCCTTGTCCATGATTGAAGATGCCGAGCGCAAAGGCGAACTACGCGTCGGAAGCGTCATTGTGGAGCCAACAAGCGGCAACACAGGCATCGGCCTGGCTATGGTGGCCGCAGTGAAAGGCTACAAACTCGTGCTGGTCATGCCTGAAAGCATGAGTGTAGAACGTCGGCGTCTGATGGCAGCTTACGGGGCGCAATTCGACCTGACTCCCCGCGAAAAAGGCATGAAAGGCGCGATTGCGCGGGCACAAGAGTTGGTGGAACAAATCCCGGGCGCCTGGATGCCACAACAGTTTGAAAACGAAGCGAATATCGCTATTCACAAGGAAACCACGGTCAAGGAAATACTGGCGGATTTCCCGGAAGGTTTGGATGTTTTAATCACGGGCGTAGGCACAGGCGGCCACATTACGGCACTGGGCGAGGTGCTTAAAACGCATTTTCCGAAACTCCAGATTTTTGCGGTAGAACCCTCGCTCAGCCCTGTTATTTCGGGCGGACAGCCCGGCCCACACCCAATTCAGGGTATCGGAGCGGGCTTTGTGCCAGGCAACCTGCACTCCGAAGTGCTTGACGGGGTGATTCAGGTGGAAAAAGAAGACGCGTTTGAATATGCCCGCAGGGCTACCCTCGAAGAAGGAATTTTTGGAGGCATTTCGTCCGGCGCAACGCTGGCTGCGATTGCGCAAAAACTCCCGGACATCGCTGCCGGATCGCGCATATTGGGCTTCAACTACGACACTGGTGAGCGCTACCTTTCCATCGAAGGGCTTTATCAGTGGGAAGGGATGGAGTCTGTTGCGATTCCTGCCACGGTAGTACCGAAATAAAAGAATCAAAAATACAGTTGCCAAATGGCTTGTTATGCGAATGCCCACGCATAGCAAGCCATTTTTCTTAATACCTTTTTAAGGTTAATCTGTATTTTTTTGGAAAAAGAAGCAGACTTTTGCACTTCGTAACAAAATTGGAGGAATTAAGTGTTATTACTTTTTTAGTTAGCACGATATTTGCTCCTCTTTAATCATGCTTTTCGGCAACAAATTTTCAAATCTTATGAAAGTATTTCAACTTACTAAATTCTTTGTCCTCGGGGCAATTCTTTTGGGAATGATGCTCATACCGCAGTCTTGCGGAGAGAATGAGCCAGATCCTGCCCTCCCCAATGCGCACGACTTTGACTACAAAGTATATTGGGACTGGAACGAGACGTTCCTCCAAATAGACCGTTATGCGGAGGGTTACCGTCCAGGCCCTGGCCCTCGCACCTTGGGCTATCTCGGCCTTTCTGCCTACGAATGCGTGGTATCGGCTATCCCAGAAAACAACTCGATCGCGCACCTCTACCCTGGCCTCAATGTGCCTAAAGCAGATCCAGATCTGGAGTACTACTGGCCAGTATGTGTAAATGAGTCATACGCTTACTTGATGGAGCGTTTTTTCCCGCACATGCAAAACCACCCGAAGCCCGAAGCTGCTGCTGCTTTTACGCTGATCAAAGCCACTCGCGACAGGTTGCGTGGAAAATACTCGTTGGAGACCACGCCGGAAATATTTGAGCGTTCACAAAAATTTGGTCAAGAGATGGCCGCTGCTGTTTATATTTGGGAGCAGAGCGATTTTAAAGGTCACAACGCCTTCCTAAACCCTCAACCAGTGTCCTACACCCCTCCCCAAGGCCCCGGCTTGTGGGAACCTACTCCACCCGATTACAACCGTGGTATGTTCCCGTACTGGGGAGAGGTGCGCACTTTTGCCATTTCACCTAACGAAAGGTTGTGCCGCCCACCCATCGCTTATGGGGAACACCCAGCTTCTCCCTTCTATTCTCAAGCTTTGGAGGTTTACAGCACGGTCAACGCTATTAAAAACCCTCCTGCTGGACTGGAAGATTGGGCTGCCAACCAACGCTGGGCTGCAATTTTCTGGAGCGATGACATCCTCAACCTGACTTTTGCGCCTCCTCCGCGTCTTATGGCAGTACTTAACCAAGTTGCTGCTAACGAAGAACTTGACCTTGCCGGTTGCGCTGAAGCCTATGCTAAAATGGGCTTGGCACTAAACGATGCAGGTGTGGCGCTTTGGCACTCCAAATATGTTTACAATGTGGAGCGCCCAATCACTTACATCCAACGTGTAATGTCTCAACAGTACCCGGAAGCAGCGAATTGGCTGACAATTCTGGACGCTACAGCTGTTGGTGGCCAATATGGCATCACCCCCGCTTTCCCAGCCTATCCTTCGGGACACTCTGGCTTTGGCGGTGCTGGTGGAAAGATCCTTTCTTCGTTCTTTGAGTACAACGCAAACCACCCCGGCACTTATACTTTTACTGACTTGTGCCACCAACTGCGTACTGAATTTTTGGGGACACCGCGTGTGTTTACCTCCTTCTCTCAGTTAGGTGAGGAAGATGCTTATTCGCGCATTCCTTTGGGTGTTCACTTCCGCATGGACTGCGAAGTGGGTCTTGAAGTGGGTCGCCTTTGCGCGCAGCGGGTGCTGGAGTTGCCTTGGAAAAAGTAATATAAGACGTTGGATTCCTGGATGTTAGACGTTGGACTTAGAACCTTCTAATGCTAAGAAATCCTTCCTTAAAACGCAGGGGGTGAATGGCTTGCAAGCCATTCACCCCCTGCGTTTTAAGTCCAATGTCTAATGTCCAACATCCTACTTCCCGTCCTTATACTTCTCCCATGTGGTTTTGCTGTACATTTCTTCGGCGGCAAAACGCAGTTCTTTCATCAGGTCATCGGATTCTTTGAACCCGGGAGAGATCATGATACGCTCGTATTTCTCATTCAAATAGACGAGTGTTGGGTAGCCCATTTTTCCATCTAAAAGTGCATAGGCAAGGCTGTGTACTCCGCCGCGTCCGTTATCGTTGGCAACGAAGATAAATTCCTCATTGTTGAAATTGATTTCTTCACGTTGCTCTGCGTTGAGTTTTACCGGGTAAAAATTGGCTGCAATGTATGCCGCCACGGCAGGGTCGGAAAATGCGCCTTTGTCCATTTTTTTGCACCAGCCACACCAATTTGTGAACACATCCACTACAATTTTCTTGGGCTTGGTTTTGTTCAGTGCCACCGCTTCCTCCCAGGTGTACCATTTGAACGGTTCGGGATTGGGAGCCTGAAAAGATTGTGTGGAAAAAGCGATGGCTGCGAGAACGAGCGCAGAGAGGGCAATTTTTCTCATGCTTAATATTGTTTTGAAAATGAGCGGTGGCGAGGTCAAAAAGACCCTGCAATATGCGGCTGGCAAAAGTACGGTAAGGGTATAGTTGGTTTAGTTAAGAATTGGTGAAAGATTGTGGGGTCATAAGACCCACGCAGGGCAGAAGATTACGCTCCGCCGTTGTTGTTGGCGAGGACGCCAACAACGGCAATCTCTCGTTAAAGCATTGATAACCAAGTATGTTTAAACAAAAGTTGGCAGCCCCTGCCGTTGTTGGCGTCCTCGCCAACTACAACGGCGGAGCTCAATTTCAGGTGAAATTAGTCAGTACAAGGTTTATCCTGACAGCCATGGTCAAAAGACCCATGCAGGGCAAGTTAACTGTCCCAAAACTCCTCTACCACCGAACTACCTTTTGAGCAATCCCCGCTCGTCCACTGCCAGGTTTCGTGCAGCCGGATTCGGCCATCAGGCAAGACTTCCGGCTTGGAGAAGCAAATGCCTGTTTGTAGCTCACCTTGAACATTTACATGGTGATAGCGCATATCAAGGTTGCCTTGTTCGTCTACCAGCGCAATCAAGTGGCCATTCACAATGCCGCCGCCGCTATATTTTGCCGTCACTATGTTACCTGTTTGTTGGTAATGAAAAACGGTATCGCCTGACACCTCACCGTTTGAGGTGTTTGAGACAGCGTGGAATTTTTTGTTCTGGTAGTTCATGGTTTTAAATTTTGCGGTTCTCCTGTTTACCTGCCGACAGGCATGGTTTTACATTTTGCGGTTGTTGTCTGCGGGGTCATAAGACCCACGCAGGGCTGTTTATTTCAATAAAATATAATTCCGGTATTCGCCCGGTCTCCAGCCGGTCCATTTTTCGATCCAGTTGGAAATCCGGTCTTTGAGTGGCCATCGGGCATGGCTGGGATCGCTTTGGAAATGCCAGTTTTGCGCTTCTATACGCGGCAACATAACCGCAGGGTGGGTTCCTTCAAAACGCTCCAAAGGCTCTGAGCCATCGTATGGAAAGGCTTCGTAAGTGCCCACGTGATTCAGCGCTGCTTCGTCCGTGAGGTATAATTTTTTGAAATGCAATTGTTTTTGCTGTTGCACGCCAGGATGTCGAACCCAGCCATAGTGATGGATGTATTCATGGACACGTCGGACTTTCAATTTAGCTCCGTTGCCCTTTCTAAACCCTTGCGCATCCCGGTAAGAAAAAATCTTCTTGTTGTTGCGTACAATCCGGATCTCCCGGCGATACCATCGGCGGCTCCTCCCTACAAAATCGTAGGAACCATAAAAGTGCCTGTAATCAAAGAGTAGCCCTTCGGTTTGAGGATCGTCCAGCCAGCGCTCCATACTGGCACGTAGGTTGTAGAGGGCATTTTCGTGTACACATTCGTCGCCCTGGATATAAAAACACCAGTCGTATTCCTTCGGGATGGCTTGAAAGGCTTTGTCGGTTTCCAATGCCAGTACTCGCCCTCCTTCGCGCATCGAATCGTCCCATTCCGTTTGGATGATGTGAATTTTGGGATCTCCAATGCGCTGAATCATTTCGAGGGTGGCATCTTCTGACTTGCCCACCGCCACCATGAAATAATCGCAAATAGGCAGGATAGAACGGATGGCCTGCACCACAGGGTAGTCATATTTGAGGGCATTTCTGACAAAGGTGAATCCGGCAACTTTCATAGGGGACAAAACTACGATGATGTTTTCAGAAGGGTTCGGTAGCAGATTCCACAAATGCGGCTTATTTTTGAGGCGGATTTTTGAAAACGACCAATCCTTTACCCCGCATCGAGGTTATTAAGTGTTGATTATCAACCTTTCACAACCTTTTTTAAAAATGGAACGCAGAAAAAATCTTCCGCAAATTGGCGATATTGCCCCAAGCTTTGAGGTGCAAACCGAAAAAGGCCTCCTTCGTTTCCCAGAATACAGCGAAGGCTGCTGGTGCATTTTTTTTGCGCACCCTGCTAATTTCACGGCTGCCTGGACCATGTTCTCGGCATTTTTAGCCATGAAAGAGCGCTGGCTCAACGAGCGCAATACCAAAGTGCTCGCTCTTTCCAACGAATCCCTCCGCCAAAACAACCAATGGGCCGATAAGGCTCGTCGTTTCATCGGAATTTATCTCAAGGCCCCGGTTATCGAGGACCTCGATTTCCAAATAGCCAAACGTTATGGTCTGGCTTCTGCACGTCGGCCTTTGCCTGGCTGCGATCGCCTCGCGCTCATAATTGACCCGGAAGGCATCGTGCGGCTCATTATCCACAGACCCTTGCCTAATATCGAAAGTGCATTGCTCGACATTGAGCGCGAATTGGATCGCTTGCAGGGGAAACTGGTTGAAAATGAAGCAGTTCATTATGACCCACTGGCAGTAATCGAACAATCGGACGCAACTGGGAGTTTGTACATTCCGGAGCCTGCCTATTTTTCCAGAACTAGTATCAACCCGAATTGAGCTTGGGGTATTGGGATATTTGGATATTTAGATATTGGGATAATTTGACAAAATCGTGTTTCAAACGTTACCCTGCTAAGACTTTAGTCCAGTACATTTGTGCGCTGATTTTGTCTAAATAAGCACTAGTCCGAAAATATTATGCAGCGTAGATATCGCACGATTCCCGATTTGAAAGTCAATGAAAGTGCCCGCGCCATCGCGTTTGATGATTCGGAACTTGCCTGTAAACTAACCTCCATGGGCCTTTTGCCTGGTACGCGCATTGAAATGATTCGGAAATCCCCTTTTGGAAATGCTTATTATGTGAAAGCAGATGGTGTCAGGCTGGCATTACGCGAAGAAGAAGCAGCCAGTATTTTTTGGAAGTGTAACCCCTACCCTTCGGATCCGCGCGAAATGAATGTCGTGCCACCCAATTATGACCGACGGCTCCCCCTCTCTTAAAATCGCCCTTATCGGCAACCCAAATAGCGGCAAATCCACGGTTTTCAACCAGATGACCGGCTTGCGGCAACGCACAGGCAATTTCCTGGCGTAACGGTGGAAGTCAAGGAGGGTACGCTCCGATTCCCCAACGGCCACGAAGCAACCCTCTTCGATTTTCCCGGTACTTATAGCCTCTACCCTACCTCCACAGATGAAAAAGTAGTGGCTTCTGTGCTGACTGACCCCGCCGCACCGTATTTTCCCGATGCGATGGTGTATGTGGCCGATGTGACAAAATTGGAAAAGCACCTGTTGCTTTTTACCCAACTCCTGGATCTGAACATCCCACTTTTGCTCGCGCTCAACATGTCGGACAGCGCGACAGAACTAGGCATCAAAGTGAATGCTGCCAAACTTGCTGAATCCTTTGGTGTGCCAGTCATTCCAATAAGTGGCCGCACCGGACACAATACCATGCGGCTCATTTTGGAGCTTGAAAAAATGGTGAACAAGGTGCCGACAAACACAGATCGTGTCCCATTTTACCCGCTCACGGAGTCAGAAAAACAAGTATCAGAAGCCATTCGCCAAAATTTAGGCGTTGAAAATCCCTACCGTGCCTTGCTTCTAGCGCACCATGCTGGATGGCTTCATTTTTTGAACCAGCATGAAAAGGAAACGGTATCGGCTATCGTGTCCACCAAAAATTTCCAGTCGCTGCGCGCACAGGTGGACGAAACGCTGGAACGATACGACCGCTTTATTCCCATCTCCCAAGCAGCAGTTGCCAGTCCCCCCGCCTTCCCAAACACGCCCACTGATCGGATAGATGCAGTATTGACCCACCGTGTGGGCGGCCCGCTGATTTTCTTCGCCGTAATGATGCTTGTGTTCCAAGCCATTTTTGACTGGAGTGTGTACCCAATGGACTGGATCGAAAGTGGTTTCGAAAGTTTGTCGAGTTTCCTGACAGACCAATTGCCTGCTGCCTGGTACACCGAACTTTTAACCGAGGGCATCCTGGCTGGCATGGGCGGCATTCTGGTTTTTGTGCCCCAAATCGCCATCTTATTCCTGTTAATCAGTATCTTGGAAGAGGTGGGATATATGTCGCGGGTGGTGTTTATGTTTGACAAAACGATGCGTCGTTTTGGCATGAACGGCCGAAGCATGGTATCGCTTATCAGCGGAAGCGCCTGTGCGGTGCCGGCCATCATGAGCAGTCGTACCATCGGAAACTGGCAGGAGCGGCTCATCACAGTGATGGTGACGCCATTTATCAGTTGCAGCGCAAGGATCCCGGTTTATCTGGTATTGATTGGCTTGGCTGTACCTGCCGTTAAGTTGGGCGGGTTTTTGAGTTTGCAATCGCTTGTTTTTGGTGCGATGTACGTGCTGGGAGTACTGGCGGCTTTTGCATCTGGCTGGGCGATGAAACGCTGGTTGCATCGGCGTGAGCACTCCTTTCTTGCCATTGAATTGCCCGTTTACCGGATTCCACATTGGAGAAATGTGGCGCTTGACGTGTGGGAAAAAGTGAAGGCCTTCATTGTCGGAGCCGGCAAAATAATCCTTGTTGTTTCCATCGCGCTTTGGGGATTGTCGCGCTTTGGACCTGGCGATTCCATAGAACAAGCAGATCGCATGGCACAAACGGAAGCTGTGGAATCAAGCATGGATTCTGTTGAAACTGAAGGACATGTGCAACAACGCCGCCTCGAAGCTTCCTGGGCTGGCCAGGCAGGAAAACTAATGGAGCCTGTCATTCGGCCTTTGGGTTATGACTGGAAAATAGGCATCGCGTTGCTGACTTCATTCGCAGCCAGAGAGGTATTCACTGGGACTTTAGCCGTGCTTTACAACATGGGTGGCGCAGAAGCAGACATCAATGACCGTACCGAAAATGCGGCCAAAGCCACGCTGCGCGAACGCATGAAAAGCGAGAAATTCAGCGATACCGGGAAACCGGTATATACACTTGCAACAGCTCTTTCCCTACTCGTCTTTTACGCCCTTGCAATGCAGTGCTTCAGCACTTTGGCGGTGGTTAAACGCGAAACGGGGAGCTGGAAATGGGCGATGTTGCAGTTTGGGTTTATGAGCGCTGCCGCGTATTTGGGAGCCTTGGCGGTTCCTTGTGCGTTGTTTTTTTAATGATACTGATTGATTTTTTGATTATTGCGTTTGTGTCCGCCTGTCCATAAAACATAGCATTACCAAAAATCAACAATCAGCATTATTATTCATCAATCAAAACCGAATTAACGCACTTCACTCTAATGACTCAATTTTCCCTCCCTTTATTTTCAATATCCGCTGCGTTCTTTGGGCAAGTTCAGCATCGTGTGTGACAAGCACAAGCGTAGTGCCTGCGGTGCGGTTTAGTTCAAAAATCAGGTCTACGATACCTGCTGCATTGTCTGCGTCAAGATTGCCGGTTGGTTCATCGGCGAAAAGGATTTTGGGGCTGTTGGAAAAAGCCCGGGCGATGCAGACGCGCTGTTGTTCTCCTCCCGAAAGTTGTGCTGGATAATGATCAAGCCGATCAGTAAGGCCGACTTTGGCCAGAAGATCCCTGGAAACCTTCTCAGCAGATTTATCCCCCCGAAGTTCGAGCGGCACCATCACGTTTTCAAGCGCAGTGAGCGTTGGTATGAGTTGGAAATTTTGAAATACAAATCCGACGTATTTGTTGCGCACTTCGGCCCGCTCGTCTTCTGATAGATTGTCGAGGGCTATGTTGTTTAAGGAAACTGAACCACTGGTAGCGCGATCAAGTCCGGCACAGAGGCCCAATAAGGTGGTTTTGCCAGAACCAGAAGGACCCACAATAGCAAAAGTGTCGCCCGCCTCGAGATTAAAACTCACGTCGTCGAGCACGGTGAGGTCGGTGTTGTGAGCGGTGCGGTATTGTTTTGTGAGCTGGGATACGGATAGCATCTTGGTATTAAGTGATAAAGTGATGGCCCGCCGTCGCCTTTGGCTATGGCGGGTAAAAGTGATGCCCGCCGTCGCCTTTTGGCTATGGCGGGTAAAAGTGAACCTTAAACAGGGTATGCGACTACAGGTTTTGAAAAGGAGACGGAAGCAGCATTTTTTTAGATAGGCTAACTATTGGAGCCTATGAAAACCCGACTTGAGCATTGATATTTGTAGATACTTTTGCCTGCTTCCCCTGCTCACTACCCAAATGAGTTAGTGGTTGAAATGTCCTTCGTCGCTAGCAAAAATTGTAACCACCAAAAACAAAAATAGTCAAAAAATGAAAAAACTTATGTTGAATATCATCCTTTGGACAGTATCCATTTTGTTGGTACCGTGCTCATGTAAAGTAAAAGACCGCTCAGATAGTAATGGAATGGTTGCAGACAGTTCATTAATATCTATTCAAAATAAAGATACATCAAAGACAGATACTTCTACTTTACAAAAAGAAGAACTCACAAAAATATATACTCAGGCTATTTCGGACTATATAAAAGCCGTTTATCAAAAGGACAAAATAGTTTTTGATACGCTGTTTTTTGGAAAACGTGCCTTTGGCCAACCAGATGATTTCCCGGACATAGCATTGCCGGAAACGATAGAAAAAACTACGATTAGACTGGTAAATCCTGTAGATGGAGAAAAGATGCAGCGCGAGCGAAAGTCACGGGTCTATATAAATATGATAGGATGGGTTGATAAAGAAACGGCGAGCTTTACTTTAATAACATTTTCAAACGGTTTCGAACATAAGTTTGATTGCTATATTGATTATGAATTCAATAAAACACAAAATAAATTTGAGTTAGTAAAATTACGAATTGAAACATTAATCCGTGACAAAGAAGGAAATCTTGAACGTTTTGCCATTTACAAAGATGGCAAATACGTGGGCGACAGGCCAATTAAAGAATAATAAAAATACGCAATCATTTTCAAAACTAAACATACTTTTGGCTGTCCCTAAATCCACTTTACAGGATATTTTCTACCGAAAACAAATCAAACAAACATCTTTTCAAATCGAAAATTCAACAAAAATGGAAGACAACAAATCATCAAAAAAAATAACCAGAATAGGAGATGATGGAAGTTCATCTACCTCCACATCTGATGCTCCAGTCTTCGTTCCGACCGCCGAGAGTGCCGCCAAAGCCAGAAACTTTCGCATCATTGCCATTATTTCCTGGATCGCGGCCATCGGCTTTGAAGTCTGGGCGATCATGCTGCTTCAAAAGCCACCTGTAAGTACCTCCTGGCTCATTGGTCTGATCGTAGCTGATTTAATTTTTGCCGTTATTGGCTCCCTGCTTTGGAAAAAATCGAACAGGCTTGACCCTGCCTCGGAAAAAGATAAGACCAAGTTCTTCATTCAGAATCAGTTGGGCTTGATTATCAGCATCATTGCTTTCTTGCCCTCGTTATCCTTATTTTCACGAACAAGGATCTAAGTGGCAAACAAAAAGGTCTGGTTGGTTCCATCGCAGTTATCGCACTCATAATCGCGGGTGTAACCGGGACAGATTTCAACCCACCCTCTCAGGAGCAATACGCCGAACAAACGAAAGAAGTGGAAACGCTTATGGGTGGTGTAAATCACGTTTATTGGACAAAATCGGGCAGCAGCTATCATCTGTTCCAGGATTGCTCTTATATCAACAGCGTTAGGACCACTGAAATATTTGAAGGCACCGTTGCGCAAGCAAGAGAACTTAAGAACATCACTGATCTATGTGATCGTTGCGAGAACAGAGTGAAAAAGAAAAGGGCATTGATGCCAATAGCCCGAGCCAGTGATCCCATAGAAAGCACATCATAACTTTTTCAAGATCGCCTCCCATGAAATGTCCATGGGAGGCGATTTTTATACCCACTCAACTCCGTATCTTGCCGCCTGCTCTCTAACCTAACCCAACTTATGCTCTCGGATATCGAAATTGCCCAGCTAGCCACCCCAAAACGCATCATTCCCCTCGCTGAAGAAAAACTCGGCATTCCGGACGAAGTCCTCGAACCTTACGGGCACTTCAAAGCCAAAGTGGATTTGGCTTATCTGGACAAACTTCCAGATAACCCCAAAAGCAAGCTCATCCTCGTCACCGCCATCAGCCCCACCCCAGCGGGCGAAGGCAAAACAACCACCAGCGTTGGTCTCGGCGACGGACTTAGCCGCATTGGCAAAAAAACAATGATTTGCCTGCGCGAACCCAGCCTCGGCCCGGTGTTTGGCATGAAAGGCGGCGCGGCTGGTGGAGGCTACGCTCAGGTAGTTCCGATGGAGGATATCAACCTGCATTTTACCGGCGATTTTAGTGCCATTGCATTGGCTAACAATCTCTTGTCTGCCTTGCTGGACAATCACATCCACCAGGGAAATACCCTTGGCATTGATGTGCGCCGCGTTACCTGGAAAAGAGTGGTAGATATGAACGACCGCGCATTGCGCGACATCGTAATCAGTCTGGGCGGCATCAACAATGGCTACCCGCGTGAAGACGGTTTTGACATTGTAGTAGCTTCCGAAGTGATGGCGATTTTTTGCCTGGCTACCTCGCTGAAAGACCTGAAAGAACGGCTTGGCAATATCGTGGTCGGCTATACCCAGGATAGAAGCCCTGTGACCGCTCGTGATTTGAACGCGCATGGCGCCATGACGGTACTGCTGAAAGATGCTATCAAGCCCAATCTGGTGCAAACCCTGGAGCACACACCCGCCTTCATTCACGGCGGACCATTTGCCAATATTGCCCATGGCTGCAATTCTGTAACTGCCACCAAAAACGCCCTCAAACTTGCGGATTATGTGGTTACGGAAGCAGGATTCGGGGCGGATCTCGGAGCAGAGAAATTTATTGACATCAAATGCCGGAAATCTGGCCTGCGCCCAAGTGCTGTTGTATTGGTTGCTACTTTGCGTGCACTGAAATACCACGGCGGCGTTGACCTGAAAGAACTCAATCAGGAAAATCTGGAAGCACTGGAAATCGGCTTTGCAAATCTGGAGCGCCACGTCCGCAACATTCGTGAACATGCCGGGCTGCCATG
>JADJFA010000012.1 GCA_016708875.1 Lewinellaceae bacterium
GAAGCTCATTGAAATGGGGCTTGCACTCCAGAGAATCCCAGTAAACTACCATGCCCTCACGACTTCCGATGGCAAACGCGGTCGCTCCTTTGCTGGAGAATATGCTATCGCTGTCACCCTCCGCTCAGTATGTGGCAATGCCTGGGGGAGTCTGATTGGCGTCGAGCCGCCAGGCTTTTGTGGTGCCATCGGTATTCCCTGTAAGGATAGTTTTGCCATCTGCGGAGAAAACACCCCGATTGGCCGGAGTGAACTGAAACAAGGTATTTCCTTCTATAGTTTGAAGTCGGCAAACCCGATCTCTACAGCCTGTCAGGACGAGTTTCCCGCCTATTGTATCTTCCTGACTCTTAGGAGAATATTCAACCGTTTCCAATTGGTCTGGATATTTCAGGGTAGTTACTTTTGGCCTGACAAGTCCCATACCCTGGCTGTAGAGTCCGCATGCGCCACCAACAAGGAACTGCCATCAGGAGAGATCGCCATGGCGGTGATCGCACTGGTATAACCCTTTTAACTCGAGGGACAATTTGCCCGCAAGTTGTAGCATTTGAGCAGCCGGATTGGCATCACTTGATAGCACAATATATTGATTATCAATAGAAAACTTAAGAGAACTCAGCCCACGACTAAAGCGTTTGACCGATTTGACTTCGTTGTCTGCCAAACCCCAAATTTTAAGTGTGCCGTCAGAACTGCCCGTGGCAAATTTTTGCCCATCTGTTGCAATGGCCACGCTCTGGATTTGCCCCGAATGTTGAAAAGACCGGATTTTTCCACCGGTCGATTTCCAAAGTATCGCAGTACCATCAGCACTTCCGGTGAGGAGCGTGTCTCCGCTTTTAGAGAACACGGCACACAATACAGGTGCCGAATGTCCCGTGAAAATTTGTTGTGGGCGGGTGTTGTTTGTTCGGTTCCAAAGCGCGGCTGTTTTGTCTTTACAAGCCGTCAGAATATGGATTCCATCAGGAGAAAAAGCTACGGAAGCGATTTCATCCTTATGCTGAAAACGCCGGATTTCTTTACACAATTTGTCCAGTAACCGGGCACTTCCGTCTTTAAGCCCAAGCAGTAATTCGGTCCCATCAGGCGAAAAGGCCACTGAAGTTACCTCGCCTTTTTCTGCGGGTTCACTAAATTCCGCTATTCTTTTTCCAAATTTATCCCAAAGAATGGCCTTGTGATCAGATGATCCGCTCAGGATAAATTGCCCGCCATCTGGATCGCTGGCTGTTTTGGGAGAAAAAGCAACGGCCACACATTCATTCCATGCCCAACCAAGGTGCGTATTTCATATCCATTACCGTCCCAGATTTTAATCGTCTGATCCAGGCTTCCCGTGAGGAAATACCGGCCATCCGGTGATAAATCTACTGCAGTAATGCCTCCGGTGTGCCCTATTGGGATTACCAAAGTTGCATCTTGAGTTTGAGCCATTGTGATTTTGGCGCAAATCAACCACACGAACAAATACAAAATCTTTTTCATTACGCTTTGATTTACTTAGATTTGGAAGCAAGGAGACGTGCGCCAAGGATTACACGAGGTCAATACCTCATGAAACACCTAAGATTAGCGTGAAAAAGGCGGTAATTATTTAGATGAAGCGGTCTAACAAACAGGCCTCATTTCGGGAGTACCCGAAATTCTGTGCGTCTATTTTTCGCGTGTTGTTCTTCTGTGCAGTCTACCCCATTGCTGCAGTGGTTGACAAGTTGTGATTCGCCGTAGCCATGATATTCCATGCGCGAACGTTTGATTCCTTTCGATACGAGGTAATCCACTACTGATTTAGCGCGGCGTTCTGAAAGGTCCTGGTTAAAATGATCCGATGCGTGAATCCGTGAACGAATTGATTTCTACCCGGATTTCAGGCCGCTGTTTCATCAGATTATAAAGTTTGTCTTCCACAACATCTCTCGCTTTTGCATCCAGAACGTCGCTATTAAAACCGTAGTAAATAGGCAACACATTATAATCGAGGAGTTCGCATTCAATTTTTCTCCACTCAAAACCATCTCCGGCGCCACTGTTTCTTTTGTCGCGAATGAACAGCACTTCTTCCCTTACGACGGCGCCCACCTCCAGCGTGTCAACCGTTTCATCTTTCTCCAGAACCCTTTTCTGGATGGTGACATATTCAGCAGGGATTTCGATTTCCCGCACGGTGGCTGGGGTAAGGATCACCCTTTTTTTGATGGTTTTAAAGCGGCCTTTTTGTTTTTCCTTGGAATACGTTGGAGTGGCAACTATTTTTTTGACCGGGATTTCCTTCTTGATTGCATCGTACACTACACAACAAATCACATCGCAATCGCCGGGTATCAATGACTTGCATCCAGCAAGCGCAGGCCTCGATTCAAAGCGGGCAAAGGCAGGCTGCACCTCAAAGACATCAAAGGTATCAATGGTTTTTACGGGCGTAATTGTGATTTTGCTGATGGGTTCTTCAATTAAAATGGTATCCACTCTTCTCCATAAACCGCCGGAACATACTCGAATTTTTTGGAGGCCTGCTTTACAAGTACTTGTTCCTCAACTGTTTTGTACACCGCCGGCACCACTTTGTACGACTTATAAGAAGGGGTAACAATCACCTTATCAACTTCCGTATTTCCTCGATCGACATCGGATATAGCAGGCGCCAGGTTCAGGATTGGTTGGGTAATTTTGAGCCCAAAAGACCTGGAGAATAAATGTGAGCAGAAACAGAATGTGAAAATTCGCATTGTTACGATAGTAGGTTTAGTAAAACTGCTACTTTTGACCAGAATACCCCGTTTTTAAGCAGTATGAACATTCCACCGAAAACTGGTGATTAAAATCAGACGTGTAAAATTACACCGATTGTTAAAACCCTTGTATTATGTTGTTAGAAAAACATTCCGGCTCGGTTTTAATCCTTGGTCTGTTTGCCGCAAGTTGCAGCGGCCCCAACCGTGGTCCTGTTGTACCCGCCAAACCCGACAATTTGGCGAACGCCTCGCCAAAATCAAAATGACTGACCTTGAAGGCAAGCCCGTGTCCTTGTCCAGATTTTGCAGGAAAACCCGTTTTCTGAACTTTTGGGCTACCTGGTGCGGCCCTTGCGTCAGCGAAATGGGTTCATTGAAAAGTTTCCCCGCAGTTCAAGATCAGATTGTGTTTTTGGCAGTCAGCAATGAATCTCCTGCGCTCATCAAATCCTACCTAAAGAACAAGTTCAGTTTCAATTTTGCCCACCTCGATGTCACTTACCTGGATGTCTATGTGGTTTCACTTCCTACTACGATGCTCATTGATGGCAAGGGCAATTGGTAGAAGAAGAGGTAGGTTTTCGCAACTGGGCGAGCCCTGGCAGCATTGAAAAACTTCAGATGCATGAGAAATAATGCTACCTGATTCCTTTATTCATGATACAAAAGTGCACTGGTTTTCAGCAGCGCAAAAAGGGCATAAATACGGGGTTTTGAAAATCAGGTGTTTTTACGGGGTGGATTATTTCACACGACGACACAACACACTCACTTGATTTCCACAAGATTGTGTCGTCGGGTGAACCTGTAAAACGCACTATTTCACCGAAATCCTCGGCTGGCTCTTTCAGGATCAATTTCACCAAGACTGCGGGGTCTTTTGTGCCCGTCAGGTTGAAAGCCCCGCCTACAGGGGTATCGCCCTTGAACAAACGCCCCGCAAGACTCACCTGTTCGCCACTGATGGCGTAATTCCCGCGAATCGAAAAGCCTTCGGCGAACTTCGGGATGTCATAATATACAAATTTCGCCTGCGCGCCCTTGGCTGTCTGGTCATGGAAATAATCGTTCAATGCTTGTGTCAATCCCAGTCCATCGTTGAAATTATCGCGATCCTGGAAATTGCACTGTATCACCACGGGTTTGGGCTGGGGCAAATTGATTTTCACGCTGGCATCTTTGATCCCGATGGGAAAACTCGAACCTCCTTTCGGCGCGGCAATTACAGGAATTTGCACCTGTTTGATACTGGCAGCAAGTTTGGGCACCACGTCGCGCGAGTTTTGGAACAATTTCATGATGTCCACGTACTTCCCATCCTTCAGGGCCACGCCGCTGATGCCCTCTAACAGACTGTAGGTCAACAGCCCCTGGCCGTGGCTGGCCTCAAAACTCACCATGTCCGCCGCGCTGCCCGTGAGGATGAAGGTGCCAGTGCGGTCTTTTAAGAGTTCAAAAGCAATGACTTGCGAGGAATTCAGGTCGCGCTGATCAATACCGCTCAGGTTTTCTGCCGCTTTGCCGGAATTGCAGGCATCGAGGATGAGCACTTGTTTTTGAGCGGGAATAGCGGCAAGCCACTTGGTCAGCTCTTCGTCCGAAACGGCATATTCCTTGCGCACGGCATCGTCGGCGAGTTTGGCGCTGGTGATGTCTTTCGTGAGGTAGTAAAAGTTTGTTTTGTCGCCCTCTTTGCCCCAGGTCGAGCCGTGGCCGGAGAAATAAACCACCAATACGTCGCAGGGCGTGGCTTTTTTGAATTCCAGGAACGCTTTTTCGATGTTGGCTTTGCTGGAAATTTCCACCTTCGCCTGCGGTGGAAAGCAGTTTGAGGTGGACGCGGTCTTCAAACATGACCTTTCCAGTGCTGCTGAGGGCCTTGGCCATTTCGGAAGCGTCGAGGTCGGGGTAGGTCAAATTCTTGCTCACATCACTGTATTTGGAAGTGCCTATCATGAGCAGATACAGACTTGGCTTGATCGAGCTGCAATCGAAAAGTTTTGGGCCAGATCCTGCATCACCTCTCGCCCCGACGGGTCGGTAGGGCAATTCGTAGGCCGGGCTTCTGAGCCAATTGCCTGAGTTGTAAGCCACGAGCACAATGGTATTGGCAGTATCGGAGCGGTATTGGGTGGTGAACTCGTCCAGATTTATTGTCAGGTTTTTCTGCCGATCGGGGTTGATGTCTAAATTGCCGTTGACCTCCATTTGTTTGGCGCCTACGAAAAGATAAAGTTTCCCCATGCCGCCACTGCGCTCCGTAAGGCTGACTTTTAATTGGTTTTTTTCGATGCTAGCCTTGATTTCTGGATAAAGCGCCACGTTGTCGAAGGCTGCCACATTGCGCAATTCACCACTGGAGAACCCCATCAGTTTGCCTAAAAGCCCTGGTTCGTAGTAGCGTTCTTTCAACTGCTCCAGTTCAATGACTTCCATGCCAAAGGGCCGTAATGGGGTTTTCCATCATCTCCGGCGAGGCATCGAAAGGAGCCGGAAGGGGGTAGTGACGGCCCAGATGCGATTGACGGCATCCTTGTAGCCGGTGTCCGCGAATTCAGGCCACACTTCAGCCGAAAGCAAGGTGGCTATCAATTGGCCGCTCCGGGTATCATAGAGTTGGTACGAAAGATTGTCCCTGCTTTCCAAGCGCCAGTTTTTGTCTTCCCTGAGCGTTTGGTTTTCGGCAAAAAACTTAAGAGAATCCATTTCCACGCCGCAAACCAATTCACCGCGCTCCGGCAGGAAAAGGCTGTTTTGCAGTACCCGAAAAGAGCTGTCGCGCTTAATCAGCATCAATTTCCCTTGGTTATATACTCAGATTCAGCGCCCGCCATGTTGACATCCGTGGTGGTCTCCAGCATTTTCAGTCCAAAGTAGTGGGAGAATTTACCCGTTATGATGGAATAGGCACTCATGCCTGCGCGTACATCCGCGACATCCACCACTGGGCTAGTAAAGAAATACTGAAGATCAGGCGTTAAAGACCCCCAACCTCCATCATTTTCACTGAATGTCCGGATTGTCAGCTGCTTGCCGGTGTTGACCGCAAAACTTTTGAACTGCCATTGTTCCCCGTTCGTCTCCACTTTAGTTAACACGCCCAATTGGGTTCCGTCCTCCGAAAAACGTATGTCCCGGTCTGGACTTGAGTCAAGATAGTTAAGTCCCAGATCAAGAGGCACATCAGCCGAAAACGACTTGCTGCCAGTGTCCCAGCGTTTCAAAACCGCGCCTGTGGTTAGCAGCACCACGGCATGGCCCTGACTGGCAAAGTGTACACAGGAGTCTTTCAAGATCTCAGTTTTCATGCCACGCAATCCACAGAGAGTGTACCGTAATGATTCAGCATCAGGTGGGCGCCATCCGGGGAGAAATCAGCATTCCCTTTTCCTTCAATCGTCCATTTTTCCACACCGGAACGCGCATCCCATAACGTGATTTGTTTGCCATAAAGGGCTATCACCTGGTTACCGTCGTCTGAAATTTCTGCGTGCTCAATGCAGACAGGTTTGCCAAAGGCTTCCAAGCTGCGGAGTTTTTTGCCCGAAACCATGTCCCACAGCTGTACTTCGGTATTGATATCAGGCACTTTTCCCTGATCTTGCAGAAATTGGGTGGCGCCGCAATAAGTACCACACACGAGCCTGCTCCCGTCTTTCGACAGGGCGATCTCTGCAATGGGCAAGGAGGATTGGATGGTTCGGATCAGCCGGCCCGTCTTTTGTTCCCAGAGTTTTATCTCGCTTCCTGCACAAGTGGCCATGTAGCGGCTGTCGGCAGAGAAGCAGATGTCCCTGATCGGGGAGGAGTGGATGGCTGGGAGAACGAGCTCGGGTTTTTGGGCCTGTGCGGTGATTGTGAAAAGGCAGAGAGAGAAAAGGAGTGTTTTTTTCATATTTCGACATGAATGGTATAACGCCCCTCACAAACTCGTCGCCAGCATAACCGAATCCTCGGCGAAGCGCTTCTTCTTTTTGAACCCGCGCGTTTTTCGCAAAGCATCGGGCAGGCCTTCTTGAATGAAATGGTAGCCGTCGCCATCAACGGTGGTCACCAGCGGGTCAAAGGCCGTGTTTTGGGCAAACACAAAAACCCGTTCATCGCCATACGGATCGGAAACGTCGAATCCCGCGCCAATTTCCAGCCAAGTGCCGACCTGAGCCGCGGTCACCGGGCGGTCGTTGTCGAGCAGCACGAGCCGCCCGTCGGCGAGTTTGTAAATGGAGCGCACCGTGCATGCCTGGCTCACTTTAAAATAGAAACGCATGGTTTCGCCATTTTTGAAATGGACGTTTATGCGGCCCTTTGTTGCTTTTGCAGGCAATGGTCAAGACGGTATCCGCTGCTGAGGAAGCAGGGGCGGTTATGCTCGGTTTGGTTGCTGCGGGATTGGATCGGATTTCCGGACGGGCAGGTACGGATTGGGAGACAGGTGCAGATTGAGCCGCAGGCAGGGAATCGGGATTGTTATTAGCAGGAGGCTGCGCAACGGTGGCGATCTCTGTTTTTTGGGCCAAATCGTTGCCCTGCAACAAGCCTGAAAACTTGGCAACACCGCCCAGCACAGCAATGGTGGCGACGAGGATAGTCCCCCATTTTGCCAAGGGATTGGCGAAAAAACCGGGCTTGTGGTGCTCTTTTAAGTGATTCAGGATTTCCAGTAAGGCGGCGTTTATCTGCGCGCGCTCGGTATTTTCATCCTGAAACTTGAGCGTACCCGCGCGTTTTTGGCGAGCAAGGATCTCATATCGGGCGGAGAGCAAGGTGGCTTCTTCGTGCAGATCAGGGTCAATGGGCGGCTTGGCCTAGATTGTCGCCGTGTTTGCGTTTTCCTGGGCTGCGGTTTTTTTAGCCACGAATTGCACGAATTTTCACGAAAGACAATTAGTGCAAATTCGTGCAATTCGTGGCAAAACCTACTTCGCCATCGGCATCACCTCCCCCAAAATCAGCTTCACCAAACCCTGCACATCATCTTTTGTGCCCGCAATCTGAAATTTGTGCTGAAGCGTTTTGCCTGAACAAACTGCCTTTCACCTCCACCGCATTCTCTTTTTTAGCATAACTACCGCGAATCGGTAGCCAATTTCGTAATCGCTCACATCGGCGTAATGGAATTTGGCCAAGGTACCCGGACGCTGGAAATACTTCTCCAGCGCTTTCATCAAATCCAACTCGTCGCCATCGTTCTCATTGTGAAACGAGCTGCGAATAAAGACCGGTTTAGGTTGCGCCAGGGGAATTTTCACGTTTTCGTTCACAATGCCAATGTCGAAACTCCCGCCATCTAATGGGAAGGCCAAAACAGGGGTCTGAATGCCATCAATGGATTTGGCGAGTTCCGGCACTTTGTCGCGGCAATATTGGAACAATGTCATCCGTCCCACGATTGCCTTCCCGCGAGCGCGAGGCGGCTCATGCCTGTAAAGACTGTAGGTCAACAGCCCTGTCCATATTGACTCGCCTCGTAACTTTCCATGTCTCCCGCGCTGCCAGTGAGGATGAACATCCCGGTGCGGTCTTTCATGCGGTCGAGTGCGCGCACCTGTGAGGGGTTCAGGTCTTTCTTGCCGATGGAAGCAAGGCTTTCAACGATCTTCCCGGAGTTACAGGCATCGAGCATAAGCACCTGTTTCTGTGCGGCGATGTTTTGATCCATTCGGTGAGTGTATCTGAAGAGATGGTGTATTGCCTGCGCACTTCAGGGTCACTGAGGTCGCCGGAGGCGATGTCCTTGGTCAAGTAGTAAAACTGCGCCTTTTCGGCTTCGCCATAGGTAATGCCGTGGCCGGAAAAATAGAGTACCAGCACGTCGTTGGGCTTCGCCTGCTCAGGTTTAGCGTAGGCTTCAAAAGCGGCCTGGATGTTGGCTTTGCTGGACATCTCGTTCTGAATACCGCCCGACGCACCCGCCGTCACATTGCTACTCGTGGTAAACAAGCGGATATGAACATCTTTGCCGAACAATTCCTTACCCGCCGCCGCCAGGGCTGCCGCCATCGCCTCCGCATCCAAATCGGCATATTTGAGGTCGAGGTCCTCGCCTGCATAGTCGGAAGTACCAACTACTATGGCGTATAAAGAGGGCTGCCCAGAAGACGAGGCTGGCTTCTTCGGTTTGAAACCTTCATTGCCTCTGGCAGTAGCGCCGGGTTGGTAAGTCAGTTCGTATGCCTGGCTTTTGAGCCAGCCCTCCTGATTGTAGGCGCGGAGGGCGATGGTGTTCAAGGTGTCGCCCCGATAATAGTATTTGGCATAGGTTTTCAGGTCAATGCTCAGGCGCTGTTTCCGTTCGGGATTGATGTCTTGTGGTCCTCTCTCTGTCCCATTGATAAAGAGGCTGAGTTTGCCTATGCCGCCGCTGCGTTCTGCCAGATTAATTTGCAACTGAGATTTGTCAATATTTGCCTGGATCAAGGGGTAAAGCGGTACATTATCAAACGCATCCACATTGCGTAATTCCCCTTTAGACAAACCCAGTATCTTTTGGAGCAGACCAGGTTCCCAGTATCGCGCCTTAAGTTGGTCCAGTTCTATAACTTCCATGCCTACTACATAATGGAGCGACTCCATCATTTTGGGGGAAGCATCGAATCGTCCGGAAGGTGTAGTGACAGCCCAGATTCGACTGGTTTCAGTGTCATAGGGATCTTCATCTGGATACTTTAGGAATACATCTCCCAAAAGCAAGGTCGCTACCAAACGATTGGTCTTTTTGTCGAAAAGGTTGTAAGAAAGATTGTCTGGAGATTCCAGTTTCCATCGTTTGTCTTCCTTTAAGATTTGATTCTCAGCATAAAACTTCACAGAATCTGCATCTACACCACAAAGTAATTCCTGATTCCGGCAGGAACAATGAGCAGGGTCCACTATGACGGTCCACCAATATCATGCTTCCTCCGTTGTAAACTTTATACTCCCTGCATGCTTCGTCACACCTAAGGTTGGCGTCTGTAGTAGCCTCCAACAACTTCAGTCCAAAAAAATGAGAAAATTGTCCCGTTGAAATGGAGTAAGCGCTCATCCCCCCGCCCGCGTCTTGAAACTCCCACCCCTTCGGTCTGGTGAAAAAATACTGCAAATCAGGTGCTAAATCCGCCCAACCACCATCGTATTCCATAGTATCGCTTTGGGTCAAAAGTTTGCCTGTATTGGCTTCAAAACTCCTGAACAGCCAACCCAATTTTTGCTCTTCTCCAATTTGGAAGAATACGATACCCAAGACCCCCTAGTTGGGTCCCGTCCTGTGAAAATCGGATATTCTCATCGTTAAGTTCAGGCCCTTTTGGAAGGACCACGTCGGCTGATAATAATTTGCTGCTTGGGTCCCAGCGTTTCAAAACCGACCCTGTAGTTAGCAATACCACGGCATCACCCTGAAAGGTGTAATACGCGCAGGAATCTTGCAGAATTTCCCGGTTTTCGAGCCGGTTTTGCAATCTACCCAAGAGAGGCGTTCCATTTACATTCAACATCAAATGGGTACCGTCGGGAGAGAATGTGCCTGCACGAAATATTCCGATTCCCATTCTACCCCACCTGAACGAGTATCCCAAAGCGTTGTCCGGTCGCGATAACTTGCTGTCACCAGATTTCCGTCATTAGAAATGGCCACATTATTAATACAAACCGGCTCGTTAAAGGCTATCAATGTGTGGAGTTTTTTCCCAGTAACCATGTCCCACACCTGTATTTCTGTATTGAATTCAGGAATATCGTCTTCTGTAGGATACCGATTCTCGACACATGAAGCGGCACAAACCAGCCTGCTGCCGTCTTTTGACAAAGCTGTCTGCAATAAGAAACGGAGATAGTATAGTACGTATGAGCCTGCCCGGTTTTAACTCCCAGATTTTTATTTCGTTTCCGGCACAAGTAGCCATGGAAACGATTGTCCGATGAATAGCAAAGTGACTCAATTCGAGCGGAATGGATTGCCGGAGTACGAGTTCAGGCTTTTGGGCCGAGCCCGTATAAGCGACAGGCAAAGAACAAGAAAGCTTTTTTTTCATACATGTAAATTTTAAATAGCAAGATATCAAATTGGAAAACCTAAAATGTAAACCTACTTCGCCATCATCACCTCCCCCAAAATCTGCTTCACCAAACCCGGCACATCATCTTTTGTGCCCGCAATCTGAAATTTGTGCTGAAGCGTTTTGCCTTTGAACAAACTGCCTTTCACCTCCACCGCATTCCCCTTTATAGCATAACTGCCGCGAATCGAATAGCCCATTTCGTACTCGTTCACATCAGAGTAGATGAGTTTGGCCATTGTGCCCTTCAGGGTCGTGGTCTGAAAATTCTTCTCCAGCGCGTTCACCAATTCTAACTCGTCGCCAAAGTTTTCATCCTGAAACACGCTGCGAATAAAGACCGGCTTAGGCTGCGCCAAGGGGATTTTCACCCCTTTTCCAATGGGGAAACTTGCGCCATCGCCATAGGGGCTGGCCAGTACCGGGATCTGCACACCCCCTATGCCCTTGGCCAGTTCCGGAACAATGTCACGAGAGTATTGGAACAATTTCATCACGTCTACAATGCCTTGTTCGAGTGCGAGGCCGCTCATGCCCTGCAAAAGACTGTAAGTCAGCAAGCCCTGCCCGTACTGGCTGGCCTCGTAACTGACCTTGTCTGCCGCGCTGCCCGTAAGGATGAACATCCCAGTGCGGTCTTTCATGCGGTCGAGTGCGCGGATCTGGGAAGGGTCGAGGTTCTTTTGCGCTATCGCCGCGAGCGATTCCACCACTTTTCCGGCGTTGCAGGCATCAATGATCATCACCTGCTTTTGGGCAGGAATGGCCGTGAGCCACTGGGTGAGTTCTTCGGAGGAGACTGTGTAATTGTTGCGGATGGCAGGGTCACTGAGGTCCTGACTGCCGATGTCTTTGGTGAGATAGTAGAACTGTTCTTTTTCTGCCGGACCGTAGGCAAGTCCATGGCCGGAGAAATAGACCAGCAGTACGTCTTCAGGTTTGGCTTTGGCAGCAATGCCCTGAAAAGCCTTTTGGATGTTGGCTTTGTTGGAATTGGCTTCAGGAGTCTTGCTGTTGCTAGACAGCAAATGCACAGCGGTACGATCCGCCCCAAAAAGCGCGGTGCAGGATGCCTGAAACGCCTGCGACATGGATTCCGCATCCTGATCGGCGAAATTGAGGTCGAGTTCCTCGCCCGCATAGTTGGAGGTGCCGATGACTATGGCGTATAAAGAGGGTTGCACAGAAGTCGAAATGGGCTTCGTCGGCTTGAAACCTTCCTCACCTCTGGGGTTGGCTCCGGGTTGGTATTCCAATTCATAGGCTTCGCTTTTGAGCCAGCCTTCCTGATTGTAGGCGCGCAGGGCTAGAGTGTTGGAGGCATCGCTGCGGTAGTATTTGGAAAAAGAACCCAAATCAACAGTCAGTTTTTCTGCCGTCCCAGGGTTGAGGTCTTCCTTGACTTCTTTGCCGTTGATGAAGAGGCTGAGTTTGCCAAGGCCGCCGTTGCGTTCGGTTAGTTCGATGTTGAGCAGTTTTTTTTCGATGCTGGCATTTACTTCGGGGTAGAGCGCAACATTCTCGAAAGCCGCCACGTCGCGCAGGCTGCTCTTATCAAAGCCCGTTATTTTGGCAAGCAAGCCCGGCTCATAGTACCGTTCTTTTAGTTGGTTGAGTTCGATGACTTCCGAGCCCTTGCACGTAGTGCATGAGGTTTTGGGAACCGCAGAAGCGTCGAAGAGGCCGGAGGGGTGGTGACGACCCAGTCGGTGGAATCTATGGCGATTAGGGTGGCGAGTTCTTCGCCGGAATGGGTGTCCCAGAGTTTTGTGGTATTGTCGCAACTCCCGGTCAGGATAATCTTTCCGTCAGGTGAAAAGCCAACAGACTGATAAGCATGCCCCATAAAGGATTGCAACTCTTTCCCGACAAGTCCCACAGTTTGGCTGTTTATCCCAACTCCCAGTCAAGACTGTTTCCCATCAGGTGAAAAGGCCACAGACCATACGGGTTCGGCATGACCGAAGAAAGACTGGATTTCATGCCCAGCCAGATCCCACAGTTTGGCCGTTTTATCCCAGCTCCCTGTTAATATATGTTTTCCATTCTGGGGAAAAGGCCACCGAACGACCTGACAGGAACCCTGGCTTGAAAAGATTGGAACTGGTGCCCAGACAAATCCCAAACCTTCGCCGTATTATCTCGACTTCCCGTCAAAACTTGTTTCCCATCTGGAGAAAAAGCCACAGCACTTACGGCACCAGTATGGCCGCAGAAAGACTGGAACTCCCGACCCGACAAGTCCCATAGTTTTGCCGTATTATCATAACTGCCCGTCAGCACGTATTTCCGTCGGGCGAAAAGGCGACCGATCCAGACCATATGATGCATGGCCATGAAAGACTGCAACTCGTCCCGACAAGTCCCCCAGTTTCGCCGTATTATCCTAACTGCCCGTCAAATCATTCTTTCCGTCTGGCGAGGCTGGAAAACAGACTCAACATCTTGAAGCATGCCCAGAAGGACTACATTCCCGTCCCGGTAAGTCCCAAGTTTGGCCGTTTTATCCCTACTTCCTATCACTACATATTTTCCGTCTGGGGAAAAAGCCACCGAACTGACGAACTCAAGCATGACCACTGAGAAGGACTGCAATTTCCCTTCCCGATAAGTCCCAAAGTTTCGCCGTTTTATCCCAACTGCCCGTCAAGATATTCTTTCCGTCTGAAGAAAAGACAGCAGACGAAATAGGAAGCATGCCCGATGAAGTCTGCAACTCACTGCCCGACAAATCCCACAGTTTCGCCGTATAATCCTGACTGCCCGTCAACAGTCTTTCCGTTGGGGGAAAAGGCCACAGAATCAGTAAGCATGGCCATGGCCTGAGAATAGGACTGCAACTCCCTGCCCAACAAGTCCCAGTTTCGCTGTTTTATCGAACCCCCTGTTAGGATGTATTTTCCATCTGGTGAAAAGCCACGGACCTGACGTTATCAGCATGGCTCGAAAGGACTGCAACTCCCGTCCCGACAAGTCCCAAAGTTTGGCCGTTCCATCCTAACTCCCCGTCAGGACAGTCTTTCCGTCTGGCGAAAAGGCCACGGATGCGACGTTAGAAGTATGGCCTCTGAAGGACTGCAATTCCCTGCCCGACAAGTCCCAAAGTTTGGCTGTATTATCCTAACTGCCTGTCAGGACATACTTTCCATCAGGCGAAAATGCAACTGACAAGACGGTACCAATGTGGCCGCTAAAGGATTGCAACTCCCTGCCCGACAAGTCCCAAAGTTTGGCTATGTTATCCGAACCACCTGTCAGGACGGATTTCCCGTCGGGGGAAAATGCAACTGACTTGATGGGAGCAGCGTGGCCGATAAACGACTGCAACTCCCTCCCCGACAAGTCCCAAAGCTTGGCCGTTTTATCATCACTTCCCGTCAGAACCATCTTCCCGTCGGGCGAAAAGCCACCGAATTAATACCACCTGTATGCCCGATTGGCACCACCAGCCTGGTTTGCGCCTCCAGAAGACTCGCCATCAGCAAAATCATCAGCGTAAAAACTTGCTTCATGGTTGTATCATTTTGAAGTAAAGAAGGGTGGCCAATGCAGATGCGCGCGCTCAGCAGAAACTCGTGTGGCAGTTGTTTTCGGCGTTTTTTGCAGCCATTTTGATTCGTTGATCTGGTGCAACTTTCCGAAAGTTTTAAACTTTCGGAAAGTTTGGACTATTACTCGATCTATTTCGGGGTTGGGGTTGTTTTCGGCGTTTTTTGCAGCCATTTTGATTCGTTGATCTGGTGCAACTTTCCGTCCCGATGAATCGGGATAAAACTTTCGGAAAGTTTGTTTTATCGCTAACTCGCCCTATTTCTTCTAAAGCGAATGTAAGGCCTCTTCCTCTTTAGCAGATGCTTCGCTGCGCTCAGCATGACACTCGGGCTGGGGTTGTTTTCGGCGTTTTTTGCAGCCATTTTGATTCGTTTAATCTGGCACAACTTCCCGTCCCGATGAATCGGGATAAAACTTTCGGAAGTTCGATTCCTATTCGTGGCAAGAAAGCTCACTTCACCTTAATCCCAGGCCTTACCGCTTTCAAGATCAAATCCGTTAAAACTTTTGCGTCCATGGCGCCACTCACGACAAACGGCTCCCCAACCGCCACTTCACCACGGATCAAACTGCCGCGGACGGTTACGCTGTTATCGGCATTCACCAAATAAGTCCCCCGTACTGAAAATCCCTGCGGATGCTCCGAAATATCGGAATAAAACCAGGGCGCTAGTTTGCCCCTGACTTCTTTGCTTCTGAAAGCCGTGTTCAGCTCATCTGTTAAATCCAAATGATCCAGAAAGGAATTCTGGTCAAAAAAGAAACTCCGAATAACCATGGGCTTCGTTTCCGGAAGTTCAATTTGGATGCTCCCGTCATTCCTGCCCACAAAAAAACTGGCATTTCCACGGGGCTTCGCAATAATGGGTGTTTGTACCTGACCCAGGCTTTCGGCCAACTCCCCTACCCGCTTGTATGACTTCAACAACAAGGGCAAAACATCTATTTTACTGCCCTCCAATGCCGTTCCGTTAATGCCTTCCAGAAGACTATAAGTAAGCAAACCATGCCCAAACACCGCCGATTCAAAGCTTGCCCCGCTCTCCGAACTGCCTGAAATGACATAACTGCCCGTATTGCCGCTCATCAGATTGAATGCCACCACTTTATCTGGATTTAGATCCCGCGAGACGATCCCGCCCATATTGATGGCCGCTTGCCCGGAATTGCAGGCGTCCAGGATGAGCAATTGATTCTGAGCAGGGATTTTGGTCATCCATTCAGTCAGTTCCTGATCAGAAATGGCATAAGCTTGGCGGATTCCATCATCATTCAACCTTCCAAAAGTGATGTCTTTAGTCAGGTAGTAAAAATTGGATTTGTCGCCGTCCTTGCCCCAATTGGAGCCATGACCAGCAAAAAAGACCACCAGCACATCGCAAACACTCGCGGAATCCTGGTAAGCGCGAAAGGCGGCTTTGATGTTTGCTTTGCTAGGTGTTTCGCCAGCTTTGGTAGACAATAATTTGAGGTGTACCCGGTCGTCGTACAATTGTTGTCCACTTACCCTCAGCACTCTGGCCATTTCGACGGCATCTTCATCGGCAGAAGGCAGTGAGTCAACTCCGTATGGGTAGGAGGACGTTCCTACTATAATCAAGTATAAATGCCGGGGACTCAGGCAATTGTTCGTTAAGGAATTATCTGCTGCGGCGCCTTCCCCCCGCCCTTTTACAGAGGCCTGATAGTCAAGAATATAGGGTTCGCTTTTGAGATAACCCTTTGATTCATAAGCCTCCAACTCCAGAATGTTCAGGGTATCCGTTCTTATATATCTCGCATATTGCTTCAGGTCTATATTCAGTTCTTTTTTTCGTTGTGGAAGCGGATTAATATCTTCAGCTACTCTCCGTCCGTTGATTTTGAGGCTGAGCTTGCCCAGGCCTCCATTGCGTTCGCGGAGTTTGATATGCAACTGGTCAGATTCAATGCGGGTACTTTTCTCAATGGATGGAAATAAAGGCAGGTTATTAAATATCCCCACATCCCGCACCGGATATTGCGTGATACCCAATACAGCACCCAATAACCCAGGCTGCCAGTAGCGCTCCTCCAGTTGATCCAGACTTACGACAATTTTCTCTTCCTGATAATCCACGATGTAATACATCATTGCTTTAGCACCATCAGTTGCGTCAAATAGTCCGGATGGGGTGGTCACTACCCAATCATTTGAGTCTATAAAAATTAGGGTTGCCAGGTTTTTACCGGAATTTGCGTCCCACAATTTCATGGTATGGTCCAAGCTGCCTGTCAATACGATATTACCGTTCTTAAAAAATACCGCATCCATTACTTCGCTTTTATGCCCTGTAAATCGCAGAATTTCCTGGCCATTTAAATCCCAAAGCCTGGCTGTTCCATCATCACTTGCGGTAAGTACCTTCTGACCGTTTGGCGAAAAAGCGACGCTGTTTAAACTGGCTTCATGTCCGGAAAAATCAATTCGTTTATTCCCCTGTAGATCAAACAATTGCGCCGTATTATTAAATCCACAAACAAGCACAGTTTTGTTATCTGGTGAAAATACCACATCAGAAATTTGACTTACTTCGGGCAAAAAATTGCTTACTAATGTTCCGTCTGCTTCCCAAATCCGAACATAATTGTCAATGTTTCCACTTCCGGTAGCAACCAGGGTATTATCTGCAGAAAAAGCCACCGCATCCACCGATGAATTTTTCAGAGGCATAGGGAACGTTTGAACTTCACGCCCCGCCGCATCCCAAAGCCTGGCGCTGTACAAGCGGTTACCCGTTAGGATATTCTTGCCATTGGAGGAAAACGCCAAAGACACTATGGACTCTTCGGGATCAATAAACGTTTGAATGGGTGCTCCCTTCAAATCCCAAAGCTGCGCTACATTGTTATCTCTGACCGTTAACACCGATTTTGAATTTGGGGCAATAGCCACCGGTATATCTTCAAAGAGCAATCTCCCGAAAGTAAGGCTTGTCCAAAACTGAAGGCACGGGTTTGTCCATCATTAAATTGCCAGATTCTCGTGCTAAATTCATCGCAGCAGCCCGCCGCCAAAAAAGTATTATCAGGGGATAGAGCAAGTGACCTGATTGGGGTTGCATGTCCTTTAAAGGCACAAACAACCTTGTCGTTCAGATCTAATTGGTATGCTTTTTTGTTGATGAAATCCAGGATATTTTCCCGTCTGGTGTAAAAATGGCGTTGCCAATGAGCCCATTAAACCAAAATTGTTGAAGTGTTTGGCCGCTTTGATCCAACAATTGTGCAAAAGTTCCACGACCTGGAGCGGTCAAAAGATATTTCCCATCTGGCGAAAACCGCACTTCAGATCCATCCCTAAATGTATGAAGTTTTTCTCCCTGCCAACTCCAGATACCTCCTTTTCCATCATAGGTACAGGTAGCGATGGATTTTTGATCAGGCGATACCGCTACGGAAGTAAAATAGCTATCCGTAGGGATTACGATACCTGAATCTTTAAAACTTGATTCGTAGGCTTTTTTGAGCTCAGCATCCTCAAACTGATGTACAAGTGTTCCGCTTATATTCCAGATAGAAACCTGGTAGCCCTCTGCAGAAACGATAAATTGTCCGTCAGCCGTGATGGTCGGATTCCGAACGCCCTTTAATTCCCTGATTTTGGTACCCGTCAGATCCCAGAGGATTAGGTCTCCTCCATAGTCGGCAGAAACAACCCATTTCCCATCCGGCATCCAGGCTACAAACCGCACTTCATCGGTATGGCCGGAAAACCGGAACTTCAACTTTCCTGATAAGTCCCACATTACCATGGTATTACCAGTATCTGCGGTCAGAAAGTATTGGCCGTCAGGTGAAAACGCATTTACATAACTGGTTGCCGGTACGGAAACAACTTCCCGGCCATTATTGTCCCATAATTTTGTTCCTTCCTCATAGCTGCTTGTCAATACCAATTTTCCGTTGGGTGACATTGAAATCGCAGAGATGTATTTGGTATGCCCAACTGGCACCACTAACCTGGGTGTTTGTGCCTGCAAGAAGTAGGGAAAACAAGCGCTGAGGACCAGCCAAAAGATCGTATTTTTAAACATAAATGCAAATTATATGCGATGGTCGATTAATGCTGTACCGGCATTTAAAATAAATACCTCATTTCACCTTTATCCCAGGCGTAACCGCCTTCAAGATCAGCGCTGCCAAAGCCTTGGCGTCTTTCGCACCACTAACTTCAAAGGGTTTACCCACCCCTTCCTCTCCTCTCAACAACCGGCCTTTTACGGTAATTGTATTGTCCTGATTTTGGGTGTAAGTAACTCTCACCGAAAAGCCCTGGGGATGCTCCGAAATTTCAGAGAAAAACCAGCGTGCTAATTTTCCTTTGATTTCACTGCTGCGGAATGCCTTGTTGACAGCCTTTGTCAAACCCAGCCGGTCACTAAACGTATCCTGTTCAAAGAAAACTCTGGATGACCATGGGTTTGGATTCGGGCAATTCGATCTTTACACTCCCGTCATTTTTTCCCACGAAAAAACTGGCGTTGCCACGCGGCTTGGCAATGATTGGCGTCTGTTCATCGCCCATACTCTGTGCAAGCTCCGGTACCCGCTTGTAAGCATTCAAAAGCAGTGGCAATACATCCACTTTGCTGCCTTTAAGAGCAGTTGCACTTATTCCCTCAAGAAGGCTGTAAGTGAGCAAACCATGGCCGAATACCTCTGACTCAAAGCTCAAGCCGCTTTCAGAACTGCCTGAAATGACATAACTTCCTGTATTTCCGCTCATTATATTAAACGCCACGATCTTATCAGGATCCATGTCCCGCGCAATAATGCCGCCCATGTTGATGGCCGCTTGCCCGGAATTGCAGGCGTCAAGGATCAGTAATTTATTTTCGGCAGGAATTTTTCCCATCCAGTCCGTTAGTTCCTGATCGGAAATGGCGTAGGCTTTGCGGATGCCATCATCGCCCAGTTTGCCGAATGTGATGTCCTTGGTCAGGTAATAAAAATTGGATTTGTCCCCATCCTCTCCCCAATTTTTGCCATGCCCTGCAAAAAAGACCACCAGCACGTCGCAGACGCTGGCGGAATCCTCGTACGCTTTGAAAGCGGCCGCAATGTTGGCTTTGCTGGGTGTTATCCCTTTCTCGGTGGAAAGCAAGGTAAGATGCACCCGATCATCGTACAACTGCCTGCCGGTTGCACTTAAAACCCTTGCCATTTCAATGGCATCGTCGTTGGCGGCAGGAAGGGAGTCTACTCCTTGGGGATACATGGAGGTTCCGACCACGATCAGGTACAAATGCCTGGGATCGAGGCATATATTGGCCTCCGGATTATCTTTTTTTGAAGCTTCCCCGCGCTTTTTCAAGGAAGGCTGGTAATAAAGGATGTATGGTTGACTCTTGAGATCATCCTTTGATTCATACACCTCTAATTCGATGGTATTGGTATTTGAGCGAATAAATCTCGAGTATTGATTCAAGTCAATATCCAGTGCTGTTTTTCGCTGCGGAAGCGGGTTGAGGTCCTCATTGCGCACGATTCCGTTGATCCTTAGGGTCAGTTTGCCCAGACCGCCATTGCGTTCTCGTAGTTTGATGTACAAATGAGCAGATTCAATGCGGGTATTTTCTTCAATGGATGGGAATAGGGCCAGATTGTCGAAAACACCTACATCTTTGACGGGATAGGGTGTGAGGCCCAGGATGGCGCCCAAAAGCCCTGGTTGCCAATATCGCTCCTGGAGTTGTTCCAAATCAAGGATGATCTTTTCTTTCTCGTAATCCACCACATAATACATCATTTTTTTGGCATCGTCCGAAGCATCGAAAAGCCCGGAGGGGGTGGTCACTACCCAATTGTCGCCGGTCAAATGGACAATTTTGGCAGCTTCCAAGCCTTTTTGCACATCCCAAATACGCACCGTGTTGTCCGTAGAAGCCGAAATTAACCAGCGGCTGTCAGGCGAAAAGTCGAGACTCTTGACAGCATTGTCGTGCCCAAGGAATGTGCGGACATCTTTTTGGCCTTGTACATCCCAAATTTGGATGGCCTTGTTCTGGCCAGTCTTTGCCATCCATTTTCCATCGGGACTGAACACAAGGTCGGAAATCCAATTCCGCGATTCATTTTCGAAGGCTACCAACAGGCGATCGTTTCCGTAAATATTGTCAGACCATGGGTTATCTGGCCTTATCACACGAATCGTATTCCCCGTCTGAGCATCCCAATACTGAAGCACATCCTTGGAAGTGATGGCTGCTAACTGGCTTCCGTCGCGGTTGAATGCAATAGACCTAAAATCAGTATCAAAATCAAACTTAAATTGCCAGAGCCATCGGTTCGCAGTTACATCCCAGACATGTACGCCCCCGGACTCCAGCACCGCGAGCCATTTCCCGTCTGGGGAAAAATCGAGATCGCATATTTCAAGGAGCGTGCCGACTTCTCCTTCTAACATTCTTCCCCTTGGGCTGCCGTCCTGGAGGTTCCAAAGGCTGAGCATCGGAAATTCTATGTCATAGCCTGGGCTATGGCCTTTTACAAAGTATTGACCATCAGGAGAAATCGCCAAAATTCTCGCGTACGATTGGATAGGTATAATCCTAATCCCCACGGGAGCCGTAAAGAGCGTGTCGCCGCTTTTAGCGTCCCAAACCCTTGCCGTGTAGTCGTCCGATACGGAGACTATTTTCTGACCATCGGGCGAATACTCGGCTTGGGCTACGTCGCCCGTGTGTCCAAGCATCCGCCTGATGCGCCGCCCTTCGGCAAAATCCCATTCCAGAATGTCATTGGCGCTCCCGATCAGGCAGCGTTCGCCATTGGGCGAAAACGAAACGCTTTGCGCCGGCTCGGCATAGCCTTTAAAGGCGCATTTTACTTTTCCCGTGAGGAATTCAATAATCACCGGAATATACCCGGCATTCAGGAATATACTTTTCCCATCTGGCAAAAACTGGCCTTCCAGCATAGAAAAGATCGGTGCCCAATCTGAAGGCATCAATGGGACGGCCAACTCCTGGAGCGGCTTGCCGTTCAAATCTTCTATTGGAAGGATCACCGCACCGGTTAACCTGAACACGCACACAAACTTCCCATCGGGTGAAAAAATACAGTCGAAGCCACTCGTCGTGGCAATTTTTGCTTTGTTTCGACCGACCACAGGGAGATGCCATCTTCGGAAGAATTGGTGGCGATGCTCAAGGTTTTGCCGTCCGGGGAAAATCGGATGTGCTGCAAGGCCTCTCCGGGGGTGGCGAGACAGAACGTTTCCATTCCAGTTTTGGTGGCCCACACTTTGGAAAGACCGTCTTCGGACAGCATTGCTAATTGTTTTCCATCAAGGGAAAAGTCGAGAGATACGACGGTGCTGTCGTGACCTTTCCACCGGCACAGGAGCTGACCCTGTTTTGCATCCCAGAGTGAGAGCACGCCATCTTCATCAGCAGTGGCGATGGTTTTGCTGTCGCGGGAATATTTTGCAGTGCGCAACGGCTTTTCCTGGCCTTCCAAGGTGAAAATTGCCTCCCCTGTAGTGGCATCGAGAATCCAGGCATCCATGCTTTCATGGCAATAGGCCGCCAAAATCTGACTTCCATCTGGCGAAAGATAGACTTGCCGATATTCCTGTCCGCCATCAGAACGAAAACTGCGAAGTTCCTGCCCTTTTGCGTTCCAGATTTTAATCAGGTTATCGCCGCCAGCGGTTAGGAAAGATTTCCCGTCGGCAGAACAGGAAACCGCATGAACGCCACCGCTATGGCCTGTTGGAATGACTAAAACGGGTTTTTGCGCACCGAGCAGTGATGCTGTTAGTAGAACAGCAATTATCGAAAGGATGGTTTTCCGCATACAATAGGTTGGTATTGGAATATTTAAACGCGGTAAAACTATGCTCCGAATTTCAAAATGTACTTGCGTGGATGAAAATATTTCGCGCAACGCCGCAACGACGCAATGTTTTGGTTGTCAAGAAATTTATCGTTTGGCTTTCAAAAAAGCCGCATAGCGAACATTATGGTAGCCCATTAGCCAGATAGATGCGGAACCGCATAGCGGTGACATTAGTTGTAATAATGTCACCGCTACGCGGTTCTTCATCATCTATCGACCGACAGGCTGCCATAATGTCGCCGCTATGCGGCTTTTGGACATGGAAAGTTACCTTTCCAATCGAGAGAGAAGTTAACCCGCCATTTACACCTAACCAGAGCCAAGGTGGCGAGTACTTTCGTCCTCTCCACCACCGGACGTACAGTTCGGGTAACACGGCGGTTCATTAAGTTTTACGACGAAGGTGTATGTATCCATAAGTGGGACATACCCCTTTTTGTTTTAAGCGTTCATTGGTGATCGTACTTTGGAGGATTGGGCTGTGCGCTATGCGCCAGTAAACCTTTCTTGTTACCCCATTCATAGGCTTTCTGTTTGCTAGCCCCAACTTTTGCAGATTGCTTATCCGCGTCTTCACCGCTCTCCATTGTTTCCAGATGCATCCGTAGCCGGGCTTGCATCCATTCGTCCAGTCGAATCAGGTGTTGCCTTGCGTTTGCCTTGTAAAAGTATTCACCCATCCCCGTGTCACTTGTGACAGTTTCAGTAGCCTTTCATCCAACTGACCGGCTAACTTCGTTGGGTGAGACGTTTTATTTTCTCCCTTTCTATCCAGTCAATCAGACTGGCCAGTATCCGTTCGGCTCCCCTTTGGCTGCTCGTGAAGATACTTATGTCATCGGCGTATCTTACAAACTTATGTCCACGGCTTTCCAGCTCCTTGTCCAATAGGTCTAACATGATGTTGGACAATATCGGGCTTAGGGGCCCGCCCTGTGGCGTACCCTCCATGTTCCGTACGATTACTCCATTCTCCATAACCCCGCTCTCTAAGTAGCGGCGTATCAGCCGTAGTACTCGCTTGTCGCTTATTCCTCGGCTTAATATGGACATCAGTTTGTCGTGGTTTACACGGTCAAAGAACTTTTCCAAGTCTATTTCTACGATGTATCGAAGACCGCTCGGTGGCATCCAGCGCTCGTGCGCCGAACGACCCCGTCGAAACCCATAACTAGTCTCGAGAACATCCCATCATATTCCTTGTCCAAAGCCGCGCTACGTTTGTTGGCATCCGATCTATCACCGTAGGAATCCCCAATTGTCTCACGCCACCGTTCGGCTTCGGTATTTCTACCCGTCTCACCGCTTCGGGGCGGTACTTCCCTTCCAACACCGACGTTTGCAACTCCTTCCAATGCTGCACAAGATAACTGAACAAGTCTTCCGCTTTCATCCCGTCTGTGCCGGTGCGCCGTCGTTGCTCATTACCCGCCCGGGCAATCGCAAGTTCCGCTCATTGACGATGTCTTCCAGTGTCACCATAAATAACGCTTTGTGTTGTCGTTTGTAGTCATTCCCGGAGCAGTCGTTGGATCAACTCTCCTGCCTTGTCTCCGGATTCCGTCCTTACCTCCGGCAGAAGTCCCGTTCCTAAAAAAAAAAAAAACGGTGTGGCTGTCTTTGCACCAACGCCCTAATCTTGTGGTAAAACTGCGTACCTTAATGTTCGGCCCTTCCCTCAAAAAAAATTGAAGTACTATGGCCTCTGCTGACTTCTGCCGCCTTGTGCTTCGGCACTCGCTCGTACCTCAGCCTCCGGCTGACGCAGATCTCCAGGTAAGAACGCTAACCTTCACCCCATCTACCCGCCATTTACCACCTTGCGCTCCGGGCAGCGGTAGGGCTTCGTTTTGTTTTGCAAACTCACCCGCGCAAAGTGGCCTTGTATGTGGTTTCTGTTCGTCGGGCCAGGGTTTTGCCGCCGGCTTCCTTCAGATTCCACCTCACGGTGGACACCCTTGCCTTGGGCTAACACTCTGCCAAGCGTGTAGCGGACTTGCACCGCCGAGTTAGCGCCCGTGCCGGGCGCACAAAAAAAACGGGGATCTCGCTGGCTGCGAGATGCCCGTTTAAAATATCTTAATATCTTAATATCCCAACTATTACATCCCCGCCAAATCCACCACAAAACAACCTTTGTACCCCTTTTTGGCAGCGATCTTTTGCTGTGCAGCGGCGGTTTTGGCGTCGGAGAATGGGCCTATGATGACCCTGTAGGTGCTTTTGTTGTACACTTCGTCATTTTCGACACTCACCAGTGCTTTAAGCGGCCATTCTTGTTGAAGTTTTTTGAGCACTGGTATCACATTGTCGGCATCGTACAGCGTGGTTACTTGCACTCCGAAACCTTCCTTTCGGGATTTTTGAATGTCAACAGCGAAGAGTTCCGTGGGCTGTTTGGCGCCTTGTGCACTTTTACCTGTCAGTGCTTTTATACCGGATGGTTTCGGATCGCCGGTACTGTATTGTGCAGGACTGGCAGCAAGTTTCGTAGCCCTCGTGTCGCCGCGGGCGACCAGAAGAGAGGCATTGCCATCGGTTTCTGCTGCCACCCGAGCGGTGGCAGTCGCGCCCACGACTTCAATTTTCACCTGGGTCACCCCTATTTTAATAAGGCCGATTTCTTCTGCGGCGGCACGTGAAATGTCTGTTACATAACCTTCCACAAACGGGCCGCGGTCGTTGACACGAACAATCACGGATTTTTTGTTGTCGAGGCGTGTTACTTTGATTTTGGTGCCGAAAGCGAGGGTTTTATGGGCACAAGTGAATTCAAACTTGTCGTATTTCTCGCCACTGGCAGTTTTGCGGCCGTGGAGCGAATCGGCGTAGTAGCCAGCTTTGCCAACTTCTTCCTTTTGAAGCAGGAAGGACGAGCATAATGCCAAGGCGAATAAAGCGGCGAAAGCGTAGAAAGTCTGGCGCATCTGTAGGAGATTTTGTTGTTATTGGTTGCTGTTTATCATGTTCAGGTAGCAAAACGTCCGATTCGCAAATTTCGTCAGCGAGCGAGCCATTTTTTCAACCCTTTGAAAATCAGGTCAAAACACGGTTGTTTTTCTGAATTAACCAAATATAAGGTAAAATCTGTTCCATGATATTAAACACATAGGCACATTATGGCACATAGTGTTGAAAATCACAGCTATGTGTCCTACTGTGCCTATGTGTTTCAAATATACTAATTGCGTTCACTTACTTATGTTTGCCAAAATTTTTCAATTTGGATTTATATGCGATTTTTACTCCTCTTCATTTTCCTACTCCTGTTTATCGGGGAAAACATAGCCCAAAACACCAGCCTTCCCTTTCCTCGAAATTTTGAGAACTCCTATGAAAAAGGTCTGCGCAGTTGGGATGGAAACCCCGGCCCTAACTACTGGCAAAACCGCTCCGACTACAAAATCAATATCAGTCTCAATCCCAAGGAGCACGAGTTGGAAGGCTCCCAGGAAGTAACCTACTACAACAACAGTCCCGATACGCTCAGAATGATTCGCCTCAAACTACTGGCTGATCTCTACCGGAAAGGCGGCCAACGTGCCAATGATGTGGATCCAAATGACGTGACCGATGGCGTAGAAATCGAACATCTGACCATAAATGGTGTGCCAGTAGCAAAATCCGCCCAAAACCGACACGATTGCTATCTCGACATTCAGTTAAAATCACCGCTGGCTGCCAAAAGTTCGCTCAAACTTTCCGTCGCCTGGGAGTACACCCTGCCTGCCTCCGAACACGCCACAAGGGAATGTATATGCGACCCAACAACCTTTTTCATCCCCTATTTTTATCCTGAAATTGCGGTGTACGATGACCTGCACGGCTGGGCAAGTGCGCCGTATAATGGATTGCAGGAATTTTACCACGCTTTCTCCAACTACGCCGTAAGCATCATATTGCCAAAGGGTTATCAGGCTTGGGCCACCGGCGAATGGCAAAATGCAGCCGAAATTTTGCAGCCGCAATATCTTGAACGCTGGCAAGAAGCGCATACAAACCCGGAAGTGATCAGCATTTTTTCAGAAGCGGAATTGAAGTCGGGAAGGGTATTCAAAAACCTCAAGAAAAATGTATTCCACTTCAAAGCAACGGATGTGCCGGACTTCGCTTTTGCAGCGAGCGATCATTACAATTGGGATGCTACTTCAGTGGTGGTGGACGATAAAACAAATCGCCGCACCCTGGTCAGCGCGGCCTACGATTCTCAATCAAGGGATTTCAAACGTGTAGCCCGCATCGCCGCTGATGGCATCCGCTTGATGAGCACCTGGCTACCCGGTTACCCCTTCCCCTACCCTAGCCTCACCGTTTTTAATGGCAATGACGGCATGGAATACCCCATGATGATCAACGACGCGAGTGTGTCCGAAGATTATGTGACAAGCCTAACGGTCCACGAAGCATCACACACTTACTTCCCGTTCATGATGGGGACCAACGAGCAGTACTACGCCTGGATGGATGAGGGCTGGGCCAGTTTTTTTGACCATTTTCTGGCAGACAGCCTTGATAATAAAAATAGCCGCATCGGATCCTGGGGTTTTTGCAACGACTGGGAGGTGCCGCCGATGGTGCCCTCACGCGCTTTGGATGGCCGTTCGTATGGCTTTGCTGCTTACACGCGGCCACAATTGGCCTACACCCAGTTGTACGACATGTTGGGATCCGAGAAATTTCATAAGTGCATGACTATTTACATGGACCGTTGGAAAGGCAAGCACCCGGGGCCTTACGAGTTTTTCAACACCTTCAACAACGTTTCTGGTCAAAACCTCGACTGGTTTTGGAAACCCTGGTTTTTTGAGTTTGGTTACCCCGATTTGAAATTGGAGGTGGCAAAAATGGACAACGTGACAGGCGGCGGAAACGCCAATTATGTAATCTACGTCGAAAGAAAAGGCAACATCCCTGTGCCCGTTCATTTGGAAATCGAATACGCCGATGGCTCTAAGGAACATATTCATAAAACGGCGGAGGAGTGGAAGAATGAAGACAAACGCGTGCTCCAACTTAAGATTTCAGCAGGAAAAACCCCGAAAAAGGTGACTTTAGGTGACAAAACCATTCCCGAAGCAAAACCAAAAGACAATGTTTGGCAGGGGGGATAACCATAATTTCACAAAGACGTTATTTTGTTTCAGTCTAAATTGTACCTTGCTCCCGATAATTGAATGCCCACTTTTCAAAAGCAATTAACACAATCACTTTCAGTATGAGAAACAAATTTACAACGCTACTCCTCGCCCTGTTCACGACAAGTATTTTCATTGCTTGTGGGGATTCCGACGATAACTCTGTAGAACCACTTAAAAAAGAAGCGCTCGAGCAATATGCCAACCTTGTATTGGCCAATTATGACGACAGTTACAATACCGCGCTCACCCTCAAGCAAGCCATAGACGCATTTCTGGCTGCTCCTACCGACGCTGGTTTTCAGGCTTGTAAAACCGCTTGGCTCAATGCCCGGAATCCTTACGGTCAGACGGAGGCATTCCGTTTTTACGGTGGCCCCATTGACGACGCCGATGGCCCGGAGGGCATGATTAACGCCTGGCCAATGGACGAAAATTTTATTGATTACGTTCAGGGACAACCCAATGCGGGCATTATCAACAATCCTGCAGCACAGCCCGTCATCAACAAACAAGTATTGGTAGGTCTCAACGAGGTCTTATCCGAAACGGCCATTTTCACCGGGTGGCATGCACTTGAGTTCTTACTCTGGGGACAAGATTTAAGCACAAATGGCCCAGGCGCCCGTCCTTACACAGATTATATTGTGGGCGCTGGTGGTACGGCTGCAAATCAAGACCGTCGTGGCCAATATCTGCAAGTTGCAGTTGACTTACTGTTGGAACATCTTGCTCAAGTGCGCGATGAATGGAAATCTGGTGGCGCTTATCGTCAGGAATTTTTGAACGAAAAAACCAACGGCGAAGCCATGGGGCTGATTTTTTCTGGTCTGAAAGAATTTACGAAAACTGAAATTGCGGGCGAACGGATGTTTGTTGCCCTTGACTCAAAAGATCAGGAACACGAACACTCCTGTTTTTCCGACAACACGATTGCAGATTTGAAAATGAACCTGTTGGGGGTTAAAAACGTGTATTTTGGTAGCTATAGTTATACGACAATCGGAACGGAAGTTACGGGCCGAAGCTTTAACGACATTGCTGAACAATTAGGCCCTGCATCTTCAAATGCTGTTCGTGCCGCATTTGAAGATGCAGAAGCTAAAATAAACGCCATCCCGGGTCCTTTTGACCAGGCAATACTCAACAACGACGCTGAAATCGCCGCCGCAATTACCGCGCTGGAAGTCTTGGGCGACCGCCTGGCGGAGGCTGGCAAAGCGATTGGAGCAGAGTTTTAAAGTCGAATGAGATATTTGGATATTGATATATTAGGATATTCGGTAAATATTCAAATATATCAATATTCAAATATCTAAATACCGTATAACCATGCGTTTGCTTTTATTATTCATTGCTATTCCATTCATTTTCTCTGCTTGTAAAAAGGGAGCGAATGATGGTATTGCACAAGTTGAACCAGACGAGCAATACGTGGGAGGCGCAAATGGCACCACATTTGATTTTGGTCAAAACGCCTTTGGCGGTCAAGTGAATGGACTGAGCCCCGAACAAAGTGGTTTTTTTGTGACCGGCAATTCTTTTTTTCGCTCCAATTGGATCACAGCACCCGCCTCTGTTCAATCACTTGATGGTCTTGGGCCGATATTCAACGCCATTTCCTGTAGCAGTTGCCATTTTAAAGATGGCCGGGCAAAGCCGCCCGCTCAACCTGAAGACCCCTTAAATGGCTTGCTTTTTCGCCTCAGCATTCCCGGAACGGATGCATATGGCGGGCCATTAGGCGACCCGGTTTACGGCGGGCAATTGCAGGACAAAGCCATACTGAATGTACAAAACGAAGCAAGGGTAAGGGTCAGTTATCAGGAAATCAGTGGCCAATATGCCGACGGCGCCAGTTATTCTCTTCGCCAGCCAGTATACGAATTTCTGGATTTGGGCTTTGGTGACTTTGCGCCTGGCATGATGTTTTCGCCACGCATCGGGCCACAAATGCCTGGTTTGGGGCTCTTGGAAATTATTCCAGAAGCAGACATTATTGCTTTCGCGGACGAAACCGACAGCGACCAAAATGGCATTTCGGGAAGGCCCAACTATGTATGGGATGTTGAAACGCAACAAGTTGTAATGGGCCGTTTTGGTTGGAAAGCCAACCAGCCAAATTTGAGCCAACAAACTGCAGGCGCTTTCAATGGAGACCTTGGCATTACGAGCACCTTATTCCCTCAAGATCATCTTAGCCCCACTCAACAACAGCAATACCCAAACGTGCCCAATGGTGGAACGCCTGAAATAAGCGATGATATTTTTCAAAAAGTGGTGAGTTACACCCGCACGCTTGCTGTACCGGCTCGCCGCGACCATGATGACCAAACCGTTTTACGGGGCAAATTTTTGTTCAATCAGGTCAATTGTTCAGGCTGCCATCGTCCTTTAATGAACACCGGATTAGGAGGCGAGATCGCGGCTTTGCGCGACCAAAAAATATGGCCTTATACCGACTTGCTCCTGCATGATATGGGTTCAGGTTTGGCTGACAATCGGCCCGATTTTTTGGCAACAGGCACTGAATGGCGCACCCCACCACTCTGGGGCATTGGCCTGATCCAAACCGTGAACCAACATTCTTTCCTGCTCCACGATGGCCGCGCACGAAACATCGAAGAAGCCATTTTATGGCATGCTGGCGAGGCCGAAAAGTCGCGGGACGAATTCAAAAAACTGAGCAAGGCGGATAGAGATGCATTACTCAAGTTTGTGGAGAGTCTTTAGTCACTAATTGCACTAATTTTCACTAAGTGATGTCCTCTTGAACTGTATTAGTGTTAATTAGTGCAATTAGTGGCTCATAACTTTAATGCCTGAAAACCCTCTAACTTTGTGAACTCCGTATTCCCAATTGCCTTCAACAGCACTTATTATGAAAAGAATATACTTCTTATCCTTTTGTCTACTGTGCAGTGTCTCTATGCTTTTCGCCCAAAAAGTAGCGCACACGGCCATCAACCAAACCAACGTCAGTCTGCGTGCAAGCGCTACAGTGCTGGGCCAGGTGACGATCAACGCTCCCTCGGCCGGGAAAGTAATTCTCCGCTTCGATGGGTATTGCCTCTCTTCTGAAGGCGACCGTATCGTATTAGCTGCGAGCCAGACGACGAACTGGGGCCCGAACGATGATTGCGTGGAGTTGGAAGCTCCTAATGCTGATGCAAACAGCAATGCCTTCTCACATACCCGTGCCTATGATGTGGCCGCTGGCGATCACAATTTTTATGCTGTTGCACAAAATTTTTATGAGATGGATGGCAACGGGATCGCGTCAATTTATGGAAGCCTGACCGCAGAATGGTTTCCTGAAATTCCGGGCAAGGCATTTGCCCGCCACAAGGGTTTTTTCTACGAAAATATACTCGTAGAAGGTGCTCCTCAGGCTTTCAATGCACTCACCATTGATGCACCCGTTTCTGGCAAAGTGCTGGTGCGCTTCGACGGAAAATGCGTGTCGAGTTATGGCGACCTCATGTTTTTTGCTGCCAGCAATACGCCTACCTGGAGCGATTATGATGGCAGCACAAGCAATGAAGTGATTGACAACGACTTAAACCGTTTTTCTTTTTCGCACGTTCGGATGTACGATGTCGCAGCTGGCAGCCACACCTTCTATGCTGTGGTCGAGAATTATTATGAAATTTATGGCAATGGTTTCGCGTCCATTTATGGAAGTCTTACGGTGCAATTCTACCCAGATACAGATGCATCAACGCTTGCTTTTCTACCCATCACCACTCCATTTGGGGTCGTTATTGAAGGCCCACCCGTAACGTTGGGGCAATTTAAAATGAACGCTCCTGTGGCAGGCAAAGTGGAAATAAACCTGGTAGGAACCTGTATCGGCAGCAATGGCGACCAGATCAAGCTTGCTGCCAGCAATGTGCCAAACTGGGGGCCGAACGATGAAAACATCACATTTGAACCCTATAGTTCAGACCTCAACCGTGTTTCGTTTTCCCATACCCGTGTATACGATGTTGCTCCAGGAGAGCATGATTTTTACGCGGTCGTCCAAAATGTTGAAGAATACGAGGGAAGTGGTTTGGCGGTGGTGTACGCTAGCTTTACGGGTCGTTTTTTCCCGGATGGAGCAATTTCCACACAAGAGCCAGAAGCGTTTCAATCTGTCAAGGTCTGGCCCAACCCTGCCTCGGATTTTATTTCCATTGAATACCCTGAATTGGCAAAGGAATCTTTTTCAATCACGCTTTGTGACGAAAAGGGGAATGTGTTGAAACAGTGTGAAAAAACAGAAAACGACTTTTCGGAACAACTGCGTTGGGAAGTAGCCAATCTGCCTGCTGCAGTTTATTTTGTCAAATTTGCCAATGCTTCGGGGACAGCGGTTAGGCGGTTTGTTCGTATATGAACAGTTATGCAGAATTAGAAATACAAACCGCAATATGGGTCATCCCGGTTTGAGGTTGGTACGTCCCAGAGGGACGGAATATCGGTAGAAATGTTGTTTTCGATCGAAAAGCGTGCCGTAGGTACGCTATATAAAAACCGCATATAAGCGTACCTACGGCACGCCAACCGCATTTTGATCTATATCCTACCGAGATTTAGTCCCTCTGGGACTTTTGAAAATTCCGGGATGACTCACATTGCGGTTTTATTTATGTTCATTTATTTAATTGCTCACTTTTCAGGTTTCTTTGGCGTATTTGGATCATCATAGTCAATTTTGCCACCCCACATCCTCATTTGGCTGAGCACCCATTGTTGACGCTGACGCACTTTCGCGGAGGGATTTTCCACTTTGAAAATCAATGGGTTAGGCAGCACAGATGCGAGCATTGCCGCTTCCTGGCGATTGATATTCTTAGCCGTTTTACCATAAAAATGCTGTGCAGCGGCCTCGGCGCCATAGATGCCATCCCCGAATTCAATGCTATTCAGATAAGCCGTCATGATGCGTTCCTTGCTCCAAATGGTCTCAATCAGAAACGTGAAATACACCTCAAATCCTTTGCGCAACCAGGAACGGCTTGGCCAGAGGAACACATTTTTTGCGGTTTGTTGACTGATGGTGCTGGCCCCTTTTTTTCTTTTGTGGTTCTGGTTGTACTTGTAGGCTTTTTCAATGGCTTCAAAATCAAAACCTTCGTGTTCGAGGAAATCCTGATCTTCGGCACATACTACTGCAAGTTGGAGGTGCGGGGAGATTTCGCCAAACGACACCCAATCATGCCGAAGGCGCACATCCCGTTCTTTGTCCCAAGCCTGCTGCCAACAACGCTGGATCATCAAAGGCGTGACCGGAATAGGCAAAATGGCGTATAAAAGCGTCAGCCCGATGGTAATGCCGAAAAACCAAAGCGAGATTTTGAATAGTAGCCGTCGGAAATACTTGCCCCAAAGCAAGCGTCCAAACTCATTCTGGGGAATGGTTCGATACCAACGACGTAAAGCTCTGGCAAATAGATTCACAAGGAGTAAGTTTAGGCGGGCAAATGTAAGTTAGACCTTGGATATTGGACGTTTGACGTTGGACATTTGACCTTGGACGTTGGAGAAAAACCATTTCAATCGTTGCTTGTTTAGGAGTCTCAGTAATTTTGCCCCAAGCAGAGGAAGTAATTACGTCCTCTCTTTATTAGTAACTAAAAAATCACACACCATGGGATTGATCATCATCAGTGTAATCTTTATGATCATCGGGTTCATTTTGAGCTCGAGACTTAAAAGCAAATTCAGGCATTATGCCCAAATACCACTTCAGAATGGCATGAGCGGCGCCGAAGTTGCTGCCGCTATGTTGAAGTACAACCAAATCTACGACGTTAAAATCACGCAAGTGGACGGCGAACTAACCGACCACTACAATCCTACTGATCACACGGTGAACCTCAGCCATGACGTGTATCATGGCCGCTCCATAGCAGCAGCAGCTGTAGCGGCGCACGAATGTGGCCACGCCGTGCAACACGCCACCGCGTACAGCTTCCTTCAAATGCGCTCGAAGCTGGTTCCTGTGGTGACCATTGCAGCAGGTATTCAGCAGTACCTATTTATGTTCGCTATCGCGGGCATTGGGATGTTTAACAACAATATTCTGCTCGTCATTGCCCTGATCGCTTTCGGGGTGACCACCTTGTTTAGCCTTATTACGTTGCCGGTCGAATTTGATGCAAGCAAACGCGCCCTGGTATGGCTTGATGGCAGCGGTTTCGCTCGTGGAGCGGAGTACGACGGCGCTAAAGACGCACTCACATGGGCTGCCATGACCTATGTTTCCGCTGCATTGGCTGCACTGGTTCAATTCATGTACCTGCTGTGGGCATTGTTGGGAAGTCGGGATTAAGGTATCTCATTTTTACAGGCACAATGGCCTTCCTCACGAATCGTGGGGAAGGCTTTTGTGTTTTATGGGAAAAATAAGTGCGCTTCTCCTTCAAATTCCCCGCCTTGCTTGCTACCTTTGCGGCGTGCCGGGCGACCAGCTCCTGCAAAACCTCCCCAGGGCAGAAATGCAGCAAGGATATGTGGTCGTAGCGGTGTGTCCGGCATATTTTAAAAACTCCAAACATGCTATTCTTCGTTGACACTGCCAACCTCGACCATATCCGCGAAGCCGCCGAACTCGGCATCCTCGACGGTGTGACCACCAATCCCTCCCTGATGGCAAAAGAAGGCATCACAGGTGAAAAAGAGGTGTTGAAGCATTACAAATCTATTTGTGAGATTGTTGGCAAAGACCGCGACGTGAGCGCTGAGGTGATTTCCACAGACTTTAATGGCATGGTGGCCGAAGGCAAAAAACTGGCCGAACTCCATGAGAATATCGTGGTGAAAGTGCCTATGATCCGGGAAGGCGTGAAAGCCATTGCGCATTTTACAGAACTAGGCATCCGCACAAACTGTACGCTGGTATTTTCTGCCGGTCAAGCCATTTTGGCGGCCAAAGCAGGCGCCAGCTACGTCTCGCCGTTCATTGGCCGAATTGACGACACGGGTTGGGACGGTATGAAACTCATCAAAGATATTTTTGAAATCTACGGCACTGCGGGCTTTGAAACAGCCATTCTTGCAGCCAGTATCCGCAACCCGCTCCACATCGTGCAAGCAGCGAAAGCAGGTGCAGATGTGGTGACCTGCCCACTGTCAGCCATTTTGGGGCTTTTCAACCATCCGCTTACGGATATTGGTTTGGAGAAGTTTTTGGCGGACTATAATAAAGCAAATAGCTAAGGAATTTGTGTCAATGGCACACGGATTAAATGGAATAAACAGATTTGAACAGATTTTTAAAATCCGTTTTCATCTATCAAATCCCTTCAATCCGTGTGCCATTTTGCTTTGAAAGGATTCAAAAAATCACCTCCGTCGCCCCATATCCATATTTGTGGTGGTATTCATTTTTGAACTTCACCACATAGGGATTGGCCCTCAATTGCTCCGCGATTGCGTCCTTCAATTTGCCCTCCCCTACCCCATGTATGAGAAAAACCCGGGGCGCACCCAGGCGCACGGCCTTTTCTACAAAACGGTGACAATGTTGGAGTTGAATCCGAAGAATCTCGCCTTTGTCCAATCGGGCATACCCGTTGATCAAACTCTGGATGTGTAAATCAATTTCATTTTCAAAGTTAGCAAGGGCCTCCGGGTCGAAGGCTTTATAGGGCCGGGAATTGCTTTCGCGAACTGGTTTGCGTACCTGTTGCTTGGCGTATGTTTTCAGATCGCTTTCTTCCTTTCATCATCCTGATCGAATTTATCAATCATCACAAACTGGTACGCTAACACATTCAGGATGGGCGCTGTGAGCAGGCTGTTGAAAAATTGTTTTGGCTTGATTTTCAGGGTGTGTTCAATAGGATCATCTACACCTGCGGTCGTGATTCGTTTCACGCGGAGAAAGGCTTCAGGGGCTTCATTAAGGTCGTCGGAAAGGAAATCACCGAGTTCGAGGGCTGTGCTGGCGGGAATTTTATCGTCCACCGACAGTACATCGCGAGCATGCGTGAAAAGATCAAACTCCATCAAGAACTCAGAAAGGGTATCGTTCAATAGCCACACCTTGTAGCGTGAGACAGAACCGTCGCGACCAGGCATTGGCTCAAAAGCCAACTGCAATCCCTTCGGTTTCAATATCTTGTATTGGCTTTGGAGGCGACGCGCTGGTGGGGCTTCCGGCTTTTTTTCCTGTTTGCCTTGAATGAATTTCGCTCCGGCTGACACTGGTTCGGCCGCCTCATCGCGCAGCAAATCCTCCTCAAAAGCGGGAATTTCAATATCAGGATCGCTGTCTAGCCGTACCTGAAGCATGTCCCCATCCAGGATCCCGGTGATGGTGCCGCGTTCGCCTGTGTAGCGAAGCCTGACTTTAGTGCCGATGGCGTATAACATCTTGAAGTAACTATGAACTATGAACTATGAACGATGAACTGCCTAACTGCGCAAAAATAGCGAATGTTTTGTAGGCAGAGGGTTCGTTGAGTTCGAACCGCGTAGCGGTGACATTTTGGTAGCCCGATAGGGCGATTAGGGGATAGAACCGCATAGCGGTGACATTATTACGGCGATATAATGTCACCGCTACGCGGTTCTGAAAACCCATTAACGCTGATGCTACCAAAATGTCGCCGCGATGCGGCTTTTTCCAAAAATCTATCCAAATCTCACGTAATTTTAATATTTAACTTTGGGGAAACTAGGTTGCGCAAACGATTTTTATCAAAACCTGAACACCTCATCGGCTAATGAAAACATCGCCTCGTCGCCTTTGGAATTGCCGTAAGCGGTAATTTTTTCAAAAGCATCAAGATCAAATTTTTTACGGATCCTGCGGGCCTTTTCCGCGCCGTTGCAATTAGGCGTTGAGAAATTGCCCGTGAATTGGCCGGATTCAAATTCAAGTTCTGTGCAAAGCAAATCGAAACCTTCCGTAGCACAAAATGGCCGAAGCCATACATCGGGCGAAGCAGATACAATGACTACAGTTTCACCATTTTGAAAGGCCCTTCGCAGGTCATTCAGCAATTCTGTGCACAGCAATGCGGGTATCTTCTTTTGACAGAATTCCTCGCCTAATGTCTTCATTTCCGCCACGCTTTTTCCTCTAAAAAACACGGAAAGCACGGCAGCCTTACCTGCCTCGTTCGACCATTTACCAGAAAAAATCAAGCCTGAAAATTTTAATGCCAACACAAAACCGCCCGCAATCAAACGTGGCAAGGGCACAGCAAACAGCAAAAACCGCACAAACGAATCACCCCGCGTCAGGGTGCCGTCAAAATCGCAGAGATGAAGGTGGTGTCCGCTTATTGGCCCTCGTTCATGGTTCATAGATTATGGTTTGTAACTACCCAAAAATGCGGTGTTTCCTCCACAACTTTATCTCTTTGAAAAAGCAGTCGCGTCACCTCCAGTTCAGGGTCGCTTTCTATTTTATCGCGAAAATATTTCTGGATAAAAATGACAGGTTTTTTTTCTTGCAAATCCTTAAAAATCAAAGTGTTGTCTCCGTTCGTTTCGCGGTTTACCACCCAATCAAGGGGAAACGGAGGAGTGGTTTTGGTCAAATAATTAGCCTGTGGAAAAGCAGGAAGCGTCTTGAAATTCGGCCCATATTTCGTGGCCAATTTCTTCAAATCCAGGTATAAGTCCGCCGTTTCCTGGTCTGAATAAATGCCTGACAGTTGAGGAAAAATACTTCCCATATGTACATCCATTTCGCTCCGTCGGCCATCGCGGTACACGAATTCGTGGGCAATTCGGAAGGTAAAGAGTAGGCTTAAAAGCAATAGAAACCTATAAGGTTTTGGAAACCTTATAGGTTTCGAGGCATCTTCCAATACGCGTGTCACTTCCATCCCGGCCAACACCCAAGGCGTGGTAAAAAGCATCGGGAAATTATAGCCCCAGCTCACAGAGGCGCACCAGGAAATGCCGAGCAGGAGGAATGAGGGACTTATCCGTCCTACGGCTTTAAGCCGTAGGACGGATGGCAAAATGCAAATCACTGCTACCCAAAACATCACCCGGGATTGTGCGATGGGTGCCGTATGGTCCTGTCTCAACCAGGTAATGGCCGCAAAACTCGCAACCAAAGCGAAAAGCCAAAGCGACCATGCAACCAGTGCAATCCTTGGATTTTTTCCCTTACAAAACCACCAAGCCACTGGAAGCAAGAGGAGGATACTGGGCAAGGCAAGTTCTGGGGTAATGCGAAAATAGTCCAGAATGCCATGTTGAAATGCTTGCGCTGTCGAGGCTGCCCCGCTCGTCATCTTCAAGAAATTATCAAGGAGATTGTTTTGCCTTAAATAATTGAAAAACAGGACAAAACTTAATGCGAAACCTCCAAAAAACCACCCGATTCTTTTCCAACGAGCCTCCTTTTCCAAAAACAGAAACACCCCAATAATCGGAAGTAAGGGGTAAAATGATTGTTTGCACAGCAGGGCGCAAAAAAGGCAGGTGCCCGCAATCAGCAAATTTAACCCTTGCTTGGAATGTGTGAAAAACGCCGCCATCACCGCGAACAAAATCCCATCTACCGTATGCCAGGCCATTGGCGGATAACAGTGCGCCGACACGACAAACCCAAACACCGCCAATTGCCAACGCCGCTCGCCCTTGGCCAATACTGCCGCTCCAAGCCAGGAATACAGCGCGACTTTGCCATAAAAAATCCATCGCTCACCCAAAACGGCGAACTGCTCAGGCAAAAATTGAATCTCCAAAGCCCGAAGCCACACAGACAAAGGCGGGCGCACGTAAACGATATCGTAGTAAAGCGTCTTTCCATTAAGCACTTGCCAGGCCAATCCGGTAAGGAAGCCGCCGTCCGTTTCGTTCACGCCAAACGGGGCGTAATACAGGCAATAGCCCGCTACGATGGCGAAAAACAGGAGTTTCCAAAGGAAGCTTGATCTTGGACTGTTGAACGTTGGACGTTGGACGTTGGACATTGGATTAATCTTGAAATTCCTGACAAAAATCTGAAAAGTATCGGGCTTGGCCCGCGCTATCTTTGCGTCATGAATGCTCGCCCATATCCAACCCCCAACACTTTCACCCGCGCCCGCAGCGGCGAACTTTTTGAAACCGCCAAAACCTACTTCCCAGGAGGTGTTCACAGCCCCGTTCGGGCGTTCAAAAGTGTGAACGGCCCGCCTATATTTTTTGAACGGGGCGAAGGCTGCCACCTTTATGATGTTGATGATCAAGCATTTGTGGATTTTTGTGGCTCCTGGGGGCCACTCATCCTGGGGCATGTACATCCCGCGGTACTGGAGCGTGTGCAAGCAACCGTGGCGAATGGAATGTCGTTCGGCACACCCACCCCGCACGATAATTTGATCGGAAAACTTATTCTCGACAACCACCGGTTTGTTGAAATGATCCGCTTTGTAAGCAGTGGCACGGAAGCGGTAATGAGTGCCCTGCGACTTGCACGTGGGGTAACAGGACGTAGTAAAGTCATCAAGTTTGAAGGTTGTTACCACGGCCATGTGGATTCAATGCTCGTAAAGGCAGGCTCGGGGCTGGTCACTTTTGGAATCAGTACTTCGGCAGGAATTCCAGAGGCGTATGCAAAAGAGACCATTGTTGTTCCATTGGCCGACCCGGAGGCTTTGGAAAATGCCTTACGCCAATATGCAGGGGATGTGGCTTGTGTCATTATTGAACCCATTCCGGCCAATAATGGCCTTTTGGTACAAAACCGTGAATTTCTCCAGTTTGTGCGCGAAAAAACCCGCGAACACGGCGTTTTGCTCATTTTCGATGAGGTAATTTCAGGGTTCCGGGTGGGTTTTGAGGGCGCGGCAGGTTTGTACGGAATTGAGCCCGACATACTCACTTTTGGTAAAATTATCGGCGGTGGGATGCCTGTTGGGGCCTATGCAGCAAGCAGGACAATCATGGAAAATGTGGCGCCTGTAGGCCCTGTGTATCAGGCCGGAACGCTCAGTGCAAACCCGGTGGCGATGGCGGCAGGGCTTGCGACCTTGACTGAATTATTAAAACCTGGCTTTTACGAATTACTGGAAGAGAAAACTGCGCGATTTACAGCGCGGTTGCAAGCGTTCTGCGACAAAAAAGGGTACGACGTCAGCTTCCCACGGGTTGGCTCTATTTTTTGGCCAACATTCACTCGTAAGCATATTCACCGCAGCGACGAGATTGACGGTTCTGGCATGGATTTTTTCAAAAAAATGCACCTGGAATGCCTGAAACGCGGGGTCTATTTTGGCCCCTCAGGGTACGAGGTGGGCTTTGTCTCTTCCGCGCACACGGACTCAGATTTGGACTTTGCAGTGGAGATGATTTGCGAAAGTTTGGAGGAGGTTTTTAAGGCTTAATTCAAGCAATTGGGGACAAGGGGGATTCTATTTAGGCCCAATCCCTCAGTTTGTCTCCACCTGTCTTTTTCCAATACCATGAAATGAGCGCAGAGAAAATATCTTTGCCTCCCAATTTGAGCTTTTGAGCGTTTGAAAATGTTTAATTCCAATACCCAGCAGTCCAAGAACCATTCAAATAGATACATGAGAAACTATACCACTTTCCTGCTTTTTTGCTTGCTGCCCACCCTGTTATTCTCTCAAAAAGGGACCGTGCGTGGCAATGTTTTTGACAAAACAAGCGCCGCCCCGGTAGGCTTTGCCACAGTGGGCATCCCAGGCACCGGCTTGGGTGCAACGACAGACCTGAATGGCTTTTTTACCATCAGCAATGTACCCGTGGGGCCACAAAAACTCAAAGTCTCCTTCATTGGCTTCGCGGATTACGAGAAGGACATTGAGGTGAAAAAAGGCGAAATTCTTTACGAAAATATCTTCCTGGAAGAGGGTGGCGGCACAGAACTCGAAGAAGTGGTGGTGAGTGGCAAAAGGACGCAGGCCAAAGCAGAGGTCCAGATTTCAAAAATCGCCATCACTGCAAAGCAGATTCGCGCGCTACCATCGGCGGGGGGCCAAGCTGACGTGGCACAGTACCTCACGGTATTGCCAGGAGTAGTGTTCACCGGCGACCAAGGTGGTCAACTCTATATCCGGGGCGGTTCGCCAGTGCAAAACCGGATTTTGCTCGATGGCATGACCATTTACAACCCCTTTCACAGCATTGGTTTTTTCTCAGTTTTTGAAACAGAACTTATCCGAAACGTGGACGTGCTGACAGGCGGCTTCAATGCCGATTACGGTGGCCGTATTTCTGCTGTTGTCGACGTAAAAACCCGGGAGGGAAACCGCAAACGTCTAGCCGGAATGGTGTCCGCAAGCCCTTTTCAGGCTAAGGCCCTCATTGAAGGCCCGGTAATCAAACTCAAAGAAACTGGTGGCGCAAGTGTATCGTTTGTGCTGACAGGAAAAAAATCGCTGATAGACCAATCGGCTCCATCTTTATACGCTTATGTGGGCGACACAACGGATATTTTTGGCGCATTCGAGCAGTCTGAATTGTGGAAAGCACCCAACCGCGATACCACCCTGGTGCGAGGCATCCCATTTGAATACCGCGATTTGTACGGCAAAGTCACCTTGCTCACAGGCAACGGTAGCAAACTCAATCTCTTCGGCTTCAACTATACGGATGGAGTGAATTATGGCATTACCAACTTTGGCTGGAAAAGCAGTGGTGGTGGCATGGATTTCACCGTCATTCCAGCCAACTCGAATACCATTATTGGAGGCGTAATTGCCGTATCGGGCTATGAGTCACAGATTGAGGATGCAGATCGCCTGCCCCGCAACAGTTCTATTTCGGGCTATTCGGCAGGATTAAACTTTACCAATTTTGGGCGCGACAGCGAGTTAAAATACGGTATCGAACTCAATGGTTTCAAGACGGTATTTGAATTTATCAATTTTAAAGGATACCCCATTAATCAAACAGAGAATACAACAGAGATCAGTACTTATGCCAAGTTTCGGCGCAAATTCGGGCCGCTCGTGATCGAACCAGGCATTCGTTTGCAATATTACCAATCCCTCAACGATTTCGCGTTTGAGCCGCGTTTGGGTTTGAAATACAACATCACCGATCGGCTTCGATTCAAAGCCGCAGGTGGCCTTTATTCCCAAAACCTGCTTTCTACTGTTAATGAGCGCGACATCGTGAACCTCTTTGTCGGATTCCTCTCTGGTCCTGAAGAAGCGATTTACAAACCCGGAACCGAGCCAGGCATAGAAGCCAACCGTACTGAGAATCGCATCCAAAAATCGATTCATGCAGTTTCTGGTTTTGAGGTGGATGTAACAGACAATTTTGACCTGAACGTGGAAGGCTACTACAAGCGGTTCACCCAACTTATCGCACTGAATCGGAATAAGTTAGAAGCAACTGACCCCAACTTCATTACTGAAACGGGCGACGCTTATGGCATAGACGTGTCGGTGAAAGTGGAAGGCAAAAGATATTATATCTGGGGTGCTTACTCGCTGGGTTATGTGACCCGCGATGACGGCAAGGAGGTGTATCCGCCAGTGTTCGACCGGCGGCACAACCTGAACATCGTAAGTACATACCAACTGGGTAAAAAGAAAGAATGGGAAGCCGGTGTACGCTGGAATTTTGGTTCCGGGTTCCCCTTCACCCAGACACAAGGCTTTTACAACAATGTTACCTTCGATGATGGTGTCAACACCGACGTGCTGGGCGGAAATTCTGACCCAAATGACGTCGGCATCATCTATGCCGATAAGCGCAATGGCGGAAGGCTGCCTTATTATCACCGCATGGACGTGTCTATAAAGCGCATCTTCAAATTCTCCAAATTCAGCAATCTGGAATTAACTGCTTCTGCAACAAACGTTTACAACCGCCCCAACATCTTCTATTTTGATCGTCTGCGATATACGAGGGTGAACCAGTTACCGATTTTGCCGAGTTTAAGCGCAACGTTTCAGTTTTAATTATGACTAATCCCGTATACCGCCTCACCCAATATTCCCACGGCGCTGGCTGCGGCTGCAAGATCTCGCCCAAAGTATTGGACAGCATCTTGAAAACCGAGGGGCTTAAACAGCATTTCCCAGCACTTTTGGTGGGCAATGAAGAACGTGACGATGCGGCAGTGTTCGATCTTGGAGACGGCACTGCGCTTGTGAGTACCACTGATTTTTTCATGCCAATCGTGGATGACCCGGAAGATTTTGGCCGCATTGCTTCTGTCAATGCAATCAGCGATGTGTACGCCATGGGTGGGCGGCCAATGGTAGCCATTGCCATACTTGGTTGGCCTATCAACACATTGCCGCCAGAAGTGGCCAATGCCGTTATTGAAGGGAGCCGCAAAGCCTGTGCCGAGGCGGGTATTCCGCTCGCAGGCGGTCACAGCATTGACAGCCCCGAGCCGATTTTTGGCCTTGCTGTAACGGGTCGTGTCGCAATAAAAAATTTAAAGAAAAACGGCGGCGCCAATCCAGGCGCGAAACTCTACCTCACGAAGCCCATAGGCGTGGGCATCCTCACCACCGCACAAAAAAAAGAACTGCTCCTGCCGGAACACGCACACATTGCGCCTGACAGCATGAAACGCCTGAACAGCATCGGTGAACGCTTCGGCGAACTGCCTTACGTACAGGCCATGACGGACGTTACGGGCTTCGGTCTGCTTGGCCCCCTCTCCGAAATGTGTGAAGCCAGCAATGCCAGCGTTACGCTCCAATTCGAGGATGTACCAACCATTGACCGTGCAATACTAGACTATTATTTGGAGCAAAAATGTGTCCCCGGTGGCACGGTCCGCAACTGGGACAGCTATGGCCATAAAATCGCCGGCGCCGACGAACACCAGCGAAAAATACTCGCCGACCCACAAACCAGCGGTGGCTTGCTAGTGGCTATCCAGGCAGGCCATGAGGCTGATTTTGAAAAAGTTGCAAAGGAAAATGGCTTTGACCTTAAGTCTTTTGGTGTTTTCACTGAACGGAAAGAAGTCTTAATAACAGTTGGCAGTGGGGTTGGCAGTTGCTGGATTTTGGCACGCTTCAAAACCACTTCAAACAACTCAGCCACTGCAAACTAACTACTTCCCCCCGCCGTCAAAATCTTGATTTCCACCCGCTGGTTGGTCTTTCGGCCTTCAGGCGTAGTGTTCGGCACGAGCGGCTGCTTTTTCCCATATCCTTTGTATTGTACCCTTGAAGCATCAATGCCTTTGTCAGTCAAGTAACTTGCAACTGCCTTGGCGCGGGCAGTACTGAGATAATCGGCAAAATCGTCGTTCGGCTGATTGTTGGTATGGCCCCCACCTCGATGGTAATCGTTGGATTTTCCGACAGAAAGTCGTACAGTTCATCCAGATAGGTGTACACCGCAGGTCGTAGGCTGGCACTGTCCGTCGCGAAGGTCAGCAGGCGCATGGGAATCGTTTGGCCCTGTTGGATGGCGCGCGTGAGCTCGGGCATGGCGCGCCGACCCGTTTCCAGTTCAAGCGTTTGTATACAGCCTGCTGCATCCGTTACTGTAACACTGTGTTTTCCTGAGGCCAATTTAGGCGCGGTCAAACCTGTTTGTTTGGTGTCCCAGGCAACTTTGTAAGGCGTCGTCCCCCCTTTTACAGAGATTTGAGCTTTGCCATCGTTGGTGGTGGGAGAGCTGGCTCCGATATTTTGTATCAATTCAACAACCATCGGTTCGGGAGATTTCACCGTGATTTTTGCACTCTGGGTCGTGCCTTTTGAATCGGTCACCGTTACAGCATAATCACCTGCCACGAGGCCATCCGGCGATTCTCCGGTGATAGCAGGGCTGTTCCAAGCCAAAGAATAAGAGGGTTTACCTCCTGAAATATTGACCTGCAAAGAAGCCTTGTCCAAACCGCCACACTTGATCGGGTTCTTTTCAGTAATGCTCACCGCAAGTCCGAGGATGTTTTCCGTAATAGCCACCGAACCGATGGCTGTGCAGCCATTGGCATCTGTCACCGTTACTTTCGGGTTTCCTGGTGCGAGGCGCGCGGCGGAATTGCTACTTTCCCCGCTTTCCCACTGAAAAATATAGCTGCCAGTACCTCCAGAGGGTTTTGCGAGTGCTTTACCATCGGAATTTCCTGTACTGGCTGGCGCTTGCATTTCTACATTCAGTACAAGTGGCGTAGGTGTTTGCACATTGAACGAAGCCGTTTTCGTTGCGCCATTTGCGTCGGTTACGGTCAAAGTGTAATCACCTGCGGAAGCACTGAGCGATTCACCGCTAAGCGCTGGATTGTTCCAAACATATTTGTATCCGGATTTTCCTCCTGAAACCTGAACCTCTAAGGCTGCCTTTTCACCGGCACACTTTATTTTGTTTTTTTCTGAAATGCTAACGGTTAGCGGCAAAAAGGTTTCTGACATCGTGACCGAAGCGATTGCTGTACAACCGTTTGCGTCTGTCACAGTCACTTTTGTAATGCCTGGTCCCAAACGCAGCGCAGCGTTGGCGGTTTCGCCGTTTTCCCATTGGAAACTGTAGTTGGCTGTTCCGCCGGTCGGTTTGGCCAACGCCTTACCGTCCGACTTTCCGGGACTGAGGGAACTTTGTGCTTCCACGCTAAGTGTGAGAGGTGCTGGCGCTGAAACTTTTACCGAAGCTGTTTGGGTCGAGCCTGTCGCATCCGTCACAGTGAGCACATAGTCGCCGGCAACTGCATTAGGTGTTTGTCCTGTAAGTGCCGGGCTATTCCAGGCATATTTGAAATCAGATTTCCCACCTGAAACTTGCACTTCCAAGGCAGCCTTTTCACCGGCGCATTTGATGTTTGTTTTTTCTGAAATGCTGACTGCCAAGGGCAAAAACGTTTCAGACATGGTAACTGAAGCCACGGCTGTACAACCGTTGGCATCTGTTACCGTCACTTTGTAACACCCGGCCCTAGCCTTAATGCAGCACTTGTGATCTCGCCGTTTTCCCATTGATGGGTATAAGGGCTAGTACCTCCAGATGGCTTGGAAAGGGCTTTACCATCCGATTTCCCGGGACTAAGTGGGGCTTGTGTTTCTATGTTTAGCTTTAGCGGAGGGGGCGATTGGACAGATACAGAAGCCGTTTTAGTCGTGCCCAATTCGTCCATTACAGTCAGTACATAATTTCCTGCTGCAGCGCTGGGGGTTGCTCCCGAAAGCGCCGCTTCATTCCAAGTATATCTAATCGTGCCCTTGCCGCCAGTGATTTGTACCGAAAGCGTGGCTTTTTCGCCAGAGCATTTGATTTTGCTTTTCTCTGTAATGGTGATTTCCAAAGGCACCACTTCTTCTGTCATCATTACGGTTGCGGTAGTTGTGCAGCCGTTGTCATCCGTAACAGTTACTGTGTGCAGGCCTGCAGTTAAGCGCAAAGTGGCGGCCGTTATTTCTCCGTTGTCCCATAGGAAATTGTGCCCTATCTTACCAAGCGCTCCACCTGTGGTCATGCAAAGGGCTTTGCCGTCTGCGCCGCCAGGGCTTACGACACCTTGGGCAATGGCCGAGGCCGTAAGTGGTTGAGGCGTTTTTACTTTTATCGAAGCCGTTTGAGTAGCACCCGCCCCGTCCGTTACGGTCACCACATAATCACCTGCAGGTACATTTGCTGGGTCTTTACCAGAAAGTGCGGGATTGTTCCATGTATATTTGAAGTTGCCTTTCCCGCCTTTTGCTTCTACAACAAGGGCAGCCTTTTCACCAGCGCACATGATGGCGCTTTTTTCTGAAATGCTCACGGTGAGGGTCAGCACATTTTCAGGAATGACGAATGAAGCCGTTGCGGCACAACCGTTTGCATCGGTAACGGTTAGACTGCGATTGCCCGGCGGAAGTTTCGTCGCTGCAAAAACAGTTTCTCCATTATCCCATTTGAACGAGAAAACCCCGGTGCCACCCTTGGCTTGAGCGAGGGCTTTGCCATCCGAGCCCCCAGTGCTTGCGGGCGCTTGCACGAGCGCCGACACAACGAGCGCTTCCGGCTGTTTCACATTGATAGCAGCTGTGCTTGTAGCGTTGGTAGCATCAGTTACGGTGACGGTGTAATCGCCGGCTGTGACATTATCTGGAGTTTCGCCTGTAATTGCAGGGTTGCTCCATTTAACAGTAAATGGCTTTTTGCCGCCCTTGATTTCTAGCGCCAAGGTTCCTTTGCCTCCTGCGCACTTGATAGCTGATTTTTCTGAAATGCTGGCTGAGACTGGTTGCGCCACTTCAGAAATGGTGACTTTTAGAATCACGGTACAGCCTTTGCATCGGATACTGTAACCGTGTGTTCACCAGCACTAAGTTTGGTAGCCGTAGCCAACATTTCACCATTGTCCCATGTCACGGTAATACCCGCTGCATTGGTTGGGAGATCCACTTCTGCAGCGCCATCGGTCATGCCCGGGGCACTGATGGGCTTTTTCTGCTTGGCTTTCACTTTCAAACGCGAGTCGGGAACGCCAATATCCGAAGTGCGGACCTTGCCCTTACTGTCTGATACGGTGACTGTATAGTTGCCTGCTGGCACATCCTTGGGGCTTGGGCCGCTAAGGCCACCAGTCCAGGTGTATGTATAAGGTTCCAGACCGCCCGTGACTTTGGCCATCAGGACAGCGTCTTTGCCGTTGCCTTCGCAACTGATCGGCTTCTCCACGTAGGCATTCAGCACCATGTTGTAGGCTTTGTCCACCATGAAAAGACCCTTATCTTCCGTACCCACCCAAACTGAGCCATCGGGAGCGGCTGCGATGCTGTTACCATATTGGGAGGTGTAATATTCGGGGCCACCAAACTCGTCGTAAGTACCGGCGATCATGTCGAAACGTGTAAGGTTGCCGCTCAGGAGCCACATTTTTCCAGTAGGATCAATGTCAAAATCATGGATGTCACCCTCAAGATATTTTTCATCCAGGGCCAAATCGGTCCATTTTTCACCGCCGGGCGCCTTGGAAATGTAGCCGTCGGCCAAAACATATATGACGGTATTGTATTCGCGAATACGTTGAACCTGTGTGCCTGGGAGATCTCCCTTCCAACGTCCCGGAGGCCCTGACATGACACCTTTGTCGGTGCCGATCCAGAGTTTTGCGGAGGCGTCCTGAAATATGATGGTGATGTTGTTGGACTTGAGTTTGGAATTTGCGGGCGTGTACCGTTGCTTCAATTTCAACTCCGGTTGGGTAGAGAACCAGTAAAGGCCAGCCTCGTCGGTGCCGAGCCACAGTTCCTGGCTTTTGGCATCGTACCATGCTGCCGTTACGGAACAGGGTTCGGGAACTTGCGCTCTAAAAGCGGCTTCCGACCATGAAAAATCAGCGTTTCCACCCCGGTAGGCAAGAACGTTTTTTTCGCCTGGCCCAACTTTGAGCGGGGTCGAAAGGTCGGCGGCTTTTATTTGAAAAATACCGTTGGCATTCGCAGCCCATTTGCGGCCAGAGGCTTCAACAGTCACGTTTTTAAGCGAGAGCACTCGGTCAACGGCAGTACAACGCGTGACCTCCAGCCCAGCTTTTTGGGCAACTATATCTTGAGCAAAAAGAAGGACTGCACTGAGAATCAAAAAGTTGGGAAAGCGAGAAATCAAAATGAGCATCGTTTGAAAAAAAGGTTTGCTTTGTTGCGCAGGGGGAATTACAAACCGCCCTGCTTTTGCGGGCGCAAAAGTAGGGCGGATAAATTGATCGGGACATTAACGAAAATTAAAAGGGGGAATTGCCTTCTTGTTTGAAGTTTTGATGGCTTCTACACCCGCTAAGGATAAAATCCCACCTATTTTAGAGTAGATTACCCAAAGTGTTCAATCTTGTTGGGAATAAAGCCTGTAGGTTTGCCCAAGTTTTAACCCACTTCACGTCTGATTTTCACATGAAAAATTTCATTACTTTTCTTCCGCTATATTTTTTGACAGTCCTGATGACAGCCCAGCCCAGCATTGAATGGCAAAGGTCATTAGGCGGTAGTGGTGATGACCGCGCTTACTCCATTGATGCAACAAACGATGGAGGGTATATTGTAGCAGCTACTGCTGGTTCAATTGATGGCGATCTTGCAGGCAATACTAATGACGGCTTCTGGTTAATAAAATTAAATGAAATGGGTGATATACAATGGCAAAAGGTTTTTTACTCTGACAGTATTGGAAGTGCTAATGCTATACGGCAAACAAATGATGGTGGTTTTATCGTAACAGGTGTAGGAACTGCGATCGTGGCAGGATCACCTGTTTGTTGCAATTATTGGGTTGCAAAATTTAATGAAAGTGGGAATCTTGAATGGACAAAATCACTTGGTGGAAGTGCTGACGATAAAGCCTATGATATCAAACAAACCATTGAGGGTGGCTATATAATAGCTGGAATTTCATATTCCCTGGATGGAGATGTTACGAATGCTCACGGCGATGCCGATTGTTGGATAGTAAAAACAAGTGCCAATGGGACAATAGAATGGGAAAAATCGCTTGGTGGTAGCGAGGTGGATTATGCTTACTCCATCCTGCAAGCAAGTGATGGCAGTTATACTTTGGCGGGTCGTACAGGCTCCACTGATGGGGATGTAATAGATAATTCTAATGCAGGAGCCTGTTGGGTGGTAAACCTGGATAGCATTGGGACAATCCAATGGCAAAAAGTGCTGCATACTGGGCTGAATGGGGTGGAAACCGGTAATTCTATCCAGCAAACAAGCGATGACGGGTATATTATTGCAGGATATAGTGTTAAACAAAACTCCTCAGATACAGATTTTTGGGCAATAAAATTGGACGATTCATTAGCAATACAATGGGAAAGATCTCTCGGCGGAACTGCATTTGACTATGGGTATTCAATTTGTCAAACAGATGATGAAGCGTATGTTCTAACTGGCGTTACACGTTCAAATAATGGAGATGTAACAGGATCTCATGGAGAAAGAGACGCATGGATCGTGAAATTATCCAATGCTGGAGAGATCAACTGGCAAAGAACAATAGGCGGAAGCTACGATGATATTGCTTTTTCAATTCAACAAACTATTGATGGCGGATTTACCATCGCAGGGCTTACCGGCTCAAACGACGGGGATGTTTCCGGAAATCACGGTCTTTTTGATGCCTGGATCGTCAAACTCTCTTCGGAAACAAATAGCGTTTTAGATCACTCATCTAACGCAAGTGGGTATTTTGACATTTATCCAAACCCCACCCAAAATAAGGTCTTCCTAAAAATGCCGTCTGAAGAACCCTTGTTTTCCGTTCAATTATTAGACACTCAAGGGCGACAAATCATCCAACAAATCATCACGAATGGCGAGAGCCTCGATGTCTCTACATTGTCCAATGGTATTTATGCTATTGTAGCCACTACCCTTTCCGGAAAAATTTATTCCAATAAGCTGACCATTACCAAGTAAAAGGCCAACTCATGCTCCTCCTCGGCTACGATATCGGTTCCTCCTCTATAAAAGTCGCCCTCGTAAACGCTGCTGATGGTTCGGTGCTCGGCACCGCTCAGCACCCCGAAACTGAAATGCCCATCTCCTCACCCCAACCGGATTGGGCCGAGCAAAACCCGGAGGACTGGTGGGAAGCCGCTTGTGTCGCCACGCGGAAATTATTGGCAAAAACGCTTGTCCCTCTTGAGCAGATCGCAGCCATCGGTATCGCTTATCAGATGCATGGACTTGTGGTCGTTGACAAGGAGAGCCAGGTGCTTCGCCCCGCCATCATCTGGTGCGACAGTCGTGCCGTAGATATTGGAAATCAAGCCTTTGCAGCGTTGGGAGCAGATTATTGTTTGGAAAATCACCTCAATTCACCGGGCAATTTTACCGCCTCCAAACTCTGCTGGGTTCGCGAAAACGAACCGGAAGTTTTTGCCCAAATTGACAAAATCATGCTCCCTGGCGACTACATCGCTTACCGTATGACGGGAGAAATTTGCAGCACTGTAACTGGTCTTTCTGAAGGTGTTTTTTGGGATTTCAAGTCGAATGCACTTTCTGAACGGCTTTTAGAACATTACCAGATTCCTCCAACCATGCTCCCCGACATTGTCCCGGTTTTTGGAAAACAAGGAAACCTGAGCCCGGAAGCGGCGGCTGCACTTGGTCTGGCGATTGGAATCCCTGTCGGCTATCGTGCCGGCGATCAGCCAAACAACGCTTTGTCGCTCAACGTGTTGCGCCCCGGCGAAGTGGCCGCAACTGGCGGTACCTCCGGGGTGGTATATGCGGTTAGTGAGCGACCAATTTTTGATCCACAGCAGCGCGTCAACAGTTTTGCCCACGTAAATTATTCCCCGGAAAACCCGCTCACGGGCGTATTGCTTTGCATCAATGGTGCAGGGAGTTTGTACCGTTGGGTACGTGAGAACATTACCCATCCTACGGCTTCAAGCCGTAGGATGGGTTACCCAGAAATGGAACAACTCGCCGCCAGCGTCCCTATCGGAAGCGAAGGACTAAGCATCTTGCCCTTCGGCAACGGAGCTGAGCGCATGCTGGGCAATCAAAACCCTGGTGCGAAAATTCTAGGACTGCAATTCAACCGCCACGAGCAGCGGCATATAAACCGGGCTGCATTGGAAGGCATCGCTTTTGCCTTTGTGTACGGAATGGAAGCCTTGCGCGATATGGGCATTCCGATCCGCACCATGCGTGTTGGCAATGACAACTTGTTCCAGTCGGCCATTTTTTCCGAAACCATTGCAACGCTGATGGGGGTAGAAATCGAAGTATTGAACACCAACGGAGCGGTTGGTGCGGCGAAGGCTGCCGGTGTTTCGGTTGGTATTTTCGGAAGCCCGGAGGCTGCTCTAACGCAGGGAATTGCACTCGTTACAATTCATAAACCATTATTGCACAATCGCTCCGAGCTCAGCAAAGCTTATTTGCGATGGCGCAAACATTTAAGAGAGACACTTTCCATAACGGGTACAGTGGAGTAAAAACCAAGGACCGCAAATCTGCTTTGTTTTCCAACAGCCAGAAAATTCAACTCCAATCGTTCATCTTGAAAACCAAGGCAAAGGTCAATGCGTATATATTGAAGTCACAAGCCGGAGACTGTTCAATCGTTGTTCAAATTTTTGAGCAGTATTATGTCTTTGTTCAATTGTTGGTAAAAGGCTTGTGGAAGGGAAAAAAACCCAGCACTTTTGCAGCGTTCAGCCCGCAGTTTAAAATTGGCATGGGCTTCCTAAATGATGCAAGACCAACTACTTATCAACCGTCTTCAAGCACAAGACCGCACAGCCATCGGCAATTTGTACGATGCTTATGGCGCTGCGCTCTTTGGCGTGGTACTCCGCATCGTGCAACAACGCGAGTTGGCGGAGCAGGTTTTGCAGGACACATTTGTAAAGGCATGGCGAAACGGAGCAAGTTACGATGCTTCAAAAGGGCGATTGTTTACCTGGCTGCTGAACATCGCACGAAACACAGCAATTGATGCGACACGAACGGCGCATTTTCAAAAATCAAGAAAAACCGATTCACTCGATTCAATCGTACATAGCCCCGGCGGCGAAAGCATCAACCCAGACCAGATTGGTGTGAGAGAAGTGGTGAACCGCCTGGATGAAAAGTACAAGAAACTGATTGACCTAATTTATTTCCAAGGCTACACACAAGAGGAGGCCGCCGAAGAAACGGGTATTCCGCTCGGCACCATTAAAACCCGCTTGCGTTATGCCATCAACGAATTGCGCGGTATTTTTACAGCGAATTAAACAGACAATGGATCTCCAATCATTCATAAAATCGGGCTTGCTTGAGGCATACGTGCTTGGGCAATGTTCAGCCGAAGAGCGCGCACAGGTGGAGCGCATGGCAACCGAGCACGCCGAAGTGCGCGCTGAGTTGTCGGCCATCGAAGCCTCGCTTGAGTCTTATGCTGTTGCCCATGCAGTTCAGCCTCCAGATTGGATGAAGGATAACATTATGGAGCGCATCGGTCAGGAAAAGCCAGAAATTTCGATGCCCGATAATGCTGCGCCGCCCCCGGAAAGTTTCCAATGAGGCTCTTTCAGTTCCTCGCCTTCGCGCTTTTAGCATCTTGCAGTTTCTTTTTTTTGAAGCAAAAAGATTTAGGTCGTGAAAACAAGGAGTTAAGATTCAGAACAGACTCGCTTGCACAACAATTGGTAGTTTGCAATCAGGAAATCCAAAAACCTGACCCGGTAGCTGAATTGATTTGCGACCCATCCACCCAGCGTATCCTTGTGTCAGATGGAAAAGGCATTAATACCGTTGTGTACTACAACCCCGCACTGAAAAAAATGGCCTACGACCCTTTTGGACTACCAACACTTAAGTCTGGAAACCATTATCAGTTTTGGGCAATTGTAGGAGACAAACCCGTTAGCATGGGCATGGTTTCCTCTAATATGTGCGCGTCCATCCGCTCGGTGGAGAACGCCGTAGCCTTTGCCATATCGGAAGAAGAGAATCCTGAAGGCAACCCCACTCCTACCACAGTGTTGGCAATTGGCAAGGCCGGATAATGTGTCCAAGTTGGGAAGTTCCAAGTAACAAGTTTAAATCGAGCGTTCCGCCTGTTTTGGCGAATGGAAAGTTGCCATTCTACCTCATTTGTACTTTTTCAAATGCGATTCGTCGGTAAATTCGACGAATCGCATTTGCGTTACTGCTCTTTTGTGCCGTCAAATATTGTAGTGATTGGTTTATTGGTAACTAGTGATTTGATCGTGCCAATCTCCCGACAAGTTGCAGGTTACCAATAAACCAATCACCATTCCACCAATCACCATTTCATGTTGCGAGCAATCAACCCAGGCAAACTTTTCCCATTCCTTACCTTGTTCGATCTCATCGAGCATGAAAAATCATTTTCCAAAGCCATGTCAAAAGAAGAAAAACAATCCAAAGCCTCCGAAATTATTAAAAACCACGTCGGCTTTTCACTCGGCGCAGCACTTATTCCGCTTCCAGGCATGGATTTGCTGGCCGTGAGCGGGGTGCAGCTCAATATGCTCCGCCAACTTGCCAAACTTTACAACGTCAGTTTTTTTGATAACCTGGGCAAAACCATCGTTTCGGCCATAGTTGGTGGCAGCGCAGCGCGTCTGGGCGCGAGCCTCGTAAAAGCCATTCCCGGCGTGGGTACCATTATTGGTGAATTGAGTATGCCCATCCTTTCAGGAGCCTCTACCTGGGCGCTGGGGCGGACCGTCGCAAATCACCTTGAGCGTGGCGGCACCCTGGAGGATTTGGACTTAACAAAAGCCCGCAAAACCTACGAAACAGAAATGGAGGAAGGCAAAAAAATGGTGCAGGAACTAAGCCAGAACGAACCAGCACCCCAAAGTGATTCGGATGCCGCGATTGATAAAATCAAAAAACTTTCCGACATGAAGGATGCGGGGATACTTAACGAAGAGGAGTTTAAGCAATTGAAAGAGCGGTTGATTGGTCAGATATAATTGTAGATGGAACACGGATCACGCGGATGGGACACGGATTTGAACAGATAAATTTATTGAAATAATCTGTTCAAATCCGTGTCTAATCCGCGTCATCCGTGTTCCTTCACTCCTCATTCTCAAACCACACCTTATAATACTTCTTGCCTTTTTCGTCGTCGAAACTTCGTTCGATTAGGTCGCGCCGACCGTGAACGTAGATGTGGAAATTTTTGTCCAATTTCAAAATGCTCTTGAACACTTTGAAATCGCGCTTCACAGCCTGGTCGCTGATGTCAAACTTGTCTTCAAGCGGCACAGCGTAGGCGGTTGCGTACTGTTCGCGGAATTCGCGGAAGGCTTCTTGCTGTTCTGCTTCGGGGAATAATTTTTGGGTGAAATCATCCACCTCAAAAAGGTCGTTTTCTTTAAAATATTCGCCCGAACGGTTTAGCATGTCAATGGTCTCGGTACGGTCAAGCCCGAATTTGAACGGCGCTTTTTGGCTAATGAACTCACTAGCCAGGCTAATATGGTGGCGGGTGTTGAAATAGTTATCTTCAATGGGGCGCAGGCGCAGGAACTCGTCTTTCCAGAAAGAACGCTCGTCCTTTTTGGTCACGGTATCCACCGCACAAATGCGGAAACCTTCTCCCTCGTCTAGGTTGAAAATCACCGCTGCCACCTGTGGTTTCCCAGTTGGGATGCCCTCCATGATATTAAGCACGAAGGATTCCGCTGAACGCTCTGTTTTAAAAAAAGGGTCTTTGTTTTCAACCTTCCAAAGGCCAATGGCAGTGGTTGGCTCTCCTTGTAGCATCAAATCTTCAAAATGCGCCAGGAAGAATTCTCCGCCCTGCACCTTTGGGTTTTCGCAGTGCGCGTAAAGCATTTGCGCCAGGTTGGCTGCATGATCCGTAAGGCTTTCCGGATTCTGAAAACCTCCATACAAGCCTGATATACTTGGTGTTGGCTTACATCCTCCTCGTGGTGGAAGTAGAAAAACTCCTCCGTTTTTTCAAAGGGCTTAAGGAAGGAAGCGATGAGCATCTCCTCCGCTGCGTCGTGGATCGGAATAAGGGTTTGCTTGGGCACTACGATGCCTTCGTAGCGATTTTTGTTGCCGACCCATGTGGCGGCTAAACGGGAAAGTCGGGCTGAGGAAAAATCGAGCATTAGATATTAACTATGCCCGCCTTTGTCAGGGGGTGGACGGCGGGTAAAAACGATGAACGATATGCGAACAAATCTGAGAAGTTTTTAGAATCTCAAAGGTTTTGCAAGGAAGCACAAAAGTAACGTTCAAATCTGCTTGGAACAGTCACAAGTTTTCCACAAAACCAATTCACATTCCTTGCCAGCGCCTGGCCATAATCTGCTCACCTGATCTTTTTAAAAAGCCTGGAGGTTTAGGAACTTTTTTAATCCCAAAAACAGTTCACGCATACAATCAATCTTGACATTACTGTCAAACGAAAACAATTAACCCTTAACCCATTCAAAATTTTCCAATGAAACAATCTATTTTTCAGGCATTCCTATCTGCTTGCTTCCTGTTCGCTTGTTCATCCCTCGCTTCTGCGCAAACTGAAATCGGCCTTCGGCCATTGTTTTATCAAAATGACTTTGTTGACCCAAAAGGTAATGGTGATGTATCTCAAGGCCAGCACGCGGGCGAATGGCAATTGGGCATTTCAGGCCGAAACTGTTTTTCACGTCACTTTGCAGCTCGTATAGAGGCCAATCACACAAGAGGCCGGTACACGTTTTCCAATATTCGATTCGCTTATCTGAATTTTTGTGTCATACCCGAATGGCGGATTTCACCGACCGTGTACTTCGGAGCTGGTGGCTTTGTCAATGCGACACTCAAAGATCCCTTGGATACACAGCAAAAAGGAGAAACTGGTCTATTGGCAAACCTGGGATTTCGCCATGGTAAATTTGAAATTCAGTGCCGCTATCAGCGTTGGCTTGGGCCTAGTGGCAAATTCACGCTCGGTGCAGGCTTGGATTATTTTTTTAGCCTGAAGAAAAAATCGAAAAAGGAAGGCTCGAAGCTTTTGAATTGAAAGATAAATCTGGAATTTTCCAACGGCTCGCCCATTCGGCGGGTCGTTTTTTATTAGGTTTTCAATGTAGAACGCGACCTTCGCCGCATTTACCGCTCATACTTCACTATTCTTGAAAATCGCCATCAACACCCGCTTCCTCCTGCCCGGCCAACTCGAAGGCTTTGGCTGGTATACGCATGAGATCGTTCGGCGGATGGTGTTGGCCCATCCTGAAGATGCGTTCATTTTTCTCTTCGACCGGCCTTTTGATGAGCGTTTTGTTTATGCCGAAAATGTGACGCCGATTGTGCTTGCGCCTCGTGCCCGATTTGCACCACAGTTTTTGGCCTGGTTTGAGTGGGCCGTTCCAAGAGCCTTGAAAAAGCATGGCGTTGAGGTGTTTTTTTCGCCCGATTCGATGTGCAGCCTTTCCACCAAAGTGCCTACAGTGATGACTTGTCATGACCTGGTACCGCTGCATTTTCCGGAGCAAGTCCCGCTGTTGCACCGGCATTTCCTGCTTCATTTTTTACCAAAATTCCTGCATTGCGCTGACCGGGTGCTGACAGTGTCGGAATATGTGCGAAAGGACATCGCCCAAACTTGTGGCATTGCTTTGGAAAAAATATCCACCGTTTACAATGGTTGCCGGGAAGTTTTTCGCCCCTTGAATGAGCCTGATAAACAAACGGTTAGGGTAAAATTTGCCGAAGGGAAACCGTACTTTTTCTACGCCGGCGCCATCCATCCACGTAAGAATATTCCGCGCCTTATTCGCGCCTTTGACCTTTTCAAAACAAAAACTTCCGCGCCGATGAAGTTGCTGCTCGCGGGCCGTTTTGCCTGGCAAACGGGGGAAGTCCGCTCGGCATACGAGCAGGCCGCACACCGGGCAGATATCCATTTCCTTGGCTATGTTTCGGAGGAAGACTTGTCGCTGCTGACTGCTTCTGCCACTGCCTTAACTTACCTTTCGCTGAGCGAAGGTTTTGGCCTGCCAATACTCGAAGCGATGAATTGCGACACGCCGGTGCTGGCCGCTAACGCTTCTTGCCTGCCCGAAATCGCGGGCGATGCGGCGCTACTTGTTGACCCACTTTCTGAAACCGCGATAGCCGATGGTTTGGAAAAACTATGGAGTGATGGCGCTTTTGTTCAAAACTGGTTGAAAAAGGGCGTGTGCGGAGGGAGCAATTCAGCTGGGACAGGGCGGCAAAGGAGGTTTATGATGCCCTGAAGAACTGTGCGGGGTCGTAAGACCCTCGCAAGGCAGGAAGAACACCGATTAAACTGAAACCGCCGAGACCACCGAATTTTTCAAAGTATGACATTGAAAAATTCAGTGGTCTCGGCGGTTTCAGTTTAATCGGTGTTCAAAAACAAGCTATTTCACAATCGCAAAATTCAGTCCCACAATAATTCGCGCTGGGGAATCACTAAAATTGTACTTATCGCCGAAGAAAGTAATGTGGTCGCCCTGCTTGCTGAAATTTCCTTCGTAACGGAGGTCGAGCGATATACGTTTGAAACCGATATTCAAACCGCCCTGCCAGCCCCAGGTCATTTGTTTGAATCGGGCCTCATAGCCGTCGAAATCAGTCAGTTCTGATTTTGAGTTGAGGAAATAGTGGCCAACCGGACCAGCCTGTAAGCGCAATGGGCCAAGTTTAACACCCATCAAAACCGGGATATCAAGGTATTGGTATTTTTCGTTTTTGATGACTTCACCGACGCCCGATTCGCCAATTTTGTAGTCAATCTTATTGGAATTGAACAATACTTCCGGCTGAACAAAAAATTTGTTGCCAAAGCGCATGTATGCCCCAAACTGGGTGCCGAAATTGCGGCCGTCCACACCAAAATTGAAGTTGGGATCACCACCGTTGCCAATGCTGATATCGTCTGGGTGGTTGATCTGCGTGTTAAGACCGCCTTTTAGGCCAAGGCCAAAAAATTGGGCTTGAGCAGAGTTGGCAACAAGGAGGGCGAGGATTGCAAAAATTAGATTTTTCATGTTTTGAGCGAATAGTGTTTGGTTGGAAAATTGGAGGCTTAAACGGAACGCCATCAGGCTTCGTGTGCAGGGTTGCCAAGTATAAGGAGAGATTAACTGTTTGGTAACGGTGGGCGGGTAAAGTTGCTACCTTTGCCAGCCTTTAGCCGCTATAACCTTGAAGAAGCGGATCTAATTATGGAAATCTCAAGCGCGGACTTTGTTGCCAGTTATCCAAAGGAGAGTGCCTGTCCGAGAGGCGGACCACCGGAATTTGCCTTTATAGGCCGTTCCAATGTAGGTAAATCATCCTTGATCAATATGCTTACAGCTCGTAAGGGATTGGCAAAAGTATCGGGCACGCCTGGCAAAACACGTCTGCTCAACTTCTTCTTGATCAATAAGTTGTGGCATTTGGTGGATCTTCCAGGCTACGGGTATGCCCGTGTATCAAAGGGGGATCGAAAAGGCCTAGGGAGCTTGATCAACGGATATTTTGCCCGCCGTCTGGAACTCAGTTGCGCTTTTGTGTTGATTGATTCAAATATCCCCCCTGTTAAGATTGATATCGAATTTATAAACAGCCTCGGGGAATTGCAGGTACCCTTTGTCATTATTTTCACCAAAGCCGATCGGATCGGGAAGCCCAAATTGGAAGAAAATATTGCCGCATTTATGGGGAAACTTTCCGAAAACTGGGAAACCCTACCTACTTATTTTGTCAGTTCTGCCGAAAGGCGGACAGGGCGTGAAGAGATACTGGAATTTATTGGTAAAGCGGTGAAGTTGTCCAATAGTCCAACGTCCAAGAAAAATTGAATTTTGGAAAAAGAAGTCAAAATATATCCCCGCGTCATAGAGCGCATCGAAGATTGGCCGATTTACCGGCTGAGTAAAGACCGCACTGAATTTGTGCGCGAGATTGACGAGCACACGTTCCGACGGCTTGCCTCTAAGCACAAAAAAGACCTTTCTGATGTGCTGGTCAAAACCATTTATCAAGAACGCATCCGCATCAAAGAAGACCCCTGGAAAGTGGATCCGCCGAATGACCGCTCATTCTGGAACAGGATCAGTAAACGGCTTATCAAAAAAAGCCTTGACCGCGATAGCGCTGAAGCGCGCGAAGAAAGCGAGCAAATCCTACGAAAGATCATTCACCGGTATTCAGAAGAGATTGTTGGCACCTTCCAGGTTAAAACGTTTCGTTTTGCACAGCGTTTTTTGACAGCGTTTTTCAACCGTATTTTTAATGCTGCTGTTGGACGGAGCCTTCGCGCCATGTTTCGCGGCAAACGAAACCTGTTCGAGCGGCTCAATATCGTTGGTGATGTGGAGACTGTGCGATCGCTTTTTGATCACGGCACCGTAGTGGTGGTGCCTACGCACAACAGCAACCTCGATTCTATCCTCGTAGGTTATGCCATGGATCAAATCATGGGTCTGCCCTCTTTTAGTTACGGTGCTGGCCTGAACTTGTACAATTTCGGTCCGGCGGCCTATTATATGAACCGCCTCGGCGCGTATCGAGTAGACCGGAGGAAGAAAAACCCCGTATATCTCGAAACGCTCAAAACCATGAGCCGACTCAGCATTCAGCGTGGGGTGAATAGTTTGTTTTTCCCAGGAGGCACTCGTTCCCGCGACGGCGCAATTGAAACTGACCTCAAAATGGGATTGTTGGGCACAGTAGTGGAGGCGCAAAGGGCAATGGTGGCGGGAAACAGTGACAGTTTTACCCGCCGTAGCCACAGCGGAAGGAGGGAGCAGTAGCAGAAGCAGTCAACAGCCAGATGGCAAAGTCTTTGTTGTTCCGCTTGTTCTCTGCTATAATTTTGTGTTGGAAGCGCCCTTTTTGATTGAGCAACACCTGCGCAACACCGGAAAGGAGAATTATATCCGCCTACGCGACGAAGGCACGAGTGTTCGTTCGTGGTTCAGGTTTATCTGGCGGTTTTTCAGCACTTCAAGCGATATCACTTTGAGTGTGGGCAAACCTATGGATGTGTTGGGCAATTTCGTGGATGCCGAAGGGAAGAGTTTTGACCACTATGGCAACGAGCTCGAGGTTCGCGAATATTTCCGCTCACGCGGCGAAGTGACCGAAGATCGTCAGCGAGAAGAGGAGTACACCAAGCTGTTGGCTGAGCGTATTGCAGAGCGCTATCATGTTGAAAACGTGGTACTTAGCAGCCACTTGGTAGCACACGCTGTGTTTGAAATGCTCTCACATCTAAACCCTAAACTTGATCTTTTTGGCATCCTCCGTCTACCGCACGACGATTATGTTTTCCCTTTCCGGGCCGTAGAAGAGGTGGTAGAACAGATGCAGGAAAAACTGTTCGAATGGGAACGTGAAGATAAAATCAAACTTGCGCCGGAACTTCGCCTATCACCCGCTGAACTTGTCCACGATGGCGTGAAAAACCTCGGTATTTATCACACTGAAAAACCACTCCAGTTTACCAAAGAGGGCGAAATTATGTCCTCCGATTTCAGGGTCCTCTATTTTTACCACAATCGCTTGAGCAATTACGGACTGGACAAAGCAGTCTATTGGAAGGCGGAGGAAATAGAGGTGTTGAAGGTGGAAGACTAATTGTTAGATTAATTCGATTGTTAGATTATTCGATTATACAAGCGTTGGGCATTCGAATCAACAATTAACCAAATCAACAAATCAACACGATTATGATATACGAAAACGTACAAATCTCGCTCGAAAACGGCATCGCAACCCTGACCATCAGCCGCGAAAAAGCCCTGAATGCGCTGAATACTCAGACCATGCTGGAACTCCGCCAATTTTTTGGTGAAGAGGGTCCGAAAATCGAAGGACTTAAAGGAGTGGTCATTACCGGGGCAGGCGAAAAAGCCTTTGTGGCCGGGGCCGACATCACGGAATTTAGCAACCTCAGCGCCACAGAGGGCATGGAAATGGCCCAACGCGGACAGGATATTTTTTTCCTCATCGAACGATTCCATCGTCCGGTGGTAGCAGCTGTAAATGGCTTCGCACTTGGCGGAGGCTGCGAATTGGCCATGGCCTGTCACCTTCGGGTAGCAGGCGAACGCGCCAAATTCGGTCAGCCCGAAGTGAACCTAGGGTTAATACCTGGTTATGGCGGCACCCAGCGACTGATACAATTGATCGGAAAGACCAAAGCCACCGAACTTTTAATGACCGCAGAAATGATCGGTGCAGAGGAAGCCCTACGCCTTGGATTGGTAAACTATATGGTGCCTCCGGGTGAAGAAGTATTGAAAGCCAAAGAACTAATTGAGAAAACTGCCGCCAAGGCCCCACTTGCCATTTCAAAAATCATCGAAACTGTGAACGCGTATTTTGAAGATGGGGAGGACGGTTTTGGCCAGGAAGTGCACGCATTCGGCGACTGCTGTGGAACGGAGGATTTTATAGAAGGGGCGGCGGCATTTGTGGAAAAACGGAAAGCTAATTTTACGGGTAAATGAGTTACAAGTTACAAGTAAAAAGTTGCAAGTAAAAAGTAGCAAGTTTCAACCCCAGGATTTCTTCTTGTAACTTTTTACTTGCAACTTGCTACTTGTAACTTTTTACTTGGAGGTTTTTTGTCAATTACCTTTCATTTAAAAAACTTGGCATACTTTTGCCTCGTTAATTTCCAAATATCCTAATACCCCAATATCCAAACCTGCTCCGCTTAGGATTTCCTTTTTCAATACTTTCATTTTAATCCGTCCAAGTTTAAAGTATGGCAGAACCGGCAGCGTCGCCCATAGCGATCCGCCGGTTTTTGTTTTTTTATCTACCCTACCTTTGCCCCCAAATTTGACTGTGCGCTATGACTTTTGAAGATTTGAACTTGAATGCCCCGCTGCTAAACGCCCTCAGCGATTTAGGGCTTACCGAGCCAACGCTCATTCAGCAAAAAGTGTTTTCGGTGGTGATGTCGGGCCGCGACGTGGTTGGGATTGCCCAAACGGGGACCGGAAAAACCTATGCATACCTGCTGCCCATCCTTCGCCAACTCAATTTTTCCAAGCAAAAAGAGCCACGTGTATTAGTCGTTGTCCCCACTCGTGAGCTGGTGGTTCAACTGGTCGGTGAACTCAAAAAACTGACCGTATATATGAACACGCGCGTAGAAGGCGTGTACGGCGGAACCAACATCAATACACAGAAACTATTGGTAATGAACGGCTTGGACGTTCTGGTCGCTACGCCAGGCCGCTTGGTTGATTTGGCTATGAGCGGGTATCTGAACTTGAAATACGTAAAGCAATTTGTGATTGACGAGATGGACGAAATGCTGAGCCTTGGCTTTCGGGCGCAACTGACCAGTATCCTCGACCTTCTGCCCCGCAAACGACAAACCCTGTTGTTCTCCGCCACCATGTCGGAAGAAGTGGACGATCTTATTCAGACTTTTTTCCAAGGCCCTGTCATTGTTGAGGCAGTACGTATGGGCACTCCCTTGGAGCGTATTGAACAGCATGTGTATCATGTGCCCAATTTTTACACCAAACTCAACCTGCTCGAACATCTTCTCGCTACCGACGATTCAATGCAAAAAGTGCTGATTTTCGGCCCTTCCAAACGGATGGCCGATGTGATTCACAAGCAATTGGATGCGCGTTTTCCTGAACAATTTGAGATTGTCCACGCCAACAAATCGCAGAATTTTCGATTGAATGCAGTGGCGGCTTTTGAAAAAGGCCTGTGTCGTGGTCTGATCTGTACCGACTTGTTGGCGCGAGGGCTAGATGTCTCGGACGTGACCCATGTCATCAATGTTGACACACCCACTGATGCGGAGACTTATATCCACCGCATTGGCAGAACTGGCCGCGCCGACCGCGATGGAGCGTCTTTAATATTTGTTACCGAATCCGAACTACCCTATCAGGACGCCATCGAAGCCTTGATGAAAAAAGAAATTCCGGAGCTCCCTTTACCAGAGGGACTGCTTATTTCGGATATTTTGATAGAAAGTGAGCGGTACTCCGGCCCGGAAATCCAACTCAAATTACCGCCCAAACCCGTGGGCGCTTTTCATGAAAAAAAGGCTAAGAACTTAAAGGTGAACAAGGGCAACAAGACGAAATTCATGCGCGATATGAAGTATAAGAAGCCGATTAAGAAAGCGCCGAAGCGGAAGGGGGGGTGAAGAGACTTCACATAAAAAAAGCGGCCCGGTGTCTTACACACCGAGGCCGCTATCATTTGGAAATTCAGTATTTCATCTCCTTTTTCTCAGCAGTTCAAGACGGGATTTTGGGCAGCGTTGCTACCGCTTCCACCACCCTAGCAGCCCCAGCAGCCCCGCCTTTCTGCAACAACCGCAGCCAGTACACTCCAGCAGGAAGATTTCCCAAATCTACCGAAATTGTTGTCCCGGCCGTTTGCGGCACAATGGTGGTGTAAACACTTTGCCCCAGGCTGTTCCAGACGTTTAGGCTCGCTTCGCTGGCAAGCGGTGTTTCGAGATGGAGTGTGGTTAGGCCAGCCGTCGGGTTAGGAGTAGCTAAAATGTGAGTTGGTGCCGTATCTGGTTCGCCCGTGCTCACCAACATCGGATTGTAATTAAACACTCCGGCATTGTAGAATTCGGAAAACCACAGCCGGTTTTGGCTGTCCACGATAAAGGCATCCGGTTCATTGTAAGAGAAATTTTGCCCAGCGAGCGGCATGAGTGGCATGAGTTCAGTCCAGCTGCCGCCGCGCAATACGGCTACACTGGGAACCATACCTGGGCGGGGGTAGCCCACATACATACCACCAGCATTGTCAAACGCGACCCTTGTATTCACATCCGATGGCAACCCCGAATTGGAGCTGTTGAGTGTAGTCCAGTTTTGTCCATCGAAACGGGCCAGACCAACTTCAGTGCAAGCCCAGATGGCACCATCAGGAGCCAGGGCCAGGTAAAAGACCCTGTTACTGGGCAACCCGGAGTTGCTCATATTGAGGGTTTCCCACACCCCGCCACTATAGCGGAGTATTCCGTCATAAGTGGTTGCAAACCATGCCGTGCCGTTGGCTTCGAAGATTATTTTGCGAATATATTGATTAAGGGCCAGCGGAGCATTCGCATCTGAAAAGAATTCCCAAAGTCCGCCAACAGTGTAACGCGCCAATCCGGCGGCAAAAGGTGAAGATGGATATGGAGAGAGGGAAAACCACTGATCGCCGTTTGGCGCTGTAGCAGCCGTGAGTACAAAGTGACCGGGGAAATGAACGGCACAGGTGTCGAAAAGGGTCCAATTGCCGTCGGCATAACGCAATATCTCGCTATTTTTGAGGCCAAACCACATCTGCCCGTCTGGTGCGCCTTGTATGCTGTACACATTGTTTTGTGCTGCACCATAATTTAGAGGTTGGCACTGTTCCCAAGTGTCGTCGTTTTTCAGGCGCGCGATATAAGCTCCGCCGTAAGTGCCTATCCAGATACTACCGTCGGCGCCTTCGGCGATGCCGTCGTACAAGATACCTGGAGGCGGGCCGGGCAAGCCTGCGCTAAATAGTTGCCATGTTTGGCCATCGAAGCGGGCCAATTGACAGGAAGTGAATATCCAGATATTTGCCGCACCGTCTTCTACTGGCGCTATTGTTCCATCTGGAGTGCAGCCGATTTCCTGCGATTTATAATGCGCCCAATTGCTTTGCTGGAAGATGGAAACAGTAGAGGAGGTAGTCAAATAAAGCTGTCCCGCGCTACCTGCAGTTAGTTTCCGCAAGGGCACCCCCGGAGTTATGCCGATACTGACAGCAGTAAAACCAGTCCAGATTCCAGCTTCAAATTTGGCGAGTCGGATCGCAGAAACAGGATTCACCCCTCCAATAGCCCAAAGCACCCCTTCCGTCGTAAAGGCCACAGAAAACACGTTGTTAAGCATGGAAATACCCGTATTGGCGCTGGTGTAGGAGGTCCAGGTCGCGTCGTCCTGAACGACAATCCCGCTACCAGTTGTGGCAAAATACCGCTTCCCGTCAGGGCCGAAAGCAACATCCCAGACGTTATTGGTAGGCAGTCCTGAATTGGACGTGTTCAGTACCGACCATGTGTCGTTCTTGAAAATCGCCACGCCATTGTCGGATATGACGTACATACTGCTGTCGGGGGCAGCTCTCATTTCCCGGACGAATGTGTTGACCGGAAACCCCATTTGTGCTAAAGTCCAGGTCTGAGTGTTGATCCCATCAAAACGACTGAAGCCATTGGCTTGAATCATCCACCAGTTTTCCTCCGCATCTATAGCGAGATAAGTGACGGTATCGGATGGAATGGTTGAATTGTCTGTGTTGAGTAAAGTGCGGTTGCCCAGCGTGTCGAAACGCACGATGCCTGCACCGATGGTTCCAATGAGGATGTTGTTGCCCCGAGCTGCCTGGCAGTATGGGTCGGGCGGAGGGGCGAAGTAGGTCCAGGTATCGTTTTGCGCGTTGAGCGCGAGCGAAAGGCAAAGGATAAACAGAGTGGAATAATGTTTCATGAGCCAGATTTTTGTGAAGAAATTAAATATGGCTCAAATGTATTGATCGACCTATCTCCTCAAATTTAGTCAGGATTTCAAAAACTTTAGTTCTGGAAAAAAAAGTGTGGGTATTGTTTCATCGGCGATGCAATAATGTCCTGCAAAAGGTTGAAAAACAGGCTCTTGTGTGTTACGTGAATAGGAGGCACTACTGTTTGCGCGAATCCCTCGGGCTTTCGCCAAATTCCTCCCGATAGGCTTGGGAAAACCACGACAGGTTTTCAAAACCCACTTTCCAGGCTACTTCGGAAACTGTCAAATCTGTCGTAGTTAAGAAATTTTTCGCCCTTAGCAATCGGTAACGGCGAATGTACAAACCCCGTGGAAATACCCGCCAGTGCCGTCAATTTGCGGTGCAGCTGTACCCGGCTAAGGGTTACGGCGCGCGCCAAATGTTCCGACTTGAAATTTGTTTCATCCAAGTGTGCCTCGATGGCTGCGTCTACTTTTTGTAGAAAAGCCCGTTCGGAATCTGGGAGCGGATCGGGGGCCTCGGGTTCGACGGGACGGTTTTGCCAGCGCAGTTGTTGCAAATGAAAATTGCGCAAGCGGAACATTAATTCGGCTTTGTCAAAAGGTTTTACAAGATAATCGTCCGCACCTTTCGAAAGCCCTTCAAGAAGGTCGGCACGGGTAGATTTTGCCGTCAGTAACAAAATCGGAATGTGGCTGGTGCGCAAATCCGATTTGAGCGCTTCGGTCAGCGCGAAACCGTCCATCCCCGGCATCATCACGTCACTTATGATGACATCCGGCAATTCCTCCTGTGCCAAGCTGAGTCCGGCGGTTCCATTCCGGGCAGTGAGCACCTCCCACTCCGGGAGAAGGCATGCCCGGATGTAATCCAAAACGTCGGCATTGTCTTCGACAACGAGCGCAAGCGGTTTCGACATTTCAAGCCGTTCCTCTATACCGTTGACGAGGCTTTCAGGAATAAATCCAATACTGGAATCTGACCCGTTCCCCGCTTCTGTTTCTGCCCAGCGTGTCACTGGCAACCATACCCGAAAAGTGCTGCCCCGCTCTACCTCGCTCTCTACTTCAATGCGCCCGTGCAACAAACTGACAATCTCTTTCACCAAGGCCAAGCCTATGCCCGAGCTTTCTTCGCCTCGCAAGGGCGTAGAATCCCCTTGATAAAAACGGTCAAAAATGTGAGGAATTTGTTCCTGCGAAATACCGCTCCCCGTATCACTTACTTCCAACAATAGCTGCTCTCCCTGTCCTTGCGCTATAACCACTTTGGCGTTAACGAGCACGTTGCCATATTCCTCTGTAAATTTCAACGCATTGGAAACCAGGTTGCTGACAATACGTTGCAACAACTCAGGGTCAAAATCCACCTCAAAATGCTCTGGGGCAGCATGAAACTGAAGGCCTATTTTTTGCGACACCGCATACGAATGGAAGGCTTCCACGAGGATGCGCAGGTGGTTCATCACATCGCCGCGCCCCATCTGCGGGCAAACTACCGGCATCGAGCTGGGCCAGCGCAAGCATTTGGTTGACCAAATCAAGCAGCCTTTGCCCGTTGCGGCGAATCAGCGCCAACGAATGCTGAGTTTTTGACGGCAGTCTTTCTGCGCTTCCTTCGGTAGTTGATTCCGTCTCCAATTCGCTCGCCATCCCGAGAATCACCGTCAGTGGCGTTCGGAATTCATGGGTGATATTTGTAAAAAAACGGTTTCTGAAATTATCCAGTTCTTTCAGCCGTTCTGCTTCACGCTTTTCTTCGTGGAGTTTTTGTTGCACCAGCAACTGACGTTCGCGGTTGCGCAACCACCATCGTGCAGCCAAAGCCGCCAACCCTGCATAAAGCAACCACGCCGGCCAACTGCGGTACCAGGGCGTGGCGATGTGAATCCGCAGTTCATAAGGTTGCTCGCTCCATTGCCCTGTCGCATCGCGGATTTTCAGACGAAACACATAGTCGCCGCCGCCGAGATCCGTGTAAGCAGCCGCCAAATTGTCGGCATCTGCATTCACCCAATCGTCGTTCACGCCTGTGAGCTGATACGCAAAATGATAGTCTGCTCGTCTGAAAAACCCGGTAAAGAGAAACCAATGGAAATAAAGTTTTCGTCAGGAGCAAGCCAGATATCCTGGGGCGAAAGCAGATTACCCTCAAGAGGTCGTTCTTTTTCAAAAATTTTGAACCAAGTAGCGTAGGGGCGGAGTTGTAGGGTATCGAAACGAATCGAATCGAGCGGTATATAACTGATGCCTGTCCAATAACTGAATATGGCGTTGCCATCAGGAAAAAATTCCATCGCCTTGCCGACTGACGAGTATATGCGATACGATTCGGTTTCGGGAAAAAATTGAATGATTCCTTTGAAAGAGGTAAACCATATCCGGCCTTTCCAATCCACACGAAGACTCCAATTACCCCTGAAGTCAAAACCATTAGAAGCACTGTATCGCTTCTGAATGCCATTTTCGGGATGTGCCGCGTCTATCCAGCCCAGTACGTCTGGTCCGATGCACCACATACGGCCCTGATTGTCAGGACAAAAATCCCTTATATCTGAAAAATACTTTTCTGGTGCTTGGCGATGAGCAAACCGCTGGAACTGCCCGCTGCGGGGATCGAAAATACAAAAGCCACCGGAGGAACGCATCCAGGCCCGCCCCCATTGGTCCACAGTCGACACCTTCAGCCCATCCTGAAAGCCCTCAATACCACCACCTGTTGCTGCCGGGGCATCAACATCGGGCGTGCGTTCGCCGGGTTTAAAATGAATAAGGTAACCGCGCTCGCCTGTAATGACCGCCCCGCCGTCGGGCAAGGCTTCGGAGTTAAACCACCCTCCATTGGCGGGCAAGGTATAGGGCAGAGCGATGAAATTTTGTTGCCCCCGGGGCAACAAATACAAGCGTTCCAGGTCGTTGGCAAGCAAACCCATTTTTGTGAACGCGAGCACATTGCCGTCAATAGGCTTCGTCGTTTTCCCTGGGAAAGGCAATCCCCGCACTGCTTTGCTAACCGGATCAAAGGCCATTACGCCGGGGTTTCCGTATTGTTTGTAAAAAATTTCGGTCCTACCGCTTTCGGTCCTGAACAACTTGATGTTGTCGTTTGGCACTGGGATTATTGGCAATTGATTTTTAATTTATCGTAACGAATCAGGACAGTTTTGTAGCCCCAGAAGTGGCCGTTTTTATCCCTGTAATGCAAGGTTGCATCTTTTTTCACCAACGACAAGGTTGATTTTTGATGTCGAACCGACATATCCCCATTTCACTGCCTACCCAGATAGCATCGAGGCCGTCATCGACAAGGCAAAATTTTTTGCTTTGTTTATCGAGAATAACATCGCCATGTCCGATAAAGAATTGTTGGAATTGCTGCGTCGCCGGGTTAAATTCGAGTAGTCCGCCATTCCAAGTTCCTATAAAAAGCCGCCCGTCGGGACACGACAACAGACATATCATCGCGTTGGATTGTTCCTCCAGCAAAGCGTCTGGATGCCCGTACCGAAAGTATTCCAGCGATTTTGTCACCTTGTTGACCCGAATCAACCCGCTACGGGTGCCAGCCCAGATGATGGAATCATAGCGTGCATCCTGCGTCACATATCACCGTGTTTGCGAGGCTGAACGCGCTTACATCTTTCAAATCTTTTCCGAAACCACAAAACACTCTAATTGCTTCTTATCAGCTAGAAAATGAGCCAAACCCTTGGTATTAAAATCGCCCCACCACTCACCCTGGCGATCCTGGAAAATACATTCGTTGCCATTCTCTATGTCGTTTTTTGGCAAGTAATCTTCAGGGTTGAATCGTTGAATCGTCTTGCTGCGCAAGTCATATTGGTACACACCGGCATCAGAGCAAAACCACAACTTGTTGGTAGCTGCTTCGTAGGTAATGTCTGAAACAGTACCAAAGCCTTTATTCCCCTCGGGATCGAGGAAAATTTGCCGTGCGTGTGAACCGTCGAATCGGTATAGCCCCTGGTAGGTGCCCACCCAAAAGTAACCTTCTCCATCCTCTGCCATACATTGCACTTCATCTCCAAGGCCGGTTTCTTTGCCGTAATAATCGGGATGACGAAACTGATGTTGCGCATGGAGCGTCAACAAAGCATTTAAAATCAGGCTTGTAGAGAGTAAAATATGTTTTGTGGGAGACACGGGAAATTTGGCAGATATTGAATGCGTTTCCCCGGCAAGGATAAATATTTTTAAAAAAAAGCGGGAATAAAATGTTTCGGGAAAAACAAAAAAAGCGGCCCGGTGTCGCACTCACCGAGGCCGCCTTTCTCTATTAATTTTCAAGTCATCAAAGCGCTCAACGCTTATTTGTCCGAACAAAACGCGCCAAGTATCGCGCGCCAAATGTACCAACCACCTCCACAAAATAGAACCCGGAGGGTAATTCCGTGGGCAATTCAAGTTTTAGCAGGTTCGTTTCAGAAGTTGTGTTTTGATCAAACTGTGACCGACCATAAGTATCCAGTATCCGGATTTGCACTTGCTGGTTTGGACCTTCAGGCATTTGTACATAAAGTATGTCAGAAGCCGGATTGGGGAATATTACCATGCTCTTTTGTTGAACAATATCCACGGCTTGGCGCTCAGTAGCTCCGCCCGGATGGGGCTTAGCGTTTTGTTGCACCACACAATCAAATACATTAAGGTGTGCTTCATACGTTAAATTCGGAGACAATCGGGCCATAGCATTGATAAAAAGCGGAGATGCTTGTGGTGGCAGGGTATATTCAAAAATGTCAGATTGACCGTTGGCAATCCCGTCGCCCAGGGCTTTAAATCGAATCGAGTGCATCGGCGAAGCATTGGGATTTCGCACATCATATTGCCTTCCGCTTGGTGCAGTGTAGAGGGTGTTGTTGGCTGGATTGTCGGCTTTAATGCCGTTCGGTAGTTGGAATGCCGTGTAAATCAGTTTGTTAGCGCAGGTATTGGTTACCCGCATACGATATGTTTTTTGTGCATCTGAGTTTTGGGAAATGCCAAGAATTTCAAATTTCACACAAGGCGTGATTTTCACATCGCATGCCAGCTCTTGGGGGCTGGGTTGTACTGTAATTGATAGACAACAAGCACTGGTGGCCCCACAATTATTAGATGCCTCCAAACAAACCTGTGTGACGCCCAACGGAAGGTTGCTACCGCTGGCCAAGCCTTGTTGCAATTCAATCTCCACATCGCCGCAGGGACAATCAGTCATTGCTGTCGGGTTATTGTAATGCACCACTGCTACACTGGCGCCCACAGCTGCCTGAACAGTGATATTCGCCGGGCATTGAATGTTGAGGAAAGAAGATTGAATGAACTGAAGTTGGTACGTCACGAGCGTATCGCACTCGCTGCCTACGGCCGGGATGGTATCGAATACTGTTCCGGGTTGTGTATACGATACCCCGCCAATAGAAATCGTATCCCCAAGACATAACTCAATGTTTTGAATAAATTGAATGAAGGTATCGCAGACTGTGGTGCATATATTTTTAACTGCCAGAATTGTCAGCGTCGGAACCGGAGGATCCTGAAAATCGACCCAGGCAGTCCCGCTACCCAATTTATGGAGGGTTGCCGGGATGTTTTGGGGCGTTGCTGGCAGAAGTTTCCGTTGCATCTAAGGATTGAATATCATGGCAATCCACACCGATTTCCCCATTAAGATTCATCCGGCCGATTATCATGTCTGATTGTCCACTCGCATCCTCTGTGGATGCAGCAAAATAAAGCCCGTTGTCGAAGGCTAATAATTGAGACTGATCGTGACCTATATTGGCAAAATCATCCTTTGCAATATCCAGCATTTTTGCCCAGATAAGGTGCCCGTCCTTATCCGTTTTCAGAAAAAACAGGTCGCGGGAACCGCTGCGGTTGCGGCCCATGAGTACATAACCATCGGCCACACTCACTACTTCCTCGGCAATTTCGTTGGAGAAACCCGCTCCGAGGTCAAATTTCCTAACCCACATCAAATCTCCATCCAAGGTGCTTTTTTGCAAAAAGATGGTAGTACTATCTGCATTTATACCTTCATCATCACCAGAATAGATAGAAATAATGTGTTGATCATCTAGGATTAGATCGTGGCCGATTAGACGTTGAGTGGTGTTTGCATCAGCATAGCTAAGACGTGACCATTCCACATTGCCATCCAGATCAAAGCGTGAAAGCCCATGGCGCGTTCCGCCGACGCCCTGACCCTGAAATGCGTAACCGCCACAAGCATACATTTTATTGCCGTCCAAAATAAGGTTGCGAATTATATCAGCCGTATCAACGGCATAACGGTTGACAGTGCCTAAAATAGCATCTCCTGTTGTTTTCATGACATCCCATTTCAACAATCTATTCGGTCCACCCAAGGGGTCATTAAAATTTAAATAAATGCGGTAATTGCCTGTATTCGGCTTTTGCAAAACGCCCAATATCTGGCACTTTAAAGCAATTCGTTTTGCACAGAGCATGCTGTGCGTCATCGGGTTGTAGCGAAATACGAAGCCGCCGGATAAATTGCCAAGTCCCAGCGTGCCACTACCGACAATCATGCCTTCATCGTCTACAATCATCTCAGAAATGTACTCGGTTTGGTTATCCACGAAATTTATTCTGTCTGACCAGATAATATCTCCTGAGGGTGTCATCTTGATGATGGCCAGGCTATCGCCTCCTACCGTTCCGCTGACATACAGGTTGCCATCCTTTGCGTCATAAACCCCCAATGCAGATTCATTGCTATTCCCTCTGCCCAGTATTTTCAGGAATGAAATATCCAGCACCAAAGTGTAGGTTATAAGCGTATCGCAGCCCGTTCCGTTAGCCGGAATTGTATCAACCACAGTGCCGGGCTGGGTGTAGAATGTTCCGCCAATAAGCACAGAATCGCCTGGGTAAAATTCGATGGTTTGCGCAATTTGCACTGTTTCGCAAGTGTCGCAGATTATTCCACAAAAGACTTGCTTGTTTATGATCTCATCAGTCGGATCGGACAACATGGTGACGATGCCATAATCGTGTGGATTGCCAAGCGGTACAAGTGTATGTGCTACATCAAGCGGGCTGTTGTATTCTGAAACGGCAACATCCAGCTCGTTGATGTAACCACATTGGCCGTCCACATTGCCGTTCAAATCCATTTTCCCAATGATCATGTCAGACAATAATCCATTTCTGGAGCGTCCAATCAGGTAAAGCGTATCTGATTGCTGAATGAAGTCTGCCATCCTATCATCTCAAGGCCGCCATAAGATTTGCCCCACAAATAGTCGCCGTCTTTTTCTGTTTTGATGATATAAATCTCAGAACCCAAAAGGGGATCTGCAGACTGATATATACCGCACAACAAATAACCATCGGGAAGGCTCAAAATCTGGAAAGCACGTTCCCATGTCCCCCTAAGATATCGTATTTTTTGCCCAGAGCATTTCGCCCACCGAGTTGTGTGCATCAGTTGCAATGCTACCGCAGAAAGACTGATACCTTGGTCGTCGCCCCATCCAAAATAGTAAAACCGTTGGCTTCACGAACCATTGGCTGGCATAGCCGCGCATCTTCGTTCACCGTTCGCAGATAGTGTCGCGACCATTGAAAGTTGCCGAGACTGTCGAAAGAAGAAAGCCCTGCCCGAAAACCAGATTGCCCGCCTCCAAGCAAGTTATAGCGTCCACACACATAGGTTTGATTGCCTTCAATGATTACATCATTGATAATTTCGCAGCTGCCCAAGTGGTATTGCTTGTCCCAATTTGATTCGCCGGTGTTCCGATTTACTTCCATCAGCAAAGCATCACACCCATTGCTGCTATTGACTAAATCGTCTGTTTGACCAAATACCATGTAGTTGCTGGCGTTGCTGTTCTCCAGTATTCGAGTGAAATAACTATTGCTGGGGATATTCATTTGGCCAAGCCAAATGAGCTGCCCAGTGAGTCCATTTATTTTGAAAGCGAAACTTTGTGGGGGAGCGCTGGTGGCATTGCCAACACCAATGATTTGTCCTTCCGAATCCAGCCGCATATCATTGATGTATTCGCCGCCGATGGCAAGTTCAACGGATTTTGCCCAAAAAACCTCCATGTTTTTGTCCACAAGGGCTATACGTTTTGCCATCCAAGGCAGCTGCAATATAAAAATTGCCGTTTGGCGCTGGTACAATTTGGTATCCATAGGTTGATTGATCTTGCACGAGAAGCCGTTTAAAAAAAGACTTTTCGCAAAGGGTATCCGTTTGGGAAGCTATCTGAGGCTTTTGGATGTTTGGCAATGTCTGGCCAAATAAAGATGTCAGAAGGCCTGGAAGGCAACATACAAGGAGCGAGGCAACCAGCCTTGAAAAGTTGAACGAATTGGGACGAAGGCGAGAAGTAAGATTGAATAGCATAGGTAGTTAGTGTTTAAGTTACAAAACTAAGTCGCTTCCATCTCCGTCTAGTTGAAAATTGTGCAAGGTGCAGGACAAACAGCTAAACTGTTGGCATTCAAAATGAACGGCTAACACAATTCAGGTATTTTGTTAGGCAGAGGTGATAAAAAAAGCGGCCCGGTGTCCCACACACCGAGGCCGCTGAACTTAGCAGAAATATTCTCTTTTAAGTTACAAGTTGAAAGTTACAAGTTGAAAGTTGGCGTATCGCGTGGCCCTGAAACTTGACCCTTGAAACTTTTAACTTGATACTTTTAACTTGACACTTAATCCACGTTGTCGTGCAAATACGAGTTGCCACCCACTTTGATTTCCCCTTCTTCTTCGAGCGAGATGGTCCAGTTGGACATTTCCTGCTTTTCTGAATCTGGCACATCGTCGAGGTTGACGCTGCGGCGGAGGTAAGCGGGTTGGCTTTCCAGGTCAATGATCGTTTGTGGCGAAGAAAGTTTCACCACATTTATGGGCCGGGCCAATGCCTCCTGACGACGGCGTTGGGCTTCTTCAATCCGGCGGCGACGCTCCTCAGGAGAGAGTTCCTCCTCCTCCTCGCGGAGATAGGGGACGTTGCTCACTGGCGCGGTACGACGGATTTTGTCTACTGTCTCCCGGATATTGTCGAACTCAATTCGAGCGCGCTGGCTGCCTTCTCATCTACCGGGCTGTACGGCTCATCAGACGTAATTGTAAAGAGAAGGCTGGTTCTTTTTCCCACGCCCTCCTCGTCAAGGTGCACCACCTGACGTTCGTTGGACTGTGCTGATTTTTGGCCTGCCTGGGCAGGGTTACGGCGTTCGCTCACTTCAAAGCCGGTGGCAATGATCGTGACTGCGAGTTTTTCGCCCAGCCGCTCGTCGAAGCAGTTACCCCAAATGAGGTTGGCGGTTTCCCCTGCTTTTTCCTGCACAAATTGGGTGATTTCAAAAATCTCGTCCATCGTGGCTTCTTTGGCCCCCGAAGTGATGTTCACCAGGATGTTTTTCGCGCCGAAGATGTCGTTGTCTTCGAGCAGTGGCGAGCGCAGTGCCTCGTCGGCAGCTCGGAAGGCACGATTTTCTCCTTCGATGCAGGCGGTCCCCATTATGGCAACCCCGGAACCGCGCATCGTGGTGTTCACGTCCTCGAAGTCTACGTTGACGTAGCCGGGAACCGTGATAATTTCCGCGATGCCTTTGGCGGCAGTGCAAAGGATATTGTCAGCCTCGCAGAACGCGGCAGAAATGGTCAGATTGCCGTAGATGTCGCGCAATTTATCATTGCTGATAATCACGAGGCAATCCACGTTTTTGCGCAAATCTTCCAAGCCTTCCATGCCGTTTCCGACACGAATCTTGCCCTCAAAGGTGAATGGCAACGTGACGATGCCGACTGTAAGGATGCCCAATTCCTGGGAAGCTTTGGCGATGATAGGGGCCGCACCAGTACCGGTGCCGCCGCCCATGCCAGCAGTAATGAACACCATTTTGGTGCCGTCCTCGAGGAATCGTTTGATTTCCTCGATGCTCTCTATGCAGGCTTGCTTGCCCACAGAGGGCTTGCTGCCTGCGCCACGTCCTTCGGTTAGGATTTGACCTAGGGAGATTTTTGTTGGCACCGGGCTGAGGTGCATGGCTTGTGCGTCGGTATTGCAGATGGCGTAATCTACGCCGACGATGCCCTGTTTGTACATGTGGGTCACGGCATTGCTACCGCCACCACCTACGCCTATGATTTTGATGATACTAGGCTCATCTTTTGGCAAATCAAATAGCATGATATTTTTCTGTTTAGAGTTATCAGTTTGAAAAGTGTTGATGAAGGTTTATTAGGGTTTATGAGGGTTGATATGAAAAACATGTATCAACCTTAATAAACCTCCATAAACCTTTATAAACCTCACTTCTTGTTAAAGTCCATATCAGGCTCGGCTTCGAACCATTCCTTGGTCTTTTTGAAAACATTGTCGAACCAGGTCGCGCCTTTTTCTTCGGACACGTTGGAAGGTTCGCGGTTTTCGTCCACGACAGTCGCTGTTGGCACTTCGTCCTTGGCCTTAGCAGGGTCAATGTCCTGCAAACCGCGCAGCAACAAACCAATGGCCGTGCTGAAAATCGGGCTGCTGACCGACTCGTGATAACCATGTGCCAAGTGCTCGACAGGCACTCCAATACGGCAAGACATGCCAGTGTGGAGTTCTGTGAGTTTGTCGGTATTCGCCAAAAGCGAACCGCCGCCTGTGAGCACGACGCCGCCGATGAGTTTGCGCTCGTAACCGCTGCGGCGAATTTCCCACAGCACGTAATCGAGCACTTCCTCCATCCGGGCCTGGATGATGCGGGCGAGGTTTTTCTCGCTGATTTCCTTGTGATCGCGGCCTTTCAGGCCAGGGATCGTTATGATACGGTTGTCGAACACCTCGTTGGTGAGGGCAGAGCCGAATTTCACTTTGAGTTTTTCCGCCTGCGGTTGCATCACCGTGCAGCCTTCTTTGATGTCGGCTGTGATGACATTGCCGCCGAATGGAATAACAGCAGTGTGCCGAATGATTCCTTCGTGGAAAACCGTGATGTCGGTGGTTCCGCCGCCGATGTCCACGAGTGCTACGCCGGCTTGTTTTTCCTCATCGCTGAGGGTCGCGTCGGCACTGGCAATAGGCTCGAGGGTGAGGTCGGCGATTTTAAGGCCGGCCTTTTCGATGCAGCGGGAGATGTTGTTGACGGCAGTAATCTGCCCCGTTATGATGTGGAAATTTGCTTCCAAACGCACGCCGCACATCCGACCGGGTCGGTGATGCCCTGCTAGGAGTCCACGGTGAACTCTTGCGGGAAGACGTGAATGATCTTGTCGCCGGGTGGCAGCACAAGCTTGAACATGTCGTTCACGAGGCGGTCAATGTCGCGGTTGGCGATCTCGGTGTGATCGCTTTCGCGGGTCAGAATGCCACGATGTTGCAGGCTTTTGATGTGCTGACCGGCAATGCCGACGTGTACGCTACGGAACTTCATACGTGCATTGCGCTCGCAGATTTCCACGGCTTCACGGATGGCGCCAACGGTTTTTTCGATGTTGGAGACCACGCCGCGCAGTACGCCCGCGCTTTCGACTTTGCCGATTCCGACGATTTCGAGTTTGCCGTGCGCATTTTTCGCCCGGCGAGGCAGCAAACTTTTGTCGTGCCTATGTCTAAGGCGACGATCACATCGTGTGGTTGTGGGACAAACTCCGTCATAATGTGTTGAATTTAAGTGAATTGAGTTTCGGTGTTATTTTTATTCGCAATACCCACTCGGCGGTCGAAACTCTTTCCCGCGTCAAAGGTATTTGTATTTTAAATATTTTGTGTCAACTTTTTTTTTGTTGATGAAGGTTGATGAGGGTTTATGAGGGTTGATATTAACATTCATAAACCCTGATAAACCTTCATAAACAATTTCAGCCTCCGGTTTTTGCCGCTTAGTTTGTTGATGTGATAGGTTAATTTTTCCATTTCAGTTCGAATCAAAGCATAGTCCTCATTTGAGAAATATTCCAAATCATTGCAGATAATCAAGAGATTAACAACTTCAATCGCGCTTCCAAATGCGATTTCATAAAACCGATTTTGGTCTGGCGGGTTGATTCTTGCACTTCCTTACGACAAATTGCAAGAGATGGAAATACTAGCTCTCCGGATTTGACTGGTTGCATTAAAAAGTTCTTCTTTTGGAAAACTTTTTGTTTTCAAATAAATCAATTTGACTACCTGCCTTGCCATTTGCCAAACTGCCATTTTCTCAAATGAATAGGTGTATTGCATGATCACGAGTTTTTTATTCAATTGTTGAGGTGAGATTTATGAGTCTTACTATCAACCCTTATCAACCTTCATAAACCTTTATCAACCTATCTCTTGCAAACCACTTGTCCACTGTATTTGAGGTTAATCGTTTCATACTTCCGCCAGCCTTCATACGGCATCCCTTGCTGGTAAAAAATCTTCAATCGGTTCAGTTTATCCTCCAATTTCCTTGCTGAGCCGAGTTCTATTTTCTGGTCGCCGACGAGGGGAACCAGGATGAATTCTCCTCGATTATTCACATGAATTTGCTGAATGAACGATTTTAAAAACTCATCGGTCAGAAGGGTCTGCGTGATATGAAACAAGTCTTTCAATGTACTTTTTCGCTTTTCGCGGAACTCCGGGGTGTAGGGCGAAACATTGCCCGTGGCCACGATCACACGTGCTGCGAAGTTTTTGGACGGAGGCATCTTTTTGCCTGCCGCATCGAGGTAATAATTGTTCCCATTGTTATCGAGCACACGAACCACTGGTTCGCGCTGGTCAATTTTGATATGCAGTTGATTGTTTTGATCAATGTACACATCAGCGTTTTTCACAAACGGGTCGCCTTCCAAAACACGCTCCATACGCTCCACCTGGAGATTGACGAGTTCCGAGTTTTCAAGGTCGCTTCCAAATGCCGCCAACAGCGCTTGCCGCACATCCCGCTCACTGATCAGTTTGTCTCCACTCGGCAAAGCCACGACGTTCACCTGCAGCCCTTCGGCGAAGGTGTTTGCCTTGCGATTGCGGGCTACGTACCAGATCATCCCGATGATGAAAAGGAACATGAGCCATGCAAGGCGATCGTAGCGTATGCGGGGTGCGGTCATGAGTGATGAAGCGATGGAGTGATAAAGTGATTGCGTTGATGAGGGGGGTGGGGTTTGGTTGTTGGCGGACGCCAACAACGCATAGGTTCTACGATCGTGTCAATATCCCCCGCGCCCATAGTCAGTAAGACTTCGGGGCGACGGTTTTTTAATGCATGTATCAGCTCGTTTTTTTGTACTAATTGCTTGTTATTCAAGGTCATTTTATCCAACAACATCTCCGAGCTCACGCCTGGAATGGGCAGTTCACGGGCCGGGTAAATCGGCAACAAAATGCACTCGTCCAGTTTATCCAGAGCCGTTGCAAACGCGTCCGCGAAATCGCGGGTACGGGTGAACAGGTGTGGCTGGAATATCCCAGTGAGCCGTTTGCCGGGGTAGAGGGAACGGGCGGCCTGAATCGCCGCTTCAAGTTCCACGGGGTGGTGGGCGTAATCGTCCACGTACACCGTTTCGGCAGTTTTTATGATGGTTTCAAAGCGGCGTTTTACCCCTTTAAAATCAGCCAATGCAGCCCGCAATTCCGTTGAAAACCCGCCCGCCGCAAGTGTTGCCGCAATGGCTGCCGTGGCGTTTAGCACATTGTGATTGCCCGGGTAATTCAGTCGCAAATCGCTCCAGTCGAAGATGGTTGATTTCAGGCCGAAGGCAGTTTGACCATCTACCACATGCACATTGTAGGCCTCGTAATACCCTTCCTCGATGCCGAATGTGAAAACGAAACGGCCCGAGGCCAGCAGTTCTGCGGCCACGTCTTCGAGGGGCAGACCGTGTTTGTAAATCAATTTGCCGCCAGGTTTGATTTGCCGGGCGAATTGCTTGTACGATTCCACCACTGCTTCAGGCGTGCCGTATATGTCGAGATGATCGGCGTCAATTGAGTTCAACACCGCCACATCCGGGCTGAGGTGCAGGAACGAACGATCGTATTCATCGGCTTCCACTACGACCCAGTCACTTTTGCCTTCCACGAAATTGGAGCCAAGGTTCCCGGAAATACCGCCCACGAAAGCCGTTGCATCTACCCCCGAAGCGCGGAGCAGGTGGGCTGTCATGGTCGAGGTGGTGGTTTTGCCATGCGTACCTGCGATGGCCACGCATTTTTTGGCGCGGCTGATGATGCCAAGCACTTCGGCGCGTTTTTTCAAAGGGTAGTTCCGTTCAATAAACCAGTTTATTTCGGCGTGGTCTTTTGGCACTGCGGGTGTCCAAACCACGAGGTCAACGCCATCCGGGATCTGCTTCACATCATCGTCATAATGCACTTGCATCCCTTCAGACACGAGTGCACGGGTCAGATCGGTCTCCGTACGGTCGTAGCCATGCACCTCCGCGCCATGCAGGCGGAAGTAGCGGGCCAAGGCCGACATTCCGATGCCGCCAATGCCGATGAAGTATTTTTAATTGCGTTGGAATTCCATGTGACGCGGATTTCGCGGATCGTGCTGATTTTCGCGGATTGTTATTGTTTTACCAGTTTTAATACTTCCTTTTGGCCTCCTCTATTCATTTCGAAATCAAGGACAGCACCGTCGTATTTGAGCAGTTTTACTAGAATTTCTTTTTTGCCGGTTTCGGTCGTGTATAATTTGTCGTTTTCGGTGCGCCAGATGCCAGCTTGCTTTTGAGTGCCGAACTGAGCTGCATAGGAACCGTCTTCCTTGAATTCAAAACTTACTTGTGTTGCATCCATGCCACTGGGCTTGTCCATGATAAGCCATTCTGTGCCCTGCCATTTGCCGAGCAAAGCAGGGTTTTTATCGTTGACTTTCTGGCAAGCAGTGACGGCCACGAGTGCCAGGAGTTATGGTTAAAATATTGATTTTCATGTTCTTATATTAATGTTTATGAAGGTGATGAGGGTTTATGAAGGTTTATCAACCAATTTAATGGCTTCTCTTGCAATCGCTTCTGCTGCATTGGGCCTTCCCAACTGTCGGATGCTTTCGCTGAGACTGAAGGCAAGCGCCTCGCTTTCCAGAATCAGCAGTGCATCTTGCAACATTTTCTCTCCAGCATCGCCATCGCGGACGAGGCGGGCGGCGCCTTTTTCCACCAGCGCGAGTGCGTTTTTCGTTTGATGGTCTTCGGCCACATTGGGCGAAGGCACGAGAATGGCCGGCTTTCCGACCAAACACAATTCACTGATAGTCAATGCCCCTGCCCTAGAAATCACTACATCCGCCGCCGCGTACAACAAATCCATCCGGTCAATAAAAGCCCGGCATTGAATGTTGGGCAATTTGGCCGTTTCCATCGCCGTGTATTCGTATTCGTAGAATTTGCCACATTGCCAAATCGCCTGTATCTCTACCCCACCCCGGCCCTCCCCTTTTGGGAGGGAGTATTGTTCAAAAAACTCCACATTATCCCGCATTGCATTGTTTAGTGTCCTGGCTCCGAGGCTGCCACCGATAACCACGATGGTTTTCTTTTCCGGGTCAAGCCCATAGTGTTTCAATGCTTCTTCGCGTTTGCCTTTCAGGTTTACAATGTCTGAGCGCACCGGATTCCCTGTGAACACAATTTTTTCCTGTGGAAAAAACTGCTCCATGTGATCGTACGCCACACATATCCTGGCGGCTTTTTTGCCTAAAATCTTGTTCGTCACCCCGGCGTAGGAATTTTGCTCCTGAATCAGGGTTGGGATGCCTGCGCGTTGTGCAGCCTGCATTACCGGCCCACTGGCAAATCCTCCCGTACCTATCACCACATCCGGCTGAAACTTCCGCACAATCTTCCTGGCTTTCCAGAGGCTTCTCAAGAGTTTGATCGGGAACGAGAGGTTTTTCAAACTCATGCTCCTTTGAAACCCGGCTATATTCAGTCCTTCAATGGCGTATCCCGCTTGTGGCACACGCTCCATTTCCATCTTGCCAATGGCGCCCACGAACAGGAATTCTGTATCCGGACGCATTTTTTTGATGGCGTCGGCGATAGCGATGGCCGGGAAAACGTGGCCTCCTGTACCGCCGCCGGTTATGAGTATTTTCAGTTTTTGATCGCTCATCTTGTTTATTCACCACGGTTAGGAATGGTGAAAGATTATCTTTCCCTGGTGTTAGAATGGAACACGGATTTGACAGATAGAATAGATAGAAACAGATTTTTTTGTTTTGTTTCTATCTCATTCTTTTGTTCTGCTTTTTGAGGTGATTGTCCCAGATTTTTCTCTCAAATTGAGGCTTAAGTCCAAAATTAAACAACAAGCCAACTTCTATTTCTGTGGCCCTCAGATAGTTGATTAATTGAGCTTCATGGTCATTTGTCAATTCTGTCGCCGCTTTCAATTCAACAATCACTATATCATTTACTACTAGATCAGCATAATATTCTCCTACTCGACGGCCTTTTCGAAAGACATTGATTGGCTTTTGAGCCTCCACTTTAAAGCCTCGATCAAGTAATTCATAGAACATGGAATTTTGGTAAACTTTTTCCAAGAAGCCATACCCTAAATCATTGTATACGTCATAGTATGCTGCTATGATTTGTTCCGTTATTTCCTTGTGTTTAAATTCCATTGTGGCAGATTTTGTAGTTTAAGAATTTAAAATCCGTGTCAATCCATTTTATCTGTCAAATCCGTGTGCCATTTTATCACAGTCGGCTATTCCAACCCCTCAATATATTTTGACACACTCAATATCATCCCCAACGAAATACAACTAAACATCACACTAGTGCCGCCCATCGAAACCAATGGCAAAGTCAGACCCGTGGCTGGCACGAGGTGTAGGTTTACCGCCATATTGGCGAGCGCCTGCACCGTCAACATCAGGCTCAGACCAATGGCCAGAAATGCTCCAAAGGCTTTGGGGCTATTGGTGACAAGCCGCACATTTCGCAAAAAGAGCAACACATAGAGCGCAAGCACGATTGTGCCGCCTATCAACCCATATTCTTCGCAAATAATCGCATAGATAAAGTCAGCATTGCAATAGGGCAGGTAGTGGCGCATCATAGAATTGCCGGGACCATTGCCTAGGATCCCGCCTTTGGCAATGGCAATTTTGGCCTGCTGTACCTGGAAGCCTCCGTCTTCATCGTGCAGGAAGATTTCAACCCGTCTTTCCCAAGTATCCACACGCACCAAATCGAGTTCAGGATAAACCTTGCCTATACCGACCAGTATGACAAAAACCATCGCTCCCAACACCATCATCATTATAATGTACTGCGCACTTACGCGCCCCATAAACATCAACAGAACACAGGTAGCAAACAAAATCATGGCCGTGCTAAGGTTCGAGGGGGCAATTAGACCGCATACCAACACTACAGGAATGATGATTGGAAAAAAAGCCTGCCTGAGACTGTTGATATAATCCTGCTTGAGGGTCAATGCCCGCGCCACATAAATAATGAGGGCAATTTTCGCCATTTCTGAGGGCTGAAAACTGATGCCCGCAAAACTGATCCAGCGGTTTGCGTCATTGATGTTGGTGCCAAAAAACAGCGTGAAAATCAGCAGCGGTATCGTCAACAAAAGCATGGGCCGCGCGAACTGCTGGTATCGCCGATAGTGTATCAAATGGCACAGATAAACCAAAAACAGTCCAAAAGCCAACTTCACGATGTGCCCGATGATCATACCCGTGGTATTGCCTCCACGGGTACGCCATGCCTCCCAGCCCGACGAGGAGAACACTGCCAGAATGCTGAACAAGCTCAGCACGGCCACGATCATCCAGATGGTACGATCGCCTCGAAGTTCTGCTGCTATGCGGTTGCCGAGTGACATTTTTTATGAAGTGATGGAGTGATAGAGTGATGAAGTGATTTTAGTTCGGTGCTTGTCGTTGGAGAATTTCTTTGTAAAATTCAAGGTACTTTTTGGCGGCTTTTTCCCAGGTAAACTGGGCAGCCCAGGTTTGCATTCTTTGTGGTTTTAATGGGTCATTTTCAAAATCTTTCATGCCTGCGGCAAAGGTTTCTTTCAGCGTATTTGGTTCAAAATCATCGAAATAATAAGCTTCGCTGCCACCAATTTCCGGGAGACTTGTGCGCCTGGAAAGAAACACGGGCTTTCCCAATGACATGGCTTCCACTACCGGCAATCCAAATCCTTCTGCAAGCGAAGGGAACAGCAATGCTGTACAATTTTGGTAGTATTCCATCTTTGCCTCATCGCCTACGGGTCCACAGAATTCTATTCTGTCAGCCACGCCAAACCTTGCTGCTTCTTGTTCAATTTTTTCTCGATATCCCCTGCTATCCGGCCCTGCGATAATCCATTTATATTCCTTGAATGTTGCCAAAATCGGCATGAGCACGTGGTAATTTTTTTTGGGGTGAATGCCAATGGAGAATAAAAACTTTTGACCATTAACTCTTGGTTCCTTACGCTCTGAACTTGCAACTTCCAACTTGAAACTCCCGCCGTTGTAAATCACACTTTCCACCGTTCCTGCCTGTATTTTCAAATGTTCGTGTACCCATTTACGCACATATTCTGAGATATAAACCAGGCCTTTAGCCCTATTGATTTTTTGCTGTATGGCGGCCAAACGGCGGCTTTTTTTTGCTTCAGAATAATCCGGGCGATCCAGAAAATTCAGGTCATGGATGGTTATAGCCAATGGTGTCTTGCGGCTTCCTGGCATATATTCCGAATCCTGATGCATACAGTGCCACAGCGATTCTCCAAAAGATGGCCCAATGATCTTGTGCCAGGGCTTCACCACTTTATAAGTCATTTCTTTGCCAAACACTCCGATATGCTCTTGTGGAACCAGGTAAGCAAAACCCAAGGCTGTAGCCGTCCTTTCGGCTTCAAGCGCGTGGCCCAATTGGAGGCAGTATTGCCCAAGGCCGGAGTACGGGTTTCGCAAGCGTTCCATTTCAAGTGCTATGGTTGGCATTTAGTTGGTTAACTGGTGATTGGTTGAACGGTGATTGGCGACCCGCCCTCGCTTAGGCTACGGCGGGTAAATTGGTTTATCTGTAAAACCGCTTCCCGAAACTGCGCCCCCCGATCCTCATAATTTTTGAACAAATCAAAACTCGCACAAGCCGGGCTGAGCAATACGGTATCTCCTTTTTCGCAAATCCCGCTGCCACTGTCACTGCTTCTGCCGCACTCCCTGTTTCTACTATTGGCTTCTTTATCCCTCCGAACACCTTGATTATCTTTGAATTATCCACGCCCATGCAAACGATGGCCTTCACCTTTTTTTTCACCAGTTTCAAGAGTGGCGTATAATCGTTCCCCTTGTCTTGGCCACCGACGATCCAAACTGTGGGCGTATCCATTGCCTGTAAAGCGTAAAAAACGGAGTCCACATTGGTTGCTTTCGAGTCGTTTATCCAGGTCACGCCACCGATTTCGGCCACTCGTTCCAGTCGGTGTGGTGGCGGCACAAACGTGTTCAAACCTTCCTGAATCTTGCCTGATTCCGCACCCAACAACAGCGCAGTGCGAATGGCACAAACGGCGTTGAACATGTTGTGCGGGCCGCGTAGATTGCCATGGGTCATGTCGAAGGTTTGTTTCCCAAACTTAATTTGACCGTTTTTGTAAAAGCCTTTTCGGATGGCGATTTGTTTGGGCCCTGCGGTTTGACGACTTGAAGTCGTCTGACCACTTGCTACGATTGGGTCAAACCCATTGTAAATGAACTTATCGCCGCGCCCCTGATTCATCGTAACCCGAAACTTCGACGCTGCATAGTTTTCCAGCTTGTAATCATAGCGGTCCAAATGGTCGGGCGTGATGTTAAGCAGTATGGCGATTTTGGGCCGGAACTGCTGAATATCATCGAGTTGGAAACTTGAAATCTCCAACACGAAAACCCTTTGCGCCGCTGCTCCTCTGCGATTTTTCAAATCCTCCAGCGCCATCCGGGCAAATGAATTCCCCACATTTCCGCCTTTTCGCACGTCCAGTCCGACCGTTTTCAAAAGATGGTAAGTCAATTCGGTTGTAGTCGTTTTGCCGTTCGAGCCAGTGATGGCGACGATCTGGCATTTGCCTGCATGACGATATCCAAATTCTATTTCACCAATCACGTTGATGCCCTTTGCTCGCACCGCCTTCATTACCTCGCTCTTCTCTGGAATGCCAGGGCTTTTGATGATTTCATTGGCGTTCAATATCTGCTCCAGCGTGTGCTGGTTTTCTTCCCAGGCAATCCCTGCTGCGTCCAATTCGCTTTTGAACTCGGTTTTAATTGTGCCTTTGTCTGATACGAACACATCATAGCCGAGGTGTTTGGCCAAGAGGGCCGCACCTGTGCCGGATTCCCCGGAGCCTAATATGACGAGTCGTTTTTTCATTTTTTGCCACTAATTGCACGAATTAACACGAATCTTATTAGTGAAAATTCGTGTAATTCGTGGCTATCGAATCTTCAATGTTATAATCGTTGCCACCGCAAGAAGTATCTGCACAATCCAAAAACGCACAGAAATCGTCACCTCGTGGTAGCCTTTTTTCTGATAATGATGATGAAGCGGCGCCATCAAAAACACCCGACGACCTTCACCATATTTTTTTCTGGTGTATTTGAAATACCAGACTTGAATAATCACCGACAGACTTTCCACCAAAAACACGCCGCACAATACAGGAATCAATAATTCCTTACGCGTTACTATCGCCAATGCCGCAATAATTCCACCCAATGTCAAACTTCCCGTATCGCCCATAAATACCCTGGCCGGGAACACATTGTACCACAAAAAACCTATACAGCCACCCAGCAAGCAAGCCGAAAAAATTACCAGTTCGCTGCTATAAGGAATATAGAATATCTTCAAAAAATCCGCCGCCACCGAGTTGCCACTCAGGTAGGCTAACATCCCCAAGGCTGCAATTACTATTGCCGAAACGCCCGCCGCTTGTCCGTCCAACCCATCCGTCAGGTTCGCCCCATTGCTCACCGCTGTGATGACCAAAATGACCATGATGAGAAAGAAAATTGAGCTCAGATCTCGGGCATTATCATTTAAAAACCAGAGGAAGCGCGAGTAATCCAGTTCGTTGTTTTTCAAAAATGGCACATTTGTAATCGGCGCTTTCACGTACACCATTTCCTTGTAAGTGTTTGGCGTAGAAGGGTCTTTTACAAAAAGCGTCTCCGTTACCTCATATCCTTTTTGGGCAGCCACTTCGGGTTCCATGCGCACCACCACATCGTCATTCATCAACATTGTTACACCCACTATCAAACCCAAACCCACTTGACCCATGATTTTAAACTTGCCTTTCAGTCCTTGTTTATCCTTTTTGAAAACCTTGATATAGTCGTCTAAAAACCCGATTGCGAACATCCAAACGGTGCTGAAAATCATGAGCAGAATGTACACATTGTCGAGCCGGGCCAAGAGCAAGCACGGAATAAGCGTGGCCGCTACGATAATGATCCCGCCCATGGTCGGCGTACCTGCTTTCGAGGTCTGACCAGCAAGCCCCAGGTCGCGCACCGTCTCTCCTATCTGCGATTTCCGAAGCCAATCAATGATCCGTTTTCCGATAATCATCGAAATCAGCAGCGACAGAATCATCGCCATTCCAGCCCGGAACGAGATGAATTTGAACAAGCCCGCTCCCGGCAGGTCGTAATGTTCTTTTAGGTATTCAAATAGGTGGACAAGCATGGTGTTTCATTGTTGATTTGGTTAGATGGGGATTTGGTTATTTGTGGATTTGGTTAAATTGGCTGTGGGGCGATGTTGCATCGCCCCGCAACCTGCTCAAAATCAAAATAGTAGTCCCTCCACTATTTTATCTTTACCCGCTTTACCCGCCGTAGCTTTAGCGAAGGCGGGCAGAAGCCATTTGCGGCTTATTTCTCTTCAAAAAACTTCGACAACATTTGCTTGTCATCGAAAGGGTGTTTCACCCCCATTATGTCCTGATATTTCTCGTGGCCTTTCCCTGCAACCAGGATCACGTCATTCGGGCCAGCAAGCCGGATTGCCGTTTTGATGGCTTGCTCGCGGTCTTGAATTGTGAGTGTTTTTTTCAATCCTTCTACATCTAGTCCGGCTTCCATATCTTTCAAAATCGCTGCCGGGTCTTCGGTCCGGGGGTTGTCGCTGGTAAGTATCAGTTGATCACTGAGCCGGGCGGACACCTGCGCCATGATGGGTCGTTTTGTCTTATCTCTGTCCCCGCCTGCGCCGGTTACGGTGATTACCCGGGAAGTTTTCTTTTTCAATTTGGCAATGGTTTCCAGTACTTTTTCAAGCGCATCCGGGGTGTGAGCGTAGTCTACAATACCGATGCAACCGTGTTTTGATGGGTGGTTGATGTAATCGAACCGGCCTTCTGCGCCGGGTAGATTGCTGAGCGCAGTGAGGATGGCCGTTTGGGAGACCTCGGAGGTTTTTAAAACCTCCGAGGTCTTCAGCTTGACCAAGTAAAATCGCCACCCCATAAGCCGCCGCCAGATTGTATGCATTGAACTCCCCAATCATCCGCGCATGAATTTGTGCTCCATCCAATTCTAAATGCAGCCCATCGAGACTATTTTCGATGATTTTTGCTTTGAAATCGGCTGGCTTTTTCAAGCCGTAGGTATGTTTGTCAGCACGGGTGTTTTGCAACATCAATGAGCCGTTTTTATCGTCGGCATTGGTCAGTGCAAAAGCCGTTTTTGGCAAATCGTCAAAGAACTTCTTCTTGGCATCCCGGTATTCGGCGAAGGTTTGATGGTAATCGAGGTGATCGTGGGTGAGGTTGGTGAATACGCCCCCGGCGAACGTCGCCCCGGCAATCCTGCGCTGATGTACCGCGTGACTGCTTATTTCCATGAACACCTGACTGCAACCCGCATCGGCCATTTGTCGGAGCAACTCGTGCAGTCGAACCGCATCTGGCGTGGTATGTGTACTTGCGATGACCTCCTCCCCTACCCTGTTTTCTACGGTTCCAATGAGGCCGCATTTGTAACCTAGCGCCGTGAAAAGTTGCCAAAGCAGGGTGGCCGTTGTTGTTTTCCCGTTGGTGCCGGTAATGCCGACGAGTGTAATTTCTTCCGAAGGGTTGCCGTAGTAGGTGGAAGCCATTTCGCCGAGGGCTTCGGCGGAGTCGGCGACTCGTATCGTAGTGACGAGGTGACTTTGAGTCACCTCGTCACTATGCACAACTGCAACCGCCCCTTTTTCTATAGCCTTGTCAATGAACTGATGCCCATCCACCGCCGCACCACGCACTGCCACAAATACATCTCCCGGCTGCACAGCGCGACTGTCGAATCGGATTTGACCGATTTCGATGTCCGTGCTGCCTTGTGTTTCAAGCACTTGCAGGTTTTGGAGAAGATGGGTTAAATTTTTCGTTATGATTCGCTAAAAATCATCGCGGTGGTTCAATTTGGTGTTCCGGAAAATTGATTCGAATTCCAATGATTACAAAAGCCCAAAACACTGCCACGATCCGATTCCGTTTGGATCAATTGTTTTATTTCTTCCGTATCCAATCGATGGCAGATGTGATTATTTATGGCTTGAGAAGCATTTCAAAAGACTTATTTTTTGAGGGCTTTGCTCCATTTCGCCTAAATGCTCGATCAAAAGAAACAACACCAAAAGTCTGCCCACTCGCCCTAGTTCCCGGCGCTAAACTCTGTTTTCGCACCTTTCCCACTCCTTCCGCTCGTACCCGGCAGCCCCGGTTTTCCAGCAGGTAAATCGCGTCTTTCAAACCCATGCCTACTACTGAAGGAATATTTTTATCGCCTACTGCTCTGTTCTGCATGGATAGGCCAAGACTGTCTTTTGCAATGATTACCCCCCAATCTGCCAGGTCTTGGGCGGGGTTAAAATCAAGCCCGAGCCATTGAAGGCTTTCTTCCATGTCCTTTTTAGAGCCTGCATCATAACTTGGCAACTGGCCGTATTTCAAGGGCAAAGGCTTATCGGCGTTCACCGGTTTGTGCAGTTCGGCTTTCATGGCAAAGCACTTGTCGGCGATTTTGCGGAACACAGGGGCTGCCACTTCCGCGCCGTGATAACCACCGCTTTCCGGCTCGCTGATCACCACGATACAAGAGTACACCGGGTCATCAGCGGGGAAATACCCGCAGAAACTGGCTTGGTGACGAATGCCCTTGGAAGCACGGAATTTGTGATAGTTCACTTGTGCCGTGCCTGTTTTGCCGGCTATTTCATAATTGGCCGTATAGATGTTCTTTGCTGTTCCCGTATGTACCACCTCTTTGAGCAACTCTTTTGCTTTGCGGATAGTGTTCTTGGAGGCAATGCTTCGCTTAATGGTGTAAGGGTGAAATTCCTTCATGACCTCTCCGTAATGTTCCGTGCGCTGCACGAGGTAGGGTTTCATCATGCGCCCGTCATTTGCTACCGCATTGTAAAACGTGAGCATTTGCAGGGGCGTGAGCAACAACTCGTATCCTATGCTCATCCAAGGGAGCGTTGTTCCGCTCCATTCGTCTTTGGGATCTTCCGGGTTTTTCACTTTCGGGTTTTCTTCGCCTCCGATTTCAATGCCCGTGGGCATGTCGAGATTGAAGTCCCTGAGTTGCTGCACAAAGGCAGCGGGTTTGCTTTTGAAATACCGTTGAATAAGCGTGGCCGTGCCCACGTTTGAAGACTGTGCAAAAATTTGGCGGATGGTCATAGAATCCAGTCCATGCGGCACAGCATCCACGAGTTCTTCGTCGTAAATCTTCACTTTACCTCCAAAAACGGGGACTTTCTCATCAAAATCATCCAATTTCCCTGCTTCAAGCATGGCCATAAAAGAAGCGAGTTTGAACATCGAGCCGGGTTCCACACGCTCCCCGACGGCGTAGTTGTAGGTTTCCCAATAGCCTTTTTTTCCCTCTGTTTGAGCGCGACCAATGTTCGCCATGGCCCTTATTTTACCCGTTTTTACTTCCATCACAATGGCGCAGCCATGGTCTGCATTGTGGGTTTCGCAGGCATTGAGCAGGGCAGATTCTGCGGCGTCCTGGATATTGATGTCCAAAGTCGTCACTACATCGTCGCCGGAAGCTGGTTCAATTTCCGCGAGGTCATCAATGGGTATGTAGATATCGCCTGGCACTTTCAACATGAGTTGCTTGGGCAGGTCGTCCCGTTTCCCTTCTAGTATAGTGTTGAAACTCCCCTCCAGACCGACTGGCAATGCTCCTTCCCGTTGCGTATACCCGATGGTCCGTTGTGCTAAAATTTTGAAGGGCCGTTCCCGCTTGCTTATCTGTTCGGCAATAAAACCGCCTGCATGTCGGCCTTCCCGAAAAATGGGAAAGGTCTTGATTAACAAGTATTTAGAGTACGGAAGGTTTTTGGCAATGGGGACATAGCGGATACCACGCACCGTTTTTTCGGCAGCGCGAAGGGTGTCGAACCATTGGCGGTAGGCCCCTGGGGTGTACTGTTGGTCAATATAGGTAGAGAGCAGCCATGATAGGCTGTCTACCGCCTGGTCGTTGAATATTTCAGGCGTTAGGCCATCTGATTTTGCGTCAAAATGTATGTCAAAGAACGGTAGTGAAGTGGCGAGCAAAGAGCCGTCGTCAGCCAGAATATTGCCGCGTTGACTGGGCACAGTCACCAATTTCACATAAAGACTGTCGGCCTTGGCTTCCCACTTGGCGGAATCCGTGATCGTCAGTTGGAACAAACGCATCAAAATCACGACAGCCACCACCAGTACTACGGCTGCTACCGTGTACACGCGGATGAGGACTTCGTTTTTGACGTTAAGCATTGTTCATTTTTTCTTGGCTAACCTTGACAATATTGGCACACGGATGAAACAGATTTCATAGATAAAAACGGATTTTAGAATCTGTGCAAATCCGTTTAATCCGTACTATCCGTGTGCCATTACATCATGCTCGCTTATTTCACTATTATCACTTTAGGCCCCTTGTTTTCCAAATCCAACCCTACTGGCTCCAAACTTTCATCAATCTGGCTCTGCATGCTCTTATACATCGTCTCGCTTTTTATGGAGGTGTATTCCCACTTTAATTCCTTGATCTCTTTTTGCAACGACTGGATTCGTCGTACCCCTTTTTCGGAAAAATGTGCATTGGCGATATACAAAATGCCCAAGCCGCCCAAAAAGAGCAGGTACTGAAAGTTGCCGAACACCAATTCTGTGGTGTGGCGACTTACGTTGAGGGCGTTGAGTAGTTTGTTAGCCATACTTTGATTGATTCGATTGGTTCAATTGGGAGGATTGATTCGATTGGTTTTGATTGATTCGATTGGTTTTGATTGATTCGAATACGACGATTGGTTAATTTTTTTGATTGGATTGTCCGCAGTTACCAATCGTCACACTTGCCGCAATCGAATCAATCAAATAATCAAAACAATCGAATCAATTCTTACTTGCTGCTCTCAACTTTGCACTCCTCGATCGTGTGTTTTGCTTGGTCTCTTCGGCGCTTGCTTCCACGGGTTTCCTGGTTATCAAATCCCAGGGTTTTGTGATATTCCCGTAAAAATCTTGGTCTGGTTCGCCTTCAACATTGCCGGTTTTCATAAAATGCTTCACCATCCGATCTTCCAGGGAGTGGAAAGTGATTATTGCCAATCGACCTCCCGGCGCGAGCATCTCCAGTGCATCTTTCATAAAATCTTCCAAAGCGCCCAGTTCGTCATTAACTTCCATCCGTAAGGCCTGAAACGCCTGTGAGAAGTATCGCATCCGTTCTCCCATCAGGTTTTTGCTGCACAGCTCCAAAAAATCGCCGGTTGTTCGGAAGCGTTTTTTTTCGCGCTCCTGGATCACGGCCTGTGCCAGGGTTTTTGAATTCCGCAGTTCCCCAAATTCGCTGAATATGCGCTGCAATTCCTCTGAGCTGCGTGTATTCAGCAAGTCGGCAGCAGTTTCTCCTTCCAGACGGCTCATGCGCATGTCCAATTCAGCTTCAAAACGGTACGAAAAGCCCCGCTCTGCGGTATCGAGTTGGTGGCTGCTCACGCCCAGATCGGCGAGAATGCCATTAACGGTGCCGACACGGATGCCTTCCGCGCGCAATTGGCGTTTCAAATACCTGAAATTCGATGGGACGAAAGTGAAGCCCGGGTTGGCTGAAAATTCCTGCTGTTCAGTGTTCCGGTTAGCATCTTCGTCTTGGTCAAAAGCAAACAAGCGGCCTTTCCCGCCCATTTTTTCGAGTATCAATCTGGAATGACCACCGCCGCCAAACGTCGCGTCCACATAAATCCCACCGGGCGTAATACCCAGTAAATCAATGCTTTCGTGTAAGAGGACAGACTCGTGATACATCATCATAAAGTGATGAAGTGATGGAGTGATGAAGTGATTTGAGGCTCAAGTGATCAAAAATCACCTTATCGCTGCAACAAATCATCGCTACACACTCCGTTTATGAAGGGATCGGGTAATTCAGAAACGAAGTGATCAAATCACTTCATCACTTTATAACTCTATCGCTTCATGTTCCCCGCCCATCACGTCGTTTGCCAAATCGGCAAATTCGTTCGGATCAAAAGCGGCTGTGGAAGAGTACTGCTCTGGCGACCAGATTTCAATCTTGCCGTTCATGGCAAGCAGTACTGCCTCTTTGGTGATGCCCGCATAGTCCATCAAAGGCTTCTGCAACAGGATTCTGTCCGCGCTGTCGGTTGTAAGATGGTACGCTCCGTAATGGAAGGCGCGTACAAAAGCGCGGTGCCGGTCATTGAAACTATTGAGACGGCTCAACTTAGCAGCGATGCCGTCCCAGACCGGTTTGGGGTAAAGTGTGAGACACTTCTCAAACCCCCGGTTTACTACAAATTCATACGCCGCACCCTCGCCATTGGATCCTGCTGCAAGAGCAGGTAACTGGCGGAGCAGCGCGGTTGGTAAGCGCAAACGGCCCTTGTCATCAAGTGCCACCGGATATTCACCGATTAGTTGCATTGTAGTGTGGGACTAAACTTCTGCTAAGTATGAGTCGGGACAAATGTGGGATCGGTCACCAATTCACAAGGACAAAAGTAAAGGCAGTTTCCATATTTTCCCACAAAACGACACAAACAATGCTTTTTTTTTGAAAAAAAATTACATCAATTTTTTAAAACGTTGATATACAATGATTTAAAATAAAAATGAAAATTGAAAAAATTGTGACTCGACAGTAAAAATCAGCAAAAAAATTGAAACTTTCACTCAAAAATAAAAAACTTGAATGCTTTTTAAGAGAGAAATGAGTCCCTTTTGGCATAGCAAGTGTCAATGTCTTACTGATTGCCAAAAATTGTGGGAAAAAGTGGAGAGAGGCATTGAGAGTCTGATGCCCGTGTGGGAAAATGTGGAGTAATACGCAGTTTATCGCACCCTTTTCGCGGCTCGGGAGCACAATAACCTTGGTTTCTATGGCCAATTGCAATCTTTTCATGCGTCCTGTGTATGTTTGCGAGGATTCACGCTATTTTGTCTGCCATTTCGAAGCCGATCACATCATGAGAAATACCGTTCTGTGTTTGCTGGCCTGCTGCATTTCGCTCTTAATGAATGCGCAGACACCCCACCCTTGGGAAATTGGCGTTGGAATAGGCTTGGGCGCTTATGATGGAGACCTCCAAAACACATGGTCGAACACAGAAAATCTAGCCCTAAAACCCGCCTTGTCCAGCCATTTTCGCTACAACCTGAGCAACAACTTTGCCGCAAGACTAGGCTTCCTTTATTCCAAAATTTCGGGTGATGACCAAAATTTCCAGGAACCAGCCTGGCATCAAACCCGCGCCTTTTCATTTGAAGGCCCCATAGTCGAGCTATCTCTTCAAGGCGAAATCTATCCATTTGGGCTTTACAAAGCGGGAAAACGAAACAAATCAGGGCTGAGCAAAAACCGCCGGGTGGCAGCCCCATTTGTTTCCTTTGGAATTGGAGGAACATTTTTTCAGCCTAAAAACGACTGGAATGACGATAATGGCAATGGAGGGGTGTCCCCTTAACTATCGGGATTGCGCAGTCTCAGAGGTTGCCCCGATTCTGACCGGGATGGCGTGGCTGATAAAGATGACCTCTGCCCAGATATAGCAGGTTTGCCTACAACAAGCGGCTGCCCAGACCTCGACGAAGACGGCATCGCTGATAAAGACGACAATTGCCCGGATCTGAAAGGAGTAGCTGCGTACCGGGGCTGTCCGGCTGTAGACCGGGATAAGGATGGAGTAGCCGATGCCGAAGACCTTTGCCCTGATATGAACGGCCAGCTTCGATGGAAAGGTTGCCCGGATTCTGACGGCGATGGACTCCCGGACAACAAAGATGGCTGCCCGGGTATAGCAGGACCCGAAAACCTGCGCGGCTGTCCCGACACCGACCAAGACGGCATTTCGGACAAGGATGACGAATGCCCCACCTTACCAGGTATCGCAGCTAAAAACGGTTGTCCGGAGGCCATGCCAGCCGCAATAGGTGTGCCCTATAAAGCAGTTTATTTTAACTCGACTTTGGATGACTGGCAGGTTACTTCATTGATTACCATTGACGAAATTGTAGCCATTATGAACGCAGACCCGGCGCTCTTCGCCCGTATCGAAGGCCACACGGACAATACCGGCAGGGAACCAGCCAACGACTTGCTTGCAGAAAAACGAGCCAAAAAATGCCTTGACAACCTGGTATCCAAAGGCATCGCACTGGAACGACTCAATTACGTTGGGTTTGGTTCAAAGAAGCCGACTGTACCCAACGATACACGGCAAAACCGCCAACTCAACCGAAGGGTGGAAGTGCATTTTTATAAGAAGTAGAGGTGAATGGTTAGACATATTTTCTCTTGCCACTAATTGCACTAATTTTCACGAAATTACCTTGGCTTGTTATACTGATTCGTGAAAATTAGTGCAATTAGTGGCAAAAAGCAATCCGAGGCTAAGTAGTTACAATTAAACTGAATTATGGATTTTGGGAAACTTCCTTCCATTGACAAGGTAGATTTTCAGTTGCCGCCTGAGCCAACGCAAAACGCTGTGCTGCTTGCTTCTTTACCAAAGGCTTCTCAACCAACACTTTACATCGGCCCAACGGGGTACAACATGAAACCCTGGGTGGGCAAATGGTATCCGCCGGGTGCGCAGGAGAAACACTTTTTGCGACACTACGCAGCGCAGTTCAACACCATCGAATTCAATACTACCCACTACCGAATCCCGGATTTTGCCACCGTGGACCGTTGGCGGGAGGAGGTTCCGGTTGATTTCCGCTTTTGCCCAAAAATTCCGCAGAGCATAAGCCATGCCCGCGATCTCGGACTTTCGAGTTCAGAAATGCCCCTTTTTTGCGAAGCGATACAAAGGCTTGAAGCGAAAATGGGCTGTTGTTTTATGCAGCTGCCTCCGCATTTCATCCCAAGAGAATTGAATGTTTTGGCTCGGTTTCTGGAATATTTTTCAAAGAAAATACCGCTCTCCGTGGAAGTACGCCACCCTTCTTTTTTTGAAAAAACCGCTGAGGCCGAATCGTTTTTCAAACTCCTGGAAAAACATCAAGTGGCTGCAGTAATTACCGACGTGGCGGGTCGGCGCGATGTGTGCCACCTGCGTCTTACAAATGCTCAAACCCTGATTCGTTTTGTTGGAAATGGCTTGCACCCCAGCGATTATACCCGTGTTGAGGAATGGGCTGAAAGGCTGAAAACCTGGTTTGAAAACGGCTTGCACGAGGCTTATTTTTTCACCCATGAGCCAGACAATTTGCTAGGGCCAGAGCTAACCGCGCTGTGTGCCGAAGCATTCAGCAAAGCAATGCCGGGCATATCACTTCGCGGTCCAAAGCAGGTAGCAGGGCAGCAGGGAACGCTTTTTTAGTGCCTCCGTTTTAAACAATGAAAAAGCCCTTTCAGTCAGATTGACCGAAAGGGCATATTTATTCAAACAAACTATTCAATTATGCCCGTGGCTCTTTGCCCAGGTTCTTTTTAGGTTTGCCTACACCGGCTTCGCGCCAAATCGCCTTTTTAGACTTTTTGGCGGGTGTGGTTTTTTCAGCCATCTGCACAGCGTTGATCGCGCTTACGACACCCCCGCTCACACAGAGTTCCGAAAACTTCACTTTTTCAGTGGAGGAGCCTGGCTTGATCACCTCTCCGTCCTGCTTCACCACAGAAGACTCCATGATGTGCTTCACTTGAACCGCCGAGAGTTCAGGGTAGTAGGAGCGAATCACAGCGGCTACTCCTGCCGCAGCCGGGCTGGCCATGGATGTTCCGCTTGCAGGGCCGTATTTACCATCAGGAACTGTGGACTGGAGTTGTACACCAGGGGAGAAAAGGTCCACGTTCTTTTTTCCGTAGTTGGAGAAGCCAGCCACACGCTTTTCACCTGATTTCCAGTGCAATGCACCAATTTCCATCCAGGTCGAAATACGCCTTTCTTTGCCGAAAAGTCCTTTTTTAATAGGCTTCAGAAGATCGTCGTTGGGATAATTATCATCAGAGTCATTGTTAGCGGCACTGTTGCCAGCTGCATGGACGAGCAGGACGTCGTGTTGAGCAGCATAGCGCATGGCTTGATCAACATACCATTTCTGTGGGCTGTAGCCCTTGCCAAAAGACATGTTGATTACGCTTGCACCATTGTCTACAGCATAATAGATCGCATTGGCCACGTCTTTGTCGCGCTCGTCGCCATCTGGTACACAGCGTACGGTCATGATGCGCACATTGTCGGCCACGCCTTTGATACCGATGTTGTTGTTGCGGTTGGCGGCGATGATGCCGGCTACGTGTGTGCCGTGAAACGCATCTGGGCCTTCATATTCGTTGGTGCCGTAAAAGCGGTTGGTCAGGTCGTTCGGATCGTCGCCAACCATGGCGCGGACGTTGCAATCGGGGTTGAGCTGGTACTCTACCTGGTTGTAGAAAAACGAAGCGGCTTCTTTTTTGGCATCTTCGAGATCCTGACGTGAAGTGAGGCCATTGGCCATGACTTTCGTGATAAGTTCGACCTGGCCCTTCAGTTCGTCATTGCCACTCACGTCAATTGCAGCCACGTTTTCGGTGGTAAATTCTTTGCCTTTAAGGGCAGATTCTACTGCATTAAAAGCATCTTCAATGGGCTTGATTTGCTTCATGGCATTTTCCATGCCGTTCACAGCGTCTGCACGTTGTGGCTCAAATTCGTCTTTGACCTTTATCCAGTACTTGTACTCTTCAGCTGCGTCGCCATGAAGGTTTTTTGGGTCAGTACCTTCAAAACGTTTTTGAAGGCGGGCATACTCACGGGTGAGTTCGAGGGACTCGTGGTTAACGTTCCCACCTGGGCCTGCGAGGAAGTTCCAACCGTGGATATCGTCCACATAGCCGTTGTTGTCGTCGTCTTTTCCGTTGCCTGCAATCTCGCCCGGATTCACCCACATTACATCCTTAAGGTCTTCGTGGTCAACCTCCACACCAGAGTCAAGCACGGCAACGATAATTGTCTGGCCTTTTTTGCCTTTGTTTTTCAGCATTTTAAGCGCCTCATCACCGCCCGTCCCATTTACATTGTTAACAGTAGGGTCGAGGGTGAACCAGTTTTCGGGGGCTTTGCTTTGCGCCGACAGAAACAAGCCTGGAAGGCAAGTGAGGACGACGAGAAGACTTTTTTTGAAAATCATGTCAGAGTGTAATTTTTGGCTCCAGCATCCTTTCGCTCGAATATTCGGGAACGGATTGAAATGGAGCAGTTATCAATTTAAAAAAACGAATCGGCTGCCACACAAGTAGGCATCCGAGCATTTATAACGGCAAAAGTAGCGTGTTGTGCGGGGAAGACGTGAAGTTTAGACAAAAGCGCGGTGAGAGGGGGCGGATGGGCAAGGAATGGCGGCAGTTGGCTATTGACATATACCCGGCAGAACAGCGCTAATGGCACTGGTTTTGCCGATCCAACAGAATTCTTTAATCATTTAAACCAATTCCCATCATGATTTACCGATTTTCTACCCTTATCCTTGGGGCATGGCTCTCCTTGAATTCCTTTAATTTAAATGCACAGGGTTTTAGCGTTGTCATTGACAGCGTGGAAGTTCAAGCAGGCGATACGGTTTGCGTACCTGTGAGGGCAAAGGGATTTGTGGATATTATTGCCTTCCAATACGCCCTGAGTTGGAATACTCAGGTGTTAAGCCTGTTGCATACAAAGAATTATAATCTGCCAGGCTTAAACGCATCAAATTTCAACCTTTATCCTCCCAACAACCGTTTGATCGTGATGTGGGATGATCCTGAATTTCAATGCATAGACATAGCGGATGGTGAAATATTGTACGAGGTATGCTTTACCGCAATCGGTCCTTTGGGCAGTAGTACCTCCATTACACCAACCAATTCTGGGGTTCCAACCTTTGGACCTGAAGAAGCCTATAATTGTTTGACTCAGAATATCTGGGATGCTTCAGGCCATGACACCGGATTTGTGAAAATCGTGGGATCTACCAGCACATGGGATGCGCTGCAAAATGAAACATTCTCCTTCCAACTTTCTCCCAATCCCACCACCTCATCAGCACAAGTGATTTTTCAATCTCCAGGCACAGGCAACACAATTCTCCTGGTGATCGATGCGCTGGGGCGAATCGTTTATGAGCAAAAAGCCACCTTAAATATGGGCGAGAATAGGATTGAAATTCCTGCCAGTGCCTTGAAGGTCAAAGGAATGTATCAGGTGATGATACAAACGGACAAAGGAATTTCCGCTCAGAAATTGAATGTCATTGATTGACGATTGATGAATACATGAGTGTTGATTTTGATGCAAGAAGTGGATGATTATGGACGAGTGGCGCACATCGAAATCAATCCAGTCCATTACATCAAAATCAACACTCATGTATTCATCAATCGTCAATCAAAGAATGCACAAATTCAAATGTTCATGCAGTCAATTGATGTTCAAAACCACCCCCGTCTTCTTCCGGGTCCTCCCCGCGCCACCCAATCCAAACACCCCAAGCAAACCGCGTGTAAGTTCCCTTGCCACCGTACGCCCAATCTGGCGGGCGAGCGGATCCTTGGCAATGGTTTCGATCACGCTTGGCTCCGCTTTTTGTCTTTTGGCTGGCGCCGCTTCTTGTTCTCGCGATACCTGCATATCTTGTACTTCCGCAATTTTTTCCATGAGCATTTCGTAAGCGCTCTCCCGATCCACTTCCTGGTTGTACTTCCTTGCCAAAGCCGAACGATCAATGATGTTGTCTATCTCGGTAGGTGTGAGAATGTCCATGCGGCTTTGGGGAGGACGCATGAGTGTGTGCGCCAGCGGCGTAGGAATCCCTTTGTCGTTGAGTACGCTCACGATTGCTTCCCCGATGCCAAGATTGGTCAGCAGGTCTTCGGTATCGTAATATTCCGTGATCGGGTAGTTTTCGGCGGCGAGTTTGATCGCTTTGCGGTCTTTGGCCGTGAAAGCCCGGAGGGAGTGCTGAAGTTTCAAGCCCAATTGAGCCAGAATGCTATCAGGGATATCAACCGGGTTTTGGGTAATGAAAAATATCCCAACCCCTTTTGAACGCACCAGCTTAATAATGGACTCCAACTGCTGCATGAGCGCAGGGCTGGCCTCCTGGAACACGAGGTGGGCCTCATCTATAAATATGCAAAGTTCGGGCTGTTCCACATCGCCCTTTTCTGGGAATGAAGCGTAAATCTCGGCCAACATTTGCAGCATAAAGGTGCTGAACAACTTAGGCCGATCCTGAATATCGGTAAGGCGCACGATACTGATGACCCCGCGACCGTTTTCATCTATGCGGACCAGGTCGTGCACATCAAATGAGACTTCGCCGAAGAAGGTATCAGCGCCTTGTTGTTCCAGTTCCACTACTTTGCGAAGGATGGTGCCTGCGGTGGCGCTGCTGAATTGACCGAACTCCGCTTCAATCTCCTCTTTGCCTTCATTGCCAAGGAATTGCAGCACTTTTTTGAAGTCCTTGAGATCGAGCAGGGGCAAATCGCGGTCGTCACAATATTTGAACACGACGGATACAACACCGCCTTGGGTGTCGTTCAGCCCCAAAATACGGGAGAACAATACCGGGCCAAACTCGCTGATGGTGGCGCGAAGACGCGCGCCTTTTTCACCCGAAAGCGTCAGGAACTCCACGGTACTGCCCGTTCCATGCCAACTGATACCGATTTTTCCGGCGCGTTCGGTGATTTTCGGGTTGTCGGTGCCGGGCATCGCGATGCCGCTAAGGTCACCTTTGATATCCATGAGCAGGGACGGCACCCCGTTGGCGGCAAGTTGTTCAGCGATGACTTGCAGGCTTTTGGTTTTGCCCGTACCAGTGGCGCCCGCAATCAGTCCGTGGCGGTTCATGGTGCGCAGCGGGACTTTGATTTGGAGACCGGGAATGGCTTCGGCATCCAACATTGCGCCGCCAAGCACGATATTTGTCCCTGAGAAAGTGTAACCCGCCTGGATTGCGGTGACGAAGGAATCTTTTTTTGACAAAGTGATAGAACGATGAGCGATGAACGATGATCTATAAACGCGAACCCAAATACAGTTAATGGTATCCTGGTTTCAGGGCCAAAAGTAATTCATACATCCTACATAATGACACACCGAATCCGAGTAGCAGGCCTCGTACGCCGTGGCGAAGAAATTCTTCTCGTCCAACAACAAAACCGCCACGGAGTTCGCAGCTGGAGTATTCCTGGCGGACGTTTAGAGCCTAGTGATGCCGATATTTTCCGGGGCGCAGAACGAGAAGTATGGGAAGAAACAGGACTAAAGGTTCATGCAGGAGCCTTGCGTTTTGTGAGTGAATACCTCGCGCCCGATTTGTTTGCGATCACGCTCATTATTGAGTGCCATCTGGCTGAGGATGAACACCCAGATAATATCCATCTGGACAATATAATGGAGGATGACAATATCCACGGCGTAGCCTGGTGGTCAATTGCCAAAATTCATGCAACGGATGAACCGATGAGCCGTACCCTTGGCAGGCCTGAGTTCTGGGAGGCATTGGGAGGCTCGGAAGGGATGGTTTATTTGGGGCGACACAATGATAGATAAGTGGTAAGAAGTGACACTTTTTAAAAAGTGTCACTTCTGGCAACAACAATGAGTAATTTTGTTGCTCAATATTGAGCATGATAGACGCACTAATTTCTTCCAAAACCCGCATCAAGTTGCTGTTGAAGTTTTTTCTAAACAGCAATGCAACCGCTTACCTGCGAAGTCTGGAAAGTGAATTTGGCGAATCCTCGAACGGTATTCGGGTGGAACTCAACCGTTTAGAAAATGCCGGTCTCCTGCTCTCTGAAAGCGAGGGAAACAAAAAAATCTTTCGCGCCAACACCGGCCACCCACTTTTCCGGGAAATCCACAACATCATTTTAAAGCATATCGGCCTCGACCAGGTGATCGAGAACGTTATCCACCGCCTCGGCGATGTGCAGCGCGTCTACCTCGTCGGCGATTTTTCAAAAGGTATGGATAGCCAGGTGATTGACTTGGTTTTGATCGGCGATTTCGACAAGTCGTACCTCATCGCACTCGTTGAAAAAGCCGAGAAAATCGTGGGCCGCAAAATCCGATACCTCCTCTAATCCCCTGATGAATCCAAAATGCTGGACTGGAAACAATTCGACCCAGAGCCCCTTCTATTGTGGAGTAATGGCCTAATAGACTCAATGACCTAATGACTCAATGACGATGTATCAATCACTTATAAAAAAAGAGAAGACCCTGGCCGTCATCGGTCTTGGCTACGTCGGGCTACCAATTGCCCTGGAATTTGCACGGCATTTTCGCGTAGTGGGCTTCGATGTGGATGCTGCACGTGTGGCAATGATGCAGCGTGGTGAAGACCCCAGTCGGGAAATGGGGCCGGGAGCATTCAAAGACCGCGACATCCTTTTTACCGACCAATTGGAGGAACTTGCCAAGGCCCATTTTTTCGTAGTTTCAGTGCCGACAGACATTGATGAGCACAAAGTCCCCAACCTTAGTCCCCTCAAAAACGCCTCTATCAGCATCGGCGGCATCCTGAAAAAAGGCGACTATGTGGTGTATGAATCTACGGTGTACCCTGGCTGTACCGAGGAAGACTGCCTGCCCATATTGGAAGATCTCTCCGGCCTAAAAATGGGTGAAGATTTCAAACTGGGCTATTCTCCAGAACGCATAAGTCCTGGCGACAAAACCAAGCCACTCCCCAAAATCATCAAGATTGTGAGCGGCTGTGATGCCGAATCTTTGGAGGAAATCGCCAAAGTGTATGGGCACATTATTACTGCCGGAATTTACAAAGCCAGCAGCATCAAAGTAGCCGAAGCGGCCAAGGTCATCGAAAATACACAGCGCGACCTGAATATCTCGCTGATGAACGAGCTCGCCATCATCTTCGACCGAATGGGCATTGACACCCAGGAAGTTATAAAAGCCGCAGGTACCAAGTGGAATTTCCTCAAGTTCTATCCCGGGCTCGTGGGCGGCCATTGCATCGGCGTGGATCCGTACTACTTACTGCACAAATCCGTCGAGCTGGGTTATGAGCCACAGGTTATTCTCAGCGGGCGCCGGGTGAATGACGGGATGCCCGCCTGGGTGGCCAAAAAACTCGTGCAACTGCTCATCAAAAAAGACAAAAGCCCACATCAGGCCAAGGTGCTGGTACTCGGCATAACCTTCAAAGAAAACGTGGCCGATATCCGGAATTCCAAAGTGGCCACGCTTGTGCAGGAACTACAGGATTTTTCAGTCAACGTCCATATCGTAGACCCCTACGCATCCCCAAACGAAGTAAAGCACGAATACAATCTTACCCTTGCCGACAAGATTTCGACAGGGTATGACGCCGTGGTGGTAGCCGTAGCCCACGACGAATACAGAACTTATGACAGTATGTTTTTCAAATCCATCATGGGTAAAAACCCGATACTGGTTGATTTGAAAGCACTTTATGAAGATGTGGATGAGGAGATTGAGTATTGGAGGTTGTAGCCCGAAATTCATTTCGAATTGGTGTAAGACGAAATTCATTTCGTCGCATTGTATTGCGAAATTCATTTCGCCGAAAGGCCCAAAAAAACAAAATCAGTGAGGCGAAATAAATTTCGCCCTACCGCACATAATGTGCTGTTATTCAAATATCTCCATGTTCATTTTACATAAGTTCCCGCAACTTATGAAAGGCGAAGCCTTGGAAAATGGGGCAAATGAGAACCAATTGGCAAATGAGGTCATTGTACTTTGCAACCAAAATAGGCCAGATTGTATCATTTACTTCTTCCACATTTGCCATATTGACCAAATTAAATAATTGATCACATTATCACATTTTTCACATTGACCACATTCTCTTCTGATTATGCTACAAATGGTTGACCTCAAAACCCAGTATTCCCGCATCAAAAGCGAGATAGACCGTGAAATGCAAGAGGTGTTCGACTCCTGTATTTTCATCGGCGGCCCCAAAGTGAACGCCTTTCGGGAAAGCCTCGAACAGTACCTTGGCGTAAAACACGTAATCCCCTGCGCCAACGGCACGGATGCCCTGCAAATCGCCATGATGGCCCTCGGCCTGAAAGCCGGCGACGAGGTTATTGTCCCGGCTTTTACCTACGTTGCAACAGCAGAAGTCATTGCATTGCTCGGACTCACTCCCGTGATGACTGACGTTGACCCCGGCACTATGAACATCACAGCGGCACATATCGAAAGTGCCATTACTCCGCGTACAAAGGCAATTGTGCCTGTACACCTTTTTGGACAAAGTGCTGATATGGAGCCGATTATGGCACTGGCAGAGAAACACAATCTATTTGTGATTGAAGACAATGCACAGGCGATTGGGGCAGATTATCAAGCGTTGGAGGGGCTTCAAGCCCCTCCAACGCTAAAAAATCAGGTACGATCGGCCATTTCGGTTGCACCTCGTTCTTCCCTTCCAAAAACCTCGGTTGCTACGGCGACGGCGGCGCCCTGATGACCAACGACGATGCCCTGGCAGCCAAAGCCCGAATGATCGCCAACCACGGCCAATCCAAAATGTATTACCACGACGAAATTGGCGTCAATTCCCGACTTGACGCCATGCAAGCCGTGATCCTGAATGCCAAACTAAAACACCTCGACGAGTACAACGCCGCCCGCAACCGCGCTGCCGATTACTATGACCGTGTTTTTGGGAAAATACCGCAGTTGAGAATCCCAGCTAGGGAACCTAACTCAACGCACGTTTTTCACCAATACACTTTGCAAATCAACACGCCTTCTCCTTCGCAAACTAGGGATGAATTGAAGGCCTATTTGCTGGAAAAAGGTATCCCGGCAATGATTTATTACCCAGTTCCGCTGTACAATCAACCCGCATTTGCCCGGTATTGGAAAGGTGGGACATTGCCCGTTACAGAAGCACTTTGCGCTTCGGTGTTTTCTTTGCCAATGCACTCAGAAATGACAGAGGAGATTTTGGGGAAGATTACAGGGGCGGTGAAGGCGTTTTTTGAATAAAGGAACACGGATGTCGCGGATTAGACACGGATTTTTATTTGGGATTTAATTGGATGGAACACGGATGCCACGGATTAGACACGGATTTTCTTGTGGGATTTTTTCACTCGAACATCTATTTCATAACAAGAAAATCCGTGTCTAATCCGCGTCATCCGTGTTCCACCCCTATTAACCCTCCTCTTTCAATCCATATCCTATGTCCAATTTCGCACTCATAGGCGCAGCAGGTTACATCGCGCCCCGACACCTCAAAGCCATCCGTGACACTGGTCACCGGCTCGTGGCGGCGTATGACCCGCAAGATTCCGTGGGTGTGCTGGATAGTTATTTCCCCGAAACCGCCTTTTTCACCGAGTTCGAGCGTTTCGACCGGCATCTGGAAAAGTTGAAACGCGCAGGAACAGCCATTGACTATGTGTGCATTTGTTCCCCCAATTATTTGCACGATGCCCATATCCGTTTTGCGCTTCGCCACGGCGCCAACGTAATTTGTGAAAAACCCTTGGTATTAAACCCCTGGAATGTTGAAGCCCTGAAAATCAACGAACAAGAATCTGGGAAACGTGTCTCCACCATTCTGCAACTGCGGCTTCACCCGGCCATCATTGGTTTGAAAAACAAAGTTGCACAAAGCGCTTCGACTAATAAACACGCAGTGGATTTGACTTACATCACCGCTCGCGGCAACTGGTACTACGCCAGTTGGAAAGGCGATTTGGCCAAATCCGGCGGCATCGCCACCAACATCGGCATTCACTTTTTTGATATGCTGGCCTGGATTTTTGGCGATCTTAAAAACAACGTCGTCCACGTACACACCCATGACCGCGCCGCAGGTTTTCTTGAATTTGAAAAAGCCCGCGTCCGATGGTTTTTGAGCATCAATGCGGACACCCTCCCCCCGAAGCCACAGGCAAACGTACTTTCCGCGCCATCACGGTAGACGGCGAATCGCTGGAGTTCAGCGAGGGTTTTACAGACTTACATACCCTTAGTTATCAGGACATTCTAAAGGGAAATGGCTTTGGTCTCGACGATGCTTTACCAGCCATCCAGTTGGCGCATGAAATTCGGGAACGGCAGCCGGTGGGGCTTGTGGGGGAATTTCATCCATTGGCGGGTTTGCCACTGGTGAAGCATCCGTTTCTTTAGCCCACCCCCATCCCATCCCCTGCGGGGAGGGGGCTTATTCCAACCAATTCATGGAGTTTGTTTGCAAAATCCTTGTTCGGGGGTTTTAACCCGCTTTTTTTTTTTTTTTTAACCGGAACCAAAAACAATAAAGTACAACTCCCCGAGGAGGGTTCTTTACTTTCCCAAACCAAACCCGGGGGTCGGGGGTGGGGTCCTTGTTCGAGTTTAAACCCTGTTTTGTTCAATTATTTTGAACCGGTAAAACCAAACAATAAGTCCCAGTCCCTCCCTGGAGAGGGGGCTTGATTCCGTTTTACTTTTTCCACCCAAAACCAAATCATGGAGTTTCGTGATTGCAAGAATCCTTGTTCCGAGTTTAAACCCCTGTTTTCGTTCTATTTTTTGAACCGGAACCATCGACAAGTCCCCAGCCTCCGGGGGAGGGGGCTTGATCCCACTTTTTCCACCAAAACCAAATCATGGAGTTCTTGTGCAAGAATCCTTGTTCCGAGTTTAAACCCTGTTTTCGTTCTATTTTTGAACCGGAACCACAACTCAATAAGTACCTCTCCCCTGAGGAGGGGCTGCCCGCAGGGGAGGGGATGGGGGTGGGGTCACACGCATGAAAAAAATCCTAATCACCGGCGGCGCAGGCTTCATTGGCTCTAATCTCGTAGACGCCTTACTAACCGATGAGCGCATCGCCTTCGTCCGCATCCTCGACAACCTATCCACTGGCTTTGAAGAAAACATTGCCCATCATCGAAACAACCCGAAATTTGAATTCCTCGAAGGCGATATCCGGGATTTTGAGACTTGCTTACAAGCCTGCAATGGCATGGATTTCGTAAGCCATCATGCCGCGCTCGGCTCCGTGCCGCGCTCCATACAAGACCCCTTGACTACCAACACAGTAAACATAACTGGCACACTTAACGTACTCCAGGCCGCCAAAGAAACCGGGATAAAACGCGTGGTTTATGCAGCCTCTTCTTCTACCTATGGCGACAGTTCCGAACTGCCGAAAGTAGAAGACAAAATTGGCAAGCCCCTCTCGCCATACGCTGTGACCAAGTATGTGAACGAACTCTACGCCTCAGTATATGCCCGCAGCTTCGGGATGGAAATAATCGGGTTGCGATATTTCAACGTGTTCGGCCCACGGCAAAGTCCAAACGGCGCTTACGCCGCTGCAATACCCCTGTTTATCAGCCAATTACGAAACAGAGAATCTCCTACCATTCATGGCGATGGCACGAACAGCCGCGATTTTACCTTTGTGGACAATGCCGTGCAAGCGAACCTGCTGGCCTTGTTTTGTGAAAGAAAGGAAGCCCTCGGCGAAGTGTTCAACATTGCCTTCGGTCAACAAACCACGCTTCTGGAATTATTTGAAATCTTGCGCAACGAACTGAACGTTGATACCAAAGCCTCGTTTGGCCCCGAACGCCTTGGCGATATCCCGCACTCGCTGGCCAGTATTGAGAAAGCGCAGCGGATTTTGGGGTATTTTCCTAAGGTGAGTGTGGCCGAGGGATTGAGGCGGACCGTAGAATGGCATGGGGATTTTGATTGACGAATGATGAGTACATGATTGTTGATTTTTGATGGAAATGGAAGATGGAGGTATTGAAGATGGCAGATGTAGGTACACAGGCAGAACATCATATATAAAACATCAAAAATTCTCCATCAGATCAAAAATCAACAATCATGTACTCATCACTCGTCAATCAAAAAAACATCCTTATATCTAATATCCATTAGATCATGAAATACTACCACCTTTTCGCTCCTTTCCTGCTTTCACTGGCCTCCTGCGTCCAGCACAAACAGTTGGTGAACTTCAGCGAAGGCTCTGCATTTCCTGCCGGGGCGCAGCCAATCTCGGTAGTGGCTGATGTGCGCATCCAACCGGATGATTTGTTGGAAATTGGCGTGTATGCCGAGGACCCTGTTGCGGTTGCGCCCTTCACCTTGCAGGGGATTGGCGCGCGGACCAAAGAGGAAAACAACGTGACAGGGAACAATTATCTCGTAGATCAAGCGGGTGATATCGAGTTCCCTGTGCTGGGCAAAATACACCTTAGCGGACTAACGGTTGAACAAGCCCGCGACACCTTCAAGCAAAAATTGACCCGCTACATTTCAAACCCAATTGTAAATGTGCGCTGGTTAAATTTCAAGTTCACGGTACTTGGCGAGGTTAGTCGTCCGGCCACTTACACCCTGCAAGAACGCAGTGTAACTGTACTGGAAGCCGTGGGACTTGCGGGGGATTTGACCAACTATGGAAGCCGAAAAACATCCTCAGTTATTCGCGAACAAGACGGAAAACGCGAATTTGGGAGGGTTGATTTGCAGGATCGAAATGTATTCAATTCACCGTATTTTTACTTAAAACAGAACGACGTGGTATATGTCGAACCGCTCAAACAGAAGACCAGTGTGGTGAGCGATCAAGCTACGAAAGTGTTGCCCTGGGTGTCGGCTGGGGCGATTCTGGCGAATATTATTATACTGCTTTTCCGTTGATTGCTAACCATATAGTACAAATAAATAAGTGAACTTTAATCAACCAGGACACAAGCTTGCCCAAAGCAAAAACGACATTGGCAAACGCAACACTTTTTTCTTCGAATGAGAAAGCCTTTGACCTAAAGGCTTTTTTATACCATTATATATGGCGCCACTGGTACTTGTACCTGATTTTGCCAGCAGTTGCCTATTTCGCAGCCTGGACCTACCTCCGTTATGCGGTGCCAGAGTACGAGGTTAAATGTTCATTGTTGATCAAAGACGAGCAAAAAGGAAGTGGTCTTTCGGAAACCGCATTACTACAGGAATTGGGCGCTATTCAGGAAACCAAAAACATTGAGAACGAGATTCAAATTCTCAAATCACAGACCCTTATGGAAGAAGTGGTACGTGAATTGAATCTCTCGGTGAAATATTTTGCTGTGGGACGGGTGAGAAACGAGGAGATGTACGGGAATAATTATATCAAGCTTGATTCATTTAAATTAAACAAAAGAGCTGGGGCGACCCTTGATATTTACTACGCCGACAGTCTTCAATTTGAATTGGTCACAGGTGAAAACCGCACGCTGCATCATTTTGGGGAATGGTTTGAAACCAAACAGGGATCCTTCCTGATCTCGCGAAACAGCCTTTATCCTATCCTGGATCAAGGCCATGTAATCGTTCAAATCCATAGTGTAGAAAGTCTCGCCCGCGCTTATAGCAATGGGCTGTTGGCAAAGCCCATGAGCTATTATTCCAGTGTATTGGAAATGAAATTGCACGAGCCGAACGCCTACCGTGCTGCGGATATTTTGAATAAATTGGTGGAGGTGTACAACCGCGCTGCCGTCGGGGACAAAAACAAAGTCAGCGAAAACACTATCAAGTTCATTGACCAACGCCTCCTGTACCTCACAGAAGAACTATCTACAGTAGAGGGAGGGGTACAAAAATACAAGCAAAGCAACCAGATTGCCACCAGCATTGAATCGGGAATGGGCATCGTGCTGAACGAGATGTCGCAATTCGATGAAGAAATATCGAATCAGGAAGTGCAGCGCAGCGTACTCCAAAACATGGAAGCCTACCTCGCCAATATGACCGGAGGGCGTTATCAACTCATCCCCGCCAACCTTAGCAGCGGCGACGAGGCACTCTCCCAACTTCTCCTCATTTTCAACGAAAAAGTGCTCAGTCGCGACCGTTTGATGCAAACGGCCAAACCTGACAACCCTGCCCTGCTCAGCCTCAACCAGGAACTCCAAAGCCTTCACGCCAATGTGCTCGAAACGATTCGGAAAGTTCAAAAACGCACAGAAACCATCCTGGCCATTGCCCGGGGCAAACGCAGTGCATTGACTGGAAAAGTGCGCGACGTACCCCGCATGGAACGTGAATTGCAGGAGATCATGCGCCAGCAAAGCATCAAGCAAAACCTTTATCTTTTCTTATTGCAAAAAAGGGAAGAAACTTTGCTCGCGCTTGCCAGCACTACCCCCAACTCCCGCGTAGTTGACCCCGCTCGCCCTAACAACATCCCGATAAAACCTCAAAAACGGCTCATTTATATTCTGACCATACTGTTCGGATTGTCGCTGCCAGCCTTGTATATTTTGCTGAAGGACCTGCTGAATGATACGGTACAAGGGGAAGACGATATCAAAAAAGCGACGGATGCACCCCTATTGGGCGGAATTGCGCTCAGTCGCAGTGGCAAAAACATTGTGGTGTCCAGCCAGAGCCGCTCCGCTGTAGCAGAGATGTTCCGGCTTTTGCGCACCAACATCCAGTTCATGCTGCCACCCGGAGTGCAAACGGGCCAAACCATTCTGGTCACCTCCTGCTCCAGCGGCGATGGTAAAACCTTTGTAACCGCAAATTTGGGTGTGGCGATGGCTATTTCGGGGAAAAAGACTTTGTTGATGGAACTCGACCTGCGCAAACCAAAATTGGCCCGCTACCTCGACTCCAATATAGGCGAAAAGGGTATCACCAACTACTTACTTGGACAGGCTACAATGGAGGAAATCATACGCCCCAGCTCTCTTCAAGAAAACCTTTTTTACATCGCTTGCGGGCCTATACCCCCCAATCCTTCCGAACTGATAATGTATGCTGCCCTGGATGAACTGATGGAAAGGCTCAAAGCAGACTTCGACTTTATCGTAATTGATACCTCCCCTGTTGGACTTGTTGCCGACGCGCTTTTGCTCAACCGTTTCTCCTCTGCCTCGCTCTTTGTTGTACGCCAGGGAAAGACGCAAAAAGGAATGCTCAAAACGCTCGCCGACATCCATCAGGAGAAGAAACTGCGCAATCTCGCAGTCGTACTTAACGGGATCAAAGAAGGGCGCAGTTATGAATATGGGTACGGGTATGGATACGGTTATGGGTATTATGAGGCTGAAAAAGGAAATCGAAAGGGATTTTGGGCAAAATTTGGCAAGTGATTACATACAACTGGATATTATTATTTTGCTCAAAGACCTATAAGGTTTCAGAAAACCTTATAGGTCTCAATTTTAGAAAACGCCCTGTAGTTTGGTAAAAGAGTCGCTTTCTTCTCAGGCTGGAAAGTCAGCTGTGCTTTTAGGTTCCCGAAAAATATGGGGTGGTCTTCTGAGTCTGGTTGTAATGGCCTATTTGGCCAGAATCCTAGACGCATCGGATTTTGGCCTTGTGGCCATCGCTACAACCCTCGTTGGTTTTGTGCAGGCTATAAGCAGTGGGGGCATTGGCGAATTTATTGTTTATTACAACAAAGAGGATAAAGAAGACATCCAACAGCTGCTTTTGGATGCATGTGATTATCGTATTGTTGGTTTTTTATTATTTGCAGCAGCTCGGTATTTGGGGAATTTTATACCAGGAGGCTCGGCTCGCCAATATCATTTGGCTGTTACTTTTTAGTTCTTTATTCAGTATTTTTCAGGTTGTACCCATGGCGCTTATGCAAAAGGCCATGGAATTCCCAAAAATAGTCCCCATTCAAATGATGATCGGAACCCTTTCACAAGGAAGCATGGTAATATTTGCTTGGCTTGGAATGGGCGTTTATAGTCTTGTACTACCGGTTTTGATTTTCCCTCCTTTATTGGGTTTTGCACTTTTTTTTCGTTCCGGATTCAGACCCAAACTAAACAGGATTGGCACACGGCATTGGCCCCAGATATTTAGATATTCCAGGCAAATCTTATCCTCCAATATAATCACGAAAATTGCCAATGAAGGTGACACCTTAGTTGTTGGCAAAATCCTGGGCTTGGAGGCTTTAGGCATATACGATATTGCTTTTCGTTTTTCAAACCTATTGAATCAACATCTCCTGCCCATTGTCAGAAGCATTTGTATGCCCGTTTTTGCGCGCAACCAGCACCATCTTTCAACGGTAAGGACCCAATATTTAAAGATGTTGTCAACGCTCAGTTTTTTGGGCATTCCAATAATAGCGGGGATTGGATTGTTTGCACATGACCTGATTTATCTGTTGTATGGCGATAAATGGACGAGTGCGATCCTGCCAGTGCAGCTGTTTTGTGTTTTCGCAGCAATACGTTTTTTAGGTAGCCCAACTTCTGGGTTATACTTTGCACTGGGCAGGCCTGGAATAGGCTTAACCTATGATTTAGTATTTACGCCAATACTTTTTTTGAGTATATATCTCGCTGCACCATGGGGATTACTGGGTGTTTGCGTAATTGTAACACTTCTGCGATCCATTGGCATATCCGCCCATTTTGTTATGGCCAATGCACTTTTGGATTATGGATGGCAGTCCTTTTGGAAGGCCATAAGGGCTCCAATATGCGTCACTGTTTTTACTATAATAGCCTTTAGCATAATTCCTTGGGAAACCCGGCTCTGGATGGCGCCTATTTTTGGTTTAACCATATTGATTTCAATGTTTGCTTTTTTTAGGAATGATTTAAAGCAACAACTCTGATATTTTCAAGTTTATCACCGGGATTTCAGCGTTTTTTACCAGCTATTCTAACACGATAATACAGCAATCATTCTGATGTCGAAAGATATTGATCTAAGCATTTTCATCAACGACCTGAACGCTCCATCAGAAGTTTTTTTGCGCCAATTATTTCAGGCTCTTGGGAATGAATTCAATCTTGAGTTACTTGTTTACAACGGAGGAAGTGCACAGAACGAGGCTTATTCGTTTTCCGTCAAAACGCTCCCTAAACCCATTTCATTCCGCTTCCTATTTTCATTTCCAGGTCTTGCGATAAGATATAAAACCATCAATATAAAGTTTTTATTTCGGATATTTTTGTTGAAACAAGCACGCGGGTCTCGCATTTATTTTCCTTTTCTATTTATGATGTCTGATTTCGACGCGGTGCTGCCAGCTTTTCAACAAAAGAAAAACGGCTCTTTTATAGCAGTGTCCGTGGTTCAGACATAACAGTTAATCCATTTGTAAAACCAGAGGCTTTAGCACGGTATTCGCGCATCATTCCCTGCTTGCATAAGCTCCATTTTTTGTCTGAAAAACTGGAGCAACAATTTACTGATTTGGGCTTATCTCCGCCACCTTCGCAGGTAATATACCAGGGGTAAATTTTACCAAATTTCTGCAAGACACTCCGTTGCCAAAGACAAGCCCGTATGATTACCGTCGGTCGTTTTGAGTATATAAAGGGATTGAATACTTATTACTAGCGTGTAAAAACTGAAAACCAAGAACATAGACTTCCATTGCACCATTGTCGGCTATGGTCGCGAAAAGGAAAAGTATTTATACATGATTCACGATCTTGGGATTGGTGATGTTGTCTCTATACAGGAAAAGGCAGACCACGATGCATTGCCTGCGCTGTTGTCAAAACACAATTTATATGTTCACCCTCACCTGGTAACAGGCCTGAGCAATACTATGTTGGAAGCTTTTGCTACCGGGCTAAAGACTATCGCGTTTTATTCTGATTTTGAAAGTTATAAAATACCTGAATTGCAGGATTATTTCTCTGAAGTACCACGATACGATTTTGAACAATTGGCAACAACAATCGCCCAATTCGATATTCAGTATAGTATTTCTTTGAATAAACGACAAGGTATACTGGAAAAATTCTCTCTTGACTTTCAGATTCAGGCGTTCAAAAAGTTTTTTGAGCATAGCGTGTGAAAACCCTTTTATTAAAGCGAGGTGACAGAGGATCCTCTCTTCCCATTTTTGAAATACGTCAATCCAGTCTGGTATTTCAATCTACAAACAACGCCGATCTCGCCGTTTTTTATGATATAGAAAAAATGACCCGAGATGAGCAGAAGATGGTTGACTTTGACCATAATTTCAGTGCCAATCATTGCAAAACGAGATGCAGCCTATCAAATGTGGCATAAAGGCTTCATAAAAGTGCTGCTTTCGCGTTGCCCATTGAAGTATATCAGGCTAAGCCAACCCGCGGGGACAATTACCGATTTATTAGGAGACACTTTCACCCCATTTGGTCATGGTACGTTTTGTTGATTCGCATAATCGGGCTGAACAATCCATTTAAAGAGATATTCGCATTCATTGTGCAATCAGGGATAAAACGCATAAACCCTTATACCTCCGTATTCCCGCACAAAGAAAGCTACGATCAATTCGAATCGAATGTACGCTTATCTGCACCCAAGGTTTCTGTTATTATACCTACCCTAAATCGTTACCTTTTCCTGGCAGACGCGCTAAATGATCTTGAAAAGCAGGATTATCCCAATTTTGAGGTTATTGTAATAGACCAATCATCCCCGTTTCAGGAAGATTTTTATCAAAAATTTGATCTGACCATTACCGCACAACAGCAAAACGAAAAAGCGTTATGGCTGGCTCGAAATACCGCAATTCGACTTTCAAATGCTGATTATCTTTTGCTATTTGACGATGATTCAAGAGTAGAAAAAGACTGGATCAGTCAACATATAAAATGTATAGACTTTTTTAAAGCCGATATTTCTGCGGGAGTATCTATTTCAAAAATCGGCGATAAAGTCCCCGAAAATTATCGCCATTTTCGATGGGCAGACCAATTGGATACTGGCAATGCGCTTATAAAAAGAAATGTCTTTGAAAAAATCGGACTGTTTGATCGCCAATTTGAAGGCCAAAGAATGGGGGATGGAGCATTTGGCCTTCGTGCACACCTCGCAGGTTTTACCAGCATCTCCAATAGCCATGCACAACGAATGCACCTGAAAGTAAGTGAAGGCGGTCTTCGGGAAATGGGCAGTTGGGATGGATTCAGGCCGAAAAGTTGGTTTGCGCCCAGACCAGTCCCAAGCGTTTTATACTTTTTCCGAAGATATTTCAGTCCCAAAACAGTCTTCCTGGGGATTATTATTGGAGTGCTGCCATCCCTTATTCCTTATCGCTTCAAAAAAAACAGGTGGCTGCTTATTCTAGGGAGTCTGCTTTCCATTTTATTGCTTCCCCTGATTTTTATCCAGGTGTTGAGGTCCTGGCTTATTTCAACTAAAAAAATGAAGGAAGGACCTAAAATTGATTTTTTGCAGTGAAAGTGCTTCAGGTAATTGACACATTCGGGGTAGGCGGGGCGGAACGGGTAGCGGTTGACCTGTCTAATCTTTTATATAATGCTGGAATTGAGGTCGAAGTGCTCACATTGCTTGTGCCGGGAGCATTGTCTGACCAACTCAACCCAGGCATTAAAGTGACCAGTTTGAATCGAAAACACCGATTTGATAAAAATGCATTCCTGACTTTTGTAAGCATTGCCCGCAATTTTGATGTCATACATGTCCACATGCAGCACAATTACCGATACTGTCGGTTGTTCGCCTGGATATTTGGTATACGCACCCCGATCATACTGCATGATCACTTTGGTCAAATCAATATTGCAGCTTCTGCGAAAACGTTCCTTTTTCGCTACCTATTGAAACCCGCATGGTATATTGGGGTAAGCAAACCCTTGATAACGTGGACGATAGAGCACTTGAAAATATCTCCAGAGCGAACACTCCTTTTAAGCAACATTATCATTCCCAAAGCATTACCTCCATGTAACGATAAAAAAGGAGTAGTGCTTGTTTCAAATATAAAACCCATAAAGAATCAATTGTTTGCAATTAAGCTACTAACTGAATGCGACTGCGATTTAACGATTTTTGGCAATGTACAAGACACCAAATACTTCAAAGAATTACAATTAAAGATAGCAGAATGGGGGCTTTCAGAAAAAATCAAGTTTGTATATGATTGTACGGAAATTCAATACGAATTGCCAAAATATAGGCTTGGTTTGCATACCTCAGCATCTGAAACCGGCCCCTTGGTTTTGATTGAATATCTCGCTCAAGGCTTGCCTTTTTTAGCCTATGCCACGGGTGAAGCAGCAGCGTCCATTCGCCCTGAATTTCCTGCATATTTTATGGATAACTTCGAGCCTGAGCAATGGAAAGAAAGAATTGAAAAGCTGCTAAACGCCCCCCCGGACATTGCAAAAATGAAGCACGTATTTGCCGAGAAATTTGGCAGCGAGCAATATGTACAAAAATGCCTGAGGTTCTACCAAAAAATCTACGCCGCCTCCTGATCGTATCAGACACTGCCATGTTTGAAAAAGGCGGACAAATCTATGCGCTTGGCCCTGTAGTGCGAGAAATCAATGCTATTTTGCCGCTTTTCCGTCATGTCACCTGGATCGGTTTCAACAGACCTGAATACAGGGAAAATGCTTCGTTCAGCCCTGTAGAAAATACCAAAATACGGCTTGTTTTTTTGAGGAAATGCGGCGGTGATCGTATAGTAGATAAATTAGCAGTATTGTCTCGTACACCAGCGATGATGCTGCGAATTCTCCGGGAAATACGACTTCATGACGTGGTTTATACCAGAGCGCCTTCATCGCCGGCCTTTATTGCATTGGTACTTTCTATCTTCTTTCCCAAAAAAACATTTTGGCACAAGTACGCAGGCAATTGGATACAACAACCCGCGCCCCGTTTTTTTGCCTTTCAACGAACCATGCTGAAACGAGCTTATGCTTCTAAAGTGACCATAAATGGCCGTTGGAAAGGACAAGCAAAGCACTGCCTGAGTTTTGAAAACCCATGCCTTGATCAAACAGAGTACGTTGAGGGTCAACAGATTTTATCTGTAAAATCCTATAATGATCCTTTGCAATTTTGTTTTGTAGGCAGGCTTGAAGAAGCAAAAGGAGTGCATTGGATTTTGGATGCTTTCAGAACTTTAGCGTCCAATGATAGAATAGCTTCGCTCCACTTGGTGGGAGACGGCCCGCTCAGGCAACAATGTGAGCAATTGGCAAAAACATCCAACATTCCAATCCATATACACGGCTTCTTGAATCAAACGCAGGTGGCTGAAGTCCTCGCCCAGTCGCACATTTTACTCCTTCCCTCGGAGGCGGAGGGATTCCCTAAAGTTGTGGCAGAAGCAGCCAATTATGGTTGCATTCCTATGGTAACTGATGTTTCCTGTATCAACCAATATATCCGACACGCTGAAAATGGTTTTCTGCTCCAGGCTAATTCACTCCCACATGGCCAACTTGCTGCAATGATTGCGCAACTTCCTGAAGCCGCCTTACTAAAAAACATGGCTATGGAGCTAAACATGATATGTGCGGCTTTTACTTACGAGCATTTTGTACATCGTGTAGCAACTGAAATACTACACGAATAACCCATGCTACTCCAACTCTTTTTCCGCTTTCCGATACTGGCAGTATTGCTGCATATCGGGCTTGGTTTTTTTGCAAAAACTTTGCCCGCCGGAGTAGCCATTTTGTATGTAGTCATAGCCATGGTGGCGCTTCTGGAGATTGTCGCCACCCGTGACAAAGATCAGTTGGCAGGCTACTACGGACTGTATCTGACTGGTTTTGAAGTGTTATCGCGGATGAGCAAGAGCGCTGTATTTTGGGAATTTGGCAAATACGCTTGCATTGCAGCATTTGGATTGGGTAGTTTTTTTGGGGCATCCAGGCAACAACGGCCCTATCTTTTATTGGCCTATTTTGTGCTGTTATTGCCGGGAGTGTTCGTGACTGCAGTTTACAGCGGCATATCGGAAGACCGGATACGTGATCTGGTTTCACAATACCTGAGTGGACCTGCCGCATTATTGGCCGCCGGATGGTATTTCTATCAACGCCCTTTCAAAAGTCAAATTAGGATATTTGTTAAGAGCAGGAATTTTGCCTTCCATCACCTTGGTTACCCTTTTATTTCTGGGGAAAAGCCTTGCAGAAATAGACTTCATAGGCGGCTCCAATTTTGATTCGAGCGGCGGCTTCGGCCCCAATCAGGTATCTACAGCAATTGGTTGGGCCATAGTGTTATTGGTTATCGGAATATTGCTTGGAATCTCGCCTTTGGGCCATCACTTTTTAGATTATGGCCTACTCAGCTTACTGATTTTCAGAGGATTACTTACTTTTTCCCGCGGAGGCATGGTGGGTGCATTTGGTGCGATTGGGCTATCAATGTTTGCGCTTTTTTTTCTCTCGAAGCGTTATCGGCAGTGGACAAAAAAACGCTTGCCTTTGTTGGCAATTAGCTTTTCACTGCTGATCACTATAGCGTTTTTTGCCAATGAACTCACCGACAATTATTTGTTTTATCGGTATAAGGGAATCTCCACATCCGAGGTGATTTTGGGCAGAAATGTTTCCGAAAGCAAATATCTATCTGGCCGGGAAGAAATCATTTCAAGTGAATTATCTGCTTTTGCAGAAAGCCCAATTTTAGGGATTGGGATTGGCCGGGGAACTATTTATCGAGAAGAAGCAAATCGAAGCCAGGATATTGCTTCCCATACTGAATTTACCAGGATGTTGGGGGAACATGGCATTCTGGGACTGTTATCCATCTTATGCGTTTTTGTCGTCCTGCCCTTGTGGCATTTTCGTCAAATCAACAATGATCACACGCGCCAATGGATGCTGACGTTCTTTATTTTAGCCATGTTCACAATGGCCCATAGCGGCATGCGTATGGCATTGCCAAGCGTTGCTTTTGGTCTTGCATTCTTGTTGATTTCAGACAACAAAAAACTGGTTTGAAAACCCTGCTTTATATCGGAAATATGCTTGCTGCTCATGGTATGCCTATATCTGTAATGGAAGAACATGGCCGCATGTTGGAACCGCATTTCAAGGTCTATTATGCTTCTAATAAAAAAAATAAAATACAACGGCTGTTGGATATGATTGCAGCATTCCTGCATAGACGCGGTGAAGCGGATTGCGTCATCATTGCAGTTTATAGCACCCTTAATTTTTACTAAGCCTGGATTATTGCCCTGCTTTGCAGTGTTTTCCGAAAACCTTATGTCGCTTATTTACATGGAGGCAATTTACCGAACAGGCTTGCCAGATTTCCACGGATGTCAAAATCAATTTTCGCCTATGCATTTATTAATGTTGCCCCTTCTGGTTATTTGAAAGCAGCGTTCGAGCAATCAGGCTTTAAAACCAGGCTGATACCAAATTTTATACAAATTCAACAGTATCCTTTCATCCAAAGAAGCAATCTCCGTCCCCGTTTTCTTTGGGTACGATCCTTTGAAAAAACATATCATCCTGAAATGACCATTCAGGTTTTTGCTGCTATACTGGAAAAATACCCTGAAGCGCAACTCTGCATGGTCGGCCCCGACAAAGACGGGAGTATGGAACGCTGCAAACAACTTGCCTCTGATTTAATAATAGAAAGCCATATTCAATTTATGGGCGGGCTACAAAAATCTGAATGGATTTCCCTCGCCAAAGATTACGATATCTTCATTAGCACCCCCCATTTTGACAATACACCGGTAAGTGTCATGGAAGCCATGGCGCTCGGGTTACCTGTCGTCTCTACAAATGTTGGTGGTGTGCCCTTCCTTTTTTGGATCATAAGGAAACAGGAATGCTAAGCCCCGATAATGATATACCTGGTATGCTTGACAATATTCAGACATTGCTGAATTCAGCCACATTAGCCAAAAACATTAGCCACAATGCGCGCCAAAAAGCCGAATCTTTTGATTGGAAAGTCGTGGAAAAAAAATGGCTCGAATTGTTGCATAACACCCCATGAAATGGGCAACCCGTCTATATGCCAATAGTCCTTTATGGCTGCAAAACATTGCCGTTTCTGCTTACGGCTACACTTGGCAACGCCGTCGTTATGGCGGCATTTTCAAAAAAACACTTCAAGGTTTTAAAAACCGGGAGGACTTCACTACAGAACAATTCAACGAGTATCAAACCCTTCAACTCCGCCGTCTGCTCCTACACGCTTTTGAAACTGTTCCGTATTATCAAAAGGCCTTCAAAGCATTGGGAATCAATGGCTCTGATCTTCAAAAATTTGAATTGCGGGATTTGCCCCGGCTTCCATTTTAGAAAAAACACCCTCCGGAAATTGGGCACAAGCAATTTGATTTCTAAACAACCAGAACCCGGGAGACAGTTCTTTGGCAGCAGCGGAAGTACTGGAACACCTACCCAAATATTGTTTTCCCAACCCATGCACCAGCGTTGGAGCGCGGGCTTTGAAGCGCGTGTGCGGCATTGGGCTGGAGTTACAAGAGACAGTCCGCGTGGTATGATCGGTGGCCGACGAGTGGTGCCAGAAGGCTCGGCCAAACGACCTTTTTATCGCTACAATTTTATCGAAAAGCAGACCTATTTTTCTGCGTACCATATCTCCGCAGCCAATGCCGCTGACTATTTGAAAGGCATGAAAAAACATAGCGTGACCTATATGAATGGTTATGCGATGAGCAATTATTTTCTTGCTCGTTTTTTGGAGGAAAATGCCCTCGAAGCCCCGACTTTAAAAGCAGTTTTGACAAGCAGTGAAAAACTCACGCCCGAAATGCGCGCCACTTTCCAGCGTGTGTATGGCTGCAAAACATACGACGCCTGGAGCGGTGTAGAAGCCTGTGGCCTGGTGTCAGAATGTGAACACGGGCGATTACATAGCAGTCCTGACATTGCCATTTTGGAATTCCTCGATCCTGATACAGGTCAACCCGCGCAGCCCGGCCAACTGGCAGAAGTGGTCTGTACAGGCTTGCTCAATTACGATCAACCGCTGATCCGTTACCGCATCGGTGATTTAATGCGCCTTTCTGAAGAACCTTGTCCCTGTGGACGACAAATGCCTGTGATTCAAGAAATTGTGGGCAGAATAGAAGATACGGTAATTGGTGCGGATGGGCGGGAAATACTGCGTTTTCACGGCATTTTTGTCGGTATCCCCAGTATTGTGGAAGGGCAAATCATACAGCAGGATTACACCCATTTCGAGGTGAAAATTGTGGCTTCCAATGCTTTGACTGAAGCCGAGCGGCAACTTATTCATCAACGAATGAAAAGTCAACTAGGCGAAGTCAAAGTCGACATTATTGAAGTTGGCAATATCCCGCGTGAACCAAATGGGAAGTTTAAATCGGTGATTTCTAATATTAAAAGAAGCATATCTCTAAACGATGTAGGCCTCGGATGACGCGGATGAGGCACGGATTTTTATTAATTCCGTGTCTTATCCGTGTCATCCGTGGCCCAAAATGAACACCTTTGAAAATCATCACCGTCATAGGCGCCCGCCCCCAGTTCGTAAAAGCCGCAGTTGTGTCGCGGGCCTTTCGCGCATACCCTTCCATTGAAGAAAAGATCGTCCACACAGGCCAGCATTTTGATGCCAACATGTCGGATATCTTCTTTGAGGAAATGGATATTCCGCGTCCACATTTCAATCTGGAAATCAATAGTTTATCGCATGGTGCGATGACAGGAAGAATGCTGGAGCGCATTGAAGAAGTACTGCTTGCAGAAAAGCCCGATGCTTTGTTGGTGTACGGCGATACGAATTCCACCCTGGCCGGAGCATTGGCTGCGCGGAAACTCCATATCCCGGTAATGCACGTGGAGGCCGGGCTGCGCAGCCACAACAACGCGATGCCCGAAGAAACCAATCGTATCCTCACCGACCGCATCAGCAAGGTGCTTTTTTGTCCCACCGAAACAGCGGTCAAAAACTTACGGCTCGAAGGTTTTGAGCATTTCGACTGCACCATCTTACAATTGGGCGATGTGATGGAAGACGCCGCGATCTATTATGCGCCCAGGTCAACAAAGCGTTCCAACATCTTGAAAACCTTGCGCTTAGAAGGACACGACTTCGCACTTTGCACCCTGCACCGCGCCGAAAACACGGACGACCCGGCGCGTTTTCGCGCAATCGTGGAAGCGCTGAACGAAACCGCAACTCGGATGCCAGTGGTACTACCGCTGCACCCGCGCACCCAAAAACTGCTTGAAAAAAACGGCCTCCAACTTAATGCTATCGTCGTGCCGCCCCTCGGCTATTTTGATATGCTCAGCCTGTTACAGCACTGCTGTGTGGTAATGACCGATAGTGGTGGACTGCAAAAAGAAGCTTATTTTTTTGGCAAATTCTGCCTGACGCTGCGCGATGACACCGAATGGACGGAACTCGTAGAGGAAGGATTCAATTTCCTGGTGGGAGCGGATAAAAATTTGATATTGAATACTTTGGAAGGGGTGTTTTCCAAAAAATTCCCGGAGAAGAAAGACTTCTTTGGAGGCGGTAAAGCATCGGCGAGGATCGCAAGAGTTTAAACGCGGCTTGTTTGGCACGAATTACACTAATTAGCACTAATAAATTAGTGGCAATTAGCGTAATCGTGGCAAACCACCACCCCAATTTTCACCAACAAAAAAAAAAGGGGGAGGCAGCCAGCCGCCCGGCCCCCCACCCCCCCACCTACCAACACAAAAAAAAGACGCTACACCAATTTACACGAACAAAAAATTAGTGCCAATTCGTGAAATTAGTGGCAAACCCTAAATGAAAATCCTAATCCTTACCCAATACTTCCCCCCTGAAACGGGCGCCCCGCAAAACCGGCTTTATGAAATTGCGCTCCGGCTCAAGGCACTCGGAGCGGAAGTGTCAGTTTTAACTGGTTTTCCCAATTATCCAAAATACGAGGTATTTAAGGCGTATCAGGGCAAATTCTATCAAAGAGAGGATATGGATGGGCTGGATGTACACCGTGCTTATATCTACGCAAGGCCCGGCAAAGGACTGTTCAATCGAATGCTCAATTATGGTTCGTTTGTATTTTCCTCGCTATGGGTCGGGCTTTTTAAAGTCGGCAAAGCGGATCTGATTATTTGCGAATCGCCGCCGCTGTTTCTTGGCTGGACGGCGGTTTGGCTGAAACGCCGCCATCGCGCAAGGCTACTTTTCAACGTCTCCGATCTTTGGCCCGAAAGCATCCTCAAACTTGGATTGGTCAAAAACCCACTCCTCCTAAAGGCAAGTACTTGGCTGGAAGAATGGATTTACCAGAAATCAGATTTAATCTCTGGCCAAACCCAGGGCATTGTAGCCGACATCCGACGGCGATTCCCCCAAAAATCCTTTTTTTGGCTGAAAAATGGTGTGGATACAGCAGAACTTTTTAAGCGACTAACAAGCCGAAATTGGCGCGAGGAGCATGGGTTTGCCGAAAGTGATCTGTTGTTTTATTTCGGTGGATTGCTCGGCTACGCGCAAGGAATTGACTGCATCATCGAGGCTGCCATGCAATTGCGCGATTTGCCGCAGGTGAAATTTGTCATCGTTGGGGAAGGGCCTGAAAAAGAACGACTTATGCAATTGAAACAAGATTTGAGGACCGAAAACGTTTTCTTTTTTCCAGGCGTTGCCAAAGCCGAAATCGCCGACGTTATCCAGGCAATGGACGTAGGTATCATTCCACTTCGCAAGCTGGATATTTTCCGCGGCGCAATCCCTTCCAAGATTTTTGAAATCCTGTGCCTCAAAAAATCGGTGCTGCTCGGCATCGAAGGAGAAGCCAAAGCACTTTTTATCGAGGAGGGGAAGAGCGGCTGGGCATTTGAACCGGAAAACGCTGGTGAATTGGCCGCGCTCATCAGACAAATTGCCTCCACACCTGAAATGTTGCAGGAAAAGGGCGAAAATGGTTACCGATATGTTCGTCAACACTTTGACCGCCAGCAGATTGCAGATGATTTTTGGGAATTTTTAAATGGCAGTATCCCGGAACGCTGTTCCGGGAAGAAACAGGCCCGGAACAGCGTTCCGGGATACAATCCATGACAAAAAAAGACATTCTTGAATGGGACATTGCCACCTGGTCGCGAGCCTTGCGTTTTTGGGAGAAAACAATTTTAGCGCAAAATATCAATCTCCAAAACGGCTTGGAAATTGGCGCACACAACGGTGGAATCAGCCTTTTTTTCGCTAAAAAATACGGGGCGAAAATGGTGTGTAGTGACTTGGAACCTGCTTCAGCAAAAGCCAAATCCTTGCATGACAAACACAAGGTGAGTCGTCTCATTGAATATGCCGGAATCAATGCATCCGCCATTCCATACCCGGACGATTCCTTTGATTTTGTGGTGTTCAAATCAGTGCTCGGAGGTATCGGAAGAAACGGTCAAGCAGAAAAACAAAAACAAGCCCTTGCCGAAATCCACCGCGTATTAAAACCTGGCGGCGTACTGTTTTTTGCAGAAAACATGCGCGGCAGCGTATTGCACCGTTTGGCCCGCCGTGTTTTTATGCCTTGGGGAAAATCGTGGCGTTATTTGAAAATCAAGGAATTGCGCAGATGGCTTTCCATTTTTGAATCCCATAAAATCCGTACCACTGGCTTTTTCGCAGCATTTGTACCGAAACCTGAGTGGCTGAAAACACTTGCTGCAAAAGTAGATTTGCTGTTCTTTTACCTGCCCCAAAAATGGGAATACGTCGCGTATGGGTTTGCAAGGAAGTAGATTCAAGAATCACCCCATCCATTCTAAAGGTCGAAGCAAAGTGGTTTTGAACACAACAAGTTTACGCCTGCTTGGATTTCAATCGAATCAATCTTCAAAAATCGATTTCAAAGGGTACACTTTTAGTTTTTGGAAAATTTATTTTTGGGCCATTCCCAAAGGGAATCCATGTTTATAGCAAGATAATCAAAGGTTTCACCGAAATCCCGAAGGGATTTTATGTAAAAAATCGGGCGACGCGACATAAAATCCCTTCGGGATTTCGACCAAATCTTCGGCATTGAGCTATAAATATGGATTCCCTTCAGGAATGCTAAAACTGCCAAACTGAAAAAACTAAAAGTGTACCTCTTTAAAAAAATCGAATCATTCGGTTATTCCCTGTCATGAAACCACTCAGCTTTTTACTTGCCCTTTTGCCCGTCATTCTCTTCGCCCAGCGCCCACAAATCGCTGAGATTCGCAAGCTGAACGGCCATGCCACGCTCTACGTCAATCAACAACCCGAGTTGCCCTTTATGTATGCCCTTACCCATGTCACCGGCGGTCGCTGGAGCTGGGAAGAATTACCGGCACACAACCTCCGGCGTATGGGAGAAGCAGGAGTGCGGCTGTTTCAGGTGGATTTGTGGCTGGAGGATATTTGGAAGGCAAAGGAAAAACGTCTCGATATGGATCTGGCAAAACGGCAAATTCGAGGAGTGTTGGATGCCTGTTCGGGCGGAGCTGTGGTGGTTCGTTTGCACCTCAACGCCCCAACCTGGTGGAATCAAACCCATCCCGAGGAATGCGTTCAATATGCCAATGGACCGGTGGAGGATCTGCCAGTCGGGCCTCCGTTCAATCATGAGGACGGTGATATTTTGAGGGGAAAACGGGCGAGTTTGGCTTCAGTGCTTTGGCGTAATGAAGCAGGCAAAAAACTGCAAGAATTTTGCCGCCGACTGTCACGAACCCGCGAAGGAAAAGCGGTGATCGGAATACACATTTCCGGGGGCGTTTATGGCGAATGGCATCCCTGGGGCTTTATCAAACAGGAGCCGGATATCAGCGAGCCGATGCAACAAGCCTTTCGCAAGTGGCTGAAAAACAAATACTTGTCCGACGAGAATCTTCAAGCCGCCTGGGGAAACAAGCGTTTTACAATAGACAACGCCACGGTGCCGGACACCCTGGAACGCCGCTGCTGTGCGGACGGTTTTTTTCGCGATCCGGCACTCGAACAAAGGGTCATGGACTTCTACCGCTGCCAGCAATCGGTAATCGCCGACGACATTGAATTCTTTTGCCGCACCGCAAAAGAACAATGGGGAAGGCCCTTGATTACAGGTGTTTTTTACGGTTATATGCAGTTCGGTTTGTGCCGGCAGGCCATGAACGGGCACCTCGAAGCTGAGCGCCTCCTGCAAAGTCCCTGGATTGACTATTTCGCAGGACCGCCGAGTTATTATGGCCCATGCCGAAAAGCAGGAGGTTCGGGTATGCAAAGGGCGCCCATTCATTCCATTCAATTGCATGGTAAAATGTGGTTCGATGAAATAGACAACGGTTACCAGCAAGACAAACGCGAGCGCGATTTTGTCCGCTCTGATATGTTGGGGGATACGAATTACCTGCCCTTGCTTCAAAGAAGCCTGTGGCTTCCACTTGTGCAAAACTGCGGACTTTGGCTGTACGATTTTGGGCCCCGGCGCAATACAGGTTGGTGGGACAGCCCTATGTATCGGGAAGAAATAAAACGCCCCTTGCAGTATTTTCGAAGCAAATATGGCCGGGCGACAAAACCCGAATCGCAAGCGGCAGATGCCCTCGTGGTGTGGGATACGGAAAGTTATTATGCCGTGAAAAACGTAAGTACCAAGCATTGCGAAAAGGGGCTGGACGCCGCAGCCGAGGAACTTCAACGCAGTGGAGTCGCATTAGACCATATCTATCTATTTGATTTGCAAGCGAGTTAACTTAAAAATTACAAAGCAATTGTTTTCATGAATGCCTGGGTACTAACCCCAGAGCAACGTCAATTCATACGCGATTCCGTGGCTCAAAACGGACGTACCTTAATCTGGAATTACGGCGCGGGGTACAGTAATGGAATCAGTAACAGCCAAGCGCTGACGGAACAATTGACGGGAATTTCCTTGCAAGCAGTAAAAATGAAGCAGAATCCGGTTTGGATTATGGGGCTGGATACCATTGAAAACCCAGAACCGCTCGATCCATTTTTACTCGTGTCCGATTCAGGAGCAGAATCTTTGGCGTTGCTACAAGAAAACGCTGGAGTGGCGATTGCCCGAAAAAAACTTTCCCAACCATAGCATGATATACGCCGCTGTGCCTTTTCATCGAAGTACCGTTTTTCAGGATTTGCTTCAAAAGGCAGGCTGCAAGGTTTTGAATAATGCACCCGACGCCACATTCTCTTCCGACGAATTTATCGTACTTCACACCGGAACCGGTGGCAAAAGGGGTTTGCACTTGAAAAACGGAAAAACGCTTGAACTTGAATTACCCAAAATCGCCACAAAACTGTTGGATGCACGAACAGGGAAAGAAGTATTGGCCAAAGACTGACCTTCGGTGTTCGAGGTGGCCCTCACTTGATTGTCCTTGTAATTTAGGTGTGCCACACTTTTCTGAACACTCTCTACCATTCGACTTTGAAGTTCTCTACGCATGTCATACTACGCACACCCTACTGCCATCATTGACCCCGGCGCCCAAATCGGCGACAACACCCGTATCTGGCATTTTTGCCACCTTTCCACACAAAGTGTGATTGGTCAAAACTGCGTACTCGGGCAAAATGTGTTCGTGGCAAACGGCGTGGTACTCGGCAACGGCGTGAAAGTGCAGAATAACGTCTCCCTCTACACGGGCGTAACCTGCGAGGACGATGTGTTCCTTGGGCCTAGTATGGTGTTCACCAATGTCATCAATCCACGAAGTTTTGTAGAACGCAAGCACGAGATTCGTCCCACACTCGTAAAGCATGGCGCGAGCATCGGCGCCAATGCCACCGTTTTGTGTGGGATTACACTTGGGCGATTTTGCATGATTGGCGCCGGAGCCGTGGTAACCAAAGATGTACCGGATTTCGCGCTGTTGGCGGGTGTGCCTGCGAAACAGATTGGCTGGGTAAGTCGCCTCGGGCATCGGCTGGAACTGGACAAGGAAGGCAAGGCTACTTGCCCCGAAAGTGGGGAGCAATATTGGCTTATCGGAGGATGTCTCTCGAGTAATATTTTTTGAAAGAGGGATAACTAATTGCATAAGCGCAAATAGTTTATATTAAACTATTTGTGCCCTACCTACTTAGCAATCTATTGTTCATGGGAATCAGGGGTATAAACAGGTGCGTAGCACCCCAAACGTCGGTAGAAATTGATAATGCAACAGAAGGTGCATAGCACCGAAACGATGCTCCCTCACAACCGGGGCCATAATAGAGGGTATTATAAAAAAAAATCTGAAAATGTTTGGAACAGGTTTGGCCCTGATAACCCTTCTGTTTAAAGAGGGTTAGTTGCGGATGGTTGTGGAAACGAAGACAGGCCCGGCGGAGGGGGGAAAAAAAAAATAAAATATAAATTTTTTTTTGAGAGAAACGGGTTTATGGAGGTTATGCACCTAGATTAGTTTAACCACCTGATTTACATTTTGTGCTTTTTCACTGAGGAAAAAAATACACGTTCCTTTGATCGCCCCCCTCATTGATCAACCCGTCATTGACGAAGTCAAAGACTGCCTAACCAACACCGGATGGCTCACCTCGGGTCCCAAGGTTTTGCAATTGGAGGCGGAACTAAGGATTTTAACGGGTGCTCCTGCGGTGCTGTGCGTGAACTCCTGGACATCCGGCGCAATGCTCATGCTGCGTTGGTTTGGGGTTGGTCCGGGCGACGAGGTGATTATCCCGGCTTATACCTATTCAGCTACTGCTTTGTGCGCCCTCAACATTGGGGCAAAAGTGGTGATGGTAGACGTAAAGGATGATTTTACGATAGACCCGGCCAAAATCCGGGCAGCCATTACGCCCCGCACTAAAGCCATTATTCCCGTAGACATTGGTGGTTGGATGGCTGATTACGACGCCATTATGGAGTTGGTGTATGATGCGGAAGTACGCGCGATGTTTTTGCCCAGCACACCTGAACAGGAAAAACTGGGGCGGATATTCGTGGTAGCCGATGCAGCGCATTCCATTGGGGCACATTACAAAGGACGGCCTTGCGGGCTTTGTGCCGATGCCACTGTACTCTCGTTTCACTCGGTCAAAAACGTGACCACGGGCGAGGGTGGTGCAGTCTGTCTACACCTCCCCCAGCCTTTCGACCATGAAGCGGAATACAAGTTTTTGAAAGCCTTTGCGCTCAATGGACAGACCAAAAGTGCCTTCGAGAAAAACCAGCCAGGTGCCTGGCGTTACGACATCATTGCCCAAGGCATGAAGATCAATATGCCCGATATTTGTGCGGCCATTGGCCTCGCACAAATCCGCCGTTACAAAGAGGAATTGTTGCCGGAGCGGGTAAAAATATTTGAGCGGTACCAAACCGGGTTGGGGAAACACGACTGGGCGATTTTGCCTACACTGCGCGATAAACACCAAAGCCAGTCCTCCTGCCATTTGTATTTATTGAGGATAAAAAACATCACCGAGACACACCGCGACATCATCATCCAACGCATTTCAGAGCGTGGTGTAGGTGTGAATGTTCATTATATCCCAATGCCTATGTTGACCTTGTTCCGAAACCTCGGTTACCGCATGGAGGACTATCCTAATACTTACGAATTGTATAAAGGGGAGATTTCTTTGCCGATTTACAACGGATTGAAGGATGAGGAGATTGATTATGTGATTCAAACGATTGTTGCGTCAGTTTGCCCCCCCCCAACCCCTCCCCTGCGGGGGAGGGGGGCTTGATTTCGTTCTACTTATTTTACTCAAAACCATATTCAAGAAATAGTTTATCAGCGCAAAAATCTTTACTTCTACAGACTCATGTCATCATTTTACCTTTTAAACCCACTGGTAACCAAAATCAATATATGTTTTGAGTGCAAGCCCCCCTCCCCCGTAGGGGAGGGGTTGGGGGTGGGGTTAACAAGGCAGCGCGAAATGTAAAATAGCTTAAATTACTATCACTTAACCCTTGCTCGACCTTCCCAAATTCATTTCCCAGCACGTCACCGGACGCAGTGAACCTCTTTTCAAACCCGATTTGGAAAGATTCAATGCCGAATTGGCTGCCAGCATTGACGGACGCTCGGTGCTGGTTATCGGTGGGGCTGGAACCATCGGGGCATCGTTCGTAAAAGCAATTTTGAAATTCCGACCGGCACGTCTTTATGTGATAGACATCAACGAAAACGGTCTCACAGAACTCGTGCGCGACCTGCGCAGCAGCCTAGGTTTCAACATCCCGCCTGTATTCCTTACTTACCCGATTGACTTTGGCGACGCGGTGTTTGAGAAAATCCTTCGGCGCGAGGGTCCGTTTGAAATCGTGGCCAATTTCGCCGCCCACAAGCACGTGCGAAGTGAAAAAGACCATTATTCCATTGAGGCGATGTTGATCAATAATGTGTTCAAAGCCAAGCACTTGCTCGATCTTCTGGCGGCGAACAAGCCTGAGCGTTTTTTCTGTGTAAGCACCGACAAGGCTGCAAAACCTGTGAACGTAATGGGGGCCTCCAAGAAATTGATGGAGCAGATGCTCTTGTCTTACGCTTCGGAAATACCCGTAACGACGGCGCGTTTTGCAAACGTATCTTTTTCCAATGGCAGCCTGCTCGCTGGATTTTTGGAACGGTTGATGAAGCGACAACCACTCTCCGCGCCCAAGGATGTGCAGCGGTATTTTCTGTCACCAGAAGAGTCAGGGCAACTTTGTCTGCTGGCCTGTGTTCTGGGCAAATCGGGGGAGGTTTTCTTCCCTAAACTAGATGCGCGGCATGACCTGCGGAGGTTCTCGGACATTGGCACGGCCTTGTTGGAAACGCTTGGCTTTCAAGCAGATATCTGCGGCAGCGAACAAGAGGCTCGGGAAAAAGCGGCACTTATAACTGCTGATTCCAAATTCTGGCCGGTGTTCTATTTTGCATCTGACACTTCTGGAGAAAAGGCCCGCGAGGAGTTTTTTACCGAAAAGGAGACCTTGGATTTGGAGCGGTTTGCCGCTCTCGGGGTGGTAAAACCGAGTGCCCAGCATAGTGACGGGGTGACTTTGAGTCACCCCGTCACTATCTCCCAAATGCTGCTTGAATTAAAGGCTGTTCTAGCAGAAGAGGATGTCAACAAAGATGATCTTGTAACTGTCTTGCAGCGACTTGTGCCTGATTTTCAACATATTGAGACTGGGAAGGGGCTGGATTCAAAAATGTAAGAAGTGACACTTTTTTAAAAAATGTCACTTCTACACAAAAGCCCAATGCATCAAATCAACACACGCACGTGTATCTCTCAATCAAACGCCTCTTAGACATTCTTACCGCGATAACAGCGCTCACACTACTTGTGCCTTTGTTCATCCCCATCATAATCGCCTTGCGGCTCACAGGGGAAGGCGAGGTGTTTTACCGACAAAACCGGGTAGGCTTTCAAAACAAAAATTTCCAAATCTGGAAGTTTGCGACCATGCTGAAAAACAGTCCGAACATTGGAACGGGTAGCCTCACCTTGCGCAATGACCCGCGCGTCACCATCATCGGGAAATACCTGCGCAAAAGTAAAATCAATGAACTACCCCAACTTATCAACTTACTAGCTGGTGAAATGTCGTTGGTCGGCCCGCGACCTCAAATGAAAGTAGATTTTGAAGCCTTTCCCTATGATGTTCAAGAAATTATATACAAGGTGCGCCCAGGAATAACCGGCATCGGGAGCATTATCTTCCGGGATGAAGAACGATTGCTTTCAGTGCCTGGCCGTGATCCGCGACAGTTTTATGTGGAACATATTGCTCCTTATAAAGGCTCGGTAGAGATATGGTACCATAATCATTTGTCGTTCTGGACAGACTTGCGGCTGGTGCTCCTTACGGCTTGGGTGATTGTTCAGCCTGAGAGTGATTTGCATTTTCGAGTTTTTAGGGACTTGCCGAGGTTACCAGAAGCATTTCAGACCTCGTAGGTTTTCAAAAACCTACGAGGACTTACCAGCGATTAGCCATGTTCAACTTATTTAAAACATCACCGCCCCCCACCCTACCCGATTTCTCGATCCTGGGTACCGACCTGCATTCCCACCTCCTACCTGGCATAGACGATGGCGCACCCGATTTGGAAACTTCGTTGACCTTGATTCAGGAATTGCAATCGCTTGGCTTTCGTCGGATTTTCACCACGCCGCATGTGATGTCGGACATTTATCCAAACAGCCGGAACCAGATTCTTAGAAAAAGGGATGAGGTACAAGAAGCACTCGATGAATTGGGTATCGAAATTGAATTCGACGCAGCCGCAGAATACTATCTGAATCCAAATTTCGCAGGCATGCTGAAAGGGGAAAGTTTGTTGACTTTGCCAGGCGACCGGGTACTCGTGGAAATGTCTTTCTACCAGCCTTACCGCGACTTGCACCGCCTCCTTTTTGACTTGCAAATGAAGGGTTACCACCCCATTCTGGCACACCCGGAACGCTACCCTTATTACCGTACCGCTGAGGACTACGAAAATCTGAAAGCCTTGGGTTGTGCCCTGCAAGTCAATCTGCTTTCACTCACGGGCTACTACGGCAAGCCTATCCAATCCGCCGCCAAAACCATCCTTGATCTTGGCCTCGCCGACTTTCTCGCCACCGACCTGCACCACGCCCGTCACGCGGAGAATCTCCGGCAGGCACTTTCCCATGAATTGGTTGTCAAGACCTTGCAAGCAAGTGATTTTCAGAAGTACTCAGGCGGAACGGCAGCGGGACCGCATATACGTATGGAACACGGATAACACAGATGAGACACGGATTTTTTGTTTGCTACGCAAACTTATTCACCCAAACCTAAAAAAATCCGTGTCCTATCCGTGCCATCCGTGTCCCCTACGTACACGCGAGGTCGTAAGACCCACACAAAGCGAAAAAATCCATGTCTAATCCGTGTCATCCGTGTTCCTTTTCCCTTAAAAACCAGACCTTTGCACCTCCAATTCTAGCAGACTAAACCGTTCTGCTTCGCAACTATGAAAAAAGCCCTCATCACCGGAATTACCGGCCAAGACGGTGCCTACCTCGCCGAATTATTATTGAAAAAAGGCTATGAAGTACACGGAATCAAACGCCGTTCTTCGCTGTTCAATACCGAAAGGGTGGACCACCTTTACCAAGATCCTCATGTTGACAATCAACGATTTATCCTCCATTACGGCGATTTGACGGACTCCACCAACCTCATCCGTATTATGCAGCAGGTGCAGCCTGACGAAGTATATAACCTTGGCGCTCAAAGCCATGTACAGGTAAGTTTTGAAACGCCGGAGTACACCGCCAATGCGGATGCGGTGGGTGCATTGCGTTTGTTGGAAGCGATTCGTTTGTTGGGCCTGAGTGAGAAAACCAGGTTTTACCAAGCCAGCACCTCGGAACTCTACGGCCTGGTGCAGGAAACCCCGCAGCGCGAAAGCACCCCATTCTACCCGCGCTCGCCGTATGGGGTGGCAAAACTATATGCCTATTGGATTACAGTGAATTACCGAGAAAGCTACAGAATGTTCGCTTGCAACGGTATCCTGTTCAACCACGAAAGCCCTACCCGCGGCGAAACATTTGTTACCCGTAAAATCACACGCGCCGCAGCGAAAATTTCTCTCGGACTGCAAGACAAACTCTGGCTCGGTAATCTTGATGCCCAGCGAGACTGGGGTCATGCCCGCGACTACGTGGAAGCCATGTGGCTGATGATGCAACAATCTGAGGCTGAAGATTTTGTAATTGCTACAGGCAAGACAACTACAGTTCGCGAATTCTGCCGTATGGCCTTCCGTGAGGTGGGCGTGGAGTTGGAATTTCAGGGAAATGGGGTGGAAGAAAAAGGCATCGTAGGTTCGACCAAGAGTGACAAATTAAAGGTCGGGCAGGAAGTAATTGCCATTGATCCGCGCTATTTCCGACCCGCTGAAGTAGACCTTTTGGTGGGTGATGCCAGCAAGGCGAAGGAGAAACTGGGTTGGGAAGCCGAGCGGACTTTACAGGAATTAGTGTCAGAAATGGTAGCCAGTGATCTCAAACTTTTTCAACGAGAGGAGTATTTGAAGCAAGGTGGATTTGAGATTAGGAATGAGTTTGAATAACCGCGTAGCGGTGACATTTTGGTAAAATGAATAAGACAGATAAAATCTACATCGCCGGCCACCGAGGAATGGTAGGTTCCGCCATTCTCCGAAAACTTCAAGCGGAGGGCTTTACGAACTTTGTACTTGCTGACTCTCGGACGCTCGACCTGCGCAATCAATTGGAAGTCAACGAGTTCTTCCGCCGGGAAAAGCCAGTTCATGTCTTCCTCGCGGCCGCTAAAGTCGGTGGAATCCTGGCCAACAACACCTACCGCGCAGAGTTTTTGTACGACAATTTGATGATTGAAGCCAACGTCATTGACGCAGCGTACCGGCACAGGGTGGAAGAAATTGATGTTCCTCGGTTCTTCTTGTATTTACCCAAAAATGGCGCCGCAACCTTTGAAAGAGGAAGCCTTGCTTACCGGCCTTTTGGAGCCTACCAACGAACCCTATGCCATTGCCAAAATCGCGGGCATCAAACTTTGCGATGCATACCGGGCACAATATGGCTGCAATTTCGTCAGTGTAATGCCCACCAACCTTTACGGTCCGAACGATAATTACCATCCGGAGAACAGTCACGTGCTGCCTGCTTTGTTGCGCAAATTCCACGAAGCAAAGATCCAAAACCAAGCCTTCGTCACCCTTTGGGGCACTGGCACTCCGCGTCGCGAGTTTCTGCATGTGGACGACCTTGCCGACGCATGTTATTACCTGATGCAACACTACGATGAGCCGGGTTTTGTCAACATCGGGACTGGGGAAGACCTCCCAATTTTGGAACTGGCTCAACTGGTACAACGAATTGTTGGTTACAAGGGAGAAATTCGCCATGACCTGAGCAAGCCTGACGGAACGCCACGCAAACTCATGGATGTCAGCAAATTGCACGAATTGGGCTGGAAAGCGAAAATTGGTTTGGAAGCGGGCATTCAGACAGTGTATCAGGAAGTAAAGGACAAATTGTAAAATTCACACCAATCACCATTCCACCAATCACCAATCACCAACTAAAAAAAATGACACACACATACGTCGCCATCATGGCCGGGGGAGTCGGAAGCCGCTTCTGGCCCGGCAGCAGGGAAGCCTACCCCAAACAATTCCTGGATATGCTCGGCGTGGGCAAGAGCCTGCTGCGCCTCACGTTCGAGCGGTTTTTACCGATTTGTCCGGCCAGCCATATTTTCATTGTCACAAATGCCGCCTACCGGGATTTGATTCTCGAACAAATCCCGGAAATATCGGACAATCAAATCTTGTGCGAACCCAGCCGGAACAACACAGCCCCTTGCGTAGCCTGGACGGCTTTCAAACTTGCGAACCTGGACCCGGAGGCTAATTTTGTAATTGCTCCTTCCGATCACATCGTGTTAAAAGAACCTGCGTTTCTCGAAAAAATCCAGATCGCGCTCGACTATTCAGCAGCACACGACGCGCTGCTAACGCTTGGCATACAACCCTCCCGCCCCGACACTGGATATGGCTATATTCAAATGGAGACGGAAAGTGTACCCGGGATTTTTAAAGTAAAACGCTTTGCAGAAAAGCCGGACCTCACTACAGCCCAGCAATTCGTTGCCTCTGGAGAATATCTCTGGAACGCAGGCATTTTCATCTGGCGTGCCACAAGCATTCTCCAGGCATACCAAACACTCGCGCCTGAAATTTTCTCTATTTTAGAAAAAGGCCAAGACGTGTACAACACTCCTGATGAACAGGCCTTTATCAACGAAGCCTATCCCACCACGCCCAATATTTCGGTGGATTTTGCCATCATGGAAAAAGCGAAAAACGTGTTCACCTTACCAGCAGAGTTTGGCTGGAGCGACCTCGGCACTTGGGCAAGTCTCCACGCTGAATATCCAAAAGACGAAAACGGCAACGCATTGCATGGAAACGTTATCGCACTCGATACACACGACACGCTTGTAAGGATTCCAGAAGGCAAACTCGCTGTCGTAAAAGACTTGCACGATTACATCGTCGTAGACACACCCGATGCCCTGCTCATCTACCCAAAATCGAAAGAGCAGGAAGTGAAGCAAGTGACAACGCTGGTGAAAGAAAAATTGGGAGGGAAACACCTGTAATTCAGGGTTTTCCCTAGTATGACATCCAGTCTTAACAGGTCAAATACTTATTTTTCAAAAAAATATCCGACAAAATTTTGACCCTTGTTAACATTCTCTAACTTCGCCCTACTAAATCGTTTTAATCATTCTCTTTCTCTTAATCCAGGCCTTGTATAGTCCCGGCCCGTACTTTCAACAATTTAAACAGCAGTGCCGGATGAGTCTTTCTACAACCATCAGCGTACACCCTGAAATCCAAGATGGAGCACCTGTTTTTAGCGGAACCCGTGTTCGCGTAGAAACTTTTTATGACTTCCTTCGCGTCGGCGTGAGTGTCAACGAATTTTTGGACGAGTTCCCGTCCATCACCCGCGATCAAGCGTTGGAAGTGTATGATTTGATGAACAAAAAAGTCACACCTGATCAAATTGCTGCCCTTGCTGGGCCGCAATCAAATGTGCAACCCGGCGAGGGTCGTATGTTTGCAGCTAGGTGAGACAATTTCCAATAGTCAAAGACAATAAAAAAAAATCTCTGGATCAGCCCAAATGGGCAATGGTTCAGAGATTTTTTTATGCCCTCAACCCGTGAGAAACCCACTAGTGCCTCAGCATCGCATCGCATTGGTAGCCAGCATTGCATGGACACTTTGGAATTATCGTCTTTCGCTCATCAAGGAACTGGAAGCTGCAGGATATGAGGTAGTGCTCATCGCTGCCGACGATGCTTCTCGATTGCAACTTCAACACCATACCAACGCAAAGTTTTTCCCGCTTCGCCAACTCTCGCGCCGCAGCCTTTCCCCTTATCAAAACCTGAAATTCCTGTTTGAAATATTCTTTGTGCTGCGCCGTAGCCGTCCAGATTTGATCCTGTTTTTTACCGTTCGCCCCAACACGCTGGGAAACTTATCCGCCGCGGTAGCAGGAATTCCCAGTATTTCAACGGTTGAAGGCATGGGCATATCTGGCAGCGCCCATGGCTGGCTTCGTTGGCTCACACTTAGCCTATATCGCTTGGCATTCCGGCATACCAGCAAAGTGATCTTTTTGAACAAGGACGACTTGCAGGATTTCTTGTCCCAGCGAATTGTCAACCCAAAAAAAGCATTGCTTGTGCATGGGCCAGGTGTTGATTTACAACACTTTTCACCGCGTAACAAAGAAAATGCTTCAAGTAAAATCGTGTTTCTGTTTGTTGCCCGATTGCTTTCAGAAAAAGGCATTCGCGAATTCGCCGAAGCCGCCCGATTATTGAAAAACAACGGCGCAGCAGCAGACTTCTGGGTCTTAGGCAGCCCCGATTCAGGCAATCCAACCACGATTTTGGATGCTGAATTGGAAGCATGGGTACAAGAAGGTATTCTACAGCATTTGGGGTTTCTGCACGATGTGCGTCCGGTGATTGCCCAGGCAGACGTGCTGGTGCTTCCTTCTTATTATCGCGAAGGTGTTCCACGCTCTGTGCTGGAAGCGATGGGAATGGAGAAACCGATCATCACAACCGATAATGTGGGTTGCCGAGATACTGTGGAGGACGGCAAAAACGGTTTCCTCATTCCTTCCCGCAATGTGCCAGCACTTGTCGAAGCCATGGAAAAAGCCATAGCACTTTCTCCTGCCCAACGTGCTGAAATGGGTCGACTCAGCCGAGAAATGGCCGAGCAAGAATTTGGCGATCAGTGGGTGTTGCCGAGGTATTTGGCACTTATCCGAGAGGTGTTGGACTCACGCCATTAGATTCAATTAACCTAAAATACTGCCTTGCAATATTCCCCACTAAAAAGGGTGCAACTCGCTCTGCGATTTCTGCCGAACCCAGGGCAGGCTTGTCGCTTTCGAGCCATTCGAGCCAGCGATGCAGTTCGCCATCTCCCACCTTCCCGTTTGAAAGATGAAGGTTAAGCACCCCGGATACCTGTTCCGTCTTATTTTCAGAATAGGCCGCTCCGGAACGAAGTTTCGTGGCACTTATCCTTTCAAAAAACGCAGCAAACGGGTCGTTTTCCACATAGGACAAATTAAGCACTGGTTTGCCTGCCGCGAGATAATCCACGGCTTTACTTGGCAATTGAAAATCGGTGGTGTTGCCGATATTGAGCAGGATGTCCATCTCTTTCATGGCTGCCCAAACCTCCTCCCGTGAGCAAAGCCCATGTAGCTGGATACATCGCTCTGCGCTCAATTTTTCAAAAAACGCTGGGAAGACTTCTCCATAAAAATGGACTTCTAACCGCGCGCGCAAATCAGGACGCTGCGCGAATGTTTGAGCCAGCAAATCCAGGAAAGCATCCGGGGTGCGTGTGGGAGCATAGAGGGAGCCGAAATAGCCTATTTTGTTTATCCGCCGAAGCCTTGGCGAAGGAGGAGTGATTGGTGGAGTGGTAGATTGGTGATTGGTGGATTTGTGATTGGTTATTAAGGGAGGAACGACGAACATTTTCTCGACGGCTTTTTCACCAAATTGTTCGCTGTATTTTCTTAGGGTTGCTTCTGTGGTGACGGTCAAAGCATCGGCGGATTCGAGGATTTTGCGCTCGATACGGCTGTTTTTCTTTTGGTAAAAAAACGCGTTGTTCGGGGACTTTGCCTGAAAGGAGAAGGGGTCGCCGATGTCGGCTAGCCAGAAGGGTTTCAACTTTCCGAAAGTTTGAAACTTTCGGAAAGTTAGCAATCCCACCAAATGTCCCGTAAACGGCAACGATACCGTGATGACCGCATCAAAACACTCATTTTCAAGCAGTTGCCGCATTTTCCGCTTTGCCGGGAAGTACCAGACACAAGCATCGTCTGGAAAAAAGAGGTTCTTCCAGATGGATGTATACAACCATGCTGCGAGTCGTGTCGCAAGGCTCGGCTTTCCGGGTTTCAGCCCTACCCTACCTCGTGCTTGTCGGCTACCAAACCAGAAATACACCCATTCCTTTAGCGAATCAAAACCGAAACGGTGAATGTGAACACCCTGCATAACACCACTTTTACTATGGTCGCGTACCCTTGCTGTCAAAACGTGCACCTCATGTCCCTTGCTCGCCCAATGCTCCGCCAATGCCGCCCAACGGTGCGCCCGAGGATGGATAAAGGGTTTGTACCACGCGGTGACGATGAGTATTTTCAACTATGATGGATGAACGATTGATTTATAGAGCTGTCGGAGTTTAGGGGCATTGATTTTTAAGTCAAAGTTTTGTTCAATATGGCGATGCGCGGCTTTACTCATTTGCTGATATGCTTCATTCCCCATGGTGTAAAACCGTTCGATATAAGCGGCCAAAGTGGCTGGATCGTTTTCTGGCGCGAGGAAGCCTGTTTGCCCGTGCAGCAATTGGCCAGGGATGTCGGAATGAATGGTAGAAATAACGGGCAACCCCGTGGCCAGTGCCTCTAAAATTACCACCGGCGCACCCTCACAATCGTGGTTGGCTGCCTTTCTGCTGGGGTGTATGAAAACATCGAATTGACCCAAAAACTGGGGTAACTCGCTATGCGGCAGAAAATTGAGCAGGCTGATATACTGCTCTAAATCATTGATTTTAATAAAGTTTTGTATTTGCTGTAAGAGGCCTTTGTCTTGACGTTCACCAGCTATCGTCAGATGAATTTGTGGGCAGTTTTTCAGCGCGATTTTGAGCGCAGCGAGCGTGTCCAAGTGTCCTTTTTTTTCTGTGATGGTGGCAATTTGAATCAAACGGAGTCGCCCTGGGATTTTTTTAGGCTCCAAATAAGGGAATTCATTTGGGGAAATGCTCAAGGGAATAGGTGTAATTTTTTCACTTGGACAGCCCTGTTTTATCAGCAATTCAGGCGTGAAAGTTCCCGTGGTGGTGATGGCCGCTGCGCCCTCAAAAAGTTGTTTGTAGCGCTTGCGATAAACCGGTTTTTCAAAAGGAAGTCGCTCATAATCAAAACCATAAAACGAAGTAACCAATGGGACATCCAGCCTTTTCGCCATCTCCAAATAGTGACATCCGACAGGCGCGAAATGCGCGTGTATAACATCTGGCCGATTGTTTCTCAATTGTTGAAAAAGCCAGTTTCGGTATAGGGGCCAACGTCTCTCGGCCCGGATCAGGTTTACGGAAAACCACGCTGCTTCCCATTCGTTGGTAGGCAGCCAGCCAGTTAATCTTTGGAACGGGCGTGTAAAAAACCGAAACTCTGGGCTGTAGTATTCATTGTCTAGTATCCAGGGCGCAGCCACCCATTGCTTTACCTCTGGTGTTGCCCGCATGAGCCGCCAGGCCCAGTTCATGGTGTGCGGTAGGTAGAGATCGAAGAGATGGAGAACAGTCATTGAATTGATTCGATTGGGGGATTGGTACGATTGATTCGATTGGGGGATTCGAATCGTCGCAATCGAATCAATCGTCCCAATCTCCCAATCTAATCAATGTCCATAGGCTTTCATACGCACTTTTTTTCCCCGCGAAGTCTCCACCGAGTCTTCCCAAAGCAATTTGATTCCCTGGAGTTTCTCCAGTTCAGGGCGCTTGTGCGGGGTGATAATAACGAGCAATGGAGCTGCTTGATACAAGTTCCATCATAAGGAAAACAAGTCTTTCGGCGGACAAAGGTGCATAGCGAAGGAACTGACAATCAAGGAGTAAGGTCCCGAAAGCCCTTCGCGTATTACGTCTTTGAAGGAAAGTTGGAGACAAGGCAAGCCCGTTTTTCGCTCAAACAAGGCATGGGTAAATGGATCGCAGCCAACAATGTCTTTTGCCCCTAGGCTTTGCAGCGTGCTGGCTACTTCGCCGCCGCCTGCTGCGAAATCGAGAACCCTTCCTTTACAGTCGAAGCGCTCGAAGTTGCGCTCAAGCAGTGCACGGATTTCTGGCAAATGTGGATTCTCGTATTCGTCGGCAAATTTGCGGTAGTAGTCTTCGGCGCCGTGTTCTTCGTAAAGTGGGCGGATTTTGTGGGCGTGGCTTTCAGTCGTCATAGTGGCCTAAACAACTAAGAATACAAATCAAGTTCTCCTCCACTTTGTAAACAAGCCTATGTTCTTGTGTGATTCGGCGACTCCAACATCCTCGAAAGTTCCCTTTTAATGGCTCCGGTTTACCCCGACCTTTGAAGGGATCTCGTGAAATTTCCACAATCAGGCTGTTGATTTTATCAAATACATCTTCATCTGATTCTTTCCATTCGAGATAATTTTCAAAGGCTCCTGCATCAAAACGAATGTTTCTCATAATGAGACATCTGCTTTGGGACTCGCCAATTCTTGCCAATCTTCAAAGCTAAGATTGACGGTATTGTTGTCCGTGGTTACATTGACGAGCGCCTTTTCTAACCTTGCGAAATATGCTTCGCGGGTTTCTTTTTGCTTTGTGCCTGGCCTCGACTTAGGACGTACCGAAATGACTACCTCTGAGCCCTCTCCATTGGCTTTCAACAGACTTTTAATTTTTTCAAAAAGGCTGCTGTCAAATTCAGAGGCTGGGATGGTGAAAATAGCTTGCATAGTTAAATGATTAATTTAGATGACTAAACACCTCGAATGTTCTGACTCCTTCAAATAAAGGTACTAAATTAACAACGATTAACGCACGATTCAATTCTTCAATTTCTTACTATAATCCCGCTCCAGGCTGTCAATAAGCATTTGATATGCAGGATCATCTACAGGGTTTTCGTATTTTGTTTTGTTTTTGCCAAAGAGTTTGAGTCGCACCGTGTTATAGCGACTGGGGTGTAATCGAAGGTCCTGGAGCAGAAGCTGAAGATGGTGCGTGCTGCTAACGAGGTTGTTGTACAACTCTTCATCCGTGAGCGTTTTGCCCACTAGACCTTTGCCTCGCAAGAGGTTTTGAGCGAGCGTGTCCACGTGGCTGAGCGTTCCACTAGTGGTGTTGAGGGTGCCACGCAAGGCGCTGAGGGCCAGGGTAACAGAGTCTATCGCGCTGGAGGCCTTTTTTGAGGTCTCGTCCAGGTTGGCGTTTTTTAGTTGCTGACTGAGGGCCGACAAGTTGGAGATGGCTTCACTAATATTCTTGTCGTTGGCTTTGATGGTGCCGCTAATAGACGCAAAATTGTCGGTAATGGTTCGGATGCTTTGCTCGTTGAGTGCGAGGATATTGTTGAGGCGGTTGGTCATCACCTCAATGTTGATCAATGAATGATCCAGCGCGCTGAGGGCACTGGCCATACCATTAGGGTTGGCCTTAGCCAACGAATCAATGTTGATGGAAAGGCCACTTTTAAGTCGGTCCGTGTAAGCATCAAACCCGGAAGGGTCTCCTAAAAGACTCTGAATGAGCGATTTAGATCCCGCTTGCAGATAATCTCCACTCTCGGCGCAATCCCCTTCACAAGGACCAGGGACGATGATTTCTACCGCCTTGCCTCCCATAAGGCTTAGGCCTATGATCGTTGCGATTGCATTTTTGGGGATGTCTACACCTCCATCTATGCTAAGTACTGTAATAATCGTTTTGTCGTCGCTTGGATCAATATACATTTTCTTGACCATCCCGACTTGGAAGCCTTGGATAAATACTGGACTGGATGGCCGGAGCTGATCCACATTGTTGTACTTGACATAAAACGTCTTGGCAGTAGTGAGGACGTTTTGGCCTTTGAGAAATTTGAAGCCCCAAAAACCAAGCGCGAGAGCGACCAATGCAAGGAGGGCAATTTTGACTTCGTTTCTGATTTTGAGCATTTTGTTTGGATGGTATAGAAATATTGGGATATTAGGGATATTGAGATATTGGGAATAATGGGATATCCTAATATCTCAATATCCCCATTTCTTAATTCTGCACAATAGTGGCCGTTTTGAAACCCATGTTCTGAATCTCTGGCAACACTTTTTCCGCATCTGCTTTAGTAGCGTAAACGCCTGTATAGTAATGGTATTTACCTTCTTTGTTCAATTCCTTTACATTGGCGAGTAAACTGAGTTGACCTACATTCGGATCTAGTTTGTTGGGCCAAGTGAGGAGGTAAATGGTGAATCTGGCCTCTGTTGGAGGCTTGGTCAAAGAAACCTTGCCAGCTGTCGTCGCATTGCCAGAAGCCGTTTTACCCTTAGCTGGAGGGTTGGAAACCTTGGTAGCCGGGGGGGATGATTTTTGGGCGAGCGCGCCGGAAGGTTTAAGTTCTTTCGATTTTGCTACGGCTGGTATCACTGGTGATGATGATGCTGCCAAATTATCAATTGGCTTGCCCGTTTCAACATGGCGCTTATAGGCATCAAAGGATTGGAAAATAGCCAAAGCTATTTGTTCCCGACCTTCTTCTGAGGCAAGGAATTCATCTTCATTGGCATTGGTGAGGAAGCCCGTTTCAATCAAGACGGAGGGCATGGCTGTTTCGCGCAGCACAAGGAAGCCCGCTTGTTTCACACCCCGGTCATACCGAAAAGCCACTGCATTGGCAAATTGCTGCACATAACTGGCAAGCAAGATGCTTTGTTCCAGGTAAGCACTTTGCCATACACTCGCAAAAATCTCTGCCTCAGGGCTTTCAGGGTCGTAGCCTTCATAATTTTTCTGGTAATCTTTTTCCAGATAGATGGACGCATTCTCCCGTTTTGCAACATCCAGGTTGTCCTTACTGCGGTGCAGCCCCAGCACATACGTCTCGGCGCCATGCGTGGATTTGGTTGAAATGGCGTTGCAATGGACACTTATAAAAAGGTCCGCGTGGTTGCGATTGGCAATGGCCGCACGCTCGTTCAGTTCCACAAAGAAGTCAGCATCACGGGTATAAATAACTTTGATATCGGGATAATTGGCCTCGATATAAGCCCCCAGGCGCAGCACAATGGCCAGACAATTTTCCTTTTCATGGGCCGATGCGCCTATGCAGCCAGGGTCCTTCCCTCCATGCCCGGCATCAAGCACAATGGTTTTGATTCGGTAGGGGGGTAAAGTCGAAGCTGGAGAGATGAGGGGGGAGAGTGCGCGATGCACGGCAGATTCCATACTTTTGCCGAGTTCTATGCCCTCAACCTTCATTCTCCCCCCCTCAAAAGGACTGGAGAGGTTAAAATTTTCAAAAACAAGCCACGCCGCGAGGAGTACGAGCGTTCGGAGTGCGAAGTTTGACTTCATAAAATCCAACGTCTAAAAAAAGACCAGTGCAAAAATTACCCCGCAAATATCGGTATTTCTTCCAAATTGCTTGCCTGCTCTTGTGCGGCCCTGCGTTGGCGCAAATATCCGACTCCATACCAGTCCTTGATTCACTCCCGCCTGCCACTATCGGCGACTCTACGACAGTAGACCTTTCCAGTATTAAAATCAGCAACGATGGGCTAGATGATATTGTGGAATACGCTGCCGAGGACTCTATGTGGTTTGACGTAAAAAACAAACAGGTACACCTCTATGGAGGGGCCACCGTTCAATATACTACCCTGAATATCAAGGCCGGATACATTCTTCTGGACTACTCTAAAAGCGAAATTTCCGCCCAGCAATTCCCCGACACCTCTGGACAACTCGCTGGCATGCCGGATTTCAAAGACGGGGAACAAGCATTTACGGCCACCCGACTACGCTACAATTTTAAGACTAAAAAAGGAATTATTTACGACGCGAGAACCACGCAAGAAGACCTCTACGTGCTGGGCGAACGGGCCAAATTTATCAGTGGCGTTTCGGCAGACACCACTATAAAAGCTCGAAACACAATTTACAACAAAGACGCGCTCCTCACCACCTGCGACGCTCCGCACCCACACTTTGGCATCCGTACCAACAAGCTGAAAGTCATACAGGACAAAATCGTAGTCACTGGAATTTCAAACCTTGAGGTTGGTGGCATCCCTACGCCGATTGTCATTCCTTTCGGATTTTTCCCCATCACCAAAACCCGAAAAGCCGGCCTCATCATCCCCAAAGATTTTGATTTTCGCACCGTGGAAGGCTTTGGTATTGAAGGACTTGGCTGGTATCAGCCCATTTCGGAACACATGGATGCGACCCTGCTGTTTCGTGCATTCACCGGCGGCACCTGGGGAGTGACTGCAAATTCACGCTACAGTTATCGCTATCGAAACAACGGCAATTTCAACCTGAATTACAATAATCGGGTGACTGAAAACGCCAAGGCTGAAAAAGAATCTGCCAAGTCATTCGGGCTACAATGGACGCATACACAAGACCCCAAGGCGCACCCCTCCCGTCGCTTCAGCGGTTCGGTGAACATTCAGACCAACCGCGATCAGCAACGAAATCAGAACGATTACACCAGCGTGTTTCAAAACTCGCTCAGTTCCAACCTTTCCTATTCCAAAACATTTCCCGGAAAACCTTATCAATACACCATCGGCCTCCGGCACTCTCAGAACACCCAAACCCGCCAAATGGACATTACGCTGCCAAGCGCACAGTTCACGATGCAGCGCGTTTTCCCATTTAAACGGAAAATACAGATTGGCGAGGAACGATGGTACGAAAAACTCTCGGTCACCTACTCTTCCAAATTGGATAACTCCATCCGTACGGTAGACACCCTTTTATTTGAAAAAGAAACGCTTGAAAGTGCCCGAATGGGCATTCAGCACCAGGCAAGTACCGACTATGTGTTCAAACTTTTTAAGTACATCAACATCACGCCCAATATCCGGTACGAAGAGAACTGGTATCCCTATATCATTGATAAACACCTGATTGACACCACCATTTTGGTGTACGATACCATCCGCCAAAACGGGGAAATTGTAGATATAAAAGTAAACGAAGGACAATCAAAGTACGGCGTAGTGGAAACCACCCGCAACTGGGGGCTCTATTCCTTCCGAAGATACGATGTGGGTATTTCGGCCAGCACTTCACTCTTCCTGACCCACAAAGCCAAGCGAAAAAAAGCCTGGTTCCAAGGCATACGGCACAAAATGAGCCCCACTGTTAGCACCGGATTTGGCCCCGATTTCAGCAAACAACAAGACCGATATTTCAAAACTTATTATACCGACAACCGCCCCGGGCGAGGCGACACGCTGCTTTATGGCATTTACGACGACGGATATTACAACAAGCCCACGCTTGGAAAACGCGAAATAAGCATTGGTTATAGTGTAAGTAATGTGCTGGAATTCAAATACTATTCTGCCAAACGCGACTCCGTTTTCAAAAAACGCATCTTTGACGGGCTTAATTTCGCAGGCACCTACACCCCTACCCGCGACTCTTTGAAATGGAGCGTGGTGAGTACTGGAGGCTTGTTCCGACTGTTTAAAGGCATATCGAACCTGACCTGGAACGTGACCTTCGACACCTACATCGCCGATGCTAAAGGCAACAGGATCAACAAGTTCACTATTGACGAAAAGAAGAAACTGGTGCGCACCACCCAATTTGGCATTGCCCTCAACACAGGCTTTCAGGTAAAACAACTGCGCGATATGCTTTCCAAAAAAGGGGCAAGCACGCCCTCTACGAGCGGCCCGAAACTCCCGAAGGACGACTTACTAAGCATGTTCGACAATTTCAGGGTGGACCACCGAATCTCTTTTGCCCGACAGCTCATTCCCACGGGCTATGGCACTGCCCGCGACACCTTTTCCATCGGCACCAATAGCCTCAACTTTTCCGGCAGCATACCGCTCTCTTCCAAGTGGAGCCTCGATGTGGACAATATCAGTTATAATTTTATTTCCAAAGGACTCGTATACCCCTCTTTTGGATTCACCCGCGACCTTCACTGCTGGTCGCTCAGCTTTCGCTGGCAGCCCGACCGTGGGACTTACGAATTCTTCCTCGGTGTGAAGCCAGGCACGCTGGATTTTGTAAAAGTGCCCTATCGAAAGAATATTTTTGACGCACAACTTTAAAACTTTCCAACAATGACCCGCTTTCCCGCCCTCTTGATTTTGGCACTTCTATGCTGTGCTGTTTCACTTTCTGCACAAGTCAAAAAAGGCTTCAAATTGCTCGACAACAGAGAATACGACAAAGCCCTGATCTGTTTCCAAAAAGACGTCAACACGCCTGATAAAAGCATTCCGGCAGGATATGGCATCTTGAAAGCCGCTGCCAGCGTAAAAGAAACCAGCACTTGGATTGCAGCCTTGGGCAGTTATGAAAAAACGCTCACTGCTTTTAACGAAACTGACCCAAAAACGCAGAAAAAACTGACCAGCGAATTCAAAATCACAAAAAATGCTATTGAACAGGCTTATAACGGCCTTTTTAGCACCACATTGGTGTATGTAGAAAAGCACCAAAATTCGACCGCATTCCGTGATTCGTTTGTCAATGTGGTAACGGTGGTGCCAAAGCAGTACAAGGCCCGGTTCAACAAATTGATGATTCTCCAATCAACAAAACCGGTCAGCAAACGGGAAAAGTTGGACCCTGCCAAAAAAAGCAAAAAAAAGCCCGTTTACGTGGATCGAAAGCCACCCGAAGGATCACGGCTCGAGTTTGTAAAAGGGGTCAATACCGCGGGGTCTGAGTATATCCCAGTGCTTTCCTCTGATGGAAAAATCATGTATTTCGTCGGATCTGACCGTGATGACAATTATAAAGGAGAAGATGTTTACTACGCTGAACGGCAAGCAGATGGCTCGTGGTCAGAGCCAAAAATGGAGGAATTTTTTAGCGGCCCTATCAACGAAGCGGTGGTGTCCATGTCGGCAGATGGCAACAATCTGGTGCTTTTTATTGGCGGCAAGCCACATCTTTCTACTCGTCTGGAGACGGGTTGGTCAGAACCTTCGCCTATTGTATTGCAAAGGGATTTCGCCTGGATTGGCATGGCCAGCATCACGCGCAATGGCGAAGCACTGATTTTTGAAGCAAAAAAAGGCCCGCTCGATGATGTTGACATTTATATCGCACAACGTAAAAAAGGCGGCAAATGGGACATCCCTTTTGAACTTGGCAATCCCGTGAATACCAGTTCTGACGACCGCACACCCTTCCTGCACAGCGATTTCAAAACCTTTATTTCAGTTCCAACGGGTACGGAGGTTACGGCAGTTTCGATGTTTTCAAAACCACCCGACTGGATGATACTTGGAAAAACTGGTCCATCCCCGAAAACCTCGGAGCAGGGGTCAATACTGCCAGAGACGAGTATGGGTTTTGTATCCCGCCCTCTGGAAATGTTGCATATTTAGCCACGAGAACTTCCGGTTTTTCGGATCAAGACATCATGCGCATTCCCACTCGACTCTGCTGCTCGGCCAGAAATGCAAGTCGTCATCACTGGAACGCTGACCGACGGCCGTGGAAAAACGGTGGCCGGAGAAATCACCGTCGAAGATGCGGAGTCTAAAAAGTTGTGCAAACGGTTACCACCCGCCCTGATGGGAAATATGCATTTTCAGTCCCGAAAACAGCAAAAATAAACTATTACGCTACCGGCGACAGCCTGGTTTCCACCAAAAAAACCTTCGTAGATGCCTCCACATACAAAAGTGAGGTTGCAGAAGAAAAGGTAGAAATCGTAACAGTAAAAGAAGCAGAACGCGAAGGCAAAGCACTCGAACTCAGAGACTTGCTCTTCGATTTTGCCAAATCGGAATTGCGCCCCGATGCGCAAACCGAACTCACGCGCATTTACAAGGACATCAAAGGCTTCAACTGGGCGATCGAAATTGGAGGCCACACCGACAACGTCGGCTCCGAACAAAGCAATTTTGCAACTCTCCACCCGCCGTGCTCAGGCCGTGCGCGATTTTTTGGTGGAACAAGGATATCCGGCAGAAAAAATTTCTTTTAAAGGCTATGGACAGTCTGCACCCATTGGCGAAAACGATACAGAGGCCGGAAGAGCGCGGAACCGGCGAGTGGAGATTAAAGTGAAGAAAAAATAAACCGCAAAATTTAAAACAGGAGAACCGCAAAATGTAAAACTGAGCACTAAAATCAGGAGAACCGAAAATTTAAACTAAGAAGCCCTTTTCGAAAGTCATGTCTCCTGGATCTTGGTGCTCAGTTTTAAATTTTGCGGTTCGCTGTTTAAAATCAAACCTTCAAATCCCGCTGAAACACCTGCCCGCCCGATTGGAGCCGGTACTGGTATATGCCTGGAGCAATGTACCAATCAGGTGCTTTGAAGTGGAAGCTGTAACTCCCTCGATCTTTATACTCGTTGAGCAGCGTGCGCAACACATGACCTGCTGAATCCAGTATTTGAAGTCGAACAGGTCCGTTTTGCATCATGGCATACTTGATTTCGATGGTGGAGGCTTCACTCGGATGCGGATTGTGACCAAGCAAGACGCATTTCCCATTGTCACCCAAAAGCGGAGCGGCAGGCGGCACAAGGCCTGGAATGATCGGGTTGGTTTGCCCCATCACAAAATTGACGAGTTCGGGCGAACTGCCCATCCAATCCTGCAAAATTGTGCTGTACACATCGCGGAAATCCACACTGAACTGAGGGTCGCCATACGGATCAGGGCTACTTAAGTCTTGGTACTGACCAATAAAGCCGTTGCCAATCCCTCCGCCAAAAAGCATCATGGGGGTGCCCCAACCATGGTCTGTGCCAAGCGAGGCATTTTCATAAATGGTGCGGCCAAATTCGCTAAAGGTCATCCCCAACACCTTGCCGGGAAGTTCTGTATTGCCTCCATAAGCGAGATCGTCATAAAAAGCCTTCACTCCATCTGCGACATTTTTCAACAGGTTGAGGTGATAATCATACTGCTCGGCGTGGGTATCAAAACCACCAATGGAAACCATGAAAACCCGGGTGCCAAGATTGCCTTTTATGAGTTTGGCGACGATGGCCAGCTGCTCCGCGAGGTAATTGGAAGTAGGGTAATTGACCTGATTTTTGCCCCTTGAATAGGCCTCTTTGATGGTTTCTGCATATCGAAAAGCAGCATTTGCAGTTTGGCGGACGTATGCCAATTCAAGTTCGCGCGGCGAATTGCCCAAAAGCGAAGTGTCGTAAAGTTGCCCTGTTTGAGCGATCTGATAAAACTCCTGTGGACTGCTTACGGCCAGCGCCATATTGGCCGAATCGGCGCGAAAAACGAGGTCGGTTTGTATTCCAATTTGCAAAGCGGGCGGAACCGTGGGTGGTGTTTCGAGGAATGCCGCATACTCATTGTCAAGAAATCGCCCCATCCATCCGGTGTTCACTACCACTTCTGAATCGCTCGCAGAAGCCACAATATCGTAAGAACGGAAGTGGCTGTAATTAGGCTCCGGGTAACCCACATTATGGATAACTTTCATCATGCCATTGTCCCAAAGAGGTTGCAAAGCATTGGTTGTCAGTGGCATACCGTATTCATTGCTCAGCCTCCACATATTCGGCTCCTGAATCGCAATGGTTGGTCTTAGGTCGTAATAGTGTTGGTTGCCGCGCTCGATAACCGTATTCAAACCATCGTTGCCACCATCAAAACGGATGAGCACCAGGATCCTGTCATTTGATCCATTGGCAAGAGAGGCCATGAGCGGTGTGGGCTGAAATGCACGTAGCCCAAGATTGCCCATCATAAGACTACCCGCACCGAGGATGCCTGAAGCGGAAAGAAAATCGCGACGCGACCAAAGTTGATGGTCGCGGGCATGGGCTTCACCGTGTTCGAGGGCGGCACCGTGGCGCAGATTTTTATTTGCTTTGCTCATGATTTATGTCAATTGAAACTCTGGCAATTTTACCAGATAATACAGCATGTTCACAATCTGATACGGTGCTTCATCCCAATAAAGGTTCCAGGAGCCATCCAGGTAATAATTTTCAGGTATTCCGGATTTGAAATAGATAACCGCAGCCTGCTGGTGTACGGGGTCAAGGGTTTGCCCCATAAAAAACTCCACCAGCGCGGCAGTGATAAGCGCAGGGTCGTTGCTGTCGTTTGTCAAAGTTTGCGCGAGCGAACGGAGATTTTCCCGCGTCTGTTCCTCAGTTGTGAGCCAGTAGGCCACTGCAGAACTATAGTTCCAACGAGCTGTTAGCGTACTCTCGTTTATCCAGGCATGGTGGCCTTTCCAGCCCGCAACATTCGGCGGATTGAATACCTCCTGGCCCAATTGATACGACCAGTAGCCGATGGCATCCCAGCGGTCATTTGCAACGAATGAGGCGGGAGTTCCTGCTGCTTTATAAATGTTCAACATAGACTCGAGCGGGCTTTTGAGCCGAACATTCATGAGCGTCTCTTCGAAAAAATGCTCGCTCTTAAAAAGTTGTTTCAGCACAGGTAACAATTCCCAGTTGTTGTCACGGAGTGTTTGCGCCAACCCGGTTATTATTTGATTGTCAAGGTTTTGATAGACAAAATGCTTGTAGAGTTTGCTCGAGATATAGTGTGATACCTGTTCAGCGCGATCCGAAAAAATCAGATTGTGCGCCGTTGTAAAGCCAAAATTGCTCGTTTGCCCAAAGATTGTTTTCGGGGTGTCATCATGACGGCTCGGGTCAAAATAAGGAGGTTCGCAGAGGTAATCACTGGCCCGCCAACCCGTGAGGGCGCGTGACATGGCCACGATGTCTGCCTGCGTGTAGCCATTGCCTTCCCCTATGGTAAAAAGCTCCAGGAGTTCGCGGGCATAATTCTCATTGGGTTCTCCAGCTACGCTAAGGTTGCCGTTGAGATACACGAGCATTGCCCCTGTTTTACCCATTTCGCGGGCAAAGATTCGAAAGTTCCCAAAAGCAAATTCGTTGATCAGGGAATAGTAACTCCACAGATAACCATTGCAGCCATACACATCGAGTTCGGTGGCAAAATGGTTGTGCCAGAAGAGCGCCATTTTAGCACGAATGCCCTCATCCAGCATTTCACCGAGCCAGCGGCGACGCAGTTCGTCGCGGTGAATAAACACAAGATTTGGGTCGGGATTGTTGGCATACTCATCCATCGTCCAACCACCCCAGTAGGGTGGATCGGGCGTTCCGAGGTCGGCGGCGGTATCCAAAAGTTGATCAATCAGGTCGCCGGGCGACATCTGTAGCCCTTGCTGGATTTGTGCCAGTGATGCGCCAAAACCCATTCGGCGATACAAATGTGCCACACGGCGAGCATTCCAAGGCTTGGCGGGTGAAGGCTCGTATGGAAGGAGCGGGTCTTGTGCGGGTGGCAGGGAAGTTAATTTGAAGTCAAATTCAGGAGGTAACTTCAAGTTACCTCCTGAATTTTGCGAAAGTTCAATAAGTGTAGGCATGGCTCGAAGTCGAACGATTTTCGAGGCAAGGATAATAAAGATTTGGGGAATGCAAGGAGGGAAATTTACTAGCCTTTCATCACCCTTGCCATCACTGCCCCGATCTGCGCAGGCGACTCCACTACATGAATACCGTTTTCTGCAAGTATCCGCATTTTGGCAGCTGCCGTATCGTCTGCACCGCCAACGATGGCGCCCGCGTGGCCCATTTTGCGGCCTTTAGGAGCAGTTTGACCGGCGATAAATCCGACCACAGGTTTTTTGTTTCCGTTTGCACGAATCCAGCGGGCAGCCTCGGCTTCAAGTCCGCCGCCGATTTCGCCGATCATCACAATTCCCTCGGTTTCAGGGTCTTGCATAAAAAGTTCGATGGCTTCACGGGTCGTGGTACCGATGATTGGGTCGCCACCAATACCGATGGCTGTAGTAATTCCCAAACCTGCTTTAGCGATTTGGTCAGCGGCTTCGTAGGTGAGCGTGCCAGATTTTGACACCAACCCAATGGGGCCGCGCTTGAAAACGAAGCCCGGCATTATGCCGACTTTTGCTTCATCGGGCGTGATGATGCCCGGGCAGTTGGGACCGATGAGTCGTACGCCTTTATCCGAGATATACGCTTTGGCGCGTACCATATCCTGTACGGGGATTCCTTCAGTAATCGCTACGATGACTTTAATGCCTGACATAGCGGCTTCAATAATGGCATCGGCAGCAAAGCCTGGTGGCACGAAAATGATGCTCGTATCGGCGCCTGCTTGACGCACTGCATCTTCCACAGTATTGAAAACGGGACGTTCGAGGTGCATTTGGCCGCCTTTTCCGGGAGTTACACCGCCTACTACATTGGTGCCGTAGGCAATCATTTGTTCAGCGTGAAACGTGCCTTCTTTCCCGGTGAAGCCTTGTACAATGATTCTGGAGTGTTTATTGACTAGTATCGACATTCTTTTAAGTATCAAGTTTTAAGTATCAAGTTTCAAGTTCAAAGTATGATCAGTCAACATTAATCAGGATTTCATTCCCTTTCAAACTTGATACTTTAAACTTGATACTTCTATTTTTCTTCTTGTATGATAAACACGTCTTCGTCGGCGCGTTTCATGTAATAGTGTTCGCGGGCGAATTTCTCTTTAGTCAGTTCAAAATCTTCGGCTTCTTCCCGGGCTTCCTTGATTTTTACTTGGTAAAACGTGCGATCTTCTTCTAACTGCTTTTGTGCCCTCCAGAGTTTCCACTGGGTCCACAAACTGTGCCTGTCCAAGAAAACCATAATAAACAGAAATACTACCAGTGTAAGGTAGTAGCGGTTTTGCAAAGGTGCCGGCAAGCGGTTCCAAAGAGCCTGCCATGGAGTGGATGAAAGCGCCATGAATACTGCGTTTGGTGAAGTCGGGTTGAAATATTTGGAAATTAAGATATTTAGATATTGAACGAAACAGGGATTCCTTTTTCAATTTTGAAAAATGGAAAGGCATCGTAATATCAAAATATCCTGATATCTAAATATCAAAATATCCCACGTTATTCGGCTCAAAAGTAGCACTTCCCCGCTTGCTTCGCGCCTTAGATTTGACAACTTTTATCAAATTGTCCATTTTCAGGCGCAGAACTCAATCCTTCCCAAGCGATTCTACTACTGCACTGAGCCGTTCGGCGATTTCATCAATTGTTCCTAAACCATTGATAGAGTGACTTTTACCCTTAGCGTCATAGTAGCCGAAGACAGGTGCGGTTTCGCTTTTGTACACAGCGATCCGTTTCCGCACGGTAGCCTCATCATTGTCGTCGGCGCGTCCGGAGCTTTGACCGCGCAGTAGAATGCGCTCTACGATTTCCTCTTCGTCCACATCCAAAGAGATGAGGCCCGCTACTTCCGTACCCTTGCTAATCAAAAGCGCATCCAATGCTTCAGCTTGTGGGATGGTGCGTGGGAACCCGTCAAAGATAAAACCTTTAGCGTCGGGGTGTTTTTCCACTTTATTGCGGAGCATCCCGATGGTTACGCTGTCAGGCACAAGTTCGCCATTAGCCATATATGCCTTGGCCTCTTGACCAAGCGGTGTATCGTTGCTCATTTCAAAGCGAAACAAATCGCCTGTGCTGATGTGAATGAGGCGATATTTTTCAATCAAAAATGCCGCTTGCGTTCCTTTTCCGGAGCCTGGCGGACCAAAGAGTATTAGATTGGTCATATTGTCCAATTGTGATTCTTGCGACAAGATCGCACTGCGAAAGCGCAAAGTTAGAAAGGGCTTTCTCGTTAAGCGTAAATTTGAAAATGCTTTTTGAAAACAGGTGTTTTGCGCTGTCCTTATCCCATTAAAAAAATAATATTTCAAAAAAGCAATGTTAAAAGAATATTAAACGGAATCATTCGGTTTATGATCATCTAATCTTGATTAGAAATTTACTCATCAGACGACTTTGAGTCGACCTACGAGGATGAATTGGTCAGACGACTCAAAGACGTCTGGCTATTCTTAGGTGCCAAAATCGCGTAATCGATACCGATCTCCATATTGTTGAATCCACGCTAAAAGCCTCCAAACCTCCTCTGTGTGGAATAGTTCGGTACCTTGATTCATCGTTGCAGCCGTGCCACATGCTACGCCAATTTGTGCCATTTCGCGAAAACTTTTTCCCTCGTTGAGCGCCCAGACCATACCTGCCACCATGCTGTCGCCCGCTCCTACGGTGCTTTGTTTTTTCACCATAGGTGCAGGTATATGTTCAAACCCAGATTTCGTTACAAGCAAAGCTCCTTGCGGACCTAGAGAAACCACCACCACTTCGCACATTCCTTCCTTTATTATTTTCAAGGCCGCATCGTCTACCTCATTCATTTCCAATTTTTCCACCCCTGCGAGGACACTGAGTTCTGCCAAATTGGGCTTCAATAAAAACAGGCCTTCATCCGCAGCAGCCTTCAAAGCCTCCCCTGAAGTATCTAGTACAAATCGCGCCCCAATGTTTTTGGCAAACGCTGCCACCTTTTCATAGTATGTCTCAGGCAGTCCCGGGGGTAAGCTTCCGCTGGCAACAAGGTAATCAGGGGTCAATTTTTTAATTATATCAAGGCATTCATCTGCTTGATTTTCAGTTATTTGCAGACCAGGGAGCGTGAAACGATATTGGGCATGGCTGGATGATTCCAATACCGACAGGTTTTCCCGTGTTTCGCCCAAAACGGATACGGATTCTGTTTTAACTCCTTCTTTCTCCAACAACTCACAGAGCAATTTGCCATTATGCCCTCCTGCCGGAAAAACGGCCACTTGCTGCCCGCCCAATCGTTGGATGGCTTTTGAAACATTTATCCCTCCACCACCTGCATCGAAACGAAGTGGTCCGCAGCGAAGTTTTTGTTCTGCCACTAGCCGATCCACTTCGGTGCTTTTGTCAAGTGCCGGATTGAGGGTGAGGGTTGCGATTTTCGCTTGCATACTGTGCTCTTTTTTACGCTCCAATAAATCACAAAGAAACACTTGTTTTGTGGCGAAAATGCAAAACAATTTAAATGAATCTACGCTTATTGAAGCCGCCGATACGCTTGCAAAGCGCGACCCAATGCTTGCGCTTGTACTCGAAAAATACGGCTACCCTCCACTTTGGGATCGTGAGCCTGGTTTTGCTACTTTGATTTACATCATTTTGGAACAACAGGTTTCACTGGCTTCGGCGCGGGCAGCTTTTCTTAAGCTACAAGCGCACTTGGGCGAAATAACACCCGCTAACTTTTTGAGTATCAGCGAGGAAGACCTTTTAGGTATCGGTTTTAGCAGACAGAAAAAAACCTATGCCCAAGGCTTGGCTCAGGCTGTTTTGAACGGGAATTTTGACTTTGACATCCTTGGATCTATGCCAGACGAAACGTTGCGTCCTTATTTGAAAAGCATCAAAGGAGTGGGCGATTGGACGGTTGATGTGTATTCCCTCATGTGTCTCCTGCGCCCCGATGTGCTTCCCAAAGGTGATATCGCTCTTTACGAAAGCTTCCGCGCCCTTTATTCGCTTGACGGTCGACCGGACCATGTATTTTTTGAAGATAATACCCAACATTGGCGACCTTGGCGCAGCGTTGGCGCACGGATACTCTGGCATTTTTACCTTTGCGAACGAGCTAAATAGTGGGCAGTGGCAGTGGCAGTAGGCAGTCACCGTGACAAGTTCGACATTTTTCCCATTGGCCACATTTCACATTGACCAAATTTCACACATTTTTACCCGCCATAGCCGAGGCGAAGGCGGGACCACATTCAATCATGTCCAACTTTTTCAAAAACAAACGAGTATGGGTCACTGGGGCATCTTCTGGAATTGGAGAAGCGTTGGCCATCGCATTTGCGGAACGCGGTGCTCAACTTATCCTTTCTGCCCGCAATGAAGTAGAAATCAACCGAGTGAGTGCAGCTTGTTCACTGGCAGGTGCAGGGGCTGTGCTTGTGCAACCGCTTGATCTCGAACGTCATGACCTTATTCCTGGCATTGTCGAGTCAATTTTAAAAAAAGTAGGAAAGGTGGATATTTTGGTCAACAACGGTGGCATATCTCAACGCGCACTCGCCAAAGACACCACACTTGAGGTGGACAAAAAACTTATGGCGGTCAACTATTTCGGCACCGTTGCACTCACCAAATCCCTATTGCCCAATATGCTCATGCACCAACTCGGTCATATTGTAACCGTCACCAGCCTTACCGGAAAATTTGGTTCCCCTTACCGTTCCTCCTATGCCGCTTCCAAACACGCATTGCATGGCTTTTTTGACAGCCTTCGCGCTGAATTGGCAGATGCCCACATAAAGGTCACGCTAATTTGTCCGGGCTTTGTGCGCACCAATGTTAGCAAAAACGCACTTACAGGAGATGGCGCAAAGCTCGGAACCATGGATGAAGCCACTGACAAAGGCATGGAGCCTGCAAGATTGGCTTACAAAGTCCTACAAGCCATTGAGCAAGGCAAGGATGAGGCTTATTTTGGCGGGAAAGAAGGGTTGGGCGTTTATCTGAAGCGGTTTTTTCCGCACTATTTTTCTAAATTGCTTCGCAAAGCGAAGGTGAGATAGACATTTGGATATTAAGATATTAGGATATTCTCCTGATATGCAAAAATATCCCAATAACCCAATATCTCAACTAACCCGGGTCGTAGCGAACAAACGACGTATGCTGTATCGTCCGCTCCCCTTTCCTATCAACATGAGCAGCCCGCCGATGATGGCAAAGTTTTTCATGAAGAGAATACTGTGGTAGCGGAGGTCTGGATTCGTATCTGTATTCCAAAAATCGTGTACGATAAATGTAACGGGTATCCAATACAAAAGCAACATTATTGCACCGAGGGTAGATCTGTAACCAAAAAGCACCATAAGCCCACCTAATGTAAGTAAAAAAATGGCTCCAAACAGCAACAAATCCTGATTCCAGGTTAGCCCGTAATCGGTCATGACCTCCTTTGTTTTTCCAAAATACAACATGGTGTCAACCGCCTCAAAAATAAAAATCGCGGAAAGAAATATCCTCCCTATCAAGTCTGTAACGTCGCGCATAATCAAGCAGTCGGGATCGCTCTCCCGGATGTGTTATTAAAAAGTGCGCGAAGATAAGTAGAAGCCATCTCAAAAATACCTGCTGGGCTGAAAAGCCGTCTGTTGACCGAATTCAGCGTTCATTTTTTTCGCCATAGACACCACTATGTCTGCAAAAAATGGCCTTGACTTCGATCATCATCCAATCTTTTCATCTCCAGCGCCATTTTTGAGATGGCTTCTAGTCATTCGTCATTGATCGCCATTTTTACCCGCCGTAGATCTCGCCGCCGCCAAAGGCTAAGGTGAGTAAAAGCGAAAGCGGGGGTTATCAATAGCGTATTGGTTTTGCGGTTTTACATTTTCCTGTTTTGCGGTTTTTCTGTTTCATTTTATTCCATAAAAAAAGCCCCCCTCCTCGTACAGGAGAGAGGCCATCCCAAAAACCGATTTTAAAGTATGATCTTGTAAAATCGATGTCTGGTATGCTTTGGCGGCAGGCTTGCCTACCGGCAGGCAGGCATTGAATCTTTTGGCTCGCGTACCGCCGTTTTAGTCTTTTTGAACTAAAAGAGAAAACAAGTTGAAGTGTTGCTTTTTGAGAGGCCGGCATCGCCTAAGCGATGCCGGCCTTTCTCTATTTTGCATTGCGTGGGTCTTACGACCCGCACATTACTTCGCTTGGATCATCTTCTTCGTTGCAGAGTCGGTAGAAGTCTCCAACTTGTAGTACAGCATGCCTGTGGTGTTGATCAGCGCGCGGTCAAGTGCGATGCTGTTCTCACCTTTAGCAAACTGGCCTTTCTGCTGGTACACTACGCGGCCCGTCTCGTCAAAGATAGACAACGTTGCCTCAGCTGCTTCTGGAAGGAAGAAGCCGATGAACGTGCGGTTGACGAATGGGTTTGGCTGGTTCTGGTACAATTCAAAACCAACACCAGAGATCGTCTTGCCGTCGAAACGGAAAGCAACACCCAAGCGGCCTGCGTCACCGTATGCCTCAGCGCGGGTGATCGAACCAGATACGCCAAGCATTTCGCTCAACTTGCCAGCTTTCTCAGCGCGGAAACGCACTGTGAATTCTTGTGCACCGTCAATAGATACTGCCATAGCACCTTCTGGAGCCAGGTTGAAGTTGCCTTCAGATACGTTCTCTGCGTTCACGATGTCCATAGCCTTCAGGCCATTGAGCGTCGCGGTGAACTGGAAGCCTTTGAGGGCTTGTGCAGATTTGAACGATACTTCAAACACTTCGCCTGCTTTCACATTGCGGTCTTCGAGATCGAAGATAGCCGTGCCTGCAGTACGCTCTTCAGCCTGCATAGTGGCGTTGGCCACTGCTGTGCCGTTAACGTCGCCGATTTTCACGCCAGTGAAGTCTTCGTCCATCTGGCTTGTCATTGCGTCAGCAATCGAGATCGTCTCTGGGAATGCAGTCTGGAATGGGTTGTTCGCGTTCGGGAACGAGAACGCCTTATCCACAAAGCGCCATGAGGTGTTGTTTGGAAGGTCCGTGTAGATACCGAGGATCAACTTACGAATCTCCACGATGTCGAACGTTGTGATCGAACCAGACTTGTTAGCGTCAGCAGCGATCATCTTGTACGGCTGTCCAAAGGCTCAATGCCCAGGATGTGCTTAGAGATCAACACCAGGTCATAGGTGGTTACACCGTTGAGCGGGTTGTCGTCTTTCTCAGGAGCGATCACGAACGTAGCGTCCAAAGGAACGTTGTTCGCAACAAGGTACGTGCCGTCTGCGCTCGAAAGATCGAAGTAGCTGTACGGTGGGGTGAAGCTGCTCGTTCCAGAAATCTGAACCGTGCCTTCTTCAACTCCGTCTGTCATTTCAGTCTTCAGTGCACCAGCAACGTTGATGTTGTCCGGGTTCGGGCAGCTGCCCAGGTTGTCCTGTACGATCAGGTAAGTCTCGCAGTAGTCTGCGTTGCCTTGTGCGTCAATCGCCCAAAGTTCCACGCAGCGTGTGCCGAGTTCCGTGCAGTCAAACGTCACCGAAGTGATCGGGTTGCCCTGGTTGTCCACTGGGAAGCCAGTACCGGTGCCGCACTTGCGGATACCGATCTTGATCTGACCAGCAGGAGTGCAGTTGTCTTCCGTGTACTGGAGGAAGTCAGATGCCCACAGCACGATCATACCAGTAGGCATGATGTTCACGCTCAGGCCGTTGATGCAAACAACTGTAGGTGGTTTGCAGTCACGCACCGTGAAGGTGTACTCGTACTCAGCGTTGTTACCGCAACCGTCCGTGATGAACCACTTGATCTTGTGTGTGCCGTGTGGCAACTCAGGGATCACGTGGGTGTTCTGCTGCTGCTGGGTGTTCCAACGAACGCAGGCTGTCTTCGTGTTGCCAGAGATAGTCTCCTGAATCGAGAAGCCCCACTTCTGGTTTTGCGGAACAAGACGCTCGTCAAACTGGCGCGATGTGCCGCCCGAGAAGTTTGGCGTGTTGATGTTGCCGTACAGCACGTTGTTCCAGCCGAGGCCAGCGATGCCCAAAGAAGTAGAGTTCACAACAGTCTCCATCACGTTGTCGCCGTCGAGGTCGAGGAACAACAGGTATTCGATGTTGATGTTTGCGCCAGAGCAAGCGTCTGTGCCAGTGATGCAAAGGTCAGTTGGCTCCTCGCACAAGTCATGCGAAAGGATGCCATTGTCCCACCAGTACATCTCGTTCCACAGCAGGTTGTTGTTTGGCGTCAGCCAGTTCTGGTTCGAGCAGTCAGGTACAACGTAGGTGCCTGTAGGCTTCACGCCGTCAATGATCTTGATGATCTGCTTGTACTTGTAGCAGTTTGCATCAGCATCCCAGAAGTGCAGAAATTTGTAGGCCTGGGTCGCCTGGGTTGATACGCACCACTGTCGGAGCCCATGGAGCCAAAGTGCCACATTCGGACACGGTTGGGCCAGGAAGGTTCGTCGGGTGGTTAGTGATAGCGTTCGGGTTCGGGTTCGGAACGTAGATGCAATCAAGGTTCGGGTTGTACGTGCACCAGTTGATGATCGTCCAAGTCCGCTCAATCTTGAAGCAAGCGTCGGGAACTACCGTGAAGATTTCGTCTTCGTAGGATACGCCCAAAAGTTCACAATCTTCACCGAAGAAAGTTGGCTCCTGGTAGATGCCAGACTCATCGCATACCGTCACGATTGCATCGTTCGGGAACTTGATGAAGTAGTCCTGATTGTACGTCACGAATACGCGCTGGGTGCACTGAGTGCTGAAGCCGTGGCAGTCCCATGCACGGAACGTGCGCGTGATTGTACCGCGGTTACATACTGTGTCGAACAGTGAGTTGTTCACCGTGTGTGTCAAACCACACTGGCCCTGGTACACCAACGAGGTGTCGAGGCAGCAGTTGTCTGCAACTACTGGTTTGCCGTAAGCCCAGAGGCTTGGGTCGAAGTTCTCGCAGTTCACTGTTACGTTGGCAGGAGGCAAGCAAGCTGGTTTCAGCTTATCCTGTACTTCCACCTGGATCATGCACTCGTTGAAGATCGGAGAGCCATCAATGCCTACCATGATAAGGCCGTTAACGTCAACCTGGTACACGCGCAGAACAATTGTCTGAGCAGGAAGACCTACCTCGCAGCAGTAGAACTTGATAGAGTCGTACTCGCTGATAGCGCGCTCGAACTCGCTCGGGAACGTTGGGAGTGTAGAGTTGCAAGGCAGGAAGCCACGCACCTGGTTCAATCCGTTGATACAGTCAGAGTATGGAGCCATACGACGGATCGTAAACTTCACACCATTGCAGTTATCATAAGAACCGTCGTCAAAAGTAGTGGCCTTCACCCAGGTCACACCAGCGAATTCGCAAGCGTCAAGAGCGTCAACGTTTGAGTTTGGCGGGCCAGCTGGGCCGTAGCAGTCGAACGGATCGTCAATGCCAATGGCAACTGTAGTGGTCTCGTCGCAAGCAGCTACTGGCGGAACAAGGTCACGAACTGTGATGTTGAAGTTGCACTCTGAGGTATTTCCGCAGTCGTCTTCAACAACATAAGTCACTGTGTGTGTGCCGATTGGCAGGCAAGGAGCCCAGCCGAAGTTGGCAAGCGTGTCAAGATCCCACCAGTTGTTGCCGGGGAAGTCGTCAAGCGAACCGTCAATAGATACCATGTTGATCACTGTACCCGTGTACTGGTCACGGATTACAATCATACCGCTGAGGTCGTTGATGTGGCTGCAGTTGTCAGTCACGATCACGTCAGGAAGGTTGATAGTAGCGCAGCACTGGAACGGATCGGTCGAAACCGTCAGGTTTGCAGGGCAAGCGATGCTTGGGCCTTGGTCGTCAACAACCTTAATGATTTGGTTGTAGATAAAGCCGTCACCTATGCACCAGTCAATTACCGTCCATTCGCGGCGATACTTGATAGTACCGTCACAAACAACGATTGGCCAGTCATGATATTCATAGTTGATAGAGCAGCCATCAATCTGGCCGAAAATCCATGGGTAGCCTTGGAGACCCTGAGACTCGATCCAATCAGGAGTCGGGTTGCGGAGGCCGTTTACGTACGGAATGTCGTCTGAGCAAAGGAAGAACGGAGCATCAATACCGTCATAATCTGGCGGAGCAATTACGTCCGTCAAAGATGGACGGAGCAGGTCAATGCGCTGGAGGCAAGTGCTTGTGTTGCCAGAAGCATCTTTTGCAGTCCATTTACGGTTGATGTGACCAGTTAAGCCAGAAGCACAGTCGTCAGAAACATGTGTGTCGAGGTAGCTCAAAGTCACGTCAGAGCAGTTGTCCAACTGTGGGGTACCACAGCCTGCTGGCACGAGGTACTGCTGGTTGCCAAGAGGCTGAACACATGGGAACGCCAACTGGTTCGGGAAGCCAGGCGAGAAATACCGCCATGTCGTTGAAGTTAAGATCTTGGTCGTAATCAACACAAAGGTTGGAAACAAGACCCTCATCGTCGTAACGGGCAAAAATGTCCAAACCTTGGGCACATCCAGCAACTGCTGGGTGGTTCCAAATTGGAGCAGCTGGTGCATCAATTTCAAACTCGGTAGCAGACCAAACGCCGTTATCAACCAACATACGGAGATCAACGTCGTTTACGATACCGTTAACTGGTACGTCAATTGGGAAGGTGAATTCCGCGTTAGAAGCAATAGTTCTAGGAAGATCGCCAGCAGAAGCAGCAAACCTCAAAGTGAAGGTAGCTGTTTGCACATAGTCTGGTGCGAAGCTAGCAAAGTTGCAAGGAAGCAGCGCGTCTTCGCAGACGAGTACTGGTGCAAGTTTGTCTTCGATTTTCACGTTGCCCCAGCATTTGTTGAAGGGCGAGTCAGAGTCAGTCACACGCACTTGGTAAGTCTTGCCCACGTCAGCATTTGTTGAAGCAAGCAGGTACCCATGGGCCGTTGCCGTAAGGAAGTGTCTTATCAACTTCTACAATGTAGTCATCGTAGCAGTGGTATGGACCACCTTCGAGGACACCGTCTGCACCAAGGCAGTAGTCGCAGTCTTCGTCAAGCGAAATGTACACGAGGTCATTGCAAACCAATGAGCTGATTGGGTTCGGGAACTCAATCACATTGATATCGAAGCAGCAAGATTCGACAATCGAACCATCTGTTGGGTTGATCAGGTCAAAGCAGTTGGTCGTAGTACCAATTGGGAAAGTAGAGCCACTTGGCAAGCCAGATGTCTGAACGATCGTAGGCGGCAGCAACTGCAGCGTGGTACCGTTCAGTCGTTGAATCAAGTGATCACCACCAAAGCCAAGGTTGGCATAAGTCTGTGGACAAATACCACCGTTACAAGGAAGTGGTGGTGCGTTTGTGGAGCAGCAAGAGAGATAACTTGGGGCAGTTTGACCCGAGTTGTTGGTAGCAGTGGCAAATGTTAGAGTTACGCGATTTTGCGTTGTTCAACCGCAAAAACAGCACCAGGAGGAATTATAATATTGGGAAGAGGTATGAATTGGATAGACTGACCACCAGGCACGGCAGTAGGCGCCGAGTTGCCAAGAGGTGTCATCAAGGTCTGATTGAGGAGACCACCTACAGGGCCTGTGTAGGCATGAACAAATACATTAATAGTACCCGGGTTCCAGTTGCCCATCTCCAACTGGTTGATGGTAAACGCAGCAGGGCCGTTGGTGTAAACACGCCAATGGCTCGTAGGAATACATCCGCAGTCCCAAGCATTTGAGATATTTCCAATGACCGCGTTCTGCGTCAAGCTGAACGGACCACCTACCAATACGTCACAGTCGCCTGTGTAAGTAGGCAGGTTGTAGTTCACTACTGCATTACAAGCACCTGGATCCAGGTTGATGTTGATGTCTGCAGGGGCAGGTGAACACGCATGGATCCGGAGGAAGCACCTGCGCGAAGGTTACTGTGTTGACCAGGTCTTCGTGCGGAACTGGGCCAAAACCGTCGCCATAAACAGCAAGGTTAACCGAAAGCGGGCCGGTAAAGCCCCCTGGAACCGATACTGTAATGTCGAAGCTGAACATACCAGCACCGTTGAAGAAAACGCCGCAGCCGCTGCGCACATAGTCGCCATTACAGGGGATGCCTGCATTGGTCATCCAGCTAACGTGAGGAGCGCAAATGGCTTGAACGCCAGCGTTGGTAGCACAGTTGCCACCACCGTTTCCAGGAACGCTGGACACGAAGGTGACACCTGCAGGGAAGGTGAATTGGAACTTGTCACCGTACTCACTGCCAACTTGGGTCGTGAGAACGTTGAACGTAAAAGTGTTATTCACCCCCGGAGTGTAATTTGTCTGTGGGCTGCTGACCGTCGCCGTAATAGAAGCCTGGGCGGCGGACATTGCGCTCAAAAACAGTACTCCAGCGAGGAGGAATTTAAGAGAGGTAATAATTCTTCTTTTCATGAGAAAGACTACGATTTAAGTTTTATCTTAAAAAGCAAAGAGTGAATAAAAAAGTTGGGTAAGCCAACAATGCAAATGCTTCCTTTTCAAGCGATTAAGTCTTAGAATCAGGAAGATTTAAGTGTGATAAAGCACTTAGCCAATTAAATTATTGGCACATACCAAAGAGCACCTTGGTAGAATTGTACAAGCCGGCAAACTGCTGAACAGTGGTATTTCCACCGGTCATTCTTCTGGCAAATTCAAGGTTCTTCAAAAGCGCAATTTCAGGATAGATGTCGAGGTCGCGCACGTCACGAAGTACTTCTTGATAATACTTGACCTTTAATTTGTCCATCATAGCTGTAGGGTTGCTCGTGCGCAGCGCAACGAACTGTGCATAAACTGCATCAATTCCGCCTTGTACGTTAGTAGCAGTACCCAACACACATGGGGTCACACCCAAGTACTGAGCGATTGAAGTCTCCGGGTTGGTTGGGGGCGCAGCAGACGATGTTTGCGCACTCGCGTCAACAGAGCCCATCACGAGGAAAACTACAAGCAAGGCAATACTGCCCGCTAGTCCCCTCAACTTGTTGATTAGCAATTGAGTCATAATGAAAAAGTTTGTTGAAAAATTAAGTGAAAAAATATTGTAAAAACAAAAGGCACCAGATGTTGAGGGAGTGCCTCAACGTCTGATGCCTTTTATCAAGAAGTACGAATGAAAAACTGTGTACAGTTTCTTTTCATGAGATTAAACAGATTAAAATATTCCTCTGAGCGCATCCAAGTTTTTACGGACTTGAGTGTTCTGGTGTATCCTTTTAAAACCAACAATCATGCCAAAAAGGCAATTGCTGCGACGCAAAATCGGATAAGGGATGTTAAAATTTTGAGCAGAGGAGAAAGGGAGGGATCCGAAGGGGAGTCTGCCTGAAAAGGCCCGTAGAATGGCCTAATCCAACTTTGCTCATGAAAATTATATCGGCTACGGATTAAAAACAGTTCCTTTTTTCCAAAAGGTTGTGCAAATATAGACGGAAGGTTTTGACAAGCGGTAGCTTTAGGGAAAAATTTTTTTAACGGGGTGGTTTTGCAAGGATACGGTCTTAATGGCGTCTGAATTCAGTTGTACCCCGAGAGTTTTGCAGATCCACGTACAACCCCGCCTTTTAAGGTCTGCCCGTTCACTTTCATTTCGCAGGAGTAATCGTAGGCTTTCTGTGTTTTAGGATTCGTATATTTTTCTTTTTTTATGACCAGGGACAAAGCGCCGTTGTAGCCAGGGTTGGCCGGGATGTCGTACGTCCATTTGTTGCCGTTGATCTTAGGTGGGTACCATGCGATAAGCCAGGCTGAGGCATCGCCTGCGTTCTCGTAATAAATAAAGCCCATATAGTTGGAGATTTCTAAACGCCAATCAGCAGGATCTGAGCCTTCGCACCAGAACTCGAACGCCACGCCAAAATTCTCTACGGTTTTGGCAACTACCGACTCAACACGATGTACATCCATCGTTAGCATCTTAGATTGTTTGTTTTCACTGACATTAACCCCGCACACGACCGCTCGGGACATTTCGACCAAATGATACACTGGCTCAGTAGTCTGGTTGTGGCGCGACGACAAAGTTTTGGTTTTGTCAATCAATCTGTATTGCCTGACGGCACTGTCACCCGCTGTTTCAATAAGCACGGCCATAGAGTCATTGCATTGCAGCAGACCCGATACACAAATAATTGAATCGGGGTTTGCGGTGGAATCGGATGGTTCCGCTGATTGATCGGCGGATGCGTCGGCAGGAGGTCTCTTTGGCTGGATTATTGGAACAATCGTGGAGCAAAAAGCAGCAGGCGAGTAGTAAAGTCAAGTAATTAATTTGCGACTTAATCCTGAAAGTGTTATTTATTCGGGATGCAAAGGTAAAAAATAATTTGAGCGCTGTTCCGTACTTTTGTCGCTTCAATTTAATTTCCAAACCTAATTTTTTCAAACAGCACATGAAGTATCCTGTTTTCGCGCTTTTCGCGCTTAGCCTGTTTTTGATAGCTGCTTGCCAGGGCAACGAAGCCGGCAACTCCAATGCAGCGGGCGCTGACCCCAATAATCTCAACGCACAAATTCTGGCAGAGGTCCTGGCATCAAAGGCTCTGTTGACCAAATTTGACTCTACGTTCCAAGAGACCCAGCTCTTTGTAATAAAAATGAAGCAAAATATTAGCGGGCTGGGAGATGAAAAGAGAGCACAAGTGATGAAAATCCATGAAGGCATCCGAGTGTTCACTGACCCATACGAGTATATTGGTATTAACATAGGCCAACTCGAAACACTTTCCGAGAAGCTTGGCACCGGCACCGTAAAAGTGGAGGATGCCCAAAAAGAATTTGAAACGCTCCAGAAGCAGATGCAAACGTATGGCGAGCAATTGACTTCGGCGAAAGTAGACTTTGCGGGATTAAAGGCCGAGTTCGAGCAAATATTCACGGAAGCGAACCAACAAGCGGCAGGAAAACAATGAAGTGATGGAGTGATGAAGTGATGAAGTGATGCCGCAGTACTTAATCTTTCGATGTTGGAAATCACTTCATCTCTTCATCACCTAATGGCCCCTCTGTTTTCACACCATATAATATATAGGTGTAAGCAGAGGGGTCTTTTTGTTTTTATAGCATTCTGTGCTAACTGTTCTCTGCTTGTTGCGCTACTTTTGCGCTAAACCTCGGAGGTTTAATGCGTTTAGCACGGAATTTCAGGCCATCAAAAAATTATGAGCAAAAAGACAAAACGCCCGTCTTCCGTACCCTCTGCCAGTCGCTCTCAAGCAAGCTCCCCCGCCTTTGCGACTCCAACGGGCAAGCCAATGCGCCGACGATACCTCCTTTGGCTGCTTGGCATACTTTTACTGGCCTGTTGCGCATACTATTTCTTCGCAGCTCGGGGCAATAGCAAATTGCCTGAACTTACCGCCGACTCCGGCTCTGAGCCTACACTGACGGCCAAAAACCCGCGCCTACAATTACTCTCCCCTAGTGAAACTGGCATTGATTTCCAGAACCAAATTCTGGAAGACAACGAACACAACATCCTCCTGAACATCAACCAATACAATGGCGGTGGTGTGGCTGTGATTGACGTGAACAATGACCAACTGCCTGACCTCTATTTTGTGTCCTGCAGCGGCAAAAATCGCCTTTACCTCAACCAAGGCAATTTCAAATTCAAAGACATCACCGAGGCGGCGGGTGTGGGCAGCGAAGATGGTTTTGAAGCTTCTGTAACAGCGGTAGATGTGAACGCCGACGGATGGCTCGACCTCTATGTGTGTCGCGCAGGGCCAGACGAAGCGGGGAGGGTATCAAAACTGTTCGTAAATAACGGCCCCCTTCCGTCTGCTGGCGAAGCTGGCTGGAGTGGGACTTTCACCGAACGTGCCAATGAATACGGCCTCGCCGACAAAGGCCCCAATACAGGGGCAAATTTCTTTGATGCCGACAACGACGGTGACCTCGACTGCTTCCTCCTAAACCACCCCACCGATCTGGACCTTTCCAATCGCATCCTGTTCAAACAAGGCCCTGACGGCAAAACCCCGATACCGGACCTTACTCCTCTTGATGAGCATGACGCGGACAAATTGTACCGAAACGAAAGCCATCCCTCCCTCAGGGGGGCAGGGGGGGGGTAAGTTTGTCAATATCTCCAAACAGGCGGGCATACAAAATTTTGGCTTTGGGCTAAGCGTAGGCGTAACAGATATAAACGCCGATGGCTGGCCCGATATTTATGTTGGCAACGACTTTTTACATCCCGACAACCTTTTTATCTCCAATGGCCTCACCCCCAACCCCTCTCCAACTAGAGAAGGGAGCGTTACGTTTATCGATCAAACCAGTCGGTATTTCCAACATACTGCCAATAACACCATGGGGTGTGATTTGACTGATTTTGACAATGATGGTCGGGTGGATCTGATGACGATGGATATGCTTCCCATCAATAATTATCGCCAAAAGATGTTCAGGGTCACCAATTCGCTTAGCCGATACCTCACGCTGACCCAAAACGGCTACCTACGGCCAGTGGCGCGCAATGTGCTGCAGCGAAACAACGGCAACGGTACGTTCAGCGATGTGGCCTGCCTCTCCGGGATGTACAAAACGGATTGGTCGTGGAGCTGCCTTTTGGCCGACCTCGACAACGACGGCTTCAAAGACCTCCACATAGCCAACGGATTCCGCAGGGATCTGACTGACCGCGATTTTCTCGATTTTTTGATGCCGGAAGTGACTAAAACAATCCAGGGAAAAGATAAAAAGGTCAAGCACTACCTGGAAATGATGACAGCGTACAAAGTGCGCAACTTCGTTTTCCAGAACAAGGGCAACTGGCAATTTGAAGACAAGAGTGGGGACTGGATGACCATGCCCGGCTCCTGGTCGAGTGGAGGCGCCTGGGCCGATTTTGACGCCGACGGAGATCTCGACCTTGTGGTCAACAACCTCGAAGACCCTGCTTTTATCTACAAAAACCTCACCCGAGAGCAGAACAGCGGCAATTTTATACAGGCCAAATTGCAAGGAAGTCCTGCTAATCCATTTGCTGTGGGTGCTTCAGTTCTGATTGAATATCAAGGAATTAGGCAATATTTTGAACTAAATCCTACCCACGGTATCTTTTCTTCCGTGGAGCACCTCGTGCATTTCGGCCTTGGCCAAGTGGCGCAAGTGGACCGCCTTACTGTTCGTTGGCCCGACGGCAAGACCCAAACCCTAACCAATGTGCCGACCAATCAACGACTACAGCTTAAATGGAGCGATGCATCGGGGTATGTCGCTCACCTCGTTCCTCCTTCAGTTGATTCCCCGACCCTCTTTTCGCAAAAAAATGTGGCAGAAAAAGGCCTTATTTTTGATCACAAGGAAAATGCCTTCAGCGATTTTGAAACTTGGCCGCTAAACCCATGGACATTGACCGATCTTGGCCCGCTAACCGCTCAAGCCGACCTAAACGGCGATGGGTTGGAAGACTTTTTCGTTGGAAGTGCCTCCAAGCAGGCTGGAGCAGTGTTTCTGCAAACCGCCACAGGTGGATTCCGCTCCACATCGGCTTCGGTGTTTGAAAATGACAAACTATACGAAGACCACGGTGCGCTTTTCTTTGATGTAGATGGTGACCAGGATCTGGATTTATTTGTGCTTAGCGGAGGCGCGGAAGCAAGCAATGAGCTCGCTTGGCAATGCCGCCTCTACCTCAACGACGGAAAAGGCAATTTCTCAAAATCAAATGACAGACTACCCGCCTACAAAGAGTTGGGCCTCCGGGTAGTAGCACATGACTACGATAGCGACGGTGACCCCGACCTTTTCATTGGTGGTCGGCTGGTGCCAAAAAACTGGCCTCTTACCCCCCGCAGCGTAGTTTTGAGAAACGACAAGGGCAGATTTGTGGATGTGACGAGCGAGGTGGCGGGCGATTTCCAGCGATGCGGCATGGTCACCGATTTGGCTTGGAGCGATCTGGACGGCGATGGGCAAAAAGAACTCGCAGTGGTCGGAGAATGGATGCCCGTGTCGGTTTTTAAATTCAAAAACAACCGCCTGGAGAATGTAACAGAACAGTTCGGCCTCGCCAAAACCAACGGCCTTTGGAACCGCCTCGCCCTCGCCGATCTCGACAAGGACGGCGACATGGATCTTGTGACGGGCAACCTGGGCCTCAACACCCGCTACACGGCCAGCGCTGATGCGCCATTCTACTGCTTCGCAAAGGACTTTGACAATAACGGCACACTCGACCCCATCGTAGCCTACTCCGAAGGCGGGAAAATATTCCCGCTCATGCAAAAAGAGGTTATGATGAAACAAATGCCCGTACTCAAAAAGAAGTTCCTCTACGCGAGAGCCTACGCCAAGGCCACCATGAGCGATTTGTGGCCCCAAAAGGACTTGGACGCTGCCCTGAACCTCGCAGTCTATGATCTGGAAACTTGCTGGTGGGAAAATAAGGGTGGAAAATTCGTTCGCCACAGCCTGCCCATCCAAGCACAAACTGCTCCTGTTCAAGGCATTGTGTGCGAAGACTTCAACGGCGATGGAAATCCGGACATCCTCATGGCGGGCAACAAGTATGGTTTTGAAGTGGAAACAAACCCCTGCGACGCAGGTACCGGAACGCTTTTGCTTGGCGACGGAAAGGGTCATTTTACCTGGCTCGACAATATGCTCAGCGGGTTCTGGGCCATGCGGGAAGCCCGCGATCTGGCAATGCTACGTGGTCCGGGCGGCAAACGAATTTTCGTGGTGGCCAATAACAACAGTAAATTGCAGATTTTTGAATAGATAGCCTTCCCCCGAAATTATTTAGTTCTCATCATGAGTAAAAAAGCAAAAAGCCCAACTTCCATATCCCCTGCTGGCCGCCCTCAAGCTAGTTCAGCTGCCATCAAAACTTCTTCGGGCAAGCCCTCACCGCTCCGCCGCTACCTCATTTGGCTGCTTGCCTTAATTGCACTGGCCTGCGGCGCATACTACTTTTTCGCGGTTCGGGGTAATAGCAAAATACCTGATCTTGCCGAAGGATCAGGCTCAGAACCTACGCTGACAGCCAAAAGCCCTCGCCTCCAATTGCTCTCTGCCGATGAAACGGGCGTTGATTTCCAGAACCAAATCCTGGAAGACAATGAACACAATATCCTCCTGAATATCAACCAGTACAATGGAGGCGGTGTGGCCGTGGCAGATGTGAACAACGACAATCTGCCCGACCTTTATTTTGTGTGCTCCAATGGCAAAAACCGTTTATACCTCAACCAAGGAGGCTTAAAGTTCAAAGACATCACCGACACAGCAGGAGTAGGCAGCGAAGACGGTTTTGAAACGTCCGTAACAGCAGTAGATGTAAACGCCGACGGATGGCTCGATCTCTATGTGTGTCATGCAGGGCCAGATGAAGCGGGGAGGGTATCGAAACTGTTCATAAACAATCACGACCTCACTTTCACAGACCGCGCAGCGGAATATGGCCTCGCAGACAAAGGCCCTAATTCAGGGGCAAATTTCTTTGACTGTGACAACGACGGCGACCTCGATTGTTACATAATAAATCACCCCACCGACCTCGGTCACTCCAATCGCATCGTGCTCAAATATGGCCCTGACGGCAAAACCACAATGCCAGACCTTACGCCTAAGGTGGAGCACGACGCGGACAATTTGTACCGAAACGACTCCCCCCCCGTGCCCCCCCAAGGGGGGGGAGGGAGTGACCAAATTTGTTAATATCTCCAAACAGGCGGGCATCCAAAATTTCGGCTTTGGGCTTAGTGTGGGCGTGTCTGACCTGAACACCGATGGATGGCCCGATGTGTATGTCGGCAATGACTTTGTCCAGCCAGATAACCTTTACATCAACAATCAAAAAGGTGGATTCACAGACCAACTAAGTCGTTTTTTTCAACATAGCGCCAATAGTACGATGGGGGCGGATTTGACTGATTTTGACAATGACGCTCGGGTGGATCTTATGGCTGTGGATATGCTTCCCACCAACAACTATCGGCAAAAACTGCTCAGAAACACCAACGCGCTTAGCCGATACCTAACCATGATCCAGCATGGTTACTTCCGGCCAGTAGCCCGAAATGTGCTGCAACGAAACAACGGCAACGGCACTTTCAGCGACATTGCCTGCCTCGCCGGAGTGTACAAAACGGATTGGTCCTGGAGCTGCCTACTGGCCGATCTCGACAACGACGGCCTCAAAGACCTCCACATTGCCAATGGATACCGCAAAGAGGTAACTGACCGCGATTACCTTGATTTTTTGCTGCCGGAAGTGGCCAAAACCCTCCAGAGCAAGGATAAAAACCTCATGCCCTTCAAGGAAAAGTTGGCAGCTTACAAAGTACGCAACTTCGTTTTCCAGAACAAGGGCAACTGGCAATTTGAAGACAAGAGTGGCGACTGGATGACCATACCTGGCTCCTGGTCGGGCGGGGGCGCCTGGGCAGATTTGGATGCCGACGGCGACCTTGACCTTGTTGTCAACAACCTCGAAGACCCTGCTTTCATTTACAAAAACCTCACGCGAGAGCAGAACACTGGTAATTACTTACAGGCTAAATTACAAGGAAGCCCTTCCAACTCTTTTGCTGTGGGCGCTTCTGTTCTAATTGAATATCAAGGTGTTAAACAATACCATGAACTAAACCCAAGTCGCGGTATATTCTCTTCTGTAGAGCATCTCATCCATTTCGGTCTTGGCCAAGTGGCACAAGTGGACCGCCTCACGGTTCGTTGGCCTGATGGCAAAACCCAAACGTTGACCAATGTGCCTGCCAACCAACGGCTACAGCTTAAATGGAGCGATGCGTCGGGGTATGTCGCGCACCTCGTCCCTCGTGCGGAAGCTTTACCAACCTTGTTTTCGCAAAAGACCCCGTTGATGCAGGTCTATTTTTTGAACACAAGGAAAACGCATTCAGCGATTTTGAAACCTGGGTGCTGAATCCCTGGTCTCTAACCTGGAAGATTTTTTCATTGGAAATGCTTCACAACAGGCTGGAGCAGTTTTTGTGCAAACCGCCACAGGCGCATTTCGCTCTACATCAGCTTCGGTGTTTGAAAATGACAAAATATATGAAGACCACGGCTCGCTTTTCTTCGATGTTGATGGCGACCGCGATCTGGATTTATTTGTGCTTAGCGGCGGCGCGGATGCTACCAATGAACTCGCTTGGCAATGTCGGCTCTACCTCAACGACGGAAAGGGCAATTTCTCAAAATCAAATGACAGATTACCCGCTTTCAAAGATCTGAGCCTGCGAGTAGTGGCGCACGACTACGACGATGACGGCGACTCCGACCTTTTCATCGGCGGACGACTCGTGCCAAAAAATTGGCCGCTTACCCCGCGTAGCGCGGTTTTGAGAAATGATAAGGGTAGATTTGTGGACGTCACGGCTCAGGTAGCGGGCGCTTTTGAGCGATGCGGCATGGTGACAGACCTCCAATGGAACGATCTTGATGCCGACGGTCAAAAAGAACTCATTGTGGTTGGAGAATGGATGCCGGTGTCGGTTTTTAAATTTAAAAACATGCGCCTGGAAAACGTGACAGAGCAGTACGGACTAGCCAAAACCAACGGCCTCTGGAATCGCCTTGCCCTCGCTGACCTCGACAAAGACGGCGACATGGACTTGGTGACAGGTAACCTTGGCCTCAACACCCGTTTCACAGCCAGCCCCGAGGCGCCCTTCTACTGCTACGCAAAAGATTTCGACAACAACGGCACCCTAGACCCCATCGTGGCCTACTCCGAAGCTGGGAAAATTTACCCGCTCATGCAAAAAGAGGTACTGGTGAAACAAATGCCTGTGCTCAAAAGAAGTTTCTCTATACCAGGGACTACGCCAAGGCCACCATGAGCGATTTATGGCCACAAAAAGACCTGGATGCTGCGCTTAATCTCGCGGTTTATAATCTTGAAACTTGCTGGTGGGAGAACCAAGGAGGAAAGTTCATCCGCCGTAGTCTACCCATACAGGCGCAAACCGCTCCCATTCAAGGCATTGTGTGTGATGACTTCAACGGTGACGGAAACATGGACATCCTCATGGCGGGCAACAAATACGGTTTTGAAGTAGAGACAAACCCTTGCGATTCTGGTACCGGAACACTGCTTCTAGGCGACGGGAAGGGCAATTTTACATGGCTTGACAATATATTCAGCGGGTTCTGGGCCATGCGCGAAGCCCGCGATCTGGCGATGCTGAAGGGGGCAGGCGGCAAACGGTTTTTTGTGGTTGCGAACAACAACAGCAAAGTGCAGGTTTTTGAGCAATAAGATTACGCCGAGTCAAAAGTAAAGGCGTTGAGCAATCACAACTGTACTCACACGTCAATCAATCAAATCAGAGAAATCTCAAACTTCGGATGACCGTCTGCAGTGAGATAAATATTGGTTCCCAGACACTTAAATAGGCAAGTGTAAGTCCATGTAAATCTGCTAAACCTGCTTAATTTCATCCAAATCAATCTGCGTTCCAATGAGTACTAATACAAAGAAAAAATCCCAGCTTTCACCCAAAAAAAGCAGCGGCCAGTCACCGAAGCGGAAGCTATTACTTTGGGGGCTTGGTCTGCTGGCACTGGCCATTGGGGTGTACTATTTCATCGAGTATCGCGATGGTCCCCAAGCCACAGATATTATGGACGACTCTGGCTCAGAACCTACCCTCACTGCCAAAAATCCACGCTTGCAATTGCTCTCGCCAGATGAGACGGGGGTTGATTTTCAAAATACAATAGTGGAAGACGAAGACCACAACGTATTCAACGATGCCAATTTCTACAACGGTGGCGGTGTGGCCGTGGCCGATGTGAACAACGACAACTTACCCGATATCTACTTCGTATGCAACAACGGCAAAAACCGTCTTTATCTCAATCAGGGCAATTTCAAGTTCAAAGACATCACCGACCAGGCGCGCGTGGGTAGCGAAAGCGGTTCCAAGACTGCCGTCACTGCCACCGACGTGAACGCAGACGGCTGGCTCGACTTTTATGTTTGCCACGCAGGGCCAGATGTGGTGGGCCGTGTAGCAAAAGCTTTTTATAAACAATGGCCCTATACAGACTGCCGAAGGAACGATTTGGAGCGGAACCTTTACCGAGCGTGCCGCCGAATACGGCCTGGACGACAAAGGCCCCTGCTCCGGAGCAAATTTCTTTGACAGCGACCTCGACGGCGACCTGGATTGCTATGTTATAAACCACCCCACCGACCTGGACCAGTTACCCGTCTCCAGGTAAAACGTGGATCAGATGGTGCAAGTTACCTTCCAGACCTTGACCCCAAGGTGATCCATGATTCGGACAATTTTACAGAAACGACTCCCCCAAAACCGGCAGCACCCCACGTTTTGCCAATGTCTCAAAAGAAGCAGGCATCCAAAATCTCGGCTTCGGACTTAGCGTGTCGGTAACCGATTTCAACACCGACGGCTGGCCAGACATTTATGTTGCCAATGATTTTGTCCATCCAGACAACCTTTTCATCAACAACCGAAAAGGTGGATTCACCGACCAGGTGAGTAAATACCTTAGGCACAACAGCATGACCTCAATGGGCGCCGATTTGAATGATTTTGACAACGACGCGCAGGTGGACATCATCACTATGGAGATGTTCCCGAACACCAATAGTCGCCAAAAACTGTTCGGAAACACAAACAACCTCGCCCGATATATACTCATGTTGCAATACGGCTATTTTAATCCCGTGTCCCGCAATGTGCTGCAACGAAATAATGGCAACGGCACATTCAGCGATTTGGCTTGTTTGGCCGGAGTGTACAAAACCGACTGGTCGTGGAGTTGTCTTTTGGCCGACTTGGACAACGACGGGCTCAAAGACCTCCATGTTGCCAACGGCTATCCCAAAGACATTACCCGCCGAGACTACTTTGATTTTATAGTGCCTGAAATTAAAAAAAACTTGAAGAACCGAAAACAGGGAGTCCTCCCATTACTCGAAGCGGTGAGTGAATTCAAGGTGCGCAACTTTGTTTACCAGAACAATGGAAACTGGCAGTTCGAGGATAAAAGCGGAGACTGGATGACCATGCCCTGCTCTTGGTCGAGCGGTGCCGCTTGGGCCGATTTCGATGCCGACGGAGACCTTGACCTTGTAGTCCACAACCTCAACGACCACGCTTTTATCTACAAAAACCTGACTAGCGAACAAGGCACCGGCAATTTTATCCAGGCCAAATTGCAGGGCAGCCCAGCCAATCCCTTTGCTGTAGGCGCGTCGGTACTCATCGAATACGCCGCCGCCGAGGCGGGGCAAGAAGGCAAAAAACAGTACCTGGAACTCAACCCAAACCGCGGCATTTTCTCTTCGGTCGAGCACCTCATCCATTTTGGAATAGGGCAAACCACCCAAATTGACCGCCTCACCGTGCGCTGGCCCGATGGCCGCACCCAAGCCAAGACCAACGTGCAGGCCAACCAGCGCCTCCAACTCAAATGGGCCGACGCCTCGGGGTACGTGACGCACCTTGTTCCGATCACCGCGCCTTCCAAAACTTTGTTCGTTGAAAAGAACGCCCCCGGCATGGGTGCAAATTTTACGCACACCGAAGGCGTTTTCAACGATTTCGAAGCCTGGCCACTCATCCCGTGGACGGTGACAGACCTCGGACCCTCTCACAGCGAAGGGTGATGCAAACGGCGACGGCCTCGACGACTTTTTTGTCGGCAATTCCACCGGATACCCCGGTGCTGTGTTCCTCCAAACAGCGACCGGCAACTTTACTCCAAGCTCTGCGGCGGTCTTTGAGAAGGACAAAGCCTATGAAGACCACGGCGGCCTTTTCTTCGATGCCGATGCCGACCAAGACCTTGACCTGCTGGTGCTCAGCGGAGGAGCCGATGCACCCGATCCCATAGCTTGGCAGTGTCGCCTCTACCTCAACGATGGCAAGGGCAATTTCTCTAAATCTGGTAGCGCATTACCGACCCTCAATGAAATCGCGCTCCGCGCAACGGCACACGATTACGACGGCGACGGTGACCAAGACCTTTTCATTGGCGGGCGGCTGGTGGCAAAAACTGGCCACTCACCCCGCGCAGCACCGTATTGCGCAACGACGGTGGGGGGCTTCACCGACGTGACCGCTCAAGTGGCCGGAGCATTCGAGCGATGCGGCATGGTCACCGACATGGAATGGGCCGACCTCAACGGCGACGGGCAAAAGGAGCTCGTGGTCGTGGGCGAGTGGATGCCCGTATCCGTTTTTCAATTGAAAAACAACAAGTTGGAAAACGTGACCCAGCAGTTCGGACTCGCCAAAACCAACGGCCTATGGTACCGCCTCTCCCTCGCCGACCTCGACAAGGACGGCGACCTCGACCTCGTGACAGGCAACCTCGGCCTCAATACCCGCTTCACAGCAAGCCCCGACGCGCCCTTCTTCTGCTACGCTAAAGACTTTGACGAAAATGGCACCCTCGACCCTATCGTAGCCTTCTCGGAGGACGGGAAAATTTACCCTTTGATGCAAAGGGATGTGCTGGTAAAGCAAATGCCCGCTTTGAAAAAGAAATTCCTTTACGCAAAAGACTACGCCAAAGCCACCATGCGCGATGTTTGGCCGCAAAAGGACTTGGAGGCCGCCCTTAATCTTGCGGTTTATGATCTGGAAACTTGTTGGTGGGAAAATCAAGGTGGAAAGTTTGTCCGCCACAGTCTGCCCATTCAAGCCCAGACCAGCCCAGTGCAGGGCATCGCCTGTGGTGACTTCAATGGCGACGGCAACATGGACATCCTCATGGCTGGCAACAAGTACGGCTTTGAAGTGGAAACAAATCCCTGCGACGCGGGCAACGGAACGCTCCTATTGGGCGATGGAAAAGGCAACTTTTCTTGGCTCAACAACATCTTCAGCGGCTTCTGGGCCATGCGTGAAGCCCGCGATCTGGCGATGCTAAGGGTGGCAGGGGGCAAACAAATTTTTGTAGTAGCGAACACCAACAGCGCGCTACAGGTCTTTGAATAGTTATAATTTTACCATCACGGGAATTTAGCATGAGCCAAAAAAATAACAATCAAGCCGGAGCCTCTGATTCAGAGAAGGCTGATGCGTCAAAAAAGCGCAAAATTTTCAGTAAGCCTGTGTTGCTTCTGTTCTTGTTCCTTGGCCTGGCGGCAATAGGGTACCTTGTATGGCATTTCCTGCCGAAGGAAGAAAAAACCAATGAAGAAGGCCGTTATTATCATACTGTTGAAGAAACGCTGACGGCTAAAAACCCTTTGCTGCAATTGCTCGAAGGAAGTGAAACCGGCATTGATTTCCAAAATGATATCGTCGAAACAATGGCGAACAATCACTCCACCAACATCAACATTTATAACGGCGGCGGGGTCACCGTGGCTGATGTGAACAACGACAAATTACCAGATATCTATTTTGTGTGTTCCAACGGCCAAAACCGCTTATACCTTAACGAAGGAAATTTCAAGTTTAAAGACATCACCTTATCGGCTGGTTTGGCTTCTGAAGAAGGTTTTGAGACCTCTGTGGCGGCGATTGACATCAACAATGACGGTTTTCTGGATTTCTATGTTTGTCGCGCCGGGCCGTTTGAGGGCGACGAGCGGCGAAATAAACTTTATATCAATGGTCCTCCCTAGTGGGGATGGCTGGAGTGGGACTTTTACAGAACAGGCGAAAGCATACGGCATAGACGATATGAGCGCATCTACCGGGGCTGGTTTTTTTGACGGCGACGGCGACGGCGACCTTGACCTGTACCTGCTCAATCACCCCAAGGACATGAAGTTTTCCAATAAATTCGTCGCAACGCCAGGCCCTGATGGCAAGCCGACCCTTGATATGTCGCCAAAAGACCCTTATGACTCTGACCGGTATTACCGCAATGATATCAGCTCGGCCAAGGGCGGGGCCGGAGGTGAAAAATTCACCGATGTCAGTCAGGAAGTTGGCATTTGGAACCGTGGTTTTGGGTTGAGTGTTTCCATTTCTGACTTCAACCGGGATGGGAAGCCGGATGTGTATGTGGGCAATGATTTTTTCCAATCCGACCAGTTGTACATTAACGCTGGCAAGGGACTTTACCAACCAGATCAAGGAATATTTTCGTCACACCGCTCAAGCCACCATGGGAACTGATCTGAGCGATTTTGACAACGACGGCCTGATGGATCTTTTTGCCGTAGATATGATGCCCCCTAATAATGCCCGGCATAAAACTGTCAGAACATTCAACTCCAATAGTTTTCATGTTCTCCTCAAACAAAGTGATCTATTCGAGCCTGTAACCCGCAACGTGCTCCAACGCAACAATGGCAATGGCACTTTTTCTGACATCGGCTGCCAGGCCGGTGTTTTCAGAACGGACTGGTCCTGGAGCGGTCTTGTAGCCGATCTTGACAATGACGGCAATAGAGATATATACGTCACCAACGGATTCAGGAGGGACTTTATAAACATAGATTACAGCGAGTTCACCAAGCAGCTCAAGGAACGTGAAATCACAAAAGAAGTACTGGCCCAATACAAAACACTGGAAGAATTTCTTGACAAAGCCCCTTCGTTCAAAGCGCGTGATTTTGTATTCCGCAATACGGGAAACTGGCAATTTGAAGACAAGGGGGGGGATTGGGCAACCATGAAAGCTACCTGGTCTTGCGGCGCCGCCTGGGCGGACCTGGATTTGGACGGAGACCTCGATTTGGTGGTGAACAACCTCGAGGACCCGGCTTTCGTTTTCAAAAACCTGAGCCGTGAACAGAACAAGGGAAACTACCTTCAAGCCAAACTACAAGGCAGCCCGCGAAACCCCTTCGCTGTGGGCGCTTCTGTACTTATTGAATACAATAATGGGCAAAAACAGTATCAGGAACTCAACCCAAACCGCGGAATATTTTCAGCATCGGAACATCTCATTCATTTTGGCCTTGGCAGCATTTCAACGGTGGATAAAATGAGCATCCGATGGCCCGATGGCAAAATCCAGGTGCTGACCAATGTGCCCACCAACCAGCGTCTCGAATTAGATTGGAAGAACGCTTCCGGCTATGTATCGCACCTGATTCCGCCCTATTCCGGACCCACCTATTTGACCGAAACGACCGCCAAATCAGGGATCAATTTTGTCCACCAGGAAAACAAATACAATGATTTTGAGGCCTTCCCGCTCAATATTTGGATGCTCAGCGAAATGGGGCCGCTCATTGAAAAAGGCGATGTGAATGGCGACGGCCTGGATGATTTTTTTGTCGGAAACTCCGTAAGCAAGCCGGCGGCACTCTATATCCAATCTGCCAACGGTCGGTTCAATTTATCAAATGAGCAGTTGTGGGAAAAAGAAAAGGGCTATGAAGACCATGGCGCCGTTTTCTGTGACCTCGATGCGGACGGGGATCAAGACCTACTCGTCCTTAGTGGAGGAATAGAAGCCCCAAAAGAAATTCGAATAAAGGCCTGGAAACACCGCATTTATCTAAACACAGATGGGAAAGGCAATTTTCAAAAAGTCGCCTCAAACCTAGGCACTGATAATGCTGACCTAAGCCTCCGATTAGTGGCGCACGACTACGACAACGACGGCGATCAGGACCTCTTTATTGGAGGCCGGGCTGTCGGCGATAATTGGCCATTAACTCCCCGCAGCGTGATTTTGCGCAATGAACGGGGTAGCTTTACCGATGTCACAGCCTCCATTGCCAAGGATTTTGAACGTTGCGGCATGGTTACTGATATGCACTGGGCCGATCTTGATGGTGACAAGCAGCAAGAACTCGTTGTTGTAGGCGAGTGGATGCCCGTATCGGTTTTCAAATTTGTGGGTGGAAAATTGGTAAATTCGACTGCTCAATTTGGGTTGAACAAATCAAACGGCATTTGGAATTGTGTCACTGTTGCAGATTTGGACAATGACGGGGACCTCGACCTCGCAACCGGTAATTTTGGGCTAAATACCCGATATACTGCAAGTGAGTCGGAGCCCTTTGGCTGTTATGCCAAAGATTTCGACAACAACGGAACACTCGACCCGATCGTGACTTTTTACGAAAACGGCAAAATATATCCCTTGGTCCAAAAGGAGGTGATGGTTAAACAAATACCCTCTCTGAAGAAGAAGTTCCTGTACGCATCAACGTATGCAACGGCCACCATCGAAGAATTTTGGCCCAAAAAAGACTTGGATGCCGCCTTGAAGCTCTTCGCTTATGATTTTGAAACTTGTTGGTGGGAAAATCAAGGGGGGAAATTTGTGCGGCACAGCCTGCCCTTTCAATCTCAAATCTCTGCAATCCACGGCATTGTGGCCGAAGACCTGAATGGCGACGGCCATCTCGACCTGTTGATGGCTGGCAATAAATCCGGCCTTGAAGTAGGGAGCGGTCTCTATGATGCAGGGAATGGTGTGTTCCTATCAGGCGATGGAAAGGGCAATTTCAGCTGGGTCAATAATCTCCAGAGCGGCTTCTGGGCGATGCGTGAGGCCCGCGATTTAGTGATGCTCCGAGGGGCAGGAGGCAAGCGATTTTTTTTAGTTGGGAATAATAACAGCGCGCTTCAGATCTTTGAATAGTAATGTTTCACCAAAACGGGAAATAACATGAGCAAAAAAGATTCTGATGAAAATGAAAACAGAACCACTGGTTCTGAGGACAATGCTGTGCCAAAAAAGCGCAAATACATCAATAAACGATTGCTGTTGCTCCTGCTACTATTGCCAGTCTTAGGGTATGCGATCTGGAAATTAATCCCTAAAGGAGATAAACACGATCAGAAAAATAATGACATCGTTGAGGAAACGCTCTACGCTAAATACCCCTTGTTGCAATTGCTTGAACCGGATGAAACGGGTATTGACTTCCAAAACCGGATTGATGAAACAATGGAAAACAATTACGCCACCAATATAAATGTATATAACGGCGGCGGCGTTACTATTGGCGACATGAACAATGACAGGCTGCCGGACATATATTTTGTGCGCAGTAACGGCCAAAACTGCCTTTACATAAACCAGGGGGACTTTAAATTCAAAGATATTACCCAATCGGCGGGATTGGCGTCCGTAGATGGTTTTGAGACCTCTGCGGCTGCCGTAGATATTAATGCTGATGGCTTTTTAGACCTTTATGTGTGTCGCGCCGGGCCATTTTTTAACGAAACAAGACGCAATAAACTGTATATCAACAACGGATTATCCCCCTCTGGAGGGGGCAAGGGGGAGGTCTCTGGAGGGGGCAAGGGGGAGGTGACTTTCACCGAACGTGCCAATGAATATGGCCTCGATGATATCAGCGCCTCAACCGGGTCTGCTTTCTTTGACGGCGACAGCGACGGCGACCTCGATCTGTACCTGCTCAACTACCCAAAAGACAATAATTACAGTGTTAAAATCACTGCATCTGCTATCAAAAATGGCAAACCTACTCCCGACTTTGGCCCAAAGGACACTTACGACTCCGACCGATATTATCGAAATGATGTTAACTCGACCAAAGCTGGCAGCGGAAGCAAAAAATTTACGGATGTCAGCCAGGAAGTGGGAATTTGGAACCGCGCATTTGGTCTGAGCGCATCTGTTTCTGACGTTAACCGGGATGGACACCTGGACGTTTATGTAGGCAACGATTTTATGCAGCCAGACCAGCTCTACATAAATTCCGGCAAAGGAACTTTTACTGACCGACTCTCGGATTATATGCGGCACTGCTCGCAGGCGACAATGGGCTCTGACTTGAGCGATTTTGACAATGATGGCCTGGTTGATATTTATACTGTTGATATGATGCCATCCAATAACGCCCGGGATAAATCGGTAAAATGGGCCATTGTTAACAGCTTGTACATCACTGCGATTCAAAACGGGGTATTCGAACCCGTAACCCGCAATGTGCTACAGCGCAACAATGGCAACGGCACGTTCTCAGACGTCGCCTGCCAGGCCGGCGTTTTCAGAACAGACTGGTCCTGGAGCGGCTTGGTGGCAGACTTTGACAACGACATGCTCAAGGATATTTATGTGTCAAATGGATACCGCCGCGATATCCACAACATTGATCACGCGGAGTTCTCCAAAAAATTAAAAGAAGATAAATCCAGCCAGGAGATATTGAGCCAGTATAAAACCATAGAGGAATTCCTCCTTACAGTGCCCACTTTCAAGCCCCGAGATTTTATCTATCGCAATACTGGGAACTGGCAATTTGAAGACAAAGGAGGAGCGTGGGCAACCATGAAAGCAAGCTGGTCTTGCGGGGCTGCTTGGGCCGATCTGGATCTTGACGGAGACCTCGATTTGGTGGTGAACAATCTCGAAGACCCTGCATTTATTTTCAAAAACCTGTGCCGCGAGCAAAACAAGGGCAACTATCTTCAGGCCAAGCTACACGGCAGCCCGCTAAACCCATTCGCCGTAGGCGCTTCTGTCCTTATCGAGTACAATTCCACACAAGCTGGGCAGCCTGGCCATAAGCAATACCAGGAAATCAGCCCAAATCGGGGCATCTTCTCCAGTTCCGAGCACTTGATCCATTTTGGTATGGGGCAGGTAGAAAAAGTGGAAAAACTCAGTGTGCGCTGGCCCGACGGCAAGACCCAAATCCTGACCAATGTCCCGACCAACCAACGACTCCAATTGGACTGGAAGAACGCTTCCGGCTACGTGGCTTCGCTCGTGCCAGTCGTTACAGATCAAACACTCCTGAGCGAAAAAACAAATTCTTCGGGGGTTGACTTCCAACACATTGAATACCGGTACAACGACTTCGAGCACTTCCCCCTCATGCCCTGGATGGAAAGCGAACTTGGTCCGCTCATCGCCAAAGGAGATGTGAACAGCGATGGGTTGGACGATTTTTTTGTCGGAAACTCCTTCCTATCCCCCGCCGCACTCTATGTGCAAACGCCTGATGGTAAATTCAAGCCAAGCAATCAAGGTCTTTGGGAAAATGAAAAAGTGTACGAGGATCATGGCGCGGTTTTTTTCGATTTTGAGCTAGACGGTGACCAGGACCTGTTCATTGTAAGTGGCGGAGTTGATGCTCCTGCGCAAGGGCGCAGCAGGTTGTGGCAGAACCGCCTTTACCTCAACGATGGCAAAGGAAACCTCGGCCTATTCGGCCGGCCAAGCCCTGGTGGCGGCAGACCTTTGTCCGGCCTACCTCCCAACGGCCCTGATTTGGGCTTGCGCGTAGTCACGCATGATTACGACAATGATGGGGACCTTGACTTGTTCATTGGTGGACGAATCGTGCCAGACAAATGGCCACTCACGCCGCGCAGCACCATCTTGCGCAATGACGCTGCCTCCCAAGGTGGAGGCAGAGCGGCTGCTAATTTTACAGATGTAACCGAAACTGTGGGCGGCGATTTCGCACGCTGCGGCATGGTCACAGACCTCGCTTGGGCCGATCTTGACAAAGACGGTCAGGCCGAACTTGTGGTCGTGGGAGAGTGGATGCCTGTCTCTGTTTTCAAACTTAAGGGTGGCAAACTCAGCAATGTCACAGCGCAAATGGGGCTTGGCAAAAGCAACGGGCTTTGGTTCTGCTTGAAATCTGCAGATCTGGATGGCGACGGCGATCTTGACCTCGTGACAGGCAATTTTGGCCTAAACACCCGCTTCACTGCCAGCTCCGATGCACCATTCGGGTGTTATGCCAAAGATTTCGACAACAACGGGACGCTTGAATCCATCGTTACTTTTTTCGAAAAGGGCAAAAAACACCCCCTTGTTCAAAAAGAGGTATTGGTAAAACAATTACCCGCTTTAAAGAAGAAGTTCCTGTACGCATCAAATTATGCAAACGCCACTGTTGAAGATATTTGGCAAAAAAAAGACCTGGATGCTGCCTTGCAGCTCCTCGCTTATGATCTTGAAACCTGTTGGTGGGAAAACGCGGGCGGCAAATTCGTGCGGCACAGCTTGCCCTTCCAAGCGCAAATCTCTGCAATCCAAGGCATTGTGGTCGAAGACCTGAATGGCGACGGCCATCTCGACCTGCTGATGGCGGGCAATAAATTCGGCCTTGAAGTCGGGAGCGGTCGCTATGATGCAGGGAACGGTGTGTTCTTATCTGGCGACGGAAAGGGCAATTTTGCCTGGGTCAATAATCTCCAGAGTGGCTTCTGGGCTACGCACAATGCACGCGATTTGGTGATGCTCCAGGGAGGAAGAGACAAGCGATTTTTTGTCGTTGGGAATAATAACAGCGCCTTACAGGTCTTTGAATAATTCAAATTTTACCATAACAGGAAATAAAAATGAGCAAAAACAATACAAAAGGCAGTCAAATAAAAGTGGTTGGCTCAGATGAAAATACTGCGCCAAAAACACGCAAAATCTTCAACCAACGATTGCTGTTGCTATTGCTTCTATTGGCAGCCATTGGGTATATTATCTGGAAATTTATCCCAAAAGGCGATAAATACGATCAAAAAGAGAACGATGTTGTAGAGGCAACGCTCAATGCCAAAAACCCTTTGTTGCAATTGCTTGAAGCAAGTGAAACGGGTATTGATTTCCAGAATCAGATCATTGAAACCGTTACGAACAACCACGCTACCAACATAAACATCTTTAACGGCGGCGGAGTGGCTATCGCCGACGTGAACAATGACAATTTGCCCGACATCTATTTTGTATGCAGCAACGGACAAAATCGCTTATACCTCAACGAAGGGAATTTTAAATTTAAAGACATCACTTTATCAGCAGGGCTGGCTTCGGAAGAAGGTTTCGAAACTGCGGTGGCAGCGGCGGACGTTAACAGTGATGGATTTATGGATTTTTATGTTTGTCGTGCCGGGCCGTTTGAAAACGAAGAGCGGCGCAACAAACTTTACATCAACAACGGCCTTGCCTCGGGCGGAGTGACGTTTACGGAACGCTCCAAAGAATACGGCCTCGACGATATAAGTGCCTCCACTGGCGCCTGTTTCTTTGACGGAGACGGCGACGGCGACCTTGACCTGTACCTGGTTAACTATCCAAAGGACACCAAGTATGCTACTCAAATTACAGCCACTGCAAGCCCTAACAGTACACCTGTTCCTGACTTTAACCCAAAAGACACGTACGACTCAGACCGATATTACCGCAATGATCTCAACTCGGCTGGCGCCGGAAGCAAAAAATTCACGGATGTCAGCAAGGAAGTTGGCATTTGGAACCGCCGTTTCGGGTTAAGTGTCTCCGTTTCTGACCTTAATCGGGGATGGGCATCTGGATCTTTATGTTGGCAACGATTTTCTCCAACCCGACCAGTTGTATATAAATTCCGGTAAAGGGACTTTTACCGACCGTATCTCGGAATATATGCGGCACAGCTCGCAATCCACCATGGGCACTGATTTGAGCGATTTTGACAACGACGGTTTGATTGACATTTATGCTGTTGATATGATGTCGCCCAATAATGCCCGGCATAAAACGGTCAGAACAGCCAACTCAAATGGCTTTTATCTCAGTGCCGTGCAAAACGGGGTCTTTGAGCCTGTAACCCGCAACGTGCTACAGCGCAACAATGGCAACGGCACCTTTTCAGACATCGCTTGCCAGGCCGGCGTGTACAGAACAGACTGGTCCTGGAGCGGCATTGTAGCCGATTTTGACAACGATATGCTGAAGGACATTTACGTGTCAAATGGATACCGCCGGGATATCCACAACATTGATTATTCCGAGTTTGCTAAAAAGTTTAAAATCCAACAAATCTAACAAGGAGATATTGCAGCAGTATAAAACCATGGAGGAGTACCTCAATACGGTTCCCTCGTTTAAAGCCCGTGATTTTATATTCCGCAATACTGGAAACTGGGGATTTGAGGACAAGGGTGGCGAATGGGCCACCATGAAAGCAAGCTGGTCGTGCGGGGCTGCATGGGCCGATCTGGACCTGGACGGAGACCTGGATTTTGTAGTGAACAATCTCGAAGACCCGTCATTTGTTTTCAAAAACCTCAGCCGCGAACAAAACAAGGGCAACTATCTTCAAGCCAAGTTACACGGCAGCCCAATAAAACGCCTTTGCCGTAGGTGCTTCTGTACTTATTGAGTATGCTCCCACTCAGCCTGGGCAGCCTGGCCAGAAACAATACCAGGAGATCAGCCCCAACCGAGGCATTTTCTCTTGCTCAGAGCACCTCATCCATTTTGGAATGGGCCAAACAGCCCAGGTAGAGAAACTCAGCGTGCGTTGGCCTGACGGCAAGACCCAAACCCTGACAAATGTGCCTACCAACCAGCGACTCCAATTGGACTGGAAGAATGCTTCTGGCTACGTGGCTTCGCTCATGCCGGTCGGTGCAACGCAGACACTCTTAAGCGATAAAACCAATACCTCAGGGGTCAATTTTGTACACAAAGAATTCAAATACAACGACTTTGAGAACTTCCCCCTAATGCCCTGGATGGAAAGCGAGCTCGGGCCGCTCAGCGCTGCCGGTGACGTGAACGGTGATGGGCTGGACGACTTTTTTGTCGGTAACTCCTTCCTCTCCCCCGCCGCGCTCTATGTGCAAACGCCGACGGAAAATTCAAGCCCAGCAACCAAAGCCTTTGGGAAAAAAGTGTACGAGGATCACGGTGCTGTATTTTTCGATTTTGAAGGAGACGGCGACCAGGACCTTTTTGTGGTAAGTGGCGGAATAGATGCCCCTGCCCAAGGGCGTAGCAGGTTATGGCAGAACCGCCTATACCTCAATGATGGCAAAGGAAACTTTGGCTTATTCGGCCGCCCAAGCCCTGGTGGCGGCAGACCGGTATCTGGCTTGCCACCCAACGGGCCTGACCTGGGGCATCGCGTAGTTGCTCACGACTACGACAATGATGGAGACCTTGACATGTTTATCGGCGGACGAATCGTGCCAGACAAATGGCCACTCACGCCACGCAGCACGATATTGCGTAATGACAGGGGACGGGGCTTTACAGATGTGACGGAAACTGTAGGCGGCGATTTCGCGCGCTGCGGCATGGTCACAGACCTCCATTGGGCAGATTTAGACAAAGATGGCCAAGCCGAACTAGTAGTCGTGGGAGAATGGATGCCCGTATCCGTTTTCAAACTTTCCAGCGGCAAGCTTACCAATGTCACGGAGCAAATGGGGCTTGAAAAGAGCAATGGGCTTTGGTTCAGCCTAAAGACTGCCGATTTAGACGGCGACGGCGACCTTGACCTCGTGACAGGCAATTTTGGCCTCAATTCCCGCTTTACTGCCAGCCCTGATGCGCCATTCGGTTGCTACGCCAAAGATTTTGACAACAACGGAACGCTTGACCCTATTGTTACCTTCTTCGAAGAGGGCAAAAATTATCCGCTGGTTCAAAAAGATATACTGGTAAAACAAATGCCTTCCTTAAAAAAGAAGTTCCTGTACGCATCAGATTATGCAAATGCCACAGTTGAAGATATTTGGCCTAAAAAAGACCTGGATGCTGCGTTGCAGCTCTTTGCTTATGACCTTGAAACTTGTTGGTGGGAAAATCAAGGCGGGAAATTCGTTCGGCGCAGCCTACCCTTCCAAGCTCAAATCTCTGCAATCCATGGCATTATCGCCGAAGACCTCAATGGTGACGGCCATCTTGACCTGCTGATGGCAGGCAATAAATACGGCCTTGAGGTTGGGAGCGGGCGCTATGATGCAGGGAATGGGGTGTTCCTCTCTGGCGACGGGAAAGGGAATTTCAGTTGGGTCAATAACCTCCAGAGCGGCTTCTGGGCCATGAATAATGCACGAGATCTGGCACGGCTTCGTGGCCCTGGAGGAAAGCGGATCATTGTGATTGCCAATAACAACGGTAAAGCCCAGTTATTTGAATAGACATGTCTTACTCCTCAGCCAGCCAATCTATCATTAAAGCGGCTGTCCAGGAGAAGTTATTAGAACCGTAGCCTCCGTTCGGTTGATCTTTTGGCAGGTTTTTCCAAGGATTGTAATATTCCCAAAATCCAAACCTGCGCACCAACTCAATTGACTCGGAACGCAACCGCGCTGCAAGTGCGGGTTCTCCATACCGTTGCAACCCGTGGAAAAGCAACCAATTTATATTGATCCAAACTGGTCCGCGCCAGTAGCGGCGAGGGTCGAAACCAGGCTCATCCAGCGCGGTGGATGCACAAAGCCAGGCCGGGTTGTCTGGAGTGCCTGCAAATGAAGGGCTTTGCAACAAGGATACCATGCGGGCAGCTTGTTCCGCATTGGGCGCGCGCATAAGAGAGGAATTAGGCCTCCTGCAGTGGTAATTGGGATATGTCGGTGATGTACTCGGTCATAGGAAACATAGAGGCCTCGGTCGTTGTCCCAAAGTTTGTCATTAAGCGCACGGTTGGTTTGAGTTTGCCATTCTTTTAGTTGACCAGTATCACAGCGGAGCCATTCCCCTAAGGAGATAAGGGCCTCGTTGCTGTGGTTCAGTATGGCATTGAACATAGGTTCCTGTACCTGAAATGGGTAATCCTTCCACATTTCGGGCTCTTTATACCCTTGTTGGCGCAGCAGATTAAGTAAATAAATGTAACGGTCGTAACTGGGTTTTCTGGGCCGAAAGTCTGCGTCAACGTGTTCCAAATCGCGTCGTTCGTAAGGCGGAACCTCGGAAGGGTCGAACTGAATCTGGGTAAAAACGGCTTCCCAGGTTGGCAGGTTGTCCATACCCGACTCCCAGGGATGACAGATAAATGCCAGTCCTTCGCGTTCGGGATCGCGGAAATTGTAGCAGTATTGGTGTAGCATCAATACTTTGTCAAACATGCGCCGGAAATAGGGTCTGGCAGCCTTCGCATCGGGAGCGTGTTGCAGCAATCGGTTGAGCACAAACCCGTGCACTGGAGGCATCGTAATCCCGGATGTGCGCACATTTCGGGGTTTGCCCACTGCTCCTTTTGTGTCCCAGAAGAAATAGCCCGGGAAATATTTTCCAGCGCTTTGGACTGAAAACACAATCTGAGGAACCATCCCGTTGGACCATTGTCCACGAAAAAGGGCTGTTAATTCGGAACAAGCCTGCCGGAAATCCGAGCGCGCATAGCCCAGTGCGATGAACCCTGCGTCCCAGTTCCATTGGTGCGGGTATAAACTGGGCGCTGGTTTGGTGAATGTTCCGAGGATGTTATTTTTCAGAATCAGTTTAGCCGCTTCGACGAGTTTTTTCGAAGTAGCAGCATCCATGTTTTCTGGCAAATCGGTCATAGAATTATGGAATAAGTACTGTTTTAGTCAGAGCCTGCTGTATCATTTATCAGGCCATATTATCAGACAAAATGGGCAAATCGCTGGGTGCTTCTATTATTATCGGGTTTTTGAGGCTAAATGCAATATTGTATAAGTCTGTTCGACGATCTTTCAAATTGCGTACACTTCCCGAATGGCGTAAATCATGCAGCAAATCGAGGTCTACATCCGCAATGACGAGCATTTCAGTGTTTGGAGTGGCCTCTGCTTTTGTGCCATTGACTGGAAAGGCAAAATCGCAGGGCGTGAATACTGCGCTCTGCGCGTACTGAATATCCATGTTGTGGACTTTTGGCAAATTGCCAACACTGCCAGCGATCGCCACAAAACATTCGTTTTCAATGGCGCGGGCCCGGGCGCAAAGTTGAACCCTTGAAAATGCGTTTTGTGTGTCAGTCAGGAACGGGACAAAGAGGATGTTCATGCCTTCTTGTGCCAACATCCGGGGCAATTCCGGAAATTCTACATCATAACAGATCAAAATCCCAATTTTCCCACAATCCGTATCAAAAGTCCGAAGTGTATTGCCTCCTTTCAACCCCCAACACTTAATTTCATCCGGGGTACAATGCAGTTTTTCGTACTGCTCCACACTCCCGTCTCGACGGCATAAAAAGCCAACGTTGTACAGGTCGCCATTGCGCAACAATGGCATACTACCAGTAATAATGTTGATGTTGTAGTGCAGCGCTAATTCAGCAAATTTGTACTTAATACGTTCCGTGTACCCGGCCAGTGCCCGAATCGCCTCCCCTTCTTGCAATTCGTCGTGTAATGCCATAAGCGGGGCGTTGAAAAACTCCGGGAACAGCGCAAAATCACTGCGATAGGCTGAAACCGCATCTACGAAATACTCCATTTGTGTAAAAAGCTCCTCCACTGTCCTGTACAATCGCATTTGCCACTGGACTAACCCAAGCCTCACGACCGATTTGACCGCGCTGCTCTTTTTGTCCGTAGTGGGGGTATAGTAAATATTATCCCAACGAAGCAAGGTTGCGAACTCCTTGGATTCTTCGTCGCCTAAAAGGTAGCCGCGGAGCACCTTGCGCACGTGAAAATCATTGGATAGCTGGAAATTGAGCGTGGGGTCCTGGATCTCCTTGTTTTTTACTTTTTGGATATAGTCTCGAGGAGAGAGTTCGTCGGAATGCTCATGGTAATTAGGGATGCGGCCACCAAACACAATTCCAGACAAATTGAGCTGCTCGCACAGCTCTTTCCGGGCATCATATAGCCGACGACCTAGCCGGCGTCCCCGGAATTCAGGGTCTACAAAAACATCAATGCCATAGAGTGTATCCCCTTTGGCATCGTGGGTTGAAAAGGTAAAATTGCTGGTGATCTCCCGGTAGGTGTGGTTGTCGCCAAAACGATCATATTGGACGATGATGGAAAGGGCGCAGCCTGCAATTTGATCGTTGATTGTCACCACCAATTGCCCTTCCGGGAAAATACTTAGCAAGCGGTTGATTTGATGTTCCTTCCAAAAAGCGTCAGGCATTTGCGGGTATGCCCGAATCATGCAAGTCTTTAAACCGCTATAATCCTCTATTACCAGCGGACGGATTTTTACAATATCCATATTTATTGATTTGGTGTGTAAATGGTTGTAAAGTCTTTTGGGCTTTTAAATTCCAAAAGAGCCAGAAAACCAATTTAATTTTTGACAATAAATAGATAGGCATAGAGTCCACATAGATTTGGAATCAATCCTTATGTGGGCTCTATGCCTATGAATTCAGTTAAAAAACTGCCAGATATGGCAAAGGTGAAGTGACTAAAGATAGCCAGTGAATTAGGGAACAAGAAGCCAAAGCAAAGGTTGCCTAAAAAAGCACTATTTCACAGATGCGCAAATTCACACCCCATCCAACTCATCCAAGCGGTAGGCTTCAATGACTTTTTGCATCGCTTTGGAATTGGCTACCTCCTCATTGCCCAATTTCTCGACCCATTTACGCCAGTCTTTTCCTGCTGACTTCTTAAGCGAGCCGAACCACTCCTGACTGCTGAGGTGGATGCTGAAATCACGGAAACTGGCCCAGGCAGTTTCATACTTGCGCATTGCTTTGCCCCCAATTTGGGCGGTTTCTCCTTCCCACCCATCGGCATTGGAAAGTAGAAAAAAGTTGTTGGCCGACAATGCCGTTTCATGCTGACCTGCATGGCTGTTCGCGTAGGCAGCTGCGAGTATGACCGAGGCGGGAATGCCGAATTTTTTTCGCTCGCTCACGGCAACCTGGGCAAAGCGTTTCAGAAATGCTTCCGTTTTGGCGGCATCCACAGTAGCAAGCTCTGGCGGACGTTCTTTGGGAGGTTCCGGCACAAAGCCCAGGAATGCTGCCCCACCTTTGGCTGCACTTTTGCCCTCGGTGATTTTTCAATTTTAGGATTTTTGTCAGGGAGTTGAATGGATTTAGGTTTGGGAATTTACGGAAAGTGTACAGTGTAAGCACTATACCCATTGCTAGATAAAACCAATTTGTTTTAAGATAATTTAAGTTCATAGCCAAGGAGATTTTGTTTTAAAATTCTGAAAGTCAAGTGCTTGTCAAAATCTATCCGGGCGGTTAAGCGTTTTCTAAGGGCAAATTTAAAACAGATTGTTTGATTATTTAAAACAAATTGCGTTATTTTTAAAAAATATTTTTTGGAGGCTTTTTGGAAGCCACTAATTGCACGAATTTTCACCAAACCTCCATTTTTTTATCCTCAGCAAGCAGGCGCACCTGGAACTAAATACTTGAAACTTTTTACTGTTACCCTGCTTTGAGATAAGCCCAATTTTTACGCTGTTTTTTTACGATTTCAATGATGCCGGCAGGTACCGTAGCGGCTTCAGGCACAAGGTCTTCCCGCTTGATCTTTCGGTCGCGCATGGTGTTTTCGCAGGCGACGAACACCACCCCTTTTGCCTTTAGGTCCTGGATTTTTTTTGACTGCAAGGTTTTGGCCGATACCAAAAAAGCGATGCCTTGGTTGTGGCACACTACCTCAATTTGTGATTTTGGGGCAGCATTCAATACGTTGTTTAGTTGTTTCACCAAACCAGTGTGAATGGCGGTGTCGGCGCTGGTGAGTTGGAAAACCATTTTATAGGGAGTGTTGTCTGGTTTTGCCGTTTGTGCATTGGTAGTCATCGTTGATATTATCGCGATGAACAAGCTTAGAATGGGAAATTTCATAGTTGAAAAGTTAGGCCTGAGACAGGATTCACAGGCAATTTAAAAAGGTGGATTTTCAATGCAAACTGATGGTTTGTACTTCTGGAATGTCCTTCAGAATCAATTGAATATGCTTATTGTGCGCCTTCGTCCTATACTGTTGGATAATCTCCAGGATGTCATGGTCTATGTACACGCTGTCGGTTCCCAGGATTTCCACGACTGAGTATTCCGGCATTGTGTCGAGGAGGTCTGCAATGCGTTTTTTGTTGAGAAAACTCACGTTGAGCGCAAGATCAATGGTAAAATGCTGAATATGGCCTTCTGCCCGCTCTTTCACGGTGAAGCCTGCCCGATAGGTGTGTTTAATCAAAAAATACACACTGTACGCCACGCCAATCAGCACACCCACCAGTAAATCGGTGAACAATACCGCTCCAATGGTCACAATAAAGGGCAAAAACTGCTCCCGGCCCTGTCGCCAAACTGCCAGGAACATCTCGGGTTTTGCCAGATTGTAACCTGTGCGAATGAGGATTGCTGCCAACACGCAGTAGGGAATCAGATTGACCAAATTGGTAGCCAAAAGCACCGCTAGTAGCAACCAAATACCGTGCGTAAAGCCTGAGAGCCAAGTCCTTGCGCCAGCCTCCGCGTTGGCTGAACTCCGTACAATGACCGCTGTGATAGGCAGCCCACCAAGCAGTCCGCTAAAAAAGTTGCCCGTGCCTTGGGCTACCAGTTCCCGGTTTTGAGGTGTGATGCGGTTTTGCGCGTCAATTTTGTCAATGGCCTCGATACTAAGCAAGGTTTCGAGCGTGGCGACGAAGCAAATGAGCAGCCCGTTTTTCCAGATTTCAGCATGTGCCGTTATCAATCCAAAATCGGGCAGCCGTACCGAGGAAATAATATTGTCCGGTATTTGGACAAATTGGGTCGCCTGAAGCCCAAGAGCGGGCCAGTATTTGTCAAAAAACAAGGCAAGTAAAACGCCAAAAAGTACCGTGACGAAGGAGGTTGGCAAAAAGGAAACCTGTTTTGCCAGGGTACGTTTCCATACCCAAAGCATGGACAGCGACAATGCTGCGATCAATATTGCGCCTAAAGTGATGCTTTCATACAAACTTTGGACATTGCTGAATACGTGCTTGAAGGTAAAAATATTGAACAATTCGTTCGACCAAAAATCGGGCTTGTCATACCCAATCAATGCAGGTATCTGCTTGGAAATCAGGATAATGCCAATGGCGGCGAGCATGCCCTTAATGACTGCCGAGGGAATAAAATGCGTGAATCCACCCAATCGAAACACACCCAACAACAGCTGCATCAAACCCGCCACGGCCACAGAAATGAAAAATACATCCAAACCCGAGCTCGCAATTACGGAGGCACAAATGGCAGTCAAACCCGCTGCCGGGCCGCTCACGCTCAATTGCGAACCACTCAACGGCGCCACAATCAAGCCGCCAATAATGCCCGCCAACAGGCCTGAATACACCGGTGCGCCCGATGCCAACGAAATGCCCAAACACAGGGGCAGCGCGACAAAAAACACCGTGCCGCTGGCCCTCAAATCGTGTTTGCGAAAAGTCAGCCAGTGGTACCGCAAATTCTTCTTGGAAATCATAAAGCAAAGGTAAAGTCGAATTATTCGATTGGTTAGATTGATTCGATTAATCCGATTGACAACCAATCAATCGAATAATCGAATCAATCTAACCAATCGAATAAATCGAATAATCAAACCACCTTTTCCCAGAGTTTCAGTTTCAGGTCAAAATCCGCAGATTTGATTTTGTAAGAATTGGGCACTTCATCCATAAAACTGAAATAGGTAGCCAATCGGGTGCCAATGGGCATTTTGCTGAGCTGCTCCCGCATATATTGGGTGTAAATGGCATACAGGGCCTTGTCTAAGGTCACTGCATTATCAATCGCACCGTTGTGGAAAATGTTTTCATAAAAAGCGTTGAAGTAATAAATGGCGTCGAAAGCCTCAAAATCAACTGCTACAATATTGGAAAAGATAAAGTCAATGCGCTCCAGGTTGTGGCGTTTCGACAATTTTTTGGCAAGGCGGTAGAGGTTTTCCCGTTGTTCCACGCCTACAAAATGGCCCTCCGTGCAGGCCGCGCCTATCATGCAAAACTTTCCGGCTCCGGCGCCTATATCAAGCACCCTGGTACCGGGTTTTACAACCAGATACTGCGCAGCCACTTGTGCTACTTTTACGGGTGTAAAGTGGATTTTCGATATTTTTCGATACCGTAAAGGGAAGATGGTGTCAAACACAACGTCCTCTATTTCAAGACCTGACTTAAGTTTTTCAAAAATCATTGCGTATGCTTATGTGGGCAACTAGCTGCTCCCAAATTCCCTTCCTCGGGTCTGTGCGGCGGAGGACGAGGCTTTTTTTCAGGCTTTGCCCCGGTCCCCCCCCCCCCCAGAAGGGAGGGCGGCGGGGCCGGCGGGTATCGGGTTCTACCAAACAACCCATTCCGCAAAACAGTCCCTTCGAGAATTTTATTGGTATGACTGGATAGTTACTCATTGAAATACTAGGTAGAATTGATGCAAAAGTAAAAAGCGAAGTCGTCCGTTTTGATTCAACTTCCATCAATAGCTAAGTATTGGGTTGCTACCTTTGCCACAATGGAAAACCTTACCGCCCTCCACATCCTGTTCTCGGTTTGTGGCCTAATCATTCTCTCCTACTTGTTTTCAGTCCTCAACCGTGCCACGCGCATCCCTTCGGTGCTTTTATTGTTGGCCACTGGGATCTTGTTGCGCTATTTGCTTAACAGCACCGGCAATTCTTTCGTCATACCACAGGCAGTCACAGAGATATTAGGCACCGTTGGTTTAATTATGATTGTCCTGGAGGCTGGCCTTGATTTGGAAGTTACAAAGGCCAAGCTCCCGCTTATAAAAAGCTCCTTCTTTTCAGCTTTGGTGATTTTTGTAGTTTCATCCTTGGGTGTGGTAGGCATCTTGTACTGGTGGCTTGCAGATACTCCATTAATCAACTGTTTGGTGTATGCAATCGTCCTGAGTGTGGTCAGCAGTGCAATTGTACTGCCAAGCGTACACCACCTCAGTGCCGAAAAAAAGGAGTTTTTGATTTACGAGGCTTCCTTCTCAGACGTGCTGGGCATCATGGTGTTCAATTTTTTTACCGCCGGGCAAATCATAACGCTGCAATCTACTGCATGGTTTTTGGCCAGTATACCGGTCGCATTGGTGTTATCTGTTGCTGTTTGTTTTGGCCTCATGTTGTTGTTGGTAAACAACAGGGTGAACGTCAAGTTCTTTCTCGTTTTCGCAGTCTTGGTGGTCATATATGTCGGCGGAAAAAGTATGCACCTGCCTTCCTTGCTCACTGTTCTCATGTTTGGTCTTGTGATAAACAACTGGGAACTAATGAAATGGAAACCATTGAAAACTTATTTCTCGGACGATAAAGTGAACGATATGGCGGCTTTCCTGAAATCCATTACCGCAGAATCGGCCTTTCTCATCCGCACTTTTTTCTTCATAATTTTCGGGTTCGGTATTGATTTGGTGTTTCTGAAGGACCTGGACGTGCTTTTGCTCGGCTCGATCATCGTCGCTGCACTTTTGGCTTTGCGCTTCGTTTATTTGCGCATAGTGCACAAATACGATTTGTTCCCGGAGCTGTTTTATATCCCGCGCGGCCTGATTACCGTGCTGCTTTTCTACAAAATACCCGAATGGCAGCGCATTGATGCATTCGACGAAGGTGTGCTTTTTTTCGTGATTTTGGCCACCACGCTTATCATGATGTTCGGCTCATTGCTCTATCGCGACAACCCGGTTGAAATTGACCACGCCAACGCAAGGGAAAGTGCGGAATAAATATCAATCTCCCGTCAACATCCGTATCGCAGCAGAGAAACCAGCCGGACCAATCCCGTCCACTTTTGTTAAACCTGGCAATTCCAGATCGGCCCAGCTGCCATCCTGACGCTGCACCAAAAAAGGAAAATCTGCAGCGGCCAGTAATGGAAAATCATTGGGACTGTCGCCAATAGCCGCCAAAACCGGCATTTCTGGCAAGTTTTGAGCAAACACTTTCACCAGCCATTGCATTGCCCGGCCTTTGTCTGCTTGTGCCGAAAGCAAGGTGTAAAATCGCCCGCCACGGGCTAGCACCCAGCCATTTTTAGCGAATTGTTGACCCAGCAATCTTACCTGCTCCGTATCAAGTTGCGTGACCAATGTTTCCGTGAACCACCGTTCGCGCGCGCGGGACAATGCCTCGCCCTTCAGTCCAGTGACCGCACTGAGTTCTGCATCGTTTACATCGGAAAAACCTTGTATGCCTTGAAACTGAGCAATTTCAGCCCTGGCGCTTCCAAAATCAGCATGTGCGAGTGGAAATATTTCAAAGCCAGATCGCTGGATAGACGCAGGGGCAAGTGTTGCAAAATATCCCTTAGAATCGCTACCGCGCTCCCATTTTCAAGGATAAAAGGCGCATAAAGACCAAGTTGCTGTTGTAAAAATACCTGCTCTGCAAAGGTTTTAGAGGAACAAAAAACGAGAGGCCAAGCTCGGTTTTGCAACTCCTTCAAAGCAGCGGCACTGCCTTCCGGAGAATAGCTGTGATGATCAATATAAGTGCCATCCAGATCTGAAAAAACGATAACAGGTTGGCCAGAGGAAATGGGTAATATATGGCTCATTTTGGAACATAATTGCCGAACACTTCCCAATTCACTGATTTGCCCGCGCGTTTGAAATCAATCGAGGCCAATGCCGGATAACGACGTGGGAGCACTGGTTCTTGGTCTTTGGAGATTATCTTTGATCGCCGCAATTTGCTCAGGATTTCTTTCTTCAATTGTTCCGGACAAATCGGCGAATGGTATAAGACTCCCAGTGAATATTCAATCATTTCATTGATGTGATCTTCCCCTTTATCGGCATCATGGAAGTGGGGGTTTCTCGATTCCATTTGGAATATTTCGACCCCTGCTTTCATCACTTCCGGGTAAGGGCTGGGCATCACACCACCAAACTTTTCCAATAAACTCACGAAATGGTAGGTTTCAACCGAGAATCCTGCCGAGTAATCAAGCGAGAGGGCCAAGGGCATTGAAAGCGCGTGTTCGCCTGCGTTGCCGGTGCGCAAGGCATCTGTTTCGTAGCCCGTAAAGTGACTGAAAAATTGGTTGAGAAACTGGTTGGTAATACGCGAAACACGCCCCCATTTTGCAAAAAACAACCCTTCCCCAACTACTTTGGGCTTGCTGTGCCACAAAATACGCACCATGGAATACGGCGATTTTGCCTGAGAAAGACCGGCCGCAAACAAGCGAGCATACTCGAAAACAGCACCCGGGAAATAATTATCAGAATCTATGAACCCCACATATTTTTTGCCAAGCAAATGCGCCAACGTGATGCCAGCCAACATTCCCTCCGCTTTTCCGGCATGTACCAGTCCATTTGCGTCGAGCAGCTGGGAGTAGCCGCCATCACGGAATATCTGTGCCAGTTCGGGCGAGCGCTGGTGTGCCAGAATATATCGTTTTTTGGCATGGCGGCAAAAAGTGTCTACCATGCTTTGCTCCATCCGAAAACGGTCAATCGGATCATGCTGACTATTGGAAATGATGATGGGCAGACAATCGTGCGGGATGCCGCAGAGCACGCTTTCGAGCAGGCGCAAACGCTCGTTTTTGACTGGGATAATGATGGCCATGTCCTTTTCGATTTCGTGCAGCCGCTCGTGCGAGATTTGTTGAATGACGTGGAAAGGGCTGGAGAATTCGTCGTCTAATTCGTAGCCGCCATCAAACTCATAAATTTTCTGGACGTTGTTAAAAATGTTGGCGCCAAAGCGCTCTGCATAAACTGGTAAGTCAAGTCTCATCGCAAAGATTGTTCATTCATTAAACAAAACCCAACGGGACAGGCACCTAAAAGTTGCAGAGAGGGAGGCAAAAAAACCAAAGGAAGCGATCGATTATTGCAAAAAAAAGGTGGGCCAGACTTGCGTCAGACCCACCAAAACCCTAAAAAACCAAATGAAAACAATCTTTCTTAGTTGCGGATTTGTGGAGTTGGTTATTTGTTGATTTGGTTATTTGAGTGTCCAAGCTTAGGCGCTCAAATAACCAAATCACCAACTCCACAAATCACCTACTTGCTGAATTTCAACACATCTGTGTCGCCATTGCCACCGCTCGTGTGTTCGAAATGCATGAAGTTGGCTTCGATACTGATAATGCGCCAGTCTTCTTCCAACTCGGCCAATGCGCTGGGCACGGTGCCGCTAAAATCTATCAGGAACTTGTTGGCGCTGTCGTCAATACCTGTAGCCCAGGTGCCGTTCCAAGTCTGACTTCCGTTGGTCGCGCTGAGGCTACCACCGGCGCCAAACTCGAATGTGTAGTTTGTGTAGTTACCTGTTTCATCTTGCTTATCAAAGAAATAGCTTACTTTCCAGGTGCCAGCGGAAGGGGTTGGATTGTTATTATTGTTGGAGTTGTCGTCAGGGTTACACGCTGTCAAAGCGACAACGGAGAAAAGGATCAGGGTGAGGAATTTTTGAATAAGTTTCATAGCAGCAGCAATTGTTTTGAATGAAATAATTGTACTGCAAATGACGGGAGTGGAGCAAAATTGGGCAGCATAGATATGCCTCAACCGGGAAGGCTGGTGGCTGGACGGGGAAATAAGGGTTCCGAAGATTTTAGAGTGTTGCAAGAACCTGGCTTCATGCCACAGAAGCCAGCACAAAATCCAGATAATTGTCGCGGTTGACCGCTTACTTCCCCGAACACACAACCTCCGTCGTCTCAAACTTCCCACTCTTCTTCATCGCCGCCATACCACCCGCCACATCAATCAAATTGTCGTAGCCTCTGGCCCGTAAAGCGGTAATAAAAATCATGGAGCGGTAGCCGCCTGCACAGTGAACGTGGTAGCTTTTGTTTTTGTCAATCATCAACATACTGTCGTTGAGGAAATCTAGCGGGGCCGTTTCTGCTTGCGGCAAATGCTCGGCATCGTACTCGCCGGGTTTGCGCACGTCGAGGATGTTTTCGGCTTCTCCGGCGGCAATTCGTTCTGCAAAACGCGCTACGTCAATGGATTCGATGTTGTCCACTTCGCGGCCCTCGTTTTTCCAGGCTTCAAAACCACCTTCGAGGTGGCCGAGACAATGGTCGTAACCCACACGGGCCAGGCGCATCACGGTTTCTTCTTCTCGACCCGGATCGGTAATGAGCAGGATTTCCTGCTTCAGGTCAGGGATCATGGCGCCTACCCAGGGAGCGAAATTGCCATCAATACCAATATTGATACTGTTGGGAATGAAACCTTTAGCAAAGGTTTGGGGCGCACGGGTATCGAGCAAAAGCATCTGTTTCATTGGCAGCAGCCTCGAAGGCCCGCGGGCTGAGCGGGCGGGCGCCGCGCTCCATTACCACATCAATGGAGTCGTATCCCTGCTTGTTCATTGCCACATTAAGCGGAAAATACGCAGGTGGTGGGAGCAAGCCATCGGTAACCTCTTTTACAAAATCCGCCTTACTCATATCGGCGCGCAGGGCATAATTCACCAATTTTTGGTGGCCGAGGGAGTCGCTGGTTTCTTTGCTCATGTTTTTGCCGCAGGCGGAACCTGCCCCGTGTGCAGGATAGACAACGATGTCGTCGGACAGGGGCATTATTTTCGTGCGCAAAGAATCGAAGAGCGTTTCGGCGAGTTGTTCCTGCGTCAGGTGCGCGGCTTTTTGGGCGAGATCGGGGCGGCCTACGTCGCCGATAAAAAGCGTGTCGCCACTGAACAAGGCAATGTCTTTGCCAGTCTCGTCTTGAAGGAGGTAGCAGGTACTTTCCATGGTATGTCCGGGGGTGTGCAGCACTTTTATGCTGAGTTTCCCCACCTTCAGTATTTCGCCATCAGCAGCAATATGCGCCTCAAAATCAGGATTGGCATTTGGCCCGTACACGATGGTCGCTCCGGTTTTTTTGGCCAGGTCCACGTGGCCGCTCACGAAGTCGGCATGGAAGTGCGTTTCAAGGACAAACTTGATTTTCGCGTCGTCTTTTTCAGCTTTTTTCAGGTAAGGCTCCACCTCACGCAGCGGGTCAATAACTACGGCTTCTCCCGCAGATTCGATATAATAGGCGCCTTGTGCCAGACAGCCGGTATAGATTTGTTCAACTTTCATAATTGCGGGACCTTGGAAATTGGATATTGGGATATTGAGATATTTATCGGGCAAACTTCCCAAAAATTTGAAACTTTTGGGAACTTGATTTGTAAAAACGAGTGGAAACAAAGAATTCCTTCCAAGGTTTTTTTCTTAAAACTCCGTCAATTGCGGATGTCTTTCGGAACTTGCCCCACATTTCCAGACTATTTTACATTTGTCTATATTTTCGATGCGTATTTTGACGTTTTGGCATCCAGCAGACGCTGCAAAACCAATTTGCGTAACGAGCTTTCGCCTTGTTAAAATTTCCAAAAAACATTCATTGCCGGACGGGCAATCTTTGGGTGGAACGTTTGTTGGCGTTCAATCTGAGGAACCTCAAATCATCCACCCTCCTTCGTCCCGAGTTCGCGGGATTACGGCGGGTAAAAAATCTGATTTAAAACAAATCCAAAACCACACTCTTTCCATTATGTTCCTTCGGAAAAGCATTCCTGCGCTCCTACTCTTGCTCTCCGCTTTCGCGCTTTCTGCGCAAGAAACGGCGGTGTACAACGAAGCCAACCTCGCCTACAAACGCGGCGTTGACTTTTTCAACCAAAACCTTTACGGCATCGCGCAAAAAGAATTTCGCATCGCAATGGACATCCTCCGCCCCGCCAACGAGCCGGAGTGGAAGGCCATCAAGATTGATGCAGAACTCTACCACGCCAAATGTGCCGTGCGTATTGACCAGCCAGAAGCCGAAAAACTCGTACTCGATTTCCTGCGCGAAAACTCCCCTTCGGCCGTGGCCAGCCAAGCCGCCCTCGAAATCGGGGACTACTATTTCAACCAGAAACAGTATGATAAGGCCTTGACATACTATGATTTAGCCCCTACTGGTTCTGGTGCGGCACGCGATGAGATACGCTTTAAAATGGGCTATTCATATTTCGTGACCAAAAAATTCGCCTTGGCGAAAACGGCCTTCATGCCGCTCAAGGACAATGCACGAAGCCAATGGTACGAACCGGCCAATTACTACTACGGTTGCTGCGCCTTCTTCGAGGGGAAGTACGACGAGGCTGCCAAAGCCTTCACCCGAGCTGAATCATCGCCGAAGTACAAAGCCAATGTGCCGCACTACCTGACACAGATTTACGCGGCGCAAAAAAACTGGGACAAGGTAATTTCCTACGGAACGCCCCGCGCCAAAGACTCGAACGTAAAAAACCGTGCAGAGATAAACCAACTTGTCGGTCAAGCCTTCTACGAAAAAGGCGATTACAAAGGCGCTTCGCCCTTCCTCGAGTTTGCTGCCAAAAACGGTGCGCCGCTACGACCTGCCGACTATTATCAACTGGGGTATGCACAGTACCAAAACGGCCTCTACAAGCCTGCTATCCAGAACTTTGAGGAGCTCTCCAAACAAGATAGCTTACTCGGCCAAAATGGCCTTTACCACCTCGGTGATGCCTACTTGCGTGTAAAGGACAAAAACAGCAAATTCAACGCCCGCAACGCTTTCGGGAAGGCGGCCAGCATGAATTTTGACAAGTCGGTAAAAGAGGACGCGCTCATAAATTATGCCAAACTGAGTTACGAACTCAAGTACGACCGGGATGCCATCGAAGCCTTACAACGCATTAGCCCGCAATCAAAATATTACGACGATGCGCAGGCATTAATGAGCGAGGTGTTTTTGAATACCCGCGATTACGACCGGGCGGTTTCGACGCTTGAAAATGTAAAAAATCGCACGGATCGCCTCGACGCAACATACCAACAGGTGACCTTTTTGCGCGGTCTGCAACTATATCAAAGCAACCAAAAAGACGAAGCCCGGCGGTATTTCAACAAATCGCTGGAATTCCCGATCAATAAAAAAACCGCCATTCTTTGCTCTTTTTGGCTCGGCAGCATCTCGCATGATGCTGGGGAATACGCGGTAAGCAAGCAGCACATGAGCAGTTTTTTCAGCGCTGCAAAGCCCTACGCTGCTGATCTTCCAGAAGAGAGCAACCTGAATATGTGCAACTACATTCAGGGCTACAACCATTTGAAACTCAAGGATTACAAGTCTGCCAATGTCAATTTTCGCGCTGCAGTGGATGGGTTCAAAAAGAGCGGTACGAAGAACGAGCAAATCCGTTCCGCCGTACTGGGCGACGCCGTACTTCGCGCAGGTGATTGTTATTTCAAGAACAACCAATACTCGGAGGCCCTTGCAATGTACGATGAAGCCGTTAAGAAAAAGTACGAAGGTTTCGAGTACGCGCTTTTCCAAAAAGCAGTCATCAGAGGTTTACAGGGCAACAAAGAAGACAAGATTTTAGCGCTGGAGAGTTTGGTAGAAGACTATCCAAACAGCCGCTACACCGACGAGGCGCTTTTCCAATTGGGCGATACCTATTTTGAAATGGAACGCTACGACCGGGCCATCACCCCGTTCCGCCGAATTGTGTCCGACTTTAAAGGAAAAAGCAACCTGATCAATCAATCGCTGCTCAAACTCGGCCTTATCTCTGTAAACCAGGGAAGTAGCCGGGTAGCCATTGATTATTACAAGCAGGTATTTGCCGGAAATCCGGAGCCAGAAGAGTGCAAGCAAGCCCTGGATGCGCTCCGCGAGATTTATGTAAAAGACCTTGGTGACCCTGAAGGTTATAACCGATTCGTGGAGACGGTGCCAAATTGTGGTGGCGCCATTAAGCCCGGTCAGACGGGCAGCGGGGAGGCAACGGCATTTGAATCCGCTGAATACCAGTACAATCAAGGTCGTTATGAAAAGGCCATCGAACTTTTTACCAACTACCTCGCAAAATACCCTACAGGAACCAACGTGCTGGCAGGTTACTACTTGCGGGGAGAGAGTTATTCCGCGCTCAAACAATTTGAAAAAGCGCAAAAGGACTATGCCTCCGTAATCGGCAAGGGCAACAGCAAACATTACCCGAAAGCCGCCGAAAAGGCTGCGCTTATTGCGCTAAATACTACGAAGGATTATGGTCAGGCATTCGAGTACGCCCGCAAATGGGAGGATGCTGCGGTGACAGAAAATTCCCGATTCGACGCTCAACTCGTTGCTTTACAAGCCGCCTACAAGACCAACAACTCGGTCGCTGTAGCTGAATACGCAAACAAGGTCAACCAATCGCGCCTTGCCAATCAGGAGCAACTTGCTGTGGCCAATTTCTACTCGGGCAAAATGGCATATGACAAGGGCGAGTACACCCGGGCATATCCTGCGCTTCAATCCGTAACGGAAAACAGCACTACCGAACTCATGGCCGAGGCCTACCATTACCTCTCTCAAATCCTCTACCGCCAACGGAAATATGGAGAAGCCGAAGAGATGATCACCGAAGCGAACAAGGCCAGCGCTGGCTACGACGATTGGATTGCCCGCAACCTTATCCTGCTTTCCGATGTGTATGCCGACCAGGGTGATAAGAACTCGGCCATGGCCGCGCTGGAAGGGATTATTGATAATTATACAGGCGATGACAAGAGCATCATGGATACTGCCAAGCAGAAATACGCCAAATTAAGTGGCAACAAGCCTGTAACGAACAACGCTTCAGACAAAGGCGGCAGAACATTGCTGGATTTGGACGAAGGGAATTAATGGTTGTCCTTCCTGAACTGGCAGCCGCTAGCAAAATATCCAAAAACCAAATGCCAATAACCAAATCAACAATACATCAAATCAACAGAAATAAAATGCTTTTCAATCATAAATATCTGCTCGCCGCCCTTGCATTCATTTCTTTGTCGCAAACGGCATTCGCACAAAAAGACCTCGAAGGTGATAACGTAACCGTGGTCAAAGCTTTTGATGCGCAACTTCTGGAGGCCAACAAAATCAATGTGCCCCCTACCCTTCCGGCATTGGATACCAATACCCAAAAACAAAACTACACAGTGCCGCCCCACCCTTCCAATATCAAATATGACCCGCCGAAACTCCGTCCGCTCGGCATGAAGGCCGCACCTAAAGAGGATGCTTACAACGGTTTTGTAAAACTCGGCGGTGGCGTCCCCAACACAATTTATGGAGAGGGTGGCTATTTTTTCAAATCCGGCGAAAAATTCGACGGTAAGGTGTGGCTCAAACACCACCAACTCAGCGCCGACAAAGCCATTGAAAACCAGAAGTTCCGGACTACAGAGGGCCTGATTAGCAGCAATATTTTCTTGCCAAACAACCTCGCTACACAGATTAACATCGGCTACACCTACGACCGGGTACAGTTCTATGGCTACGACCACGATTCGCTGGAGTTTTCACCAGCACGCACCCGTCAGGATTTTAAAATACTTGATCTCGGCGGACGGCTTTACAACAGCCAACGCACGGATATGGACCTGAATTTTGCGGTCACGCCGAAGTTTTACCTGCTCAACGATTTTTATTCCAACAAGGAAACACATTTTGAGCTGGGCCTTTCGGCCACCAAATGGTTCAATGAACAGCACGCCCTGCGCGTGAATATTCGCCCCGACATGACGCGCTTTGACGATACGGTGTCGCAAAAACTGAACAACATCTACCTGCAGCCCTCTTTCACGATGCACTTTGATATGTTGCAACTTAAGATCGGCGGCATCTTTGTGAACAACCGAGACGAGTTCAGCATTTTCCCGGACGCTGAAATAACGCTGCGTGTGTGGGGCGATGGGATTCAAGCCTTTGCGGGCATCACGGGTGATTTGCGCAAAAACACCTACCGCAGCCTTTCTGAATACAATCCTTTTATTCAGATACGTGGTTCCGAGCTGCGTAACACACGCTGGGACAACTACTATGGCGGCGTAAAAGGCAGTTTTGGATGGCTTGAATACAACGGTCAGGTCGGCTATTCAAAAGCCTCTGACCTCGCGCTGCACCAGACTTTGTTCACAGCACCCGACAGCATCACCCGCTTCCGGGTTCTGTATGACACGGTCAAGATTTTCAATGTACAAGGCACCATAAAATTTTCGCCCATCAAAGACTTGACCATCACCGGAACGCTCAGCCAAAACGTGTTTGACAACGAAACTACTGGCACTGCCGCCGACGAACTTGCAGTATGGGGCCTCCCTGAAATCGAGGGGGATTTTGGCGCTGTGTACACCATGCTTGAAAATAAGGCAACCCTGAAGGCTTCGCTCCACATGGCTGACAAAATTTCTTTCCTTAATGAAGAAGGCCAGCGTGTTAAGAGCAAGGCATTGCTCGACCTCAGTATTGGTGGTTCCTACTATTTCACCAAAAATGTGGGCGCTTTCCTGGACATCAACAACATATTGAACAACAAGCGCGAACGCTGGTACCGCTACCCAACCGTAGGCATGAACTTCCTGGGCGGTATTGTGGCCAGGTTTTAAAAACAACCGGGTTTATGAAGGTTGATAAAGGTTTATGACGGTTGATAGTCCCGTCATAAACCTTTATCAACCTTCATAAACCGCTATCAACCATTCTTATATGAAAGCAACCAGCATCTCAAGCCACGAATCCACCTTTCGTCAAACTGGGATTGATTCCAGCGGAACCAAATTCATACTGACCGATGAAACCGTGAATATCGGCGACAAAGCCGGTGGCAAAATCACTTTAGTGGATTGTTACAAGCAGGTAGCCGACAAAAGCTATTATTTTGAGGAAGAGCATCCCAAAGAGCGCATCGTGCTACATTACACGGCAGGTTATTTAAAGGGCGACATCGCGCAATTGAGCCGTCAAAGTTCGGAGGTTTCTGTGCCGTTTGTCATTGCACGCTCCGGGCATATCTACAACCTTTGGAAGTCAAAATACTGGTCGTATCACCTTGGCCCTGGGGCGATCGGCGGCAACACAGAGATGAGCCAGAGAAGCATCGGGATTGAGATTTCGAACATCGGGTTTTTGCGCAGAAAAACTGGGGGACTCCTGCATACGATTTACAGCAACAACGATGTATACTGTTCGGAGCAGGAAACTGCTTATTACCAAAAACTCCGGTCTACATACCGGGGGGAACGGTATTTCGCCACCTTCACCAATGCCCAATACAATTCGCTCTTATTGCTGTTGCGCTTTTTAACCAAGCGATACAATATACCCCGCACCATCCTACCGGAAGCAAAAAGATTCGATGCCTTTAAATCGGCTACCGAGGCCAAAAATTTTAAGGGCATTTGTTCCCACGTCAATTTCCGTGCTTCTGGAAAATGGGACATAGGTACGGGCTTCGATTGGAACAGGGTGATAGAAGGATTGAAGGTGGGGCTTTGATCAGTGGCAGGTGGCAGTGGCAGTTTTACCCGCCATAGCTTTAGCGAAGGTGGGAGCAGTTTTACCCACCGTAGCTTTTCTATCTGCCATAGTCCTGACGGAGGCAGAAGCGACGGTGGGTGACAGCGACCTGGAAATTCAATGAAAACACGGCGGATAAAAAGTGCTTTAAGACCACCCAATTTTTGTTGGCAAGAAAAAATTATCGTCCCATTGTTCACATTTTTTCTCCCAATGCCATAAAGCACCAAACCCGCCGCTCTACTTTTGCGCATAACAGTATGAACGGTAAACAAAACGAACTCGACGATTTTCACAAAAACCCCAACGGCGTTTTGGCTGGCATTTATAACAAATGCCGCCCGAAATTCATCGGTTGGGGCAAAGAGAACACCCGAACGAGCAGCCATGACCTGACCGATATTTTCCAAAATGCGGTCATTATCATGATGCTCAACATTGAATCGGGACGACTCTCCGAATTGGTTGGCACCCTGTGCACCTACCTTTTCGGTATCGGAAAAAATCTCATCCAAGCCTTTCGCCGAAAACAAGGCAGGATTGGTTTGCCTGGCGATGAAGCTTTCCCGATCACCAAAGAAACTGACCCCGGTGCAGAGGCACAAATCATTGCGGAACAAGCAAATGAACAACTCTGGGCCAAAGTGGACGCGCTCGGTGAACCTTGCCGCAGCCTGCTCGCTTTGACCTACCGCGAGGGACTGAACAGCCAGGAAATAGCCGATGTGCTCGGCTATGCAAGCCCCGAAGTAGTGCGCCAACTCCGCAAAAGATGCCTAGACAAATTACGAAAATGAGAACTAATATTTCACTGCAACAATCATCCATCAAACGCGTATTCGCTCACTTAAAATGGAAAACCGAGCCGAACATCTTCTCGAATCCTATTTTGCCAATGCCCTTACTTCGGCGGAAGCAATTGAACTGAAAACATTGGCTGCCGCCGACCCAACAGTGGCCGCCGACCTTGCTTTCCAAAAACGTGTGGCCGCTACCGTCCAATCGCGTTCGCTGGCAGACGGCATACAAAACCCCGCCTGGAGGATGGCCGCTCAAAAGCCCTTTCCATCTGCCGCCATAAAGGTTTCGATGTTTCCCAAATATGCCTATGCTGCCGCCGCTGCTATTGCTCTTTTGATCTGCGCGTACATTTTCATAATGCCGCCAAGTTTGCAGTCTGTGGTAGCCGACAACACAAAGGAATATCCCAACAAGATGAAATTTAAAACCATGGGTGGAGAAGCAGAGGCCGTCCCGAAGACCGTAATCGAGGCGTTCGAACTTTATGATAATCAACAGTATAGCGAAGCCGCCAAGGCACTCCAACCCATCGTTGCTGCCAATGCTGATCGAATGGATTATCGTTTCTACTGGGGTATCTCTTGTAAAAAGCAAACAATATCACGCCGCAATAACTGCGCTCACTCCTTTGGTGCAAAGCCAGGACGAAAGAAGAATTCCAGCGCTTTATTACATGGGTCTGGCTTGTGCCGGCGTTGGTGATGAAGATTGCGCCCGCCAAAATCTCCAGACTTTTATTGCTTCGCCGGAAAGTGTGAGTTTTCGGAAACAAGCCGAGGCAGTTTTGAAAGCGCTATAAATCCAAACTAAGCAGGGGTTAAAATTGCTCAAACTGAATAAAAAGCCGTAGTGGTCCCAGGTGAACGTCGGGATTTATAGCATCCGACCATAGAGAAGGAGCGAGCGGCGACGGTGCCATGCGCTCGCGGCGCTGTGTTCAAGCCGTTTTCAATAAATCCCGAGTTCACTCGGGACCACTACGTGGCTTCATCATTGGATAGTTACAATCAGCGTTACTCTTCAATTCAAAATCACGATTTTCGTGACAATCGCATCCGGTTCGTCAAAGTTTGCCTCGCTGGTAGCGAAAATCATATAGACCCCGGATGCTACCCTTCTACCAAGATAATCGCGCCCATTCCACACCGCCTGACCTCCAAGTGCTTTCCCTTCATAAACGAGGTGTCCGGCAGCATCCGTGATTTTCACGTTCGCATCGCGGGCCAAGCCATAAACTGCAATAGGGCCATCATAGCCCGGTTGTACAGGGTTGGGATACGCATAGGCCGTGGGGAGATTTACGCGCCCACCATCCGTAGCGCCCGCTCGGAGCGAAATGATCCCTTTTTCGGTGCCAATCCAAGCCTCGCCCGTTTGTGGATTTACAGCAATATCTGTGATTGAATTGTCAAAAAGAGGGCTGTTGGTGTTTGTAAAACGTGCCACCTGAGTCAGTGCATCCGGCGATTGTACAAAAACACCGTTGGTAGTGCCAAACCATTTTTGGTTCGCGCCATCCACTGCAATGGTTTTCACATCTTCTGTTTCTAACAAATAACCATTGAACCCGTCAACACTCACGATGCGGCGGCGACCCTTGCACTCTTCATCGAAAACATTGGCCCCGCATTCAAAACTAACGGTGCCTTGCTGCGTCCCCACCCAAACATCGCCGTCCAGGTCTACGGTGATGCAGTTTACAGTATTTGTGGGCAGCACGCTATTTGCGGTAGTGATAATTCGGTAGCGGTCGTCAGCCGTATTGTCAAGGTCTGCTCCGGAGTCATAAACCAATATGCCTGAGCTAAAAGCAATGACAAACCATTTATAGCCATTTTGATCTACCGTTACTTGAAGGAGGTTGTTGGCGGGCGAGGCGTTGAAATTAAGCATTTCACCATCAGGTTTCAGCACTGCAATGGGGGCATTTGCGCCGTAATTGCTAATCCAGAGATTATTGTCCTGGTCAAATGCAAGGCCACCAATCGCCGTCCGATCTGCCCCTGAAATACCTGCATCTTGAAGGATGGAATTTGATTTACTGTACCCTCTTTCATACGTACCATTTGCGAATTGCAACATTCCACCTACCCAACTACCGACAAAAACCTTTCCATCGGAAGGTCTTGGCGCTACTTTCCACATATCCTTGAAAGACTCTTCAGCGTCAACAATTTGGGGCGTGGTTTTTTCTGACCAACGGTCCCAGTGGCCATTTTTAAAAGAATAAACACCATCACGATAACCAATAACACTAAGGTTTGGGGCCGGGCCCGGGGTAGCAACGTAGGTGGCGCCATCGGCTCCAAAAGCAATTTCGGAGCTACGTTGAGAATAGGGAGAATTGTACGAGAAATTATCGCAATCATTGGTATTGCGGTCATAAAAACGAAACCCGTCGTCACGATCTGCAAACCAGAATTTTTTCGTTCCGTCTTCGATACCGTAGAGGGGAAACTCGGCATCACATGGCTCATGGATTTCGTAACGTGCACCGCTAGATTCTACGTATTCCACAACCCCAAGGCCGTAGCCATCAGTATTATCATTCGCCCAACCCAGCATCAGTCCCGATCCTTCAGAACTCAGGTATTTTACTGTACGTAATGGATGACTGGCTATTTCGGTAACGTTGCTGCCGTCGTACTGTAAAAATTTGTTTGCAACGCCTAGCCAAAGTTTGCCATCCCACACACTCATGGCGTTGTATGAGATACTAGAAGGAAATCCCATTGACTCGCTCACTTCTTCCCAACGGCTGAAATCTGCTGGGTTTCCGTCGTTTTCGGGCAGTCGGAAAAGACCGTCTTCGGTGCCCGCCCAGAGGTAATTGTTGTAAATGGCAAACGACCTTACCGGGATGCCTGTGAACACCGTATACTCGGCTTCGGCATCTTCGAGATCGAATTTTAGCACACCAAACCCACAAGCAAAATAGGCGATTTTGCCGTCAAAAAAGACATTGTATATCTGCCGGTCGCCCACTATGTTGGGGTTTTTCTGGATAATAGGGAGATTAACCACCGACCGGTCGGAAGGGTAAAAAAGATCGAGGTTGCTGTTGGTATAAGCGATGAGCAACACCTTGGCAGCGGCATTGTAATGCAGGAGATTCATGCCTACATCACTCAGTCCTTCCACTTTGGTTATGAATCGAGAGGAGCGTTCGACTTTGTCAAGTTCCACAATAGCCCATTCGGTGGCAAAATAGACTTTATCGCTGCTCTGCGTAACGTATTTGGCGCGTTGCCAGGGCAAGTGCTCCTGCCATTCGCCGATTGTGATGGGTGGGAAAATGGTGTCGGTTTGGGCGATGGTTGTTCCCTGAAAAGCGCACAGGAAAAGTAGGAGGGAAAGTAGACGCATAAGTACCGTTTGAACAGTTTGAAGGGTTCGATTTGTTTGAATAGTTTCGAGTGTTTCTGGAACGCGGGAATGGTGCAAAGGGGAGGAGATAGGTTGCCTTTCCGACTTGAAATCGAACTATTCAAACCCTTCAAATACCTCAAACCCTTCAAACTAACGATACAAACTACCCGACTCCAAATATTCCCACACCGCCTCAGGCACAAGGTAGCGCACAGAATTTCCCGCTTTGATACACTCGCGAATATAAGTGGCGGAAATGTCGAGCGGTGGCGGCTCGAAAATATGAACCCTCGGGTTTGTAGCGAATTCGCCGAGTTCGTAACCTGGGCGCTTGTAAATGTAAATGTCGTATTCGGACAGGATTTGCTCGTAGTTTTTCCAAAGATGGAGCGAGCCGAGGTTGTCAGCGCCCATGATGAGTACAAACTGATGGTCAGGGTATTTTTCTTTCAAAAACGCGAGTGTGTCAATGGTATAAGATGGCTTGGGCAATTGGAATTCAATGTCGGAAGCGCGTAGCACCGGGTTGTCGCCAATACCAAGGCGTACCAGGTGAAGCCGGTCGTGATCGCGGGCAAGGGTTTTCTTGGGCTTGAGCGGGTTTTGTGGGCTGACGACAAACCAGACGCGCTCAAGATCAGTTTGCGTCGCCATGAAGTTGGCGATGATCAGGTGCCCGATGTGGATTGGGTTGAAGGAGCCGAAGAAGAGGCCGATGCGCATGGGTAATTATTTCGAAGGGGCAAAATTAGGCTAAGAATCCAGTTGTTTTTCAAAACATTTTATTTAAAAAGATCCCCTCCCAGCCGAACTTTTTACCTTTGCCGGGAAGCCAATCATGTGTCATCCCGAATTTTGAGCCAATTGGTCTGAATGATGATTGATGAGCACATGAGTGTTGATTTTTGATGTGATGGTGGAATGATAATGGCCGATGTGCCACCATCGTCAATAACTACATCTTCCATTAGATCAAAAATCAACACTCATGTATTCATCAATCATCATTCAAAGGAATTCATAGAAATCTCAAAATTCGACTCATGTTGCTCAACACCTTATGGCGAATTATCTCGACGAACTCAACCCCATCCAACGCGCCGCTGTAACCAACATCGAAGGCCCCGTGCTGGTGATCGCTGGCCCCGGCTCCGGCAAGACCCGTGTGCTCACCTATCGCATCGCACACCTATTGCAGAGCCATGTGCCACCCCGCGAAATACTCGCGCTTACGTTTACCAACAAGAGCGCGAGAGAGATGAAAGACCGGATTGAACGGGTGGTAGGTGCTTCGGCACAGCAGGTATGGGCCGGCACGTTCCACTCCATTTTTGCCCGAATCTTGCGCTATGAGGCGGACAAAATCGGCTACCCTTCCTCCTTTACAATCTACGATACGGACGATACTACGAGTGTGCTAAAGGCCATTATCAAAGAAATGAACCTCGACCCCACGGTGTACAATCCTTCTGCCGTGCGCTCGCGTATTTCGCTCTGTAAGAGCAATTTGATAACGCCCCCGCTCTATCGACAAAATACCGAGATGATGCAGCAGGACCGTGCGGCCCGACGTCCTTACATCGTTGACATTTATGAAAAATATATTGCCCGATGCTTCCGCTCCGGAGCAATGGATTTTGATGATTTGCTTTACCAACTTTACCGGCTTTTCCAGCAAAACCCCGACAATGTGGTGGACAAGTATCGGCGCCGGTTTCGGTATGTCCATGTGGATGAGTTTCAGGACACCAACTTTTTGCAATACGCCATCCTGCGCCAATTGGTAAAATACGAGGGCAGCCCCGAAAACATTTTCATCGTGGGCGACGACGCCCAGAGCATTTATGCCTTCCGGGGCGCGACCATTGACAATATCCTTGATTTTGAAAAGGACTACCCCGCGCTGAAAACTTTCAAACTTGAACAGAACTATCGGAGTACACACCATATCGTGGCAGCGGCCAACGAAGTCATTTCCTACAACCGTCGGCAATTGCAAAAAACCATCTGGACCGACCGGGAAGACCGCCAGAAAATCAAACTCCTCAAATGCGTCACCGACGATGAGGAGGCCCGCCGTGTGGCCGATTTGATTTTGGAACAAAAACACCGCTATCACCTGCCCAATTCGGACATTGCCGTATTGTACCGCACCAACGCACAGAGCCGAAAATTTGAGGAGCACCTGCGCCGACTCAACATCGCCTACCGCGTTTTTGGCGGCATGTCGTTCTACCAGCGTAAGGAGGTAAAAGACCTCGTGGCTTACCTCCGCCTGGCCGTAAATCCCCGCGACGAGGAAGCCCTGCGCCGCGCAATCAACTTCCCCACCCGCGGCATCAGCGACACAACGCTGGAAAAACTCAGTGCCATAGCAGGAGCAGCCAACATTACCATGTGGGAAGCCATGCTCAGCCCTGCCCTTGAAGTGACGGATCGCGCCCGAAAGGCTATGGCCGGTTTCCGAAACATGGTGGAAGACTGGCAACGACGCGCCGCCACTGAATCAGCCTACAAACTCGCCGCAGAAATTCTCCGAAAATCAGGCCTCCACGATCTGCTCAAAAGCGACAACAGCCCGGAAGGCATAGGGCGCATGGAAAACGTGAATGCCGTGCTGGATGCTATTTCTGAGTTTGTGGATACGCAAACAAATACTGAGGGCCTCACTTCAAGTGAGGCCCTCAGTTCAACTGAATCATCCCTCGCCGCCTACCTCCAAACCATCACCCTCCTCACAGATGCCGATGAAAAAGCGGAAGGCTCAGACTACATTACACTCATGAGCGTCCATGCTGCCAAAGGCCTGGAATACAAAAGTGTCTTTGTAACAGGTCTGGAAGAACAACTTTTTCCTTCTTTCATGTCCCTGGAAGATCCAAAAGGCTTGGACGAGGAGCGCAGGCTTTTTTACGTCGCCATCACAAGGGCAAAGGAGTTTCTGACCATTAGTTTTGCCCAGAACAGATACCGATACGGACAAATACGTGCAAATGAGCCTTCACGTTTTCTGGAAGAAATTGACCTGAAAAACTTTGATATGGTGGGCGGAATGGGAGCCGCGCGTATTGGCACTCCGGCCTATAATGCTGTGCAGGAAAGTGGTTATTCACGGGGTGCAAGCGTGAGCGGAAATTTTGCTAACCCGCGTATTTTGAAGATGAACCCACCTGCAACCGCAGCGCTGGCCAATTTCAAGGCCTCTCCGATAGAAGATCTTGTGGCAGATGCCAAAGTGGTTCACCAGAAATTTGGCGAAGGCAAAATCGTGAGTGTAGAAGGCCCGAAAGACAACCGTGTTGCCACCATCCAATTCCAAAACGACGAAATGCCGGAGCGACGAATCGTGCTAAAGTTTGCGAAATTGCAGGTGTTGCAGTAAAATTGCAGGCAAATTTTTTAACCCGCCGCAGCTTATGCAACCCGTTTCCATTTTTATCGCCTATTCGCACAGCGACAAGGACTTGAAAGACAAGCTGCGTACGCACTTGAAACCCTTGTTGCCAAATCGGGCCGAGATTTGGGACGACTATGACATTGCCGCTGGCCAAAACTGGGACGAAAGCATTAAAGAGAACCTGTACAAGGCCGATATTGTGCTGCTTTTAGTAAGTTCTGATTCCCTGGGTTCCGAATATTTTTATGGTCAGGAAGTGCGTGTTTCGCTCGATAGGCACGCCCGAAAAGAAACGGTGGTCGTGCCTGTCATTTTACGACCCTGCATGTGGCAACTTACCCCTTTGAGCGCCATCGAAGCCCTACCAGACAAAGGAAAGCCTGTTATTGATTGGGGCAACCTGGACGCGGCTTTTAACAGCGTGGCGAATTCGCTCGACAAAATCATTGAACAACGACTCTCCCGACACAAAAAACTGTCCGCCCCACCAAAGCCTGTCGAAGTCGTTCAGGAGGCCATCTCAGAAGCCGTTCCTACCACAACCGTGCAGACTATTCCACAAAACAGCAACAGTTGGGTTCGTCCGGTGAGCATTGTAGGCGTTGCATTGTTGTCCGTTTTTTTGATCTGGAAAGTTACACGGGCAGAATCCAAAAAACCGGCGTCCAGGGAAAATGAAACGGAGGCTTGGAATCTGGTACAATCGGAGCATTCTATTCCCGCCTACCAGCGTTATAAAAAAACATTCCCGAATGGGAAAAATTCAGGATCGGCGCAAGACAGCATAGATGTTATGGAACGTCGGGTTGACAAATACTTGAACGACGCTAAGGTGATGCAGAAACGCCTACCCAAAGATGCTTTGGAGATATTGAAAAAGGCCCGTCGCCTCAACCCCGACGACGAGCGTATCCGTCAACTTCAAAAACAATTAGATCAATGAAATCTCTTTACTTTTTGTGCTACGCCATAATGCTGCTGGGAGCAAACGTCGTTCAGGCACAGTGCTACGAAAAAATGTTGCACGAAGGCGATAAGGCTTTTCATAAGGCTCAATACAGTGAAGCCATTGCCATTTGGGAAGATGCAAAAGAATGCTCCGACAGCCCAAAACCTGCCACCGATTTGAACAAAAAAATTAGTGAAGCAAGGGCCAGGATGGAGCCGAACAAAACCAAGGCCAAACCAAAAATGTCGGAAAGTACCGCGCCCAAAGCGACCGCCGACCCATTGTCAAGCATAAAGATGATTGAAGTAAAAGGCGGACAGTTCAACATGGGTGAAGGAAACGGGAACAAAACCGAGCAGCCTCCTCACCCGGTACAAGTAGGCGATTTTTCCATTTCAAAACATGAGGTGACGCAGGCCCTTTGGCGGCGTGTGATGGGTGAAAACCCAGGCAATATGATAGACAAAGGTTGTGGAAATTGCCCGGTAGAAAGCGCTACCTGGACTGAAGTGCAAGATTTTCTAAGCAGGATAAGGGAGATAACTGGCACTTATTACCGGCTGCCCAGCGAAGCCGAATGGGAATTTGCCGCTCGTGGCGGCCTGAAATCAGCCAGCCTAAAATACGCAGGCAGCAATGACCGAAAGCTGGTCGCCAAAGACATGACCGATGGCTGTTACCCTGTTGGGCAAAAAATGCCCAACGAATTGGGCATTTACGATATGAGCGGAAATGTGTGGGAAATGACTGCCGATTGTTGGCATCCCAACTATTCAGGTGCTCCAAGCGACAGTCGTGCCTGGTTGTCAAGCTCCTGCAAACAGTACGTGATCCGCGGCGGCTCCTGGTACGATCACGACCGATGCCATGTGGCCAGCCGGAATTTCAATTATTACGACAATGCGAGTTCGGCAATAGGGTTTAGGCTGGCCAAGGATTAGTGATTTTTAAATTAAACGCAAAACCGCAAAACCGGAGAACCGCAAAATATAAAACTGCGCATTATGATCCGAAGATGGTCAAAATCTTCCATATTCGAGATCAATCTTCTCGCGGTTTTATATTTTCCCGTTCTCCGGTTTTGCGGTTTTGCTGTTTAATATCCGAGCGACTAATCCTTCTTTATAATAATCGTCTCATAATCCATACGCTGCGGCTTGTTGAGATAATGCGCCGCAGCGACTTGCGCCATACTTTGCATTGCGACTTTTTCCAACTCTCTGGCATCCTCTCGCTCTTTTTTTGCGGTATCCTGCTCATCTTTCTGCTTTTTGTCGATTTCCGCGTCAATTTTATTTATCAAAGCCATCGCCTCTGCGTGACAAGTGGAAGCGGGGTCTATCCTGCCTAGGAGATAAAGCCCGGTTTTGTAATCGTCTGCCGCAATCATGCTTTTTGCCTTGGTGATAGTTTTGGCACAATCCACGTTGATATGCTTTTTGTACACATCCACCAACTTGGTTTTGGCTTGGCCATAGCAGGCAATGTCCTTTGGGATGGGCCACAACAAAGCAATGGCTTCGGAAGTCATATTCATTTGCGAAAGTTGGTTGGCTTGCTCCAGAATGGTGCTGCAATTGCGGTCGTAGTATTTGGCAATCTCCGTACGGGCCTGCTGCAAAAACACACCCCATTTTGAATCCTTGGTATCTATTTCGCTGATGGCCTTGTTCAAGGCTTGATTGCGTTCCTTACCGCTTCCCGTTATTTTGTAAGTAATAGTGGAAAAAATAACGCCCTGATCCACCGACTGTATGAACAGACTCAGGTTGCACTTTATGACCGTGAGGTTCTGCATCCCGGTATTGACTGTTTGTTCGTCATAAATTTCAAAACGCGGGTAGCAAAAGATGCCGTTGGCGAGCAGCATCATGTCAGCATCGTCGCCAATTTTCAGGCGGGATGCCGAAATTTTGGCTGTCACGCCATTGGCTGCGATTATACTCAGGAGTTTTGTTTCCAACTTAGGCGTATGGCTCACATCAAAACCTTCAAAACATTGGGGCATAATTAGCCCGATGTTCATCCATTCTGCATCGTTTTGCGCGCTGGAAAAAGGGGCCGACAGTAGCCCGATGGCGGCGATCAGGAATGAAATTGAGAGTGCTTTCATGGTTTTGTTTTATTTAAAGTTGATGTAGATGGTGCCTCCACGCACGTTGCGCTCTGCCTTCATTTTGGCAGCAGCATTGTCAGTGGGCGAAAGGCTGTTGCAAAATTTTACGATTTGCTGGGCGAAGCGGTTGGGCGAAAAGTTCTTGTCTTTTTCGTCGCGCAAGGGGATGCGCACCTGATCGTAAATCAAGGAGAGTTTGGTAACACCCTGTGAGTGGTAATTGCCTTTGTAGGCATTTTTGCTCATCCAATCGTCAATTACGGCTTCCAGCATATCGTTGCCGGGGTTTACTTCGGTGTCGTAGTCGTATTCGGAATCTTCCTTCAAGCCAAAGATCACTTTGATAGGACGACCGTTTTCCACGATGTCGGTAAATTTCCCTTGCATCACGTTCAGGAAGTCCTCCAACATTTCAGGCTGTGCTTCGTCGGCCTTTTTCTTCAAGGCTTTTTCCACCAATTTGTCAAAATTGTCGGTGTAAAACTGCCCGCTCTCTTCCGTTTTATTCGCAAGTGAATTTCCTGTGAAAGCATCGTATGCCGTAAGCGTGAGGCGCATGCTGTTGCCACTGGCAGCCTTTGCGGCGTATGCTTCTACTTCCACATAGATATCTGCCCCGGAATATTCCACCAGGGTGGATTTCACGTCGCTCTGGGCGTCGCTGTTGAACAGTCCGTCTACTTCTGCGGCTTTGAGTTTGGCTACAAAATCCACGGTGGTAAAGCCACGGCTGTCAAATCCTTCCTTGACTTTGATCAGCGCCACCCGGCGGCTGATGTCGGCTTCCAGCACGGTGCGGAGGTCTTCTCCCTTATTGGCATAAGGAATGACCATAATGGTAGGCTGCACCTGGTTTGGCTTTTTAGGTTCGGTTTTTTCCTGGCTTTGCGCCACATTTGGGCAAAAAGCAAGGGCAAACAGGAGCACAATGGAACGTAATAGATTCATTTTCATGTAGGAGTTGTTTGAAAATTGATTTTCAATGAAAAGTTTTAGAACCCGAATTTGCGGATCACGCCTTCCTTTTCGAGGTTGGTGCGCAAGGATTCATAGTTGATGGTGATGCTTTTCTGGACCCGCTTATTCTTTTTGTCGTCCGATTTTCCAGCGGCAACAGGCGGTTGTTGCGCGGTGACGTAACCGAGATAGCCGCGATCTCCAAAGAATTTTTTGAAATAGGTGGCGTGTTCGCTGCGCGCCTTCGACTCGTCGTCGATCATCGGCTTGCGAAGTCCGCCGAATGCAGGAAGTCCTTTAAAAAGGATGGTATTAAAGGCGGTAACAAAGGCATCCTGTTCGGCATCTTTGTCAGTTTTGCCATAACCCATGGCATTCACCATCACGACTCCAGTATTGGGACTGGAAACGAAGCTTACTTCTGCTGTTTGAGGGTAGGTGGATTTTGAGCCTGAGCAAGCCAGGAGGCTGAGGCACAACAGGCCTGCAAACAATTTAATAACGAGGTTGATCTGTGTCATTTTGTTTATTTTTTTGTGGTGAGAAAAACGCTTTTCATATCGGTTTGCTTGGCAAAAAGTTTGTCGCCATTTTTGGTCACTTTGCAAGTGGCGATTTCGCCTTCAAATTTTTCGACTTTGGCCTGTGCTAATTCTAATTCCATTGTGGCTGTGGAGCCATCCAATCCGGTCGTTTTTTTGGTTTCCTTGATCAAAATGGTCTGGCCTTTTTTTAACATAGCACTGGTGGCCTTGATTTGGAAGGATTTCACGGTTTCGCCCTCCACATCTACGAAATTGAATATTTTCATCCTTAGAGGGTGGTATTCATCGAGGTAATCCATCACCTGTTTGTAAAGGGCATCCTTAGATTTGAGTTTTGTCAGCTGGAAAATGTCAAGGGCTGCCTCTGCTGCTTGCACTTTGCTGGAATTATTTAAAAGCGGAGAAGAAGTATCGTCCATCACACTTTTTACATCGTTCATAACCACCGCATTGCGCTGTGTTTTGGAGATAACTTCGCTGGAAAGCACCTTCCCGGTCGCAACATCTACCGCGCAGAGGTGAAAAACAGGGTTTGGAACACTAAATTTGTTGTTGCGATCAACGGCAACTACGTGGCCCAAAAACAACACCTGTGCACCGAGGCTGACACCCTGGTCCACCGTTTTGCCATCAATAAAGGCCTCGCCTTTCTGGAGCTCGCGCTCTTGCACCACTTGGCTCCACTTGTCGCGGGGCACTACATCGAATCTTCCAGAGGCGGTTACAGCGCGGTAAACCTCTTGAAAAACCTCGTCAGCTTCCGTTTCTGTTACACCAGATTTTGCAAAAGTGAAAGGAGATACTCCGACAATCAATTTGTCTTGGGCGGGGAGCAGGCTGGTCACAAAAAGTGCGCCCAGCAGAAGGAGGGGGAGTTTGGCTTTTGTCATGATTTAAAAGTTTTTTAGTGAAGATTGGAGCAAACCCAGCACCAAAAAAACATGGTCTTCTTTTGGTGCAAAATTTAACTAATGTTTTCAGCGCACAATGGTACGAAAAGCTTGGTTACACAAAACCTATTATTGCAAAAATTTATGTGCTGCGTTGAGTCGGAGGGCGTGCGAGCCATATTTATTTTGTGTGTGCTGTCAGATGCCATGTACTGTGTGTGCTGCATTACCTTTGGCCTTCAAAAATTCCTTTTCCATGAAATCAACGTACACCCTCCTTTCACGCGTCCTTGTTTTTCCACGCCCTGGCATTTTAAAGAACGTGTGGACAATTTTGTGCTTTCTTTTGGCCCTTCTCCCGCTTCGCGCCCAGGAATTCTTCGAAGTGCCAACTAAATATAATTGCACCTATACCGGAGTTTTAGAGGAAGAGCTGTACAGTTTTGAATCCACTCCACCTGTGCCGGGAATCGTGCATCAGATACTGCTGGCTACCGGTTCAGAGCGCAATTTTGAACTGGTACAATGCAATGTGGAAAGTGTGGCCGCCATCCTTTCTAATGGAAAACGATATTTGCTTTACTCCCAGGATTTTTACCTGAAACTCCCGCAGAACGAGCGAGCCGTGGCCTATGGCCTCTTGGCCCACGAGATCGGTCATCATGTCAACGAACACACCTTCGACCCTGCTTTTCGGGAAAAAGAAGAACTTGAGGCCGATTTTTTCATGGGTTACGCGCTTTCAAAAGTGGAAGGAATTGCCCAACGGCACGCTGCTATAGACATTCCGCGCAAGCAATCCTACGCCTACCAGACCGACCAAGGCGCACGCCGTCTCGCCATCCACAACGGCTGGGAGCGCTCTAATCAGCATGTGCAGGTACAGGAGAATATGGCCTACGAGAGCGGTGCCAACGCAACGGACATACATCTACCCTATTTCCCCTGGCCACCGCCGCAACTTTTCCAACGACATACGCTCAGCGAACAACTATATAAGAATGCCCGCAGCCTCGGAGACGTGAACACAAAACTGCGCCAGGCGCTGCAAGCCAATGGGTATGAGCAGCGCAGTTATTTTCAGGTGCCAAACGGCTTCGCCATTGTGACGCAGTTGGAACAATTTAAGCCAGATGGTTCGCCCAAATCGGGCGCTAACCGCTGGAAGGACTACCCGGTTCAGGAAAATTTTGAAGGCGTGTGGGATTACCTGAAATCGCTCGTGATGTCTACTCCGGGGAACTTCCGCATCTTTGTTTTTGTAGTTACCGACCAGCCTTACGGCCAATCGTCGCGCCGGGTCGCCAAGCAGGAAGCCGTGGCTTGGCTCAGCAACGGGCTGAACCGCCTGCCGCCAAAAATCGCTGAAATGCCAATCAACAATGAACATTATCTGGACGTGCTGGTGTACGAATTCGAGGCTCCACCAAGCACAAAACTTTGTCAGCAAAAATGGCCGGCCGTCCTCAATGCACAAACGCATTTGCAAAAAGCGGGAATTTCGAAATCGCTGGGATTTTGATCTTCCATCAAACTCATCAATTTTAATAACCACATAGTTCACATAGCGCACATAGCATCCCCTGATTTTAAAAACTATGTGTGCTATGTGAACTATGTGGTTAAAAACCAACTTGCTGTAAATCATTAAATCATGGCTTGGAAACTCCTCTCCGAAACACGACGCGCCTGTCTCCGCGCCGGACTTGCAGGCACCGCCGCTGTTCTCCTGCTCGTATTTGCACAGACAGTAGGCGGTATTTTATCTGGTGTTGTGGCGCAAGCCTGGGGCTGGGTGCTGCTGGTGCTGCTGCCCGTACTGCTACTGCTTTGGGCCAGCGCAATGTTCAACCGATACCCTGCCAAAATCATCCACCCTACCGCCCACCAAAGCCTCGTGTGGGGAAGTTGGACCTATCAGTGGCTCATCTTGCTGACGCTTTTGGCAGAGCCTTTTGCTACTCGGGAGGACTTAAGCATTGTGGGATACCTCGCTCAATCACTATGGTGGCTGCTTCCAATGGAAGCTTTGTTGCTGGTTGGTTATTGGCTTGTTTTTTACCGCAAGGATTTGATTTTCAAGCCAAACGAAAAGATTATACTCGATTTTGCGACCGAAAAAGCGGCCGATTCAAAAGACAAGGGCAATCTGTTGCGCCAACAATGTTTCGAACTCGTGGCGGCCAACGACCTACCTGGCGTTTTTGCCAAAATGAAAGAGACCTTTGGCAAAACGGGCGGCGATGATCTAAAGGAAAGCATTCTGCTGCAGGGACAATTTACCGCACTATCCAAAGAAAAAGAAATGAATATGGTTGACCCTGGCAAGGCACAGATTGAGCTCAATAGGATTGCAATGGCCGTATTGAACCTTGTGGAAAAGATGTAGGTTTGTTGGTAGTTTCCTAATAATACCCCCTCCTTATTTCACCTAAAAACTTCACAATATGAAAAACTTACTCACTTGTTGTCTTCTGTTGTTCATTAGCAACCTTTCCGCGCAAGACCCTATTTCCATTCTCCACGGTTGCAATTTTGAAGGAGATGAAACCGAAAAAGAGTACTACACCTTCGAGACCTCCAACGAGGCCGATAAAATCGTGAAAAGAATCCTGGATGGCACCGATGTAAGTCACGAGTCCATCATTGTCAAAGAAGCTAATGTCAAAAACGCACTCGCTTCTACGGTGGACAAACGCCGGTACATTTTGTATTCCACGGCTTTTCTTGAAAAATTCAAAGGCGACGCCAAAACAAAATGGGCTGCGTACACCGTATTGGCCCATGAGATCGGACACCACTTGAACGGCCACGATTTTTCAGAAAAAGACCCAAAACTTCGCCGGAAAATGGAAAGCCGAAAATCAAAAGCCGCAGCCGCCCCAAACGACATATGTTACGGTCGTCTACAAAGGCGATTTGTACAATTGCAATTTGCAAATAGCCATAAATATCGGCGGTATGCAGTTTGTACCAACGGCAAATCCTTTCGTCGTATACAATGTGCCCCTTGGCATTCAGCAATACAGTATTTCAGGGACAATAGGTTGTCCAACGATTGGGGTTTGCACTGCAGGGGGTTTTGGCCAAATCAATGTGGTGCCAGGTGGCACGTACATGGTTCAATGGAACAATACAGGGTATGCACAGTGTACGGTACAATTGGTTGCAAATCAGTGAATTGTTAGCAATTCAACCCGCCGCATACTGAAATGACCTGCCCCGTGATGTATGCGCCCATGTCAGAAGCAAGAAAAACGCAAGTATTCGCCACATCATCTCCTGCCCCGAGGCGTTTTAGGGGTATGGCGGAGAGGTAACCTTCCTTCGTTTTTTCATCGAGCGCGTCGGTCATTTCGGTAGAGATAAAGCCAGGCGCTACGGCATTGCAACGGATGCCACGGGAGCCGTATTCTTTCGCAATGGACTTGGAAAAACCGATGATGCCCGCCTTGGAAGCGGCGTAGTTCGCTTGTCCCTGCTGACCAAAAACGCCCACCACCGAACTCATGTTGATAATGCTGCCGCCTGTGCGAATCATGGGCTTAAGCGCGTGTTTGGTCATATTGAACACCGATTTGAGGTTGGTCTGAATGACCTCGTCCCATTGCTGCTCAGTCATGCGAAGCATGAGGGTGTCGCGGGTGATTCCGGCGTTGTTGACCACGATGTCGAGTTTGCCAAAGTCGGCCAGCACCTGCGTGATGAGGGCTTCGGCTTGGGCGAAATCGCCGGCATCGCTTTGGTAGGCTTTGGCGCTGGGGCCAAGCTCGCTGGCTAATTTCTCTGCTCGGGCTTGCGAGGAAGGTGAAACATAGGTAAACGCGACAGACGCACCTTGTTCTACAAATTTACGCACGATGGATTCGCCGATGCCGCGCGAGCCACCGGTGATGAGGGCTATTTTTCCTTGAAGAAGATTCATGAATGTTGGTGATTTGTTTAGTTGGTGATTGGTGATTTGTAATGGCAAAGTTGAGAAAAGTTGTTGAATTATGAATTTTGATCATTATTTTTGCTCGAAAATCAAACCTAAACTCGCCATGCGGACAATCTTTACCCTTCTGTTTTTTTGCTTTACGGCAACTTGCCTTGACCGAAAACGACCTCTATCTCTACGATCCTTCCAACGAAGCAGAGCGCATTGTAGCCGAGATCGTAGATGCGCTCGGATTGATCAAAAACTTCACGGTAAGGTCATCCAATGTGTCCAATGCCCTTGCTACCACCAATAATGGGGTGCGTTTCATTTTTTATTCCACCAGTTTTCTGGAAAAATTCAAAGCCGACGCGAATACGCAGTGGGCGGCCTATTCTGTGCTTGCCCATGAAATAGGCCATCACCTCAACGGGCACAATTTTGGAGAAACCAACCCCCGCACCCGCAAAATGCTCGAGCTCGAAGCCGACCAGTTTTCTGGCTCGGTCTTACGGATGTTGGGTGCTTCAATAGAGGAAGCGCAGGCTGGGCTGAACACCTTTGATTTGCAAGGAGAAACGAATACCCACCCACCCACTGCCCGCAAAGAGGCTGTAAGCAATGGCTGGAAAAAACGGGATGAGTGGTTGCGGGATAGGGGCATGAAGGTGGAGCGGAAAGTGAGCAATTCCATGGTTAAAACGCCTACAACACCCAAGCAGGACAACAAGGCTTTGGCAAAGGAATGGTATGACAAAGGCGTGGCAGAGGAGACGGATATGAATAAGAAGATAGAATATTATACAAAGGCGATACAACTTGATCCAACCTATTCATCCGCATATAACAACCGAGGCAACTCAAAATACAATTTAGACAAATATGTCGAAGCCATCGCCGACTATGATAAAACCATACAATTAGACCCAAATTATGCAATTGCATATAATAATAGGGGCGCTTCAAAAAAAGAATTAGGTAAGTACGCTGAATCCATTCTCGACTATGACAAGGCTATTCAATCTGACCCCAACTATACTAACGCGTACAATAATCGAGGGGTTTCTAAGAAAGAATTAGGGCGACACACCGAGGCCATCACCGATTTTGAGAAGGCGATCCAACTTAATCCAAACCACGCTAAAGCGCATGCAAACAAAGGTTGCTCCCTCGTCAAACTAGGTCGCTATGGCGAGGCCGTGGACAACATCAACAAGGCCCTGAAAATGGACAGCAGCCTTACTTACGCCCGCGACTGCAAAGCAGAAGCCTTGAAAGAATTGGGAAAAAATTGAAAAACTTGGCCAAACATGAGCCACTCCGAATTTTATAACATTAATGATCCGTTCTGTTGAAACATCAAACTTGACCTAATTTGAACCACAAAAGGCACAAAAGGACACAAAAGTTGCACGATAGTGGTCTTTTGTGTCCTTTTGTGCCTTTTGTGGTTCAAATTACGGTACATGGGGAAAAGTAGTGCTTTTTTGATGTTTTTACTTGTACGATTTTATATTGTTATAAAGTTCGGGGTGCCTCATGTCGGTAAACTGGTCCTCAACACTCCACCACATTCACCGAAATATTCACCGCCAAACCCCCATCCGCCGTCTCCTTGTATTTCGTGTTCATATCTGCCGCCGTTTCTTTCATGGTTTTAATCACAGCGTCCAGGCTGACTTTGGCTTTGCTGGGGTCGCCTTCGAGGGCGATTTGGCTGGCGGTGATGGCCTTGATGGCGCCCATGGTATTGCGTTCGATGCAGGGAATCTGCACGAGTCCGCCGATGGGGTCGCAGGTCATGCCGAGGTGGTGCTCCATGGCGATTTCGGCGGCCATCATTACCTGACCGTAGGAGCCACCTAAGCATTCTGTGAGTGCTCCCGCCGCCATCGCCGAGGACACCCCGATTTCAGCCTGACAACCGCCCATGGCCGCCGAGATGGTCGCACCTTTTTTGAAAAGGCTGCCCAATTCGCCCGCCGTGAGCATGAATTTCACAATATCTTCTTCCAAAAACGAGTCGCTGAAACAAACGTGGTACATCAGCACCGCAGGGATCACCCCCGCCGCGCCATTGGTCGGCGCTGTGACGACCCGACCGAAGGCGGCATTTTCTTCATTGACGGCGAGCGCGAAACAACTCACCCATTTCAGAATGTCCTGAAACGTTTGTCCGCCACGGCTGATCTGCCTAACCCAATCCTCGGCACTGTGATAGGGTTTTCCTTTCAACAGTTTTCGGCTCAAAGGGGCCGCCCTGCGCAGGACTTCAAGACCGCCGGGCAGGATGCCGTCCGTGTGGCAACCCTTGTAAATACAGTCGCGCATCACGAGCCAGATTTTCATCAAATCGGCGCGGATTTGCTCGGCACTTCGCCAGGAAAGTTCGTTTTGCCAAACGATTTCCGACACGTTTTTCCCTTCTTGTTTGCACCAATCATCCAGTTCTTCCGCCTGGTCAATCGGGAAGGGCAAACGCTTTTCAGATACCGCATTTTGCTCGCCTTCTTTCACCACAAAGCCCCCACCTACGGAATAATACGTTTGGGAAACCCCTTCACCATTTTTGTAAAACGCCCTGAAAATGAGCCCGTTGGAATGGTATGGAAGGCTTTGGTCAAAAAGAAAAATGATGTCTTGTTCAGGATCAAACGGGATGTCTTGCTGGCCACCAAGCCGAAGGGTTTTTGTGGCATGAATCTGCTCGACATTGGTCTGCACGTCCTCGACAGGAATGGTAACAGGATCGTCGCCATGAAGCCCGAGCATTACAGCAAGATCGGTGCCGTGGCCTTTGCCGGTTTTGGCGAGCGAGCCGTATAGTTCGACTTGCACATGGCTGACTTCCGGGACGTTTATTTCACTCAGGAAACGTTGGGCAGCACGCCAAGGCCCCATCGTGTGCGAACTGCTGGGGCCGATGCCTATTTTGAATATATCGAAGACGGAGATTCTTTCCATTGGGACGATTGAAGCGATTGAGCCGATTGGGGCGATTGGAACGATTGGAACGTTTGGGGGATTGAGACGATTGATTCGATTGGGGGATTGGTACGATTGGGAAGGCAAAAGAACGAAATGACCAGAGCTGGTAGGAGGTTTTTGATTCTTTTCTCCGCAAAGTTTTGTATATTTGAAAACAGGAATTGAAACTTCGATAACTAATTTAAAAACCTATGACAGCTGAAGAACTTAAAAAACGATTGAAGGACTGGGCAATAGTAGTAGTGGTATTTACCAGAAAATTGCCAAATTCCCCTGAATTTCGCGCCGTTAAAAATCAATTGGTTCGCTCTGCTCCCTCGGCAGCGGCGAACTACCGTGCAGCTTGCCGGCGAAAGTCTGGGAAGGACTTTCTGAACAAGCTGAAAATTGTTGAAGAGGAACTGGACGAGTCCATGTTTTGGCTGGAATTCATTGTTGCACTAGATTCAAAGTTTCGTCCAGATATTGTCCCGCTATATAAAGAAGCCAATGAACTGACGGCAATAATAGTGGCTTCTATTTCAACCGTAAGAAAAAAACTAAAGGCTTCCTCTCCTAAAAAATAATCGAATCAATCACCCAATCGAATCAATCCCTCCAATCCTCCCAATCGAATCAATCTAATCAATGCCCACCGACGCCTATTCCGCCCTCAGAATCCCCGACTACCGCCGCTTCCTCGCCATGCGCCTCATGACGACATTGACGGTTCAGGTCATGTCGGTATCTGTAGGCTATTATGTGTACGAACTAACCAACGACCCACTGATGCTGGGTTTCATTGGTCTTGCGGAAGCGCTGCCCGCCATCGGCATCAGCCTCTGGGCGGGTCATTTGGCCGATAAGTACAACCGCCGCAACCTGCTGGTGGGTTGCATCTCGGTGCTGCTGATTTGCTCGATGGCACTGCTGGCGGTAGCCTTAGGACAGGCCCAACTCAGCACCCCTACCCTGCTGGTTTTCATCTATGGAATTATGTTTTGTACCGGGATAGCGCGAGGATTTTTCAGTCCGACAAACTTTGCTTTTTTACCTCAACTCGTAGACAGAGACCGACTTCAGAATGCCATCACCTGGAACAGCAGCACCTGGGAAGTGGCAAGCATCACAGGATTGGGAATGGGAGGTCTGATCTATGGATTTGGGGGCGTTGCAGCCGCATTTGGCACGATGAGCGTACTGTGTGCAGGGGCATTGGTGTTCATGTTGCAAATATCCTCACGTCCCGTGCCCGCATTTGACCGAACAGAAACGGCGCTTACACGCATTAAAGCTGGACTGGATTTTGTGTTCAGCAAACAGATCATCATCGCTACCATTGCCATGGATTTATTCGCTGTTTTTTTTGGCGGAGCTGTAGCGCTGATGCCTGTTTTTGCCAAGGATATTTTGAAAGTTGGCCCGGAAGGGGCTGGGATGCTTCGCGCCGCGATGGCGGTGGGAGCTATTGCAATGGCAATTTTTCTCGCACACCGCCCCTTGGGCAAGGGCGCCGGGAAAATTATGATGGCCTCTGTGGCAGGTTTTGGGTTGTGCATCATTGCCTTTGGACTAAGCACCAATTTTTACCTGTCGTTCGCTGTAATGGTGTTGGCAGGAGTATTTGACGAGGTAAGTGTTTTCATCCGTTCAGCCCTGGTGCAATTTCAAACACCGGAACACATGAAAGGGCGGGTATCGTCGGTGAGCACGATTTTTATTACCTCCAGCAACGAACTGGGCGCCTTCGAGAGTGGACTGGCCGCACGGGCAATGGGCACAGTACCTTCTGTCGTTTTCGGCGGACTGATGACCTTGGCGGTGGTGGGCATCACCTGGTGGCGGGCGCCAAAACTCCGCGAATATGATTTTCAGGGAGCAAAAGGAAGTGCGGCTGATTTTGACGAAAAATCTCCTTTAGACGGCCATTTAACAAAGGAAAAACCAACGTCGGATTAGCACTCATTTGGAGAGTGTTCAAGAAAGTGTGGCACACCTCACTAACCCCATTGATTATCAACATTGTATTTTAAGTGTGCCACACTTTTCTGAACACTCTCCTCATTTATCCCCTTGTGTGAAAAAAAGCATCAGCTCCGGTGCGTCGCCCAGCGAGGTTCCAACCTTTGATGCGGTGAAAACCGGTTCCGAAAATTCAATTTCAAGCGCCTGACTGGCTTTTATTTCGGGCAATACCGCAACTGGCTCCACTGCGGCCTTTTCCTTATAAACCACCCGTTCGCGCCAAACCACACGTTCGCGCCAAACTGTTTTTTCTTGCCAAACGGTGTCTACCCGAACCTGCACTTCCACCACGGTTTTTTGGGGAACAGTTTCCGGCTTTGAGCGCCAATTTGCCCAAAGTAGTAACAACATTGTCGCCGCCGCCAGCCATACGGGCATGCGGGCAGACAAAGCTTTTCGAAACACGGTTGGCCGTTGCCGTGCAGCCATTTTTTCCAGCAATTGTGCCCGTAGCTGAGTAGAAGGTTTAGCCCCGGCATCCATCTGACGGGCACCAAGCAGCACCGAGCGCAAATGCTCAAAATCATCCTGCGACATTTCTGCCAATACCATTGCCCGCTCGGCTTTGCTTAGCGAGGCAAAATCCTTTTCAATGGCCAATGATTCTATTTGTTCGTTCATAGTTCATGTTGATTTGAGGATTTGGGGATGTGAACAACTTTCAACTTGTTACTTGAAACTTTCAACTCAATACCTTTCACTTTTCCAGCCTTCCATTTGCGCTACCACCTGCCTTAACGCATGGTATAGTCTCGACTTCACGGTTCCTTCCGGACAGCCTATGATTTCGGCTATTTCGGCCACGGATAATTCCTCCTGGTAACGCAACACAAAACACTGTTTGTGGGCCTCACCCAACTCGCCGATGCTGATTCGAAGGTGTTGGTCAAACAATGCTTTGTCTATCTTTTCTGGCAAAGAATCGTCCCAAAGACTTGGTTCCTCCCAACTCATTTCGGGCGGCGGCGGGCGGCGATATTCGTTTTTGCAAAGGTTGGACGCAAGGGTATAAATCCATGTTTTGAAATTGCGTTCAGGATCAAACAATTGCGGTTTTTCAATGATTTTTAGAAAAATCTCCTGGGTAAAATCTTCCGCTTTTGCCGCATCACGCCAAAGCATTCGCAGGAAAAAACGGTACATCCGCGGGCCATACCGATCGTATAGCACCGCGAATGCACGTTCGTCGCGCTGAGCGATTGCACGCATCAGCGCCTCATCCGTGTAGTCTTTGTATGTTTGGCGGAAGATGTTCATAGAATTGGTTCATACCCGTCCTACGGCTTGGAGCCGTAGGACGGGTTTTTTTATGCTACTCTTCAATCACTTCCATAAAGACCCGGAAACCAACCGCCGGACTAGGGCCGTTGTACGATTTTACCGGGGTGATTTGCCCTTGATACGCTTCATCCTGCCAGCCCGCCTTTGGCTTTGCCTGGCTCCGCAATCATTTCTGCCACATTGCCGGATACTGCATAGAGGCCAAATTTATTGGGGTAATAAGAGGCTGCAGGAACGGTGAAAAAGCCGCCATCATTCGAATCAATTTTATAGGGATAAGGAGTATTGCTCTCCCCTGAAATACCCGTTTCAGTATTTTGGGAAGGGTCCGCAGATGCAATAACCGGGTTCGTTTGGGCAGGGCAATCACCACAAGGTTCCTTCGAATCATAATTGCCCAGATAACAACCTTTTGAATTACGCACATAAAACCCACCCGGCCAAGGATAAGGGGCGTCTTTCAAACCACCTCTTGCTGCTGTAATCCATTCTGTTTCAGTAGGCAGCCTGAACAGCACTTTTTTGAACTTCTTTTTATCTGGCGAAGCATTATACACCTGTGTCACCCACGCACAGTAACGCTGGGCAGCCTCATGTGAAACATTCTGGACGGGGCATTCCGGGCTATCAGGATGGCCATGTTTGAATAATTGCTTGGCAGGAAGGTTTTGGATTTCTTTTGGCAACAAGGAAATCCAATCCGTCTTGGCCGTTTTGCACAAATCAAGCTGTTCAAAGTCCTTGTTTTTCAACAAATCGGTCAAAAATGTCTCGTATTGCCCATTGGTCAACTCAGTGTCGGCAGCATAAAGTTTGTCGCTGACTTTCTTCATATTTTTCTCTAATGCTTTTGGCGTAATGGCTGTCAAAATATCGCTTGCGGGTTGTTCCGGTTGAAAAAACCCACGAACTTCCGTCTCCCGGCCTCCTGCACGAGCGATGCGCAGGCTTAGGTTTTGGAGGCGGGCGGCTTTATCGGTTTCACCCGTTGCAGAGTAGTGGCGGTGCAAAAGCAGCAAAGCGGGGATGTAGTTTAAATTGACCCGCGCTACGGCGACAGGATCTGTTTCAGGCTCGAAACTGAGTTCAAGATAATCCGTGCGGAACTGATTTTCAAAATTGTAGCGAAGGGTTGCGACGTTGTCAAATGCCGTAGGACTAAACTTGAGTGCAAGACCCGTGAGGTAAAGTTTTTCTTTGTCTGCCTGGAGCAAGTTTTTATTGGTCATGCTGCCAAAATAGACTGGCTTGGTCGTGCTTTTTGATACCCTCGGGTTCAGCACCTGTGCTAAAAAATCGCTCATCGAGCAATCCTTGGGAATCCAAAGCAGGCCTTCCATCCCGATTAAAATCTCCCGATATTTTTGATTTTCAAGCAATTGGAAACTGATGATATGCACATCTGGACGTACATCAAGGGCATACTGAAGAAGCATGGCCGGGTAGGTGTCACTTTCCTGCTGCGTGAAAAGCAGGGCGTTTTGCTCCACCGACATGAGGGCGTTGTAGTTCCAGTTGAGCAGACCAGTAGAGTATTGGCCGCTTGCGTACCATTCTTTGCAGATGGCGGCCACGCGGGCACGATCGCCTGCGGATTCGGCTTCCCGGAGACGGTTTTCAAAATCGCCTGAAGAGGCAAATAAGGGTAAAAGAATGCCTGTAAAGGTGTAAAACAGGACGGTGAGCAATTGTTTCATAGACTTAATTTTTTAGACCTTGGAGAATTGGACGCTTGACGCAGTTTCCAATGTCTGGTGAAAAGATATTGCTGTTTACACGCGGGTCAGCCAGACGTTCAATTTTCTTGGTTATTTTTAAAAAAAAGGCACGAAGCCCCAAGTGGGACTCCGTGCCTTTTTAATTTTCTGTTGTAAAATCAGGCTAGCTGACGTGTGCCTTGTACGCATCCGCATCCATCAAACCATTCAGGTCTGCCGGATTGGCAATCTCGATTTTAATGATCCAGCCATCTCCGTATGGATCGCTGTTCACAAGAGACGGATCGCCCGAATCGCTCACTTTTGCATTGAATTCCAACACCTTAGCCGTTATCGGCATAAAAAGGTCGGAGGTGGTTTTTACAGCTTCGACGGTGCCGAAAATTTCGTGCGCGGCTACCGTTTTGCCTACGGTTTCCACTTCGATGTAGACGAGTTCGCCGAGTTCGCCCTGGGCATAATCAGTGATGCCGACGTATGCGATGTTGCCGCTCTCGACGCGGACCCACTCGTGGTCTTCCGTGTATTTGCAGTTGGCAGGAAAGGACATTTCGTTAGTGTTAAGTGATGAGTGATAATGTGGTGACTAGACCTCGGAGGTTTTAAAAACCTCCGAGGTCTTGGCGCTTCATTCGAAAGCCGGGCAAAAGTAGCACTTTTGACAAGGGGTAATATTTTGAAGCGAAAAAAATGTGTCAACTCCGTTTTTTAACGCCTAAAAACAACTCTCGCGCGGCATTCCTGCCCCAAAGTCGAAATGTTGCAAGGGTCGTTTGGACGTTTCGGCGAAAGTCTCATTCTTTGGCGGCGAATTCTTTCACTCTCACCATTCAAGCGCACTCTCGCTCTATGAAATATCAGCCGCTCAGCCCCGAACTTTTCAAAACCAACCGCAAGCGCTTCACCGCCGAAATGAAGCCCGGCACCATCGCCATATTCAACTCAAATGACCAGGCCCCGCGCTCCGGCGATGCGTACCATAATTTCCGACAAAACGCCGGACTGTTCTGGCTCACGGGCATTGACCAGGAGGAAACCATGCTCCTGCTTTTCCCCGATTCTCCGCGCGAGGAACACCAGGAAGTGCTCATCATCCGGCGCACCAACGAGCATCTCGCTGTGTGGGAAGGCCATAAATACACCAAGGAAGAAGCCACCGCTGCTTCGGGTATTGAGAAGGTGTACTTCCTCGATGAATCGGAGAAGGAAATCAACGAACTCATCCTGCTCTCAGAGTGTATCTATTTGGATCTCAATGAGAACGACCGCTTCTTATCTCCAGTAGTGTACCGCGACCTTCGCTACGCGCACAGCATTCAGAACCGATACCCGGCGCATACGATCCACCGCAGCCAACCCATTTTAAAAAGATTGATGACTGTAAAAACTCAATGGGAAGTTGGCGCGACTCAAGAAGCCATTGATATTACGGAAAAGGCCTTCAAGCGGGTATTGAAATTCGTGAAGCCGGGTGTTTGGGAACATGAAATTGAAGCCGAGATCATCCACGAATTTATCCGTAACCGAGCCACAGGACACGCTTACACGCCTATTATCGGTTCGGGCAAAAACGCTTGTGTGCTTCACTACATCGAGAACAACCAGCAATGCCAGGACGGCGACGTGCTGCTGATGGATTTCGGCTGCGAATACGCCAACTACAACGCCGACCTGACGCGCTCCATCCCGGTGAATGGCCGGTATAACAAACGCCAAAGAGCGGTGTACGATGCCGTACTTCGGGTGTTGAAGGCGGCACGCGCCATGTTGGTGCCCGGGACAAAATTTGTCGAATACACCAAAGAAGTGGGCAAAATAATGGAAAGTGAACTGCTTGGCCTCGGGCTAATCACAAAGGATGACATTGAAAAGCAGGACAAAGATTGGCCAGCCTACAAAAAATATTTCATGCACGGCACGAGCCACCACCTGGGTCTGGATGTCCATGATCTGTTTTTCCGGTACGGCACATTCCGGGCGGGCAATATCCTCACTTGCGAACCTGGCATCTACATTCCCGAAGAAAATCTTGGTATTCGCATCGAAAACGACATCCTTATTACCGAGAACGGAAATATTGATATGTTCAAAAACATACCAATGGAGGCCGAGGAAATTGAGGAGTGGATGAATACGAAGTAGAACTTGAGGAGGGAACACGGATGACACGGATGGGACACGGATTTTAATTGTTTAGCAAAAATCCGTGTCCCATCCGTGTAATCCGTGTTCCCTTTGTTTGGTATGCGTTAAAAATAAGATGAGCCACCCCAAGTTTTGGGATGGCTCATGTTGTAATAAGGTTTAAAATGAGCGTTTGCTACTCTAATTTGAATTTGAATGGAAGGGTATAACGCACTTTCACCGGGTTGCCGTTGGCTTCTCCGGGACTCCATTTTGGCATTTTTTCTACCGCGCTTTTCACCGCTTTGCCACAACCTCCTCCAATGTCTTTCACAATGTTTACGTCGGTTACGCTACCGTCTTTGCCCACTACGAAGGTGAGGACCACCTGACCGGAAATACCCGCTTCTTTGGCCATTTCTGGATAAGGAGCATTTTTGGCGAGCCATTTGTACATCTCAGCTAAACCACCAGGGAAGCTAGGTTCTTTTTGGATGTCAAACATCTCATAGGTCTTTTCGACCACTTTAGGCGCTTCAATCACCGGGTCGAGACTCGGATTAGACACATCAGAAGGCGGTGCTTCGTCGTTGCCTTTTTTGTCCTCTGTACCGATGTCCTCCTTCTTTTCGAGGAGTTCCTCCACGGCCTTTTGCTCCTCCTCCACTACCTCTTCGTCCTTCTTAATAACAGGAGGTACAAATTTCACCGTCGAGCGCGTAGGCGGCGGCGGTGTGGGTGGTGGCGGCGGTGGTGGTGGTGGCGGATTGTTCGGGTCAATATCCGGTGGTGGGCCGAGTTCTGCAACCACGTCTATCGGTTTTTCCTTCGGGAGCAGGCCACCTACCGCATCCATGATAAGCGGGGCTGCGAAAACCAGGACGATCAGTCCCAAGCCGAAACCAAGTGCGCGCGTCAAATACTTTGGGTATTCGCGCCGGAGCTGGTAGGCTCCGTATGCTTTATTTCGGTTGGCAAAAATGATATCCAGCATATCCCGATAGATGGTTGTGCTTTTTTCGTCTGCCATAATTTTTTAATTTTATTCCTTTTGAAATTTTGACACTTAGTCAAGTGGTAACTTAAAGTCACCTGTTGACTTAACCTTACTTTGTTGCGGCATCCACTTGTTCTTCAACGCTGAATTTCAGACCACCCGCAGGGTTCTTCATAAATTCTTCCTCAAGTGGCGACACATCAAGAATCACATAATAGCGAACCTTGGTAATGGCCATCTCGTCGAGGGCATCCACAAGGTTTTTATAACGCGCATCTTTGGTCGGCTTGATGATGACGTTTATGTAAGAACCATCTTTGTACTCAATTTCCTCTCCGTCTTTGTTCTTCTTCTTATACGTTTCCAGTTGGAATTGCTCTCTTACCTTGTCCATCTTGTTCAAGATAACCTGGCGAACTCCTTCTGCTGAGTAATCCGTGGAATCGAGTTTTGCGTCTGTGATGCCCTCATACCAGTAGACCTTGTCATTACCACCCAACAGGAGCGTGAGCACTTTTGACTCTTTCACTGGTTCTACGTCCTCCAATTTGATGTCTTTGTCAGGCATCACGAGCGCCATAATTTGTGGTTTGGCGAGGGTCGTAGTGAGCATAAAAAAAGTAATGAGCAGGAAGCCCAAGTCCACCATTGGCGTAAAATCAATACGCGTGGACATTTTTTTGGACCTGACTTTGCCACCTTTCTTATGACCACCACCACCGTCTTGAGCTATTTCAGCCATGTCGCTGTTGCTTTTTTAAGTTAAAAAAAGTTTGAAAGCGGCGTCAGCCAGTTTGTGTACTGCTTCTGCCGACTGCCAACCGTTTACTTCTTCTCTGCTTTTCCTTCCATGCTGGTTATAAGGTTGAACTTGTTGACTTTGATATCAGTCAACGTGTTAATCACCTTTTGCACGGCTGGGTAAGGAGTGTCCCTATCTGCCTTTACAATTATTACATACTCCTCTTTGACTTTGCCACTTTGTTTCATGCGAAACTGGGCAAGGCGTGCTCTGTGAATCCAGTCGGCCAACTCGCTTTTGTTTACATCCGCAGTATCAACCGGAATACCTGCAGCAGGGAATGCGGTTCGTTCAGCAGATGGAAGATCAATGAACTTTTTAAGTTGGCTGCGTGAAACCCCAAAACTGCCGAGGTTGGCAAACTTCATTTTCTGCTCATCGCTGAGTTTAAGTGCGTAAGCGGTGTCTATATTCGTGATCAGGTCCAGGCGTGTATGTTGCCCGGTCATGTCAAGGAATATTTTACCGTCTTTGCCGAGCAACACCGTGAGGGTACCTGCATCGGGCAACTTGGTCTCAGAAATGGACGAAGGCGTGTCAATGACAAGTGTTTCCTGCGGCTTGGCCTTTGCCGTGAGCATAAAAAAGGTGAGCAGCAGGAATGCCACGTCGCACATCGCCGTCATGTCAATGGAAGGCGCGCTCCGTTTAGGCTTATTCTTTGGCATATCTTTTTTTAGTTGTGAGTTGAGTTATGAACTTGGTGTGGGCTTGAGGATAAAACGCATCACTCAAACCACTCATCTCTCATCTAGTGTCCTTTTGACGCATACGTCTGGGCAAGGCTAAAGCCTGCTTCGTCAATACGGTAGGTCATAGCGTCAATGCGACTCGTGAAAAAGTTGTAGGCAATAATAGCCAGAGCCGAAGTGCCGATACCCAATGCGGTATTGATAAGTGCTTCAGAAATACCTGTTGCGAGTGCTGTAGAGTCTGGCGCGCCTGCGTTTGCCAAAGCAGCAAACGAACGGATCATACCCAACACTGTTCCAAAAAGGCCAAGGAGTGTAGCGATCGAAGCTACTGTAGCCAAAATGTTCAGGTTTTTTTCCAACATTGGGAGTTCCAGCGTAGTTGCCTCTTCAATTTCTTTCTGAATAGCGATTACTTTCTCGTCTTTTTCCATGCCGCTTATTTTTTCCATTTCGGCATATTTGTGAAGACCAGCACGCACAACATTGGCGACTGCACCTTTTTGCTTGTCGCAGGCTGCTACTGCGCCGCCAATATCCCCTTTATCCAAAAACACTTTGATGGCTCTTACAAAAGTGTCAACGCTGCCGTTGCCGGAAGCTTTGCCAAGCGTAATAAAGCGCTCAATTACAAAAACGATCACCGTGAAAAAAGTGGTTAGAAGCATTGGTACAACAAAGCCCCCTTTGTAAATGGTGCCGAAGTAGTTGCCTGGAAGTGGGTCTTTGGCATTGTCATTGTCAATAAAGTTGTGGTTTGCGCCGAACACGAATTTCCAAATACAGAAGGACACAACGTACAACAAGATGATGATCAGGAAAGGAAGCCATGCGCCTAGGCCGCTGCCTTGTTGTTGTGCTTGAGTGGGTTTTGCTGCTGACATGCTGCTTTTAATTTTTGTGAATGAATGATTTTAGTTTGACCGCCCCGATTCTGGTATCAGCGAAACCCGGTGTGTCCTCCATTTTTTTGTTCTTTCAAACACCAGTCTGACAGGAAGATGCTCAGACATAAAAAAGTGGTGTGTGCAGGATCAAAAAAAATTTGACAACCCGGGAAACGCCTGACTCAAAAACGGGAGGCGAATTTTCGAGGGGTGAAAATAGTGTAAGGAGTACAATTACAACCAAGCCCTTTTTAAAATTCCTCTTTGGGAGACCCTTTTCACGCCATTTTTGCTTTGAAAATGTCCGTTTTTTGCAAAATTTTATCGCAAAAAACAGGAATTCGTTCCTGTAAGAGGGAAACAAGCCAGTTTTTCGCTTCAAAAAAAATTACACAAAAAAAATACTGGGTAAAGCCCTTTGGCCTATCTTGGAAAACCCAGGCAAAATTCTGGGCAAAAAAATAATCAGGCCCACCAAACTGCCCCAATCGCTGCACCAAAACGGCCGCCGCTGCCACATCCTTTGCCTTGCCTGCCAAGGGATGAAAGTCAGGAGAAACCAAATCCGTCAGATATTCGATGGCTGTATTCATGGCTTCAAGGCTGAGTACCAACAGGATGCATAACGTTACAGCGATCCATTCCGTCCGCGAGATCTGGAAATAAAATCCTGCCAGCACTACTGCGAGCGCTGCGGCGCCATGGATACGGGCATTAGCCTGGCTTTTGAACAAATCAATCAGCCCTCGAAAGGCGTAACGGAAGCTGGCGGCTCTTTTTTTTAGGCTCATTTTTCTTGAATATCGTTTGGCAAAGGTAGAACCGCTGTGCTCGAAAAAATCTGCTTTGGCGCGGGCTTGTTTATTGTGGCAAGTGTTTTTTACCTTTGCGCCCCGCTTGACCCGCCGAAGCCCGATTAGGGCAAAGGAGGGAATTGAAGAAAAGGATTTTTTAACCCGCCTTCGCCCTAAACGGGCTATGGCGGGTAAAGGAGAGATGTCCGAGTGGTTTAAGGAGCACGCCTGGAAAGTGTGTATACGCCAAAAGTGTATCCGGGGTTCGAATCCCCGTCTCTCCGCTTTAACCGCCATAGCGCCGCAGCCCGAAGGGCAAGGTGCGAAGGCGGTTTGCCATGGCCAAGCACTTCTAGGCCTATGGCGGTTAAACAAGCCTTAGCCCTTTAGTACTATGGCCGTTAATCAACCCAAGTAGTTTTCTTAAATCCCCCAAGAAAACTTCAACATGTCAACCAATGAAAACCAAACACCCCAAAAAGAAAGCCCGAAGTTCTTCTACGTTTATATCCTGAACTGCAAGGATGGAGGATTATACACCGGATGCACGAGTAATTTAAGAGAACGATTCACCGACACCAAAGGGTTGGGTACCAATCACAAAAGAAAGACTTCCTGTTCGATTGGCTTGGTGTTGTTCCTTCCCTGAAAGGACTAGAGCGTTCGAATTTGAGCAATATCTGAAAACTGGATCGGGAAGAGCGTTTTTGAAGAAGCATTTGTTGCCAAAGCCTGATAGTAATTTGAAATAACCGGAAATCCTGCCTTACAAATTCACAGGTTTTTCGATGAATATAAACCCGCCTTCGCGCTGCGCGCTATGGCGGGTAAAGGAGAGATGGCAGAGTTGGTTTAATGCACCTGATTCGAAATCAGACGTACTGTCAAAGGTACCGGGGGTTCGAATCCCTCTCTCTCCGCTTCACCCGCCGTAGCACAGGGCCAGGTAAGGGGGTTTTTTTTTTTCCACCACAGCCCAAAGGGCCAGGTGCGAAGGCGGGTTTTTTGTTTAAGCCCTCCTTCGCCCCGAAGGGCTACGGCGGGTAAAGCGGTTTTTTTGTTTTAGGTCATACCGCAGCCTTAAGGGAAAGGTCAAGCGAGACTTGAGTCATTCCGCACTCTACCTTTCGAACGATGCCGATTGAAGATCAGCATTGCCAGTGACATTGCTCATGTCCAAATTGAGTCCTCTTCACCACCTTTGCTTTCCACAATCCGCCGCTTACCCTAACATTATTTTCATGCTCAAACTGCTACTATCCGCCCTTCTTTTGATCGGGGTGGTTTATTCCTGTACCACCACGGTAGAGCCAGATGCTACTGTACCTACCGTTAGTTATCTGAAGGATATTGCCCCCATTATAGCGGCTAACTGCGCCCAACCGGGTTGCCATGGTGCGGAGAGGACTGAAAAATTCAATCTGCTTTCCTATTCGGAACTTTCCAGATTGGTGACTCCTAACAAGCCACACAACAGCGAACTCTACAACGTGATACGGCTGTATGAAGGTGGTGTAATGCCACCCCAGCCCAATGATCCGCTAACAGATTTTCAAATCGCGCAAATCTATGTTTGGATTTTACAAGGGGCAAGCGATAATTAATCTCCCACTATTCGTTGATTTCCAATTTTTTATGAAAAAAATAACCGGCTTCATCCCCTTCCTGCTTTTGCTGGTGGGCTTGCTTTATCAAAGCAGTTGCTACTATGATAATTTGCAGGAACTGCATCCTGAACTTCTGCTTAACAACAATTGTGATACCACCGCCACAATGAGTTATCAAACGCACATAAAGCCTATTTTAAGCAACTCATGCGGAGCCAACAATAGCTGCCATAACGCGCAGGCCGCAAGTAGTGGCGTGGTTTTGGAAAACTATTCGGGTGTGAAATCGGCTATTAACGGCGGCAAATTCATGAGTTCCATTCTTTGGGACGGCAATTCAATCCAGATGCCCAAAGACAGCCCGAGCAAAATCAATGATTGCTCCATCATGCGATTGCAGAAGTGGATTGATGCCGGGGCATTGAACAATTGATTCTTTTAACTGACTTCCAAGGTTTTACAATGAAATTTAGACACCTGATTTCCTGCTTGTTGTTGTCTCCCCTCTCCCTTTTTGCCCAAGGGGAAGATCTGCTCGCCGGCCTGGATTTGAAAGACAATAGCTCCGTATTGGCCACTTTCAAAGGAACCCGACTTATCAACCTGCACACCGTTGAAGTGCCTGGTCGCCGCACGCTGGACTTCCGCATCGCCCACCGCTTCGGGCCATTTAATGCCGGATGGTATGATTTCTACGGCTTGGATGGCGGCGCCAGTATTCGCATGGGGTTGGAATACGGCTTATGACGGTCGGCTTGCATTTGGCATTGGTCGCACCTCCGTAGAGAAAATGGCAGATGCATTTCTCAAATACCGTCTCCTGCGCCAACACCCGAATGGATGGAAACAAATGAGTGTAACGCTGCTCACCTCTGCATACTACACCATGTTGCGCGACCCGGACAAAGCAATCAACGGTTTTGACAAATACGCCCGGCAGAGCAGCCGAATGTCGTATGCACACCAGGTTATTATCGGACGAAAATTCAGCGAACGTTTTTCGCTGCAAATCTCCCCGACTCTGGTGCATATCAATCAGGTGGAGCGCATTTCTGACCTCAACGACGCCTTCGTGCTCGCGGGCGCCACTCGCTTTAAAATAACCAAACGCAGTGCCATCACGCTTGAATATGGCTGGCGAGCCACCGGGTATACCCGCACGAAATATTACGATACGCTTGGAGTTGGCTGGGAAGTCGAGACGGGCGGACACGTTTTCAGATGTTTTTGACCAATTCGATGGGTCTTGCAGAGCCTCAGTTCCTGCTACGGACCAACAACAAATGGTCTGATGCGGGTATCCGGTTAGGCTTCAATATTTCGAGAGTGTTTACCATTTAATGGTTGAAAAAAGCGGGCAGCCAACCATCATGGTCTATTATCACAACGATCAAACTGCCCGCAAGCGGTAGGATGAAAATGATTAATGGTTGACGATTAATTTAATAGTCTGGGATTTAACTCCGTTTTGCGTTTGAAGCAAATAAAGACCGTTAGGCAAATTCTGGAGGCTCAAAATACCTTCCCAAGTTCCCGACTCCGCTTGAATATGTTGCGTTTCTATTATCCGACCAGCAAGATTGTACAAGCGCAAAATGGCAGCTTCAGCACTCAGGTTTTGTAAGCGAACAGTTGCACTGTTTTGCACAGGGTTTGGCCAAACTTGCAGATCGAGACTTGTTGCAAGCGCTGATTGACCCTCTTCCCGGTTTGTTATCGGGCTATTCAGATTGCTGCCCCCGGTTGTGCCGTTAAAGGAAGGAGCCGTTTTGAACTTACGCCAGTTCGTCCAGTCGCTGTGAGCTCCGCCACCGCAGTTTGAGCGGACTTTGAATTTGTACTTAGTGCTGGTACTAAGGCCCGTGAGCAGGAACGAATTGGTGCTTACCATTTGGGTAATCTGCCAGGGGGCGCCCGCCTGTTCGCGCTCGATTTCAAGGAGGTAAGAGGCTACGCCGGGTACGGCAGCCCAAGTTAGCAGGGCGGTATTGCCGGTGATATTGGAAACCTGTGTACTGCCTGGAGTGCTGCAATTTCCAGTTCCACCACCAGTTCCACCACCATTATTGCCGTTGAAAAACAACCAAGATGACCAATCGCTCTGGCCTCCTGTACAGTGCGTGCGGACTTTGAATTTGTACAAAACATTGGCTTGCAGACCCACTACCGTGTAAAACGAATCTTGCACAGCCAGTTCCAGATGGAACGTACTTGGCACATTTTGTTCGTCTTCCACTTCGATGTAGTACTGCGTTGCACCACTCACTTTGTTCCAGGAAAGTGTTGCCGAGCCTCCGTTCACAGCAGCAGAGAGGGTCGTTGGGACTACACAAGTGCCAGAACCACCACCCGAGCCGCCTCCATTACCGGCCGTGAAAAACACCCAATCCGACCAGTCGCTTTTGTCGCTGCCACAACGGGTGCGCACTTTGAATTTGTAAAGCACCCCGTTTGTCAGGCCAGTGACGGCGTAAGAGGTACCGTTCACATTGGCCTCCATATGAAAAGTACTGGGGTTGTTCTGTTCATCTTCTATTTCGATCGTATACTTCGTTGCACCGCTTACGGCATTCCAGGAGAGCGTGGCGGAGGCCCCGGTCAGGTCGCTTACAGTCAGTCCACTCGGGATTTCACAAGCAAGACAAAGGGTAGTTTTGGAGCAAGGATTAAAATCCGTGTTGGCATACAAACTGCTGAATGTCAGGAAAATAGCGAAGAAAAGTTTCGTTCTCATAACGAGATAAATTTTAAGTTTGACGAAAAAGATGGAGCAAATCTGTTTCCGGCCGGGATGTCATTTGCATGGCCCAAAAGTGTGCTCAGCCAAACGCGGCGCACAAATTTTTATCGCTGAGCGGGTGGTAAAAAGGTGCTCAAATGGGATAAGTTGGCACTGACCAAATTAATAAATCCTTAAATTGAAGCATGACCCATGTTGAAAAAGGCTGGATCAAATCCATGCAACGCAAACACCAAAACTTGCATCCTCTCCCAACCTGGTCAAAAACACGGGCTGAAAAAATGATTCTGCCAATACCTCGCCTTCGGCATCTCGCTTTCTTCGGGTTGCTTATCAGTTGTTCCTATTCCTGCAAGTACCAAGTGGCGGTTTCGCCTCCTTGGAAAAATGAAAAAAGTGTTCAAAACAGGAACTCCGGTTCGTCAAGACAGACTTATCGAACCAGATTGAAAGTGCAAAAGCAGCAGGAAAGCCTGTGTTTCTGGATTTCTACACCGATTGGTGCGGTCCCTGCCGCGTGATGGATCGTGATGTGTTTACAAACGGAGACCTTGCTGCCTTTTTCAACGAGCGCTTCTTAAATTTGAAAATCAATGCAGAAAAAGGGGAAGGCGTGGCCCTGGCCAAACAATTCGGCATCAGCGGCTACCCTACCCTCCTGTTTTTGGATGGACAAGGCTTGGAAACAAAGCGCGTAGTGGGCATTGCCACCGCTTCCAAACTAATGAAAATGGGGAAAGAAGTCAGGCAATCAAAATAGAATCCAGCTTACCGCAATTCCAATTCCACCAACACAGGAAGGTGATCAGAAGGGTATCGCAGGTCTTTGGAATCGCTCAAAACGGCATATTTTTTCACAGAAACCCCGGCGGATTTGGAGACAAAAATATAGTCAATCAGCCTGGTCACCGGCTCCTCGAATTTGAAGCCGTTGAAGCTGCCACTTGGGCCAAAAGGCGGTGTTTCAGAAACCGTGCGCGCGTTTTTCATTTCCTTTTCAAGCCGGGTAATGATGATAGAACCAGGCTCTGCGTTCAGGTCGCCCATGAAAATGACGGGGAGTTTTCCGGTATTCAAAACCTCTATTTTCTTCAAAATCAGGTCAATACTGTTTTGTCGGGCCGTTTCTCCAACATGGTCGAGGTGCGTGTTGAAAACCCAAAATTGGCGTTTTGATCGTTTGTCCTTCAGCAAAACCGCCGTGCAAACCCGCAGACAGGCAGCATCCCAGCCCATTGAAACGGAGTCGGGAGTAGGCGAAAGCCAAAAAGTGTGGCTTTGTTTGAGCAGGAATTTCGATTTGTCGAAGAAAATATGCGTGGACTCGCCTTTCCCGCCAGCCTCCCTGCCAAGTCCTGCGCTGTTGTAATCCGGGAAGAATTTTTGCAAAAATTCAATTTGATGCGGCAGCCCTTCCTGCGTGCCGAAGATATCGGGTTCGTAAAATTTGATTTGGGCGGCCAGAAAATCCCGGCGTTGTGGCCAGGCGTTTTCGCCGTCGGAGGCTACGTCGAGGCGAATGTTGTAGCTCATTATTTTGAGCGATTGTGATTGGGCGCTGAAGGCCAATAGCATGGCTAAAAAGACGCTGGATCCGAGATGTTGGATGTTTTTCATGTGCATATTTAGGGGAAAGGTTCAAAAAAAAGAATGGGATAGAAAAGGAGGGTAGGCAAAGCGTAAATTTGGGAGTGTGGTGGTTGCTAAAGCGAACGCAAAAAGATTTAAACAGTTTATTTTCAATTGATTAATCTCAGAATGTATGGTTTGTTCAAGGGTATAGACGTTTGATCTACTTTTGCCCGTGTGCTCGAATGGTGCGTATATTTACACGTTGTGCGTCATGCTAATCCCCAAGTACGACCTTTAAAATAGACTAGAAGCCATCTCAAAACTGGTGCCGATGCAGAAAAAGATGAATGTTAAGCGAAGTCAAGGCAATTTTTCTAGTCATAGTGGTGCCTACGGCGAGTAAAAATTAACGAAGAATTCGCTTGACAGGCGCTTTTTCTGCTCGGTGAGCAGTTTTGAGATGGCTTCTATTTTCCTTTTTGGGAGAAGGTTTTTCCTGAACTTAAAATATTCCAATTTTTCTATAATGCCTAATCAAATTGTACTTGATCTTGCAGGTGCCCTGCGCAAAATGAACATAGAAGAAAGCATGGTGAAGAGAGCTCATCGTTAGGTATAAATACAGAAGCAATTATTGATTGGATAGACCTGGCTTCCGACTTGCGCAGTATGGACAAACCTTATGCCTGCCTTCTGGTGTATGAAACTTCAGAAAAAATTTTCCCAAACGATCGTTTTTTATGGAACAATCGTGGTGTTCTGCTTCGTTCTTGGGAACGATATGAAGATGCAATTAGGTGCTTTAAAAGAGCCCTTGAAATTGATCCAACTTATGTACGCCCAAAAGAAGGTATAAGCTGAATGCTTTAAACGAATGCATGACTTTCCCAATGCGAGGAATGCATACAAGGATTTATTTTCCTGCACTCAAGGCAGTCCCCAAGCGTGGAACAACTATGCAGAATGTTTAAAATGGTCAGAGGACTATGAAGGTGCTATTGATGCCTTTAAAAAGTCAATATCACTGGATTCAAACTATACTGAACCGCTCTATAACTTAGCGGGCCTCCTTAATGAAATGAAACATTTTAAGGAGGCACTTGAAATTATAGATCAACTAATCTCTATCGAACCGCATGATAACCAATCAGTTTCTCTAAGAGAAGAAATTCTTAAGGCATCTGCTAATTCAATAAAATTTCAAAGTCTGCCAGTACATATTCCCCGCAAAGTCATCCGTATTGGGAGAAACCAAAGTAGCATTGAAGCATTATACAAACTTGTAGAAACTGGAATTCAACACATTCCGGTACCGGCAAATTTGCCACCTGTAGTATTTATATCATACCGTTGGAGCACCACAGAAGAAGACAATTGGGTTGCAAAATTTGCGAACGATTTAAAAGCACGGGGATATGATGTTGTATTTGACCGAAACATTCAATCCGAAAGAAGCGAACCGCTGCCAGTTCACGAACTCGTTGCGCTCATGCTGAAATGCAACTGGTTTGTACCAATACTAACAGAGCCGTACAGGCGTCGGGTAGATATAGGTATAAAAGCTACTTCTGTAGAAGAGGATGGATGGGTCTTTGACGAATATCAGGTTGCCTTGAAATTGGGTCAAATGAATAGGCTTGCTTTTAAAGGCATCTGGAGATCCGGACCAGTAGTTCCCCTACCCTTTCAAATTGATTCTGTATGTGATTTCAGGAATGATTATGATTATGAAACTGAAATGAATCGGGCTTTTTCCCGCTGTATGGCCACAATTACAGGCATTACTAAAGCTGGCAGGGAGTTCACAACTGATCCAATAGAAAGAATCTTGGTTCAAGAACTTGGGCGGCAATTAGAAAATACCGGAAAGTTTGACCGCTTTCTTATTTCATATTGGATGGCTTGAGTAATCCCATCACGCTTTCCGCACAAACTCCGACTTCAGGCCCATAGCACCGAACCCTTCAATTTTGCAATCAATATTGTGATCGCCGTCCGTAAGGCGGATGTTTTTCACCTTGGTTCCGGCTTTCACGGGTCTGGGCATGCCTTTTACCGGCAAGTCCTTGATGACGATGACGCTGTCGCCGTTTTGCAATTCGTTACCGTTCACATCCAGCACTTTGGGCGCAGCATCTTCTGCCGCTTCCGGCACTTCATCCGGGTTCCATTCGTGAAAGCATTCAGAACAAACCATGAGGCCATCACTGGGATAGCTTGTATTCGCAGTGGCATTTGGGGCAGGGCAGGGAATCTGACATAAGGCGGATATTTTATTGGAAAGCAAGGCGAGGGCCTTATTTTGTTGCGATAGACGGGAAGGGAGAACTGGGTTTCGGAATTTGATTTGCCGCAAAGGTAATCTCTTTAAACATGCCAGCACCCTGACAAATTTGATTTCAATCAACCGTTTGTGTGATGCGAGTCACTCCGCTTCCATAAAGAGCAGGCTTACCTTTGGTTGGTTCGCAACAAGATTTTGAAAACGCTCTCATACAGTAAAGACTAAGTTTTTTTCCCATGAAGAAAATCGCTTTTCTATGCTCATTTTTCCTTTTTCCAGTGCTGGTGTCTGCCCAATTCCCAGTGCCTGAGGCGTTTGCAATTACGGTAAACTACATTCTGGAAGATCAATGGGACTGGTGCGACGAGCATATCATTCAGGGGCCTGCCTATTGCAATTTATTCAGCTGGGAGGCGCCCGATACCGCCAATACCCCCGCTACACTGACGGGCTATAGAATTTATAAAGATAGCGTGTTGTTTCTTTCAACAGACCAAACCATGTCAGATACGGCAGGGGGTTATATGGCCAGTTTTTATGTAACTGCCATCTATGCAGACCCTCCTGGAGAATCAGAGCCTTCCAATATAGTAACCATTAGCGACTTGCCTTTTGCAACCGGCGAGGCTGAAAACAGCTGGCTTATCGGGATGGGTTTTGATCTTTCCAACCAAACGCTGTTTATCCGGGGCGCTGAGTATGTCCAGCACCTGCGGGTGTATGATATGCGAGGCATGCAGGTCGTTTTTTTAGCGCCGGTTTCGGCGAGCCAGCGGTTGGAGGGATTGGCTCCGGGATTGTATGTGGTGGTGGTGCAGGATAGGTATGGGGACCTTTATAGTCGGTTGATTGTGATGGGGTTGCGGTAGATAATGAACCTTGGCGGGAGTTGGTGGGTGCAGCAGTATAAGCAGCACCATATTTCTCCGTCATTCATGTGATCGAAGTACTCACTGGAACCGATCGTCCCCGCAAGTACTAGAACGACCTGAAAAGCAAACTTCACATGGAGGGAAGTCAGTTGTCCGAAAAAATCGGACAGTTGAAATCCTTCCCAAAGATGGCAAAATGCACGAGATCGAAAAACCCTCCGCCGTATCCTCGGGCTTAATCCGGTACGCCAAACTCCTCTCCTTCTAACTAATTACACCGCCATACAGCTTCTGTCCAGCACTGTGTTCCTATTCCTGCTTCCTGAATTTACCAGAAAAGACCTTGCCCGAAGGTGTTGTGGCGGTCAGTAGGTAGAAGCCATTGGGTAGTGCGGAAATGTCCGCACTGCCACCGTTGGAAATGGTTTGATGGCTGAGTTGGCGGGCCAGGAGGTCAGTGATGCGAAGGGTTAGGGCTGGTTCTTCCGAGGCAAGTTGAAGGGTAATGTTGTGGGAGGCTGGATTGGGATAGATTTCTAAGTAGCTGGATTGGGTAGCGATATCTTCCGTGCCCACGGATTCGTGGGAGAGTTTGACGACCCAGAAATCGCTCTCACCCTGATTCCCGGAGCCAGACAGGTCGCCGTTGGTTGACCACGTAAAACCTCCCAGGATGTAGCCGCCATCATTCGTTTGCCGGATGGAGTATCCGCTCTCCCCCATACTGCCGCCAAGAGTTTTTTGCCAGCTAATTTCTCCTGCTTCATTCAATTTCAACACCCAAAAATCCTTCCCTCCGTTATTATTCAAAACATCACCATTCACAGATTGAGTATGACCGATAACAACGAAGCCTCCATCAGTAGTCGGTTGGATATCAAAGGCTTGGTCAATGCTGCTCCCTCCATATACCTTATCCCACACCACTTCCCCGCTACTGCTCAATTTGACTACCATGTAGTCAAAACTCCCATGGTGACCTGGAACACCGGAACCAACATAACCTGTCACTACATAACTCCCATCGCCCAGCTGGCATATAGCCGAAGCCACATCCAACGCTGGACCTCCTAGTGATTTCTCCCACTCAATCGAACCGTTTCCGTCCAGTTTTACAATCCAAAAATCCGGATTACCGTAGTTGACCGAAACGTCGCCGTCATTGGAATCCGATTCACCTGCCATAATATAGCCCCCATCCATAGTTTGAATAATACACCTCGCAATATCGGTACTGCTCCCTCCCAAGGATTTTTGCCACTGGATGGCCCCTGTTTCGCTCAACTTAACCACCCAGGTATCATCATACCCATGATTGCCTGAAACATCGCCATCATTTGACCCAGAGCTGCCTGCAACGATATAACCACTGTCATTGGTTTGCTTGACGGAAAACGCTTCGTCAGCACCACTTCCGCCAAGTGTTTTTTGCCATTGGATGATCCCAACCTCGTTCAGTTTGACCACCCAACAATCTCGGTCCCCATGGTTTCCAAACACGTCCCCATTATTCGACATCGTCAATCCGGTCATAATATAGCCGCCATCATTGGTTTGTTGAATAGAATAAGGCCAATCGTTGTTACTGCCGCCGTATGCCTTTTTCCATTGAATGTCCCCAGCTACAGTCATCTTAACCACCCAAAAATCAAAACCGCCATGATTGCCGGATACATCACCGTTATTTGACAAGGTTACGCCAACCATGACAAAGCCACCATCCGTAGTTTGTTGGATTGAATAAATCTCCTCGAATGTCGATCCTCCAAGAGTCTTTTGCCACTGTATGGTGGGTTGAGCGGAGAGGGGCACGATAAGCGAAGAATGGAACAGGAAAAGTACAATGCCTGTGCTCGCTTTTATTAGAATTCTTGCAGCCGAAAAGCCTCTGACAAGAAATTTATATGCGAAAGTTGTGGGGGAAGAAAAGAAGAAGTTTTTCATATGCAATGTAACATTTTACAAAATCGTTTTGAAAAGTCTTAATGATCTGATTTTATTACCCGTATTATATAAGTCTCATTTATCGTTTTGATCGTAAGAATATAGACGCCGGGTAGGATATTGGCAACAGGAAGCGAAACTTGGTCAAAAAAGAATCAAAACGCTGTTCAAAGATTTTTTGACCATTCATTTTAAGTAACCGAATAATTTTATATCCCGAATCTAATATAGGAGTTGGGAAAAAAATATTAAGGTTTTTCCGTAAAAGGACTCTGAGCAATTGGACCTCTAAACTCTGTCTTATCAAAAACAAATCTGTCGGTACCTTCCTGCGGATCGAGTGGATTCATCGCGCTTTCTGCAAAGAGTGGAGTAAAAGTATATGCTGTCATCCAAGGCTTTGATTGGAAGACACATAAACCAACAGTTGGAGGAAAACTTTTTTCAGTCACCGACACAAATCCAGCTAATTCTGGAGGCTGGGAATCACCTATTTCTCTAATAACCTTGAAGGGACTAATAGAAGGGACTTTGGGTACATCATTAGTTGGGAAGAGTTGATCATGCGGTCTGGCCGCATAAATCGGTGGGTTGTCGTAATACCCTCGCCTAATCCAAGTGACCAACTGATTCGTGGTACTAGGAGAACTTTTCTTGTACTCAAAATAATTAGAAATTTGTGCGCCCCCTTCTTGATAATCGACCCTAAAGCCTATCCAATTATGGTTCAGGCCAATGTTTTGGCAATCCGGAACTGGTTGAGGATCTAGAGGAATCCGACCTCCGAGCACCAATTCGAGAATTAGAGTCCCATCATCTTTAATCCCTTCAACCACACTTGGGTCTCCATTGTTACATCGCGTCGCAATACTAAATCTATATTCCTTGCCAGGCTCCAAATTGCCAACTGTGTAAAAAGTGTCAGAGACAACAGAGATTGGAATAAGCAATGGATCCCATCCCCCGGAAGCATTTTTTTGAGACACACTCAAACGGTAACTTGCCCCATACCATGTTGGTTTCCAAGCTAAGGAGATAAAATTAGTGCTTCGCTCGGTGACACGAAAATTATCTGGAGGAGGTGCGGTGCACTCGTCGGTTTTGAGTGCACTCGCATCAAGGTTTGTTGAACCGTTAAAAGCTAAGATGGGGATATTTAAAGGAAACGAGGCGCTAATCAAAAGCGCAAAAAGAAGATTTTTGCCATAATCGAGGTGTTTTAGATTGTGAACCAGAAATAATTAAAACAAAGGTCTTTCCTTGGGGCTTGAAAATTTATTACACTTTTTGTCGCGTATTCTCCAAGCAAGTATGGAACAAAGTCAAATCATAGAACTGATAGGCACACTAACATCTGAAGAAAAAGATCAAATCAGGCATTTTGCCTCCAACCCCGTGTTCAATCAAGGTAAATTGAAGGAGTACGTCCCAAGGCTTCTTGACATTTGTTTGAGCTATTCACAACGCGAACATAAAAATGGCCTTGAGAAGAAATCTGTATTTGCCATGCTTTTTCCTGACCAATCTTTCATTGAAGGGAAGTTGGAGAAAATAATGGTGGAAGCGTACAAAGTTGTTCGCAAGATGTTGACAGTGAGCCAATATTTGCAAGAAGAAAATGTGTTTCAGCAAAATTTTGACTACTCCAAGGTACTGAGAAGGAAAGGATTGGCTGCCCTGTATTTGCGATCTCTAACACGTTTGCAGAAAATGCAACTTGAGAATCCCTAAAACCGCAAATTTTTTTTATCAACAATTTCTTTTGGAAACGGCTATCCACGATGAAGAATGTTTCAACAACCAGGTAAAGGGCGACTTAAATATACCAAATGTATTGCATGCCTTAGACATATTCGCCCACTTGAACCGACTCGCCCTACTAAATCGTTACCTTTTGCAGCAAAAGCAGCCAAAGTGGAGGTACCCCGACGCTCTTGTGCCACAACTTGAGGAATGTAATATTCCAGAAATCTATTTAAAAGAATCCCCATCACTCAGAGCCAACTTTGCAGTTTTCAATCTCCTTAAAAAAGACCGTCCCGACACTTTAGACATCCGTACCTTTTATGAGATGTTGCAACGATATGAGCAAAACCTTGACAAAGAAAGCCTTCAACAATTTTATACCTATTTGCGAAACCTGTGTATTCTTGTATCTGCTGGAGATTATGGTAATGAAGAGATAGCATTGACCCTTCATGATCTTTATAAAGATAATTTAACACGTGGTTATCTTCACTACGAAGGAAAACTCCATCCAAGTCGTTATTGGGCTGTTACAAGCAATGCTATTAGGGTGAAAGATTTTGACTGGGCAATTGATTTTATCGAAAAAAACAAACTCGACCTCATTGGTGAAAATGAGACCCAAGATATTTACCGCCTAAATTTGGCAAACTACCTGTTTGGTGTGGGCCGCTTTCCCGAATGTTTAGACAATATCCCCGCTTCCTCACCTTTTGTTGATTATTTGCTCCGAGGGAAATGTTTGGAAATCAAAGCCTACTACGAATTAAAATCCGACTTGCTCTCGTTCAAACTCGAGGCGTTTAAAGTGTTTTTAAGTCGAACTTCCCCCAAATTGCTTTCAGATACCAATAAGCAAATCCACTCCGACTTCGCCAACCTCCTACACCAGATCATCAACTCCCTCCCTGGCGACCCCAAGCGCTCCGATCTTCTCCTCAAACGCATCCAGGAAAAAAAACAAGCCGCCGAATGGCGCTGGCTCCTCGAAAAAGCAAAAGCCCTGAAATCTGGGTAAGACGCTCGAAAAAATCGAGGTGATACCTCCTCCTCCGGAGGTGTCACCTCGATTTTCCAAATTAGCCCTATACTTGCCCCCTAAACCAAACCGCGCTAATGAGGCTCCTCACGCAAACAATCTCCAAATCACTTCATCCCGCCTACCGCGTCCAAAATGTGGAACGCGCCCGCCTGGAAACGTTCAAGTCCGAACTTGCCCGACTGCTGGAACACCTCGGCCACTCCGCCGCTGAAAGCGAGGAACACCTCAAAAACATCGTTTCCGATTTCCTGAAAGCCACCTATTACCGCGACGAACATTTTGTCAATACCAAAGACCGTCAGGACCTCGTGATCCACAATGGCCGCACGGCCAAGGACTCGGTCGGCGTCATCATTGAAACGAAAAAGCCAGGCAACAAGTCGGAAATGATCTCGCCCGACAAGCCAAATGCCAAGGCGCTCCACGAACTGCTGCGCTATTACCTCAACGAACGCAGCAAGGCGGACAACAAGGAAATCCGCCACCTCATCATCAACAACATCCACGCCTGGTACATTTTCGATGCCGCTGATTTTGAGCGACATATCTATGCCAACAACAAGCTGTTGAAACAATACGCCGAATGGTCAGAAGGCCGGCTTGGCTCTGGAAATACGGATTGGTTTTACAAGGAAATAGCCGCGCCGTTTTTTGAAAAAGAACTGCCGGAACTGCACTGCTGCAGCTTCGATCTCCGCGATTACGCTACAGCCGCTACCAACCAAGACCCGAACGACGACGAACTGCTTCTCGACTTGTACAAAATCCTGTCGCCGCAGCACCTGCTTAAAAAAGCATTCGCCAACGACAGCAACGCCCTGAACAAACAGTTCTACGACGAACTGCTCTACATCCTCGGACTGGAGGAACTGAAAGAGGGCGGCAAAAAGATCATTGACCGAGCCGCCAAACGTCGCTGCGAAGGCAGTTTGTTAGAAAATACCCTCTCCGAACTGGAAATAAGCGGCGTGTGGCGGGATGCTACCGGGCTTGACCAATTCGGAGACACACCTGAAGATCAGCGTTTTAGCATCGCACTCGAACCCTGCATTACCTGGCTCAACCGGATTCTGTTCCTGAAATTGCTTGAAGGCCAACTGCTTCGCTGGAGAGTGGGTGGCGAGCGCTTGCTGACGGTAGAAAGGGTCAAAGACTACGACGAACTCAACGAGTTGTTCTTCCACGTCCTGGCCGTCCCCGAGGGCGAACGCCGCGAGTCAGTGCAGCAAAAATTCAACAGCGTTCCTTACCTGAACAGTTCGCTGTTTGAGCAAACCGAACTGGAACGCCGCACCCTGCGCGTATCTTCTTTGACCGACCGGCTCACCATGCCCGTGCTGCCCAATTCGGTGCTGCGGCAAAACCCCAACACGCCCAAGGAGATGCCAACCCTGGCCTATCTCTTCGCCTTCCTCGACGCCTACGATTTCAGCAGCGACGCCAAAGCCCGGATTCAGGCCGAAAACCGCGCTGTCATCAATGCTTCCGTGCTAGGCCTCATTTTTGAAAAAATAAACGGCTACCGCGACGGCTCCTTTTTACCCCCGGTTTTATCACGATGTACATGTGCCGGGAAACGCTGCGCCGCGCCGTGTTGCAAAAGTTCAACGAGCGCTATGGCTGGGATTGTGCGAATGTGGAAACCGACTTGCACAACGAACTGATTCGCCAAAAACACCGCTCCGGAGGCCCATGCCGTCATCAATAGCCTGCGCATCTGCGACCCGGCGGTGGGCAGCGGACACTTCCTGGTAAGTGCGCTCAATGAACTCATCGCCATCAAAAGCGACCTGGGGATTCTCTGCGATTCCAGCGGCAAACTGTTGCCTATCAACGCAGTAGTGGGCAATGACGAACTCATCCTCACGGATTCCAACAACGACCAAGCCATTGAGTACCAGCCCGGCAACACGGCCTCCCAACGCATTCAGGAAGCCCTGTTCAATGAAAAACAAACGCTGATCGAGAATTGCCTGTTCGGGGTGGACATCAACCCTAAATCGGTGATGATCTGCCGTTTGCGCTTGTGGGTGGAATTGTTGAAACACGCCTATTTCACCGCAGAAAGCAAATACCAACGCCTCGAAACGCTGCCGAACATTGACATCAACATCAAATCCGGGAACTCGCTGGTGAGCCGTTTTGCGCTGGATGAGGATTTGAAACAAGCCTTGTGGAAGATTCCTTGGAAGCCAAAAGAGACAAAGAAAAGGCGAAAATTGTGGAGGAAATCAACAAGTTAAGTGCTGAAATTGAGGAAATCAAAAACAACAAAATCTATAAAAACGCCTTCGAATGGCGCTTTGAATTTCCTGAAGTGCTGGACGATGCCGGCACTTTTGTTGGATTTGATGCGGTGCTGGGGAATCCGCCTTATATCCGTCAGGAAGAATTGACAGTATTCAAACCTCATTTCCAGAGCATTTTTGAAACCTATGCCGGCACCGCCGACCTCTATGTGTATTTCGTGGAGCGCGGCATGAATATCCTCCGGCCTGGCGGTCAATTCAGTTACATCTTGCCCAACAAATGGATGCGCGCCGGGTATGGCGACAAACTCCGGCAGTTTGTAAAACGCCACCGCATAGAAGGCATCAGCGATTTTGGCGACTTACCTGTGTTTGAAGAAGCCACGACCTACCCTTGCATTTTCGAAATGAGCCGGGCGGAAGCGCGTTCCACATTCCCCGCCGCTACAATCAACACCCTGACGTACGAAAGTTCGCTGAGTGAATACATTCGCAGCAACGCCTTCTCCGTGGGCCTTGAAAGCCTGAGCGATTCCGGCTGGACGCTGAGCAATCAGGGGGTGCAGCAATTGCTCGACAAAACTTCGGGCTGCCGGTACGCCGCTGGGGGAATATGTGCAGGGGAAAATCTATTACGGAATAAAAACAGGCTTGAACGAAGCCTTTGTAATTGACGCGACTACGCGGGATCGTTTGATTGCGGAAGATGCTCGGAGTGCGGAGGTGATAAAGCCGTTTTTGGCGGGTAGGGATATAAAACGGTATCAGACACCGATGAGTGATAAGTATTTGATTTTCACCAGAAGAGGAATAAAGTTAGAAGACTATCCTGCCATCTACAATATCTAACGAAATATAAGGAGAGGCTTATGCCAAGACCCAAAAACAACACAGACGCCAAATGGCCGGGCAGGAAGCCAGGAAGTTATCAATGGTATGAAATACAGGATGCGGTGGATTATTGGAAAGAGTTTGAAAAAACTAAAATTCTTTGGCCTAGGGCATTTTGATGGAAGCTAATTCCTTGCTTTGGATGAGTCTCTATTATGGAAATACAACAATCAATTGATAATTTCTGATGATAAATTCTTCTCAGGAATTTTAATTCCAAAGTCAGCAAGATGTTCCTAGGCAATATTTGTGACAAGGTAAGGCTGGGTTTGTACGATGTCAGAAATTATCTATGTTGAATCTTCCCTATTCCCATTCATGACTGATTGACTCAAAAGGAAAAATTATCACCCTCGTCACCCGCATCCTCGCCGCTAACAATCCGCCCTCCATCCGACACGAGCGCATTGGAGGCGGAGGTAGATGCTTTGGTGTACGGGTTGTATGGGTTGACGGAGGAGGAGATAGCGATTGTGGAGGGGGTTTGAATGATCGAAAAACCTGAATACCTGTTTTCAATTTTGTTTTGAAAATGTGGATTATAGTTCAATAAAAAATGTAGAAGGAAAAAATGGTTCAATAAATTACTGATTTACAATCCTAGAACTATGCAGAGCAAACAATCACTTAAAGACTTAATTGCTAAGGACCGCCTTGACGAGGTAGTTAGATTTTTGCTGGAGCGAGTCAAGCAAACAAAGGATGAACACTTTGAAAAGAAAATTATTTTGCCTCAATAAACTATCGAGTACAATAGCCAAAAACATTCAGACATGTTGGAGAGTAAAGAAAATTAATGATTTGAAATCCACGGATAAATTGGGGTCTTCTTTATGAGATATTTCGGGGTCTTACCTTTGTGTTGCTGGTTGGATTGTTAATATATATATCCAAGGATAAGTTACTTCCCAAGATTGAAAAACTCGACTTTGAAAATGGAAGTGATGCAACTTGGGTAAGTCAATTCGCTTGTTCTTTTCTCAAAATATCAAATGATATAAGCAAATCTGGAGACAATTCCTTGCAGATTGGAATAAAAATTGGGAACATCCCATATCTAGATTCCGTTGGTTTCGTTTATCGTGATCTATTTAGGGACATATGGGGCCTGCGTTCCAATTCATACAATTTGGAATCCAAAAGTATATCACTAAAATACATGGTTGCTGATTCCATTTCTCCTTGTTTTAAGATACAATTATATCTTGAAGATGCTAATCAAAAACATCTATATGGCGAGGAAGCAACGATGCGGTATATTGATAAAATTGGGCTGATTTGGTATTGAGAACAAACTCCGATTCTAAACAATTCATGGCATCAAGGGTTCATAGAATTGGAGTCAAAGTCGCGCTTAAAGCCGGTTGGGATAGTACGATTAATTGTAAATTTGTTGGAAATATTTTCATTGATGATATTGAATGGAGGTGATTTTGAATACTATTTGTGCATCCTCGCTT
>JADJFA010000013.1 GCA_016708875.1 Lewinellaceae bacterium
TACGCTACAATACGATTATTGGCGACAAGGCATTATGAGTGAGGCGATTACAGCGGCCATGGAATACTGTTTTAAAGTCATGGATTTCCACAGTGTTGAAGCCAATACTGATCCTGATAACGAGGGTTCGGGGGGCGTTTTGGAAAAACTTGGCTTTGTCCAGGAGGCCTATTTTCGGGAAAATTTCTACTTCGAAGGGCAGTTTTTGGATTCTCGGATTTATTCAAAAATCAATCCGTACCATCCCAAACCCGCCGAAGTAGTTTATGGCCCGGATTAGCCGCTTTTGGCCGCTTCATTGAGCGGTCACGAGAACTATCCCATCCCGCGCCCGTTTCCACCACACATGAAATTCAAACTCCTCCTGCTCATCGCCTTTTGCCAATTCCTCCATGTGGGCAAAACGGCGGCACAAGTGATACGCCGCGATTCATTGCCACAAGAAACCCGCAGGGATTCCTCCCTAAGTTTTTTTGGTGTTCCGCTGCTGTTTTATAGCCCCGACACCCGCTGGGGGATTGGCGCGGCAGGCATCGTCACTTTTCCTACACGGCCCCGTCGTTCCAATCTGACCTTTAATGTTTCCTATACACAGAACAAGCAAATCCTCGTTTTTTTCCCCTTTCAATGGCTGAGCAACCAGAACCGTTACCGCGTGTATGGCGAGGTAGGATGGTACCGCTACCTATACCAGTACTTCGGCATTGGCAATGAGTACCCAAACAGTTACATCGAAACTTACACGGCCAAATTTCCGCGCATCCGGGTCACGGCAGCCAAACGGGTTCAAGAACAGCACTTGATCGGCCTGCGCGTTTTTCTGGATGTTTACAATATCATTTCTGCATCGCCCGACGGTGAAATTGCAAAAGGGGAGATTACTGGCGCAGACGGAGGGATTTCTTCTTCGGTAGGCCCGGTCTGGATATCAGACACCCGCGACAATGCTTTTTACCCAAAAAGTGGCTGGTTGACAGAAGTTGCCTTTACTGGCGAACACCGGATTACAGGCAGTGACTATAAGTTTGCCCGATGCTCGCTTGATGTGGCGCGCTATTTCCATGTTGGCAAAAATGTATTGGCGATTCACGGGATAGGGATTTTTACGGCAGGAGATGTGCCTTTTTTTCAATTGCCGCAAATAGGAGGCCCGCGCCGTTTGCGAGGCTATCCGGACGGGAAATTTCGTGATAAACACTTGCTTATGACACAAGCGGAATTTCGGTTTCCAATCGTTTGGCGATTCAAGGGGGTGGTGTTTGGCGGTGGCGGCACGGTGTTTGGCAAAGCGGGAGAATCGGCAAAATTCCGCCCCAATGGCGGTGCCGGATTGCGTATAGAATTTGATCGGCGACAAAAACTTCACCTTCGTATAGACTACGGGATTGGGGACGGCAAAGGCAATTCTGGGATTTACGTGACCTTGGGGGAGGCTTTTTGACTATTAGCTGTGACTATACTATAATGCGTTTACGAAACCTATCAGGTTTCGTAAACGTATCACTAAGTCAAAGGTCCAAAGTCCAAAAGGTTTAAGACCTTTGTGGCTACATCCGCCTCCGCGCCTCACCGCTGCCAAAGGCTAAGTCGAGTAAATGCGCTAAGGCGGATAAAAAATCAAACACAACTCAATGGGCGCACTCAAATACCACCGCATTCTCCTCAAACTTTCCGGCGAGAGCCTGATGGGCAGCCAGAAATTCGGCATCACTGCCGAAATGTTACAGCACTACGCCCATCAAATCAAGCAGTTGCGCGACATGGGGGTGGAAGTGGCGGTAGTAATCGGTGGGGGAAATATTTTCCGTGGCATACAATCAGACGGCACTGGAATTGACAGTGTGACAGGCGATTACATGGGAATGCTCGCAACCGTCATCAATGGCCTCGCGCTCCAAAGCGCGCTCGAAAGTATCGGGGTGCAAACACGGGTGATGACGGCTTTGAAAATGGAAAACGTGGCTGAGCCATACATCCGTCGCCGCGCTATCCGACATCTGGAAAAAGGCCGCGTGGTCATCTGCGCTGCCGGAACGGGCAATCCGTTTTTTACCACCGACTCTGCCGCTGCGCTCCGCGCCAACGAAATCGGCGCCCACGCTATCCTCAAAGGCACTCGGGTAGATGGCATCTATACTGCCGACCCGGAGAAAGACCCCATGGCGATCAAATTTGATACACTCACCTTCGCCAGGGTCATCAGCCTCGGCCTCGAAGTGATGGACATGACGGCCTTCACACTCTGCCAGGAAAACAATATGCCGATCATCGTTTTTGACATTAATGGGCCAGAGAATCTGCCGGATATCGTGCTGGGTAAATCTGTGGGGACTTTGGTGGAAGGGTAGGGTGGTAAGCAGTAGCAGTAGGCAATGGCAGTTGGCAGGATCGGTGGCAGTAGTGAACTTGAAACTTTCAACTTTGAACTTCCACGATTCCCTCAACTTCCTCTCCAAACTCACCCCACGCCGGGTCTGGAATTTTGCCCAAGTCCTCGCTTCTTTTTATTGGTCAAAATGGACCCGAAGGGCGGTGCAATGGGGAGTGCCCGTCACGGTCAGCATAGAACCAACCACGGCCTGCAATTTGCGCTGTCCCGAATGCCCCAGCGGACTCCGGGCGTTCAGCCGCGATACCGGGAATTTGAAGGAAGATTTTTTCCGCAAAACCATCGGGGAATTACACCGCGAGCTTCTTTACCTGATCTTTTATTTCCAGGGCGAACCATACATCAACCCCAAGTTTTTAGACATGGTGGCGTTTGCCCACAGCAAAAAAATATACACCATCACCAGTACCAACGGGCATTTTCTCGACGACGACAATGCCCGCCGAACAGTAGAATCTGGTCTTGACCGATTGATCATTTCGGTGGACGGCACCACTCAGGAAATCTATGAACAATACCGGATCGCCGGGAAACTAGACACTGTTTTGGAAGGGGCGCGAAACATCGTGCAATGGAAAAAGAAGTTAAAAAGCCGCAGCCCTTACCTTATTTTTCAATTTCTTGTGGTGCGGCCCAACGAGCATCAAATACCCGAAATCTATCGGCTCGCCAAAGAAATCGGTGTGGATGAAGTGAAGTTGAAAACCGCGCAAGTGTATGATTATGAACAAGGTAACTCGCTCATCCCAACGCTTGACCAATACGCTCGTTACCGCCAAATGCCCAATGGAAATTGGCAAGTGAAACACGCGCTTACCCCGCATTGCTGGAAACTTTGGCATTCCTGCGTGATCACCTGGGACGGTATCGTAGTGCCTTGCTGTTTTGACAAAGACGCGCAATACAAACTCGGCGATTTGAAAACGACAACTTTTCGTGCTCTTTGGCATTCGCCAACGTACTATGATTTTCGGCGGGCTATCCTTAGGGGCGTGATCAGATAGACATTTGTCAGAATTGCACGGAGGGGTGTAATGTTTGGGTGTGAGAAGTTTCAAGTTTGCAAGTGTCAAGTTTGCAAGTTGGAAGCGAGATGAAGCACGATTTCCCGTCCTTTGTCCCTTCAATTTTTACCATGAAAAAAGACCTGTTTGCGGAAGTTGTGGTCAAGAAAGGAGTAGACAAAAAACTGCTCAGCCCACAGCAGAAAGAATTCAACCGCCTCACCAAAAAAATCACAGAAACCCGTGAGCAAATTCAAATGCTTGATGGGCTTGGTGAGCGTCTTAACAAACGTGCCGCCCTCGAACTGAAGCCGCTGGTGGACAAGCATCAAACCCATCGTGCGGACACGGTGCGGCTGCTCGACCGGATGTTTCGCAACCACAAGTTCAACAAATCGGAGACCAAAAAACTCCAACACCTCATCACGGAGATGAGTTTTGAACTGGCCGATGCGGGTTTTGATGATTTGAAAGAAATTTACAATTTCCACAGTCCAGATAAAGATTTTGACGCTGCCAATGCCGAAACGGAAGAGCTGACGCTCGCCAGGATGAAGGAGATGGCAACCAGTATGTACGACATCGAATTCGACGATGATGCCGATGTAGACACTGCCGATAAACTCAGGGCCTATGTTGCCGGAAAATTGGCTGAACGCGAGGTTGCCGAGGAACAACAAGCCCATAAAACCAAATCCCGCAAATCCGAAAAGCCCAAGACAGCGCAACAGATCAAAGCTGAGGCCAAACGAGCAGCACAAGAAGAAAAACGAAAACAGGAGGAAAAGAAAATCTCCCAGACTGTCCGGGAAGTATATATGGATTTGGTGAAGGCATTCCACCCCGACCGCGAACCAGATGAGACTGAAAAAATCCGAAAAACCGCCATTTTACAGCGGGTCACCGCCGCATACGAGGCCAACGATTTGCTCGCCTTGTTGCAACTCCAACTCGAATTGGAGCGCATTGACGGCAGCCATCTTGACGCTCTGGCCGACGACAAACTTCGTTATTTCAACAAAAGCCTCCTCAGTCAACTGGCAGAACTCACGGATGAACTTTGGGAAATTGAACGCCAGTTAGCGCAACTGGCCAATATCAGCCACTTCGGTTATTTTAACCCCAGGCAGGTGGAATGGGCGTTTGAAAAAAGCCTCAAAGACATCAAAAAAGAAATCAAAGGGATGAAGCAAAACCTGGAATTGCTTCGGGATTTTAAGACTTTGAAGGAATGGTTGAGGGGGTATTGGTTTTAGCTGCCACCGTCTCAAGAGAATGTCTAACGTATCTCTGTTAAGACTTCAAAGTTGTCCACCCGTTGAAAAGCAACAATACCTCAAACCAATGTTCTGGAAAAACAAAAAAATCGGTCCGACCACTTGGTAGGTTCTGTGCTGTTCGTATTCAAGCCCAGTATTTCTTACTTTTGTCAGCCTAAGATTTCCATTTTTTCCAAAAGAACACAGCGCCAAATATGAAACCGCCTCATCTCCAAATATTCGAAGACCTGCCTGCACATGAGTTTTTCAAAACGAGCAAGAAGGCAGCCAAGACATTCAAAATTATGGGGGATTACCCGGATGCTTTGGGCTACGATGAAGAGACGGGTGGCTTCTTTGCCCTGCATCGCAGACATTCCGCAACCGGATTAGAACAGAATTGGGTGTTTGTCTGTACCTAAAAAGCTGGGATTTGCGGTGACGCTATTGGAAGAAGCGGGCAGTTTTGTTGCCGCAGACGTTCAAATGGAACAGAAATCTTTGAAATCAAGCGAATTTCTAATGCCCGCAACATCGAACGTGCCGTGGTATTCCAATTCCGAACGGCCTACCGCAAATCGAAAAATCTAATCTTGCACATCGAACAAAGAGTGGAATTCGGTTCGCTGAGAAATGCACTTTTCAAAGGATGTCAAAAATATGCCTCGATACAAACGGTTTGGGTCGTGGTGGGAATCGTTCTCTGGCAATTTGATCGCATTACCATTTTGAAGGGCAAGCACCGATTCTAAAAAATTGGGGCGAGTTACGGTCTGTTGTAACTCGCCCCATGTAGGCAGCGGAGCGCACCCCGCTATAATAGTACAAAAGTATGCTTTTTTGTCTTAAATACTTAGAACAATTTTTACCTCAATTCAAGAATCCGCGAAAATCAGCCCAATCCGCGAAATCTCTGACTGGCGTCAGGCAGGCGCGTTCCCTACTTCATCCCAAAATCCTTCCGAATCTTGTTCAACGCACTCCCAGACTGCACCCACTCAATCTGGGCATCATTGTAGGTATGGTTCACGTCGAATTTTTCTGTGGTGCCGTCTGAGTGCGAAAGCACGATTTGGAGCGGCTTTCCGGGGGCGAATTTATCGAACCCTAGGATGCTTACTTTGTCGTCCTGGCGCACCTTGTCGTAATCCGCAGGGTTGGCAAAAGTCAGCGCCAGCATGCCCTGCTTTTTCAGGTTGGTTTGGTGGATACGCGCGAAGGATTTCACGACCACTGCTTTCACACCCAGGTAGCGAGGTTCCATTGCAGCGTGTTCGCGGCTGCTTCCTTCTCCGAGGTTTTCTTCGCCGAAAATGATGGTGCTGATGCCTTTTTTCTGGTACAACCGTGCTGAAGCCGGGACTTCCATGAACTGGCCATTTTCCAGGTTGAGCACTTTATTCCGTTCGCCGTTGAAGGCGTTTTCGGCGCCGATATAGCAGTTGTTCGAGATGTTTTCGAGGTGGCCGCGGTATTTGAGCCAGGGGCCAGCCATCGAAATATGGTCGGTGGTACATTTCCCTTTTGCTTTGATGAGCACACGCATGTCGCTCAATTCGCTGTTCGTGATGGGCTTAAACGGCTTGAGCAATTGCAAGCGGTTGCTGTCTTTGGCGACTGCGATTTTGATCGCGCCTTTGGCCGGAGCAATATAACCAGCGTCTTCTACGGCGAATCCCGCTTTTGGTAATTCGATTCCTTTCGGAGGGTCGAGCTTTACAGTTTCGCCTTTTTTATTGATCAAAACGCCTTTTTTCGGATTGAAAGTCAGGTCGCCCGCAATGGCAAACGCCGTCACGATTTCGGGCGAAGCCACAAAAGCGTGGGTGTTTGGATTACCGTCATTTCGCTTGGAAAAGTTGCGGTTGTACGAGGTCATGATGGAGTTCGGGCGGTTCTGGTCGTCAATATGCCGTGCCCATTGGCCGATACAGGGGCCGCAGGCATTGGCGAGCACCATGCCACCGATTTTTTCAAAATCACGCAAAAGTCCGTCGCGCTCGGCGGTGAACCTGATCAGTTCCGAACCCGGTGTAATGGTGAATTCAGACCTGACTTCGATGCCTTTTTCATGTGCCTGGCGCGCTATAGAGGCCGCGCGGGTGAGGTCTTCATAACTGGAATTGGTGCATGAGCCAATGAGGCCTACCTCCAATTTCGCAGGGTATTTGTTCTTTTTGACAGCTGCGGCAAATTTCGAGAGCGGCCAAGCCAAGTCTGGCGTAAATGGCCCGTTGATGTGCGGCTCGAGTTTGCTCAGATCAATTTCAATAACCTGATCGAAGTATTTCTCCGGGTTGGCGTAGCATTCGGCATCGCCCGTGAGGTAGTCAGCGACCTTGTTGCACATCGAAGCGACCTTGCTGCGACCCGTGGCTTTTAGGTACCGCGCCATGCTTTTGTCGTATCCAAAAGTCGAGGTCGTGGCGCCGATTTCCGCTCCCATGTTGCAGATCGTGCCTTTGCCTGTGGCGCTTATACTTTGTGCTCCGGGGCCAAAATATTCTACAATGGCACCAGTGCCGCCTTTTACCGTAAGGATGCCAGCCACTTTCAAAATTACGTCTTTTGGTGAAGTCCAACCGCGCAGTTTGCCGGTGAGTTTTACACCAATGAGTTTTGGCATTTGGAGTTCCCAGGCCATGCCGCTCATGGCATCCACTGCGTCTGCACCTCCTACGCCGATGGCGACCATTCCGAGACCGCCAGCGTTAACGGTGTGCGAGTCAGTACCAATCATCATGCCGCCTGGGAAAGCGTAATTTTCCAGAACGATTTGGTGAATGATGCCCGCACCAGGTTTCCAGAATCCGATGCCGTATTTTTGTGAAACAGTAGACAGGAAGTCGAATACTTCTTTGTTTTTATCCAAAGCGACAATCATGTCTTTTTCTGCGCCTACTTCCGCAGTGATGAGGTGGTCGCAGTGAACGGTGCTGGGAACGGCTACTTTTTTACGACCACAGGTCATGAATTGCAACAAGGCCATTTGAGCAGTCGCGTCCTGCATGGCCACGCGGTCCACCTGAAAAAACACATAATCGCCGCCGCGTTTGTAGTCGGCAAGCGGGTTGTCGGGGTGCAGGTGGGCGAAAAGGATTTTTTCGGAAAGAGTGAGGGGGCGTTTCAGTTTGGCTTTGGCTGCGTCTACGCGGGCGGGGAGATTGGCGTAAAACGCCTTGAGCATTTTAAGATCGAATATTGTCGAGGCCATTTTTTGTGTTTTTGTCAAAAAAGTGCGCAAATGTAGGTGTTTTGCGACTTAAAGGGAACGAGCATAGAAGGAAAAAGTTTGTACTTCTGTAATGTTTCTCGTCATCTTGCGACTAATCTATTAAAAGCAAAACCTAGTGGCTTCACCTGACAAAGCATTCGTCCAACTCTTGTTGCAACAACAGAACATCGTGCATAAAATCTGTCGGGCGTATTGCCCTTTGGAGGAAGACCGACGTGACCTTTTTCAAGAAATTGCACTGCAACTCTGGCGGGCTTATCCCAATTTTCGGAACGAGGCAAAGGAAAGCACCTGGATTTACCGCATTGCGCTCAACGTGGCCATCTCAAGCCACCGAAAAACTCGACCTCAGCCTATTGGTCCATTGACAAAAATCATGCACCAAATCCCAAACGAGGAATCGGACACCGAGGAGCGGGTTGCAATGCTGTACCAAGCCTTGTATACCCTTTCGGATGTGGAAAAAGCGCTCTTGCTGCTCAGTTTTGAAGAAAAAACCAACGACGAAATTGCTGAACTCACTGGCTTGACGCCCAATAATATTCGAGTGAAAATGCACCGCATCCGCGAAAAACTCCGCGCCCACTTCCTAACCATTCATTCAACATGAACAACGAATTTGACGACATGAAAAATCTCTGGCAAAACGCACCCGCCGCTCAAATTGCTTTGAATGCGCAACAGATTGAAGCATTGCTCGCCAAGCGCAGCAAGAATGCGCTCCAAAACCTGCGCACCAACCTTTTATGGGAGTTTGCATTGGGTATAATCCTCACAGTTCTATTGCTTTATGCAGCCATTCAAGCGGAAAGCACCGCGGAACGATTTGCCATACTGCAAGTGATGTTCGTGATCGGGCCATGTTTTATTTTCTATTTTTTAGCTCTTAAAAACCTGAATAAGGGCATTTCCATGCACCGCCCGCTACGCTCAATGCTGGAGGAGTCCATCCAGTTTTGGCAAATGGCCTTGCGGATTTATTTCTGGGGCGGCGTATTGTTATTACCTATTGTGTTCTTCGCCGCGAGGTTGTGGCGTCAACAAACCATCGGCACTGGCAGCCTCCAGTTTTTTACCGGCAGCACCCCGGTAATTTTGTTCAAAGCAGCCTTGCCTGGGCCTTGGTTTCAGGCTTGGTTTGGGTTTTAATCAAGTTTTCCTACGGAAAATATGTGGACAAACTGAAAACCTGCCTGAAAGAAATGGACGCGGTGGTATGAGATGGCGCTCAAAACTTAAAATGAGTCACCCCGAACTTTGTAACAATATAAAATCGTACAAGTGAAAACATCAAAAAAACACTACTTTTCCATATGTAGCGTAGTTTGAACCACAAAAGGCACAAAAGGACACAAAAGACCGTATCGTACTTCTTTTGTGCTCTTTGTGCCTTTTGTGGTTTAAATTATGTCAAGTTTGATGTTGCAACGGAACAGATCATTAATGTTATAAAATTAGGGATGACTCAAGTTCGGGATTCATTCGATGCTCATCCATGATCACTTCAGCTCCTTCACATTGTCCTTCGGCTCCCGATCAATCAATATCCTGAACGGGTCAATCCCTGCCTTGTCCGGTTTTTCATCTACCACAAACGTAAACGTGTTGTCTTTTTGCGCAATCTTCACCCGCTGGCGATAGAGGGTCTTGCCGTATTTTTTGTCTCCTTCGGGTTTGGCAAAGGCGCCTATTTCCATCCAATCGTTCACGGGCACTTCGGTTTCTTTGCCAAGTTCATCGGCTTTGAGTTTGTGGCATTCCACCTGGATGGTCACCTCATATTTGCCATTGCCGAGGTCCTTCATTGAAGTCTCTTTGGTCTTGTTTTCAAATAGGGTGATGTCCCAGAACAAGTCCTGAATGATATATTTAAGCGAATCGGGCGTTTGTGCCGCAAATTCATTCACCACATCTATGCTCGTAGGGTAGGGCGGGTTTTTATAGCGGAATTTTTCCAAAAATGTTTTCAAACCAGCGTTCACCTTGTCTTCTCCAATCATCTCTTTGAGGTAGTACATCACCGCCGAACCTTTGTTGTAATGGATGTAGCCCTGCCGTTCGCATTTGGCGAGTGGCATTTCGCGCAGGGTTTCACGGCCCCGGTCGCGGAGGTATTTATCGGTTTCATACTCTAAAAACTTGCGCATGATATCGCGACCATATTCGTGCTCCATCACCATCAGGGCAGAGTATTGGGCGAAGGTTTCGGTGGTCATTTCTGCGCCCTGCATATTCGCGCCGCATTCCTGGTGCGCCCACCATTGGTGTCCCATCTCGTGCGACACCACGTAGAATACCATGTCAATATCATCCTCCTCCTGTCTAAAATCCTCGATGAAACCGATGCCCTCAGAGTACGGCATTGTGCCAGGGAAGGCCTGCGCAAACTCTGCATACCGCGGAAACTCTATGATACGGCACTGTTTATGGTAATACGGCCCAAAGTTCGTGGTGTAGTATTCAATGCTCTTTTGCATTGCTTTCAGCATACGCGGTACGTTGCGGGCGTGGTCGGCGTGGTAATACACCTCGTAGGTGATACCCCCTTTTTCCTCTCGTGCCACCTCATACCGGGCGGAAAGGAAGGAGTAGAAATTCCAGGCTTTGTGGTCGAGTTTGTAGTGGAAAATGCGGCGATCTCCTTCGGTTTTTTCACTTAAAAGGGACCCGGGCGCAATGGCAAGCTGATCGGCGGAGGTGCTGATGGTGGTCTCTACGGTGACCCAATCTGAGTCAATATTGAGGTATTGATTGCCTCGGGCAGCGTAGTTGGCCGTGTCTAACGGAGCCATCCGTGTTTTTTCCGGCAGGCCATAATCGCGGCGTTTGTTTTTTTCGCTCAATTCGCCGCCTTCGTGATACCCAAAGGTGGGCGAGATGTCGCCGTTGTTGAAAAACGTCCCGTTTTGCATGATGCTCGTGTTCGAGAGTTCGTTCTCAAATCCTTTGGCATGATATACGGTGTTGAATTTCAACAGCATAGAATCCCCGGGAGCAAGTGCAGGGCTGATTTTGTAAAAACGGAGGTAAAGCGCGGAATCGTTGAGCAAGAGGCTGAGGCGCGGATTTTCAAACAGAAAATCGCCTTTATCAGGGATATGCACAAACAGGGAATCAATTGGTTTGGCGTGCAAGTTGCGCACCCACATCTGGCCATCCGCCTCATAGCTGCGGGTTTCGGGGAAAATACGGATGTCGTATTTTAGTCCGTAAGTACGCGGTTGGGGAAAGCCCTGAAAACGCTTGTACTCGTTTTCGTATCGCGCCATGCGTTTTTCCTGAGTGTTCTCCCCTATGGGTTTGTTTAGAACTTTAGTATTGTAAAAAACAAACCCGGCAGTGCAAATCCACAGCAAAAGCAAGCCCAATCCTGCCATTTTGTACGTTTTCCACTCTTGCCTGGCCAACGAAATGCGTTTGCGCCAACCCGACTCTTTGCCGCGCGGCCAAAGGCAGATACCGGCCACGGCCAACAAGCCGCCAAACAACAGCCAGTAGGAGTGAAACCAGGTAAGCCCCTTGGCGTAAGGCTGATAACCATAAAGATCGCTGACCGTGTAGGAGGGCGTGCCACCGAGTTTGACCATGTTGCTCGATATGTCCATAATGCCCCAGACAAACGAATTGACTGCCACAAGAACGATGCAGATGAAAAACCCGAGGTACATGTTGGGCGACACAGCATGAATGAACATGAACAGTGCGGCCAGGAAGGCGAAACCGAGCACATCGAGCACCAACAATTCACGGATATACACGCCCAACTCAAAGCGGTCGTAACCATGCAATACCTGCGCTCCCACAGCCGCAATTATCGCCACCAGATTAAGCAGGAAAACCACGGAGACAATCGTAAGGTATTTGGACAGATAGCCCGTCCAGGTGCGGGTGGGTAGCGCGTCGTAGATTTCATTGACTTTGGCGTTGCGCTCTTTCCAAACCAAGGCACCCGTGAAATAAGTCAGGATGGAAATGGTGAACAGGTAAAACGCGCCTCTCACTATCTCCACCATCGTGTAAGTCACCGGCAGATTGTGGGTGCCGTATCCATCGGTGGCATATTGGAAACTAGGGATGCAATTGAGCAGTCCAATAAAAGTCAGCAATATGAAAGGCGTGCTTTTGATGACGCCCTTGAAGTCAGTGCGCAGTTGGCTCCACAGTTGACTAAGGGTCGTGGAAGTGCCCGTGCCTGGTGTTACCCTGGGCAATACACCAAGTTGTTTTAGGCCGTATTCGTCAGATTCTGTCGCGATTTTGGCTTTTTTCCGGCCCTTTACTTTTTCGGCAAAATCGAATTTAAAATACCCTGCTACCAATATGGCCAAACCGACTGCCATCCAGAGCAAACGGTTCACCAGAATGCCAGGGGCAAAAAGACTGACCGATTGGTGATTCTTCTCGTCCACAGTCCAATACTTTGTAAGGATAGAAAAGGGCCGACTGCCAAAAGGGTCCAACAGACTTGCCACTTGTTCATTTTGCATATCGCGCATCAGATTGCCCGCGATGATATATCCCACTAAAAGGATCACTGCCGCCACAAAGGAGTACATCGTGCTCCGGGTAAGTGTGGCTACCGCATAAAGGATGCCTCCGGCAAAAATCATGTTTGGGATAACGATTGTAACATAGGCGTCGAGGTGTCCCTGAACCTCAAATGGCCCAAACCTCGCTGCGTCCACCCAGCCCATTGCAGGGCCTATAACCGCCCCTAGCCACATCCCCAAAGAGACACCCACCATCGGAATCAAAGCGATCAACAAGGCTCCCGCGAAATGGCCAAAATAGTAGCCCGCCTTGCTTATAGGGGAGGAGAAAACGATTTGAGAAGTGTTGTTCTCAAAATCGCGGATGGCGGCGCCATTCAGGAAAGCTACTACGAGCAATAGCGAGAGGATAGAAAAAACAACATACCAGTTTTGCGCCACAAAAGGAGCGTTTTTCCAGACGTTGCCATAGGAACCTCCGATTTGAACGTCGTCGCTGACAGTGGCCCGGAAAGTCATCAAAGTGAAGACGAAGAGGAAAATCCATGGCATGGGCGAGCGCAGCCAGGCTTTAATTTCAAAAGAGAAAAAGGTGCTGAACATAGGTCAAATGTGGGGTTTAAGCAGCCATGATTTTTGAGAAAAAGACATCTTCAAGGCCCGCCTCTGCACGCTGAAACCCATCACCCGGATTCTGTTCGCTTAATATGTGTATGATTGGCTTGCCCGCCACGAGTTTGCTTGAAATTACCCTGAATCGGCTCTGATAGTCGTCTATTTCAGCTTTTGCAATGGCTTTTTCCCAAATTTTGCCTTTTAATTCTATCAGTGCTGCCTCTGGCGAACCCGCATACAGCACCTTCCCACCGTTTATGATGGCCATGTTGGAGCACAACTCTTTCACGTCTTCTACGATGTGTGTGGAAAGGATCACGATCACATTTTCACCGATTTCGGAGAGCAGGTTGTAGAATCGGTTGCGTTCTCCGGGGTCGAGACCAGCGGTGGGTTCGTCCACAATGATGAGTTTCGGATCGCCGATAAGTGCCTGCGCAATGCCGAAGCGTTGGCGCATCCCGCCAGAATACGACGATACAGATTTTTTTCTGTGTTCCCAGAGATTGACGCGTTCGAGTAGGGCATTGACGACCTCTTTTTTCCGAGCGCCTGGGATACCTTTCAGCGTTGCAAGGTGATCGAGCATATCCACTGCCGAGATGCGCGGATAAATGCCAAATTCCTGTGGCAGATAACCCAGAGATCGGCGCACAGCATCCTTGTTTTTCAAAACATCTATTCCGCCATCTGTCGCGCCATCCGTTGACAGCAGCCAGGCAGTGCCGCTGTCGGCTTCCTGCAAGGTGGCGAGGGTGCGCATTAGGGTGCTTTTGCCCGCGCCATTGGGGCCGAGCAGCCCGTACATCCCGGTTGGGATATCGAGCGAAACATCTTGCAGGGCTTTGACCCCGTTAGCATACGTTTTGGAGAGGTTGCGGATAGTAAGTTGCATAGGTGAGCGGTGGGATAGGTGGTAGTAGGCTGATTTTTCAGCGGCGAATATGACACGCCTTGTTTGCAGGGTGTTACAAGAATAGAGGAAAGAGGCGTTTTTACGGACTAAAATTAAAAAATTAAACCGCAAAACCGCAAAACCATGCCTATCGGCAGGTAAACAGGAGAACAGGAAAATTTAAAACAGAGAAGTGATTAGAAGGAGCAAACTTTCTTATGGGCCATCTTTTGTAATCACAATGCTGGTTTTAAATGTTATTTTCACCTTGTGTCCTACTGTGACTATGTGTTTCTTAGATTTTAGGCATAGGGCCTATTCCACCCGCACCACTTTTTCAGCAATACCGAGGCATTTTGGCTTGGTATCTCCAATGATAGTGCATAAAAACCCTTGGGCAAATGCACGGTCGAGACCTGAATCGTCTGCTCACCTTCCACAATTTGCACCATCTGTGTCATCGTTTCTACACCCAAAATATCGCGCAGCACCAAGCGGCCTTCAAAATCTGACAAACTTTCGAGTTCGATGTTTAAAAACTCCCGGAACGGAACTGGTGACACCACTACATTGCTTATGGCGCCCAGTTCAACAACTGGTACAACTTCCGGACAAGTAAATCCCCTGCGCACCTGACCCCGGATTTCGCCATTGGGATAGGCCGCTGTGCTGATTTGCACATGAGATCCGCTGTTTTCGATGACTGGGCCAAGTGCCGCCCTGATCTCGTGCAATCCTGCTATAATGGGCTCCGTTTTTGGTGTAGTGTGAAATATGGTATCAAATTGACCAAAATCACCGTCGGCGAAGTAACTGTCGGTGGGCAGTCCTGCCAAACCATCGGTGATGATTTTGTAATTGAGGTAACAATCGGCCTGGTCAACCGAAGCTACCCCGATCCCAAGCGCATTGCTGTTGGTGGGTGGCACCAATTGCAAACCGCAGAGATCAAATGCATAGCCTTTTCGCAGGGTGTTCTTCATCACACCCCGAAGTTCTCCGTTGGGGAAATTGTTGGTGGTGGCATTGATATATAGACGCCCTTGGGCAAAATCGGTAAGTTGAGCGGGCGTAATGGGGTAGGTTTTGGTATAAAGTCCGGGCACTGGGGTGGGATCTAACTCTGCCAAAACAGGGCCTGTTTGCCCTGGGGGCCCAATATGTACCTTCACAGAAGTTGGCTGAATAGCATTGATAAAAACAGTCGTGGAAAGGCCGTCAAGTGTACCATTAATGGTGGTTTGGTTGAAACCAAAACCTTGTGTTGGTGGTATAGGCGGCGGTACTTGTTGTATGCCATTAATAGGCGCCAAAGAGATAAAATAACCAAGGTGGGTAAGCTGCCCGCGTATTTCTCCATTTGGGAAATTGACCGTTTTTATGGTGAGAAAATATTTGCCTTCACGAAGTTTCAAGAGAAAACCTGCTGGCATAGTGTCCATATAAACAAGCCCTTGAATAATAGAGCCAAAAAAGGCGGTTAGCTTTCTTATAGGAACGCCCACTTCTCCAGGTTGGCCTTCGTAAATCTCTACACTGGTAATGGAGCTGCTCAATCCGTTAACTACGAATGCATATACAATATCGCCCGCGCCCAAGGGATAGTGGATGCCACCAAAAGCCCTGGCTTGGGAGTTGGTGGGTGGCACGACTTGATCGCCGGTCATGTGCAAACCAAAATCCAGGTCGGTTTCGCAGAGGAATTGGCCGCGCATCTCTCCGCTGGGGTGCGCAGTAGTGTTTATTTCAGCGTAAACACCATTGATCAACAGGTTCTCAAGCAGGGCAGGAGGGGCGTCCATTTGCCCCCTTATACGCCGCCCCTCAAGAAGGGGTAAAAAGTCGAGTAGCACAGCACCTGTTTGGCCAGTAATGCCCAGGCGGATTTTGGCTTCCGTCACGGCCCCATCTAGCTTCACAATCATCCCACTGACGTCTACTTTGCTGCGGTCGGCGGTAAAAATAAAAGTGATAAGCCCCTTTGGCATCTGTATTAACAGCGGGGATGACCTCCGAGCCACTTAGTTCTACGTGGAATATAAGGTGAGGGATAGGGTTTTGGGCCTGGAGCGGCGCCGCCAGAAGGCTGGAAAAAAGCAGCCCTAATGTTGTTAAGACTATGGCGGGCATAGCGCAGAGCATGTAAACAGTTCTATTCATGGTGAATTTGTATTTGGATGGATAACAATTACGGCAAACCTACTACGCATTGAGGGTTTTATTCAAGGAATTTTCTTGAAAGAAGTGATCTGTATGAAATTGGCAATTCTGCCCCTGCAGGATGCCCTTTGCACCTCCAATTTTTACGCTCGTAGAGTTTCAAGATGCAATCACATCGGAATTTGCTGATTTGCACGGATTTTCTCCGATAGAGAAAATCCTGCGCTATGAAAATGAAATACCTCCTATTTGTCAGCTCGCCCGCCATAGTCCTGACGCCCGCCATATTCCTGACGACGGCGGGCCTTGTATTGGTGAGCCAATTTGCTTTCGCCCAAATGGGCCCCACCAACGATTCCAACCGAAAAATCGGCAACATAATTCGTACCGAAACCCCACCCCGTCTGGACGGCGAACTCGACGACGAATGCTGGAAATTGGCGCCCATCATGACCGATTTCATTACCAATAGCCCAAACTTTGGAAATCCCGCCGCAGAAAAAACAGAAGTGCGCCTAGTATATACCGACGAGGCGATTTACGTAGGCGCCTATCTATACCAAGCTGGCAAAACCATTCGTCATGACCTCAGCGCCCGTGATGGTGAAAGCACTGCCGATGCGCTACATATTGGGTTTGACACTTACCTGGACCGACAGAATGCCTTTCGTTTTCAGATTACTGCGAGCAATGTTCAGAGCGACCTGAAAATGTCGCCCGAAAACACAGACCCCACCTGGGATGCTGTGTGGGACTCCAAAACCAAAACCCATGCTGATGGATGGGTGGTGGAATTGCGTATTCCGTTCAGCGCTATCCGTTTTGCCAAACAACCCGAACAGCATTGGGGGCTCCAGATTGCGCGACAAATTCAGTACGTCAACGAGTTCAGCACCTGGAGCCCTGTGGATCCCAATGGCGGTGGCGCCATGCCACAATGGGGGAATCTGGAAGGCATCAAGGCGATAGACCCGCCGCTGCGCCTGGCGTTTTCTCCCTATCTGGCTGCTTCCTTGCAACGCTTGCCAGTGACTTCCGAGCCGGTGGAATATGCCAACAGTCGCTCCTTGAGCGGGGGTTTGGACGTGAAATGGGGACTTTCGGAGAGTTTTACCTTGGATGCCACCCTGGTGCCCAATTTTGGCGAGGCACAGAGCGACAACATCATCCGAAACCTCACGCCCTTTGAAGTACAGTATGAAGAGCGGCGGCAGTTTTTCACCGAAGGCACGGAACTCTTTGGCAAGGGTGGATTGCTTTATTCTCGGCGCATTGGCGGGAGGCCACGTGGCTACTATGATGCAGTTGATCAATTAGGGGACAATGAAGTTTTGACCCAAAACCCCTCGCAAGCGCAACTTTTCAACGCTACAAAACTTTCGGGCAGGACAAAATCCAAACTTGGGATCGGTATTTTGAACGCGGTTTCAGCACCCTCCCATGCGGTGATCCGCAACGAATTGACGGGTGAGGACCGCAGATTTCAGACTTCAGAACTGACCAATTACAACGTGGTGGTGCTCGACCAGGCTTTGCCCCACAACTCAGCGCTGAGTTTTACCAATACCAGCGTAATTCGGGAAGGCGTAGCACGCGATGCCAATGTGTCGGCGCTCGCGTTCAATTTGCGTGACCCGGGAAACCGATACGAAGTGTTTGGCCACAGCCAATTCAGTATGGTGTTCAATTCAGCATACGCTCCTGCCGAAAAACCCAGTACAGGTTTTGGCTACAACATCGGTGCTCGTAAAGTAAGTGGTGCATGGACGGGACAATTGGCGCATTGGGCTGTTAACGATACCTACGATCCCAGCGATCTTGGCTTCAACCAACGCAACAATTTTTATCGGTTGCTGGGTGTAATTAATCATGGCAACTTTACTCAGCGGGGCAACATCGCCTCCACGTTTTTCTTTATCAATGCAACCAACACATGGCTCTATACCCCGCGCCGGTGGGAATCGTTCGAAATAGAAGGGTTTTATGAATTGGTGAACACCAAACGGCAGTCGTTCTCGCTTTACATGACTACAAGACCCATTTGGTACTACGATTATTTTGAGCCGCGCGTGTGGGGTAAAAAATTTTACCACGCGCCCTACATCTTCTTTTCACCGAGTTTTAATACCAATTCCTCCAAACGGTTTTTTGCGGAATTCCAATTGTTTTTTGGCGAAAGCCCTATCCCAAATGATCCCTATATCGGGATAGAAATTGAACCCACCTGGGTGCTCAATGACCACCTGCGTCTCTCGCTCGGCGTCAATCTCTCGAAGGATCACTCCAATTTTGGCGCCGTGGATGCAAGCGACCCTGCCAACATCATCTTTGGCCGCCGCAATATCACGACCTTCGACAATGCATTTTCGATAGACTACCTCTTCGGTCCACGCATGAACATTACTGCCCGGGCGCGTCACTACTGGGCCAATCTTTACTACCATCAATACCTTCATCTCAACGACGATGGCACGTTCAGTCCCGCCGAAAACTGGCAAGGTTCTGGAGATGAAAATTTCAACCAGTTCAACGTGGATTTTGTGTACACCTGGCAGTTTGCACCTGGCAGTTTCCTCAACCTGATCTGGAAGGAATCGGCATTCGCTGGCGACTTTAATCGAGGTGGTACTTTTCGCAAAAATTTGGACAAAACCTTTCGTGCTCCACAAAGCAACTCGCTGACCCTCAAAGTAATATATTGGTTCGATGCAGGGAAATTGGGTGCAAGGAAGAAGAAGTAGTTCTTGGCTTAAGTGTGGCACACCTTCAAGGTGTGCCACACTTTCTTGGCGTACCTTGCGGCTTCATCTGCCTCCTCCAACCTTGACCATCGCATTCGACGCAAAACGCTATTTTAACAATGCCACGGGCCTCGGCTTCTATAGCCGGACACTGCTGGAAGGATTGCGCCGTTTTTATCCGGAACACCAGTACCTGCTCTACACGCCTTATAACAAAGGAGAATTCGCGGCGTCTGACGATGGCATACGATTGCCCGATTCCTGGCTGGGGCGAAGCTTTCACCCTTTGTGGCGAAGCAGGGGCATTACCCGACAGTTGCAGCGGGACGGTGTGGAGGTTTTTCACGGCTTGAGCCACGAACTTCCCCTGGGTTTACGAAGGGCCGGCATACGAGGTGTGGTCTCGGTGCATGACCTGATTTTTCTGCGTTACCCGAATCTATATCCGGCTGTAGACCGGTTTTTTTACAAGCAAAAATACCTTCGTGCAGCGGTGCAAGCGGATTGCGTGGTGGCCATCAGTGAGCAAACCAAGGCTGATTTACAGGAGTTTTTTAAAATTCCGGCCCACAATGTTCAAGTAATTGGTCAATCCTGCGACGCTGCATTCGAGCGGCTCAGTCTTCGACATTTGCCTGAACGAGCGGCGCTGCCATTTCCCCAAGGGCTTAAGTTGCCGGACTCAGACTACCTCATTTCTGTTGGCAGTCTCACGCCCAGAAAGAATTGGCACAAATTGCTCGACGCACTTTTTTTGCTAAAAAATCAGGGACTTGAGGTTCCATTGGTGGCAGTTGGTTCTGGCAAAAGTGCCTACGCCACAAGCCTGCGCGTGCAAGCCAAAAGGCTGGGATTGCAAGTGTATTGGCTTGACCATCATGTGCCTACGCATGAACTCGCCGTGTTGTACCGCAGGGCCGCGGCCTTAGTGTATCCCTCTCTGTTTGAGGGTTTTGGCATCCCGATTTTGGAAGCGATGACGGTGGGTATTCCGGTGGTGACCACCCGGGGAGGCTGTTTCGAAGAGGTGGGCGGCCCGGCTGCGCTTTACGCCAATCCTAATGATGCGGCGGATTTGGCCGAACAAATTTCGAAGGTGTTTGACACGACCATTCGCACAGCCTTGATTTCAAAAATGCCCGCGCAAATTGAGCAGTTTTCTCCTGAAAAAATATGCGCTGCGTGGATGGGAGTATATCAAAGCAGAAGCTGAGTTGTCATCCTGTCGGGACCTGTCCGCATCAAGTGCGCTTTGGTCGAGTATTTGCACCTTAGAGTGCTCGGTAGGGCTAGTACTCGGCCAAAGCGCACTTGATGCGGACAGGTCCCGACGGATGACAACTCAGCTTCTGTTGAATATTCAGGATATTATCGGGTATTCGTCAACACCCCTACCCATTATTCTGCCCAGAAAAATCCATCTTGTTGAGTGCCATCAGCTCCTTCATGGTCTTCTGCATCCCGTCCACCGAACCGTCGAGGAAGATGACGTTGCCCTTGCCATGCTCGGTAAAGTTCTTGATTGCTTCTGTCCACATCGAGAACAGGATGACAGAAGTGTCGAGGTTGGCTGTCTGCATTTCTTTGGCGGCCTGGCTCATACCTTTAGCTACTTCTTCGCGGAAAAGTGCCACGGCTTGACCACGCATTTGTGCGGCGGTACGCTCTGCTTCAGCAGAAATTTTGATGGCGTTGCCCTCGGCCTCGGCGGCTTTGGTTTTGGTAATCAACAAGGCCTGACCCTCATTCTCAGCAGCCGCTTTCAGGTTGTTGGCAGCCACGATTTTGGACATGGAGCGCATAACTTCTTCGTCGAAAGTGATGTCGTTGATTTGCAGGTCAATGAGGTGAAAACCCCAGTCTTCGAGCATGTGGTCAATGTTGACCTTTACAGCATCGGTGATTTCGCGGCGAAGCGAAAGCACTTCCTGTTGTTTTTTGGTGGCCACAAACGAGCGGATACTGCCCTCTACGGTACGTGTCAGCGTAGCCATAAAATCGCGGTCGCCCACGAATCGGAAAGCCACTTTTTTCACGGTTTCTTCTGCATTGTCCATCACGGAAAAAAGCAGCAGGGAAGTGAAATGCACATTGGCCTGGTCAATCGTTACGGCTTGGAAATTGAGTTCTACCGCCCGGTTTTGCACCGAAATACGCTTGAAAATCTGTTCGATGATCGGGATACGGAAACTCAGTCCCGGGTAGAGCGTCCGATTGTATTTGCCAAAAATGGTGGTAATGGCAACCGTGCCTTGCTGTACGGTGACGAGGCTCAGAAATATGAGCACAATGACAATTGGAATGTAATACATGGTGTGGGTAAGTTTGATTTTGATTGGCAAAGGTGAAGGTTCAAAACTTGCATCGCAAGGGCAGGGATCAAATTCTCCGACCAATCGCTTCGTTTAGAGCCGTGAAAATCGGAAAATATTCGGCGATGGCACTGATTTTCTCTAGCGCAACATTATTTCTCATGCGCTCCGCGTTCTGACTGATAATTTTTGCCCAATCATTTCTAAATATCTTTGCCCGAAATCATCGTTTTTTATGACAGTTGCCAAAATATTCGGCTGTTTCGCCCTCCTCTTTTTTGTTCAACTTAGCCACGCCCAATCACCCGTTTTTACACAGGACGATACACTGCGTGGCAGTATCACGCCGGAACGCGCATGGTGGGACTTGAATTTTTACAACCTGAAAGTCAAGGTCAATCCTGCTGAAAAAAGCATTTCCGGCAGCAATGAAATCCATTATAAGGTGCTGTTTCCCGGCAAGATTATGCAAATTGACCTTCAAACACCGCTTCGTCTCGAATGTGGAACAGGATGGTCAAGCCCTCGCGGTGACGCAACAGGGCCGCAATGCATACTTCGTCGAACTGAAAAAGGAGCAGTCAAAAGGGTCTCAACAGTCGGTCACGGTATGGTACTCGGGCATCCCGCGAGAGGCAAAAAACGCTCCCTGGGACGGGGGCTTCAGTTGGAAAGACGATGGAAACGGCCAGCCCTTTATCGCTACTTCCTGTCAGGGCCTCGGCGCAAGTGTTTGGTGGCCCTGTAAAGACCATGCGTACGATGAGCCTGATTCTCAGGCAATTTCCGTCACAGTCCCAACGACCTTAACCAACGTGTCGAACGGCAGACTACGCGGTGTACGAGACCATGGCGACGGCACGCATACCTTCGATTGGTTCGTGGCCAATCCGATCAATAACTATGGCGTAAATGTCAACATCGCTCCATACACACATTTTGCCGACACTTTTCAAGGAGAAAAAGGCTTGCTGACGCTGGATTTCTATGTTTTGCCCCAAAATCTGGAAAAGGCTAAAGTACAGTTTCAACAGGCAAAATTGACAATCAGGGCATTCGAGCACTGGTTTGGCCCCTATCCTTTTTATGAAGATGGGTACAAATTGGTGGAGGTCCCTTATTTGGGCATGGAACACCAAAGTTCGGTTACGTATGGCAACCGTTATATGAACGGCTACCTTGGCAGAGACTTGTCGGGCACGGGTTGGGGGCTGAAATGGGATTTTATCATTATCCACGAGTCGGGGCACGAATGGTTTGCCAACAACATCACTTACCGTGACATTGCAGACATGTGGGTACATGAGAGTTTTACCAATTACAGCGAAGGACTTTACACAGAATTTCACTTTGGCAAGGAGGCGGGTGCGGAATACATCCGTGGTACGAGGGCAGGCATTGAGAACCGGCAGCCGATTGTGGGCATATACGGCGTGAACTCAAAGGGTTCGGGCGACATGTACCCCAAGGGAGGGAACATGCTGCACACCATCCGGCAAATTGTAGACGACGACGAAAAATGGCGTTCGATCCTGCGGGGACTGAACCGCGATTTTTACCACCAAACCGTGTATGGATCGCAGATAGAGGCCTATATTATTCGGCAATCAGGCAAAATCTGGAAAAGGTTTTTGAACAGTACCTGCGCAATACCGAAATCCCGATTTTGGAGTATCAGATAATAAAGGGCAAACTGAAATACCGTTGGACCAACTGCGTGGAAGGCTTTGACATGCCCGTAAAAGTGACGTTGTTACCGGGGAAATACGACTTCATTTATCCTACTACAAAATGGAAAAGCAGTCGCTGCACTTTGCCCAACAAGGATGATTTTCAGGTGGAGGAGAACTTTTATGTGAAGGCAATGCGTATTTAAGTAAACATATAAGGCACTTAGGACACATTTAATTAACCACAAAAGGCACATAAGGACACATAAGAATTTTGATTTTCAACACTTATGTGTCCTTATGTGCCTTTTGTGGTTATAGATAAAACCCCTTCCTCCATACCCTGCCGTTTCATCTACAGCGAAATTGAAATTCAGGCAGAACCTTCCCTCGTAAAGTTACTTTTGCTTCTAAATAAAATAGCAGCCATGAAGATAGCAGTACAAATACTCGCGATCGCTTTTTCCCTCCTTCTTTCCCAGATTGTTCAGGCCCAAACCCTCCGAGGTACCGTCCGTGATGCCGACAACGGCGATGCGGTAACTGGTGCGACCGTGGCACTGCGTTTCAGTAGAGGCGAGGCTACGCCCGTTTCTTTGGCCACCAGCCCTATGGGCGAATTTGTTTTTGAAAAAATCCGTGCCGGGTATTACAGCGTGGAAATAACTGCAATAGGGTTTGAAAGCCAAACCATTGCAGAAGTAAACGTGGCAGCGGGCAAGGAGCAGGTACTCGACGTTGCCTTACGCCGCTCGTCTGCTCAACTTGCTGAAGTGACCATTTCTGCCACGCAGCCCGGTCGCCGTCCGATACTTCCCTTGGGCGAAATCCCGCTCACCCGCGACCAGACCCTGCGATTCCCGGCCATGTTTTTCGACCCTGCGCGACTCGCCACCGCTTATCCGGGAGTAGCGCAAACAGACGATGGCACCAACAGCCTTAGTATCCGTGGCAACAGTCCGGCTTCGGTGCGCTGGCGGCTGGAAGGGGTGGACATCGTGAACCCCAACCACCTGCCCAATGCGGGTACTTTTAGTGACCGGCCCGCTGCTGCGAGCGGCGGAATCCTGATGTTTTCAGCGCAATTGCTCGACAATAGTTCGCTGCTCACCGGGGCAATGCCCGCTGGTTACGGTGATGCGCTGGGTGGCATCATGGACATGAATCTCCGGCGTGGCAACAATCGTCAGCACGAATTCACGGCACAAGCAGGGCTTGTAGGACTGGATTTGGCTGCCGAAGGGCCGATAGGCAAGAAGGGCAAAAATGCTTATCTGGTCAATTACCGCTACTCCACGGTAGGTCTGTTGGGACAATTGGGCGTTTCGTTTGGCGACGAGCAGATTCATTTTCAGGACCTTTCATTTAACCTGAATTTTAAGGGCAAACGCGGCGGACAGTGGTCGCTGTTCGGGCTGGGTGGATTGAGTGAAAACGTCTTCCGTCACAAAACCGACAGCACAGAAATAAAAGCCTACAAGGATTTTTTTGACATTGATTTTGAATCGAGAACGGGGGTGCTGGGGGTGTCGAATTGGTCGCCATATGGAAAAAATACCTGGGCGAAATTTACCGTGGCGGCCTCTGGTCAAATGACGAATCGAACATCTTCCTCACCCTTTTTCCAACGAAACAGCTGGGATGATCTGACGGAATCAAAGATTTCTGCGGCTTATTCAATTTCGTATTTAATCAATACCCAGTTCAGGTTAAATCTCGGCACGAGCGCGACAAGGCAAAAATTTTCGGCCATTTCCTCGTTTGAGAACCTGGGGATGCGCAGTCCTGACTACGCATATCTTTTATCTCAATCCTGGGCGCAGCTTTCCTGGAAAAGTATCAGTGACAATACCCAGGCAAACCTTGGCGTACACACCATGTGGTTCAAATCACCCTTCGATCAACAATCCATCGGTTTGGCTGAGCCACGTGGCTTTGTTTCTCAAAGATTTGGGCAGCACAAATTAATGGCATCTGCAGGTATCTATACCCAAACCCTGCCTCTATGGATTTTAGGGGCAAGCACTGTTGATGTGATGCGGGCTTCAAAGATCTCTTTGGGATACGTTTGGACCATGTCGCCCAATTGGTCATTGAAAGCAGAGTCGTTTTACCAAGGCATTCTGAGTGCCCCATACGCTTTGAATCATTTATTTTCTGTAATCAACGTGAGCGAATTTAAGTTGAATGAAAGCTATTATTTCAACCAATTGGACGGTGGAGGTAATCGAGGAATTGAACTAAGCGCCGAACGCAGGTTGGCCGATGGATGGTTTTTGCTGGCGAATGCAACGCTTATGGATTCAAAATTTCCGGCGCAGAACCCTGATTTGCAGGTACAGCTTTTGCGGAGCCGCTGGGACATTGGTCACCTCGCAAATGTCACTTTCGGCAAAGAATGGCAGCGCGAAAAACGCCCGGGCAAGGAACGCACCATCGGCTTGAATGCCAGGGCAGTATGGACGGGCGGTGTGCGCGAAGCAGACATTAACCTCCCGGCTTCAAAGGATCAGCGAACTACTATTTTTGATGAAACCAGGGGATATTATCGCAGCAATCCCGACTACTTCCGCCTTGACCTGCGCGTCTATTGGCGTAAAAACCTCGGCAACCGCCGCAACAGCACTTTTGCCCTCGACTTGCAGAATCTGACCGGGCAACAGAATTTGGCCTACCATTATTACGATCCATACACGGACAAAATCGAGACGAAATTTCAACTGGGTACGATTCCAAATTTTAGTTGGCGGCTGGAGTTTTAAGAGTGGATTTTACGGGGTTGTGTCAAAAGTAAACCATCGCTTTTTGCATAATATTGAGCTTCGCTGTTGTTGTTGGCGAGGACGCCAACAACGGCAGATTTTTTCAACACACCATTGATTATCAATAGTTTGTTCGGCATTTTTTTCGTTGTTGGCGTCCTCGCCAACAACAACGCCGGAGCGGAATCGCTGTAGAAATTGATTCCTTCTTGATTTTGACATAACCCCATTTAAGAAAAAAAGAAAAAGGGGCAAGTAATGAATCTCATTACTTGCCCCTCTCATCTTATCACTTTATCACTCCATCACTCCATAATCTAGTCCGGTTCGAAGCCCAAAATAATGTTGAACCTCGCGTAATCGCTGAATTTGCGGCTTGGATAGAATTCAGGTTTGTCAATACCAATACCATAGTCAAAGCCAAGCGTTCCGAACATCGGAAGGAATACACGCAGGCCCATGCCCCCGGAACGTTTGATATCGAAGGGATTGAAGTCCTTCGCGTTGCCCCACGCGTTGCCGCCCTGGGCAAAGGCTGTGACAAAAATGGTGCTTTGCGGGTTGAGCGAAATGGGGTAACGGAGTTCTACGGTGTATTTGTTGAACACACCCGCGCCGCCAGGGTATCGTGCCATGATGTCGCTTGTGGCGTAGCCGCGGAGACTGATTATATCGCGGGCATTGAGGCCAAAGTTTTGGTTGTTCAAACCGTCGCCGCCGAGTTCAAAGCGCTCGAAAGGGCTGAGACTTGTCTTATCGCTCCAGCGGCTGAGAATACCCATTTTGGCCTGTGTTTTCAGTACAAGTTTGCCCACCAGGGTAGTGTACCATTCGGCATCTATCCGCCATTTGAGGTACTCAGCATATTTGTAAATCTCCCCGACACTTGCTGTGTTATAGAAGTCTTTGTCCTTGAACCACGAGTACGGAGGCGTGGCATTCATCTTCACAGAAATAAGCGAGCCTTGTTTCGGGAAAATAGGATCGTTGATGCTGTTGCGTGCGAACGTGATGCCAAGACTGTAGTTGTGTACAATACCATTGGAAACCACACGGCCCAAATCATCCCGGAAAGCGAAGGAAAGGGCGTTGGTTAGTTTCATGGATTGAATGTCGGCATCGGCGCGGAGGATAAAGTTGTCGTCAGGCCATTTCAAACGGGTGCCAAAGCCAACCGACCCTTGCAAGATTTCAAGTTTCTGGAAACTTTCTGACCCCGGGAAACCAGAGGCAAAACGGTTATAAAAACCTGCCACGGTCATAGAATTGGGCTTTTTACCACCCATCCAAGGCTCCGTGAACGAGACATTATAAGACTGGTAACGGTCGCCAGCGGTCTGGCCCCTTAGGCTGAAACGTTGGCCATCACCTTGCGGGAGCGGATTCCAGGCCTCCCGGTTTTTGATGTTGCGGATGGAGAAGTTGTTGAACGTGACACCCAATGTGCCAATTACACCGCCCCTGCTGAATGCTGTAGCCGGTTGGTAGCCAGCCGAGAGTTCGAGTTGGTCCGAAGGTTTTTCTTCTACCGTGTATTCAATGTCCACCGTACCACGATCCGGGTTAACCGGCGTGTTGATTCCGAGCGCTTCAGGGTTAAAATAACCGAGGTTTACGATTTCACGTTGCGAGCGGATGATGTCGGCGCGGCTGAATTTGTCGCCCGGACGGGTGAATAGCTCACGGCGGATGATGTGCTCGTGGGTGCGGTCGTTTCCGTTGATGATAACCCGGTCAATGGTGGCTTGCGGGCCTTCGTAAATGCGAAGTTCAAGATCAATGGAATCATTTTCGATGGCGGTTTCTACTGGATCAACCCGAAAAAACAAGTAGCCATTGTCGAGGTAAAGCGAAGAAATATCGCGCCCGTCCTGACTAAACGAGAGTCTTGTATTCAACAAGTCCTGATTGAAAACATCGCCTTTTTTTATGCCCAGCACCTGGTCGAGGTACTTGGTTTCGTAAAGCGTGTTGCCTTTCCATTGGATGTTGCGGAAATAGTATCGGTGGCCTTCCTCGATGTCCATTTGGATCATAATCAGGCCTTTTTTGGTGCGCCAAATGCTGTCTTTTGCAATCCTTGCGTCGCGGTAGCCGATGTTGTTGTAGTAGGCTTCAATCTTGCGCTTGTCTTCCTCATAAAGCTCGCGCACAAGTTTCGATTTTTTGAAAAGTTTGCGCTTCCGGTGTGTTTCTTTCATTTTTTTGCGCAAAACCCGTGATTTTACATGGTCATTGCCCGTAAAACGAATGTCTTTGATTTTGATCTTCTTACCCGGTTTGATCACAAATTCCAGTCGGGTGGCGTTGACAGCTCGGTCGTCGGGATAGGAATTTATTTGCACCCGGGCGTTCTGATAGCCTTTTTCTAGATAAAATTCCTCCAACTTGTGTATCAACGTAGCCTTTACGTTGTCTGTGAGGATGGAGCCTTTTTGTATAAACTTATTGATGATACCATTCAGGTCGTCGTGCTTGCTCTTTTTCACCCCGACGAAGGAGTGGCGCGTGTAGCGCGGCAGTTCTTTCACGGCGATTTCCAGGAAGATTACTTCGCCCACGGTGCGTTCCTGGATGATACGAACATCGGTGAAAAGCTTCAGATTCCAAAGCGTGCGTACAGCATTGCTGAAGTCCGTGCCAGGCACCCGAACTTTACTTCCAACACGAAGGCCAGAAAGTGAAATGAGTGTATTTGCGTCGGCAAACTGAACACCCGTGACACGGACGCCACCAATTTCATATTCTTTTTGTTGTGTATAATCGAGCGGAGGAAGGATGGTATCGGGTGTTTGAGCCGAAAGGGTAAGGCTGGATAAGGCTGCCATTCCGAAGACTATGGCGAACGCAAATCCAGAAACACGTGATGCTCCGTGTTTCACGGTGTTTAGTGGGCTGCGGAACAAAACTGGGGCTATATTTTGCAAAAATTTCATGGTCAAAGATGTGTGGCGTAATGTGTTTATGCGCCTGAAAATCAGGGTATTGGGACATTGGGATATTTGGATATTGAGTTATTATCCCAATATCTCAATATCCCAATTTCTTTACTGCCTACGCGCTGCAGAAATACCGATCATTTCTGCAAGGTTAGGGCAATTTTGGAACAAATCGCTGACCCCGAGGTAAGTGGAATTCAATTTTTCGAGCACCCATTTTTCGGTATAATCTCCTTTCTTTTGTTCGAGTGCTGCTGTTTGTATTTTGCCGTAATCAAGTTTTAAATCGGCCTTGTGCGGTTTCGAGCGGCTTACTAATTGTACAATTCTAAACATCTCCGTACCGTCTGGGCCTTTAAACCGGAAAGGCTCAGCGATTTCGCCTTCATTGACGCCATCAATGGCAAAAAAGGTGCTGGTTTCCAGGTCGGCAACTTCAAAAAAGGAATTGCCTGTTCTTGGGTTTACCACCCGACCGTCGTTGTTGTAGCTCTGTTGGTTTTTATCACCGTACTTTTTCACCGCCTCGGTAAATGTAATCTTCCCGTCCTTGAGGTATTGGCACAGCGTGTCGAGTTTTGACTTCGCCAGTTCCATGTCGGCTTCGGTTATTTCTGGTTTAATCAGGATGTGCCGACAGTGAATTAGATTGCCCCTGCGCTCCAAAAGCTGGATGATGTGAAAGCCAAAATCTGTTTCAACAACCGGACTTAACTGGTTGGTTTCCAACTTGTAAGCCATGGCTTCAAAATCAGGGACAAATGTGCCGCGTTTCACGAAACCTAAATCGCCCCCTTGGGCGCCGCTGCCCAAATCGTCGCTGAATTTTTTAGCCAATTCGGCAAAGTCTTCACCCTGGTCGGCAATCCGTTTTCGCAGATCTTCAATACGTTGACGGGCCTTTACCTGTTCCTCGGGGTTCACTTTTGGTTTGTAAACGATTTCCCGAATTTCTACTTCAGCATTAAAATAAGGAAGAGAGTCTTTCGGGATATTGTTATAAAAACTCTGCACCTCTAAGGGGGTAATCGTTGCCTTCTCTGTGATTTTCCCTTGCATTCGCTCAGCCAGGATTTGATTGCGCATATCAAGGCTGAGTTGCGATTTCATTTCAGAAACACTTTGACCATAAAACTCTTCAATGGCAAGGTCGTCTTGGTTGAAATATGCACGGAGTCGCTCGATACGAGAGTCTATTTGCACGCCAACTTCCTCATCGGTCACTTCAACTGAGTCCAGTTTGCCCTGATTGATGAGCAATTTTTGCACAATAAGGTTTTGCAGTACCAAACACTGGTAATCTTCCGTCAAATTGGGTTGATCTTTTTTTGCAAAACTGTATTGCTCTTGCACCTCGCTCAGCAAAATAATCTCGCCACCAATGGTTGCTACAACCCGGTCAATCATCGCCTTATCATTTTGAGCAAACAGCCCTAATGGTAAGAGTAAAACTGAAATGAATAGAATGGTATTTTTCATTGAAAATCGAATGTGTTTGAAGGGTTTGAGTTGTTTGAGGAGTTTGAATTGTTTGAAGCGGATCGAACCCTTCAAACTTTTCGAACCATTCAAACACAACCTATTGCATGATCCTAATATTCTCTCTCCGCAATTCTTTTTGGTAGAGATCTGCTTTCCACCGTTCCAGAAGTTCTTGTTTGCGTTTGTGCAGGATTATTTTCAGTGCCTGGTCTTTTGCGTAATCAAACGGGGCAGTTGTTTTTCCCTGCACCGCTTCTATAACCCGGTAATAATACCGAAAATCACCATCAGAAAGTGTTCCATCTCGCCTCGACCCCGCATTTTCGGAAGTCAAGGTGCCTTTTGGGAGCAGTGCAGCCACTTCTTGCAAAGTATACCATTTTTCAGGGTCAAGTAGTGCCAATGATGCCCATTGCTTGGCAAAAGCACTGAGTTTTACTCCATCAGATGGGTTGCGACTGTACCAAAGTTTGTTAATTTCATTTTGCGGAGCCTGCGACGAAAGTTTGAGCAGCATACATTTCAAAATCGTACTTTCGAGTTGAAACTGGTCCTTATTATTTTCATAATAGGCCCGCAATTCGTCGTCCGAAACGGTACTGTCTAACTTCTCGGCAATCAATTGTTCCTCAAAATTGAAGCGGATAAGACTGGCGCGATAACTGCGCACGAGTTCGTCAATGTTAAGGTCTTTCGGGATGTTTCGCTCAGCCTCATACATCATCAACTGCTCTCCTAGCCAGCGTTGTACCGAAGCCGAAATAAGCAACACACTGTCAGCCGGGACAGTGCCTTCAGGCACAACACCTTCTAAGTCAGAGAGATAAAGGTTTCTGTCATAAACCCTTGCCAGTAATTTGTCTTCCTTTTTACCCGCTTCTTTTTTGCTGCAATGCCATAAGCTTGCACATAAAGTGAGGGCAAGGATACCCGCAAAAGCCTTGACAAAGGCGGGCAAAAACAATTTCTTCATGGTCAATGTCTGCCAAAAGGCGGGCAAAGGTAGGTTAATTGACCAGAAAAATTGGAAGTAGATAGTTTCGCGTGGCAAGTAAAAAGTTGGGGCTGTTTTCCAAAGGAGTCGCTTTTGTATTAAAGGCTCGCCATCACACCTGCATTCAAGGAAAATGTGTTGAGTCTTCCCGAATTTGGGCCTAGACCACCACCGCCGATGGATTGACGGAAAATGGGTTCTATAAATGCCGTGTACCTTTTTCCAAGCACATGTTCTACCCGAAGACCAAGATCAGCAGAAGCGTAAGCATTGTGCGGAAGACCACCGTTTTCAAGCAAGCCTTTTCCATTTGGCAATGCACTTGATGGATTAGGATTTGGATTTGGATTGGGTTGTGGAATAGGTGGAGGGTAATGCACCGTTTTGGATGCGTAATTTTTGCTTGTTGCGAAATTTGCTGTAACACCTGCCACTGCATGGGCAGAAGTTTTGCCAACTTTGACAATTCGGCGGGTGGCTTTCACGGGCACAGAAAATACATCAGCATCAACCCTGTCAATATGGTAGAAAGAAATGCCATTGAAGGGGTCGTTTTGGTACTCAACATTTTCGCGCTTGGGCTGGTAGTTTTTCTGCGAATAGCTCAATCCTGCTTCCACACCCCATAACCCATTCTTTTGTCTTCGTGCGTACCATCGCGCAAATTATTTTTTTCGAAAGTGCCAAAGGAGGCAGCGTACAAACGACTGGATTTCAATGTATTAGAATACTCAATTCCAGGAATTATTATGTTGGAAGAGGCGAACAAGACAGGCTGAATAGCGGAGGCAGGCAAAGTTGGCCCGACCGGGAATTTCACCATGCCGGATTGTGTGTAAAAGTTGGCTGGGTCCAGCACCGATGCCTGAGGGCTGATAGATTGAGGAGCATTAGCCGTAGCGATTAGGCCTTCATTTTCGACTTCTGAGGTAAGGGAAGCAGCCAGACCATGTACAAGGCTGACCAATTGTTGGGCAAGACTTTGATCTTCTGGATTTCCAGTTTCGCCGGGGATAATCTTAACCGGATTCTGCTTTTTAGATTTTAAATTTTGAGTTTTAGCAATTGGTTCAGAAACCTCCTTTTTGGCAGGGACAGGGTTTGTAACCGATTCTATAATCCCTAAGAAACCACTCAAATTAAGAAGAAGCAACAAGAAAATAGCCGCTTCAGCCAGCTTTGTCAGGCGCAAACGCCGAACCCGGGCAATGGAATCCATTCGATTGGCAAGCATGGACCATGATCCACCATCATAAGCCGTTTCGATACGTTCCAATGCAGGACGAACCTGCTTGTCAATGGCATCTGGCTCTGGCAGTGCATCGAGACGGCTTTCGAGCGCAGCCCAAGTGCCGGGATCGAAAGGCACTTCGATTTTATCTAATGCCGATTTAAGGGTCGAGTCAAATTTCTGCAAGTCCATTTTTATTGAATTCATTTCAAGTCAAATTCCATTCGCCGGTTGGCGAAAATTTCCTGGAGTTTTAACCTTGCTTTTACAAGGTTGCTCCGTGAGGTGCTTTCGGTTATATCCAGGGCTTCCCCGATTTCTTTGTGTGAATAACCTTCTACCACATATAGGTTGAAAACGGCGCGGTAGGCCGGTGAAAGTTGTTGCACGGCATCCAGAATTTCGCGTTCTGTCAGGTTGCTAAGTACATCGGGAACATCGGTCGAAATAGTGTGAATCGAATCAATATCCTCCGTGCGACGTCTTGTGTTCCTCCGGTAATAATCAATGCATGTATTCACTACAATGGTCCGAATCCAGGCACCCAGTGAGGTGCCGGGTTTGTAACGGCCAATGTTTTGAAAAATCTTGATAAATGCTTCGTGGAGGAGGTCGAGGGCTTCATCTCGCGAACCGGAATAGCGCAGACAGATTCCCATCATTTTGCCATAATGTTCTTCATATACCTGTTGCTGCGCCCAGCGCTCCTGGCGGGTGAGCGCTTCCACGAAGTCGCGTTCAGCACGTTCCAAATTAAGGGCAATGTCCATGGTGTTGATTCTCGTTGGATTGTGAGCAATGCTCGTCCGGTGCGCGGTTTCCCAATTAACGGGCGTACCCTCCCGAACGCTGCTTTGCTTGGCGCAAAAGTTGGACGAAGGGTTGGGCAGGTATAGAAATATGTGCCGGAATGTCGCGATCAGGCTTTTTCGAGCCTGAATTTTTCTATCATTTTGGCAAGTGCTTCCGCGTTTTTTACCCGCTCGAGGGTAGGATGGTGTCGTCTTTGGCCTGTTTCAATCTCGTAAGTCCAAAAGCCAACATCTTTCCCTGTCATTAAGTAAATAGTACCATCGGTAGTGATTGGGTCTTCAATCACCACGTTTGTTTTTTGGAAATCGTCGTAACGCAAAATGTGATTTTTTTTTGCAAAAAGCCTCCAAGGACTGAGCAAGATCCGGGTATTGGTGACGACATAAAAGGTATGATTGATCCGTAGATAATCCAAAACGTAGGGGACAACCTGAATGCCCATTATGGTTGCGAAAACACACACAAATGGCCAAATTTGCCTTGTATCAAGCCCATGTTGTATGAATAGGAAAATGAAGGAATAATATAATGCCCAGAGTCTTATCCTAAGGGTTTCAAAATCAGCCAACAAGTTGCCAGGAAAACGGGCGCGAAGATTTGGCCGTCCAGACCAAATAATTTCTTCCCCTTTTTCCGGGAAAAGGGCCAAAGCGCTAAGCATATTCCAGTCGAGGATTTGGGAATCATTCATGGTGGTATTTGGGTGGGTTTTGAAAGTCACATATCTATACAAATGTAACAAGCTTCAGAATTTTACCATCTGTTCCTGGGATTTAAAGATAGGTGCCAGCGGAAGCGGCTAAAATCTATATTCCTAAAAAAGCAAATAAGAACCTTTCGCAATTCTTAGTTTTTGTTTTAAAAGTTGGATTGAAAAAAATCGTAAAAGGCTATGATATTCAATATTTTAGGTAATTTATGAAAATTAATTCAAAAAAATGTTTTAAAAATGTTCGGCAAAACGTTTTAATAAACAAATTGTGTGTAATTTTGCTCGCCCGAAATACTTGAATGGCGAGCAAAAACTCGGAGGCTCGCAACGCACTTCTTCTATCAACACAATTTTTAACTAATTACCGCCATGGGAAAGAACAAATGGTACTTCGAGACCGAAAACAGCGCCAAACAGCAAGGAAGTGCCACGCAAAATGCCAGTCATACTCGCCCGAAAAAAACGAGCTATATGCCTAGCACTTTTGTATGGGAATCGCCCGAAAATATGCCTTTGCCTAAGCTGATCCAATTGGTTTGGCTTCGATTGCGTCGAAGTTGGGTTGCCTTCCGTTTTCAAGCCAACCGATGGTCTTTTGGCTTGTTCCGAAAAAAGACAGCCATCCAGCTTTGTATCCTAGCTGGAACAGGTTTTTTACTGCTCGGCCCGGATGGAGAATCCGGATTGTTAACCAGAAGCGAATCTACGCCCTCTTATTTGGCTCATGAGACAACCTTAGATGTTGTTAGTGAAGAATCAACTCCTAAAAGGAAAAAACAACAAGTCAGGAAAAATGACGCAGCTCCTGTTGCGGCAGATGAACTGCTTAAGAATCAATCACTTGACTACATTGAGCGGTACCATAAAATCGCAGTCGGCGAAATGAAGCAGTATGGCATTCCGGCAAGCATCAGTCTAGCTCAAGGCTTGATCGAAAGTCGGGCAGGCACCAGCAAACTCGCCAAATCGAACAACAATCATTTTGGCATGAAATGCTTTTCAAAAAATTGTAGAAAAGGGCATTGCTCCAATTTTACAGACGATACCCACAAGGACTTCTTTAAGAAATTCCCATCTGCCTGGGAAAGTTGGAGGGCGCACAGCCAATTACTTGCTTCCGGGCGATATGCCAAACTTAAAAGGCATGGGCATGACTACCGTGCCTGGGCCTATGGGCTTAAGTCTGTTGGCTATGCCACAGATCGAACCTACGCAGAGAAATTGATTGGGATCATCGAACGCTATGACTTGCACAAATACGACCGGTGAACGAGTTGAAGTGGGCGGTTGCAGTGGGCAGTAGTAGTGGGCAGCAGCAGTGGGCAGGACAACCAATCTTGGGTGACCTGCCTACTGCTACTGCCTACTGCCACTGCTACCGCCTACTGCTACTGCCTCTCACCCTTGCGCATATACCACCCATTTTTCGTCAAAAAACGCCTCGCGAAAAAAGTTTCGGATTGGATAAACTTCTGTGTATTCCTTTCCTTTTCCAGGTAGGTCGCGGATTTCAGTTTTTAAATCGCCACCTTTTAATGCCAGAATGCCATTTGGCAATAAATGAACATGTTTTTTCTTCAAAAATTTTTGACTCCAGACGAGCAACTTGTCAAGGCTCGCGACACCTCTGGAAAGGACGAAATCGAACTGGCCGTTCATCTTTATTTCCTCAGCGCGGCCATGTATGGCCGTCACGTTTTCGAGCCCAAGTGCCTGGGCTACCTCCTGCACCACGCGGATTTTCTTGCCGGTTCCGTCCACCAAAACGAACTGGGATTCGGGGAAAAGAATTGCGAGCGGGATGCCAGGGAATCCTCCCCCAGTGCCGAGATCGAGCAACGATGAGCCAGGTTCAAATTGGATCACTTTTGCAATGGCCAGTGAATGAAGAACATGTCGTTCTTCCAGGTTCTCGATGTCTTGCCGGGAAATGACATTGATTTTCTCGTTCCACTCGCGGTAAAGCGGCTCAAGTTGGTCAAATTGAGCAAGTTGTCCAGGATTGAGATCAGGGAAATATTTTGCGATGAGTGCTGTCATTCTGAGAGTTCTTCGAGCATTTTTTCCGCTTGGACACGGCGTTCAGGAATTTCGGTGTTCGATAAGGCACGTTCTACTGCGCGGCGGGCAATATCCTTTTCTGCGGGGTCTATGGCCGCCATTTTGACGTAAGCCAAAGCCATATACCAATATATTTCTTCCCCAAAACGGTCCAAATCCTCGATTTTAGCAATGCATTCTATGGTCAGTTCCGGCTTGTCCATTTGCAGCCCAACGATCGCCAGGTAGAAAAATGCGTCCGACTGGCATGTGCTGAGCGAGTCGGCCATCATGATTGCCAACCAGGTTGCGGCTTCACGCCATTCGCGCTTTTTATAATGTGCATCGGCTTCACTGAACGCAATCGTGCAAGCCTCAGGTCTGATCGGTGGTATACTATCATTGGCGTACCGCGCCGCCATGTCTTCCAGTATTCCAGCAGGTGGTTTGAAATTGTTGTCATAAACCTCAGCTGGTGATCTGTCGCGGAAAAACCAGGTGAAGGCAGCGTATCCTATGGTGAGCAGTACCAGAATGATAAATGCAGTGCGGATGGATTTATTTTCGCTCGACTCAGGTATTTGGCTGGAATAAAGGCGGCGCTCCAAGGCTTCGCAGCCTGTCCAGGTTTGGTGGAAGTGTGCATCGGTAAGCGGCGTGACAACCCAGTCTGGTAGCGGTTTTTCCCATTCAGTACCACGCTCTTCCAATAGGTTTTTGTATCGTTCGATACTTGAAGTATACGGGCCAGGTTCTATCGGGTGCGCTTCATTTTGTGGTGTAGCAAGCGCGTTGGCCAGACTGAGGATTTGCCTTTGATCGTCGACAGAAAGCTTAGTAAAAAGACGTTTTGCACCTATTTGTTGACGCATTTCTACCAAAGCAGGCTTGTCCGGCAATGTATTCAGAACCGGAATTTCCTCGTCTGAAGGAATTGGCGGTGGTGGCAACTCCTGACCTTTATCACTCAACCAATCCCTGTATTGTGTCACCGCGAGGTTTTTCAGGAAAAGGTAAATGGGGGCGTCGTCAGGGTAGTTGCCTGCATGCGTGATCCGGGCCGTTTGAATCAATGCTACCCGAAAAAAAGTGTTCCCATCCGCATAACTGCCTCCTGCCGATTCCACAGCACGTGATACGGGAAGTCGAAACTCATTGTATAGCGCATCCACAACGCTTGCATCAGCGTCGCGAAGGCCTTTGAGATAAGTTTCGTTGGGGAAAGTTGCGATTGGGTGGTTCATAGCGGGGGCAAAGGTCGGAAGGAACGGGGAATTGGCGGAGGTAATTCTTTATTACCCGTCCTACGGCTTCAAGCCGTAGGACGGGGTTGCTTTCCGGAAGAAATTGTAGGCATTATTTCGCAATATTCTCGTATTTTGCTTAACTTTGATAAGCCCTATTGTCATGCTGAGCGTAGCAAAGCATTTGCCTCATACAATGTCTATTAGTCCGTCGGCACAGATAATTTGCTGCGCTCTATATGACAATAGTGGAGGGCAAATCGAGTACTTTTTACAAACCCCAAACCGAAATCCCCAAAAATGATGTATCAATATCAATGACCAACCCTCCTTCGTCCCTTTACTCGCCTTAGCCTTTGGCGGCGGCGAGGGACTATGGCGGGTAAAAAAAATGAAAACTACCATGCAAGAATCTTTCCTTCACTTCCTCTGGAGAAGCCGCCGCTTCGACGCAAAAAATTTGCATACCACACAGAATCAATCTATTGAAATTCAACAAGTTGGCGAGCAAAATACCCACGCAGGCCCCGATTTTTTCAACGCCCGGCTCAGGATTGGCGACACCATTTGGGCGGGTAATGTCGAGATGCACCTCCGTAGTTCTGAATGGCTTGCCCACGGCCATAGCACCGACCCTGCTTATGACAATGTAGTGCTACATGTCGTACTTGAAGAAGATCAACCCATCCTTCGTGCGAATGGCGAACGCATCCCTTGTCTTGAATTGAAAACCCGGATTCCACCGAAACTTTTGGAAAACTACGAGCGGCTCGAACACGAACAGGCCTGGATCCCTTGTGAACATTTTTTCCGCCAAGTGCCTGATATTGTACGACTTAACTGGCTCGACCGCCTTATGATAGAGCGACTGGAATTGAAAACCACGGCCATCGCGGAAGTCTTGCAGGCCACAGAAAACCATTGGGAGGAAGCCTTTTACCGTTTGCTTGCACGGAATTTTGGCTTAAAAGTAAACGCTGACCCCTTTGAAGCATTGGCGCGTTCCTTGCCCCTGCTGACATTGGCAAAACACAAATCAAGTAATGTTCAGGTAGAAGCATTGCTTTTCGGGCAGGCTGGATTTTTGGAAGATAAACACAAGGACGAGTGGCCAAACGAACTTGCGCGGGAGTACCGACATCTTGCTCACAAATACGGTTTGAAACCCTTGCCAGTTAGTCAATGGAAATTCCTTCGGCTGCGCCCTGCCAGTTTCCCAACAGTTCGCCTGGCGCAGTTTGCTGCATTGGTACATCAGTCGGCTCATTTATTCTCTAAAATATTGGAAACCAAAAACTTGCGAGAACTCGAAAATATGTTTGATCTGCGACCAAGCGCATATTGGCACAATCATTTTCAATTTGACAAGCCTTCGATAAAACGGGAAAAACCACTGGGTCGCGACTTTATTCATCTAATCGTCATCAACACCATCATACCATTCCTGTTTCATTACGGGAAGAAAAAGGACTTGGATGAACCACAAAAACGTGCACTCTTGCTACTTGAAGAACTCCCTCCTGAAGCAAATACAATTGTGGCTGGCTGGTCAAAGCTCGGTGTTCCTGCTCGGCATGCTTTCCAGACACAGGCACTGATCCAATTGAAAACGCGATATTGTGACCAGAAAAGGTGTTTGGAATGCGCGGTAGGGAACGCTATTTTGAAATGATTTTTGCCTCTAATTGCACGAATTAACACGAATAAATCGGTGAAAATTCGTGCAATTAGTGGCTAAAAAATGCACAAACCATAAATTATGATATCCAAATCTATCATCGCTTTTGCCCTTTATCTCAATGTTTTGGCTATTATTGCTCAGTCATTTTACTTCGGCGCAGACCTCTCCTACGTCAATGAAATGGAGGACTGTGGAGTGGTTTACAAGGAACAAAGCCAGGTAAAAGATGTGTACGAGATTTTTGCCGATCACAACTGCAATCTCGTGCGCTTGCGGCTCTGGCATACCCCTTCCTGGTACGACGCATTGAACTCAGGCCAGCGATATTCCAATTATGCAGAAGTGCGCAAAAGCATCCTCAGGGCTAAAGCAGAGGGAATGAACGTGCTATTAGATTTTCACCTTTCCGACAATTGGGCCGACCCGAGCCATCAGGTGGTTCCGGCTGCGTGGCTGGGTGTGGTTGATAATTTGCCCCGACTGAAAGACTCGGTTTACAACTACATTTCAAAAACCTTGCTCGACTTGAACAATGAGGGCCTGATGCCTGAAATGGTTCAAATCGGCAATGAGACAAATAAGGGCATTTTGCTCTCCCCTTCGGTGGATGCCGCAGGATGGAGTTTGGATTGGAATCGAAACAGTCAACTATTCAATCGAGCCATCGAAGCAGTTCGCGATGTAGAGAATGCCACTGGAAAATCTGTTCAGGTTGCACTTCACATAGCAGGGCCTTCAAATGCAGGGTGGCTCATGGATGGCTTTTGGGCCAATGGCGTGACGGATTTTGATGTTATCGGGCTTTCCTATTACTGGGCCTGGCATAAGCCAACCAGTATTGCAGATGTCGGAAATATCGTGAGCGAGCTTCGACAGGATTATCCGGGCAAAGAAGTGATGATTTTTGAAACGGGCTACCCCTGGACCCTACAGTGGAACGACAACGCTTCCAATATCATCAACGAAATTCACCCAAGCTATGCACCCGTCAGTCCACAAAATCAACGCAAATGGCTGATAGACATGACCCAGGAAGTAATTAATAAGGGTGGGAAAGGAGTTATTTATTGGGAGCCAGCCTGGCTTTCTTCGACTTGTTGGACGCAATGGGGCCAAGGTTCGCATCAGGAACATGCCACCTTCTTTGATTTTCAAAACAACCTGCTCTTAAGTGGAGGGATGGATTTCATGGCGCATTCTTATGAAAATCTGGTATCAGCGCAAGAGCCTGACCAGATTGCCGGTTTTAAAGTTTGGCCAGATAGTGGCCAGCGAAGCTTGACAGTCCAGTTGGACGGAATTGCTTTGGCAAAAGACTTGCTGGTCAAATTATTAAACAGAGATGGTGCGGTGGTAGCCTCGCAAAAATTTGAGCAAACGCTTGGTTCTGAATTGCAATTTCAGATACCTGTTTTGCCGGTTGGTCTTTATTACTGTGTGTTGTATGAAGGGAATCTTTTCAAGGCTGCGCGTGGCGTGGCGCTGGGGAAATGATTGGAAATACTTGAGCCAAAAGCAAAGGGCTGCCCCGACAATCGAGGCAGCCCTTTTTTAGGAATTAAGAACTCAATTAGTTCCTTGTAATCTTGTACGTGTACACCGCTCCACTCAAATTGAGTTCGAGGGTGTAGTTTCCTGCTTCGGCAACATCAATATCGGCGCCTCCGTATTCGAGTTTTTTGTTGGCATCATTATCGCCCAAATTGAGGTCCCATGCGTTATTGGCGCGGAACTTTATTTTGCCAACAATTAAATCAAGCGTGACTTTCAGCGTATTGGTCGCAGCATCATAAGTCATGTCCTGATCGCTGTCCCAGCCACCTGCGGTAGCCGAACCGATGACCCCCCAGTCTGTTTTTAAATTAGTGTGTGTCAATGCGTTCTTATCTACGTTCAGCTTGTATAGCCCGGCATCAGTGAGCGGAATATCAGCGCCCCCGTTTTCGAGAGAGCCATTATTATCGTTGTCGCCCCAGTTGACCGCCCATGTTGGGCCTTCCGTAAACTTGTATTTTGCGTCCGCAGTAGAGACGTAAACATAACCCTCGTATTTGCCATCGCCCCTTGCAGAGTAAACAACCGTGGTGCTGTCGGCAGGATTCCAGCCTTGGTAACTGCCGGGCACATGCAAGAACGAGTAAATAATAATGATTGGGTAAGGTGTGATCTTGAGCGATATAGGCTGGGATACCAAAGTTGGTATTGATGCATCACTGCTAACTTTTGCTACCACTCGGAACTCGATGTTGGCCTCTTCGCCACCCAACAAATCCTTTCCGATGATCAGCAATTCATTGATTTTTTCTTGGGTCACATTGCTCAGGCCGAGTCCGTTCACAGAGCCTACCGTAAGTGGGTCAGCGAAGTTGTTGCCTGCTTTGTCAAGTTGCAACGTGTAATTCACCCCTGCCTTGTAACCAAAATCAGCCGCTGACCAGTCAAAGGCCGTAAAAATGGCGCTTGCCGTGCTGTCTGTTAGGACGTAAGAAGTGCCTCCGGCGGGGCTGGTAATGCTTGGCGCTGCTCCTGGAGCAAATATGGGTTCTTTGTCTTTCTCGGTGCAGGCACCCAAGAAAAACATTGCAGCTAGTGCTAAAGAGAGTATTTTTTGCATTGTTGTATTTTTTTGGGATCTTGGATTTGTGTTAGAAGTGACACTTTTTTAAAAAGTGTCACTTCTAACACAAATCCAAGATCCAATTTTGAAATTAATAACCGATGTTTTGGTCCAAATTTGGATTCGCCCCACGGTCAGAAGCAGGAATTGGGAAAATATCGAAATGACTAGATGTTGAAACGCCATCTGGAACCCCGCCTTTCCAAGGCCATACGTAGTTGGATTGGCTGAATTGACCAAAACGAATCAAATCCGTACGACGGTGGCATTCCCAATAGAATTCTCGTGCACGCTCGTCAAGGATGAAAGGCAAAGTGAGTTCGCTGGAAGTAATGTTGCCCGAGGCGTCGCCATAAGCACGTTGGCGCACTACATTCACGTAGTCAACCGCAGTGTTCAGGTCGCCAGCGCCACCGCGCAGCACTGCTTCTGCATACATGAGGTAAGCATCTTCAACGCGGAACATCGGGAAATCATTATCCACAAAAGTCAGGTTAGAGCCTGGAGCGCCAGTAGAAGTTATGTTCTTGAACTTAGTGATGGCGTACCCATGGGTAAACTGTGAAATATCGGCAATGTCCAAAGATTGGCCATCGGTGTAGAACAGTGCGCGTCTGTCAAAAGAAGGACGCTCAATCGAATAGGTGTAGTCAGGCTTGTCCAGATACAGTTTGATGAGGTAAGTGCCATTGCTTGGAATGACAATGTTTCCACCATCCTTTTCAAGCAGAGCATCAGCACCAGAGTCACCATAATTTAAGCCCCAGTCATTATTGGAACGGAATTTTACCTCGCCAGCAACCAGGCCGATCGTAATGGTCCAAGCCCCTTCAGCTGCATCATAGCTCATATCTTGGTCGGAATTCCACATATCAGGAGTTGCCGAACCGATAAGACCCCAAGTGGTTTTGACAAGCGTATAAGTGAGGGCATTAAGGTCCACATTGAACTTGTAGAAACCGCCTTCTGACACCGACAGATTTGAACCACCAGGCTCGAGTGTGCCGTCGGCTCCATTATCGCCGAGGTCACCACTGCCCCAGCTTGGGCCAAGTGTGATCTTGAACTCTTTTTGATCGTCCGGAATGTTGATGTAGCCCTCATAGGTGTTGTCGTTGGCAGCCGAAGCGATTTGGCTGGCAGACGCTGGATCCCAACCTTGATACCCACCTGGAACATAAAGCACAGGATAGGTAGTATTGCCCGGGTTGGCTGCTACAATAACACTTCCACCGCCAACTGCTGGGAATTTGCTCACAAAAGCACTGGTAGTGCGTGTGCCTGCCCAACCGCCATCAAGTCCAAAATCCGAAGCACTCATGCTCCCACCCACCGCAGCGTGCACCATGAAGGTGGTACCGCCATAGGTCTGAGCGAATCTGCCGTCGTAAGCCACAGGGAAAATGATGCCATCTGCCGTGTGGTTATCGGCCAGGAAAAGGTGTTCGTAATCTGGGTCAAGGGTGAAACCTGCGCCAATTACTTTTTGACAATAGGTAGCGCATTCGCTGTACAGTTTACGACCCGTGTAAACCTCGGCGTTCAGGTAAAGTTTTGCCAGCAATATCCAGGCACAGGCTTGGTCTGCACGGGCATACTCGTTGGTGCGAGGTGCTGCAAGATCCGATTCAATGGCTTTCAACTCACTTTCAATGTAGCTGAACAACTGATCAGGGCTTGCTTGCGGAGGTAAGAACGCACCCACGGGGTCGTTTTCCGTCACCAACGGCGGCTTGCGAAACATGTCGAGTGCGTGCCAGTAACTCAAGGCGCGAAGGAATCGAGCTTCTGCACGATATTTGACGATATCAGATTTTAGCTCAGCGCTTACGCCTGGGCGACCGTCTACTTTATCGGCGGTTGTTTCCCGCAGGTATTCGTTGCAGAGCGAAACCTGATAGAAAATACGGTTGTACATCGCCGTCACGAACTCGCTGCTTGCATCCCAGTCCTGTTGGTGGTAATCCTGAAGAGAACCGTCGTTCCAGGCGATTACCGCCTCGTCAGTGGTAAGTTCCTGCGCCAACCAATATTGGCGTCCGTAAGGCGAAAAGCCTTCGTCAAGACCAGAAATGTCAGAATTCCCGGCTGGGCCTTGTTGACCGCTCAGGGCAAGTCCGGCATAAATTTTGGCCAGCACTTGTTTGTACGCCTCAGGGCTGTCGAACACCACCGCAGAAGTGATCACGTCCTCGTCCAGCGGAGTGGTATCGAGGTCTTTGAAGCACGACACGGCGAGGAACATCAAGCCGGCAAAAAGTGCAATTGTTTTTAAAGACAAGATTTTCATATCTCGTTGAAAATTAGATTTTGAATGAAAGGGACGTTATAGTCCAATGTCAGAAGTCTAGAAATCGGCTTTAACGCCAATCAAATACGTCCTTGAACGAGGGTAAATATTGTTGTCAATTCCGCTAAACACTTCTGGGTCGAGACCATCGTACTTCGTGACAAGCAGCGGATTTTGCACGGTGGCTGAAATACGCAGCGACGAAATGTTGCGGCCTATTTTTCCAAACGTGTATCCAGCAGTGATGTGATCTATACGTAAGAAAGATGCATCCTGGATGAAGTGATCGCTAAAATATTGCGGAACCGTGAAATCAATCTCGCTCGTGGGCGAAAGTACATTGCGCAAAACGCCCGTGCTGCCATAAATTTGATTGTAAAAGGCGTTATTCGACAGGTTGTTGTTGTACATGTAGTTGCCAATATTAGAGCGGCCAGCCAGGCTGAAATCAAATTTGCCAATATCAAACCCAGTGTAGAAACCCATCAGTAAGTCTGGAGCAGGTTTTTCAAGATGGTAACGATCGGTTGGCGTGACGATGCCATCGCCATTGCGGTCCACGTACAAGCCTTCTACCGGAACTCCGTCGGCATCATAAACCTGTTCATACACGAAATAGGAATTGGCCGAGTAACCAACACTATGAATCTGAATCTTGTTGCCTACACCACCGGAAATATCATCACCAGCAGCAACGCCCAGATAATTAGCATCATCTATGGCAGTCAAACGCGTGATTTTGTTCTCGTTGGCAGCTATGTTAAAGCCTATTGACCAAGACGCATTTGGGCGCTTGAAAGGGATGGCGTTGATGGAGAATTCCACACCACGGTTTTCGAGGTCACCCACGTTAGAAAAGATGAAATTGTCCAGGTTCGAACCAGCCGCAGTTGGAATGAAGTTGATAAGGTCCTTCGTTTCGCGCAGGTACACCTCGATAGAACCCGTCACACGGTTGGCCCAAAAGCCATAGTCAATGGCAGCGTTGTAGGTTGTTGTCTCTTCCCATTTAAGGTTAGCATCGTACCCTTCCGGACGGAGGGTGGTGTAGAATTGGTCGCCAAATTGGTATTGCGCAGTGTTAGTGCTCGAAGTGTAACGAGGCAGCGCAGGGTAAAAGTCGTCGCTAATGTCTTGCTGACCGGTTACCCCATAACCAACGCGGAGTTTTAGGCTGGAAAGCGCAGCCTTCTCGCGGTCAAGAAGTTTCACAGCCAAAGCACCCGCAGGGAACAAGCCCCACTTGTTATTCGGGAAACGCGATGTGCCGTCACGGCGTACCGAACCTGTTAAGAAGATAAAGTTATTGAATGACAGATTCGCCCGGCTGAAAAGCGAAATCAATACGTTTTCTCTGGGCGCATCGTCAGGTTCCGTGATTACGACCCCCGTTGAACTATTGACAAAAGAAAATGGATTGCGGTAAAATCGCTGATAGGAATAACCTCCCATGATGTCAAACTTGGTAGAGCCAATTGATTTGCCATAATTGAGGTAGAATTCAAGCAGTTTGTCCTTTTTTAACTGGTCGTATGCTTCGTCGCGTCCACCACCATTGGTTTGGGCGAATGGCGCATTTTGAGGGATTAAAACCGTGCCTTGACCATGCGTATAGTCATAGCTCACGCTCAGGTTGGCACGAAGATCTTTCAAAAACCAAAAACGGTAATCCACCGATCCACTGGCGATATAACGACCCACATGCGAGTCATCGTCCTTCATGTAAAGCAGGGCAAGCGGGTTGGATGTGCCGAGCGTGTTAGGTCTGCCATCGTTGTTTAACCAGGCAAAATAACCACCATAAGTCTGGTCTTCGACCCTTGTGACTTGGGTTGGGTCAAATTGCATGGCAGCCCCAATCGCGTCCCGGTTGCCAAAGTGGTTGCGGTCAGACACGAGTTTCAGGTTCACATTGAACTGCAATGCACCTTTTAAAAAAGAGGGATTTAAGTTCAACGCACCTGAGACACGCTTGAATCGGTCTGTTTTCAAGATGCCCGTACGGTCCGTAACGCCCCAGGAAGCGCGGAACGGGAACCTGCCTACTGCACCAGAAACTGCCAAATTATGGTCGTGTGTAATACCTGTCTGGTAAATTTCAGACTGCCAATCGGTATTGGCATCGCCCAAAAGGGCTTGGGCCGGGTGGTTGTCGGCGAATTGATCTGCGATGAGCGCACGGTATTCATCTGCTGACAGCACATCAGGCTTTTGAACGATTTGGCTGAATGCGACACTGCCGGTGTATGAAACACGCAGATCGCGGTAGGCAGCACTTCCCTTTTTCGTTGTAATCAGGATAACCCCGTTGGACGCCCTCGAACCATAGATAGCGGTGGCCGAAGCATCTTTCAACACAGTCATGGTCTCCACATCGTTTGGATTGATGAGGTTGAGCGCGTTACGCGTACCTGAGGTTTTGTCGCTGGCCACAGGCACTCCGTCAATTACGATGAGCGGATCGTTCGTGGCACTGAGCGAAGAGCCACCCCGGATGCGGATGGTAGCGCCGCCACCTGGGTCAGCATTGGTGGTCACTTGAACGCCAGCGATTTTACCGGCAAGCAATTCTTGCGGACCAGTAATAGCGCCTTTGTTGAAATCCTTAGTGCCGACCGTTTGCACCGAGCCGGTTAAGTCTTCTCGCTTAACTACGCCATAACCGATTACGACCATTTCATCCAAAACTGCCGCAGGCGACATTTTGAAATCCATGACATTCGAGGCGCCAATGGCGATCGTTTGGGTAGCGTAGCCAGTGTACGTAATCCGCACTGCAGTAGCCGTTTCCGGCACGCTCAGGCGGTAATTGCCTTCAAAATCAGTTGAGGTGCCGATGGATGTGCCTTCAACAATGATGCTTGCCCCTATGAGCGGCTCATTGTTTTCCACATCAGTCACTTGGCCTGTTATTGCCCGCTGGGCAAACAGCGCGGTGCTGCCCCACAAGAAAAAACATGAAAGTGTGAAAAAGAATTTTTGTTGATGAATCTTCATACAAAGAGGAGTAAGATTTGTGAAACTATCAGAGACCTAAAAAAACCACTGAATCTGGAATAGGAACCCAGACCATGTTTGGTGGTGCAAAGAAAAAAAAGTAAAGTGGAAACTAAGCGTACTTTTTACAATAAGGTAAAAAAAATTTTACCTTGAAAAAAGACCAAATACAGGTAGTCTATTTGGCCGCCTTCAAAAAGGCCTCCATGGCGAGGTGTAAATCTAACGCCATCTCTTCTGTGGGCTCGTAGTTTATGGTGTTGGCATGTAGGCCAAAAACGCGGCGAGCCTCCAGTTCGGGGATTTCAGATAGAAGGCTGAGTTTTCGGAAGAAATCGTCGTCGGTACGTGGCAGGCCTGTTTCGGGGTCAAATGGCGCAACTAGACCGTAGCGTTCGCGCAATTGTGCCAAAAAATACCGCATGCCCTGCACCGAAAGCCCGGCGTAGTTTTTTTCGCGGAAATGCAGATGGGCTATCGTGCTGATAAATTCGTAGGAGGAATTCTCGTTTTTGGGCAACACAGGGATGATTCGCTGCCGCCGTTTGGCGCGAAAAATGAGCCATGTGATCGCCAATGCCGCTATCATGTACCAGGCCCAGGCCAGTGCGGGCTGTTTTAGTATGTAGGTCAAAAGGTGCTCTTCCGGAACTCCACGGTTGGCAAAACCGCTGCCATTGCGCTTACGCCCAACGGCTTCCGGTACTCGGCTCACCGCATCCCAATAAATGTCGCCCTCGGAAAGATAGGAAAACACTCCCGCGGTATAAGGCCGTGTTTCGGGGCGCAACAAACTGAAATTGGAAAATGCAATCGGGTTGGTGTGCAACAGGAAACGGCCATTTCCATGCGGGAATTCGGCGAAATTTACCCAAGCATTGTTCAAATAACCCAATGGATGCTGTAACAGCGAATCACAAAAATGGTAGTGTTCGATGTAGTGCCAATTATAGGTTTGGGGCTTGTTTTGTTTTGCAAAAAAGAAACTTGTGCTGCTGTCTGGCAGGGTAGGGGTGCGTAGTGAAAAATGGGCGACACTATCCTCAAACATCCCGTAATCAGTCCAGGGGGAGTCCTCGCACTCGTCAAAATAGACGAAGGTCATTAAGTCGAAAGGGATGGTTTTGCTTGAAATGAAGGCTGTGTTGCCCGCTGCCACAAAGTCCAAAAGCCGCTTCGTGCCCAGCGAATCCATGTACATCGCTTCGCCGATAAAGACGTAGTTGTTTCCGGTAAAAATGGTGTCAGATGGGAGTTCCTTCGCAACGTCTTTTTGAATGTCAACAAGTTTTTTCCCTTCAAAATAGTTTTCCAGCAGACTGTGGGCGATGCGCGTACCGTATGGCTGATCGTTTTTTTCGTCGTAACCCTTCTTTTTCCAACTGCCTTCCTCCCAGTCAAATTTGGGTTTGTTAGACTCGTACACGTAGTAGAACATTGCCCCGATCAGGGCAATGGCTATCAAGGCCAAGAGTAAAGGGGTACGTTTTGTCTGCATAAGAATTGATCACTAGGTTTTGGGTCATTTTGTCATTGAGTCATTAGGTCATTTCGCCATTGTCCATCACTTCATCACTCTATCACTTCATCACTTCATTAAAAATGCGCCCAACCCTGCGCCTTCAAATCGTGCAGGTTTCCTCCCATTGTATTAATTTTGATGCCATCCTTGGCTTCCAGAATTTCCCCGGCGATGTAAATGTCGGGCAGGTACTTCACCTTGTCCACGTCTTCAGGGCGGATGGTAAAGAGCAGTTCGTAATCCTCGCCGCCGTTGAGGGCGCAGGTAATGGGGTCGAGTTTGAATTTCAGGGCCAGCATTTGCGCTTCCTGATTGATGGGGACTCCGCTTTCTTCGATAAGCGCACCCACCTTGCTCTGTTTGCAAATGTGGAAAATTTCGGAAGCCAGCCCGTCAGAAATGTCAATCATGGCGGTAGGTTTCAGGCCAATTTTTCGAAATTCCTCGATCATGTCGCGACGGGCTTCGGGCTTGAGTTGTCGCCCCACGGCGTAAGTCTGATTTTCAAAATCGGGCTGTAAATCGGGATTTTCCTGCCAGATTTGTTTTTCTCTCTCCAGAATTTGAAGGCCGAGATAGGCGCCGCCGAGTTCGCCAGTGATGCAGATAAGGTCGCCTGGTTTTGCGCCATTTCGGTACACCAGCAATTCTTTTTCACATTGCCCAATGGCCGTGATACTAATGGTCATTCCCTTGGGAGAAGAAGTGGTGTCACCGCCCACAAGGTCCACCTCGTAGGCCTCACAGGCAGCGCGGATGCCTGCGTAAAGTTCGTCCAAAGCCTCTACAGAAAAGCGATTGGAAATGGCAATTGAAACGACGATCTGCCGCGGCATGGCGTTCATCGCATAAATATCGGAAAGGTTGACAATCACCGATTTAAAACCCAAATGTTTGAGCGGCGTGTAAGCCAGGTCAAAGTGAATGCCTTCTACCAACATATCGGTGCTGACCACCGTGCAAAGTGAGCCGTTTTCGATGACTGCTGCGTCGTCGCCCACACCTTTAATGGTGGAGGGCTGGCGCAGGGGGAAATCGCGCGTGAGGTGGTCAATGAGGCCAAATTCGCCGAGGGTATTTACGTCTGTTCGTTGCACGTTGTTCTAATTTAAGTGAGGCGGATTAAGTTGAGGGGGGACAAATTATAAACCCTCATAAACACTATAAACCTTAATCAACCCAATCTTTTATTCAGTTTTGGCAAAAGCCACAGCGCCAGAAATCCTCCGGCAAAATTGTAGAAAATCTGCACTGCAAAAAAGGAGATGTTCGCATAAGAAAACCCGTCGCTGCCACCAATGCCATAAAGTGCAAGCCCCGCGATGCACAGCGCATGGTAGGTTCCCATGCCACCGGGCGAAGGGATTACGAATCCCAATGTGCCAAACACAAAAACCATCAGCGCGGCATTTGCACCCAGGTGAGCTGTGGGCGGGAATGCTTTAAGCCCGAACCAACATTGCAGGAAAAACATGACCCAGATCCCGACCGAATAGGCAATAAACAAGCCCGGATTTTTTAGTTTGAAAACACTTTTCAGGCCATCGAGAAATCCTTTCAGAAGTTTTCCAATTTTTTGAAACAGTGGGATTTGCGCAAGGTTTTTCCAAAAAACATAAACCAGCAATGCGCCCATTGCGGAAAGTATCAGGAATCCAAGAAAAATAGGGTTTTGGAAAAAACCACCCCCGGAATCGCCCTCTTTTCGCTGAGAAATAAAAGCCAGAATTGTGTCGCCCTCCAGTAAAAATGCCAGTCCCACCACCGCGCCGAGGCAGAGGAAATCCATGAGTCGGTCAATAACCAGGGTGCCCATTACTTTTTCTACCGGAATCTTTTCGTAGCGCGCAAGGGAACCTGCGCGTACGACTTCGCCCATGCGCGGGAGAAAAAGGTTGGCAAAATAACTTAGCAGAATGGTGAGCAACGAGTTGGCAAAACCTACCCGGTATCCCATTGGCTCCAGAAGCATTTGCCAGCGAAGCGCACGGAAAACATTGCTCACCGTGAACGCCAGCAGCACAATCAGTATCCACCACAGGTTTACGGTGGAAAAATCGTGCAAAAGTTTGTCGGTCAGGCTGCACTGGTCTAGCGGTGTGCCGTCCAGCCTGCATTGTTCTTTGAACGCAGCATTTTGACTGCTGAACACCCAGGCCATGATACTCACCCCGATGCCGAGGAAAAGGAGGAATTGAAGGATTTTTTTTGCCATTTAAGATATTGTCTGACGGCGCAAAGGTTGAGAAAACTCACGGAATGGCTTGCTTGCTTTTTGGGATTCTAGGCAGATGATTGCATTCGCCCTGCCAAGCGGGCAAGCTCAGGAGCAGTATTTCTTAAAAACATGCAACTGGAAAAATCTAAAACACTGCTCACTGCGTAGGTAATTGGGACAATTTCTCTTTGTCAAAATTCTCTAATTTTTTTTAACAAACATAACTAATCATGACCAATTTCACGAAACGGAGCATCTCTTCGGCTTCTACGTTGGCGTTGCTTTGGCTGTGCTGCTCGGCTTTATTTGCCTCCAGCCACCGCGAAGCACCCCTTATCGCCAACGATCCTTTGGCGGACAACACGGATCTTTATGCTTTCCGCAGCCCGGATGCACCGAACACCATCACGCTCATTGCGAATTACATTCCGGGAGAATTCGCTTTCGGTGGCCCAAACTATTACACGTTTGGCGAGAACATCCGCTACGAAATCCACATTGACAACAATGCTGCCACAGCTGGCGATGAGATCGTGTATCGTTTTACGTTCACCCGTGTGAATGAAGACCCCAGCACGTTTTTCAATATCAGGCTGGGCAAGCAAAACCTGAAAACGACCTACACGCTCGAGCGCAGCATGAATGGCGGTACTTCTTTCACCATCATCGTGGGCAACGGCATTGTGCCACCACCGAACATCGGGCCACGCTCCATTGAATCGGGTGCAGGCCTTAACACGACATACGAAGCCCTCATCACAGCCGCCATCATGACTGCAAGCACTGGCGAAAAAGTCTATTGTGGACCTGCCGACGATCCGTTCTTTGTAGACCTCGGCGGTGTGTTCGATCTTGGAGATATGCCCCGGCAAAATGGCCAGGCACGCGACGGGCTTGCCAATTTCAACGTGCATTCTATTGCGATTCAAGTACCTATTTCCACCTTGCTAAAGGCTGGCGCCCCAGGTACCCCAACCAATATTCTGGATGGCGATTATACCATCGGTGTGTGGGCTTCTGCCAGCCGCCAGGCGACCCGTACGCTGCAGCCCAATGGGGCTGAACCCAATGATGCTGGCGCATGGATACAGGTTTCCAGGATTGGTATGCCGCTCACAAACGAGGTGGTAATACCCATTGGCGACAAGGATTACTGGAACCGTATCACCCCTTATGATGAATTGGCCGATGTTACGTTGGACAATTATTTCTTCAATCCTGAACTGGCGCTTTACATGGACGACTCCCAGTTTGGAGGAGCGGTGCCTGCATTTTCGCCTTTGCGTGTCCAGAGCAATGCCTTGCAAAGCTTTTGATTTTCGCAACGGGAAAGATGGCTTGGCCGTTAAAGGGCAACCCTGCTTTGGTCGGTACGGCATTTGACCCGGCCATATTTGGTGGTCTGTTGCTTCCGGGCGCGGGCAAACCACGTTCAGTGGATTTGTGGCCTATATTCCATACAGGGGTGCCCAATTTGCCCCCTTATCAACTTGCAACGGGTAAAAATGGCAACCCTCTTGCGGTTGGCAAACCTTTTATGAACAACTTTCTGCCGAACGGTGGCGATATGCTTCGGCTTAACATGGCGGTGCCAATCACAAGCCGTACGGATCCAAAGTTTAGTTCACTCGGTATCGTAAATGCAGCCGTATTGGGCCTCACAGACCCTACCTACAATCAGAATACGAACATCCAGTTCATCCCAAACATGGATGGTTTCCCGAATGGCCGACGCCTGGAGGATGACGTAACAGTCATTGAATTACAAGCAGTTGCAGGCGTGGCTTTGGCCGCTATTGGACTTTGGTATGACGATTACACAGCTGGCGGGGCTAACCCGGTCACCCCTGATTTGGTCAGCGTACTTTCATACCGCACTGGCGTCAACAACAACGACAAGCATTTCAAAACTACTTTCCCTTACGTGGCAACTCCTTGGAGAGGCACCGAAGTTGGGCAGTAAGGGGGTTTGGGCGAGACGGCCAGGGGCACGGGGGCGGCCCGCCACAAAGGGCCCCGCCCCCCCCCCCCCCCCCCCCCCCCCCCCCCCACCTCAAATTCACCCAAAAACATCCATTCAAAAAAATTTTAACGATGAATCGTTCCATAAATAATTTCCTGTTGGCGGCTTCCGTCTGGATGCTTGGCATCACGGCAAGCATGGCTTCCAGCCACCGTGAGGCGCCGCTTATCGCCGACGACCCGCTCGCCGACAATGTAGACCTATATGCGTTTCGCACACCAGGCAACATAAACAACATCACTATTATCGCCACATACGTCCCGTTGCAACTGCCTCACGGCGGACCCAATTATAATTTCTTTGGGGAAAATGTGCGGTATGAAATCCACGTGGACAATGACGCCTCGATCCCAGGCGATGAAATCACGTATCGTTTCACGTTCTCACAGGTGAATGAAGATCCGACCACTTTTTTCAACATTCGTTTGGGCAAACAGAACCTGAAAACCACCTATAAGCTCGAGCGCAGCATTGATGGTGGACAATCCTTTGTTACAATTGTGCAAAACGGTATAGTTCCACCACCAAACATCGGACCGCGCTCTATCGAATCAGCTGTTGGACTCAACACAGATTATGCAACGCTGATGAGCGATGCTGTCATGGATGCTACTACCGGTGAAAGGGTTTTCTGTGGTACCACCGACGATCCTTTCTTCGTGGATCTGGGCGGTATCTTTGATCTTGGAGATGCTCCACGTCAAAATGGAACGCCCACTGACGGGCTAGCCTGTTTGAATGTAAGCACCATCGCGCTTCAAGTGAATATTTCCACACTACTCAAGGCAGGAGCTCCAGCTACCCCAACCAATATTTTAGATGGCGATTACACGATAGGAGTTTGGGCTTCGGCCAGCCGCCCACAGGTCAGAACGCTTTCATCAACGGGCGCCCCAACTTACAGTGGCGCCTGGACTCAAGTATCTCGTTTGGGAATGCCTCTGACCAATGAAGCCGTAATTCCAATTGGCCAAAAGGATTTTTGGAATTCTTTGACTCCATATCAGGAGATCGGCGAAACTACTTTGGACGAGTATTTCTACAATCCGGAACTGGCCTTGTATATGGACGATGCTCAGTTTGGTGGTGCAGTGCCTGCATTTGGGCCGTTGCGTATCCAACGGAATTCCTTGCAGGCCTTCGACTTTGGAAATGGCAAAGACGGTCTTTTCCCTTTGAAAGGAAATCCTGTTTTGTCGGGAACGGCCCTGGATGATAACGTATTTGGCACGCTGCTGCTGCCCGGTGCTGGCAAACCGCGCTCGGTCGACCTTTGGCCCATATTCCACACAGGTGTGCCCAATTTGCCTCCTTACCAACTTGCTACCGGCAAAACCGCAGGCCCTTTATCTTTAGGCAAACCGTTCATCAACAACTTTTTGCCCAATGGCGGAGATATGTTGCGGCTTAACATGGCTGTTCCTGTGACGCCCCGTGATGACCCAAAATTCAGCACCCTTGGACTTGTTCAAGCAGCAGTGTTAGGCCTGACGGATCCGGCGTATAACACCAATACAGACATACAATTCATCCCGAACATGGACGGCTTCCCGAATGGCCGCCGCTTGGAAGATGACGTGACGCGCATCGAACTGCAAGCGGTTGCTGGCGTAGTGCTGGCTGCTATTGGCCTATGGTATGATGACTATACCGCTGGTGGAGCCAATCCGGTGACGAATGACCTGTTGGGTGTTTTGACTTACACTACAGGGGTAGAAAGCAATGATAAGCCCTTTGCCAGCACCTTTCCTTTTGTTTTTGAACCGCATCGTGGCACAAGTGAGTGTGGTGGTCCGGTGTTTGTGGGCACCAACGAGGTATTTCAAGGAGTATTGGGCTTCAGTACCAAACCTGTGCTGATGAAAAACTACCCGAATCCATTCCTGGATCAGACTACTTTCCAGTTCAAGGTGAATCAGGATACGAAAGCTACCTTGCGCATTTATGATGCTCAGGGAAGTTATGTTGTGACTGCTTTTTCGGGCAATTTATCGGAGGGCGACTTTACGCACACCTGGAGTGGTGCTGCGAATTTGCCTCCGGGTCTTTACTTTGCCAATTTGTATGATTCCAATGGGAATCTATTGCAATCAGGCAAAATGATCAAATCAAGATAAGTCTGAACATCAATTTCAAAAACGGGCTGCGTAGGTACTCTATGCAGTCCGTTTTTTTATTCCCTCACATTTTCCCGCTGTCCACATCTTTCAAAAAGGAAATTAGCCCCGGGAAATAGTGTGCTTGATCGTCCCACATACTCATGTGGCTGCCATCGGGGCAAAGCAGGTAACGGCCATTTTTAACTTTCTCGGACACCATTTTCATGTGCGCAGGATCCATCGTATCGTGCGTGGAGCCTATGACGAGTGTGGGCACCTTGATATTTGGAAGTTGACCTGTCACGTCCCATTTTTCCAGTTTGCCGGAAATCCCAAACTCGCTGGGGCCTTGCATTGCAACGTAAATGGTTGGGTTGATTTTAGCTAACGAGCGGTTCAGCGGGTCCGGCCAGGTTTCCAAGGGGATGCGGCAAATATGCTTGTTGTAAAAATGGGGCATCAGCAATTCCATATATCTGGGGTTGGCAAAATCACCTTTTGATTCTATCGCGCGCACTTCGGTCAGCACGGCAGGATCCATCTGCTTGGCCAATACCTCATCGGCATACTTTCCGTAATCTGGGCAACTCATCATCATGTTGGAAATAATCAGCCCTTTTAAATTGTCCTGATATTTCAAGGCATACTCGGCAGCCAAAATGCCACCCCAGGAATGTCCGAGCAGGTAAAAATTATCCTTGTTCAGGCCCAAAGCCTGTCGCACTTGCTCCACTTCTTCCACAAAACGGGGCAAATTCCAAAGGCTTGTGTCGTTCGGCTGGTCGGAATAGGCCGAGCCGAGTTGGTCGTAGTAGTAAAATTCAATGCCTTCCTGTGGCAAAAAACTCTCCATACACTCCCAATATTCGTGGGTGCAGGCAGGGCCGCCGTGCAGGAGCAGTACCTTGATTTTGGGGTTGTTGCCGATGCGTTTGGTCCAAACTTTGTACTTGCCGCCGTCGAGCGATAGGAGGCGGATGCCACCGCTTTTTACGCCTGTTTCTTCGCTTTTAAGGTAATCGCAGGAAGCATCAGGAGCGGAGGGCTGTTTGCAGGAGACAGATGCCGCAAGCAGTAATAGTAGGAGGTGGGTTTTGAAATTTTGCATAATGTGGAGGATATTGTATCCCGGAACGCTGTTCCGGGGATAGTTAAGCCCCGGAACAGCGTTCCGGGATACTTTCAGGTGCCTAATACCGCCAAAGCCGCTCCGCGCATTACCTCATTTTTGGCCAAAACTTCCTTGGCGTATTCATGCAACAACTGTTGGGAATTCCCGCTTGCCAAAGCATTTTGCACCCGTTCGTCATTTCCCACAAGTGCCAAAGATTCCTCCTGCGTAGGTAAGGCCGGTAAGCTCGCTAAATGGGCCAAGTCATTGCCAGTCAGCACTTTACTATGGCGAATGCCGGGTGGCAAGCCATCAAAACCGATACCGATGCGCGTCACTTCCTGAATAATTTCTTCTACCGCGGCTCCGCTTGCACGGGCATAATAAAACCGACCCATTCGGCCCATAAGGTCAATTTTATGTGGGTCAATACGGCCCGTATCGCTCAAGATTTCATTTGAAATATGCATCATCACAATCTTGCAAAAAATGAGGTTTCCTGCTCCGCCGCCCTCGCCAAGCGGCAATATTTTGTCCACCACACATTCCATCTGCACGGGACTTTCGGCCACCCGGAAAGGGCGCACACGCTCACTGGCCAAGGGTGTAAAGCCCGCCTTTTTAAATTCATCTACCTCTGGCCCATATTCAATACTGGTCAGTGCCATTTGGCGCGAGATGTTGTGCGAAACCACATTGATGACTACCTCTCCGGTATCTTCTACGTTTTTAAGCGTGTCTTTTGTCGTATTGTTTGATACACGACGGTTGGAGGAAAAAATCAGGATGGGCGGGTTGCTGCTGAAGGCATTGAAAAAACTGTAAGGCGCTAGGTTCGGCACTCCGTCCGCACTGATGGTGCTGGCAAATGCAATGGGTCGGGGTGCTACCGCAGCCAAGATGTACTGATGTAAATCCTTGGTGGCAATTTGCGTTGGATCAATGCTGAGCATAGGATGGTTGTTTATACATTAGGTTTTTTTGGCGCGGGGGCACTTGCGTGATAATCGCGTTGTATTCGTTGGGCATAATCGTCTAAAAGTTCAATGACTCGATCATGTTTTTTGGATTGCACAATCAGGCCAACGTGATGCTCCTTTTCGGTTAAGCGCCATGCGATTTCGGGATCATTGAATTGGCTGGTATCGGGCCATTCCTGACGCGCCAGCGAGACGATAATGCCAGCGTAATCGTTGCGCACTTTGGGCAATTGGTACTTTTCATTGCCGGCTACTGCTTCCTCAATACGTGCCCATTCGTACCAAAGATTAATGCCCGAAGAGCATTCAACCATTTCGGCCAAATGCGCTCCGCCGACGCGGCATGAAGTTTCAAGAAAGTAAAACGCCCCTGTTTCGTGATTTTTAATGAATTCAGTATGGCTTGCGCTGTATTGCATCCCGAATGCGGTCATCACATCGGCATTTAGTTTGAGCAGTTTTTTGTCGTCGTCGGAACCAAATGGCACCACTGCGCTGCGGAAAATGCCGCCTCCGTGTGCCACTTCAAAAGGGGTAGCAAGGTACTTTGAAACCCGTGCAAAAATGACCTTTCCACCTTCTGAAAGGGAGTCCACATGATACACATCACCAGGTTTGAACTGCTCAACCAGATAGTGGTGACGCTCGCTCCCCAGCGTTTCGAGGTGTGCCCAAAGTTCTTCGGCGGAGTAAATCTTTTTCATGCCTGTAGCGGAGGCTTGGCCACGCGGTTTTACAATCCAGGGAGCAGGTACTGTTTGCGTGAAATGGTGGATGTCGGCATCATTAAAGATCGGTGTAAAGGCGGGTACGGGAATACCTGCATCTTTTGCTTCGATACGCATGGCAAGTTTGTCGCGGAAGTGTCGGGCGGTTGTTTGGCCCATGCCGGGTATCCGGAAATGTTCGCGGAGGTAAGCGCCTTTTTCCACGTCAAAATCGTCCAGCGCCACAATCCGGTCTATCTTTTTGTTGCGCATGAGCCAAGCCAATCCGGAGGCTGTATCTTCCATGTTCCACTCATTTTCATCGTTTTGCTGTACATAAAAAATATCGTCAAGCGCCTCGCGTGCCCAAGGCTTGTCCTCGTGTTTCTTAGAGGTGACGAGATAGACCGTTGCACCGGTGGATTTCATGCCTCGCAAAAAATCGTTGCCTTTGAAATAACTGGCAATGCATAGGAAGGAGGGTTTGCTCATATTCAAGACCGTTTTAACCGCCGAAGCCTACCCGTATGCCAAATCATGGGGGACAGGAGCAAAGGAGGTTGGGTGTGTAGAGTTTTGATTATTTTTTCCGTTGGACAAATGACTGAAAAAGTTTTCATTCCCGTAGGGCGAAATTTATTTCGCCACTATCTCGGGTTAAGGCGAAATAAATTTCGCACTACACTTGCCAATTCAAAAACTGTACATATTTTTGTGAGTGATTACTCACTTGTGATATGACAAACAAAGAAATTATCCTCCAAACAGCGCTTAAGTTATTCGGTGAACAGGGGTACGACCGCAGTCCCACGCGCCAAATAGCCAAGGAAGCAGGGGTGTCTGAAGGTTTGATATTCAGGCACTTCGGAAATAAAACCGGGCTTTTGACCGCTATTATTCAGGAAGGCATGGCACATATCGCCGCCACAATGGAATCTTATTCTGCAACCGCTGCTGATCCGCGCGGAGCCATTCTTCAACACATAGAACGCTCGCTGACCGCCATTCGGGAAAACGAAAAATTCTGGCAACTGGTCACGAAAATCCGTTTCCAGGCGGAGGTCAGCAAGCTGGCCGGGGCGCAATTGGAGGAAGTCAATGAATTTATAGTGAAGCATTTGACCGAGAATTTTCGGCGGCTCGGCGCGGAATCACCGGAGCAGGAGGCTATGCTGCTGTTTGCGCTCATTGACGGTGTTTGCCTTCATTGGCTTCAAGACCCCAGCGATTACCCGCTTGATTCCATGAAAAATTTGCTCATTAAAAAATACAACCATGCCTACTTCTGATTGGGTCAACCGCGACCTGTTCCCATTCCAATCCCGCTTTATTGAGATTGATGGCCACCAGATGCACTACATAGATGAGGGCAGCGGCCCGGTTATTCTTTTTTCGCATGGCACCCCTGAGTGGTCGTTCGGCTGGCGCGATTTGGTGCGCGGCTTGCGCGGGCAATACCGCTGCGTCGCCCCCGATCTGCTCGGCATGGGGCTGTCTGACAAACCCGCCGAGGCCGACTATTCCTGTGCGGCGCATTCAGCACGTTTGGCTAAGTTTATCGAAAAACTAGACCTGAAAAACATCTGCATCGTCGCCAATGATTTCGGACTTTCCATTGGACTGAGTCAAGCCATCCGCCGTCCCGAAAACGTGCGCAAAATCTCCATTTTCAACGGCTGGATGTGGCGCCTGGACACCGATCCGCATTACAACCGGCCAGCGAAGATGATGGACTCCTGGTTGGGGCGGGTTTTGTACAAACAGTTCAATTTCCCGGTCAACGTCGTTATGCCCGCCGCTTTTGGCAATAAGAAAAAGAACCTGCCCAAGGAGGTCCACCGGCATTACAAAATGGCCTGGCCGGATGCAGCCTCCCGCGTAGCCACCTACGCTTTTGCCCAGGAACTCCTGCATGCCAATGACTGGTGGGCTGGCCTCTGGCAACATCGCTATTTGCTCCAAGACAAACTCGGACTCATCTTTTGGGGAATGAAAGACACGTTTGTACCGACGTATGAATTGGATAAATGGATTCAGGCATTTCCCGAAGCACGCGTGATTCGTTGTCCGGAGGCGGGGCATTTTGTGCAGGAAGAGGAAGGGGATTTGATGGTGGAGGAGTTGGGGCGGTATTTTACGTGAATTTGGGACGAAACATCTGGATTTGTACGTTTTCCAAAATAAGGGCGTAGGTTCGCTTAATCGGAACAAACCAGTTGCCCCTCATATCATAAACATATTTTCATGCAACGTACTCTCTATCAATCCCTTCTAATGTTTTTCCTTTTGTGCCCTTCATTCGCCAATGCACAGGATGTATGGCAATTGATGGCGGCACGTGATTTCCACGACATGAAATCTGGCCCCGAAAAAACGGAACGAATTCGTGATCTAGCATACAAGGGCTGGGTGCAAGTGGATACTTTTCTTGGAATGGATAAGCGACTGGAATACCACAAAATTGACTTAACACCTTTTGTGGATGATATGGGCGAGTCGGTTTTTCTGGTCACGGATGTTAGCCCGGAATTTCCCGGAGGTACGGTTTCAAGCGCAGATTATTTCCAAAATTTGTTGAGCGATTTGCTTTCAAAGCCAGGTGAAGTGACACAGAACACGCTGTATATCAAGTTTTCTGTACAAAAAGACGGCAAAATTGAAGTAGTAAGCCCTGCTCAACCGTTTCCCGAATGGGTGCCTGCTGTTACAGGGCAACGATGCCTGGAGGCCGTTCGGGATATGCCAATTTGGTCGCCAGGTAGGTATAAAGAGCGACCTGTAAAGGTGAGCATGTTGATGGTGTTCAGCTTGCGCGCATAAGAAGCGTTTGGTGGTGTTCAAATTACACCAAGTCTGCCCAATGCCCTACCTTTGTGCGCTTCAAACTCTCACATCTCTCACTCTCTCACACCTCTCACACATGGTGGGCAACCTGACCCAAAGTGGCGCGAAACTCAAGCGCATTTTCATAGAACCAAAACTCCCCGAGGGCCTGGCGCCGCTGGCTGAGCTTTCTCAAAATATCTGGTGGTGCTGGAACCACGAAGCCACCGAACTTTTCCAAAGCATTGATCCGCAACAGTTTGTCGCGCATCAATACAACCCGGTAGCCCTGCTTGAAGACCTGAGCATCGAGCGTGCAACCGAACTATTGGTTGACAAAGATTTTGTTGCGCAGATGAAGCGCGTCCACAAATCATTCCGCGATTACATGGACAAAGCGCCCGCTAAATCAGGCGCCCAAATAGGCTACTTCTGCATGGAGTACGGCATTCACCAAAGCCTACGCCTTTACTCTGGTGGTCTCGGTGTGTTGGCTGGTGACTACCTGAAAGAAATAAGCGACCGGAACGCCAATTTTGTCGCGGTGGGTTTGCTTTACCGTTATGGCTATTTCCAACAGGGCATTTCCCACAGCGGGGAGCAATTGCACCATTACGAACCGGTCAAATTCACCCAGCTCCCACTCCAACCCGTGCGCGATGTGCGCGGTGAATGGATCAAAATCCACGTCAACCTCAGCGGTCGTACGGTGTGGGCAAAGGTGTGGCAACTGCCCGTTGGCCGTATGCCGCTCTACCTCCTCGATACGGATATTGACGACAATATCTGGGAAGACCGGAACATCACGCACCAGCTCTACGGAGGCGACAACGAGAACCGACTCCGTCAGGAAATACTGCTAGGCATCGGCGGACTTCGCGCACTAAAAGCCATTGGTATCAATCCCGATCTTTACCATTTGAACGAGGGCCACGCGGCATTTCTTGGCTTGGAGCGTCTGCGTAATTACATGAAAGACAATGGCTTAAGGTTTGAGGAAGCCCTTGAAGTGGTGCGTTCTACCCAACTTTTTACCACCCACACGCCCGTTCCAGCGGGTCACGATACTTTCTCGGAGGCTCTTTTGCGTGACTATCTTTTTGAGTACACCTATGCCCTCGACATCACTTGGGAAAACCTCATCGGTCTGGGCAGGTTGAATGCGCACGACCCGCTCGAACTTTTCAACGTGAGCCATCTTGCCATCCGAACCAGTCAGGAGATAAACGGTGTGAGCCGACTGCACGGGGAAGTGAGCCAGCGGATGTTCCAGGAACTCAACCCCGACTACAATTTTGCCGAGAGCAATATCGGTTATGTCACCAATTCGGTGCATTTCCCGACTTGGGTAGCACGCGAGTGGCTGGATTTTTATGAGAAAAAATTGGGCAAAGAGATTTTACAAAACCAGACAGACAAGAAACTTTGGCAAAAAATCCACGATGTCCCCGATGGGGAAATTATGGATATTCGTCGCCTTTTGAAAAAACGACTGCTGGACTGGGTGCGTAAATCCCTGGCTGAAGACCTGATGCGCCGAGGTGAAAACCCGCGCAGCACCTTTGAAATTGTGAACGCCATCAAAGACAATGCGCTGGTATTTGGTTTCGCTCGCCGTTTTGCTACTTACAAACGCGCCACGCTGCTTTTCAGCAATGAAAAACGCCTTGCGGAGATCGTGAACAACCCGGATCGTCCCGTCATTTTCCTGTTTGCCGGAAAGGCGCACCCGGCGGATAAAGGCGGACAGGAATTTATACGTTTAGTGTACAACGTTACAAAAAACCCGTTATTTATGGGTAAAGTCATCTTCCTTGAAAACTACAGCATGGAAATGGCAAAACTGCTCGTGCAAGGAGTGGATGTTTGGCTCAACAACCCAACGCGGCCCAAAGAAGCCTCAGGCACCTCAGGCATGAAAGCGGTGATGAATGGGGTCATGAATTTTTCCGTGCTTGATGGCTGGTGGTGTGAAGGCTATCGCCCAGGCGCAGGCTGGGCATTGCCAGAAAAAGATACTTACCCTGAGCAAGCGGCGCTGCAAAACGAGCTGGACGCGGAGACGATCTACAATACGCTCGAAAACGACATCGTGCCAAGCTACTACGAGCAGGATAAAAACGGCGTTTCAAAGCGCTGGGTGAGCCACATTAAAAAGACCATTGCAGAAATCGCCCCGGAGTTCGTCATGGGCCGAATGCTGCAAGACTACCAGACTCGTTTTTACTCCAAACTCGCCAAGCACAGCGAGCAACTCAAGCAAAATAAATACGCGCTGGCCAAGGAATTTGCGGCCTGGAAAATACGTGTTCGTCGCAGCTGGCAATCCATCGAACTGATTGATTTACAGGCGCCTGACACCTTTAACCGCTCCCTACCGCTCGGCGAAAAATTTGAAGCAACCGCCACCTTGAATCTTCAGGATTTGAGTACAGAAGATGTTGGATTAGAAGTGGTTTTTTACAAACGGCTGTCCGAGACCGAACTTGAATTTCTGCTGGTGCAGGAATTGGATTCAAAAAAAACCAATTCGGCAGAAGTTGTTTATACCTGCTCCTTTGTGCCGCCCACCGCAGGTGTGTTCGAATATGGATTCCGGCTTTTCCCGAAGCACAAATTGCTTCCGCACAGGCAGGATTTTGGGTTGGTGAGGTGGTTGTGATGGGCGGTTTATTGACTTGGTGACTCCGTGTCACCAGGTCAATAAACCGGGCTTTTCGGTGACAATTCCGCAAGTTTCCGTCCTGACCGGGCGTTATTCTAAAGCCTTGTAATTTTCAATTATTTCAGGCTGTCGAATCTGCGCTATTTTTGCATTGATTTTCACCGCAAAAACTTTTCTCATGACTCGATTTTTCCTTGCCGTATTATCCCTCTCGGCATTTTTTACTTGTGGCAATCAACTGATTGCGCAAGATTTTCGAGTACAAATAGCGGCCTACGGGGAGCGTATGAAGCCTTCCTTTTTTCAGGAGCGCGGTATCGAAAATTATGTAGAAACCACCGACCAACTTGGGCTTTACCGGTACTTTGCCGGGGCGTACAAAACCCGCGATGAGGCCGAAGTAGTCCGCAAAGAAGTAGCCGCCAAAGGCTTTCCTTATGCGCTCATTATTGATTTAGAGGAACAACGTGTGCTCTGTGGGGCTGGTTGCCCGTACTTCCGCAACGGCACGGTGTATGTGAAAGACCCACAACGGCAGGAAACGACCAACACGATCTATTTTGAGTTTGGTCGCTACAGTCTCACGTCCGATGCAAAGGCGGTACTCAATCGTTTTTTCGAACAATTGCGCGACAACCCCGCCCTCAAACTTAAAATCCATGGCTTTACCGATGGGGTAGGAAGCCGGGAAGCGAACCTGCGTCTATCTGCCAACCGCTCTCGTTCAGCACGTAACTATCTGGCTTACAAAGGAATTCGTGTGGATCGTATGCTGATGGAAGTGTTTGGGGAGGGCAATCCAGTATTGGCAAACAAGGACGAAGGCTACGATAAAACGGACTCTCCCGAAAACCGCAAATGGAACCGCCGCGTGGTGTTGCTGCTGGTCAATAGTTTTGGCGAAGCGGCTACGGATGATTCGGTAATCAGTAATTAATGCGTCCGGGGCTTCTTTGGTGAGTTTGCTTTTGAGATCCAGAATGATCTGTTTGGCGGTTTTTGCGCCGATTCCTTTTACTTTTTGTAGCACATGGGCTTGTTCTCCGATGACGGCAGCTCGTACCTCGTCAACGGTCATGGAAGAAAGGATGAGTTGGGCCGTGGTGGCGCCTACGCCCGTTACGCCGATCAGTTGCACGAACATTCCGCGTTCCACTTGTGTGGCAAAACCGTAGAGTGTATGGGAGTCTTCCTTTACGATGAGGTGTGTGTAAACGGTGGCTCGCTCTTGTCCCTGCAAAGCCGTGTAAGTGCTCAGCGGGATGTTCACATGAAAGCCTATCCCATTGACTTCCAGGGTGATAAAGGCCGGGGAACGGTAGGTGATTTCTCCTTTTAGGTATGCGTACATGGGGATGTATGAACTATGATGTATGAACTATGTGCCATCGTGCCAAGCGCTTTGGAAACTTGTCACTTGGAACTTGCTACTTGGAACTATTTACTTCTTCCCCGCTTTTTCAACGGAGAGACCAATGCTTTTCATTCCCGGTAGTGGGTCTTGGCGGCCAAATTGCTCCAAAGTGATGGTATATTCACCTGCTTTCTCAAAAAAAGCATTCTCTTGGATTGGGATTTTAGCGCTGCAAACACCGCCGGAACATTTGCCAGCAGGGTTTCCGATGGGGTCAAAAAAGTCAAAAGACAGTGGTTTGCTAAGCCGTTTTCCATCGGGGAATCGGGTATAGAATTTCACATAGATATTTTGATTGGGAAAGGTATCGGCATAGGCAAAGTCCACAAGGATATTGTAGAGGGCGGTGGTATCGGTCACCGTAAAATTAAAATTCAGGGTATCGCGGTAGGACCACTGAGCGCCGGCAATGGTTTTGTCCTCTTCAAAAAGGTAACTGGGGCCGCAAGCGGTAATGCTAAGGATCAGGAGGAAGAAGGGATATTTCATAAATTGATGGAGGTAAAGGTTGATCAGCTATGATTTTTTAATTTTTTTGATTGACGAATGATGAATACATGATTGTTGATTGTTGATGGAATGTGGGATTTTTCGATATTTTATGGATGATGTAAGGCCAGAGCAATCCATCTTCCATCATAAATAACCCTTCGGCCATTTCCATCAAAAATCAACACTCATGTATTCATCAATCGTCAATCAAATAAACCCTCCCTTGAGGCTAAATCCCCAGTTTTTCGCAGCTTATCACAATGGCAGGAGGAATATTGAACGCCACCACTTCTACATGTAGATTCCGAAAAACACGGCGGTAAAGCCTCAGCAACAAAGGGGAATAGTGAAATTGGATAAACCGCCCTCCTTCCCGAAGCCAGCTCTGGCATTCTCTCGTGATACGTTCCGTGAGCGATTCGGGCAGCATGACAAATGGTATGCCCGACACAAAACAATCCACTTCCTGAATGCCCATTTCCCGAAAATGTTGCCCCATGTTTTCTGCTGTATCATGCACAATGGTCATTCGCGGGTCGTTGAAAGTAGCGCTGATTTTTTCGATAAAAACGGGGTTGATTTCAAAAATAACAAGCCGCGCATCAGTACTCAAACGATTGAGAATGAACCGCGTAATCACGCCATCCCCAGGCCCGAGTTCTACCACAATCTTGTCTTTTTCGGGGTTGATTTTTCTGGCTATTGCCCGGCACAAAAAGCGCGAACTCGGCGCCACACTACCCATTGATCTCAGGTTGCGCAGACTTTCTCGAAAGAACGCGATGCGATGGTGGATGCGAGGATTGCCCAAAATTTAAATAGAGATGTACAGGAGGATGCTTGAGGTTGAAGGAGCGCCTTTTACGGATGCACATGTGCTTAGCCCCTTACATACGCTGCAAGGTCAGGATACTTTTTCAATAGTGCTACAGCCTCCGCCTTTGAGATTCGGATTCCGTTGAGGTATGCGATCACCGTTGCCTCCGCAAAGCCTTGACTTTGAACTTCTTTGCGCAGTTGTGCCGCTTCGCTGTGTCGTTTGAAAATACCAGTTGTGTACCGATACTCGCCCGTACCAGGTTGGGTTTCAATCATCAAATCGCCAAACATGGAGAGTGCATCGTTGGTCAGGATTTGCCGGGTGACGACCGCTTCAACTTTATATATAAGCCCGACAGTGGCTTCATCTATCCGCCTGGCGCCTGGCGCCTCCATGATTTCCGAAACGAATGGTTGTTCCACGCGGAGTTTGAGCGTCAATGGTTCGGTAGCCGTCAGCCTCAGGTCTATACGACGGTTTAGTCCCGGTGCTGCGGGATTGGGCGCAGCATCCAACACTGCACGTGCAATCGGATAATTTGGCCCTACACTGCGCAGGAGGATTTTCGTTGCCGGAACGCCGCGTTCGGCAAGTGCTTTCCCTACGATTTCGGCACGTTTGATGCCGTTGTAAAGGTCAAATTTTGGCAAACCCGATGCGTCTGTATGCACTGTCACGAGCACCGAACTTTGCGAAAAATTCCGGGCAAGTCCAGCGATTTGATCCGCAACCTTTTGATTGTCACCACTCAACACGTCCTTGTCAGAGCTGTAAGGCAATGTTGGGATTACGATTTCACGTATTTCTTGCTCTTCTCCTGCATTTGGGTCTGCTTGGGCAAAAAGGGCAGCTAGCGATTCGCCGACTTGCTCTGGTTGGCCTTCTTTAAAATAGGCAATATAGAGGTCGCGCTGTCCCATGCCCCCCAAACGGTCAGAGGCAAAAAAGGCCGAACGGCCATCGGCGGCAAGTCGGAAATAGGCATCATCGTCGGGCGAATTGATGGGTAGGCCGAGATTGTCAGGTGTCTGCCACACTCGCTTTTTAGGTTCAAAAACCGTTTTGAAAATATCCAGCCCGCCCATTCCTTCGGTACGGTTGCTGCTGAAAAATAGCGTTGCACCATCGCGGGCAAGGAAAGGCATATCCTCGTCGTATGCAGAATTGACGGAAGGCCCAAGATTGACAGGCAAAGCCCAACTTGAATCTGCCCAAACTGTCCACCAAAGATCAAGTCCGCCATAACCGCCAGCTCGGCGACTGGCAAAGAGGATGGTTAAGTCATTGAAAAAGAAAGGATTGCAGTCACCTTCTTCTGCGAGTACCGGGCTTTTAAAAGCTGGGGCACTCATTGAATATTCGTCTTTACGCGCTGCGGTGTCAGCAATAATCTCACCGCTGTACAAGGTGAAACCCCGAAAAAAATACAGGATTTGACCATTGGCGTTGAAACCGAGGGGCACCTCAAAGCGCGAGGTATTGAGCAGTCCGCCGAGGCTGCCTTGCATTTCCCAGCCACTGTTGGCCAGTTGGGCGGCGTACATATCGCTGCAATAATGGCCGCGTTGGGTGTCTTCATACCCTTCATCGTTGCGTTCGCCGCCTATACTGCCAGAGCGGGCTGCGGCAAAATAAAGCCGGTCAGCATGGTTGACGGAAGGAATGGGAGCAAACTCGTCGCCTGCCGAGTTGAGGCGATCACCGAGATTTTCCACCAAGGCAACCGATTCATTTTGAAGGACTTGCATCCCGGCTACGCATCGGCGAATGTTGTCAATCGCGTTTGCACGGAGAGGATGTCGTTCGCTGCTGACCCGCAAAAATGATTTGTAAGCTGCGATGGCTTTTTCCCAGTCAGCGAGGCCGTGCAGGGTGCGGGCGAGGTAATAGAAAGCCGGAGTCTTGGCTGTCGGGTACTTTAGCGGCCACGTATTCGAGGTAACGGCGGGCTTCCTCGCCGCGGCGAAGTTGGTAAAGTGAGATACCGAGTTTGGTAAGCACACCAAAATCGCCAGGCTTTGCTTCCTGGTATTGGGCGAGGAACATCTGTGCGTCGCGCCAACGTTCGCTGGCAAAGGCTCGCTCACCGTTGCGTTTGGCCTCGGCGGGATTTTGGGCAAAGGCCGTTCCGGTAAGCAGAAGTGCAAAAAGAAATATGGAGATGCGTGCAGCGCGTGGCATGGCAGTCGTTTTTTGAAGGGCAAAGGTAGCGGTGAAGGAAGGTATTGGAATTGTGCCTCCATTTTACTGCGCTTGGAAGTTGTGAACTCTTTATTCCAGCCCTTTTAACCGTTCCCGAATATCATCCGCCGACGGCAATAAGCCTAAGTAGCCACTGGAAGATTGGACGTGAGGGTGTAACTCGCCACCGATGGGATGGGTGGTGCTCTTTAATGCATACTCTACCACTGTTTTGTCTTTGTTTTTGCAGATAACGATTCCAATGGCGTCGTTTTCTTCTGGAAGTTTCACCTGATCATTTAGAACGGAAAGGTAAAACTCCATTTTGCCCTTATGCTCTGGTTCGAATTCACCAATTTTTAGGTCAATGGCGACCAGGCATCGCAGTCGCCGATGAAATAGGAGCAGATCAATAGAATAGTCCTTTTCACCCACTTTCAGGCGGTATTGATTACCGATGAAGGCGAAATTGCCGCCCATTTCGATCAAAAATGCGCGAATCTTTTTTAGAATTGCCTGCTCTAGTTCGTACTCAGAATGTTCTGCGGAAAGGCCCAAAAAGTCAAAAGTGTATTCGTCTTTGACCGCCAATTTTGCCTGATTAACCAATGACTCGGGAAGTGTTTGGTCAAAGGAAGTCTGATTAAGCAAATACTTTTCGTAGGATTGGTTTTCGACTTGATGAATCAACACATTTTTGGTCCAGCCGAATTTTTTGGTCATGCGGAGATAGAATTCACGTTGGAGCTCGTCTTTGCATTTTTCAAAAACAATGATGTTATGCGACCAACCAATTTCTCGCACCAGCGGTGCGAGAAATTCATTTTCTCGATAAGTCAGATGAAAGGTTCGCATTCTCCAAAGGTTTGCAGCAGAATACCCGGAAGTTCCATTGAGTTCCAACTGCAATTCCTCCGAAAGCCGCTCCACCACAGATTTACCCCAACCATGCGCCTCCTGTCGCTCTACAATCATTTTGCCCAAGTTCCAATACAGATCAATGAGACGTTTGTTAACTGCCTGAAGCGCTTCGAGCTGTGCCTCCCGGATTTTGGTTTTGATTTCCGTAACGAATTGTGTGAACTGAGTTTTGTTAAGTGTATCCATGTTTTAATTTGATTTAATGAAGCATAAAAATACAAAAAGTTTTAAAAATAAAAAATATTTCAAAAATTATTTTACGAAACCATTTGGTTACCCATAAATTTGCAACCAAATGGTTACTTAATGGAAATCCGAAGAGACGTTTTTCAGGCAATCGCCGACCCGACGCGCCGGGAAATTATCGGCATGTTGGCGCATAAAACAATGAATGTCAATGCAATATCCGACCGATTTGTGATAAGCCGCCCAGCTATTTCAAAACACCTGAAAATCCTTACAGAGTGTGGTCTGGTGGAAATTACGCAGCAAGGTCGGGAACGTATTTGCGAAATGAAGCCGGAAAAATTGCAGGAAGTGTCGGTTTGGGTGAAACAATATGAACAGTTCCGGACAGAAAAACTCCACGCACTGGATCAATATCTTACTGATTTACAAACAAAAAAGATTAAGTCATGACAAAAACAACATCGTTGCCGCTCATAGTTGAACACAGCTTCACTGCGCCCGCCGAAAAAGTCTGGAAAGCCATTACCGACCGTGACCAAATGGCGCAGTGGTACTTTGACCTGAAGGAATTTCGACCCGAACTAGGCTTTGAATTTCGGTTTACGGGCGGCCCCTCTCCAGAGAAACAATACCTGCACGTTTGCAAAATAACGGAAGTGGAAGTGGGCAAAAAATTGACCTACAGCTGGCAGTATGATGGATACGAAGGGGAATCCTTTGTAACTTTTTTGCTGACGGAACAAGGTGATAAAACCCTGCTAACACTCACCCATCGTGGTTTGGAAAGCTTCCCGGCCAGCGTATCCGATTTTGCCCGGGGAAATTTTGGGGAAGGCTGGAACCACCTTGTCAATATCTCCTTGAAACAGTTTTTGGAAGGATAATTTACCATGGATATGGCCATAAAAATCATTCGGACCGATTCGGAGCACCCCGATTTTCGAACACTTGTGACCTTACTCGACCAGGATTTGGCCGTTCGTGATGGTGATGAGCATGCGTTTTATTCCCAGTTCAACAAGATTGATAAAATCAACCATGCGCTGCTGGCTTATGTGGAAAATCAACGTCTGGGATGTGGCGCCCTGAGGGCTTATTCCGAAGATTCAGTGGAGGTGAAACGTATGTTCGTTCTGCCAGAACATCGCGGACAGGGAATAGCAGGGGCGATTTTGTCCGCATTGGAGGCTTGGGCCGCTGAATTGGGTTTCGCCCGTTGCATCCTCGAAACAGGGAAAAAACAACCCGAGGCTATCCGGCTTTACCAAAAATCTGGGTACGAGATCATTCCCAATTACGGGCCTTACGAGGGGATGGAAAACAGTGTTTGTATGGAAAAAATGCTGTAGCAAAAATAAACCGCAGAGGCACAGAGTGTTTGAACGTCAATGCTTTGCGCCTCTGTACCTCTGCGGTTCATTTTGCTCACCTCGGCACCTCAATCTTCTTCACAATATCATCCAGCACCTCTTTAGTCGTATAACCCTCCATTTCCCGCTCCGGCGTAAGAATCACGCGGTGATTGAGCACAGGGAAACTTACATAGCGGATATCGTCGGGTGTGACGAAATTGCGCCCGGACATGGCAGCAACTGCTTTGGAGGCTTTCATCAAAGAAAGCGAAGCGCGGGGACTAGCGCCAAGGAACAAATCAGCGTTGCTGCGCGTGTTGTGTACAATGGCCGCAATGTAATCCAGCAATTCTTCGCGAATGTACACTTGCTCGATAATGCGCTGGCAATCAGCGATATCGGCAGGTGTAAGCACGGGTTTCACCGTCTCGCGCAGCACCCCGGAAAAGTCGTTGCGGAAGCGACGGAGAATGGATTGCTCCTCTTCAAGGCTGGGGTAGGAGAGGATAACCTTAAAAAGAAAACGGTCGAGTTGTGCTTCGGGGAGTTTGTAGGTGCCTTCCTGCTCAATGGGGTTTTGTGTGGCCACCACAAAAAACGGTTCGGACATCGGATAAGTCGTCCCATCCACCGTCACCTGCCGCTCTTCCATGACTTCGAACAAGGAGGCCTGTGTCTTGGCCGGAGCGCGGTTTATTTCGTCAATCAGCACAATATTGGAAAAAATGGGTCCGGCTTTGAAGTTGAAATCCGATGCTTTCATATTGAACACCGGAGTGCCCACCACGTCGGCAGGCATCAGGTCAGGCGTGAACTGGATGCGAGAGAATTCCGTATGAAGTGTTCGAGCCAATAGTTTGGCTGTCAATGTTTTAGCAATACCCGGCACACCTTCCAATAATACATGGCCGCCGGTAAAAAGTGCCACCAAAAGCAGATCAAGCATGTCTTCCTGGCCGACAATGACCAGGCCTATTTCGGCCTTTACGCGCTCGGCTCGGATCATTACGGGGTCAACATCAAGTTGCGGGGGAGCAGCTGGGGTTGGGATTTCCGTGAAAGGGATTTCTAGTTCTTCAGGGCTAAGTTGTTCGTTGTCGGTCATTTTTTTCAGATTGTGGTTCGTTGCACAAAGGTAACATTAGGAGGGCTTTTCCTAACCCTGTTTTTCCCCACCTTTGCGCTCAATCTATACTGAATTTTCTTGAGGATTGAATCTCCATCCTAGATTGTTGAAACATCTTTTGGCTCACACAAAACATTCTCTATGAGACTATTAAATGCGCTCACGCTTCTGCTCCTCCTTGCCGCAAACGCGGCAAATGCTCAAAACGCTACTCCCTCCAGACCAAAAATCATCGTAGGCATCGTAATAGATCAAATGCGTTACGACTTTCTCTACCGCTATGAGCGCCATTACGGCGCTGGCGGATTCAAACGTTTGCTCGACGGAGGGTTTTCCTGCGAAAATACCTACTTCAACTATGTGCCAACTTACACCGGGCCAGGCCACGCCGCCATTTACACGGGTACAACCCCTTCCCTCAACGGCATTATCGGCAACGATTGGTGGGATCCCGAGCTTCGCATCAAACGCTACTGCACCGCCGACAAAGCCGTTCGCACAGTAGGAGGTACCGCCAAAACCGACCCGAGAACGGGCCAACATTCACCCGTCGCCCTGCTTTCCAGCACCATTACAGACGAATTGCGCCTGAGCAACAACTTTCGCTCGAAGGTAGCCGCTGTGTGCCTCAAAGACCGGGGCGGAATTCTTCCGGCAGGCCATATTCCGAACGCTTGTTACTGGTTCGATGACGCTTCTGGAAACTGGATTACTTCCACCTATTACCCTGATTCTCTGGGACTTCCGCAATGGGTGCGCGATTACAACGCCCGTCGCTGGCCCGATACCTTCCTGAACAAAACCTGGGAAATGGGTCATGCTTCCACAGAGAGTTTTGACAAATGGAATTTTGATGCCATCTACGGCGGCATCAAAGGGGGATTCCCACATGATTTTGCTGCTGCGCGAGCAAGTGGCAATTATGGCGTGTTGCGCTATACTCCGTATGGCAACACGCTCGTAACCAATTTTGCCATGAAAACCATCGAAAACATGGAAATGGGCGCAGACGAGTGGCCTGATTTTTTGTGCCTTAGCTATTCAGCGACGGACTATTGCGCCCACCAGTTTGGCATCCATGCCCAGGAAACGGAAGACATGTACGTCCGAATGGATCGTGAACTGGCACGTTTTTTTGACTTTTTGGACAAAAAATTTGGCAAAAACAATGTGCTGGTTTTCTGACAGCCGACCATGGCGGGGCAGAAACCCCCGTCCATTTGAACCAACTGCGCATACCGGCAGGTGTTTTTGCGGAAAGCAAGTTGGAAGATTTGTTGGAAAAATCGCTCGCAACAGTATTTGGACTGAATGGGGATTTTATTCTAGCTATTGAAAACCAACAGATTTGGCTCAACTGGGACGCGTTGGCTGATTTGGACATAAAGCCAGAGGATGTGGCGCATGTCATCAGCGATCAAGTGCGCAGCTTGCCTGGGGTGTATGATGTGCTAACGCGCCACGAGTTGGAGCTCTTGCCTCCTGAATATCCGTTTGTAAGCGAGTTACGCCGAGGCATTCATCCACGCCGTTCGGGTGATATCCTTTACGTGCTGGACCCCGCCTGGCACGCTGATGATAAAGTTTTTGGGAAAGGAGGCACTACGCACGGTTCGCAATACGCCTATGATACCCACGTTCCGCTGCTTTGGTATGGCTGGCGTGTGAAACCAGGCCTGACCCACAGGCCCGTGAGCATTACCGACATCGCGCCAACCCTGGCGGCCATGTTGCGTATCATGGAACCGAATGCTACAACGGGCAAAGTGATTGAGGAGGTGATGCGATGAAGGAGACCTCGGAGGTTTTAAAACCTCCGAGGTCTCCTTTTTCACCGCATCAGTTGAGAAGGCACAAAAAAACGCGGCGCTCGTTTGCGCCGCGTTCGGATTTCCCGTATATAATCTCATGAAAAGTTTCAGAACCAGTGGTCAATAATTTCAGCCGCTTGTTTCTCTATCACTACCGTTTGTTCTTATTGACAGTACAAAGTGCGACAAGTCGCGCCACATGCAAAAGACATAAAATCGAGTTTGTTGAAATTTTTAAAACTGATTCAGTGGATAAAAAAGGGCATTTTTTAAAATTATTATTAAAAAACGGCTATTTAATTCTTAAAATAAATGATTGTAGTTTTTGACAGATTTCTGGTTTGTTGATTTTTTTGCATGAAAAATAAGTGATATTTTTTGAAAAAAAATTTGTCGGGTATCTTGCAAAGTGGTTTTCTCTGAAAAAATACTCAAAAATTGAACTTGAAAAGATCATGGCGTAGCGCGTAGATGACCAGTCCCGCAGTGTTTCGCGCGCCCGTTTTCTCGAGGAGGTTGTTGCGATGGCCGTCCACGGTGCGCACACTTAAGAATAATTTCTCAGCGATTTCGGTGGTAGTGAGTTCCTGGCACACCAGCTCAAGAATTTCCTTCTCTCTGGTGGTAAGGGGGCTGTTGGGGTTGTACGATTTTTCATGTTTGTGTGCCATACCAGAGTGGATGGCCCGCAGCACAGATTCGTTGAAATAGAACCCTTTTTCATAGACTGCCTGCACAGCGTGTACGACTTCGGAAAGTTCGGAGTTTTTTACCAGGTAGCCATTTACACCCTCAGACACCATGTGGACAATGTGCCGCTCCTCGCTGTGTACCGAGAGGATGATGATTTTCATTTCCGGGAAAAGCTTTTTGAGTTGACGGGTGGTGTCCAACCCGTTCATTTCCGGCATAGTGAGGTCAAGGAGTACAACCTCTGGTGTAGGAGAGGCAATATAGAGCGCTTCCAGGAGCTCTTTGCCGTTGGCCGCTTCTACAGTTACGTTTATGCGGTCAAAGCCATTCAGCAGAGATACCAGGCACTCTCGAAAAAGTCTTTGATCTTCTGCGATGGCTACATGAATAGTGTTTTCGGTCATATGGATTAACCCTCGAAGGGCACTTTGACAATTGTTTTCAAGCCTTCGCCCGGCTGCGTGTGCCATTCTACCAATGCGTTCAGGTAGTTGACGCGTGCTTCGATATTTTTAAGCCCCAAACCTTTTCGCTCTTGTAAGATGGCCGGGTCGAAGCCCTTGCCATCATCTAAATATTCAAAGCGCGTTTCATTTTCCGAGCGGCTCAAATATAGGGTGATTTTGGTAGCTCCGGCATGTCGTATGGCATTGTTGAGTAATTCTTGCGCAATACGATACAAACCGAGTTCAACCTTCCCTTCCAGGCGGGGGAAGTCTGGAGAACAATCAAAATTTACTTTGAGTTGAGGGCTGTTGGTTTTTTGGCAAAGGCTGGTAAGTGCGTCAGCGAGGCCAAACATTTCGAGGCCAGGCGGGGTCATGGAGTGCGAAATGCGGCGCACAGAGGCAATACCCGCGTCAATGATCTCCCGGCTTTCGGAGATGAGCCGCTCGGCGTTTTCTGCCCGATCCAAATGATTGATTTTCAATTTTAAAGTGGAAAAAATGCCCCCAAGTTCGTCGTGCAAATCGGTTGCGATGCGGTGCCTTTCGGTTTCTACCTGCTCAATATTGCTGTGTAAGAGTTCTTCCTGGTGGACGCTTTTTATTTCGCTGAGCTGGAGTTGTTGCTGGAGCATTTTTTTCTGGTAGAAAAAGAAAAAAATCACAACCGCCCCGGCCAAAAGCGCGAGGCTGAGCATGCCCACAAAAAGAAACAGGAAAACATCTACCTGGCCTTCCATAAACCGATCGTGATAAAAAAGTACAGCAAAATGCTAAACAGCGCATGGAAAGCCCAAATGTACAAATTCAAAGTACGATTGATGTTTACAATATAATTGCTGAATGCAAAAAGAAGCACATTTCCTGAAAAATAGAGCAAAACCCGGTATTCACCCAGAATACCGGGTCTTGCTCAAGCCGCTTGATTTTCATTTCCAACAGGGTTCGGTAGCACCAGATAAGGCAAAGCATAATGACCAGGATGCCTTGGAGGCTTCGCGCATAGGTATTGAAGGTCTCGATGTCTTGCAAAAATACCGAGTTAAAGGCCGATAGCACCGCGAACCCAAGCCCTAAGTACACAAATACAGTGCTTTTTACGAATCCATGAAGGACATGGCTGTAAAACCAGATAATGCAAGCAAATTCAAGTGGTGTATAGAGATGCAGCAGCCAAAGGTTGTTATGCTTTTGCGCGTTCAGGTAAGAAGAAGACACCTGGATAATTCCACCTAAAAAGACATAAAATGCCATGGTTCTCATGGCCGCACCCAAATGACGGTATTTGAATAAGGCTACTGCCACCGGGATTGCGATGAAGTAAGTGGCCGAAGCAATAATCAATTTGGGCCAAGGCACCATATTCTTTGAACGGTTTGCAAATGATTAGGGCATTTGGCCAGTCAGCAAAGGACTGTTGGGGTCGCAAGTAGGCGGGCAAGGGTCGCAAAAATCATACGTTCCGCTGATCACCACTCCGCCCACGGTGGGGTTTATGATGTCTTGCCCGTTGGCATTTACGGCCACAAGCGCAAGTTTTTCCACGCCATTGTCGAGGCCAAAATAGAGCCGGATGGAAGTGGTTCCAGCCTCCTTCAACATGTCGTTCACTTCGGCAATGTTGATTTTGAAGGCTTTAATGGAATTGGTGTGGGCGTTGCGCCATGCAGTGGTCCAGTTGACCGCTGTTTGCAAGGGAATGAGGTAAGGACTTTCAGGCATGATGTTGAGAATTAAATTAAGAGTGAAAATGCAGTTCGCTCCAAATATAGGGGAGCTGGCTTGGCCCTTTCAAAGGGTTCATATGGAAATTTATCAAAACAGGTATTTCTACGGGTAAGTGTAGGCAGGAATACGGGTTTAGGAAAATGCGCATTTATGCCCTTGCCCGTGGAGGAAAGGCCAAGCCATCTTTGCACCGCTAAAAGAATATTTACGGTAGGAAGAATAAGTAGGGTGGCTCGATGGAATATCGACCACCCTCATTTTTTCTTTGCTTTCAAACATTAAGAAAATTTTTACCTTAATACCCAGAAACCCAATTTAGTTACGCACTTTTCACCACTAAAACAATCCTTTATATTATGGAAGGTACATTGGCGACCATTATGATGTTCGGAGGGAATTTTGCCCCTCGAGCTTGGATGTACTGCGATGGCACATTGCTGCAGATCAGCCAGTACGACGCGCTCTTTTCTTTGCTCGGCACCACTTACGGTGGCGATGGAGTTACTACTTTCGCCTTGCCCGATCTGCGCGGGCGCATCCCTGTAGGTACAGGTACAGGCGGGGGTTTTAGCGCCATCACTTTGGGGGAAATGGCTGGAAGCGAAAGCATTACCCTAACCCAGGCGCAAATGCCCGCGCACGCCCACCCCATGACTGCTACCGTAGGCACCAGCTCCTCCAATGCTGATGGAAGCAATAGCCCCGCAAAAGTATTGGCTACTCCCGCTGGAAATCTTTACGCTCCAGTCGGTAGTGCTACCAATACGTTCTTGGCTGGCGCGAACGTGGCGCTTGCCGCACAAGGCGGCAATCAGCCGATAGAAATCATTCAGCCGTACCAAGTGATCAATTACGTCATTTGCGTGGAAGGTATTTATCCTTCGCAGTCCTGAGTCATTCTCTTTTTTCTCAAAAACACTTATTAAAAAAATTATCTCAATATGGAAGGCACAATAGCAACCATTATGATGTTCGCAGGCAATTTTTCGCCCAGAAACTGGGCGTTCTGTAATGGCCAACTTATGGCTATTGCACAGAACACGGCCCTCTTTTCCATACTTGGCACCACTTATGGCGGGGATGGGAGAGTCACTTTTGGCTTGCCTAATTTGCAAGGCCGGGTAGCGATAGGGGCAGGGCAAGGGCCTGGCACATCGTTTTATGATTTGGGGCAAACCGCCGGATCGGAAAGCGCCACCATGCTAAGCACCCAGATGCCACTGCACACTCACACAGCTGGCGCTGTCTCGATTGAACTCACCACCACTGCGCCTACAACCACTCAGGCAAACAACAACATCCTGGCTTCTCCAATTGCAGACCATTATGCCACCGCTGGCACGGCTCCAGCGGTCAATTATGGCAGTTTTGGCGCGACCGCTGGCCTCGCAGGTGGCTCGCAACCGTTCTCGGTCATGCAGCCGTTCTTAGGCATGAACTATGTGATTTGTTTGTCCGGGATATTCCCGGCTCGCTGGTAATCATAAAGGCAAACCCAATTTTTTCATAAAAAAAATATCCATCAATATGGAAGGTACAATGGCAACCATCATGCTCTTTGCAGGCAACTTTGCCCCCAAAAACTGGGCATACTGCAACGGGCAAATCATAGCAATAAATCAAAACACCGCCCTTTTCTCCTTGCTCGGCACTACATACGGCGGCAATGGTGTACAGAACTTCGCGCTGCCTAATTTCCAAGGGCGCGCTGCGGTTGGCGTGGGGCAAGGCGCAGGCCTCTCCAACGTTGTTTTGGGTGAAGTTGCAGGGAGTCAGAATGTGACGCTGACCGTCAACAACTTAGCGGCACACACCCACCCCGTTACCGCTAACCTAGGTGCAACAAGCGCAGCGCCCAATACGGATGACAACAATGGCGCCATCCTCGCAGGCACCAATATTTACGCCGCAGGCGTCAATGGGCAACTCGCTGGGGTCTCAGAAGCACCTTCAGGCACAAGTGGCTCCAGCCAGCCAGTAAGCGTCCAGCAACCTTACCTGGGAATGAACTTTGTGATTTGCATGTACGGGATTTTCCCTTCCCGCAATTGAAGACAATCTGGACGACATGGGTCAGCGGGTTGGGGGTTTGTCAAATTGTACTCATCCCCGATTCGCTGACCCAATCCTACATCATCTTGGTTTTCAATCGGATCAATCGAATCAATCTTCCAAAATCGAATCAATCATGGAATCTCCTACTTCTTCCCACCGTACCGAAGCGCAAATCACCTTCGCCACCGCATGGTGGAATGGCCTCAGTGATGCCTGGAAAAAAGCCTTCAATGAAGTGGCCTTGCGCCATAGCAGCACCGAGCCGCTCGGCGAAGAAATGTTGCTGACCGTTTTCAATTCGGCCAACCACCGCTTTGCCGGGCCAACAGCTCCATATCCCAATATGACTTTTGAGTTAGAAGATATGTCGGGTCTTTTAGGACTTCCAAATACGGAAGTGGTGGTAGTGACTTTCCACAAACTTACCCATATCCGGGAGGTAGCCGCGTTCAAAAACCTGCGCTCACTCTTTGTCTATAACAATGAGATCACTTCGCTTGAAGGGGTAGAAGGGCTGACCGATTTGAAGGAATTTTACTGTAATGCGAACCAGATCAGCACCTTGAAGCCCTTGGAAGGATTGACTAATTTGCAGACACTTTACTGCAACTACAACCTGATCTCCAATTTGGACGGCATCGGCGAGCAACATGCAGATACGCTGGAAAACTTCTACTGTATGCCGAACCCGAATTTGAAAGATTCGGTGGTCATGCGTTTTGAGCGCGAAGTGGGCATTCGGTGCAAAAAGGCGTAGTTCTTATACATTTATTAAACACATAGGCACATAGGACACATAGCATTGAAAATCACAACTCTATGTGTCTTATGTGCCTATGTGTTTAATAAAAAGTGTTCTATGGGTTTAATAAAAAAGTGTTCTATAATTTATGACGCTCCCTTCCGCATATCTTACTGTTCCCGGCTTGCTCAAGCCAATGGAGTTGGACATGATAAACCGGCTGCTTTCCTCCGCTCATTTTGAAGACGGCACGGCAACTGCCACCGACGCAGCAAAATCAGTAAAACGCAACCTTCAGTTGCCCAAAACAGGTAGCCTGGAAAAACAGCAGACTGACGCCATCGTGATGAATGCCATCATGCAAAGTCCGCTGATACAGGCCGCCTTGATGCCAAGCCGCATCCTTCCGCCCATCATCAGCAAATACGAACCAGGCATGCACTACGGGATGCATGTAGACAGTCCGATCATGGGAGACCCCCAAGTCGGCGCCATTCGGACAGACGTAGGTATGACGATTTTCCTGTCAGAACCAGACAGTTATGAGGGTGGTGAACTGGCCATTATTACCCAGGCAGGAGAACAACGGTACAAACTGAACCCCGGCGATGCGATCATTTACCCCACTACACAGGTACACAGCGTGTTGCCGGTAACCTCGGGAATCCGGCTCGCAGCCGTGACCTGGATGCAATGTGCAGTGCGCAATGCCCAGCAGCGCGAGATGCTTTTTCATCTCAAAACGGTGCAGGCGGCTCTGGAAAAACAAAACCCAAAAGGGGAAGAAAATTTGCTCTTGCTACAGGTTTACAGCAACCTGATTCGGATGTGGGCAGAGTTGTGAGCGTGCGGAAAGAGATTTACTTTCTTTCCAATTGTTCCAAAAGCCATTCCCGCTCCATGAGCGGGTTTGTTTTATGGACCATTTCGCGGAAGGTCTCCCGCTGAGCTTTGGAGAAAATGTTGAGTTGCAGGAGTTTTTTCATCACACTAATCATGTTCTTGTAGGACGCTTTGCGGCTAGGATCAGGCGCCTCTTTACGTTGTAGATAGGTACGCATGCTTTCCAAAAGCGATTCGAAGGCATCGAAATCGTCACGTTCATAGTATATTTTGAGAAGCATAGTTTTGGCTACGATATTTTGGAGCATATCATCGTACTCAAATTGTGTTAGGAACTGTTGAGCTTTGTTGTAATCGCCCTTTTCAAAGTAAACCCTAGAATGGCTGAAAGTTGACAATACTGTTGCGCTCTTTTTCTTCAAAAATTGCTGAAATCTTTAATAAACTGTTCTGCCCAGCTGAACTCCAAGGTTTTTAAGGCACTGCTGACAGTGTTCAGGAAAGTGTATCTGGATAACACACCATTTTCCATTAGTATTCCGCTTTCCACCCCTTTTTTGTACAACTCAAAAGCCTTACGGTAGAAATCTTGTCTTCCCTGGTTAATTTTAGGAACGCAATAGTTTAAAGCAGCCAAATAAAGTGTCCGTACCTCGGAATGCTGAAAATGCTCCATTTCATTGTGTATCAAATATTCTAAACGTTCGAAGTAGGATTCCTCAGATGGGTTGGTAAATGCTTTGTAGGCATAATAGTAAACCGCGATGGCAGGCTCTGAAAGCATGTTTTTCCCCTCTACATAGGATAAAGTCTGTTCTAATAGTCCATGATCATAGTTGATTTTTGATAAATCCTGTGGTGTGCAATCATATCCTTGCTAATTCGCAGTCGTTCTTCCAAAAACCATTTTTCCAGCGCATCTGCCGTTTCCTGTAAGTTAACGGGAGCATTTTGTGTTATACTCATCTTATATTCGTACTCTTCTTGGGCCAAAAAGAAAGTACTCAAAAGGTAATAGTCATTCCGCAAATCTTGGCCTTCGAGACTTTCAACGCCAAGTCTGTGGGCTTGTTTGTAAGACTTGTCCAATTTCCTTTTACGATAAATGCGTGAGAGAGAAAGTTGGTACTGTACACGATCATTTGTTACACTTGTAAAGACCAAATACTCTTCTATTACCTTCAAAAGGAAATACATCACCTGCCTCATATAAGCATCGTCATAGGGCTGCGAAGGGAAAACGGCTTTCCAGGCCTTCGCCTTTTCTGCCGCTTCGTCGCCATTAGGCAGATTTTTTACCAAAAAATCAAACAACTTAATCACATCCTGCCGTTGGTTGTGGGCGGGAGACTGGAGCCACTTGTTCAACTCCCGAACTTCCTTCTTTTCAAGGGCTCGGACGATTTCGGTCAAAACGCTTTTTTGCATATTTTTTTCAAGTTATCTGTTCAACAAAACGAGCGCATGTTGTTTTAATTATTGTTAAATCCTGCTAAGGTGCCTACACGATTAAGAAGGCTTTTAATCAACAATTTTACGTATTTTTGCAAAATAGGTCTACATTCAAAATGTAAAGATCAAGGCCACAAGGTAAACAATCACAAAAAAATATTCAACAAATGCGAATTTTTGTCTTTAACACGCCCAGCCCTTGCCCGCACTTTTGTACTGTCGAAAGAAATTTCCTCCGACCAGTAATCCAAACCATCATGCAAAAGTACCTGTATATACTCACCCTACTGCTGCTGTCTGTTGTCCAAACAAACGGCCAAGGGTGGGAACGTATTTATGGAGGTAGCGGACAGGATGTCGCTCGTAGCCTCGCGCCTACCCCTGATGGTGGGTACATTGTCGCGGGCTATTACAATGGCACGAGCTTCATTTACCTGATTAAAACAGATGTAGATGGAAAACTACAGTGGAGCCAACAAATAGAAGCTGGAGCTCCAGGATCTAGTGCGGAAGCATTTGCAGTATTGGCTACCCGGGATACTGGTTATATCATTGCTGGTTATGTAGATGAAGATGCCACCGGTCCTTCGGATCGGGATATATACTTGCTCAAGACAGATGCTTTTGGCAACAAATTGTGGGACAGGACTTTTGGGGGAAATATGGACGACGAAGCCCGCGCAATGAAAGAACTTGCAGATGGGAGTTTGGTATTAACGGGTTTTCAAAGCTATGCAAATGGAAAAGAAAATGTTTTTGCCCTCAAAACGGACTCCGAAGGGAACCTGGTATGGTTCAATACCTATGGCCAGCAGGAGTATCGCAGGAGAGGACATTCGATAGTGGCCATCCCAAATGGCGATTTTATAATAGCTGGTGAATCAAAAGCCACCCTTTCAGCAGTAGATGACAAGGATGTGCTGGCATTGCGTATCAACGGAAACGGTGTTCTGGTTTGGAATAATGATTATTCCCTGTCAGGCGCGCTCGGAGATGAACAGGATGATGAGGCTCGTTCCGTAACCCGCACCGCAGATGGCTCATTTGTGCTTGCTGGTATTACGAAGGCAGAAAGCCCGATAGCACAAGGTTTTTTGTTGAAAATTGATGAGAACGGTAGCCTTACCCCCATTTGGCAAAAGTTTTTCCCCAGCGATAATTTTTATGCCTTGGCCTCCGGTGGAGCTCATTTCTTTGCAACAGGATATCGCAGCAGCGCCAACAATCTAGACAATGTAGTACTGCTCAAACTGGATGCTGACGGGACGGTTGTTTGCGAAGCGGTAGTAGGCCGTGGTGGTCCCTCTGCTGGATTCGCGCTGGTGCCAGTCAGGGGTGGAGCTGTTATTGCCGGTTCTAGCGAGCAGTTTGTTGGCCCATTTGGAGAGTCTTACGCTTATTTGGTTAAGGCTGACCAGAATTGCACAGTACTCACCAGTTACATTCAGGCAAACATCTTTCGTGATTTCAATGCAAACTGCCAAAAAGACCTGAATGAACCTGGCCTTAGCAATTGGGTCGTAAGGGTTGAAAGTCCATCTGACACGCTCTACACCGTTGCCAATACCAATGGCGATTTGAAGGTTGAGGTGGATACTGGCGTCTACAATTTGGTTCTTTTCCCTCCAAACCCTTACTGGAAATCCTGTGATTCTGTGCTGAGTGTTCATGTGCCTAATTTTTACGACACCGTTTATGTAGACGTGCCAGCCCGCACCCTGTTTGATTGTCCGCGGAACGAAGTGGATGTGATGACTCCCGTGCTGCGCCGCTGCACCGACAATATTTACCGCATTCGATATTGCAACTCCGGGACAGTGCCTTCGCTCAATACCATTGTGAAGGTTACACTCGACCCTTACCTGACGCTCACGGGCAGTTCAATTACGGCAATCCCCCAAGGAAATAATGTTTACCAGTTTGATCTTGGCACAGTCAACAATGGTGATTGTGGCGATTTCACCGTAACCGCTTTCCTCAATTGTGACGATACACAAACTGGCCAAGCGCATTGTGTGACCGCTCTAATAACCCCCATTGATTCTTGTGGTAATAATACAGGTTGGGACGGAGCAATCATCGCCGCCAAGGCATTTTGCGAGAATGACTCCGTCAAAATGCAGCTGGAAAATATTGGCCTTGGGAATATGAGCGATCCGTTGGGATATGTTATTGCTGAAGACTTAATTATGCTCACCCCTCCCGGAAGCCCTGATTACAAATTTGACCTCGATGCAGGCCAAAGCCAGGTAGTGTGGGCAACCGTGGCCACCGGCGGCACTTTCCGTATTATCGCCGAACAAAGCCCCGGCTACCCGGGCACCAGCTATCCCACCGCTGCTGTGGAAGGCTGCCTGACAGATACCAGCACGAACCAAGCTTCGCTCGGGTTTTATACAATGTACCCAGAAGACGACGCGGATGCTTTTTTCGAAAGCGACTGCCAAGAGAGCAATGATACCGATTTTAATCCTTTGTACTTAAAAAGAGGCCATCCTAAAGGCTATGACGTGCCTCATTACGTCAGTCCACAAACCGATTTGGACTTTGTAATCCAATTTCAGAACACTGGCGCCGACACAGTGCAGCAGGTCGTTATCCGCGACACCCTCTCTGCTGCGCTGGACCCGGCAACGGTGTACCCGGGCGCTGCGAGCCATCCCTACCATTTTGACATCCTGGGCGGCGGCATCGTAGAGTTCACCCTTACCAACCTTAATCTCCTCCCTGGTGGCGGCGTGCCAAGTGAAGGTTTTGTAAAGTTTCGCGTGGCTCAGAAATCAGAGCTGCCGTGCGAAACGACGATCTTCAATAGCGCCGCCATCTACTTTGATTTCAACGCACCGGTGTTTAGTAATACCACTTATCATACCGTGTGCGATAGTTTCATAATCATTACCGACACGAAAGAAGTGTATCTGGAAGGGGCGGATGTGACGGTGTTCCCTAACCCTGCTACCGAAAGCGTCAATTTTAAAATAGAAGGCATTCATGCTAAATCAAATGCTTTCCATTTAATCCCGGCCATTTTCACACATTGACCACATTAATCCAATCGTTCAGATTTTACCCTCCTTCGCGCTGCGCGCTATGGCGGGTAAAAAAGAGGCCATCCCAATCCGACATTATTCATTCATGAAACATATCCAAAGCCCGCGAAGCAAAAGAGCTTCGTGGGCTTTTTTACATTTGTCCCTATGAAAAATCCTAGAATTTTTACCCGCCATAGCGCGCAGCGCAAAGGCGGGCATTATCGCACCAATTTGCCTGTTGCTGCTGCTTTCCAATTGCGCCTCCTTTAAACAAAACCGATGGCTATCCGCGCACCAAAAAGAACTCAGTCGTTTGGCAAACAGCAATTTACCAGTAGAGCAAAAACTCGACGGTCTGGTACAGGACTATGTCAAGTTCATGCACGAAGACCTCAAGTTTATTGACCCTGTGAAAGGGGTGAAATACGTAAAAAAATACCACGACCAGAATCGCGCTTCGATGGAGAAAATCCTGCGTGAATCTGAAAAATGGCAGGGGAGCCTCGGCACGATAGACAAAATCGCGCTCGGTGTGCGTACCGTGCAAAAACCCTATATCCGAGATCTGATAGATCTTGGGCCTAAATTCAAACGCAAGTACAAACAGTATGCTTTTGCGCTGGAATTGGGTTCAAAGATCACAGGCGGGCTGACCAAGTTTGCGGGGAAGGAGCTATTTTGAAGCGTACCTTGCCATTCTTTTTTGAAAATGAAATACTTCCTTTACCTCTCGCTCTTTTTCAATCTCCTGGCCATCGGGGTGGGTGGCTTTGCCGTGAGCCGTTTGGGTGGCTTTAGACATGTGTTTATTCGTTTGCAACGCACTACAGAGGGGCTTTATCACCACCGTGCCCAACATTTTGAGCGGCTGCCCGAAAGAGCGGGAAGCATCATTTTCCTTGGCGACAGCCAGACGGAACAGGCTGAGTGGCACGAACTTTTTCCCGACGGGCCAGTGGTACTCAATCGGGGTATTTCGGGCGATTACACAGAAGGGATGCTGGAGCGGCTGCCAGAAATTATACGCCATAAACCCTTGAAAATCTTTTTGTTAATTGGGGTGAACGATCTGGCTTTTGGGAATTCTGTTCCGGAAATCGAACAGGCTTACCGCGCAATTGTGCAGAAAATCCGGTCGGAATCGCCTGATACGGAGCTGTACTTGCAAAGCCTTTTGCCCGTCAACAACGAGGTGCGGCACGTTGGGGTGAAGAATGAAAGGATATTAGAAGTGAATGCACGCATTGCGCAAATTGCCCGCGATTTTGCACTGCCATACCTCGATATTGCCACGCCCCTGAAAGATGCAGACGGGAACCTTGCTGCAAAATTTACGGAAGATGGCCTGCATGTGAATGGGCTTGGGTATTTTGTGTGGAAAAAGGAGATCGAGAAATTTGTAAAAGTTCAGTAGTATTAAGTTGAAAGTAGCAAGTAACAAGTTTCAAATAACATGACATTTAACTTGAAACTTTCAACTTGCTACTTTGAACTGTAAACCGTTTTCAATGGAAGTTCCACCCAGTTATCCGCCCACCCCTGTCCGCCGCTCCTGGTTGCGCCGCATCTTGCTTGGCCTGCTATTCTCGGTGTTGGGCCTCTTGCTTTTTCTGGTGCTGATCGCTGCTTTTTTTGACAAGCAAGTGAGTCAGCAACTCGTTGCCGAAATCAACAAAAATCTTAAAACCGAACTCCGCGTGGGGGATGCCAGCCTTTCGCTGCTTTCAGGCTTTCCCGCGGCTTCAGTCAATCTCTCCCAAGTACGACTTAAAGATGCGCTTGGCGGACAACTCCTTGCTGCTCAGGAGCTTTCATTTCGATTCGACTTGTTAAGTTTGTTCGGCGACGACCTGAAAATCCACTCTGTTCGCCTGCAAGATGGAGCCGTTCGCATCGTGGTGAACCGCGCCGGAAAATCAAACACCGATATTTTCAAAGAATCCAAAACACCGAAAAAAACAGCAACCGAAAGCACACTCCACCTTGCGCTGGAAAATGCTGAACTTCAAAATATTGCGATTCTCTACGACAATGCTCCAACGCAACAAGCCGCTGAAATGGTGGTAGATAAAGCGAGCGCAAGCGGCAATTTTTCTGCCCGGCAGTTCCGGCTCTCCAGCCAGGCGGAGATTAAAATAAACTACCTTGATTCTGATAGCAGCCGTTACCTCGCCGGTCAAACACTTCGCTACGATGCTGTGCTGGCGGTCGACCTCAAACGAGGCGCATACGCCCTTCAAAACGTGGAACTCACGCTTGGCGGCAACACTTTCAACGTGGAGGGACTGGCTGTCGTAAAACCCGAAGGAACTGACTTGAATTTTAAATTAGTGGGCCAAGAAGGTGATGTTTCTATGATTGCCAATTTGATGCCGGGCGCTTACCATGCCTATTTTCGGGAATTTCAAAGCACTGGAAATTACGCTTGCAGCGGCACGGTAAAGGGCCGTTTGAACAAAACGGAAACCCCGGCCATTAGCTTTGAAGTGGCCTTGCGCGACGGAAAAGTGAGTTCCGAAAAACTTCAAGGCCCCTTGCGAAATGTGTCCTTCCGCGCCCGTTACAACGCCCAGCCGGACGGGAGCGGCGAGTTTGAACTGGCTGATTTCAAAGGCGATTTTGGTGGCCAAGCCTTGAGTTTGTCCTTGAAAGTGAATCAATTAGAGGACCCAATAGTTGAATTTCACGCAAACGGCGCATTGCCGCTCGATGCCGCCTACGGGCTTTTTGACAACGATCTCATCACGGCAGGCGACGGTATTGTACGGCTCAACCGGCTCAAGGTGCAAGGCCGATACGCGGACATGGTGAGCATGCGTCGCATCAGTTTGGTAAATGCTTCTGGCGAAATTCAATTTGACAATGCCGCGCTTACTTACAACAAAACCCCCTTGCTCGCTGAAACGGGTTTCCTCCGTTTGGAAGACAATGAATTTCGAATTGACAGCTTTATGCTCCGCGCCGGGAAAAGCGATTTTTTGCTCGATGGCTCGGCCAAAAATTTGCTCCCTGTGCTCTTCGCAGATTCTTTGAATACGACGGGTGCGCTCCTTGAATTCAGTGCAAAACTTCGTTCAGAAAACTTTGATGTGGATCAAATCATTGGAATGTTTTCGGAACAAAGCACCGTTACCGAAGCGGGCGGCGAAGCAGGTCTGGATTCCCTGAAAAAAGAAAAAAACATGGAGCGCAGCCTCGCCATGAACAAATTGAAAGGCACGTTCGAGGCGAACATCAGGGGTTTCAAATACGGGAAAATTGAAGGAAAGAACTTTGGCGGCAGCTTTGAGTTTGATCACAACAATTTGAATTTCAATGGGAACGCCGCAGCCATGCAGGGTGAACTCGCGCTCGAAGGCAATGCCCGCTTCGACCTTGCCGCGTCACTGAAAATGCACATTATCGCCCGAAACCTTGATCTGCAAACCATGCTGGCCCAGTGCGAGAACTTCGGGCAGGAAGTCATTACAGAAGAGAATATGCGCGGTAGATTGAGCGGACGAGTGGTGCTTTGGACCTTTTGGAACGACTTTGGTGAATTTGATATGAAACGCCTCCGCGCGCTGGCCGATGTACAGGCTACCAACGGCGAACTTCAAAAAGTGAAGATGTTCGAGGACTTTTCCAGCTTTGTCCACCTGGAAGATTTGCGCCGAATAAAGTTCACTGATTTGCAAAACTATCTGGAAATCAAAGATCAACGACTCTATTTGCCCGTGATGTTCCTCCAGAGCAATGCCCTAAACATGACCCTGAGTGGCGAACATACGTTTGACAACGACATTGATTACAAAATCAAAATCAACGCAGGCCAGGTATTGCTCAACCGGCTTAAAAAACACGACTCCGATCTCGATCCTCTCCCTGAAAAAAAGGGTGGTTTCAACCTTTATTACAGCATTGTGGGGAACCTTGACAAGTATGAGATGAAGCGCAAAAAGCGGGTGGTAAAAGCGGAGTTCGAGCGCAGCGAAGCGCGAAAATTGCTCATCGCCAAAGCACTTGATAAGGAATTTGGCGGCGCTTCCGTAGACGCAATGCTCTATACGCCCACCCAAATTGAAAATGATGGGGAAGAATATTTAGAGGAAATGCGAGGGGGAGGAAATAAGTAGCAAGTTGAAAGTTACAAGTTGCCCGACGGTTCTTTCAACTTGTAACTTTCAACTTGCTACTAAGTAACTATTCCGGCTTCATCCGCGCAAATTGCTCATAGTACCCCGGGCGGTTGGCGCTCTCCAATCCAGGAACAAACTTTTTGGAGATGATAATGCGTTGCAAGGGTGCAAACAGCACAATTTCAGGAATTTCATCGTAAAAAACTTGTTGAACCTCAAGGTACATAGCATTTCGCTTGGCCACGTCGGGTTGTACCCGGATAGCCTCGATTAGACTATCGGCTTTTGCGCTGATATATCCAGCACGGTTGTCGCCAGCCGGGGAGAGGCTTTTAGAGTGAAATCGTTGATAATATTCTACTTGCCCTGGGTAAAGTACAACTCCAAGTAGTGCGCTGTCATAGTTGCCACTTTTAGTATCGGCAGTCATCACCGTAAGGTCAACACTGTTGATCACGAGGTCAATGCCCGCTTGCCTTGCCGATTCTTTTAAGCTATTGGCTAATAATTCGTTGGTTTTGGCAGAGGTAGCCGCCATCAATTTGAAGGATAACTGTTGGCGCGTACCGTTGATTTCCTTGTCCAAGATGCCATTACCATCCGTATCCGCCCATCCTGCCTGTTCAAGTATGGCCTTTGCTTTCGCTATGTTATAATCGGGCAAGGCAAGGTCTTTGGCATAATACGGTTTGTCCGGGTGCATTGGGCCGTTTATTCGCCTCGCTAATCCGCGGTTAATTTGGTTGACAATGTAATCGTAGTCAACAATATGCCTGAGTGCACGTCGCACCTGCACATCCGCCAGGATGGGGTTGCGGTGATTGAGTGCCCAACGGTTGTATTGGGTGCTGCCGAGGGTAAAAAAGTCATACTTCGCGGCCAGCGAATCGTTGGCCTTCATTTCCAGATACTTCGCAGGGTTAATGACGCCTCCTATCAAATCCAGTTCGCCGTTTTTTATCTGGTTTTCCAGGGTTAAGTCGTCTTTTATCACCTTGTAAATTAATTTTTTGGGGTACGCTGCGAGCATAGGATATTGCTTTGCTACTTGGTCACCCCACCAATTTTGCTTTTTAACCAAAACGGCCCCTTGCTCGTTCATTAGTTCCAGGCGATATGGGCCGCTACCTGAAATAGCATTGGCGTCATTGGCAAATTTTGGCAGTCCGAATTCCGCTACAAATGCCTTCAAATTTTCATCGGCACTGAGTGCGGCCGTTTTGGCCGGGTCCAATAAGTCGTTCAGTGACAAGTTAGCCAGTCTGTTGTTAGGGTCATAGTTGTAGGCCGGGTAAATGGGTGTACTACAAAGTGCATCTATGGAGAGAATATAAAAACTGCTGAAGTAGAAACTGAACTTTTTGGGGTTGGCCGGATCAATTTCTAATCCAGACAATTGAGTCAAATACCCACGGTAAACTTCTGGGATGCCCGGTAAGAGGACAATTTTGAAGGTAAACGCTACGTCATTGGCCGTAACGGGAGTGCCATTGTCCCAAACTGCTTCGGGGATAATTTCAAAGTCGTAGGCGAATTGGCCTTTTCGTGGCCCGTCTTTCAGTTCGCGCACGGTGGGGATTGCTTTTATAAGCATCGGGTTCAATTCCAATGTCTTTGGGTCGAGATCGCCCAATGACGGGAATATTTGTCGCGCGATGAATGTGGAGGGGCCGTGCCCCCCGTTCATGAAGATGTTTAGGTTGTTGGGCGCCGAGTCAGTTCTGACGGTGACTTCCTCAGGTGCGCGAGGCTTTTTTTTGCCAAAAACGATTGGGTAAAGTAGCCAGGCGGCCACAAGCAGGGCGACAATCGCCAGCACCCGCCGGAGAGAGAGAAATTTGTTCATGGTAAAGTTGATAAAATTGTGATAGAGATATTCTGCGGATTAAAGAATAAAGCGGTGCAAGTTATATCTGGCGCGATGGATAATTTTAAATTTTATGCGGGATTTTTATTTTGACTCACAAAAACGCTCTTTCCACTCGGGTCTTGGCAGCATACATGCTTCCATGCGGCCAAACCACCGGTAGCGGTTGCGTGCCACAAAATTGTACAAAGCATCGCGCAATGGGCGTGGCAATATTTTGAAAACATAGAGCAGGCGCCAGAAACCACCCAGCCGACGCACAATTTCGAGGGGCGCATCAGAACGCAGAAAAATGTGCTCGCCCACCACCAACACCACCGTGTCGAAATGCTCGGAAGCAAGTCCGTGTCGGAGCAACAATTGTTGGCCTAGTTCAGATTGCAGCGCAGTGAAGCGAAATTCGCCCCGATGGTCGCGTTTCAGTATCCATTGCACGGAAGCGTTGCAAAGGTTGCATACACCATCGAAGAGGAGGAGGGGTTTGTTGGTTAACTGGTGACTGGTTGATTGGGTACTGGTTACAGATGATGAATGCGACATGATTTTACATTGGGTTTGTACTCGGCTGACTACTTTCGCACTTGGCCTTCAAAAGTGATCAATAATTTTCACATTGACCACATTTTTCAATTGACCACATTCTAAAAAATGCCAACTGCGCTAACCATTGTATTTGTCGGCTGCACCATCTTTTTATCGCATTGGTTTGCCGCGCTTTTTGCCCGCACGAAGATACCCGATGTGCTGTGGCTTTTTATCATCGGGCTGTTGTTGGGGCCGGTGTGGGGCTTCGTTACGCCTGAAAAATTTGGTGCCGTCGGGCCAGTTTTTACAACTATTACGCTGATTTTCATTCTGTTCGAAAGTGGCATTGACCAACGCCTGGAGCCACTCATCAATTCTATAGGTGGCACAGCGCGTATCACCACATACAACTTCGTGGCTACTTGTTTGGTTGCAGGGGGTATCACATTCTACTACACGGATTTGGGTTTTTGCGCTCCTTAATGTTGGGAAGCATCGTTGGGGGGACCTCGTCAGCGGTTATCACCACCTTGGTGCGGCAGTTCCCTATGGGCGAACGCACCCGGACGATATTGGTCTTGGAATCGGCCTTTTCCGATGTTTTTACGCTTGCCGTTCCACTTACCCTGCTCACAGCTTACAAAATTGGGACTGTAGATGTGGCCTTCGTAACAGGCCAGATGATCGCCGCATTTATCCTGGCCGCTATGCTAGGTATAGTAGGTGCATTCGGTTGGAGCATTATGTTGAACAAGATGCGGACGCTTCAAAACACCGTTTTTACCACCCCGGCATTTGTATTCATTTTATATGGCTTTGTCGAACTGCTCAACTTTTCCGGCCCCATTGCTGCCCTGGCGTTTGGCATTACATTGGGAAACATTGACGTGTTAGGCCCACCGATTATGCGGAACGCCATTTCGCGCAAACCGATTTCCCTGAATGATAATGAGCGGGCGTTTTTTTCCGAAGCAGTGTTTTTGCTCCGTACCTTCTTTTTTGTGTACATCGGAATATCTGTCCGACTTCAAGATTGGCATTGGATGATGCTTGGAGCTGCCATCACTGGCTTTTTGTTCCTCGTACGCATCCCCGTGGTACGATTCTCGGTGTCGCGCAGCACCTCGCCCAAAGACGCGTCTTACATGGCTACTATGATACCCAAGGGCTTGGGCGCGGCGGTACTCGCATCGCTACCAGCGCAACAAGGCGTAGCTGGTGGTGAGATCATACAATCGGTGGTGTTCTCCATTATCCTTTGTTCCACAGTGTTTACTACGGTGCTTACTTTTTTGGTTGAAAAGACCTTCTTTTCAAACATTTATGTATGGATATTTACAATGTTGGGCTTAGGTAGGCAAGTACCTAAAGGCGCTGATCCTTTGGCCGAAAGTGAATTGTTGGAGCTTGATACTGAAAAGGAAATACTTGAGCCAGCACCCAAGGCCGATTTGCCTGCTGTAGAAAAAAAAGCGAAAAAACCAGCCGCCCCGAGAGCCAGGCGAAGGAAAAAGGAGGCTTAGGTAGACCATCACAATGGGTTTTCGGTATAGACACCTTTCCTAATTGGTCTTTAAAAAATTATGTGTTCCTAATCTAGTTTCTCTTTTCAAAATCCAACCCTCAAGGCCCCAACTTTTCCGCGTGCCTGCGATATGCTCCAAGATATCTGCCTGGGGTTCAAACAATTGCCGGATGTAGGCAGGAGGGTGAAACGCCGCAAAAACCCGATGCCCTTCCACAACTTTTCCCCGCGCTACGAGTTTGCCTTGGTCAAATTCCTGGCGTTCCTGTTCCGTGAGTTTTTCTCGGAATACGTCGCCGTGAGTAGTCAGCACCAATACGGCGCCCTTTTTGGAAATCCGCATCAACTCATCAAACCATTGCTGGTGATTGGGCTCCGATAGGTGTGTAAAAATAGAGATGCCATACATTAGGTCGAAATACGCATTTTGATACTGGGTAGGCGGGTTCAATTGATTGATGGCAAAAGTGACGCCCCCGATGTTCTCGCGACACCAGGCAATGGTTTTAGGGTTGTAGTCTGTGCCGTGGATTTCGCAGGTGTTTCCCAGCAGTTTAGGGAAATGCCGCAGCACCCTGGCGGGTCCACAGCCCCAATCCAGGAGATTTTTTCCAGTTAAGGGCGTGTATCGTTCGAACAAACCCATGAGCCATCTTGCCGTCTGCTCACCGCCCTCGTAATACTTTTGGTAGTCCAATTGAAAAGCCTCAAAGAGCATGTAGTCAGGCGGCAATTTTACATCTGGATTGGCCTGTACAAATTGCGCATTATGCTGGCGGTTCTTCCATTTTTGATAGACAAATTTGATCTGGTCGAGCAAGTGCATCAGGCCTAAATCCCGGAACGGCTTTGTCAATTTTCCTGTGTTCATAACTTGAATGTTGTTTTTAGCCACGAATTGCACGAATTCTCACGAATTGATTGGTGCTAATTCGTGTAATTAGTGGCCAAACCCCACCTCAAACCCCAACGCTTTCAAATGCTCCCAAAACTGTGGGTATGATTTCGACACCACTCCCGGGTTTTCTATTTCCACGGAGCCGAGCATCGCTAAGGTCGCAAAAGCCATCGCCATGCGGTGGTCGCCGTAAGTGGCAAAGCGCGGAACGGTAGACAATTCGGCCTTCCCTTCCAGGTTGTAAAACGTTTTGTTGGGCCATTTTTTTGAAAAACGGGCGGGTAGTTTGGCAAACGAAACACCCAGCTTCGCCAACTCGGTTTTCAAAGCACCAATTCGGTCGGTTTCTTTGATGCTTAGTGTTTCAAGACCGCTGAAAACCCCCGTTGTTCCAAGTCCCGCGCACACTACGGCGAGGGTTTGCACAAGATCAGGACAAGCTAAAAAATCCTTTTCAAATAGTGGTCTCGCCGCGGCACCGATTTTTTTCAATTGAACTTCATTTTCCCCAAAAAACGTTTGAATATCAAATCGTTGCATCATGGTTGCCAACACCGAGTCGCCTTGCCAGCTGTGTTCCTGAAGCCCCTTCAGCGTCAAATCCAGGTCCTCAGAAAACGCTGCCATCGCATACCAGTAGGAGGCTGCCGACCAATCAGCCTCCACGACCAAATGGCGTGGTAGGTACTTACCGGCTTCAACCACAAGGACTTCGTCCTCCCAGGCTACAGTTGCCCCAAAATGCCGCATCACATTCAGGGTCATTTCCAAATAAGGTCGGGACACGAGCGGACCTTGTGGCACCAGTTCCAGTCCTTCAGGCAAATAAGGGCCGATCAGCAACAGCGCTGAAAGGAACTGGCTGCTGACATTGGCGGGTACCCGGATGCTGCGCGTTCGGGGTTTCATTGCACAGATTTTCAAGGGAGGAAAGCCTTCTTTTCCCAAAAATTGGATGTCTGCACCGAGTGCTCGCAATGCCTCCACCAAGGGGCCAATGGGTCGTTCATGCATCCGTTTCGATCCGGTAAGCACCTGCTCGCCGGCTTGTATGGCCAAAAAGGCTGTCATAAAACGGAAAGTCGTGCCGGCATCGCCGACATCAAAAGTGCCGCTCTTTTGCTCCAACAAACGCAGCAAGGTTTGGGTATCATCGGAAGTGGAAAGATTGGAGAGCCAATCCTGAGCATTCAGCCCAGCCAAAGCAAGGGCAATGAGGGCGCGGTTGCTGATGCTTTTAGAGCCGTCAAGCGCAACCGTACCATGCAGTTCGCGGGAGGGTTTGGAAAGGAAGAGGAGCACTGGGTCATTTTTCGTCATAAGGTCATTTCGTCATAAGGGGAATCAGGCTTTTTTGATTGACGAGTGATGAGTACATGATTGTTGATTGTTGAGGTGGAGGTTTGATTCTCGATTGCCGATGTTCCAGCAATCATCCATAATAATTTCAAATATCGCCCATCACTTCAACAATCAACAATCATGTACTCATCACTCGTCAATCAAAAAATTCTACAATTCTTAAATATCACTTCTTAATCAGGCATCTTCCTTGAACCTTCGCCTATGCTGGAGTCCAATCACTTCATCACTCTATCACTTCATCACTTCATTATGATCCACCACTTCCATCACCGTGCGGAACACAGCGTACTTCCCGTCATAACGTGCCTTGTGCTGGCGTTGAAGTTCAGGGCCAAACTCATTTTGGTACCGTATCAGATGCGCCATATCTCGCACGGCATATTGCACGGCATAGATTTCAGCATCCGTGTGTTCGTGACCGATGAGGCGGCAGAGGCGGTAGGAAATAAACATCCCGGTGATCATCACATCGGGAATGTGCGTTTCGCGCATCCAACGGAGCCAGTCCTCGTGTACATCGAGGTCAATGGTTACAGTAACATTGTAGAGCAGCATAATTGCAGGAAAAATTAGGTCGCTCAAAAGTAGGGCGAGCTGGACTTACTTTTGCGGTTACATTTTTCTAATTTACCACATAGTGCACATAGAACACATAGTTTCTTGATTCGAAGCAAATCTAACTATGTGTTCTATGTGCGCTATGTGGTTATCATCCACTCCTAGAATGGCAAACATCCTGCTCATCGAAACCTCCAGCGAGGTCTGTTCCGCCGCTATTAGCGTAGACGGCAAGGTAGTCGCGCTTTCTGAAAATCTGGATACCCAAAGTCACGCCGCATTGCTTACCCTTCAAATCCGGGAATGCTGCGAAACTGCGGGCATCCCGCTCGCCCAACTCGACGCGGTGGCACTGAGCCGAGGTCCGGGCGCTTACACAGCGCTGCGCGTGGGAGCTTCCGTGGCCAAAGGAATCTGCTATGCGCTGGACAAGCCCCTCATTGCAGTAGATACGCTGCACGCTTTAGCCTATGCCAGCCGTTTATTGAATGGTGATAGGGAATTGGTGACTGGTGATACTACCAATCACCTATCACCCATCACCCATCACCAATTACCAATCACCAATTACCAATCACCAATCACCAATCACCAATATCCCAATACCCCAATTTTCGTCCCCATGTTGGATGCTCGTCGACAAGAAGTTTGGCTTGCGGTGTACGATTCGGAACTACGAGAAATCGCGGCCGCGCAGCCCTTGATTTTGGAAAACAATTTGTTTGAAGCGTTTATTTCAGAAATGGCAGGCGGAGTAGGGGTCGGCGGTATTGTTTTGGCCGGGAACGGTATGGAAAAAATTAGGAGCGGCGGGTTTTCAGAAAAAATAAAATTTTCTGGAATAAAAAAGTGCTCTGCTGGTAACCTTTCTGTGCTTGCGGAGCAAATTTTTCAAAACACTGATTTTCAGGATATTGCCTATTTCGAGCCATATTACATGAAAGCTCCAAATATCACTACGCCCTCCAAGCCTCCATTTTGAACAAAATATGATTGTTTTACAATTTATTGATTTATATTGCTTATTTTCGTGCTGATATAAAAGAGATTACGTCTGCTAATTGCAACGCATGTCATTTTTTTTAAAATTCAAATTGGCACAATTTGTGACGCAGAAAAGATTCAAAACTGTGTCCACTCACCTTTTTCAAACATTTTGTATGGGAAAAACAAACATCGAACGTGTGTCGCTCAAAAATGGCGCACACGATACGTCACTCGACTACATCGAGTTGCGTAAGGCCGCGCTGGTATTGCGCGCTGTGAACCACAAATTACGCCAAAAAATGCTCGACCTTTTGGACGAGAACAAGCGCATGACCGTGACTGAAATTTATGTGAAACTCCGGCTGGAACAAAGTGTAGCAAGCCAGCACCTTGCTATCCTGCGCAGTGCAGGCGTGGTGCAGACGGAACGCAACGGAAAATTCATTTTCTACTCCGTCAATCGCAGCCGAATTGGCCAGATTTCCTCCCTTGTGGAAGAACTTGCTGCTTGACGTTGCAGTTTGTTTAATGTTTAACTAAGTGTAAGTCATAGCAAGCCGTTCTGTTAAATAGAACGGCTTGCTTTTTTTATTTCGTAGAGTTGCTGGATAAAAAGGCGTAGTGCATCTTTGCCCCCCTATTTCAATAATCTCATTCCGATTACAAGGCAAAAAGCATGACTAAACAAGCACCGTCACCGCTCATCACTGGTGAGCAATTAAAACCAGCCGCGCGTATATTAAGGGCATTGGCTCACCCACTCCGCTTGCGAATCATCAGGGTGATTCAGGAAAACAATGGCTCTGCCAACGTTGGGGAAATTTTCGCCACACTCAAAATCGAGCAGTCCGTTGCATCGCAGCACTTGCGCATTTTACGCCAGGCTGCATTGGTAAACACTCGCCGAGATCGCAAATTTGTCTACTACAGTCTTGATTACGACCGTATTGCACGTGCAACGAGCGCAATTGCTTTTCTGGAGGACATGGATTTAGGCCCAAAAAAGGATCGAAAAAATAAGACCCCCCGTTGATGTGAAACGAGGGGTCTTATTTGAAAATTGGATTCGGCTAAGGCTTAGAAAAATACCGCAACCCTTAGTGCGATATTTCCAAAGGTCGCCTTGGAATCTTTTTTGTTCAAATCTCCAATGGGATCAGTGCTCACCAGCTCACTTCTAGTGAGGTCTGTGAACTGCTTCTGAAACACTAGTCCAGTCACCAGCGTGGCATTGGTAGCAATCTCGTATTCAATGCCGGCGCCAAGACCCCAGGAAAGCGAAAGCCCTCTCACCTCATCCTTGATATCAATATCCTCCAGATTCTGATTGTTGGTGCCTCGGATATCGCCCGTGCCTTTGCTAACGAATCCAAGGGTAAATATGGGGGCTTCAGCGTAGAATTTGAACCGCGCATCTTCGCCCGATCCACCACGCATTTTAAGGCCCAGGGGGATTTCCACATAATTGACGCGGTAGTGAAGTTTGGCGTCAAGCGCGAAGATGTCCGAGGGGAGTTCGCTCAAGTCGGATTCGTCCCAGGGTTTGTACTGCGCATAGCCGTTTTGGAGGCTTCCGCCCTGGTTGAAGCCAAAGCCCAAGCCGGTGGTGATGGCGTAATTATCCGCAAAGTAAAACTCGCCGAGCGCGCCGATTTTGATGCCCCAGTTAGAACTTACGCCTTCGATTTTACGGTCGTTGGTGCTCAACCACGACCAGGATGGGCTGGCTTGAAATCCAAAACGGAACTTTTTTTGGGCTTCGGCCTTGCCGAGCATGAAAGTGGCAAAGAAGAGAAGCAGTGCAATTTTTTTCATCGTGAATGTTATTTGTTAGCTGGTAAAAAATCTAGTTTTGATTGTAGGCAGGCGTGTCAACTGCAATCGAATACGAGTGCGAAAGTCGAGGTTTTTTACCAAGCTTGAGCCGTATACGGAAATTTTTCCAAAGAATGTTGTGCGATTTCAGTAGATAAACCGGATCGCTAAACCCTAAACGGGGAAATCATTATTTGGTTACGAATGTGGGAAAAGAAGTGTGGCGTTCACTTTTTCGTCTTCTCCATGGGCAGCTCGTCCCGTCGGCTCCACTCTTGAAGAGATGCGTCGTAGAGTTTCATGCGGTAGCCTAACAACCGGCCAGCGATGTACACCACGCTCGCCGTTTGGCCGATAAAACAATACAGCACAATTTCTTTTTTCTTGTCCGGAACCACGGGCGTAAAATAAGACTCCAATTGATCCAGGGGCTTGAACAAATTGGTGCTGTCCACCATGTCGGGGTACGGGATATTAAGTGCTCCAGTTATATGCCCGTCACGAGGATTCCCTGTTACATCGCCATCGTAAAAACGCTTCATACGAGCATCCACGACAACAGAGCTGTCGGAACGCAGCGATTGCAGCACATAGTCAGCGTCTACGATTAACTTGCCCGGGTTCGCTTTGAAATTGCCTTTTTTAACTACTGGGATTTCTTTGGTGACCGGATATTTTGCATTTTTCCAGGCTTCCAGGCCGCCATTCAAAAACGAAACCTGGCCTCGCAGTCCCAATTGTTCAAGCGTGAGAAAAACCCTCGAAGTAACGGTAACCTGATCGCGGGTGTGGCAAAGCACGATTTTTGAGTTTTTGGAGATTCCCAGTTTCTGGAGCAGGGCAGTCGCCTGTTTCTTGTCAGGTACATTAAAGTTGCCTTCGGGCGAATTGGGCGTTATCCATTCCGCCCATAAAAACCGGGCGCCCGGGATATGCTCTCGTTCGTAGTCGAGTCTAAGGAAATTAATCTGTATAACGACTAAAGTGGGGTCATGCAAGCGCTCGTGTACCCATTGTGGAGAAACTAGGATCGGCTGTTCTTGTAGCGAAACGTTGGAGTCGTCTAACGCGACAACTCGCGCCATGTCATCCCTGCATTTTTGGGAAGGATTGGACTTATGTGCGAGCGCGGCGGATTGTTGACAAAAAGGAGAGCGATGGCAAGGAGGGAAGGGAGGCTGAGTTTCATATGTTTGACAATTGTAAATTACAAGTTCTTATTTTACAGGTGCTTAGTGCATCAAAGGAGAAACCTGCAAAATTTTCTCCTTAGCCTGACGCCTCTGGTAATCACTAAACACCTCGGCATAATCAGACGCCCGATAACGGGCAAATACCTCGGCCAGCACATCGGGGAGTTTGCGGTACGGCGAGATATCCAAATCCTTGAGCAAAATATCCAGGTACTGTTGAAAACGAGTATTTACGCCGCATGAACGAGAGGGTTCAAAATGAATATGTTCCCGCTTCCATGTTTGGAGATAAACGATGCTTTCTTCCATTGATTTTAAAGGCGGCAAGCGCAGGTTCCCTTTCCATAAAGCGCTGAGCCACAAGGTGCCTACCTCAACGGAAGGTACATGCAAAAAGCCGTGATTGAAACCGGCAAACCCTAATCGCGGTATCTTTGGATGTACCAGATGCCGATACAGTTGTACGCCATCCGGTTCGGATTCGAGCATCGCACGGTATTCGGCGGGTAAAAAAGGGAAGCTGGGGGTGGAATTACCCAACGATAGCATCACCATATCACAGTCAATCGTAACACCGTTTTGCAAGCGAATGCCCTTGGGTGTGAAGGCCGCTATTTCAGTGTGGTGAGGCACAATTCGACCCGCAGCAACAAAGGAATAATAGTTTTCCGGCTCCAGACAGGAGGCAGAACGCAGGTCGGCGACGAGCGGGTGGTCGGGGATAAGGCTACGCAAACGTTGCTGTATATCTGGCCCTAGTTTCGCGCCCCGCTTCATTATTTTTCCACGGAGCAGTCCCTCAATCATTTTCCAAAAAGATCGAACAAATCCGGGAGTGCGAAGGTGCATCATACGCTCAACCGCGGATGGATGCGACCAGCTCGGCATCATCATTGACCCGAATCGGTTGAAAAAATAATGGGTGAAATGTACGCCGAACAATTGCCGGGGAACATCCATCTCGGAGTGCGGAAGACATGAAACACCTGTTCTGCTTGCTGTTGTACAGCAAAATCGGCCATATCAACCGCGCTTTTCCCGAAACCTACTACCGCCACGCGTTTACCTTTAAACGCTTCCAACGATTGCAGGTCGCGTTCTGTCATGACCCTGCCTTGATACAATTCCTGATCCGGGAAACGCAAGTTGTTCTTGCCATCGCTGTAATGCCCATTTGATACCATTACAAAATCAAATGGTTCTTCACGGTATTCATCCGGCCCTTGGATTCGCACCAGCCAGCCTTCGGGCTGTTCTTTTAGCGACTTGACCTCATGCTCCAGTTTTACATCAAGTTGAAAATGATTTACGGCCTCCTGCAAGTATTGCATAATTTGAGTGCCGGTCGGGTGATATTCTGGTTTAAAAGGCCAGGGAAAGTCGGAAATGTGGTATTGCTCGAAGATGTTTTGTAGTCGGACATTTGGGTAGGCCAATGCCCATACCCCGCCGATTTTACTTGATTTTTCAAAAATTTCAACCTGAAATCCGTTTTTCTTCAGCATTGCGGCCGAGGCAATTCCAGAGATGCCGCTGCCAATCACGGCCACGCGTGGCGCGTGGGATGTTTTGTTTTCCATGTTTTTGCTTTTAGCTTAAAATCAATCCTTTAAGGACTCCTAAAAATGAGCGTCCTCTTGCGGACACAGGATTGATTTCGACAAAAAGACATGGATTGCGTACCCAAGGACAGTTATCGGTACGGCGAATGACAGCACTTCTACGCTTTGCCTATGCTCAGGGAAGTCATGGTCAATGAGCCAGCCACCGCTTTGTCGTTGAACAGCTGCACGGCTTCATCTTTTTCCTGCAAGGCGAGGGCGTAAAGCAAAGGCAAGTAATGCTCAGGAGTCGGAATAGCCAGATCAAATGCCCGACCTTGGGAGCGGAAGTTGACCAACTTCTGATGATCGCCGGAACGGATGTGGCTTTTCATTTTTTCGCTGGCTTCAATTGCCCAATCAAAACCATATTCAGCATCGTTCAGCCGGTCCCATGCAACCATGCCCAGATTGTGAACCATGTTCCCGCTGCCAACGATCAGCACTCCTTTATTTCGGAGTGAGGCCAGTTCCTTGGCCAGTTCGTAGTGGTACTGTGGTGGCTGATTGTAGTCCAGACTCATTTGAATCACAGGCACATCTGCATTGGGATACAGGTGTTTGATGACAGACCATGCGCCGTGGTCAAGCCCCCATTTTTCATCCAGACCCACCTGGGTTTTGGTAATGGCGCTTTGGGTTTCTTTGGCAAGTGCCGGACTCCCAGGAGCGGGATATTGGACGTCAAACAAGGCTTTGGGGAAGCCACCGAAATCGTGGATGGTGCGTGGCTTCTCCATCGCGGTTACAAAAGTGCCCCTGGTTTCCCAGTGCGCTGAAATGCAAAGAACGGCGTTGGGCTTTGGGAGCTCCTTGCCGATTTTTCTGAATCCTGCCACAAATTCATTTTCCTCAATGGCATTCATGGGACTACCATGCCCAAGGAACAAAACGGGCATTCGTTCAGTGCCGCCAAGCGGCTCGGTCATTTTGCTTAATTCGTTCAGTTTCATTGCTGCTCCAGCTATTGGCAATAATGCCAGGGTTTGAAGAAATTTTTTTCTGTTCATGACTTTCTTTACTTGAATAACTCTAAAGCCTTGTATAAGGTTTGCAAAATGCCCCAAAGTGCCGGTATGGCCACGAAAGCCCAGGAAAGCCACAGCAGGTAAATAGAACGGTTATTCTTTTTCATACTGATTTGACATTGTTTTTACGGTCAACGCAAAGTGGTTTTGAACGAGATTGTCTTGCAAAGCTTTGGTTGTCAATCGAATCAATCAGCTCAATCTTAAAAAATCGAATCAATTTTAGCAAGCGGTTTTATAAGTATGTTGCACAAAAAACCAAGCGCCAGCAGTCCAGCCATCAAATACATGGTAACTGAATATGCCTCTGCGGCAGGCATTTGCAAGGTGTCAATTTGGTAGGCCCTGATGTTGTTGACCAATTGCGGTCCCAACAAGGCCGCCATGCTCCAGGCCAATAGTAGTCGGCCATGAATGGCGCCTACTTCCTTCGTGCCGAACATATCGCGCAAATAAGCCGGTATAGTGGCAAATCCGCCGCCATACATGCTCATAATGAGACAAAAGGCTCCAACGAACAACACGATATTGCCCATGCGGCCTGTCAAAGGAACCAGCATATAAAGGGCGGCGCCTAAAAGGAAAAAGATGGTATAGGTGTTTTTTCGGCCAATCTTGTCGGACAAAGAAGACCAGAAAAACCGTCCTGCCATATTAAAAAGACTCAAAAGCCCGACGAAACCGCCCGCCGCAGCCGCAGTCACGGCCCGACTGGCGCCGATTGCTTTTGCGGAGAACATTTCTTGAATCATCACCGAAGCCTGGCCCAACACCCCGATTCCTGCGGTGACATTGAGCATCAACACTGCAAACAGCAGGTAAAATTGAGGGGTTCGTATGGCGGCATCGGCATCCAATCCGAGGCCTGGACTATTTTGGCTGCTTTGAATGCTCATACCCGCCGGTTGCCAGCCCTCTGGCGGGATGCGAATGGTCATTACACCAAACAGCATATAAGCCAAATAAAGGATGCCCAGCGCCAGGAAAGTCTCCGTTACACCAATAGAATCGGGTGTTTGAAAAAACTCCATCAGGCGAATGGATAAGGGCGCGGCTACCATTGCACCACCTCCAAAACCCATGATGGCCATTCCGGTCGCCATGCCGGGGCGGTCAGGAAACCATTTGATAAGGGTTGAAACCGGTGAAATGTACCCCAGTCCCAAGCCAATACCCCCTAACACGCCGTTTCCAAGATACAACAGCCATATTTGATGCGACCAAACCCCAAGCGCCGAAAGAAAAAAGCCGCCTGAAAAACACAAGGCCGATACAAACATGGCTTTTCGCGGCCCAACCCTTTCCAGCCAACGGCCAAACACTGCAGCAGAAGCACCCAGACAAAAAAGGGCGATGGAAAAAATATACCCGATCTGCACCAAAGTCCAATCGCCTTCTACCGGTTTGGTAATGCCCAAGGCCTGCGACAATGGTTTATTGAACACGCTGTAGGCGTAAATCTGGCCAATGCACAAGTGAATGGCCAGGGCTGCCGGCGGCACGCGCCAGCGATTGTAGCCTTCAGGTGCTATGGTATTGGATTTGTTGAGGAAGGAGATCATGACGGGTTTGCTCGTTTCAGGTTTTCTTTTGGTTTGCCTACATAGCTTTCAAAATCGTACACTTGTGAGCCGGCAATTTTTTTCTTCAATTCGCCGATTTTTGTGCGAATCACTCCGGTATTGATGCGGAATCGCTCGGTAGCCGCCGAAAAATGGGTCAGGTTGTCATTGAGGTCGTCTTCCAGGAAAGACATGTTGGTGACATTATCGCGATACGAGCGCCCTCCTTTATGGGTTTGTATGGCTGCGTAGTAGTGTTCGATAGCCTGCTCGTTGTGGTAATTGACCTCTAGCGCATAGAGCGCATCTGTGCCCAGCAATTTGATGAGTTTGTCATCAAATTGCTGACCCTTATGAGGTACTGTCCAAGGATCATTCTTTGCCTGATCGGTTAATTTATACTCCTCCACATATCCGTACTTTAAATTCTGAAAGGCGCGGCACCAGTTCGCAAGTTTAAAGTGAGCATTGGCTATAAAAGAATGGTTGGTCACATAGTTGGTGCCATAGATGTTTAGGCTGCGAATGATTTCGTACAGGCAAAATATTGAGTCCAAGACACAATTTTCAACTGAATTGTAGCAATTTTCAACCGCACCATCAGGGCATGCTGACTTGAGGTTTTTGCGTAAGATTTGAAGTTCCTCCAGACTGAGCCGCCAATCGTCTTTGCATTTTGCAGGTATCGCTTTCCCCTGATTATCTTGTTGGTTTTCCGCACTGCGCTCGCCTTTATAATAACTGATGCTCAACAGATTTTCTGCCCCCATGTCCTTCAGTCGCACGATATTATACTCGCATTTGTACTTCAATTCCATTACCCGCAGATACTTGCTGGAAATTGTGTCATAAGGCGTAACCAAATTTAGGTATAGCGAGGTTTTTAAGACATCCAAACGAGCCAGTTTCAATCGGATTTCTTCTATGAGCAGCACCACTTCGCGCGTTTCAGGGCTGGTGGAAATATTGTTGTAAATAGAGTTCGTATCCTGCGTCCGAGCCAAATTTAAAATTTCACGGTATTTGAGCAACTGTGGGCGGTTGGCAACATCCGATGACCAAACAATACTGCGGAAAAGCCGGCTGGCAATGCTCGGTTTTTTCTCTTCCTCGTCGCTGATCAGCAACTTGTCAAGTCTCACCAACAATGCTTCACGATTTGCTTTTTCCAGGGTGGATATTTTTTTATCTTCTATCCAGTCGCGCCCCCGGAAAGCCAGCCAATCTTTTATAACGAAAAGGAATTTTTTGAACTGAAAAGCGCAACTATACGAGCGACCAGCCTTGAGGTAAAAAAGCCCTGAAAGTCGGTACATAAGGAGCGTCGCATTCAAGGCGTCGTTAAACGGGAAATTATCTTCTCCAAGGGAAACCAGGCATTTTTTGAGTAATTCATCAATGTTGGTAGCTGAATCGTCGTATTGGTAAATCTCCAGGGTAGCATCGCTCAATGGTAGCACATCTGCTCCGGCAGAACTCAGCACTGCGTCGCCGAGCTTGGAGAACAAATTGCCCATGATATACATCTGCAAGCTGTTGGTGATATAGCCTGTGGCAGGATGGAGCAGCAATACTGCTTTCTTCAAATCCCCATCCAGTTTTTTTTTGAAACCGGACAAACCTTTGGATTCCTTAAAAGCGGCCAAAATATCTTTTTCAAAGGAAGCAACCTGTTCGGTAATCGCCTGGCGATAATAAATATAGGCGGAGAGCGAAGGGTTGTAGTCAAAGAGATTTTTACCATCCTCCATTTTCCGGTGTTTTTCAATGAATGCTGCCAAACTGGGCTCTTTCAATTCATTGAAACCTTTTAAATATGGTTTTTGGCCATGCTCAGGCCCGTCCCTGTAACTCTTGTAAACATCCGGGAAATTGAAGTTTTTAAAGTACAGGATGCTTCCAACGTTGCTAAAATAATCGGAATAAAGCGTGTTCAGTCGAATGTTGTCTTTAGTATCCGCTACTGGGCCTTTGGGTAGATCCAGGATAGGGTACGGGCGGTGTTCATCGAGCAATACATTAAGGTCGGCCAGGTTTTTTTTGAGGTTGGAAAAAGTGATACCATCAATACGCTGCTTTTCAACCAGGTCGAGAATGGCAATATATGGACGAACCAAAAGTTGCATCCGACTCAATGGCATATCGCTGTTTTTGGGGTCATTTTTTTGTTTCAACCAACCTGGAATTTCCATCATTAGGCTTCGATAAATCGAATAAGCCGAGTCAAACGCTCTGATTCGTTCCAGTGCCATGCCGAGTTTGAGTTGCGTCCTTACCAACAATACAATTTGGTGATTCGTCAATTTGCCCCCGATGGAGCGCTCGCGAAGCGGTTGGGCAGCGTCAGAATAATGGATGATGGCATCGTCATATTCCTTGTCGTAATAGTGCAAATCGCCCAACAGATTTTGCAAGAAGGAAATGGAGTGAACGAATGGGCTGTTTTTCAAGGAAATCTGTACCGGCCCTTCGTTCTTTTTTTGTTGATGGTGCAACTTGTCACGGTAATAATGTTTGATCTGCTGCGATTCGTCGAGCGTAAAGTTAAACGCCGCTGCGCCCTGTTCAGAAATCTTTGAAAGGAAGCGAATCTCATTTACCACCTTGCTGAAAAACCGGTATTGGAACATGCCGTTGACCGTTTCTCGGATGTACATCCGGGAGAGGAATTGCACCAGGTCTTGCATGAAGTCACGCAGGTTCGGGTCTTTGTTGGTCAGGATGATATCTGGCACCATCTCCAAATTTCGCCACGAAAAACCATGTGGGTGAAACTTGAGGATGTAGTCCATGATGTAGGTAGAGGAGAAAAGCAACTTGTCGCCCAATGCCTTCATGTGCCTACTGTGAATGATGACATAAGGGCGGTAGAGGTTGGAGGTCAGACCAATTTCATATTGCTGATTAAAGTTAAATTTCATGAAAATTTTGCCAGCACAATGGTGCGTTAAGGGCATTTTTGCCTTCGGGCTTGGCGGACTAAACAAAACGATCTCGTTCTCATGCGGAACATCGTACAAAAAGCTACCTGTTTCTCCGTCTCCTGGTATTCTGCTGGCCTCCCCTGTCACAATGTAGTTTTCCAACAAACCAGCCAGTTTTTTGGGTGTCCCGCTGCTGCGATAGGTCAAGAAAATGATGAAATTTTGAAGCAGGTAAATGATTTTGTAGACAGCATCCCGTTGGGTGTCCTCTGCACCAAATTTTGCTTGCCAGTATTGGTATGCATAATGTTTTTTGAGCTTATGTCTTTCTTCTGGCTATCAACCAGATAGTGGTACAGTGTTTCAAGGCTGTACCATTCTGCTTCATCGGTATCCTGTTTTTTATCGTCGTTCGGGTAGTGTTTGATGTACTCCTTCAAATACCAATCCGGGATAAGCAAGTGGCAGAGATACGCCTCCGTGATACGCGAAACGCCTGCGCGGTGCTGAATTTTATCCTTGAAAAAACTGTTGAGGTAAATGACGGAGTGAAAGATACTGCCGTAAAACGTCTCCCGGTCGGCAGTGTCGGCGAGTGAAGCGTCGTACATTTCGCGCCCTCCGATAAAGATAAATTTTGCTTTGGCCTCGTTCAAAAAACTCTTTAGGCTGGAAAGCAGGCGTACAATGGTTTCCCTGCGCTGGGTGTTGTGGGCAAGGGTGACGGAGTTCTGGTTGTTTTCCGAATAAGCAGGGGTAGTGACAAAATCTGGTTCAATCTTGTCGAGTTCGTCCAGAATAAAGACAAATTCCGGCACGCGGTGAATGATGCGAAAAAACCTGCCAAGCGAGAAGCCAAACCTTTTATACCATTTCAATTTGCTCCAGTCGAGCGGCCAATTTCTGTACTTTTCAATATCGTTGAAAATACCAATCAGCTCTTTTTCAATTTCCTTAGGCGTGGCAATTTTGAACGATTGACTGCTTTTCGAGGTGGCGCTGAAAAGGCTCATTTTAAACCCCAACTTGATTTAGCTTCCGGGGCGATAGAAAGCCCTTTCTCCTGCGTGACCATTGCGTCCAATCGGGCATTGAGCAGATCAATTCGTTTCCGAATCCGTACATAATTTTTTTGTCCAAGTATCCGACTGTATAGCCAATGGTGCAGGAAATTCAATCCTATCACAATCAGCGCTCCAACTGAAATAGATTTTGCCAGATAAAGAACGTTGATTTCCCCGAAAAATACTGATAAGCCATGCATAGTCCACTCAATGCGATGTAGAAAAGGCAAGAGAACCGCCAGAAGCCACACCAGAAGAAAGGCGGTTGCCGCCAAGGCAAATCCCCGAGGAGGAAACCACCTCCACCAAGATTTTTCGAGGTATAATTCATTCCATTTCGATGCAAGTTGCCGGGCGATGAGCCGAAGCACATCCATGTCCCGAATGTCATCCTGGGACAGGCTGATGGATATTTTCTTAAAGAGCCGTTCGTTCCTTTTTCTTTCTAGGTCAACTCTTTGAGCACACTGTGCACAAGACTTGTCTTGCCCATGCCCCTATAGCCTGTAACCAGGTAAGCCCCTGATTGAGATTTGGAATGCCGGAGAAGCATCTTGAGATGCTCTTTTGCCTTTCTCCTACCAAGAAAGAAGCCTTCTTTCCCTTCCAGGTGGCTGTGATAAAAATCACAATTGGCAACTTCCAGCCAGAGGTCTTTGATCTTGGCAAAAGGGTGAGCGGGTTGAGATGTTTTCATTGAATGCATTGTTGGTTAAGCAATTACACTTTCTCATTTCTCTTGTTTGGATGACAAGAGTACGACGACAATCCGAATGCCCTTTCAATCGGAGCTTATTTTTTCAACACAATGCACTCCACCCGCCGGTTGCTTTGGCGCCCGATTTCGGTACTGTTATCCGCCACAGGGCGGGTTTCGCCAAACCCCCGCGACCGGAGATGATCCGCCCTTATGCCTTTGATTTCCAGATAGTCTTGCACGGATTTGGCGCGCCGTTCCGAAAGGTCAAGGTTGTACTCCTCCGTGCCAACATCATCGGTGTGGCCGCTGATGCCGAGCACCGTTTCGGGAAATTTTTGGAGAAAAGCCACCAGCGAATCCAAGGCCGGCCCAGCCTCAGGCCGCAAATCAGCTTTGCCCGAATCGAACAACACGCCTGCACTGAAAGTATATTTTTTGTCTTTTAAAAGTGCTTTTTCAAGGGAAACGGGTGGGGGAGGGGGATTCTCCAATGCGACATAGATATCGTCTACGCAGAGATACGTTACCCGTTTTATTTTGTCAATCGGTGCGGCGAGCGCGGCATTTTTCTGCTCGATTGCCTTGTGGTTTTCAGGCGATAAGTTATTGACAGTCAGTTTGTCTGAAGAAAAATTTCCCACCGTAAAATGCTGAAACGGCCGATCGGGAACAAAGGTGGTGGAGAGTTTGATCCATTGTCCATGGGTGCTGATGATCTCGGCAAAATTGACCTGTGGCCTCAAATTTGTGGCAGCAATGGCACTGGGTGAAATCTCATTGAGTCGGAACGGTTCAACAGAAAAACAAAATCCAAGATTGCCGGATCGCACAGGCACCACGGGCGTTTTTGGACCGTAAACCTTGCTCAGGTGGGTCTTTGCGATTACCGAGTCGTTTAAAACCCAGCATTCGAGCTTGTATTTTAGGCCGGGCTTAAGCGGCGCGGAGAGTTGGCCTTGCACATATTCATGGAAATCCGTGCGCTGACCCACGTCCTCTGCGGGTAAATAGGTAATGATGCCAAGGCACTGCTCGCCGGTGTGTACTTGCAGCAACCAGTCGCAGTTTTCGGCAGCGCGGAGCAGGTCGGGTGTTCCGTCGCGGAAACCTCCCCAATTGGCAGCCCTGCGCGGAAAATCGTAGGAATACTGGGTAAATTCGCAGGCTACCACCACCGCGTCGGGCTTGATTTGCTCGAAAGAGGGGTTGATAACGAGATTTTGGGCCAGGGAGCAATAAGGGAAAAGAAGGACAAGAAATAGGGATGGGCGCATGTGGAGGTGTTGCTTGATATTTCTGCAAAACGTTTCAACTTCGTTTTTATTCAGTAAAATATGGCTCAAATATTGCTGTAAGTACATTGCATTTTTTGCTTTTGGGGCAAAACCTGATGGGCAGGTTTTTTTTTAAAATTATGTCTCTACCTTTGTCCATGTGTCGGAAACGGCATTTCCTTTTAATCCGCAACTTCTCGTAAGTCTCATGCAGGGTGTTCGGTATGCCAAAAGAAATTTTGACAACTTTTGATCTGGCTTTTTTATTCATCAAAAGCCCGTGATTTCCTTGCATTAACTGTCGTAAAACTTTAGCGCCTAATTGCCGTAGCAGGTAGGGCTGAAAGAAGTGTACACGCTTATGCAAGACCTTAAGGAAATCATTCTGCTGCTGATACAGCATGGTATCCAACCCTTCAAAGGAGCGGACTCCAAATCTAAATTGCTTGCCTTGTGGGACGGGATTGCCAAAGGCAAATTCTCGACCGACGAGGCGGCAGCCAAAGCGCTCTACGACGAGAGCTTTGAAGGCTCGAAGTACCGCAAACTAAAGTCCGATCTACGGGAGCGTCTGCTCGATGCGGTGCTGGAGATTGACGGCAATCAGAAATCTTATTCCGACTATCAAAGGGCTTATTACGAGTGCCATAAGCAATGGACAGTGGTGCGCATTCTGACCGGGCAAAACGCGAATGCAGCAGCACTTTCAGTGGCAACCCGCTTGCTGCGGCAGGCAGAGAAATATGATTTCACGCTGCTTGCAATGGATATTGCTTCGTATCTCCGTACGCAATACGGCCTCCGCGAAAGCAACGACAAAAAGTTCAGAGAAGCCCACGAGGTATTCGAGCGGCATCGTAAAACATATGATGCGGAAAACCTGGCAGAAGCGCTTTATACCACGCTTGTGGTTCGTTATGTCAACAATCGCTCGGCCCAATCGGATGTGAGCCGCTTCGCCACGGAGTATTGGGAGCAAATCAGCCCACTTATGGAGCAGCATGTGACATACAAGCTTCAAATGTACGGCTACATGATTGGGCTGATGCGTCACACCGCAGCCAACGATCACGCAAAAGCTTTGCTGGCTTGCAACGAAGCCATCCTATTTTTTAGAAGACGGGTTTATGAGCCACGGGTGCCGCTTCAGATATTCTATTACCAGCGCCTCATTTGCAATATTCAATTGCGGCAGTTCGAGGAGGGGCAGGCATCGGCAGACTATTGCCTCAAGATTATGCAGGAAGGCACCTTCAACTGGTTCAAATACAGGGAGTTGTACCTTCAACTGTCTTTGCATACCGGAGAATTTGGACGGGCCGAAGAAATTCTTTACGAAACACTCCAACACGCTCGTTTTGAGTTTTTGCCCGAAAATGTAAAGGAGATTTGGCGTATTTATGAGGCGTTTGTCCATTTCGTTGTCTCGGCAGGTGGAGTAGGCGGGAAGGTGAGTAAACAAAAATTCAAGCTCGCCAAATTTATCAACGATACCCCCATTTTCTCTAAAGACAAGAGCGGCATCAACATTGCCATCATAGTGGTCAAATTGCTGCTCATGCTACAGGAACGCAAGTTCTCTCAAATGCTCGACGAGGTGGAAGCAGTGGAACAATACTGTTACCGTCACTTGCGGGGCGACAATGCGCAGCGCAGCTACTACTTCCTGAAAATGTTGCTGCACATACCCACGAGTGGTTTCGATCCTGTTCAGAGTGTTGCCAAAGCAGAGCGGTATCTGACAAAATTGAAGGAGACCCCGCTGCAAGTAGCCAACCAGACCCACGAAATAGAAGTGATACCCTACGAAATACTCTGGGAAATAGCCATAGAATCGCTCAGCGCAGCCAAAAAATCTGCTTTAGCTGCGTAACAGTTTTTAAAAAAATTGGATGTAGTTAGTGTTGATATACAGGTATATAAATGATTAATGTTGAGGTTTCTTCCATAAATCTTAAGTAACAAATATTGTGATTCTGTTGCCAGATACAAACCTGAATGCTATCATCTTTGACCTTGTTTTATTTTTAATTTTAAATAATCGTTACCTGCCTATGGACTCCCGTACGAAAAGCGCTCTGCTCTGTTTCACAAATGTGACAGGCACGGCCATTGTGGACACCACTCAGGTGTGAAGCGTCAGGCACCGCTGTTTTATTCCTTTTTGATAATCTCATCGCTTTTGCAGAGCCGCTTTCCGAATCTCGGAGCGGCTCTGTGTTTTTCAGGGTTATTACCAGGGTGTTGGCACAAGGCCATTGACTGACGATGATTTTTTTCATTGACCTACTAGGTTCATCGAAGTTTAACACTTGGGTTGGCCGATAAACCAGCAAAGACTTTCCTTCCAAAATGTAACAGCAGCAAAACTTTTGAAGGGATATATAATATTGATTGTCAATGCTTTATTGCCAATATTCCTTCCCTCTTTCTTACTGTTTCGTGTAACGCCAAGCCGTTTTCCGTTTGTATCTCCCTTGCCGTGAGGCCAGACTTTTGAGGCATCAATTTTTACTAATCAATCTGCCTTCACTCATGAAAAGTCTGTACATCTCCGCTACCCCCCTTTCCTCCAACCACAATGGAATTATTGTAGATACCACCATGGTGTAAACCGGCATCAACAATATTCCAACTCATGTTGCAACAACAAAAACAGGTCGCGCCAAGCCTGCCGATTACGCTTATGCAAACGCGCGAAATAAGAATGGAAGTGGTGTTCGGCACACCCAGCCAAAATTGTATTGGTTCCGGGATTTGCATGGTCATGAACCGGCTGCCAAGTCATCGGCCCTTGCGGTGCCCGCATGCACCAGCCTGGATTTCCTTCGAACACGGTCTGCTGGTTTTTCGATTCTTAAAATCGGAGCTTGTTCGCGAGGATGCGATATACCGCTTTGACGCTCCTTGGTTTTTGGTACAGGAGTCATTTCAAATTCCGCTTTACACAAAGAGGTATCTGGGCTTGCCATCTCAATGGGTATCCCCAGGATTGTATGCCATAGAGGAGAGGCCCAAAGATTGGCTTTTGGCTTTTAGCCTTTCCTGTTGAAGTGCGGGGCCGCAGGTTCAAAAAGTATTCAAAATCAATGCTTTGGCCATTTGCCCAAAGCCATATTTTAAGAAAGATAAAAAATTAGGTGGAGTCCTGTTCCGTAATTCCTGCCCGGCCTGCCCAACGAAAAAGTTCGTTGGACGGCCGGGCAGCAACGGTAGGCTTCAAAGACTGGGTGGACAAAATCTGCCCTTAGATTGATTTACAATGTCAAGAAGCAAAGAAAGCCTGGCTTGCTCAACGATGCCTTCCATAGGAGGGCTTTTAGTGTTTTTGAACTTCCGGGCTTTGCTAACATATACCATTACGTTGGCTCAAAATCCAACGCTTCATTTGAAGATTCAAGCCGGGCAACCTGCGGGTTTGAACCTTCATTTTAATCCTCCTACCGTGTACCCGCAGCGCCAACACGGCGATGCGCACAAGGCCGTGGCGTATCCTTTAGGTACGTCGCGGTTTTGTGTTTTTGCTCGGTTCTGGCCACATATCCGTGGCCGGGATGGTCCTGGCTGATAAAACCTGAACGAGTATTTCTCGCCCTTCGAATGGAAACCAGTTTTTAAGCAAAACACTCATTTTTTTAATAAAAAGTCAAATTTATCTCTCATGAAAAGAGTTTGTTTACCCACCAAAAAAAGGCCATTTGTACGATGGACTTGGATAGATCCAAGAACGCCTAATGGTAGATTCAGGGACCTGGCTTTCCCCTGCATAGTCCTTTCTTTCCTATTGCTGTTGGCCACCGCTACCTCGCTTTCAGCGCAATCGGGTACTGCCTTCCGTGACTTTAATGGCGATGGCCTCCAGACAGGGGCCGAGCCGGGCGTGGAAGGCATTATTGTACGCATTTATGGAGATGCTGCGCTGCCAGCCAAGGATCAGTTCGTTGGCGAAACGGTGACCGATGGCAACGGTAATTTCAATTTCGTCACCTTAGTGACAAGTGGTCGTGCTGCCAATCCGGGCGAAAAAGTCCGCGTTGAATTCTCGATTCCAACGAGTTTTGGCTGCGATCTGGCAGCTGGTGTAGACTTTACCGCTTTGGGCGGTCTAGTCTATGGTACCAGTGTGCAGTTCATTACGGGACAGCAAAGTGGCGTCAAATTCGCGATCAACTATCCCGGACAATGGGTAGAAGACCCGGATCCGACTATTATGCTTCCCTGTTATTCCTTTGGTGATCCGGGCTTGGGGGGCGACGCTGGCTCGAAGCCTGCTTTTATATCCTACGACTTTTCAGAAAATGGAGTCCCTGCAAGCCACCAAGCCGGTACGCCAGGCGTACCGGACCCCAATTTGCTGGCAACTATCGGTCAAGTGGGATCGTTGTATGGTGTGGCGTTTTCCCGCCAGGCACAAAAGGTGTTTACGTCGGCCGTACTGCGCCGTCACGCAGCGTTTGGCCCCTTGGGGGCCGGTGGTATTTACCTGATTGACCCAATAAACGGCGGAGTAGTCAACTGGCTCGACTTGGATGCCGTTGGCATCCATACCTGGGATCACGGGGGCTCTTATCCACCCAATCCAGGAAATAACACCAGCCCGGTGTCTGGTTTTATCGGTACTGCCGCTCAACGTGGGCTTGGCAACAACAGTACGACTCCTAGCACCGACTATGCTGCGAGTGATCAGATAGGTAAAGTATCCATTGGTGACATCGATATTTCTGACGATGGCCGTTATCTCTATGTAATGAACTTGTGGGACCGGAAAATTTATGAAATAGATCTTGTCGATCCTAAAAATCCGCAAGCACCAACGAGTGGAAACCTGAACACTCGTGTACGCAGTTGGGATTCACCTGACCCAGGCACGGTTCTGGAGCAGGGTGAACATCGTCCATGGGGTTTGAAATATTCACGTGGCAAGTTGTATGTGGGCCTTGTATTGTCGGGTCAGGATTTAAGTGGTCAAGTACAAAGCCCGGTAGTGGTGGTAGGGGGGCAGCATGTAGGCACGGATATTTACGGTTATATCTATGAGTTTGATCCGGTTGCCGAGACATTTGCCGTAAAGATATCCTTTGATTTTAATTATGGCCGCGAACGCAGCTGGATTCCCTGGGGTTATAGCACCTCCAGCGGTTTGAGCCGTTATTTCACAGGCGCTGAACGTGAGGTGGCTGAACCAATCATTTCCGATATCGAATTCGATGATTATGGAAATATGTTGATCGGGATTCTTGACCGGAAAGGTCACCGGTATGCCATCAACAACAACAACTATAACGGTACTCTAATAAACTACGAATATTCCACGGCAGGTGAATTGCTCCGCGCGGACGCAAATGCCAACTGTGTCTATTCGATCGTTTCCAAACCTGGTACGGCGGATTATTATGACGACAACATCATTCACCCGGAATCCCTGCAAGGCCCACTTGCCGTACTTCCCGGACAGAATGAAGCAGTCGCCGTGGTGCTCGACCCTATCAAGATTCGTTCGGGCGGTACCATTCGTTTCAGCAATTCAACTGGAGCAAAAGTGGCCAACTCTGCTTATGAGGTTTTCGACGATCGTTGGACCTTGAACCAGCCGGGCGCTACACCCAGTAAGGCCAACGGTCTGGGCGACGTGGAATTGACAGGCGATCCAGCCCCTATTGAGGTAGGTAACCGTATTTGGGCCGATATGGACCGTGATGGTATCCAGGATAGCGGCGAACCGGGCATCCCAGGTGTGGATGTTCAATTGAAATGGCCCGATGGCACCGTGTTGGCCACTACCACCACAAATGGCACGGGTAACTTTGTATTCAACAAATCAAATGTACCCGATGGGGACCCCGGTACGGGAGGCAACCAAGCGGGTTTGCGGGCTTTGGCAGACTATAAAATCTGCGTTCCTGCTTCTCAGTTTGCCAATGGCGAACCGCTCAACAATTTCCTTTTAACATCAACGGATCAGAGTGGTACCGGTTTGGCTGATTTCAGCGACAACGACGGTGTCCTGCTCGGTAGCGGAGATGTGCAGATCATGTTTACCGCCGGCAACCCCGGTGAAAACAACCACACCCTCGATGCTGGTTTTATTCCAACCGACTATGGTGATCTGCCGAATACTTACAGCACCACGGAAGCCAGCAATGGCCCATGGCACTGGATTCGCACCGATTTGAAATTGGGCGCATGCGTGGATGGCGAGATTGATGGCCAACCAGAGCCTATGGCTGGCATGAATGTAGGTGGCGACGACAATAATACTGGCCTGGTAACCCTGGGCGATTGTGGTGCAGGTAATGACGACGAAAATGGCGTTGCATTTACCAGCCCACTTATTCCCGGCACACAATCCTGCGTGACGGTAAATGCCATGAATATGACTGGCAGTGCAGCAGTACTGCAAGGCTGGATTGACTTCAATGGCAACGGCAATTTTGAATCAGGCGAACAATTGACTACCGGCAGTTTTGCTGGCGGCGGCGCCTCTGTCCCCAATGGCGGATTGGTAAACGCGCTCCTTTGCTTTGACGTTCCTGCGAACGCTACCTTCCAGGGTGGCGCTGCTTTCTCCCGATTCCGTCTTTCGCCCAGTGGAGGCCTTAGCCCAACGGGTGGCGCTGTAGATGGTGAGGTAGAAGACCATAAAGTAGTACTTGCAAAAGTAGGTACCCTCGTTTGGAATGATTATGACAACAACGGCATCCAGAACGAGCCAGCATCCGCAGGCATTAACGGGGTAACTGTAAACCTAACCTGGCTGGGCCCTGATGGCGTAGTAGGTGGTGGCGATGATGTTGTCTACAACAGCACTACCGCACAAATGGGCGGTACGGATGGCGTTTATATGTTCTTCGGTCTTACACCGGGCATGTATAAAATTGCGCCTGCTTCTCCTGGTGGGTATATTGATGGCCGGGAAGACCTCGGCGGCAATGACTTTAAGGATGGTGATGCCCACGCAGGTGTTATGGTAGTTATCAATAACCCAGTCAATCTGCCTACAGGTGAAAACGGAACTGGCGACGTACCTGGTGGCACCAATGGCTTCCCGGACGCACAAGATAACTTGAGCTTCGACTTCAACTATATAGCCGTTGATTACGGTGACTTGCCTATTACATACGGAACAACGATCGCAACCAATGGCCCGCGTCATACCGTAAACCCATTGCTCAAACTCGGTGCTTCTTCCGACGGCGACTCAGACGGTCAGCCAGACAGTATGGCAGGCGCTATGGTGGGTGGTGATGACAATGACGGAGATGGAGATGACGAAGACGGCATTGCTGTATCTGGGCCGATGATCCCAGGCACACAAGCATGTTTCATCGTAAATGCCATGAACATGACCGGAGCCCCTGCGGTGCTTCAGGCATGGGTGGATTTTAATGGCGATGGCCAATTCCAGACTACCGAACAATTGAATACGGGTGATTTTGCCCCAACAGGCGCAGCAGTGCCAAATGGCGGACTTACCAATGCTAAAATTTGTTTCAACGTACCCGCCAACGCTACCTTCCAGGGTGGTGTGGCTATGATGCGTTTCCGTCTCAGCCCTGATGGCAACTTGCTGCCCACAGGTGTTAAAACCGATGGCACCATCCCTTCTGGTGAGGTGGAAGATTACAAAGTATCTCTTGCCAAAGTGGGCACATACGTGTGGAATGACCACAACAACAATGGCCAACAAGACGAGGCCAGCACGGCTGGCTTGAACGGAATTACAGTTAATTTGACCTGGTTAGGCCCTAATGGCATATTAGGCGGCGGCGATGATGTGGTAACCACTACCCCGACCTCCACCATGGGCGGCAATGAAGGCCAGTACATGTTTGTCGGTTTGACCCCAGGTATGTACAAACTCAGCATTCCAAGCGTACCTGGCTCTTTTGCCCCTACGCTCCTGAATGCAGGTTCTGATGTGACCGATGCCGATGATCCTACTGGCGTTATGGTCGTTATTCCAGATCCTGTATCCTTGCCTACTGGCGAAAACGGAACAGGCGACACTCCGGGTGGAACCAATGGGTTCCCGGATGCACAAGATAACCTGACCTTCGATTTCGGCTATATCCAAAAAGATTATGGTGATTTGCCCGATACTTACGGTACCACTACCGGCAACAATGGCCCATCGGCAATTGTAGACCCGAACCTCAAATTGGGTGCTTGTATTGATGCAGAAAACAATGGCGTACCGGAAGCTATGGCTGGCGCCATGGTTGGTGGCGACGACAATTCTGCAGGAGCAAATGTAGATGGAGGCAGCTCTACCTGCGGCGACGATGAAGATGGTGTTGTGTTTGTAACGCCATTTATTCCTGGCTACGAATCCTGTGTAAAAGTAACTGCAACGAACAACACAGGCGCTGCAGCCAAACTGCAAGCCTGGATTGACTTCAATGGAAACGGTTCTTTTGACCCAAGCGAACAACTATCCACGGGCAGTTTTGCTCCAAGTGGCGCAAACGTTCCAATCGGCGGTTTGACCGGAGCATTGCTTTGCTTCGACGTTCCACAAGCCGCTACCTTCCAGGGTGGACAGGCAATGGTTCGTTTCCGCCTTTCTCCAAATGGCGGCTTGACGCCAAACGGCGCAGGTGCAAATGGTGAGGTGGAAGATTACAAAGTGAGCCTGGCCAAGATCGGCAACCTCGTTTGGACCGATTACAACAATGACGGCCAGCAAAATGAACCTGCAGTTTCAGGTATCAATGGAGCAGCCGTTCAGTTGGTATATGGCGGCGCAGATGGCGACTTAAGCACTCTGGGTGATAACCTTACCTACAATACCACTACTGCAACCATGAGTGGCCAACCGGGCATTTACATGTTCTACGGCCTGATTTCCGGTTCGTATAAAGTGAGTATTCCGGTGGCGCCAAACGGTCAGATACCAACCGTATTGAATGTTGGTAGCGATGTGACCGACAGTGATGATCCTGCAGGGGTAATGGTGATGATTCCGAACCCGATTGGATTGCCCACTGGCGAAAATGGTATGGGCGACAATCCTGGCGGAACCAATGGTTTCCCGGATGCGCAGGATAACCTTACGTTCGACTTCGGCTTTGTTGGATTTGACTTTGGCGACTTGCCAGATTCCTATCTGACTTCCGATAACAATGAAGGGGCTAAGCATGTAGTAACGCCAGACCTTTATCTCGGCACATGTATTGACTCTGAGGTAGATGCATTCCCTGATCCAATGGCCGGCCTTATGGGCGGCGGCGATGATGGCAACCCAGGTACCGGCACACAAGGTAACTGTGCAGTGCCTGGCGACGACGAAAACGGCATCGTTTTCGAGACACCGCTGATCCCTGGTGTGCAGGCCTGTATCCGTGTTACGGCACACAACAACACAGACGTAACCGCCAAACTTCAGGCATGGATTGACTTCAACGGCAATGGTTCGTTTGAAGCAGGCGAACAACTAACTACCGGCAACTTTGCTGGTGGCGGCGCCAACATTCCTGACGGTGGGGTGAACAATGCCCAATTCTGCTTTACAGTTCCTGCCAATGCAACCTTCCAGGGTGGTCAGGCAATGGTTCGTTTCCGCTTGTCCAAAAACGGCGGTCTCGCTCCAGGCAACCCGGTAAACTCTGTTCCGGTTCTGGGTGAAGTAGAAGACTATAAAGTAACACTTGCCAAAATCGGCAACCTGGTTTGGTGGGATTACGACAACGATGGCATTCAGGAAACCGACGAACCCGGCATCAATGGAACCAACATCCAGTTGACTTTCTTCGGGTCCAACGGCGTAGCTGGCGGTGGCGACGACATCACCTACAATACGGCCACTGCCACCATGAACGGTGAAAAAGGCGTATACATGTTCCTCGGACTTATCCCGGGCGCTTATAAAGTAAACGTGGTCAATGTCCCGAACGGCTTCCTGCCAACCCTGCTTAACCAGGGCGGCAACGATGTAAAAGATGCAGACGATCCAGCAGGGGTTATGGTAATGATCCCAAACCCGATCAATCTGCCAACCAACGAGAACGGCAACAGCGACAATCCTGGCGGCACCAACGGTTTTGCCGACAATCAGGACGACCTGACCTATGACTTTGGTTATATCGCGGTAGACTACGGTGATGCACCAAATACCTACGGCACCAACAATGCCGGTAATGGCGCAAAACACCTGGTCAATCCAAATCTTTACCTGGGTACTTGCGTGGACGGCGACAACGACGGTCAACCCGAGCCAATGGCTGGTTTGATGATCGCCGGTGATGACAATAACAATTCTGCATCGCTGATTGGTATCTGCGGTGGCGGCGATGATGAAAACGGTATCGTTTCCTTTGAAACGCCGCTGATTCCTGGCTACCCAGCATGCGTTCGCGTAACTGCGGTAAATACCACGGGTACCGCAGCAGTGTTGCAAGGCTGGATCGACTTTAACGGTAACGGTATTTTCGAAGCCAATGAACAATTGACTTCTGGCACATTTGCTCCTGCCGGCGCAAGCATTCCAAACGGCGGTGTAGTCAATATGCAGTTCTGCTTTGACGTGCCAGCCAATGCGAGCTTCGCTGGTGGTCAGGCATTCAGCCGCTTCCGTTTGTCGCCCAATGGTGGCCTCGCTCCTGGCGGACCGGCCAATGGCCCATTCCCGATTGGTGAGGTGGAAGATTACAAAACACCGCTTGCTAAAATTGGTAACCTCGTTTGGAACGACTGGGACAACAACGGACAGCAAAACGAGCCTGGCACTGCCGGTTTGAACAATGTTGCAGTCAACCTGATTTGGGCTGGTACTGACCTTTCGTTTAATACGCCGGACGACCGTACGTATGTGACTTCTACATCCAACATGGGTGTAAACGGTCAATATATGTTCTGGGGTCTTATTCCTGGCCCTTACAAAGTGGTGTTGCCAAGCATCCCGGCCAACTTTATCGCTACCCAACTCAACCTTGGTTCCGATGTCTCTGACAGCGATAACCCGGCGGGTGAAATGGTGATGATTCCAGACCCAATTGCCCTGCCTTTGGGTGAAAACAGCACGGGCGACGTTCCGAATGATGTTTTCCCGGATGCAGCGAACAACATTACCATTGACTTTGGCTTGATCACCCGCGATTTTGGTGACCAGCCTGACACTTATGGCACTACCGATCCATCGCCAAACGATGGCCCAGTACATGTAGTGACGCCAAACTTGCGATTGGGTGCTTGCCTCGACGGTGAGTTAGATGGCAACCCTGATCCGATGGCCGGCCTTATGTCTGGCGGCGACGACAATACAGGTGGCGCTGCTCCAGACGGAACAGCTTCCGCTTGCGGCGATGATGAAGACGGCGTCGTATTCGAATCGCCGATGGTGCCTGGCACTTCTGCTTGTATTCGAGTGACTGCCCTGAACACCTTGGCGGCAAATGCGGTGCTTCAAATGTGGGTAGACTTTAACGGCGACGGTGATTTTGCGGATGCTGGTGAAGCCGTTACTTCTGGTAACTTCAACGGAGCAGGTGGTGGCGCAACAGTTCCTGTTGGCGGTCTCAACAACGCCCAACTGTGCTACGATGTGCCAGCAGCAGCCACTTTTGCTGGTGGTTCGGCCCGCGTACGCTTCCGTATCAGCCCAAGTGGCAATCTCACGCCGAATGGTCCTGAGAACATGCCATTCCCTGTGGGTGAAATTGAAGATTACAAAGTTCCAGTTGCTAAAATCGGCAACTATGTATGGAACGACAACAACAACGATGGTATCCAGAACGAACCAGGCACGAATGGCCTGAACAACATTCTGGTACAATTGGTATGGGCTGGCCCAGATGCCAACTTCGGCACTACCGGCGACAACCGTACCTATACTACCCTGACTGCGCCGATGAACGGTGTGAATGGTCAGTATATGTTCTGGGGCCTTCCTTCCGGTGCATATAAACTGAGCGTTCCAACCAATCCAAACGGATTTATTCCAACCCAAATCAACATCGGCAACGATGTATTGGATGCGGACGATCCGACCGGCGTTATGGTGATGATTCCGAACCCGATCAACCTGCCAGTCAATGAAAATGGTACAGGCGACCAACCGGGCGGTTTCAATGGCTATCCTGACAATCAGGACGACCTGACGTACGATTTCGGTTATGTCAGCGTAGACTACGGTGATTTGCCAAACACTTACGGCACGGATATTCCTGCCAATGGTCCGAAACAGATCGTTAACCCGAACCTGAAACTCGGCGCTTCTGTGGATGGTGAGCTCAACGGCCAGCCTGAAGCAATGGCTGGTATGTTGGTTGGCGGTGACGACAACAACGCTGGCGGCTACAATGAAGGTGGCGCAGGCGATGACGAAAACGGCGTAACCTTCCTCACGCCGATGATCCCTGGCTTCCAGGCTTGCGTACGGGTGAACACCATGAACACCCTTGGCGGCAATGCCGTTCTTCAGGCATGGATTGACTTCAACGGCGACGGCGATGTCACAGATGCTGGCGAACAATTGAACACTGGTGCGTTTGCAGCGGCAGCGCCTGGCGCGATTGTACCTCCTGGTGCTTCTGTCAACTCTGATTTCTGCTTCGACGTACCAACAACGGCTACTTTCTTTGGCGGCAACGCGTTTGTACGTTTCCGTTTGAGCCCAACAGGCGGACTCGCCTTCAACGGCCCGGCAGCAATGCCTTACCCGATTGGTGAGGTGGAAGATTATAAAGTTCAATTGGCAAAAGCGGGCAACCTTGTCTGGATTGACGCCAACGTAGATGGATTGCAAACACAACCATTGGAAATCCCACTGGGTATCAACAACGTAACCGTTGAACTCCAATGGGCAGGTCCTGACGGCAACTTTGCGACCGTGGTTGACAACCGCACCTACACCGATGTTACGGCTACCGAAAACGGTATTCAAGGCAAATACGTGTTCTGTGGTCTGATCCCCGGCAACTACAGAATGGTGGTTCCTCCATTCGGCTATGTTCCAACACTCCTGATTGACGTAAACGGCAATACCCAGGACGTGATTGACTCAGACAACCCGGCTGGTGTGTTGTTCACGGTGCCAAACCCACCGACCACCTTGCCAACGAACGAAAACGGTATTGGCGACAATCCGTTGGTGATCAATGGTTTCCCGGACAACCAGGCCAACTTTACATTTGACTTTGGTTACCTCGGTTTCGACTTTGGTGATGCACCGAATACCTACGCTACGACGCAGGCTTCCAACGGCGCAGTACACACCGTAACGCCAGATCTATACCTGGGCCCATGTGTTGACATTGATATTGATGGCCAACCCGAAGCCATGGCTGGTTTCATGACCGGAGGTGACGACGGCAATGCAGGTCCTGGCGCGCTGGGTATTTGTACGCCGCTGGCTGACGACGAAAACGGTATTACATTCCCGACTCCTTTGATCCCGGGCAATTCAGCATGTGTAAAAGTGACCGCCCGCAACAACACAGGTGGCGCAGCATTTTTGCAGGCCTGGATTGACTTCAATGGCAACGGTACGTTTGAGGCATCTGAGCAACTGATCACGGGCAACTTTGCTCCGGCAGGCGCCAGCATCCCGAATGGCGGTGTTACGAACCAGAATTTCTGCTTTGATGTGCCTGCAACGGCAAGCTTCAATGGCGGCAATCTGTTCGCTCGCTTCCGCTTGTCGAAAAACGGCGGCGTGACGGCTACTGGTCCGGCTATTCCTGGCAACGGCCAGTTCCCCGAACGGTGAGGTGGAAGACTACAAACTCCCACTTGCCTTGATCGGCAACTACGTCTGGATGGATAACCCGGATATCGAAGGCGACCAGGATGCTACGGAAATGCCTTTGGCCAACGTAAAAATCAACCTGACATGGGCTGGTGAAGACGGTGTGTACCAAACAGCAGCCAATAGCGGCACTCCTTCTGGCGACGACCGCGTGTACATGGTGACCACCGACGCTGCTGGCCGCTATGAGTTCCGTGGTTTGATTCCGAGCACCAACTACCGTATTTTGGCCAACAAATACACGGCTCCAAACGGTGTTGCAGGTGCATTGATCAACCCGATCAATAAGATTCTGACGATTCCGAACCTGCCTGCGAACGACAACCTTGACTCAGATGGCACACCATTGATCAATGTTGCGATTCCTAACCTGACCAATGCGTTCCTGCCAACGGCAGAAAACGGTTTGACAGACGGAACACCTACAGGTTTCCCGGATAATCAGGCAAACGTTTCGCTTGACCTTGGCTTTATTGATGAGCCAAAGATCAATGCAGCGATGGCGATTGTTGGATTTGACCCAACGGTTTGTGGTGAATTTGCTGCGTTCATGGATTTATGCATCAAAAACACCTCCACCGCGCCATTGGCAAGCCTTCAGGCTATGCTTGATCTTGCAGGTGCGAATGCCTACGGTTTGGCCTTCAAAGGTGTGATTGGAACTCCAATTGTTGTTTCCAGCACGGCACAACAAGATCCTGTTTTCAATGCAGGATATAATGGCGCTTCTACAGCCCCTGGTAAAAACCTGTTCAATGGAACGAGCGGCTTACTCTGGCCGGGTGAACAGATTTGCATTCGCGTCAAATTTGGAATTGACCCAGATGCGCCAGGCGCGCCGGCACAACCGAAAGCGCAGGCGATGGTGAGCGGAAAAGCGCAGAACTTCCAGGGCGTCCCAATTCCCGATTACTGGAATAACGGTGCACAATACATGGCCATGGACGCTTCCGACGTGGGTCTCGATCCGATGAGCACCAACCCAGGCCAATTGGGAGATACCGGCGGTTCGGACGATCCAACCCCGCTTGGCAACTGCTGGCAGTCTAACCTGAATATGGTCTGCAATGACCTCGTCTATATTTCTATGGACCAAAACTGCAGCGCACTGGTAACGCCATCCATGGTGCTGGAAGGAGAAGATCCCGAATGCGACGAAGACAACTATCCTTTGGGTACCTTCTTCCAGGTAACGATCACCACGATTGGTTCCAACCAGCCGGTGCCCAATCCGATTCCGCCTTCATACTTCGGCCAAACGCTGCGGTATAGTGTGAAACACATCATGACCTGCAATTCTTGCTGGGGTGATTTGAAACTGGAAGATAAATTGGCGCCTACGCTGACTTGTTCGGACATCGAATTGAATTGTGCTATTACCAATTACGATCCTGGCTACATGGAAAACGTATTGGGTATCCAGAACGCTACTCCAACGGTGGCAGATTGTTCCCCTGTTACGCTGACGTATACGGACACCTGGCACGATTTAGCTTGCAACCAGCCAGTGAATGGTCACGCTGACGTATCGGCCTATGTTGAACGGATTTGGAATGCCAAGGATTCCTGGAACAACGTTTCAACTTGTACGCAGTACATTTATTTCAACCGGATTCATGTGTTTGACGTGGTGTTCCCGACGGATGCCGAAGTGTCCTGCACCAATGGTAATGCAGATCCTTCCATCACAGGAGTGCCTTATTATGAAGCATTTGGTATCCAATGGCCCCTGTGGCCTGATGCAGGTTTCTGCGAATTGGCTACTTCTTACACAGACGATCCGATTGTAGAATGCGATGGAACAACGAAGATCCTCCGCACCTGGAAAGCAATTGACTGGTGCCTGCCGACTTCTCCGACGCCTCCATTGTCCAACCCGCTCTACTTCATACAGGTAGTAAAAGTGGTTGACCATGAAGGTCCTGCAATGGTTTGCCCTGCAAACCTAACCGTAGGTTCTGATCCGTTTACTTGTTGTGCAACGACCAATTTGCCCGATATCATCATCGAGGACAACTGTTCCCGTATCAACAACATCGGAGCAAAAGTGGTCACCCACGAATATTACACAGGTGTTCAAACGGGTATTTATACCGTAGACGGCACGGTGGAGGATTTCGCAGGCAACAACTGGTGGGATCTTGACACCCTGGGCAACTTTGGGTGGACGCCATGCTTGCCGCTTGGAACACACACTGTGACTTACACAGCACAAGACGATTGTGGCAATACCGCAACTTGTAGTTTCCAGTTAACGGTTGCCGACTACGTACCGCCAGTCGCAGCTTGTGACGAAACGACCGTAGTTGCCATTGGGGTAGACGATTTAGCAGACTGCTATACCCCTGCAGATGGCTGTGATTTCGCTGGAGTAACCTATGTGAAGGCCAAAACCTTCAATGATGGTTCTTACGACAACTGTTTCGATGTGAAATTCACTATTCGTCGTATGGCATCCTATTCAGATTGTGTGAACGGTTTGAGTAAAGATCCATGTTACCCAGGAGGTCTGAGCGAATTTGATTTGGCTACTGCAGAGATGGATTCTATTAAATTCTACTGCTGTGAAGTGGGCACGACGCAAACAGTTATCCTGGCGGTGTATCAGGTGGATGTGAACGGCAACATTATGACGGGTGTTGATGGCGAACCAGTCAAGAACGAGTGCATGATTCAGGTGGAAGTACAGGACAAACTGAAACCAGCTTGCCTGCCTCCTGCCAACGTAACAGTGAACTGCGAGAACTTCGACCCAAGCCTCTGGGCTTACGGCAAACCAGTAATTGCAGACAACTGCTGCCTCGACACTTCGCTGGTGTACCAAGGCCAGTGTGGACTTACGCACACGGTGAACAACACCCTGTTCGACACAGTATGTAACCGCGGTACAATCACACGCACGTTCCGTGCATGGGACTGCCACGGCTTCAGCACCCAGTGCACCCAGCGCGTATTCGTGACGTATGAGCAGGACTACTTCGTCAAGTTCCCGAACGATGCGATCGTGACGGAGTGCGACGGAACGGGCCTTTACCAGGAGCCAAGCTTCTTCGGCGAAGACTGCGAACTCTTGGGCGTATCCTTTGAGGACGAGATATTTACAGTGGTGACCGATGCCTGCTTCAAGATTGAGCGGACCTGGAGCATCATTAACTGGTGTACGTTCAACCCGAACCTTGATTGTATCTACGTTCCAAACCCGAACCCGAACGCGATCACGAACCACCCGACGAACCTTCCTGGCCCAACCGTGTCTGAATGCGGCACTTTGGCTCCATGGGCTCCGACAGTGGTCCGTATCAACCCGGGCGACCCGACAACGACGAACTTCTGCACGTTCTGGGACAAAGATGCCAACTGCTACAAGTACAAGCAGATCATCAAGATTATTGACGGTCAAAAGCCTACGGGCACCTATGTGACCCCGACTTGCGACAACCAGAACTGGACAACGGCAAACCACGACCTGCTGTGGAACGAAGCCTATTGGTGGGACAACGGCATCCTGACGCACGACTTGTGCGAGGAGCCAACTGACCTTTGCATCACTGGCACAGACGCTTGCTCTGGCGCGAACATCAACATCGAATACCTGTTGTTCCTCGACCTTGATGGCGACAACGTGATGGAGACTGTTGTGAACTCTACTTCTTTGGGCATCGCTGGTCTCGGCTGGAACAACGTGCTGTACGGCAACATCAACACGCCGAACTTCTCGGGCGGCACATCGCGCCAGTTCGACGAGCGAAATGTTCCGAACAACCAGAAGTGGGGCTTCTCGATCCAGGAGACAGTGGTTGGCAACAACAAGACTGCCTGCGTTCGTTGGAACACCCAACAACAGCAGAACACCCACGTGATTCCTGAGCTGCCACACGGCACGCACAAAATCAAGTGGTTCATCACGGACGGTTGCGGCAACAATGCTGAGTACGAGTACACCTTCACGGTGCGTGACTGCAAACCTCCTACGGTGGTTTGCATCAATGGCCTGAGCGCGAACATCATGCCTACCGGTATGATCACCTTGTGGGCATCTGACTTCCTCCAGTACACGGAAGACAATTGCACTCCTGCTGGTCAGATCAAGATCGGCATCCGCAAGTGCGGTACTGGCACTGGATTCCCAGTGGACAACCAGGGCAATCCGATTACTTCTGTGACGTTTGACTGCACAGAACTCGGCACACGCTGCGTGGAACTTTGGGCGATTGACGCACAAGGCAACGCGGACTACTGCGAGACTTACCTGATCGTACAGGACAACCTGGGCAGCTGTCCGACCACGGACCACATCAACGTGGCTGGCGCGCTGAAGACAGAGATGGCAGACGGAGTGGAAGAGGGCACGGTGTACATTGACGGCACGAGCACTTTTACCCCTCCATATGCTTACTTCGACCTCTCGGACAACGGTGGCGCGTATCATGTAATGAACAACGTCCCGCTAGATGCTACTTTCACCATTTCACCGGAGAAGGACGACAATCCGCTGAATGGTGTGACGACCTATGACCTGGTGTTGATCTCCAAGCATATTTTGGGTGTTGAGCCGTTTGACTCTCCGTACAAAATGATTGCAGCGGACGCTAACAAGTCTGGTTCGATCACCACGTTCGACATGATTGAACTCCGCAAGTTGATCCTCGGCATTTACACGGAACTTCCGAACAACACCTCCTGGCGCTTTGTGGACAAGGCGTTCTCGTTCCCGAACGCGAACAACCCGTTCCAGACGATTTTCCCAGAGTCCATTTCGGTTGCTGACGCGATGGCGCATCAAATGGGAGAAGACTTTGTGGGTGTGAAAGTTGGCGACGTTAACAACACAGTAGTGGCCAACGCCACGATGGAAGCCGAAGAGCGTTCTGTTGGTACAGCTTTGTTCGACATTGAAGACCGCAAGGTGAAGGCAGGTGAGGTATTTGAAGTTTCGTTCAAATCCGCCCAACTATTGAAAGGTTTTCAGTTCACGATGCTACTCAAGGGTTTAGAGACCATTGGAGTACAGGAATCAGATAACGTTGCAGAGTCAAACTTTGGGATGGTGTTCGAAGATGCCACAACGGTATCCATTGATGGCGCACAAGCGTTCACGCTCCGCTTCCGGGCACACAAGTCAGGCAAGTTGAGCGAGATGTTGAGTGTTTCAGGTTCGATTACCCGTGCCGAGGCTTATGCGGAGGAAGGTCGTCAGGGTGTTGCATTCCGCTTCAACTCTTCTGCAGGTGTAACCATAAATGGCTTAGGCTTCGAGTTGTACCAGAACCAGCCGAATCCGTTTGTGAATAAGACGAGCATTGGATTCTACCTGCCAGTCGCAGCAGAAGCAACGCTTTCGATTTTTGACGAGACTGGCCGGGTGGTCTACCAGCAGAAAGGACAGTTTGCCAAAGGTGAGAATACGATCGCACTCGATCGCGCTCTGCTCAACACCACGGGCATATTGTACTACAAACTGGAAACAGCTACGGACAGTGCAACGAAGAAGATGATACAGGCGAAGTAGGGTGCGGGGCTTGTCCCCGCCCCGATTGCAGGGTCGTAAGACCCAAGCACGGCGAATAATGAGGGTAGGGTGCGGGGCTTGTCCCCGCCCCTTGTCCCCCACCGTGCTTTGCGGGAATTCCCCCGCCCCGTAGATTAGAGCAACTTGCAACCCCCGTCTCCCGCATATGTGGGAAGGCGGGGGTTGTGTTTTGGCGAGCGGTATTGTTAAATGAGCATTAAGCATACAACTTGTTGCTCATCAGAATTATAAATGCCTTGCTGTTTATTTGCTCCTTCAAATACCCTTAAAAAAACAGTAATATTTGTTTTTATATATTGACATTCATCTACATGAATATTTATAAAATTTTTAATTAAATTGTTTTTTAGTTGTGCTTCAGAATGTCAGCGCAATTGCAAATCAGAGATTTCTACAAAAAAAATCTATTCGTTCCCTTGTTTGTAATTTGAGTGGGGCTACATTTGCCCCGTTATTTGTTTTGGACCAGGCGTTACCTCGTAATTCCACTCCGTCCAAACGATGACTTTTAATCTTCCTTCCTCCCAGGAAATTTTCTCCTACCGTAAGTTAATCTTCTTCCTATACCAATGGCTTAATGATGTAATGTCATAGGCTATTCTTCTTAACAGGATATTTTTCATCCTATCCGTAGAGGTCGAAGACGCTTAATCATTTTTACCTTTTGAACTTTTTCCTTCACTAATCCTCTCCGAGGGATAGGGTTCAACGCTTCGCTTTTAATAATTTCTCGGTTACCTTGAAAAAGGCTTTGGTCGCTCACAAGCAACCCTTTAGTGCTTTTGCTTTTTCACAAGCAACAGTTGCTAATGGCTGCGCGCTTTTATATTCTGAGCGCGACTTAAGTAATTTTAAGGCAAAAATTTGATCAATTTCTCTCCTAAAGGTGTGTCTCATGCCTTTGGGATTAGTGTCTATTGCATTTTTTCAACTCTTCATAACAAAGGTTTTTCAAAGCCTATATTTCTCTGCTCTATGAACGCTCTTTACACTCTGGTCTCCAGCACATTGCCCTTCCCAAAAGCTATGCTTATTGGTTGTTTCGCATTGGGCATTTTTTCGACGCCTATTTTGAGTGCGCAAGTACAAGTAATAGAACCAGGTGCCGCTCCGTCGGCGCAAGAGGAATCTGCGCAATCCAGCACTGGCGAAGAAGTTGCAGCGACCAGTGGTTCGCTTTCCGGCTCTCCAACGCCGCTTCAACCGGCTGGGGCAAATCCTTCGGAACCCTTTGTGGATGCATGGTATGATTTTATCAACAATAAAGACAAGAGCGGTGCTTTCGCCGAGACGAACTGTGATTGTACAGACAATTTGATGACCAATGGTAGTTTTGAGAATGGTACCAATGGTTGGAGCTGGTGGAATGGCTCACTGGTCACGGGTACTTATGGTGCGCAGTGTGGGGCAAACTCTGGGCAATTCCAACATTCTGGCAATGGCAATAAAGGAGGATATTACCAGGATAAGACAGGCATTGCCGTAGGTGAAACCATTTCCCTGGCGGTTTATGCCGGACAACACGAACCTCAAAACTTTGATGCATACGTTGGTTTTGAATTTTACAAGAGTGATTGGACCTTCATTTCAGACGAAGTGGTGGAAGTGAATGGTGGATTGCCTGGGATGAGTTTTTATACCTTAAGTGCTGTCGTGCCTACGAACACGCATTATGTTCGCGTAATTGGCTATTGCAATGGCAACTGGCTTAAGACGGATGGCTGGTGCGTCACCGTTCCGCCTACTTGCGATGCGGATATTACCGGACTTATTTTCAATAAAATGGACGGAGGGACAGACATTACAATTACCAACGGCGGGACTTATAATTTGAGCGATATTGGTAGCCTGTACAATCTGGAGGCAGTTGTTACAACAGGCAGTGAAAGTGCCAAATTCACTGTTACAGGTCCAACCGGTGGCAGTAACACAGAAAACGCCGAGCCATACAACCACCCTTCCAGCGGTACAGCATGGTCTCCGGCTGCGGGTGATTATACTGTAACGGTGAAACTATATTCCCAAGATAATCTTGGAGGATTGTTATGTGATGAATTTACCATCTCATTTACGATCCAGGAATGTGATAATGTCACGAACGGCGGCACAATAGGTTCCGACCAGGTGGCATGTGGGGTATCTTCCTTCGACCCTGCCCCGCTCACCAACATTACTTTCCCAACGGGAGGTTCTGGAACCATTGAGTATATGTGGCTGAAAGCTACCGCCTCTACTTGCCCACCCGTTGGGGATCCTGCTTGGACAACCATATCGGGTGCGAATCTGGCTACCTACGACCCACCTTCTATCACCGCCAGCACTTGCTACATGAGGTGTTCGCGCAGGGCCGGGTGTCAAGATTGGGATGGCGAATCCAACAGGGTTTCTGTTGTATTTAACCCTGGCATCACGCTAACGGAAACCCATGTGAATGTGCTTTGCAATGGCAATAGCACTGGTTCCATCAACCTAAGCGTAAGTGGGGGTACTTCACCTTATACCTATGTCTGGTCCAATGGTGCGACGACGCAGGATATATCAAGCCTTGCCGCAGGCACTTACACTGTAACGGTGACGGATTCAAAAAGCTGTACCGCAACCAAATCAGTCATAATTACAGCACCTCCGGTGCTTTCGCTTTCCACAACGAAAGTGAACGTAAGCTGTAATGGAGGGACTAATGGCTCCATTGACCTTACGGTAACGGGTGGAACAAGTCCATACACCTATAACTGGACTGGCGGTGTCACAACTCAAGACCGTTCGAACCTTGCCTCGGGCACTTATACCGTGACGGTTACGGATGCGAACAGTTGTACCAAAACCATTAGCACAACTATCACACAGCCTTCAGTCTTGTCGCTGAGCAAAACGCAGGTGAACGTGCTTTGCAACGGTAACTCGACGGGTTCGATAGACCTTACAGTTACTGGCGGCACTTCGCCTTATACTTATTCATGGACAGGCGGCGTCACGACCCAAGACCGCAGCAACCTTGCTGCCGGTACTTACACGGTAACAGTGACGGACGCAAATTCCTGTACAAAGACCATTTCAGCCACGATCACAGAACCATCTGTTATCAGTTTGACCAAAACTGTTACCGACGTACTTTGTGCAGGGCAAAGCAATGGCTCTATTGACCTAACAGTAACTGGTGGCAGCCCAGGCTATAAATACGCATGGTCGAATGGGGCCACTACTGAAGACCTTTCCAATAAGGCAGCTGGTACCTATACAGTGACAGTGACCGATGCAAATAACTGCACAAAAACCACTAGTGCCACCATTAATCAACCCTCTGTGTTGACTTTGAGCACGACGAAAACAGACGCTACCTGCGGCCTTTCCAACGGCTCAATTGACCTGACGGTAACAGGTGGGACAAGTCCATACACATATAACTGGACTGGAGGTATCACAACCCAGGATCGCACGAACCTCGCATCCGGCACTTACACGGTGACGGTGACGGACGCCAACTCCTGCACCAAAACAGTTTCGGCCACAGTGAACAACATCGGCGGACCAAGCCTGAGCGAGACGCATGTGGACGTGCTTTGCTTTGGCAACTCCACCGGCTCTATTGACATTTCTGTGAGCGGTGGTACTTCTCCCTACACCTACAACTGGGGTGGCGGTGTCACAACGCAAGACCGCACGAACCTCGCTGCTGGCACTTACACGGTAACAGTAACGGACGCAAATTCCTGCACTGCTACTAAGTCGGTGACGATAACAGAACCTCCGGTGCTTTCGCTGAGCGAGACCAATGTGGACGTGCTTTGCAACGGCAACTCGACAGGCTCTATTGACCTGACGGTTACAGGTGGCACTTCTCCTTATACCTACAACTGGGGTGGGGGCGTGACTACACAAGACCGCTCGAGCCTTGCTGCCGGTACCTATACGGTTACGGTGACAGATGCAAATTCCTGCACAAAGACTATTTCAGCCACCATCACGCAGCCAGCAGTTTTGTCGCTGAGCGAGACCAATGTGGACGTGCTTTGCAACGGCAACTCGACAGGCTCTATTGACCTGACGGTTACGGGCGGCACTTCGCCTTACACCTATTCCTGGACAGGCGGTGCTACCACACAAGACCGCACGAACCTGGCTGCGGGCACTTACACGGTGACAGTAACAGATGCCAATTCCTGCACAAAGACTATTTCTGCTACGATCACAGAGCCTTCGGCTTTGTCCCTGAGCACGACAAAAACAGATGCTACCTGCGGCAACTCCAACGGCTCAATTGACCTGACAGTTACTGGTGGTACATCCCCATACACTTACAACTGGGGCGGCGGCATCACGACGCAAGACCGCACGAACCTCGCAGCTGGCACTTACACGGTGACGGTGACGGACGCCAACTCCTGCACCAAAACAGTTTCGGCTACAGTGAATAACATTGGCGGCCCAAGTTTGAGCGAGACGCACGTGAACGTGCTTTGCTTTGGCAATTCCACTGGCTCTATTGATATTTCTGTTAGTGGGGGTACTTCTCCTTACACCTACAACTGGGGTGGCGGTATCACAACGCAAGACCGCACGAACCCTCGCTGCTGGCACTTACACGGTAACAGTAACAGACGCAAATTCCTGCACTGCCACCAAATCGGTGACGATAACAGAACCTCCGGTGCTTTCGCTGAGCGAGACCAATGTGGACGTACTTTGTTATGGCAACTCGACAGGCTCTATTGACCTGACGGTTACGGGCGGCACTTCGCCTTACACCTATTCCTGGACAGGCGGTGCTACCACACAAGACCGCACGAACCTCGCTGCGGGCACTTACACGGTGACAGTAACAGATGCCAATTCCTGCACGAAACAACTCTGCTACGATAACAGAACCTTCGGCTTTCTCCTGAGCAGGACAAAAACAGATGCTTGCTACGGCAACTCCAACGGTGCTATTGACCTGACAGTTACTGGTGGCACATCCCCTACACCTACAACTGGGGCGGCGGCATCACAGACGCAGGACCGCACGAACCTTGCCGCTGGCACCTACACGGTGACGGTAACGGACGCCAACTCCTGCACAAAGACAATTTCGGCTACGATCAATAGCCTTGGCTGGCCCACCCTGAGCGAGACGCAAACAGAACGTGCCTTGCCGGCAACTCCACTGGATCTATTGATATTACAGTGAGCGGCGGTACTTCTCCTTACACCTACAACTGGGGTGGCGGTGTTACAACGCAAGACCGCACGAACCTTGCTGCTGGCACTTACACGGTAACAGTAACAGACGCAAATTCCTGCACAGCCACCAAATCGGTGACGATAACAGAACCTCCGGTGCTTGCGCTGAGCGAGACCAATGTGAACGTACTTTGCTTTGGCAACTCCACTGGCTCTATTGATCTTACGGTTACTGGTGGTACCTCCCTTTACACCTACAACTGGGGTGGCGGGCGTTACTGACGCAAGACCGCACGAACCTCGCTGCAGGCACTTATACGGTAACAGTAACAGACGCCAATTCCTGCACTGCTACTAAGTCAGTGACGATAACAGAACCCCTGGTGCTTTCGCTGAGCGAGACCAATGTGGACGTGCTTTGCAACGGCAACTCGACAGGCTCTATAGACCTGACGGTTACGGGTGGCACTTCTCCTTACACCTATTCCTGGACAGGCGGTGCTACGACGCAAGACCGCACGAACCTCGCTGCGGGCACTTACACGGTGACAGTAACAGATGCCAATTCCTGCACAAAAACTATTTCTGCTACGATCACAGATCCGTCGGCTTTGTCCCTGAGCACGACAAAAACAGATGCTACCTGCGGCAACTCCAACGGTGCTATTGACCTGACAGTTACCGGCGGTACATCCCCATACACTTACAATTGGGGCGGCGGCATCACGACGCAAGACCGCACGAACCTCGCTGCTGGCACCTACACGGTGACGGTAACAGATGCTAACTCCTGCACCAAAACAGTTTCGGCCACGGTGAACAACATTGGCGGCCCAAGCCTGAGCGAGACGCACGTGAACGTGCTTTGCTTTGGCAATTCCACTGGCTCTATTGATATTTCTGTTAGTGGCGGCACTTCTCCTTTCACCTATAACTGGGGTGGCGGTATCACGACTCAAGACCGCACGAACCTCGCTGCAGGCACTTACACAGTAACAGTAACGGACGCAAATTCCTGCACTGCTACTAAATCGGTGACGATAACAGAACCTCCGGTGCTTTCGCTGAGCGAGACCAATGTGGACGTGCTTTGCAACGGCAACTCGACAGGCTCTATTGACCTGACGGTTACAGGTGGCACTTCTCCTTATACCTACAACTGGGGCGGCGGCGTTACGACGCAAGACCGCACGAACCTCGCTGCGGGTACTTACACGGTGACAGTAACAGACGCCAATTCCTGCACGAAGACTATTTCAGCCACCATCACGCAGCCAGCAGTTTTGTCGCTGAGCGAGACCAATGTGGACGTACTTTGCTACGGCAACTCGACAGGCTCTATTGACCTGACGGTTACGGGCGGCACTTCGCCTTACACCTATTCCTGGACAGGCGGTGCTACCACACAAGACCGCACGAACCTGGCTGCGGGCACTTACACGGTGACAGTAACAGACGCCAATTCCTGCACAAAGACTATTTCTGCTACGATCACAGAGCCTTCGGCTTTGTCCCTGAGCACGACAAAAACAGATGCTACCTGCGGCAACTCCAACGGTGCTATTGATCTGACAGTTACTGGTGGTACATCCCCATACACTTACAACTGGGGCGGCGGCATCACGACGCAAGACCGCACTAACCTCGCTGCGGGTACTTACACGGTGACGGTGACGGACGCCAATTCTTGCACAAAAACAGTTTCGGCCACGGTGAATAACATTGGCGGCCCAAGTTTGAGCGAGACGCACGTGAACGTGCTTTGCAACGGCAATTCCACGGGATCTATTGATATTTCAGTGAGTGGGGGTACTTCACCCTACACCTACAACTGGGGTGGCGGTATCACGACTCAAGACCGCACGAACCTGGCTGCGGGCACTTACACGGTAACAGTAACAGACGCAAATTCCTGCACAGCCACTAAGTCGGTGACGATAACAGAACCTCCGGTGCTTTCGCTGAGCGAGACCAATGTGGACGTACTTTGCTTTGGCAACTCCACAGGCTCTATTGACCTGACGGTTACTGGTGGTACCTCGCCTTACACCTACAACTGGGGTGGCGGTGTGACTACACAAGACCGCACGAACCTCGCTGCAGGCACTTATACGGTAACAGTAACAGACGCAAATTCCTGCACTGCTACTAAGTCAGTGACGATAACAGAACCTCCCGTGCTTTCGCTGAGCGAGACTAATGTGGACGTACTTTGCAACGGCAACTCGACAGGCTCTATTGACCTGACGGTTACGGGTGGCACTTCGCCTTACACCTATTCATGGACAGGCGGTGCTACCACGCAAGACCGCACGAACCTCGCTGCGGGTACTTACACGGTGACAGTAACAGATGCCAATTCCTGCACAAAGACTATTTCTGCTACGATCACAGAGCCTTCGGCTTTGTCCCTGAGCACGACAAAAACAGATGCTACCTGCGGCAACTCCAACGGCTCAATTGACCTGACAGTTACTGGCGGTACATCCCCATACACTTACAACTGGGGCGGCGGCATCACGACACAAGACCGCACTAACCTCGCAGCTGGCACTTACACGGTGACGGTGACGGACGCCAACTCCTGCACCAAAACAGTTTCGGCTACAGTGAATAACATTGGCGGCCCAAGTTTGAGCGAGACGCACGTGAACGTGCTTTGCTTTGGCAACGCCACTGGATCTATTGATATTTCAGTGAGCGGCGGTACTTCTCCTTTCACCTACAACTGGGGTGGCGGTGTTACAACGCAAGACCGCACGAACCTTGCTGCTGGCACTTACACAGTGACGGTGTCGGATGCAAATTCCTGCACAGCCACTAAGTCGGTGACGATAACAGAACCTCCGGTGCTTTCGCTGAGCGAGACCAATGTGGACGTACTTTGTTATGGCAACTCGACAGGCTCTATTGACCTGACGGTTACAGGTGGTACTTCTCCTTACACCTACAACTGGGGCGGCGGCGTGACTACACAAGACCGCACGAACCTCGCTGCGGGCACTTATACAGATGCGAATTCCTGCACAAAGACTATTTCTGCTACGATCACAGAGCCTTCGGCTTTGTCCCTGAGCACGACAAAAACAGATGCCCACTGCGGCAACTCCAACGGTGCTATTGATCTGACAGTTACTGGCGGTACATCCCCATACACTTACAACTGGGGCGGCGGCATCACGACACAAGACCGCACGAACCTCGCAGCGGGCACTTACACGGTGACGGTGACGGACGCCAACTCCTGCACCAAAACAGTTTCGGCTACAGTGAATAACATTGGCGGCCCAAGCCTGAGCGAGACGCATGTGAACGTGCTTTGCTTTGGCAACTCCACTGGATCTATTGATATTTCTGTTAGTGGCGGCACTTCTCCTTTCACCTATAACTGGGGTGGCGGTGTTACGACTCAAGACCGCACGAACCTCGCTGCTGGCACTTACACAGTAACAGTAACGGACGCAAATTCCTGCACAGCCACCAAATCGGTGACGATAACAGAACCTCCGGTGCTTTCGCTGAGCGAGACCAATGTGGACGTGCTTTGTTATGGCAACTCGACAGGCTCTATTGACCTGACGGTTACGGGTGGCACTTCTCCTTACACCTATTCCTGGGCAGGCGGCGCTACGACGCAAGACCGCACGAACCTCGCTGCGGGCACTTACACGGTGACAGTAACAGACGCCAATTCCTGCACAAAGACTATATCAGCCACCATCACGCAGCCGGCAGTTTTGTCGCTGAGCGAGACCAATGTGGACGTGCTTTGCAACGGCAACTCGACAGGCTCTATTGACCTTACGGTTACGGGCGGCACTTCGCCTTACACCTATTCCTGGACAGGCGGTGCTACCACGCAAGACCGCTCGAACCTGGCTGCGGGTACTTACACGGTGACAGTAACGGATGCGAATGCTTGCACAAAGACTATTTCAGCTACCATTACTGAGCCTACGAATAGCTTATCACTTTCAGTAACGACTACCAATTCCACTTGCGGCAATGCCAACGGCGCTATTGACCTAACGGCTACGGGCGGCACATCTCCATATACCTATAACTGGGGTGGCGGTGTTACTACTGAAGATCGTTCAAACATCAGCGCCGGCACCTACACGGTTACCGTAACAGATGCCAATGGCTGCACCAAGACCATTACAGCCACTGTGAACAACATTGGTGGACCGGTTTTGGACATGACCATTACCAATGTCAGCTGCTTTGGCGGAAATAACGGAGCAATTGATTTGACCGTTTCTGGTGGAACTTCCCCATACACTTACGCCTGGACCAACGGCGCGACGACTCAGGATTTGTCGAACCTCGCTGCCGGCACTTACACTGCAACGGTCACAGATGCCAACGGTTGTTCGGCAGTACGCAGCGGAACCGTTCAGCAACCTACAGAACTGGCTTTGAGCACAACTCAGGTTAATCTGTTATGTTATGGCACTTCTTCCGGTTCTATTGACTTGACGGTATCGGGCGGCACTTCGCCTTACACCTACTTGTGGGCAGGTGGTGCCACAACGCAGGACCGCACAGGTCTTATGGCGGGCACCTATACAGTGACTGTGACGGATGCAAACAATTGTACCAAATCCATTTCAGCGACCATAACACAACCTACAGATATTGAACCTGTGTTCTTGACCACCCATGTTACATGCTACGGTGGCAACAACGGTGCGATTGACATGTCCGTTTCAGGCGGCACACCAGGCTACACCTATTTGTGGAGTAATGGCTCGACGATGCAAGACTTGGCTAACTTGACTGCGGGTACTTACACAGTGACCGTAACGGATGCCAATTCCTGTACAAAAGCAGTGGGCATCATTGTGATTCAGCCTTCTGAAATTATGGTTTCTGAAACCCACGTCAATGTGCTTTGCAACGGCGCGAGCACGGGTTCGATTGACCTGACTGCTAGTGGCGGTACAGGTGTTTTGACCTACGACTGGTCGCATATTGGAGGCAGCAGCAATCCGCAAGATCCAACAGGCTTGGCTGCTGGAACATACACAGTGACCGTAACAGATGCAAACAATTGCTCGAAAACGCTCTCCGTTACAATAACTCAACCACCCGCTATTGTACTCACGAAAGTAGTGACCCATGTACTGTGTTACGGTGGAAATAATGGCGCTATTGACCTAACGGTTTCTGGCGGAGTTTCGCCTTACACTTACGCCTGGTCGAACAGCGCTACAACGCAAGATATTTCCAGCCTTGCTGCTGGTACCTACACCGTGACGGTGACGGACGCCAACGGCTGTACGAAAACCACTTCGGCAACTGTGAACGAGCCATCAGATCCGCTTGCTTTGAGCGAGACCAATGTGGATGTGCTTTGCTACGGTAACTCGACTGGGTCTATTGACCTGACGGTTTCAGGCGGCACACCTGCTTACAGCTACAACTGGGGCGGTGGCATCACGACCCAAGACCGCACGAACCTCGCTGCGGGTACTTATACGGTGACGGTAACGGACGCGAACGGCTGTACGAAAACAATTTCTGCAAGCATCACGCAGCCTCCTTCAGCATTGACTGCGAGCGCAACGACAACCAACTCCACTTGTGGCAATCCAAACGGTTCTGTTGACCTGACGGTTTCAGGCGGTACATCGCCTTACACCTATGCCTGGTCCAACGGGGCAACTACCCAGGATTTGAGCAACGTTATGGCTGGCACTTATACCGTAACTGTGACGGATGCCAACGGCTGTACCAAAACGACTTCTGCCACAGTGAACAATACTGGCGGCCCAAGTCTGGGAGAAACACATGTGAACGTGCTTTGCTATGGCAACTCGACCGGCTCCATCGACTTGACGGTGACGGGTGGAACTTCCCCATACACCTACGCATGGACGGGCGGTGCAACAACACAAGACCGCATGAACCTTGCTGCTGGCACCTACTGTGTCACGGTTACAGATGCAAGTGCTTGTACTGCAGTACTCTGCGTGACCATTACACAACCTGCTGAGATCTTACTAACAGAGACCCACGTTAACCTGCTGTGCTACGGCACATCCACGGGTTCTATTGACTTGACAGTATCGGGCGGCACTTCTCCATACTCCTACAATTGGGGCGGTGGCGTTACTACGCAAGACCGCACGGGCCTCGCAGCGGGCACCTATACGGTGACGGTAATGGACGCGAACAGTTGCACGAAAACACTTTCGGCGACCATCACAACCCCTCCTGATATTGAGCCAGTATTCCTGACGACCCATGTAACCTGCTACGGTGGCAACAACGGTGCGATTGACATGTCCGTTTCAGGCGGCACACCAGGCTACACCTATTTGTGGAGTAATGGCTCGACGATGCAAGACTTGGCTAACCTGACTGCGGGTACCTACACAGTAACCGTAACGGATGCCAATTCCTGCACCAAAGCAGTGGGCATCATTGTAGTTCAGCCTTCTGAAATTATGGTTTCTGAAACGCACGTCAATGTGCTTTGTAATGGAGCCAGCACGGGTTCGATTGACCTGACGGCAAGCGGCGGCACAGGGGTTTTGACCTATGACTGGTCGCATATTGGAGGCAGCAGCAATCCGCAAGATCCAACAGGCTTGGCTGCTGGAACATACACGGTGACCGTAACAGATGCAAACAATTGCTCGAAAACGCTCTCCGTTACAATAACTCAACCACCTGCTATTGTACTCACGAAAGTAGTGACCCATGTACTGTGTTACGGTGGAAATAATGGCGCTATTGACCTAACCGTTTCTGGCGGAGTTTCGCCTTACACTTACGCCTGGTCGAACAGCGCTACAACGCAAGATATTTCCAACCTTGCTGCTGGCACCTACACCGTGACGGTGACGGACGCCAACGGCTGTACGAAAACCACTTCGGCAACTGTGAACGAGCCATCAGATCCGCTTGCTTTGAGCGAGACTAATGTGGACGTGCTTTGCTACGGTAACTCGACTGGGCTCTATTGACCTGACGGTTTCAGGCGGCACACCTGCTTACAGCTACAACTGGGGCGGTGGCATCACGACCCAAGACCGCACGAACCTCGCTGCGGGTACTTACACGGTGACAGTAACGGACGCGAACGGCTGTACCAAAACGCTTTCTGCAAGCATCACGCAGCCTCCTTCAGCATTGACTGCGAGCGCAACGACAACCAACTCCACTTGTGGCAATCCAAACGGTTCTGTTGACCTGACGGTTTCAGGCGGTACATCGCCTTACACCTATGCCTGGTCCAACGGGGCAACTACCCAGGATTTGAGCAACGTTATGGCTGGCACTTATACCGTAACCGTGACAGATGCCAACGGCTGTACCAAAACGACTTCTGCCACTGTGAACAATACTGGCGGACCTAGCTTGAGCGAAACGCACGTGAACGTGCTTTGCTATGGCAACAGTACTGGCTCCATTGACTTGACGGTTACTGGCGGAACTTCCCCATACACCTACGCATGGACGGGCGGTGCAACAACACAAGACCGCACGAACCTTGCTGCGGGCACCTACTGTGTCACGGTTACAGATGCAAGTGCTTGTACTGCAGTACTCTGCGTGACCATTACGCAACCTGCTGATCTCTTACTGACAGAGACCCATGTTAACCTGCTGTGCTACGGCACATCTACGGGTTCTATTGACTTGACCGTATCGGGCGGCACTTCGCCGTACTCCTACAATTGGGGCGGTGGCGTTACGACGCAAGACCGCACGGGCCTCTCAGCGGGCACCTACACGGTGACGGTAACGGACGCGAACAGTTGCACGAAAACACTTTCGGCGACCATCACGACCCCTCCTGATATTGAGCCAGTATTCCTGACGACCCATGTAACTTGCTACGGTGGCAACAACGGTGCGATTGACATGTCTGTTTCAGGCGGCACACCAGGCTACACCTATTTGTGGAGTAACGGCTCGACGACGCAAGACTTGGCTAACCTGACTGCGGGTACCTACACAGTGACCGTAACGGATGCAAATTCTTGCACCAAAGCAGTGGGCATCATTGTGATTCAGCCACCGGTGATCACGCTTACTGAAACACACGTCAATGTGCTGTGTAACGGCGCGAGCACGGGTTCGATTGACCTGACGGCAAGCGGCGGCACAGGCGTTTTGACTTACGACTGGTCGCATATTGCCGGCAATAACAACCCACAAGACCCGACTGGCCTTGCTGCCGGAACGTACACGGTGACAGTGACAGACGCGAACAATTGCACTAAAACCCTTTCTGCAACGATCACTGAGCCACCAGCACTTCTGCTCACCAAGGTGGCGACTCATATTTTGTGTTACGGAGGGAGCACTGGTGCAATTGATCTAACTGTCTCTGGAGGTGTTTCGCCTTACACCTATGCCTGGACGGGCGGTGCTACAACCCAAGATATTTCCAACCTTGCTGCTGGCACCTACACCGTGACGGTGACGGACGCCAACGGCTGTACGAAAACCACTTCGGCAACTGTGAACGAGCCATCAAATCCGCTTGCTTTGAGCGAGACTAATGTGGATGTGCTTTGCTACGGCAACAGCACCGGTTCTATTGACCTGACGGTTTCAGGCGGCACGCCTGCTTATAGCTATGCATGGTCAAACAGTGCAACGACCCAAGACCTTTCAAACCTTGCTGCGGGCACCTATACGGTGACAGTAACCGATGCTAACGGATGCAAAGGGACCATTTCTGCAAGCATCACGCAGCCTCCTTCAGCATTGACTGCGAGCGCAACGACAACCAACTCCACTTGTGGCAATCCAAACGGTTCTGTTGACCTGACGGTTTCAGGCGGTACATCGCCTTACACCTATGCCTGGTCCAACGGGGCAACTACCCAGGATTTGAGCAACGTTATGGCTGGCACTTACACCGTAACCGTGACAGATGCCAACGGCTGTACCAAAACTACCTCTGCCACTGTGAACAATACTGGCGGACCTAGCTTGAGCGAAACGCACGTGAACGTGCTTTGCTATGGCAACAGCACTGGCTCCATTGACTTGACGGTTACTGGCGGAACTTCCCCATTCACCTATGCATGGACGGGCGGTGCGACGACACAAGACCGCACGAACCTTGCTGCTGGCACTTACTGTGTCACGGTTACAGATGCAAGTGCTTGTACTGCAGTACTCTGCGTGACCATCACACAACCTGCCGAGATATTACTAACAGAGACCCATGTTAACCTGCTGTGCTATGGCACATCCACGGGTTCTATTGACTTAACGGTATCGGGCGGCACTTCGCCATACACCTACAATTGGGGCGGTAACGTTACCACACAAGACCGCACGGGCCTCTCAGCGGGCACCTACACTGTGACGGTAACGGACGCGAACAGTTGCACGAAAACACTTTCGGCAACCATCACGACCCCTCCTGATATTGAACCTGTGTTCTTGACGACCCATGTAACTTGCTACGGTGGCAACAACGGTGCGATTGACATGTCTGTTTCGGGTGGCACGCCAGGCTACACTTATTTGTGGAGCAATGGCTCGACGATGCAAGACCTTGCTAACCTGACCGCAGGCACTTACACGGTGACCGTAACGGATGCCAATTCTTGTACCAAAGCAGTTGGCATCATCGTGGTTCAGCCACCAGTAATCACGATTACTGAAACCCACGTAAATGTGCTTTGCAACGGCGCGAGCACAGGTTCGATTGACCTGACGGCAAGCGGCGGCACAGGCGTTTTGACTTACGACTGGTCGCATATTGGAGGCAACAACAATCCGCAGGACCCGACCGGCCTTGCAGCGGGAACGTATTGCGTTACCGTGACGGATGCAAATGGCTGTACCAAAACCCTTTGTGCAACCATTTCAGAACCGCCTGCAATGGTGGTTTCAACTACAGTAACCAATGTCTCTTGCTTTGGTGGCGCCAATGGTGCGGTTGACCTGACCGTTTCAGGCGGCACACCGGGCTACACCTATGTTTGGACAACCGGCGCCACAACCCAAGACATTTCTGGTCTTGTTGCTGGCACCTACACAGCGACCGTAACGGATGCAAATGGTTGTACTAAAACGACTTCTGCGACCGTAACCGAGCCTCCAGTACTTGCACTTAGCACCACAGTAGTGAATGTGCTTTGCAACGGCAACGCAACTGGTTCGATTGATCTTTCTGTGTCAGGCGGCACACCTGGATACACCTACGCATGGTCGAATGGTGCAACCATTCAGGATCCATTTAACCTTCCTGCGGGTACTTATACGGTGACTGTTACCGATACTAAAGGTTGCACAAAAACCAGCTCGGCAACAATTTCACAACCACCGACGCTTTTGTTGATGACCACTGTTACAAATGTGAACTGCAATGGCGCGTCAACAGGCGCAATTGACCTTACAGTTTCAGGTGGCGTTACGCCTTATACATACGCCTGGACGAATGGCGCTACCACACAGGACATCTCTGGCCTGACGGCGGGCATTTACACGGTGACTGTAACCGATGCAAATGGTTGTACAAAAACCACCTCTGCAACGGTAACCGAAAATTCAACGCTCACGGCTTCTGCAACCGCTACTCCAGTAAGTTGCTTCGGAGGCTCGAACGGTACAGTTGATCTTACGGTTTCTGGTGGCGTTTCGCCATACACTTATTTGTGGTCGAACAATGCTACGACACAGGACTTGTCTGGCTTGACGGCTGGCACATACACCGTGACGGTGACCGACAATGTTGGTTGTACCAAAACGGCTTCTGCCACTGTTTCGCAGCCTCCGGTGCTGGCACTTTCTACTGTTGTGACCAATGTTTCTTGCTTTGGCGGAAACAATGGCGCAATTGACCTGAGCGTTTCTGGCGGCACCCCTGGGTACACCTATGTTTGGAGCAACAATGCTACCACGCAGGATATTTCCGGCCTTGTTGCTGGTACCTATACGGTGACGGTTATGGATGCAAATGGCTGTACCAAAACAACTTCAGCAACGGTGACGGAGCCTCCTGTGCTTGCACTCAACACTTCCGTAACAAACGTGCTTTGCAACGGTGCAGCAACAGGCGCAATTGACTTGACAGTATCTGGCGGAACGCCTGGTTACACTTATGTGTGGTCAAACAATGCGACAACGCAAGACATTTCTGGTCTTGTTGCTGGAACGTATACTGTTACCGTAACGGATGCCAACGGTTGTACAAAAACAACTTCAGCAACGATTACACAACCACCTGCAATAGCGCTGAGCTCTGTTGTTTCAAACGTGCTTTGCAACGGCGCAAGTACAGGTGCGATTGATCTGACGGTATCTGGTGGGGTTGCTCCATACAGCTATGCCTGGACGAACGGCGCAACGACGCAGGATATCTCCGGCCTTGTTGCCGGAACCTACACCGTCACGGTGACGGATGCAAATGGTTGCACCAAAACAACTTCTGCGACGGTAACCCAACCGCCAGCCCTTGCGCTGAGTACTACGATAACAAACGTGCTTTGCAATGGAGCAAGCACGGGTGCGGTTGACCTGACTGTTTCAGGTGGCACGCCTGGTTATACCTACGCCTGGACAAGCGGCGCAACGACGCAAGACATTTCTGGCCTTGTTGCAGGAACATACACCGTAACCGTAACAGATGCAAATGGCTGTACCAAAACAACTTCTGCAACAGTTACGGAACCACCCGCACTTTCGCTAAGTACTACAGTGACCAACGTGCTTTGCAATGGTGCAAGCACTGGTGCTGTTGACCTGAGCGTTTCTGGTGGTGTTTCTCCTTATACCTACACCTGGACGAATGGTGCTACCACGCAGGATATATCAAATCTTGCAGCGGGTACATATACCGTGACCGTTACGGATGCAAATGGTTGTACCAAAACAACTTCTGCGACTGTAACCCAGCCACCAGCCCTTTCACTCAGCGCTTCCGTGACGAATATTCTTTGCAACGGAGGGGCAACAGGAGCGATTGATTTGAGCGTATCTGGTGGTGTGTCTCCTTATAGCTACGCCTGGACAAACGGCGCTACCACGCAGGATATTTCTGGCCTGACTGCTGGAACGTACACCGTGACGGTAACCGATGCAAACGGTTGTACCAAAACAACTTCTGCGACCGTCACAGAAAACGGCAACCTGATGGTTTCAGCCACTTCCACTCCAGTGAGTTGCTTCGGTGGCTCAAACGGTACGGTTGATCTGACGGTTTCTGGCGGTGTTTCGCCTTATACTTACGCTTGGACCAACGGTGCAACGACACAAGACCTCTCTGGCTTGGCCGCAGGTACTTACACCGTTACCGTAACGGACAATGTAGGTTGTTCCAAAACCACATCGGTAACCGTAACCCAGCCGCCTGTCCTCGCACTTTCAACGGTAGTCACCAACCTGCTTTGCTACGGTGTTCCAACAGGAGCGGTTGATCTGACGGTTTCTGGCGGCACCCCTGGCTTTACTTATGTTTGGAGCAATGGTGCTGTAACGCAGGACATTACGAGCCTTTTTGCAGGCACCTACACTGTTACGGTAACCGATGCAAACGGTTGTACCAAAACAACTTCTGCAACCGTAACACAACCTAGTGACATTGCCCCTGTATTCCTGACCACCCACGTGACTTGCTACGGTGGCAACAACGGTGCAATTGACATGTCGGTTTCTGGTGGCACACCGGGCTACACCTATTTGTGGAGCAATGGCGCTACTACCCAGGATTTGATGAACCTCACCGCTGGTACTTACACCGTGACTGTAACGGATGCAAATTCTTGCACGAAAGCAGTTGGCATCATCGTGGTTCAGCCATCTGAAATCATTGTTTCTGAAACACATGTCAACGTACTATGCAACGGCGCGAGCACCGGGTCAATTGACCTGACGGCAAGCGGTGGCACGGGTGCTCTGTCATACGATTGGTCGCATATTGCGGGCAACAATAACCCTCAGGATCCGACGGGCCTTGCTGCAGGCACTTACTGCGTGACGGTGACGGATGCAAACGGTTGTACAAAAACCCTTTGCGCAACCATTATGGAACCGCCCGCCCTGCAACTTTCGGCAATTGCAACGAATGCTTCTTGCACAGGCGTTGCCGATGGCTCCATTGACCTAACGGTTTCTGGCGGCACACCGGGCTACACCTATTTGTGGTCTAATGGCCTCACCACGCAAGATCCTTCTGGTCTTGTTGCAGGCACTTATACTGTGACTGTTACAGATGCAAATGACTGCACGAAGACTACTTCTGCAATTGTGCTGGAACCTACCATTTTGGTAATTTCTGCCGTGCCATCGTTGTGCGATCCATTGACCAATTTGTACTCCCTTGAAGTCACAGTCAGCTGGACAAATGCTCCAACTACTGCTATCACAGTGACCACCACAGAAGGGGGCATGTCCATTATCAATATTGCATTGGGATCTTCTGGTACACAAACCACTACTATTACGGGTTTGACCTCTAACGGAGTACAGGATATTGATGTTAAAGCTGCTTTCAATGCAACCTGCTTCCACATTTTCATGGATGCTTATGATGCGCCATTGGAATGTAACACTGCTGAAATCGGTGACTACGTTTGGGAAGACCTGGACATTGATGGTATTCAAGATGGCAACGAGAGCGGGATCCCGAACGTGAGTGTAAATCTCACAGGTACAGACCAACTGGGCAATCCGGTGAACCTGAACACCACAACAGATGGCACGGGTCACTACCTATTCGACGACCTCGTTCCCGGCACCTACAAGATTACCTTTGGTTCGCCAGGGGCCAGCTACGAACTCTCGCCACAAGACCAAGGTAGCAACGACGCTGAAGACAGCGACGCAGCACCGGGTACTTTGATGACAATCTTTACGGTATTGTCGCCCGGAGAGTCTGACCTGACTTGGGACGCTGGTTTCTACCAGCCAAATCCTGACATTGATATTGAGAAATACGTGAATGGCGAAGATGCTGACACCGCTCCTGGTGTGATCATTCTTGTGCCGAACACGCCTCCGAATGTGACGTTCACTTTCACGACGACCAACACGGGCAATATGACCTTGAACGACGTTGAAGTTACGGACGATATTTATGGCTTCATTTGTTCCATCCCAACCTTGGCACCAGGTGCATCCCACACTTGTACCATCACTGTTCCTGCAATGCGTGGGTTACATACCAACCTTGCAACAGTGACTGGTCAACCAGTGCTACCAAACGATACGCCATTCGGACCTCCGGTTGACGATGAAGACCCTGCTAATTACACGGGCGTGTTCATCAACATGGAGAAAATGGCCAACAAAACCGAGGTCTGTGCAGGGGAAGAAGTGACTTACACGCTGATCACCAGGATGTTAGGTGGTACTGATGGCGTTGAACTCCGCAACATAATGGCCACGGACAATAACGTGCCGGGCACCTTTGTTTGCAACGACCAATACTGGGTAACCTGTCTTCAAAACGGTGGCATATTGTGCGACCTCGATGGCGACTGTATACTTGACTTCACTGATCCAGACAACGATGGAGTAACCAATGAAGAATTCAAGTGGAGCTATACGCTTACGATCAACCAGACCACAGTGAACGTCGCCGAAGACATGGCTGAAGTTTGGTATGTTGACCCAATTACTGGCGATGAATTCTTTGTTGGCAATGTAGGCAACATGGACGAAGTGACCGTAACCGTCAATCCAGATCGTTGTGCTGAAATTGGTAACTACGTTTGGGAAGACAAGGATGCGGACGGTATTCAGGACGGCAACGAAGTGGGTATCCCGAATGTGCCTGTAACACTCACGGGTACAGACATTGACGGCAACCCTGTCAACGAGAACACTACTACGGATGCAAGCGGTCTCTACCTGTTCTCAGGCTTAGTACCCGGCGATTATCAAGTGACCTTCGGCACCCCAGCAGGTGGCTATATGCTTTCGCCACAAGACCAAGGCGGCAACGAAGATTTGGACAGCGATGCTGCTCCTGGCACACAACAGACCATCGTAACTACCCTCATCGCAGGCGAATCTGACCTGACTTGGGATGCTGGCTTCTTTAGAAAAGCTGAAATCGGCAACTACGTTTGGGAAGACACCGATGGTGATGGAATCCAGGACGGCAACGAACCGGGCATCCCGAACGTACCTGTCACCTTGACCGGCACTGATGGTTCTGGCAATCCGGTGAATGAGAATACCACCACGGATGGCAACGGTTTCTATGAATTTACCGACCTCGTGCCAGGTACTTACAAACTGACCTTCGGCCAGCCTGCTGGATACCAGGTTACGGCACAAGATCAAGGTGGTAATAACGATCTGGACAGTGATATTGACCCTGTTATGTTGATGACCGTTACCACCGTGCTTGAGTCTGGCGAATCTGATCAATCTTGGGACGCTGGCTTCAACCGGCCTGCTGAAATTGGCGATTTCGTTTGGTACGATCTTGACAAAGACGGTATTCAGGATGGTGGAAACGAGACGGGTATTCCAAATGTAACTGTAACGCTTACTGGTACTGATGGTGCAGGAAATCCTGTAAATGAGTCCACTACAACTGATGCCAACGGTTTCTACTTGTTCGACGACCTTAATCCTGGGACGTACAAAATCACCTTTGCTTCACCCGGTGGTGGCTACATTCCTTCGCCGCAAGACCAAGGCGGCAACGACCTTACCGACAGCGATGGTAACCCAGGCACTTTGATGACCATCAACACTGTATTGGAGTCAGGCGAAAGTGATTTGAGCTGGGATCAGGGCTTCTACCAGGATATTGACTTGACCACATTTGTGGTAAATGTTTCCTGCTACGAAGGCATGAATGGTGCAATTGACCTTACGGTGGTAGGCGGGACCGCACCGCATACATTCCTTTGGAGCAATGGCGCGACCACAGAAGATTTGACGAATTTGACGGCTGGAACATACACCGTTACGGTGACAGATGCCAACGGCTTCACCGCCACATCCAGCACAACCATTACACAACCTCCGGCACTCGTACTCACTCCTATCGCAACAGATGTGCAGTGCAACGACGGTTCGGATGGTGATATTGATCTAACTGTGTCGGGTGGAACAGCACCTTACACATATGCTTGGAGCAATGGCGCGACCACGCAAGATTTGACCAACGTGCCCGCAGGTACTTACACGGTAACTGTAACGGATGGACACGACTGCTCAATGACAGCAAGTGCAACGATTGATGAGCCAGATCCTTTGGTACCAACGGCTCAGGCCTCACCTGTGAGTTGCTACGGCGGCTCGGATGGTGATGTTGACCTCACCGTTTCTGGTGGAACCGCCTCTTACACATACGTTTGGAGCAATGGCGCGACTACGCAAGATTTGACCAACGTTGTTGCGGGTACCTACACGGTGATCGTAACTGATGCACATGGTTGCACGGCTACAGCCAGTGCCACGGTAACTGAACCACCGGCACTGGAGCTGGATACAGAGGTGACCAATGTGTCTTGCAATGGTGGCAACACTGGCGCAATTGACCTTTTGGTTACAGGTGGAACCACGCCTTATTCCTACGCCTGGAGCAATGGCGCGACGACCCAGGACATTTCGGGTCTGGCGGCGGGCACCTACTGCGTCACAGTGACGGATGCACACGGTTGCACGAAGTCTATCTGCGCAACGATTGAAGAAGCTTCCGAGCTGACGGCTTCTGCTCAGGTGACCAATATCCTTTGCAACGGCTTATCAAGTGGCGCGATTGACGTAACTGTAAATGGTGGCACACCCGGCTACACCTACCTCTGGAACCCGGGTGGAATGACAACAGAAGACCTTTCCAACATCGGTGCAGACACTTACTGTGTTACGGTAACGGATGTTAACGGCTGCACGGTTTCGCTTTGCAGAACGGTGACTCAGCCTCCGGCACTTTTGGTGACAAGCACCGAAATAGCAGTGCTTTGTAACGGCGGCAGTGATGGCTCAATAAACTTGAGCGTTTCAGGCGGCGTACCCGGATACACCTACCTGTGGAGCAATGGCTTGACGACACAAGACCTGGAAGACCTACCCGCAGGCAATTACTGCGTGACGGTAACCGATGCAAATGGTTGCTCCAAAGTATTGTGCACCACCATTACACAACCTCCAGTGATTTCTCTGGACGATGAGGTGACCAATGTTTCCTGCTTCGGTGGCGACAACGGTGCGATTAACCTCTTTGTGGTGGGTGGTTCGCCAAACTATACTTACCTGTGGGACAACGGCGCAACGACGCAAGACTTGAGCAACGTGGAGGCGGGCACCTATTGCGTGACCGTTACGGATTCGCATGGATGCGAGGCATTCACATGCGTGAATGTTGGCCAACCTACGGAACTTGTATTGACCACTGATATTACCGATGTTGCTTGCAACGGTGGTGCTACAGGTGCAGTCAACCTCAGTGTTTCTGGCGGTACTCCAGGCTATACCTACGACTGGTCTAACATACCGGGTGCGAATAACCCGCAGGACATCTCAAATCTCACGGCAGGTACTTATACCGTGACCGTAACCGATTCACAAGGTTGTACAAAGGTCATCGAGGCAGTTGTAGATGAAAGCTCAACCCTCGAAGCAACGTTTGAAGTGACCAATGTGCTTTGCAATGGTGGTTCGGACGGTGATATTGACATTACGGTTTCAGGCGGCACACCAGGCTACACCTACTTGTGGTCGTACCAAGGCCGCACGACCGAGGATTTGATCAATGTCCCCGCAGGTGCATACAGCGTGACCATCACGGACGCGGCTGGTTGCCAGAAAATAGTTACCGCAACCATCGGCCAACCGACTGCATTGAATCTCTCTGCAACAGTGGCTAATGTGAATTGTAATAATGGTTCAGACGGTGCGATCAACCTCACGGTTTCTGGCGGAACGCCTGACTATACTTATGTATGGTCCAATGGCGAAACGACGCAAGACATCAATGGCCTGACAGCAGGCACTTACACCGTGACCGTCACAGACGACAACGGTTGTACGGCCACACTGATAAGAACGGTGGGTGAACCAACTCCACTTGCGCCATCAGTATTGGTAACAGATGTACTCTGCTTCGGTGGCAGCAATGGTTCGGTGAACCTCAGCATTTCTGGCGGCACACCTGGCTATACCTACCTCTGGTCCAATGGCGCAACAACGCAGGATATCAATAACCTGATCGCCGGTGATTATTGCGTGACCATTTCGGATGCTCATGGTTGTACTGCAACCATCTGCGCAACGGTGGACCAGCCTACAGCACTTGAACTGGATGCAGACATCACTACTGTGATTGGCTGCACAGGTGGTAACAATGGTGCGATAGACCTCTCCGTGACTGGAGGCTCTCCAGCCTACGGCTACGCCTGGTCAACTGGTGCAACGACTCAGGACATATCGGGTCTCGCAGCAGGCACATACACAGTAACAGTAACGGATGCCAATGGCTGCACAAAGGTTCAAGCCTTCGTGGTGGGCCAATTCGGCGACCTTATATTGGATATTGACTCTACCAACCCAATTTGTGCTGGCACAAACAGTGGTACCATAGATCTGACGATTACTGGTGGCCTTGCGCCTTATCTGATTGACTGGTCTAACATTCCAGGGGCAAACAACCCTGAAGATCAGTCGAACCTGCCTGCTGGCATCTATTCAGTCACAGTAACCGACGAGAATGGATGTACCGCGGTTGCCAGTGTGACGCTCATTGACCCAGTTATTAATCTGACTGCTGTGCCTAGCCCCGTTTCTTGCTTCGGCGGAAACAACGGCAGCATCAACCTGACAGCGACTGGCGGCAATGGTGGCTTTAGTTACAACTGGTCAAATGGCTTCCAGGGCGAAGATCCAACAGGTTTGATTGCAGGCACTTACACGGTGACGGTGACGGATGCAAACAATTGCACCAAGACCATCTCGGCTACGGTAACCCAGCCGCCAGCCATCACCTTCAGTTCTGTCGTGACACATGTTTCGTGCAATGGTGGATCAAACGGTGCGATCAATATCACGGTCAATGGCGGCACTCCTGCTTACACATACCTATGGGCGCCTGGCGGACAAACGACTCAAGACCTCAACGGCCTAACTGCTGGCACCTATACGGTGACGATCACGGATGCCAACGGGTGTACGAAGACTGGCTCGTTTACCGTCAACCAACCAACACAATTGTCAGTGACGATCACGCAAGTCACCAACTCATGCTTCGGCGTGAACACTGGTGATATCAATACCAGCGTGTCAGGTGGTACGCCTGCTTACTCCTATCTCTGGAGCAATGGCGCTACGACCCAAAACTTGCTCAACGTAGCACCAGGTACTTACTGTGTGACAGTAACCGATGCAAATGGCTGTACAAGATCGGCTTGTGCAACCATTCAGCAAAACCCGGAAATCATACTCAGCGCTACTGTAACCAATGTTTCTTGCAATGGCGGAAACAACGGCAGCATCAACCTGACCGTTTCTGGCGGCACACCTGCATACACCTACAATTGGAGCAATGGTGCGACAACACAAGATTTGAACAACCTCACGGCAGGAACCTACACGGTCACCGTTACGGATGCCATTGGTTGCACTCGTACGCTTTCGCAGGTTGTTACGCAACCACCAGTCCTCGTGCTGTCTACCACTTCGACCAATGTGAGCTGCTTCGGTGGCAACAACGGCGCGGTGAACCTGACTGTAGCAGGCGGTACCGCACCATACACGTACAACTGGGCACACATTGCTGGCTCGAACGATCCGGAAGACCTTTCGGGTCTCACAGCAGGCACCTATTGTGTTACTGTAACGGATGCAAACGGTTGTACGAAGTCTATTTGCGCAACGGTTTCGCAGCCAACGCCACTCAATCTGTCTACAACGTTGGACATCACTTGTGAACCTTTGGCCAACATCAACCTGACAGTTTCAGGTGGTACGCCAGCAGGTATTCCACCGTACTTCTACGAATGGTCGAACGGCGAAACTTCCCAAGACCTGATTGGTTTCCCAACTTGCGATAACTACACCGTGACGGTGACGGACGGCAACGGCTGTGTGGCCATTACTTCGGTAAACGTACCATGTGTTGGGCCAATTAATTTGACTGCCAATGTTACACCAGCTTCATGCTTCGACGATAGCGACGGTAAGATCGACCTCACTGTAACGGGTGGAACGGGCGGCTTTACATTCTTCTGGTCGCCTGGTAACGAGACAACTGAGGATATCCAAAATCTCCATTCAGGTTTATATACAGTAACTGTTAGAGACGACCGTGGATGTCAAAAATCGGCCACGTTTGTGGTTTCTCAACCACAGAATATAGTGCTGGCAACCTCTACAACCCCTGCGGGTTGCGGCGGCCTTGGCAGCATCACGGTAGACATTACACACGGTGGCGTTCCGCCATTCACTTACGACTATGCATGGAGTGGCCCGGTTAATGGCACTGCAAACGGCCAGGCTGATCCTTACACTATTACAGGCCTGCCAGCTGGCAACTATTCCATTACCGTGACCGCCAGCAATGGCTGTACACAAACTACCACAGCGGTAGTAGATGGTTCCGGAGGTATTGGTTTGTCAGCAACGGCTACACCAACTTCTTGTGGTCAGGCCAACGGTACTGTAACCATAGATGTAACGGGTGGAACAGGTCCATACAACTGGACCGGGCCAAATGGCACGAGCGGTTCTTCCGCGAACGAACCTTTCACCATCACTGGTGTACCAGGTGGCGTACACACCTTTACGGTAACGGATGCTTCCGGATGTTCAGGAGTAGTGAGCGTAAATGTGCCAACCAGCACACCGCTCAGCATTTCGCTGACATCTACACCTGCAACCTGTGGTGATAACAACGGCACAATCACGGTAGACGTAACAGGTGGAACACCTGATTACAACTATAACTGGACCAGAGTGGGTGGCGGCGCTGACAGCGGCATGGCAATGTCTGATCCATTCGACATTGCTGGCCTCATGGCTGGAACCTACAACATTACAGTAACCGACATCAGCACAGGCTGTACAGCAACTGGTCAGGTGACGGTGAACTCTGTTTCTGGTATCTCGATATCGGCAACGCCAACGCCACCGGCTTGCGGGCAATTAGAAGGCTCTATCCTGGTGGACGTATTAAACGGCACGGCACAATACACTTATCAGTGGGCTGGCCCGGAAAATGGCAACTTTGGTCCGACGAACACAGATCCTTACACCATTCCGAACCTGCTTCCGGGTGTGTACACCATCACCGTGACCGACGGCAACAACTGTATGGCATTTGCCACAGTGACCATTGCTCCTCCGCCAAGCATCACAGCGACGGCTACAGCGACCAATACTACTTGTGGTTTGGCCAATGGCTCAGCAACGGCATCTGGTTCTGGCGGTACTGCACCTTACACCTACATGTGGTCGAATGGTGGCACTACAGCTACCATCAATAACCTTGCGGCGGGTCAATACTGTGTTACTGTGAAAGATGCGAATGGTTGCTCGGCAACGGCTTGCGCAACGGTGGGTGGTTCTAACGCCATCACGGCGACATCCAGCAGTACACCAGCATCCTCTTGCACCTCCGCAAATGGCACCATCACAGTGGATGTCACAGGCGGTGTTCCGAACTACTCGTACAATTGGGTCAATACTGGCACAGGTGCAACGGGTAACAACGGCGGCATCCCGATTCCGGGCGAGCCATTTACCATCACCTCTCTACCAGCAGGCAACTACTGCGTAACGGTGACAGCCGGTAATGGCTGTACGGCAACGACTTGCGTAACCATTAACGGTCCAAATCCTGTAACACTCTCCGCTACGAGCACACCTGCAACTTGCGGAGTAGCCAATGGCAGCATTACGGTAACCGTGCTGACAGGTGGCGGTGCACCTTATTCTTACTCATACGGCGGCCCATCTTCAGGCACAGGCACTTCGCCAAACACTACGTTCACCATTGGCTCACTGGCCGCTGGCACTTACTGTGTGACAGTGACAAATGTCAATGGCTGTACAGCGACCGTTTGTGCGACGGTTGATTCGCCAGTATGCTGTGAATCAACCGCTACCGCCAACAACGCTTCGGCATGTGGTGGAACGGATGGTTCGGTTACGGTAACCGTGACGAATGGCACTCCGGTGTACAACTATACCTGGAATGGCCCGAACAACACGAACGGCAGCGGCACTTCTACAAATGCTACATTCACCATCTCCGGATTGGGTGCAGGCACTTACTGCGTGACCATCACAGATGGTGCAGGCTGTATTTCTACTGCTTGTGCTACCGTGAATGCAAGCGGTACGTTCACGCTTATTCCGCTCCATATCTGTGCTCCTAATTGTGGTGCAACAGATGGCTACATGCTCCTCGACGTCGTGGGCGGTCAAGCACCGTTTACCTACAATTGGACAGGACCGAACAACACAACAGGCAGCGGTAATTCAGCGACCGAACCAATCACCGTGGATGGCCTCGACAGTGGCGATTACTGTGTGACGGTGACTGATGCAACTGGATGTGTTGCTATCTTCTGTGCTACGGTTGATCCGCCAATGGGGCTTATTGTTGGCGCAGTGCCGACTTGTGCAACCGTTTGCGGTGGCACCAACGCTAAAATCAGCGTAGGTGTGTTCAATGGTACCCTGCCTTACACCTACAGTTGGGTGAACAGCGATGGCAACACTGGAGCGGGAACAGGTTCTGGCAATCCATTTGACATTACAGGCCTCACAGCAGGTACTTACACCGTCGTGGTGACAAGCCTGGAAGGCTGCATGGGTACTGTCACGGTTACCATCGAGAACATCAGCTTCCTCCAGGTTGCTGCAAGTTCAACAGGGGTGATCTGCGGCGGAACGGATGGCACGATTACCTTGAACCTTGACAACGGCACAGGCCCATACACTTGGGAAGGCACCGGCCTCAGCGGCGGCACATCGGCTACCGAGCCATTTACCATCACAGGGCTTGCTTCTGGCAACTACTGCCTGACAGTAACGGATGCAAATGGCTGTACGGTAACCGTTTGTGAAATCGTAGGGGGCGCCATCGGAGGTACTGTATTCAACGACTTCAACGCCAACTGCGACTTCGGTTCCGAAGAGTTTGGCCTCGACAGCGTGTTGGTATACGTCTTTGAGTGCAACAACCCTATTCCGGTGGATTCGATCTGGACCAATGCTCAGGGCGCCTTCTTGTTCCCAAGTTTGAATAACTACCCATATCGCCTTGAATTCGTGGTGATTAAAGACTCATGCTGCCTCAAACCATCGCTTGCTTGCGAAGGCGTGGGTACCACGGTTCAGTTCATCAACGAAGCAAATTGCGACATCAAAGTAGGCTTCCTCAACCCGGCTGACTACTGTCAGTTGGATCCGGACATTGCCTTCTCTTGCTTCGCACAAGGCAAAACAGACGAAGTGAACTCGCCAGTAGTGGCGCTCATTCCATACAATGCAGTGGACCGCACGGAACTTTACGGTGACGTGGCGGCGAACAACGACCTCATCGGTTCAGTGTATGGTTTGGCTTACGACCGCTCGAACAAGTACCTCTACGCTTCTGCATTCTTGAAGCGCCACGTTGGTCTTGGCGAACTGGGTCTTGGCGGCATCTACCGCATTGACTACAACCAAGGCACGAATACGCCAAACGTAACGGGCGTTTACATCGTACCAAACGTAGGCACTGTGGATCGTCCGGCTGACCTGAGTGCGCCAAACGTTCCAAGCATGGACACCGACGCCTTCGGCAAAGTGGGTAAAGTGGGTCTGGGCGATCTCGACATCATGGGCGACAACACGCTCTGGACGATCAACCTGTTTAACCGTACCCTGGTTCGCGTGAACAACATCCAGGATACCGCGCTTACCAGTTCAGTTGAAATTCCGATCACATCTGCTCCAAACTGTGGCAACGGCGTATTCCGTCCGCTCGGTCTGAAGATTGATTGCGAAAAAGTATACGTCGGCGGTGTGTGTACGGGTGAAAACGCCAACGGCACTTCCAATGACTTGAGTGCCTCTATCCACGTATTCAACACGAAAGACAGCACCTGGATGAAAGTGCTCGAATGGGATCTGCATACGCCAGCATACAACCACGGCGATATTGTGGGCAGCGTCAACCCGAACCTCGCACAATGCAAAGAGTGGGAGACCTGGACTGACGAGTACACAGAACGCAACCTCGTGGCGAACACTGGTGCAGGCGAACCTGCCGGTATCTTCAATGGCAACTTTGAGATCATCGGTGGTGGCCCAACCGGCGCAGAATTCCGCTGCCGCGGCCAGGCTATGATCTCCGATATGGTGATCACCCGCGAAGGCATGATGGTAATTGCCATGATGGACCGCTCAGGACACCAGTTTGGCTACCGCCAATTCCGTCCAGGCACACAGCAGGGCAATCCGATTTCGGCAACTGCTGGTGGCGACATCGTCGCAGCATATCCTGTAAACGGTGTGTGGACTTTGGAAAACAACGGTACGATCCCAGGTCTGAACCGCACCAGCGCCCTTGGCCCGAACTCGAATGACGGCCCTGGCGGTGGAGAATTCTTCTACGACAACACACGCTACCATCACATTGATGCAGAAGCAGGTGGTCTGTTGTACGTTCCTGGCAGAGACGAACTGCTCGGCGCTATCAACAACCCGAACACTTCTGAGTACAACTTCGGTGGTGGTGTGGTGTACTACGATCTGCTCACCGGTGCTGCAACACGCAACGACCTTACCCTGCTCGATCCAGTGAACAACTCGGTGGGTATCGGTATGGCAAATACCATCGGCGACCTCGAAGCCATGTGCGACGAGGCTCCTATTCAGATTGGTAACTTTGTGTGGAACGACGCAAACGAAGACGGCATCCAGGATGCTTGCGAAAACCCAATTCCTGGAGTACTCGTGAGTCTCTTCGACGGCATCTCTGGTAACCTGCTTGCAAGCACAATAACTGGTCAGGACGGCGAATACTACTTCACAGGTATTGGCACGATCAACGAGGCTTGGATTGCAACTTCTGGCCGCGACAGTGTACATGCCTTCCATCCGTACAAGATTGTGTTTGGCAAAAACGCCAACCTCAGTCAGTTCGACACGACGGAAAGCCAGTTGGCAGTCAACGGTTTCAAATACCACCTCACCCTCGCAAACGTAGGTGCAGGCTGGCATAAAGACTGGAACGACTCTGACGCTCAGATCGCTGATGCACCAACTTCGGTTTGGCACAAGTACCCAACCATTATGCTCACCACGGGCATGGCGGGTTGCACGGATCATACTTTCGACGCGGGCTTTATAGCCGATTCGACTTGCACGATCATTGTTTGCGCATTGGATGCGACTTCAACGCAAGGCCAGTTTATCCTGACGGATGCCAACGACATTGTTGACCCAACAGGAACGGCCACGGTGACCTACCACGCAACCCACAGCGATGCACAAGCCGGCAACGGTATCCTGTCCAGCCCTTACACGGCACAGGACGGAGCCCAGGTGTACGCACGGGTGCAGGATGGCACAATCGTGTCGGTTCATACCGTGAACCTGAAAGTGGCTGCGCTTCCAGTGGCTGTGTCTGCTGAAATAGGCGCTTGTCCTGAAACATTCGACGGCCCAACAGCAGCGTTCGACCTGAACAATGCCAACGCAAAAGTGACTGGCAATGCAACAGGCTTGACCGTGACCTATTACGCATCGCAAACAGACGCAGAACTCGGCATCAACCCTCTTGCTACGGCTTACACTTCGGCGGCCAAGCAAATCTGGACACGTGTTGAAAATGCGGCTGGTTGCTACGACGTGGATGCGCTACAACTCAGTGTTTATGGCAACCCAGGCTTGGTGCTCACGGCACAAGACAACACTTGTTCCGGCGCAGGCCAGGGAGCGGTGACAGCAACTGTGTTCGATGGCCCTGCTGATTACACCTTCGTGTGGTCTAACGGCACAGTTCAAGGCCCATTGACGACGGTTTCGACCGCACTCAATAGCCTGAACGCAGGTGCTTACGCAGTGACCCTTACGGACGGCAACGGTTGTACCGCTACGGCTACAGCAGCAGTGGAAGACGGCACGGTGTTCAGCATTATCCCGATCCCTGACTACCACGTAGAGGCTGGCAGCGCGGTAGGTCCGATTGTATTGCAAACCAGCACTTGGGGTGCAAACTTCAGTTGGACTGGCGGCTCAGAGGTTGGTATGCCGAACGGCAGCACCACGGCTTTGTCGCCGATAATTCCGGTGTTCGATTCCAAAGCGTACTCAGTGACGGTTACCGTAACTGCAACGCTCGGCGCATGTACCGCAACGGAGGAGTTCGTTGTGACAGCACTTGACCAAACGCCTCCAACGGCAATTTGTCAGGACATCACGGTGGCATTGGGAGTGAGCGGCACGGTGAATATTTCGCCAGTACAAATTGACGGCGGTTCGACAGACAGTTATGCAGCAACCAACACCTTGACGCTGGCTGCTTCGAAAACCAACTTCAATTTCTCGAACCTTGGCACCAACAATGTGACGCTGACCGTGACTGACCCAAGTGGCAATTCTGCAACTTGTGTAGCCATCGTAACGGTGGTGACAGATCAGGCTTTTGCACCGACTGCAGCATTCTCGGATGTTCAAACACAGGCTTGTATGGCGCCGTTTGAAGTGAAGTTCTTCGATCAGTCAACAGGTGAACCAACGGCTTGGTCGTGGTCGTTCCCAGGTGGCACGCCATCTGCTTCGACCTTGAAGAACCCGACCGTGACTTACGCCACGCCTGGCTACCATGAGGTAACGCTCCTGGTAACGAACGCCTACGGTTCTGACGACTTGAAGAAGGAATGCCAGACGATTTACATCGGTATGCCAGATGCTGACTTTGATTATAGCGCTGACGAACAGACAGTTGTGTTTGACAACTTCACGCAGAACGCTACCACGTATGTTTGGAACTTCGGAGATGGCAACACCAGCACGGAACAAAACCCGACGCATACTTACGCTCAACCTGGAACCTACATAGTAGAACTGACGGCTGACAACAATTGTGCAGCGGACATCTTCCAGGAGGTGGTGATCGTGAATGGTACCACGAGCAAAACGCAGGATGACAACTGGCTCGAGTCCTTCCGCCTCTATCCGAACCCGAACATCGGTACGTTCACGGTAGAGATGCTGGGACAAGCACGCGGCGATGGTGAAATCAATTTCATCCTCTACGATGCCCTCGGTCAGGTGATGGCGCGTGAGCTAGCGGACTTCCGCACCGGCAATTTGATTCAAGTGTTTGAATACGGCGAACTGCCTGCAGGACTTTACACCCTTGCTATTCAGAATGGCAAAGAAGTGAAGTTTGCTAAGGTGGTGATAACACGATAAGCGATGTAACCCGGAACGCTGTTCCTGGAACGATGACTAAAAGTGATGGCCTAACGAAAGTTAGGTCATCACTTCAATGAGAATATCATTACTAGATGGAAAACAATCGGGCCGTCCTGAGCAATCGGGGCGGCTTTTTTTGTGTGGCACTAGAACGCCATAATGGACCGATCCAAATCCTCTTCTGTCCGAAGGTTCAACCTTTTGCGAAGTCTTTGTCGCCCTTTTTTAACCCCATTGGCAGAAATCCCTAGTGTGTCGGCAATTTCCTGGCTATTGAACCCCAATTTAATGAGTAAAAAAAGTCGTTCTTCTGCGCCACTTAGATCAGGATGCGTTGTACGCATGTGCAGGAGGTAGCCGGGATATGCCAGTTCGAAACGGTATTTGAATGTTTCCCAATCTTGAAACGTCAAAATTCGGCTATTGAATAAACCTTCTAATCCATCGGCGGACAAATCCATTTCGAGAGTATCCTCTTCGCTCGACTTGGGCTGAAGGGTGGTATTCCGGTTTTTTTTATGTAGTACGTTCTCCAATTCAGTGAGTTGGGTATTTTTAGAATGCAGTAACGCTATAAATGCTTTAAATTCTTGTTGGTATTTTTTTAAGGTTTGCCGGGAGTTGTACAGATTTTGGCGCACTTGAAACAACCAGAAACCAAGGATTGCCAATGCAAGAAAGGCAAGCGCAAACACAAGATTTCGCCGCGCACTTGCCGCTTGTCGCTCCATCTGGAGCGAACTGATCAAAAGTTCCTTTTCTCTTGTTTGGTAATTGACTTCCAATGCTTGTAGATGCTCCATTTTTTCCTTGTTCAAAACGGAGTCCTTTAATGCTGCCAACTGCTTGAACAACAAAAGCGCAGAGGAATAATCCCCTTGAGCCTCGGCTACTTGCGATAATCGAAGGGTCGCAACGGATTTGATGTGTGTCTGGTTAAGGCTGTCGGCTAAATCCGCAGATTTTTGCAAGTAAAACTTTGCTTTATCCCAGTTTTGAAGGTTCCGATAGCAGTTCCCGAAGTTTAGATAAATGGAAGACAATTGATCCAATACCTTGGAGGCTTGCATAAGTATCAGCGCACTGTCTAACATAGGCAAGGCTTCAGCCCAACGTTTTTGATCCGTATAGGTAAAGGCGATTTGATTGTAGGCGGCGCAGCATTCGATTAAATCTCCGTGCTGTTTTATTATTTCAAGTCCTTTTTTGGCTGTAATGATCTGTTTATCAATTCTATTGGCCCGCCCGTAAAAGGCAGATAGGGTAGAGTAGCCCCGCCCAATGCGCGAGGAATCTTGGCTTCTGATATAGGCTGCAACAACGACCTCGCCAATTTGAATCGCTTTATCCAATTCGCTGAGCCGATCATAAACACAGGCGAGGTCGAGCATAGAGTCATAGTAGGGAAAGGAGTCTGCATACACGGCGGCGGAATCCATGGATTGCTGATAAAATGAAATGGCAGCCGGATAATTGCCCACGCTCCTAGACGAATCTCCAAGATTATTTAAGCGGGCTGCAGCACTTGTTTCTAATACCTCAGCATAGGAGGGCTCCACTGTCGGCTTGGAGGGACTAGAGGTTGGGGAATCACAACAAAGCAAGCTCAGTAGGATAGACCCAATGCAAATGGTACAGGCTAAGCGGTACTTGGTGGAACTAAATGCATGCATTATTGTAGGGGCAAGATTATTATTGGATTTTGGCGTAAAAATATAAAATATAGCCGCGGCTCATAGTTGTACCCCTTTTTGTACCCCTTTTGGTTTTGATTTCAGGATATTTGCGCTGTTCCTTTGCCCAGTTTTTAATCTAATTAATATCATGAAAAAGTTTATCCACCTACTCGCTTCAGTTTTATTTTTCAATCTCATTTCCCAGATAACCTTTGCTCAAAATAAGGATTGGCTGCTCAAAATGCAAGACCCCAACGTGAACTTCTGGGAAGTGCAACAGGAGTTCAACGACTACTGGAAAAACCGCAGCGACTACAAGGGCAACGGCTACAAGGTGTTCAAACGTTGGGAGTATATCAACGAAGTGCGCGCGCTGCCGGATGGCAAATTGCCGACTGCTGATCATGTGCTTGAAGAATACAAACGATACATGGCTGAGCAGCCGCAAAATAGATCTGCTTCAGGCACCTGGACGATAATCGGGCCTACGAATTATCCTTCTAACAACACAGGACAACCGACAGGAAAGGGACGCGTAAACGCTATCGCTTTTCATCCCACCGACGTAAATACCCTGTACATCGGTTCGCCCTCCGGCGGAATATGGAAATCCACCAATGGCGGAACAAACTGGATCAACCTGTCTGCCAATTTGCCGTTTTTAGGCGTTTCAGCCATACTGATCCATCCTTCCGACCCGAATATCATTTACATCGGGACAGGAGACCGAGATGGTGGCGACGCTCAGGGCTTGGGCGTTTACAAATCCACCGACGGCGGGAGCACCTGGACGCCAATGAACAGTGGTATGGGAAACGCTACTGTGGGTATGATGGTGATGGATTCTGGTGATCCGGATATCATCATTGCCGCAACATGGTCGGGCATTTACAAGACGACTGATGGCGGAATTAGTTGGTCGTTGAAACTGGCAGGAGACCTCAGAGATGTCAAATTCAAGCCGGGCGATCCAAATATCATGTATGCTACCCGCATGGTAATCCCTTCGGAATTTTACCGTTCCACAGATAATGGAGATACCTGGTCGCTTATTTCCACGCCCACCGCTGGTGTGGGTTCCCGCATGGTTATTGGAGTTTCGCCTGCTGATCCCAGCTATGTTTATCTTGTTCAAATCAATAGCAACGACAATACTTTTAAAGCATTATTGCGCTCTACGGACAGTGGACTGACATTTTCTGAACAATCCAATTCCCCCAATATTTTTGATTATGCTTGCGATGGCAGCGGTACCGCCAGCCAGGCAACATACGACTTGTGCATTGATGTGGACCAGACAGACGAGGATATCGTGTACGTCGGCTCCATCAACAGCTGGAAAAGCACCGACGGCGGTGTCAACTGGGCCCCGATCAGCCACTGGGTAGGCAGCGGTTTCGCTCCTGGCGACCCCACGGCCAATTGTGCCGGTACCGTACATGCTGACCACCACACATACCAATGGTCGCCGCTCCACAACCCTGCAAGGCTTTACCTCGGGTTCGATGGCGGCATCGCTTACACCGCCAATGGCGGCACGACATGGACGGAAATCAGCACTGACCTGCCCATTGGGCAGATTTATAAAATCGGGCAAAGCGCCCATGCAGCCAATACTGTTTCAGCTGGTTTTCAGGACAACGGCGTTTCGGCCACCAACAACGGAGGCAGCAGTTTCACCACCATCGCTGGAGGCGACGGTATGGAATGCGCCATTGATTACAGCAATGCCAATATTTGCTATCGTGAAACTCAGGAAGGCGCTCTGGGGCGGTCGCTAACGGGTATTTTCGGATCCTACGGTTCCGGCTTCATCTCTACCATCACAGACGAGGCTGCGTTTGTGGCTCCCTACATGCTTCACCGAACGGTGCCTACTACCATGTTTTTTGGCCGGGAAAATGTGTGGCGCAGCACCAATGTCACCGCCTCCCCTAGCGCTTCGGTTGTCTGGAATGCCATTAGTATGTTCGCCGCAGGCCCTACCGTGCGGGTACTGGAACAATCACCAGCCAATCTGGATATCATGTACATATCGCGGGGGACAAGTCCTTCCACGCTGTACCGCTCGGACAATGTTAATGCTGCTGCTGCTTCCGTTGTTTGGAATACCATCACTAAGCCTGGCGGTCTGACTATCACCGATATCAAGGCGAATTATACTAATGAAAACATCGTTTACGCCACAGCCGGCACGAAAGTTTTTAGATCAACAAACAAGGGTGTGGCGTGGACGGATATCACCGGCAATTTGCCCGCACTTTTTACCAACTGCTTGGTTTTGGATAAGAATGCTAACGAGGGCATCTATATAGGAAACGAAGCAGGCGTATGGTATAAAGATGTTACAGTAGATAACTGGGTATTGTTCAGCGCAGGGTTGCCCCCGGTGGATGTCCGGGAACTGGATATTTACTATGACGCAAACCCCGAAAACAGCAGGATCACCGCAGCAACTTATGGCCGTGCCATCTGGCAAAGCGACCTGATTGAAATAAACGTCGTTGATCCAACGGATATGACGGCGACATCATTCAGCACTTCCCAAATCAACCTCGCCTGGACGCTCAATGCTGCGAGCGACGATGTGCTCATCGCCACATCGCCTACTACCACATTCGGTATACCTGTCGATGGAACGACATACATGGCGGGCGATCCACTTCCCGGCGGCGGCACGGTCATTTATGCAGGCAATTCAACGAGTTTCAGCCATACCATGCTAAGTGCCGGCACAACCTACTGCTACAAGATATGGTCATTTAATGGCGCCAACGAATACTCGGCCGGGCTACCCCCGGTTTGTGCAAACACCTTTTCGCATGATTGGACCGGTAACGTGAATACCGATTGGTTCAACACCGGAAACTGGGGGTCTGGCACAGTGCCAACGAGCTTGGAGGGCGCATTCATCCCGGCAGGCCGCTCCAATTACCCCCTCATTAACGCCGCCGGAGCGACTTGTTTTCACCTGACCATTGAATCCGGTGCCTCACTGACAATGCACGCTACAACACCTTACACCCTTCAAGTGGCAGGAGATTGGTTAAACAACGGTACGTTTACCAGAGGCGCTGGCACAGTTCAGTTCAATGGGGCGAATGCTCTGCAAACTATACAAGGAACTTCCATTACAGATTTCAACATTCTTCAGGTAAATAAGGGAACCCAAACCAATATTCTTGAAGCAAAATCTTTGATCACCTTGAATGCAGCGACCAATCCCTTGGTGATAACTGGCGGAACGTTTAAACTGTCCAGTGCATCCACGATCACACCATTTACTAATGGTACTGGCGCGGACCTCTCTTCGGTGGAGGGTTTATGGAACAACGGAGGAACCATTAATTCAGGAGGGTTCTCATGGACCCTTAACTCCGGGCTGCTGAGGGTTTCTGCCGGAACGGTCAATGTGGGTACCTCCGCAGGCAATTCCATTACCTACCTGAACAACGGAACCTTGATCATTGAGGGCGGTGCCCTCAATATTGCAGGCAGGTTCAGCCCAAACAGCGGTACTTCAATCGGTACATATACCCAAAGCGCTGGCGTGCTGACGGTCAATACAGTCGGCTCGACCAGTACCACCCGAGCGCCGTTTGAAATAAATGCGAGCGCTTCATTTACCATGAGCGGAGGAACCATTGCGATCAGGAGGGCTTCATCCCATACTACTGCTGATGTTATCATCTCCGCCAGCTCTAATGATGTAACGGGTGGTACCCTACAAATTGGGGATGCCGCTACACCCGCCGTTCAGACCATTCGCATCAATTGCACAGTACCCATATACAACCTGACAGTGAACGCGACGAATGCGCCAATCGCACAACTCGTTTCCAATAGTCTTACGGTAAAAAACGATGTGACAATTTCCGGCGGCACACTCAACTCGAATAACCAGAACCTGAATGTCGGCGGCCACTGGACCAACAACGGCACTTTTACGCCAGGTACGGGTACTGTTACCTATAATGGAACCGCAAACCAAAACCTTGCAGGCTCAAATGCCACCATTTTCAACAACCTTACGCTGAACAATTCGACCGGGCTTACCCTGAGCGGCAGCGTGAATGCAACGGTAAATGGCTCACTTACACTGACTTCAGGGGTCATTTCAACAGGGAACAATAAGGTGATCATTTCGGCCACAGGGTCCGTAACTAGAACATCTGGACATGTTTTCGGCAATCTGCAGAAAAATGTGGCGACTGGCGCAGGTGTCAGTCGAACGTTCGAGATTGGCGATATTTCGGTGACAAACTACACCCCGGTTGCACTGACATTCGCCTCTGTGTCAGTGGCAGGCGACCTCACAGCCCAGGTCGTTTCGGGCGACCATCCACAAATTGGTTCAGCAGCGGACCTGAACGCAGCCAAAAGCGTGAACAGATACTGGGGCTTGACCAACAGTGGTACGACCTTTACAACCTACGACGCCGTATTTAATTTCCTTACCGCTGACCTTGATCCTTCAGTCAATACCACAGCCCTGCTATGCGGCAAGTACGATGCACCCAACTGGACTTATCCTACAGTTGGAATCCGATTATCGAACAGTACGGAAATCACAGGTGTTGCCTCATTGAGCGATTTTCAACTGGCCGAACCCTCTTGTATAAATCCGGATGTCCCGAGCCTGGCAGCTACGATGAATCCGATTTGTTTTGGCCAGTCCACAACCCTGAGTATCTCAACCGGCAATTTGAACGGGGCTGCCAATTGGCAGTGGTATTCGGGTTCTTGTGGAGGCACTCCAGAGGGGATGGGCGCCAGCCTGACGGTTTCGCCTACGACTAATACTACCTACTACGCGAGGGGTGAAGGAGGGTGTGTCATTACGCCTGGCATCTGTGCCAGTATCACCATTACAGTACCTGCAGCCATCGTGCTGACCGAGACGCACGTGAACGTGCTTTGCAACGGTGAAAGTACCGGTTCGATAGACCTGACGGTTTCTGGCGGCGTTTCGCCCTACACCTATTCCTGGACGGGCGGCGCGACCACTCAGGATCGCTCTGGCCTTGCTGCTGGCACCTACACAGTGACGGTGACGGACGCGAACGCTTGTACCAAGACCCTATCCGTCACAATCACAGAGCCAGCGGCTATTGTGCTGACGGAGACGCACGTCAACGTGCTGTGCAACGGCGCTTCGACCGGCTCCATTGACCTGATACCAAGCGGCGGTACAGGCGCATATACCTATTCCTGGACGGGCGGCGCGACCACTCAGGATCGCTCTGGCCTTGCTGCTGGCACCTACACGGTGACGGTGACGGACGCGAGTGCTTGTACCAAAACGCTCTCAACGACCATCACCGAGCCTGCGGCCATCGTGCTGACGGAGACGCACGTCAACGTGCTGTGCAACGGTGCAAGCACTGGTTCTATTGACCTGACGGTTTCGGGCGGTACGGGGGCTTATACCTATTCCTGGACGGGCGGCGCGACCACTCAGGATCGCTCTGGCCTTGCTGCTGGCACCTACACGGTGACGGTGACGGACGCGAGTGCTTGTACCAAAACGCTCTCAACGACCATCACCGAGCCTGCGGCCATCGTGCTGACGGAGACGCACGTCAACGTGCTGTGCAACGGTGCAAGCACTGGTTCTATTGACCTGACGGTTTCGGGCGGTACGGGGGCTTATACCTATTCCTGGACGGGCGGCGCGACCACTCAGGATCGCTCTGGCCTTGCGGCTGGCACTTACACGGTGACGGTAACGGACGCCAATGCTTGCACGAAAACCCTTTCAACTACCATCACCGAGCCTGCGGCCATCGTGCTGACGGAGACGCACGTGAACGTGCTTTGCAACGGCGGCTCCACCGGCTCGATAGACCTGACGGTTTCGGGTGGCGTTTCGCCGTACACCTATTCCTGGACGGGCGGCGCGACCACGCAGGATCGCTCTGGCCTTGCTGCTGGCACCTACACGGTGACCGTCACGGACGCGAACGGTTGCACCAAGACGCTTTCAACGACCATCACAGAGCCTGCAGGGATGGTGCTGACGGAGACGCACGCGAACGTGCTTTGCAACGGCGGCTCGACTGGCTCGATAGATTTGACGGTGTCTGGCGGCGTTTCGCCGTACACCTATTCCTGGACGGGCGGCGCGACCACTCAGGATCGCTCTGGCCTTGCTGCTGGCACCTACACGGTGACCGTCACGGACGCGAACGCCTGCACGAAGACGCTTTCAACGACCATCACAGAGCCTGCAGGGATGGTGCTGACGGAGACGCACGCGAACGTACTTTGCAACGGCGGCTCGAGTGGCTCGATAGATTTGACGGTGTCTGGCGGCGTTTCTCCGTACACCTATTCCTGGACGGGCGGGGCGACCACGCAGGACCGCTCTGGTCTTGCGGCAGGCACCTACACGGTGACCGTCGCGGACGCGAACGCCTGCACGAAGACGCTTTCAACGACCATCACAGAGCCTGCAGGGATGGTGCTGACGGAGACGCACGCGAACGTGCTTTGCAACGTGGGCTCACTGGCTCGATAGATTTGACGGTGTCTGGCGGCGTTTCGCCGTACACCTATTCCTGGACGGGCGGGGCGACCACGCAGGACCGATCTGGTTTAGCGGCAGGCACCTACACGGTGACCGTCGCGGACGCGAACGCCTGCACGAAGACGCTTTCAACGACCATCACAGAGCCTGCAGGGATGGTGCTGACGGAGACGCACGCGAACGTGCTTTGCAACGGGGGCTCGAGTGGCTCGATAGATTTGACGGTGTCTGGCGGGGTTTCTCCGTACACCTATTCCTGGACGGGCGGCGCGACCACGCAGGATCGCTCTGGCCTTGCTGCTGGCACCTACACGGTGACCGTCACGGACGCGAACGCCTGCACGAAGACGCTTTCAACGACCATCACAGAGCCTACATGGGATGGTGCTGACGGAGACGCACGCGAACGTGCTTTGCAACGGCGGCTCGACTGGCTCGATAGATTTGACGGTGTCTGGCGGCGTTTCGCCGTACACCTATTCCTGGACGGGCGGCGCGACCACGCAGGATCGCTCTGGCCTTGCTGCTGGCACCTACACGGTGACCGTCACGGACGCGAACGCCTGCACGAAAACGCTTTCAACGACCATCACAGAGCCTGCAGGGATGGTGCTGACGGAACGCACGTGAACGTACTTTGCAACGGCGGCTCGACTGGCTCGATAGATTTGACGGTGTCTGGCGGCGTTTCTCCGTACACCTATTCCTGGACGGGCGGCGCGACCACGCAGACCGCTCTGGCCTTGCGGCAGGCACCTACACGGTGACCGTCACGGACGCGAACGCCTGCACGAAGACGCTTTCAACGACCATCACAGAGCCTGCAGGGATGGTGCTGACGGAGACGCACGTGAACGTGCTTTGCAACGGGGGCTCGAGTGGCTCGATAGATTTGACGGTGTCTGGCGGCGTTTCGCCGTACACCTATTCCTGGACGGGCGGCGCGACCACGCAGGATCGCTCTGGTCTTGCGGCAGGCACCTACACGGTGACCGTCACGGACGCGAACGCCTGCACGAAGACGCTTTCAACGACCATCACAGAGCCTGCAGGGATGGTGCTGACGGAGACGCACGTGAACGTGCTTTGCAACGGCGGCTCGAGTGGCTCGATAGATTTGACGGTGTCTGGCGGCGTTTCGCCGTACACCTATTCCTGGACGGGCGGCGCGACCACGCAGGATCGCTCTGGTCTTGCGGCAGGCACCTACACGGTGACCGTCACGGACGCGAACGGTTGCACGAAGACGCTTTCAACGACCATCACAGAGCCTGCAGGGATGGTGCTGACGGAGACGCACGTGAACGTGCTTTGCAACGGGGGCTCGAGTGGCTCGATAGATTTGACGGTGTCTGGCGGGGTTTCTCCGTACACCTATTCCTGGACGGGCGGCGCGACCACGCAGGACCGCTCTGGTCTTGCGGCAGGCACCTACACGGTGACCGTCACGGACGCGAACGGTTGCACCAAGACGCTTTCAACGACCATCACAGAGCCTGCAGGGATGGTGCTGACGGAGACGCACGCGAACGTGCTTTGCAACGGCGGCTCGACTGGCTCGATAGATTTGACGGTGTCTGGCGGGGTTTCGCCGTACACCTATTCCTGGACGGGCGGCGCGACCACTCAGGACCGCTCTGGCCTTGCGGCAGGCACCTGCCGCAAGACCAGCCAGCAGCTTTCAACCGCCCTCCTTCTCCCCTTTCCTGACGGGCGCCACCCACTCCTGCTGGCACCTACACGGTGACCGTCACGGACGCGAACGCCTGCACGAAGACGCTTTCAACGACCATCACAGAGCCTGCAGGGATGGTGCTGACGGAGACGCACGCGAACGTGCTTTGCAACGGCGGCTCCGGTGGCTCGATAGATTTGACGGTGTCTGGCGGGGTTTCTCCGTACACCTATTCCTGGACGGGCGGCGCGACCACGCAGGACCGATCTGGTTTAGCCACTGGCACCTACACGGTGACGGTGACGGACGCGAACGGTTGTAGCAAGACAACATCAGTCACCATAACGCAACCCACAGCAATTTCTTTGAGCTCCACCATCGTGAACCCAAGCAATTGTTTCGTAGCTGATGGTTCTATTGACCTCAACGTATCGGGTGGAACGCCCGGCTATACTTACGACTGGAGCAATGATGGCTCGGACGTCCCGGACAATGACCCACAAGACCTCCTGAATATAGTGGAGGGTACATATACGGTTACGGTGACTGATGCCAACGGATGTATTGCCACCCATTTTAGAACCTTGGATTACATTGACATCATTCCACCCATGATCCAGTGTCCCGCCAATCAGAACATCCCGGCCAGCGCCTCTTGCATGGGGACAGTCGGCTCCTGGAATCCGGTTTCGTTGAGTGACAATTGCACAGCTGTAGGCTTGATCACCGTGACGCAAACCCCACCGTCGAGTACTATATTGAGTGGCCACAACGATTCGGAGCTTGTGACCCTGACCGCCAATGATGGAAACGGTAACACAGCAAGTTGTTCCTTCACTGTCACCTTAAAGGACGTCACCTTGCCTATGGCCAAGTGCAAGAATGTAACAGCCAATTTGGGCGCCAATGGCATGGTGACAGTAGCCCCCTCTTCCGTGAACAATGGTAGCTCGGACAATTGTACTTTCACTTTATCGCTCACTCCCAACACCTTCAGCTGTTCCAATATTGGTTTGAACACTGTGACGCTCCGCGCTACGGATGCAGGTGGAAATACGGCCACTTGTAATGCCATAGTGACTGTGAAAGACATAAGCGGCCCTAATGCACAATGTAAAAATCCGATCATCTTCCTAAACAACTCCGGACATGCCACCCTCACGGTGGCCCAGGTGAACAATGGCAGTACGGACAATTGCGGGATAGGCACGATGAGTATTGACAAAACTTCCTTCAACTGCTCAGAGATCAGCGCGAAACAGCCAGTTATTCTGAGCATGACGGACGTAAATGGAAATTCTTCCACTTGCCTTTCCCTCGTGAGCGTGAAAGATGCCACAGCACCAACGGCAGAATGTGAAGACGTGACGGTAGAACTTGGTTCAAACGGAATGGTGACGGTGTACGGTGCAGAACTGGCAAGCGCCAGTACAGACAATTGTTCGGTATGGTCGTACAGCCCGATCGCGAAAGTGTACAACAGCAGCAACCTCGGCGACAACAACCTGACGATCACAGTGAAAGACTGGAGCGGCAATGCGGCCACCTGTGTGTCAATCGTGACCGTAGAGCCATTCATGAGTCCTACACCGTTGGCCCCAGGCCATTCGGGAAGTGAAGCATCATTTAAGGCTGGTGAGTCAGATTTTGCGTTCCACGTCTATCCAAACCCCACTTCGGGGGATGTTGCGGTTGCCTTTGAATTGTCGGCAGAACAGCCTGTATTGATCCGTGTTTTTGACCTGCAAGGCCGTCTGATTTTGAGCCATCAAGACCTTGGACTGGAAGGAGAGAACACCTACTGGTTGGGACTGAAAGGTTTAACACCAGGGATGTACATTGTTGATTTCCAATCAGAGGATTTGAAAGGGCAAAAGCGATTGGTGGTGCAGGAGTAGGGCGAAATTCATTTCGCCTTGAAATATTGATTGTCTCACTTCAAGCGAAACTATCAGGCACTTCGATAAGGAAGCCGCAGCGAGCAATCGGGGCGGCTTTTTTTGTGTATACCGGAACGCTGTTCCGGGGCAATGCGCCCCAACGGCTAAACCATACACTGGGCGCACCAATATTTTGGCGCCGTATCAGAGGGGCTTCGCGTTTAGTGAAGGATTTGATTTTTATGCATTCCCGGGTCCAGACCAGTGGAAGACATATTCTTGACCGCCCAAACCAACAACGCATTTTTCTCTGCGGGCAGTGCCAGTTTTTTCATGATATTGGAGCGATGATTCTCCACCGTTTTTTCAGAGATAAACAGCATTTGAGCGATCTCTTTGGAAGTGTGTTGACGCCCACGCATTGATACAATCTTCCAGTACATCCGTAGAAAACTCCTTCAGCACATACCCTTTGACATTCAACGCTTTAGCGCGGTTAAAAATGGAGATTTCATTGTGCATGGTGAGCAGGATGACTTTGGTTTTTGGCTGACTTGACTGAAGTTTTTCCAACACTTCCATGCCATTCATGCCGGGCATATTGATGTCGAGGATTGCGATGTCTGGCTTGCGCTGCAGGATCATGTTGTATGCCGTGATCCCGTTGCTGCACAGATCACAAATTTGATGACCTAAACTTTCGACGTAGGTTTTGGTGCCCATGAGGGTCAGGGGATGATCGTCGCTGATGAGGATATTGGCCATGGTAGAAAGGATTGAGCGACAAAGATAGAAGGGTCAGTGAAGGGCTGTTAGGGAAGCGGGCAAAACAGGGGGTAACCCCTAGGGCAGACGCATGAATTTTAAGAAGTGATATTTAAGAAATGCAGATTTTTCTTGATTGACGAATGAAGAATGCATGAATGATGATTGTTGAGATTGAGGTTTGATTTTAGATTGCCGAGGTTCCGCTCAATCATCCATCCTAATTTCACCAATAGCCCATCACTCAACAATCATCATTCATGTATTCGTCATTCGTCAATCAAAATCCACCCCTTTCTCTAGTGGATTGTTAGAACAATCGTGGTCCCTCCATCCCCCGACCGAATCTCCGCTTTCCCGCCAAGAGCTTTCGCCCGCTGAAGAATACTGTGCAGGCCAAAAGCCTTTCCGCCAGCCAGCGCTTTTTCTACATCAAAACCTTTTCCATTGTCCTGAATTTCAAGCCGAAGTGTATTGCCTGAAGATTTGATCTGCACTTTTACGGCTTCGGCTTTGGAGTATTTTAGGGCATTGGTCAGGCCTTCTTGTACGATGCGGAACAGTTGTAATTCTGCCGTTTTGGACAGCGTATTCTTATACTTGATGTCGTGCGAAACATACATGGTTTCGTGCAGCATAAACTGTTCGCAGAGGGTTTCGAGGCTTAGGCCCAATCCGATTTTGTCCAGCATGACCGGATGCAGGTTGCGGCTGATCTGGCGGATACCGTTGATGATGCCGTCAATTTTGTCGCCGACTTCCGGCCCGGTGATTTCTTTTCGGATGCTTTGTTTGAGCAGGAGCAGATCGTGGCTAACACTGTCATGCAGGTCAATGGCGATGCGGCCCCGGTCGTCTTCCACGTGTTCGAGGAGTTGACGGGTAAATTGGGCCTGATTGGCGGCTTCTTTTTTGGCTTGCCTTTGTCTGATCCACCAGTAAAATGCGGCGAAAGCGAGCAATATGGCACTGATACTTGCAATCAAAAAGCCGATCAGCGCATTTTTTTCGGCCAGGGTTTTAAGTTGCAAGGCTTTTTCCTGGAGTAAGGCGCCGAGTTGGACTTCCTGCAATTGTTTATCTATTTCAGCCAGACTGAGTTGTTGTTGTTTCTCCTGTTTTTCGGCTTTTTCTTTGAGGTAAGCGAGGCGCTGGAGGTCTTTTTCTTGGTTGCTCAGGGCGAGGGATTGATCGCGGAGGGTGAGGGTTTGTTGTTGTTGGAGCGACAGGAGTTTTTGTTTTTCGAGTTGTTCCTGAGTGAGTTGTTGTTCAAATTTTAAAGCAGCTTCTTTTTGGTCGAACTCGAATTGGATTTCTTTTCGGGTGATTTGTTTTTGATGTCTTCTCCTAAAATACTGTCGTTTAACGTTACGTAGTTCTTAAATGCATTATACGCTTTTAAATAGTCTCCGTTTTTTTCATAGAATTTGCTCATTTGACGCCATATGGTGGATGTCTGCAATGTTTGTCCAACTTCTTTTGACAGTTTAAGGCCTTTTAAATAAAATGATTCAGCCAATAGATAGCGATTCTCTACGGATATGCCCGCTTCCACCAACACAGAATCAGGTGCATCCGCGTGCATATCGCCAATTTTTAGATAATTCGACGTCAATGTGGGATGATTACCCAGTTTATCTCCAATGGCTAAAGACTTTTGAAAATAGTCAAGCGCAAGGCGAAAATCCTTCAATTCGGTATAAACGGCGCCAAAAGCATCATAGCAATATGCGAGGGCGTTTTCATCCTTAGTCTCCATAACTATCGGAAGGGCTTCTCTTAAGTATGAAAGGCAGGTTTCATAATTTTTCATTACCGAATATGAATTCCCAATGTTTATGCAAGCTTCAGCATAAAATACTTTATTGCCAGTTTTTTTATAGATATTCAGGGCTTTTTGATAATATTCTATGGACTTTTCGTGATCGTTCAGATAGTTGTAGGTTACGCCAAGACTAAGATAAAGATCGCCTTCACGAGCAATCAGGCCATTCTTTTGGTAGTACTCCAACGCTTGTTGAAAGAGCGACAAAGCATTGGAGTAATCGCCCATTAAATTCAATGTATTGCCCTTGTTTCGGAGTACATTGGCTCTTGCAGACATATTTCCAACTTTTTCAAGAATAGCAATGGCCTGATCAAAGCAACTAATGGCTTTCGGAAAGTCTAATAACTGTTGACTGACATTACCCATATTCCCTATTGCATTCCCGGCCCCGCCAATATCTCCCAGGGATGTTTTTTTTATATACGCCTGCTCAAAGTACTTATAGGCATTCTGAAGATCATGCTTATAATAATATTGAACGCCAATATTATTGACAATATCTGACTCAATTTTTTCGGCATTTTTAATTGTTTTACATAATTGCAGCGCTTCTTCCAGTGTTAAAAGAGCATCATCATATGCTCCTGTTGCGGATTGTTGGACGCCTTTTATTCTTAGTGAATGGGCAATAAAAAAAGGCTGATTTAGTCTCTTGGCTATGCCAACAGCTTCGCCAGCTGCAACAAGGCCTTTAGAAGGGTTGGATTTCTGATACTCATTTGCAATTTGCAGGAGCATCTTAATCTTTACAGTATCTTCCTTGGTGTAGGCATTGCAGGTAGACACAAGGCTGTCCAAAGGCGTGCCTGCCTGGCCTAAAAGGGTTGCGGTACCCAGGCAGATAAAAAACAAAAGGAGGAAGTAAAGTCGAAGCATATTTAGCGGTAGGAAAGTAAAGGATGGAGTTGACAAGCCAATCATAAGTCGTCAATCAAATTCCCCCATCCCCGGCAAAGATATACGCCGTCCAGCCTCCCTAATCCCCTTTCCCCAAATCTAGGGGCTAACCCCTATACCATATCCCTTTTTTTCGCTATTACCTTTGCCACGGTTCCCAACCAACGGAATTAATGCTCATTACCTGCCATGCAAGCTCCACGGGCTTTTGCATGCTAGCCAATGCTTTGTTGATTGCCAGCTACACAGCTCGACGATAGTACTTGTTCGACCTGCATTCCATTCATTTCAATACATCTGACACATCAAATTTTACTCAACAATGAAAAAAATAACTTACTTTCTTTTACTCCTGGCGGTATGCTTTTGTGGCCTTGCCGTTCAAGCGAAAAGTGTAGGCGGCCCCGAAACTCCGCCCGAACACCAGCAGCACGGTGGCGCGGGAGGCGATGCCTTCTCCCGTTGGGTACTGGGAGAGCCTGGCGCGCCGCCAGCACAAGCGCCAACCACCGTTTGTATCAACGAAATTGATTCAGATACGCCGGGTATTGATGAGGCAGAATTTATTGAACTTTCAGGCACGCCCAATGGCGCACTGGACCACTTCGTCGTGGTGTTATTCAATGGCGCAAATGATCTATCCTATCGTGCCTACGATCTCGATGGCTTTTCATTGGATGCCAACGGTTTTTTCTTAATTGGCAATTCCGGTGTTGCTGGAGTGGATCTTGTTATCCCCAATAATACCATTCAAAACGGCGCGGATGCCGTGGCCATTTACGATACCTCATCTTTCGTCATCCTATCCTTCACTACAACCGTCAACCTGGTGGATGCGATTGTATATGACACGGATAACGCTGATGACAATGGACTGCTTAACGGCTTGGGACAATCAGTACAATACAATGAAAACGAGAATGGCCTGGCCGAAACCGAGTCGGTTTCCCGGAGCACGGACTGTGGCTCCACGATTGTCACCCAGAACCCTACGCCGGATGCTTCGAATGGTATGAGCAATTGTCCGAACTTCTCAGGTGCTCCGGACAATGTGTCCATCACCGACAGTTCTTGTGACCCCAGTTGTGTCGAAGCTGGCGGTCTGATTACTGCACCACCGGGCTCTCCTTGTCCTACCGGTTCCACTTTGCAATATCAGGTCAATAGCGGTTCATGGAGTAGCACCTTGCCCATTTATGACCAGGATGGACCAACTCAAAGCATCAAAACCCGCTGCTCCTGCGATGCGGATAACACGATGAATAGCCCGGAGTCTGTAGAAGTAACCACGATGCCAGTGAATTGTACAGATACTACACTGCCCATGATCACTTGTCCGGGGAATATCCCGGTGGCCAATACTCCAGGACTTTGCAGTGCAGTTGTGAGCTACACAACTCCGGTAGGCACGGACAATTGCTCGGGCGCTACGACGATCCAAACGCTTGGTTTGCCATCGGGCGCTACCTATCCGGTGGGTGCAACGACCAATATATTTAAAGTGACAGACGGATCAGGTAACACAGCCACCTGTGCCTTCGCAGTGTCAGTAACGGACACTGAATTGCCCACAATCACTTGTCCGGGAACATCCCGGTGGCCAATACTCAGGACTTTGCAGTGCAGTTGTGAGCTACACAACTCCGGTAGGCACGGACAATTGCTCAGGCGCTACGACGATCCAAACGCTTGGTTTGCCATCGGGCGCTACCTATCCTGTGGGTGCAACGACCAATATATTTAAAGTGACAGACGGATCAGGTAACACAGCCACCTGTGCCTTCGCAGTGTCAGTAACGGACACTGAATTGCCCACAATCACTTGCCCGGGGAACATCCCGGTGGCCAATACCCCAGGACTTTGCAGTGCAGTTGTGAGTTACTCAACTCCTGTGGGCACGGACAATTGCTCGGGCGCTACGACGATCCAAACGCTTGGTTTGCCATCGGGCGCTACCTATCCTGTGGGTGCAACGACCAATATATTTAAAGTGACAGACGGATCAGGTAACACAGCCACCTGTGCCTTCGCAGTGTCAGTAACGGACACTGAATTGCCCACAATCACTTGCCCGGGGAACATCCCGGTGGCCAATACTCCAGGACTTTGCAGTGCAGTTGTGAGCTACACAACTCCGGTAGGCACGGACAATTGCTCGGGCGCTACGACGATCCAAACGCTTGGTTTGCCATCGGGCGCTACCTATCCTGTGGGTGCAACGACCAATATATTTAAAGTGACAGACGGATCAGGTAACACAGCCACCTGCGCCTTCGCAGTGTCAGTAACGGACACTGAATTGCCCACAATCACTTGCCCGGGGAACATCCCGGTGGCCAATACTCCAGGACTTTGCAGTGCAGTTGTGAGCTACACAACTCCGGTAGGCACGGACAATTGCTCGGGCGCTACGACGATCCAAACGCTTGGTTTGCCATCGGGCGCTACCTATCCTGTGGGTGCAACGACCAATATATTTAAAGTGACAGACGGATCAGGTAACACAGCCACCTGTGCCTTCGCAGTGTCAGTAACGGACACTGAATTGCCCACGATCACTTGTCCGGGGAACATCCCGGTGGCCAATACTCCAGGACTTTGCAGTGCAGTTGTGAGTTACTCAACTCCGGTAGGCACGGACAATTGCTCGGGCGCTACGACGATCCAAACGCTTGGTTTGCCATCGGGCGCTACCTATCCAGTGGGTGCAACGACCAATATATTTAAAGTGACAGACGGATCAGGTAACACAGCCACCTGCGCCTTCGCAGTGTCAGTAACGGACACTGAATTGCCCACGATCACTTGTCCGGGTAACATCTCAGTGACCAATACAACAGGACTTTGCAGTGCAATCGTGAGTTACTCAACTCCGGTAGGCACAGACAATTGCTCGGGGCCAACGACAACTCAAACGGCGGGTTTGCCTTCGGGGTCTTCCTTTCCGGTGGGCCAAACCACCAATACTTTTAAAGCAACTGACGGAACGGGCAACACGAATTATTGTGCTTTCACGATAACCGTAAGCGACGCCCAATTACCAACGATCAGCTGCCCTGGCAACATTTCAGTTAACAACACGCCGGGTCTATGTTCTGCTGTGGTGAGCTACAGCCCTCCTGTTGGTGCGGACAATTGCTCCGGTCAAACGACGACCCAAACCTCGGGCTTGCCTACAGGTTCTTCCTTCCCTGTTGGCGCAACGACGAATACTTTCCGGGTAACGGATGCTGCGGGCAACTCGGCCACTTGTGCTTTCACGGTAACCGTAAGCGACGCCCAATTACCAACAATCAGCTGCCCTGGCAACATTTCAGTCAACAACACGCCGGGTCTATGTTCTGCTGTGGTGGGGGGGTCGGTGGGAGTTACAGCCCTCCGGTTGGTACGGACAACTGCTCCGGTCAAACGACGACCCAAACCTCGGGGTTGCCCACAGGATCTTCCTTCCCTGTTGGCGCAACGACGAACACTTTCCGGGTAACGGATGCTGCGGGCAACTCGGTCACTTGTGCTTTCACGGTAACCGTAAGCGACGCCCAACTACCAACGATCAGCTGCCCTGGCAACATTTCAGTTAACAACACGCCGGGCCTGTGTTCGGCTGCGGTGAGTTACAGCCCCCCTGTTGGCGCGGACAACTGCTCCGGTCAAACGACGACCCAAACCTCGGGCTTGCCCACCGGTTCTTCCTTTCCGGTCGGCGCAACGACGAATACTTTCCGGGTAACGGATGCTGCGGGCAACTCGGCCACTTGTGCTTTCACGGTAACCGTAAGCGACGCCCAATTACCAACGATCAGCTGCCCTGGCAACATTTCAGTTAGCAATACACCGGGCCTGTGTTCTGCTGTGGTGAGCTACAGCCCCCTGTTGGCGCGGACAACTGCTCGGGTCAAACGACGACCCAAACCTCGGGCTTGCCCACCGGTTCTTCCTTCCCGGTCGGCGCAACCACGAATGCTTTCCGGGTAACAGATGCTGCGGGCAACTCGGTCACTTGTGCTTTCACGGTAACCGTAAGCGACACACAAGCTCCATTGATCGTTTGTCCTTCCAACCAAATTAAACCAGCAAATGGCACTTGTTCGGGTACTGTTGGTACTTGGGCGCCCGTTTCTTTGAGCGATAACTGTACCCCTGCAGGTACAATAACCGTAAGCCAAACGCCACCTCCAACTACCAGTTTATTGGGACACAACGCCTCGGTATTGGTGACCTTAACGGCTACAGATGGCAGTGGCAACATGGCAAGCTGTTTTTTCACCGTTACATTGAAAGACCAAACACCTCCAGTGGCGAAGTGCAAGAGTGGATCGGTAAACTTGGGTATCAACGGTACCTTAACCTTGCTCCCCGCCTCCGTGAACAACGGCAGCACCGACAATTGTTCGTTCTCTTTGATGGTGACACCCAATATGTTCACCTGCTCCAATATTGGCTTCAATACGGTAACACTCAAAGCGACGGACGCAGGTGGCAATACAGCCACTTGTACAGCCATAGTGATGGTGAAAGACATAAGTGGTCCTAATGCACTTTGTAAAAATCCGACTATTTTCCTAAACGATGCTGGCCAGGCTACCCTCACTACGGCACAGGTGAATAATGGCAGTACGGATAATTGCGGGATCGGCACTATGAGTATTGACAAAACCTCTTTTAATTGCTCGGAGATTAGCGGTCGCCAGCCAGTAATCTTGAGTATGACGGATGTGAACGGGAATACTTCTTCCTGTCTTTCTTATGTAACAGTAAAAGATGCCATAGCACCGACGGCATTGTGCGAGGATGTGATAGTTGAACTTGGCTCAAATGGAACCGCGACAGTATACGGTGCAGATTTGGCAGGCAACAGTACAGACAACTGTTCGGTGTGGTCGTACAGTCCGGTCGCGAAAGTGTACACAAGCGCCCATCTTGGCAACAATAACCTGACCATCACAGTAAAAGACTTTAGCGGCAATGCATCCACCTGCGTGTCGGTCGTGACCGTGGGGCCATTCTTGAACCCTTCTCCTTTGGCCCCAGACCATTTGGGAAGTGAAGAATCACTTAGTGCTGGTGTGTCAGATTTTGCGTTCCATGTATTCCCGAACCCCACTTCTGGGGATGTTGCGGTCGCTTTTGAATTGCTGGCAGATCAACCTGTAATAATTCGTGTTTTTGACCTCCAAGGCCGTATGATTTTGAGCCATCAAGACCTTGGATTGGAAGGAGAGAACACCTACTGGTTGGGACTGAAAGGTTTAACACCAGGGATGTATATTGTTGATTTCCAATCAGAGGGTTTGAAAGGGCAGAAGCGATTGGTGGTGCAGGAGTAGGGCGAAATTCATTTCGCCCTGCATTGCGTACTTGATAGTCTCACTTCAAGTGAGACTATCAGTCACTTCTATGAAGAAGCCGTCCTGAGCAGGGGCGGCTTTTTTTGTGCCCCGAAACAATCAAAAAAACCGCGTCCTGCCCATTTTTCCATTTTATCCTTTACTTTTAAGCTGAAAACCTGAGATAACACCATATAATCCGGGAATGCTCAGGTTTATACCATACTCAAACGTTCATTAACTACTTTATTAACATGAAAAACTACTTACTCTTGTTATTGGGGTTATGCATTACCCTTCCGCTTTTCAGTCAAACCAATGCCGAATGGCAACAAACCAGCGGGCCGGAAGGCGGATATGTGCATAATCTGGAACGAAACGCTACAACCATCTATGCCGGAACTGAAAATGGTCTGTGGAGCTCCTCGGATGAAGGACAAAGCTGGAAATCCGTACACCCTTCCTTAAACGATTTGCGGGTGGTGAGCCAATTTGTTTCAGGCGATGAAATCCTTGTTTTGGCCCTAAAATTCATTTCAAGTTATGATGAAGATCCTTATTTCCTCAGAAGTACGGACGGCGGACAAACCTGGACACAATCAGCCATTTATGAAAACCCGCCCTACATTTTTTTGAGCACTTCAGGAGATGATGTCAAGGTTTGGAGGGAAGGCGGGCGTATCTGGATCAATAGCCAGACAGAGCTTTATTACAGCACGGACGATGGCATAAACTGGACACAAATAGTAAAACCCCCGGATGCTTATTTTAATGAAGTAGCGGTGTATGGAGACAATATTTTGGCCTACTACTATTACGCACAATACCACTCCAGTGATCTGGGGGCTACCTGGACTACCATACAAGACACCGCTTATAATCAGGATTTGTTCGCAGATGGTCCTTTTCTGTTACTGCTGAGTCAGGACAGTGTTTTTGCCTCTACTGATTTTGGCCAAAACTGGCTGGGCGAACCCAGTAGTTTCTATAATCTTAACGGAATGAAACGCGCCTCCGACGGCTCCTCTCTCCTTTTTTCCAGCGAAATTTACCAGTCTGCAGACGGTTTGAGTTGGCAACAAATTACACAGTCCGATCAATATTATGGAATTTTGGACGGTGTAGAATCCGGAAGCAGCTACGGTGTTGCCGGCTCGGGCGGCATTTTCCATACGGTTCAAAATAACACCCAGTTTGAACAATTCCAGAACGGTTTTATTGGCTCAAGGATCAATTCCATGGCCGCATTGCCCAATGGCAGATTGATTGTGAGCACTACCTATAACGGCATTTTGTCCAGCATTAATGACGGACTCAATTGGGTCAAAATTCCGAGTCCGGGCAGTTCCATCTACTCCAACATCCAGTTTAATGAAATGATCACCATGGGGGATACCGTTTGGGCGATTGGAACCAATGATTCATTGTACCAACTAATCGGCAATTCCAATGTATGGACCAAAATGCTGGATGTGGACGCCTGGTTTGCTGGAGAATCATTTTTCAGGATCATTGATCATGACCTTTACCTTGTGGAAGATGCGAGAATACGGCGAACCAAAGACGGAGGCGCAAATTGGGAAACGCTGGTCGTAGATTCTGGTACTTCTTATGGACTTCGCGACATTGCAAAATTTGGCAACTACCTGTTTTACACCACCAATGATGGAGAGGTATTTCGTTCCGACGATGATGGCGCCACCTGGGAACTGAATTATACCTTTTGGTCGCCTGGCGCGCATCGCTACAACAAACTCGGCGTTTCGGGCGGCAGGCTCATCATATGGTCGGAGTACGAATCCTTTTACAGCACAGATAATGGCGTAAGCTGGCAAACGCTGGCCATGAATGGATTACCGGAGGATAGCTGGGGAGATGTTAATTTTGAACCAGGCCAAATACTGTATTTCCAAAACCTGATTATGTGTACGATACCATATAATGGTGTTTGGATAAGTTTTGATCAGGGGAATAATTGGGAGTCAATAAACAACGGCTTGAAGAATCTACGGGGCCGACGCCTGCTCTCCTCCGGATCCAATATTTTCCTGGGTGCGGTGACCAGTGGCGTTTGGCGCCTGGGGGCTGAATTTGAGGTTTTTTCAGGGCTTGTATTCAACGATCAGAACCAAAACGGAGTAAAAGACAATGGAGAACTTCCATTAAAAAACATAATTCTAAGCGCCGAACCATTGGGTTCCTACAATATGAGCGACGATGCCGGTCTCTATTCGCTGGTGGCGGCCTCCGGACTTGACTCTATCCGCGTTAGTTTGCCGAATGCATACTGCAGTGCTTTACCTCCTTTCCGGCAGGCCAATCAATCCGGAACCGGCTATGATTTCGGGATTCATTTTACGCAGGGAGTGATTGATCTGAAACTGGATATCACCAATTGGGAACCCTTCCGGCCCGGATTTGACAATAAGATTAGTCTGACGGTGGCCAATGTAGGCAACGAAATCGTCAACAACGCCTCGGTTGAACTCCTGATCCCCAATGGAGTAAGTGTTTTATCAACAAATCCTTCTGGTGGTGTTACTATAGTGGGCGACACCCTGAAATGGTCCTTAGGCCCCCTCGCGCCTTTTGAGCATAGTACGTTGCAGGTTAGCGTTCAGGTAAATGCGAGCGTACCCATTGGCGATATTCTCCTCTTTTCTGGAATAGTCCATGCGGCAAATGATGTGGCGCTGGACAACAACTACGCGGCACTGCGTGAAATCGTGGTGGGTTCCTATGACCCGAACGACAAATCTGCCGCGGCGTATATCACTCCGGATGATCTTGCGCATGGCAAGCCCATTGAGTACACCATCCGTTTTGAAAATACGGGCAACTTTTATGCAGAAAAAGTGGTGATCCAGGACGTTTTGGAGGCTCACTTGAATCCGGCTACTTTTCAATGGATCAGCTCCAGCCATCCTTGCACCTGGCATTTGCGGTCGGATGGCGCTGTCACCTTCACTTTTTCCAATATAGTGCTGTTCCCCGGAGAGACTGGCTTCGTTAAATTCTCGGTGGCTGCAGATCCAGGATTGGCGCTAAACGAGTCCATTTATAACACAGCCGGTATTGTGTTTGATTTTAATGCACCCATCATCACCAACACCGTTAAAACCGAGGTGAAATGGCCTTTGTCTGGCCACAGTCCGGCTTCTGCGACCTTCGGTCTACAAATATCACCCAATCCTACCCGGGATAACTTGCTGGTAACGATTCCACAAGCAGCACTGGGCAAAGCCCAATCGCTCCGCATTTTGGATCAACAGGGAAAGCTTGTGATGCGCGAGGCGCCCCTTTCCGGGCAAATGTCTCTCCATTTATCAGGCTTAGATGCCGGTGTTTACCAGCTCGTATTGCTGGGAAAACAGCAGGAAATATTAGGTAATGAGATGTTTGTGATTGTTCGGTAATGCTAACAGTAAAAAAATAAATTATTTAGCGATTGTAATCCCCAAAAGCAAGTCTTTTTGGGGATTACAGTCGCTAAAATTATTTCTGTACGATACCGACTCACCGACGCTTATTCGGAGTACGATTTCACAGGCGTAACACCGGAAAATTATATTAACCACATAAGACACAAAAGATTAATAGACAACCTTTTGTGTCCTTTTGTGCCTTTTGTGGTTAATAAACTAATTCTGTGTTCTTTCTTGGCCGTCGCATTTCCTTTATTACAAGAAAAACAAAATAATAGTATCGCTTTGTTACAAAAAAGCGTCTGCTGTCGTTATTGGCTAATCTCTACTTTGTCTCACACTTTTATCCACACCTAAACCATGAAAAAAACACCAATCCTCTGTTTATTCCTCCTTTTTACCAGCCTGCTTTCAGCGCAAAAATCCTTCAACCAAAGTTTTGAAAAATTTGACCCCGCAACGGGTATGCCTGCCGATTGGTCGAAGGGCGTTGGCCCCGGATCAACCGACAGTTATTTATTTGCGGTTGATTCTTCGACCGTCGTCAGTGGCCGATACAGCGCGAGATTGGCTTCGCCAAAAGAAGGGGGAGAATTTGGGGCATTCTTCCTGAGTTTTCCTGCCGATTTTGAAGGGAAAACCATCACCTTAAAAGGTTGGATAAAAACTGAAAATGTATCGCAAGACGGATTTGCTGGCTTGTGGATGCGGCTCGACGGTGAATCTGGTATGATTCGGATTGACAATATGCAGCAGATTGGATTAAACGGGGACAATGGCTGGAGGCCATATACCATAGACCTGGACTATAGCAAAGAGGTTAAAACCATTTTTGTGGGTGGCTTACTTGCTGGCAGTGGAACCGCCTGGTATGATGATATAGAGGTTCTGGTAGATGGGAAGCCGCTCCTGGAAGCCCCCGCTCGCATTGTCCAAAAACTTCCAGCCGAATTGGATACAGCTTTTGCCACTGGCAGCGGGATAAGTCTAGGTGAACTGAACGAACAGCGCATCGAAGACCTCGTGCTCCTGGGTAAAATCTGGGGCTTCCTAAAGTACCACCACCCCAAAGTGGCTTCCGGCGATTTGAATTGGGATTTCGAGTTGTTCCGTTTTTTGCAACGCTACCCCTCTGGCCTGAAATCCCAGCAACGTGATGCGCTTTTCGTTTCGTGGATCGAGTCTCTGGGAGAATTGCCCGATTGCCCAAACTGCTCCGAAAAAATCAAAGGCGATATACACCTCACAGCCGATCTGAAATGGATGAATGATTCCAAACTGAGCGCCGGCCTCCGCAAGCATTTGAAAGCCGTATATGAGCACCGCAACCAGGGCAAGCATTATTATATCGACCATCTCCCCTTTATTAGCAATCCCAATTTCTTACACGAAAATCCATACCCTCAATTGAAGTACCCGGACGAGGGCTACCGATTGCTTAGTGTGTATCGTTTTTGGAACATCATTCAGTATTATTTCCCCTACCGGGATGTGATCGGAGAAGATTGGACGGGGGTGATGCGCGCATTCATTCCTAAAATGGCAAAGGTTAAGGATGCCCTGGGCTACAAACTTTGTGCCCGTGAACTCATTGGACGCATACACGACACCCACGCAAACCTCTGGATGCAGGATGAAGAGTTGCGCAATTATTTTGGGAATCTTCGCCCGGCAGTACAAGTAAAATTTATTGAAAATCAAGCAGTTGTAACAGGCTATTACCATGCTGAGCAAGGGCCAAAAACAGGCTTGTTGCCCGGCGATATCATTACTGCGGTGGAGGGCGTCGCGGTGGAGGAGATTGTGAAAAAGAAATTGCCACTGTATCCGGCCTCGAATATGCCGACCAAACTGCGCGATATTGCCAAAGACCTTTTGCGCACCAACGACAGCACTTTGCATTTAAAAGTTCGGCGCGACAACGTGATCACCGATTTTGAAGTATCTTGTGCTGACCCCCGCAAGGAGAATTTTAATATGGGCCTTGACTGGGCCTATAACAAACCCGACAGTTGTTATCGGCTCTTGTCGCCGGATATTGGCTACTTATATTTAGGAAACGTCAAAGAAGACCTGCTCCCTGGTATCATGGAAAAATTCAAGAACACAAAGGGCTTGATCGTTGACATTCGCAATTACCCTTCTGAATTTGTAGTATTCTCTTTGACCACCTTTTTGAAAGCCAAACCTTCCAAGTTTGTTTATTTTACGAATGGGCATGTTGACAATCCGGGTGTTTTCACCAATTCGGAAGCCTTGGAATGTGGCGAACATAACCCCAATCCCTACACAGGGAAAGTGGTCGTTCTCATCAATGAGATTTCCCAAAGTCAGGCTGAATACACTACCATGGCACTGCGCTCTGTTCCCGGCACAGTCGTGGTGGGAAGCACTACAGCCGGCGCCGATGGCAATGTATCTGAGTTTATGCTGCCAGGTGGGCTGCGCAGTATGATAAGTGGTATCGGGGTGTTTTATCCCGATGGCACGCCCACACAGCGGGTTGGGATTGTTCCTGACCACACGGTGCTTCCGACCATTGCTGGAGTTAGGGCGGGCAAGGACGAATTGCTGGAGTATGCGATGAAATTGATTGAGGGGCCGTAGCAGACGAAATTATCAATCAAAACCAATTGACTCAAAATTAGGACGACTCATTTCGGCTTCCTAAAATTACTGCGCCACAATTTTTGAACACATCTGAGGCAAGCGCTTCATCTTACTTTCTCTTGTTGGCAAAAAGCCATTTATGTAACTTAGAATGTGTTTCTTATTGTGGTATATCCTCAACCAGCATTTCATTTCCGGCTTTGTCATAATAAGTGCAGGTCATCTTATCCATATTAATTGCCCATTTTTCAATACCAAAAGTTGCACACATTTTGATGAAAGTCAGGAAATCCGTTTTGCCTTGTTGGTGCGCCAATAGTTCTGCCTTAAATTGTTCCGCATTAGCGGTATCAGCAATGACCAGTGGGTCATATTTTGCAGGCACTTTTGCGGTATAATCGTTGGCGCCGTGATAGTCAGTATGCCCATCTGCTACAAATGTTTCATAATGCGTAACACCTAAGGCTTTGATTTCTTTTATGTAAGCTGGGAAATCCGCACCTGATTTTACTTTGCTGTGAGCGGCTTTGATTTGTTCTAGAGTAAACATTTTTTCTTTGTTTTTGCATTTTTATTACGATGCAAAGGTGCAGGGGCTAAAATCTCGAATTTTAAAATCGTTCAGTTGCGTTTGAAATTTTCAGGAGTGGCTCCTGTAAACTTTTTGAAGTCTTTGATGAAATGTGCCTGGTCGAAGAAATTGTTTTCGTAACAGATTTCGAGTAATGATTTACTGTAGTCCAGTTGATCGAGGATTTTGTTAAACCGAATTATAGAAGCAAATTTCTTGGGTGTTGTCCCGACGACTTTCCTAAATCGTTTTTCAAAAGGGCTTTGGCTGATAAATAGCTTTTCGTTTATCTCTTTTATACGGATAGTTCCATTACTTTGATAGATAATTTTAACGGCTTCAACTATTAATTTGTCGGTTTCAATGTCTTTGAGATGGGACAATAAAAACTGTTCAACAATTTTAATCCGTTGGATATCAGTGGTAGCAGTAGCTCCGCCGTTCACTTGTTTTTTCAAAAATATCCATTGAAGGCTAAATTAAACACTTCATTTAACGGATAGACCCAAAATGTTCGATGTCTGCTGAGTTTTTAAGGGGTGGCCTTGAGCTGCGGTAATCACACCCAACTTCACACCCGGGGGGGCTGTCCGTTGGATCGGTAGCCTGTCTGAAAGGATTGCATAAATTCTGCTCTGCTGTTGCCCATTAAATTCAAACGGTTAATTAATTCAGCGGTAACTTCATAGTTTGACCCATGAACGGTTTGATTGCGGTTTTTAATTCGCCAGGCAATGTCAACATCATGATATGTCCTTACAGCACAGTTTTTTAAATGTTTTTCGTTCTGGCTATATGCTTTGTTCATGCTAAAAGTCGTAAGTTTTGCATAAGTAGAAACGTTTTCTTTCGGAATACCATAATCATTTTTTATGTATCCTATTGCCCTTACTGCTTCTTCTACTGCCAATTCGGAATAATTGTTTTTTACGCTTTCTTCTAATTGTTCATAAATGGTGAATATATCAATAGGTGAGTCAACAGTAAACACTCCTTTAGGTTGAATATAGAACTTGTCAGGAAATTCATTGCAAAGTTCCACATATCTCATGGCTATCATTCCTCCCGCGGAGAAACCACCTAATACAAAATTGTTGCCTCTGACTTGGTATCGTTTAATAATGTCGTTGATTACACTGGTGAGTTTTACTTGCGTTATGGAGTCGGCATACAACTTGTTCCCTGCTGCATAAAAAACAGTCAAAATGTTATTTGTATAAGCTACGTTATGGAGTTTGGTTTCTGGAGGCGTATTTTCCGGTATTTGTCCGAATCCTGCTAAAAGCACTAATACCCCTGAAATTGCATCTTTATTTTCAGGCTCAACTACAAGATAATGTCCACTGTAAAAATCATTTTCATCCAAAACAATTTTTTTTATTGTTTGAGCATATAGATTTTTAGAGACAAAGAATATTGTTGTAAAAATTATAAGAGTATGAATCACTAATTTCATTTTATATGTTGTTTGTTGAAAATGGGAATCATTGACCTGCCACCGAAGCCCTGCGTTTAGTTCGGTGGTCTCGGAGGTCTCGGTAAATTCGGTGTTCTAAACCAAAGGCGGGAAACCCGGAGGGGTGACCCTAGTGGTCGCTCTCTATGTCGCCCAAAACCGGCGCACCCGGCTGACAAGCAGCGTTCGGGTTCGGGTACTTATCTGCCTGATCCTCATGGGTATCGTCCAGGCAGGCGAAGTCTTTTTCCAGCAACATTTTCAGGAAAACCCCCGGCGAAACCTCCTGTTCGTTTTCAAAACCTACGCGTTCCTCCGAGTGCCAGATTTTGGCAGATTCAGCGGGAAGGAACAGCGTCATTTTCCGGCCATCAAAACTGGCTTGCAATGCCTCAATACCTTCTTTTGCCTGAAGCGCATAAACGAAAGTGAACTCCTCTCCAGGGCCGAAACAGGTGCTTTCAGAAAGAGTGGCTCCATTGGCCAGGCTTTTCACCTCGGATTGGGTGAGGCGATAGCGGATAAAATTTCCTTTGATGCGGATTTTCATTGTAAAAGTTTATGATGGTTGATGAGGGTTTATAAGGGTTGATGAAGGTTTATAAGTGTTTATGATCAACCCTCATAAACCCTTATAAACCCTCATCAACCAGTATATACATTAAACCGCCCTTCCCTTAAAAAACCAATTAGTGTGATGCCAAATGTTTCTGCGGTTTCAACAGCCAAACTGGATGGCGCACCCACGGCACAAACACAGCGGATGCCCGCCATAGCGGCTTTTTGCAGCAACTCAAAACTTGCCCGACCACTCAACAATAGAATATGCTCATCCAATGGAATCATATCCTGTTGCAAATAATGTCCGATGAGTTTGTCCAGGGCGTTGTGGCGGCCCACATCTTCGCGCAAATGTAGCAGATTTCCTTGTGGGTCAAAGATTGCGCAGGCGTGCAAACCGCCCGTGACGTCGAAGGTTTCTTGTACTTTTCTAAGCGTATCAGGGAGGGAATAAATAACGTCCGGATTTATTTTCCAGTCTGCTTTATCCTTTGATAATGAATGATTTGCAGCAATTTTTACCGCATCCATCGAACTCTTGCCACACACGCCGCAACTGGAACTGGTGTAAAAATGCCGCTCCAGTTTCTTCATGTCAAAATCAAATTCAGGCTGCAAGGAAACCGTCACCATGTTCTCTCCCCAGGCCTTTGCCGAAAAAACATCGGAAGCCTGCTGGATAATCCCTTCCGTGAAC